>NZ_JACHMH010000001.1:1465000-2930000 GCF_014204915.1 Crossiella cryophila
CCACAACGCGATGGTGCGCGGGCCCGCCGGGGAGGCGTCCTCGGTGACGCCGGTGCAGGGCAGGCCGGTGAGGCGGGTGGCCGAGGCGGCCGGGTCGGCCACCGTGGCCGAGGCCAGCACGAAGGTCGGGTTCGCGCCGTAGCGGGCCGCGATCCGGCGCAACCTGCGCAGCAGCAGGGCCACGTGCGAGCCGAACAGGCCGCGATAACTGTGGCATTCGTCGATCACCACATAACTCAGCCTGCGGAAGAACGCGCCCCAGCGCTGGTGCCCCGGCAGGATGCCGCGGTGGATCATGTCCGGGTTGGTGAAGATCCACCTGGCGTGCGCGCGGACCCAGTCCCGCTCCACCAGCGGGGTGTCGCCGTCGAAGGCGGCCGGGCGCACCCCCGGCAGGTCCAACTCCTTCACCGCACGTAACTGATCCGCGCCCAGCGCCTTGGTCGGGGACAGGTACAGCGCGGTCGCCTTCGGGTCTTCGAGCAGTCGGGACAGCACCGGCAACTGGTAGGCGAGGGACTTGCCGGAGGCGGTGCCGGTGGCGATCACCACATGCGCACCCGACCACGCCAACCCGGCCGCCTCCGCCTGGTGCGCCCACGGCCGCGGCACCCCGGAGTCGGTCAACTTCTCGATCAAGGGCGGGGCCGCCCAGGCGGGCCAGTCCGTATGCGCGGCAACGCGTTCGGGTAGTTCGGCCACATGGGTCAACGGGGAGGACTCCAACGGGATGCCGGCGACCACCCGGTCCAGCAGCCCACCGCCCCGGCCCGGCCGCCGACCGGTCCGCTCCGTCCGCTCCGCTCGTGCGCCCACCACGGCAGCCTGACACAGCACACCGTCGGTTCGCGCCCACGCCCGAACGGACCAAGATCCACAGCTCAGACCACTTGAACGGTCTAGCGCACCTGCCCCGAAGTCACTCTAGGTATTTGACAAGGGACGCCCCGCAAGGCCCTGTGACCTTGCCAATAGACTCCGCCTCCGTCGCGCCGCCGAGATGGCGGCGCGCGTGACTCACCACGCGTCAGAGCGGACGCAAGAGCCCGGCTCCTGGCGCACGGACCACGGAGAAGCAGGAGGACGGATGTCCCCCCAAAGCCTCGCCCAGGGCAACTGGGCGGCGGAGCAACTGGTGCTCACCGGGGGTGACCGCGGAATTGTCGCGGTCGTCGCCGTAGTCGCCCTCGCCGCCCTAGTCATTGGGTACATCCTGCTCCGCGAGGTGCTGGCCGCAGGCCAGGGCACCGCGAAGATGCAGGAGATCGCCACCGCGGTGCAGGAAGGAGCAGCGGCCTACCTGAACCGGCAGTTCCGGACCCTCGGCATTTTCGTCGCCCTGGTGTTCCTGCTGCTGTTCGCACTGCCCGCGGAGGACTGGATGGAACGGCTCGGCCGTTCCCTGTTCTTCATCGTCGGCGCGGTTTTCTCCGCGGCGATCGGTTATCTCGGCATGTGGCTCTCGACCCGCGCGAACGTGCGGGTCGCGGCGGCGGCCAACGAGACCGGTGGCCGCGAGAAGGCCACCCGGATCGCCTTCCGCACCGGTGGCGTGGTCGGCATGATGACCGTCGGCCTCGGCCTGTTCGGCGCCGCGCTGGTCGTGCTGGTGTACGCGGGCCAGGCCCCGAAGGTGCTGGAGGGCTTCGGCTTCGGCGCCGCGCTGCTCGCGATGTTCATGCGAGTCGGCGGCGGCAT
The DNA here is from genome assembly GCF_014204915.1 of Crossiella cryophila. Classification (NCBI taxonomy): domain Bacteria; kingdom Bacillati; phylum Actinomycetota; class Actinomycetes; order Pseudonocardiales; family Pseudonocardiaceae; genus Crossiella; species Crossiella cryophila. The sequence continues at coordinate 1,466,699 of NZ_JACHMH010000001.1, forward strand.
CTTCACCAAGGCCGCTGACGTCGGCGCCGACCTGGTCGGCAAGGTGGAGAAGAACATCCCCGAGGACGACCCGCGCAACGCCGCGACCATCGCGGACAACGTGGGCGACAACGTCGGTGACTGCGCCGGTATGGCCGCCGACCTGTTCGAGTCCTACGCGGTGACCCTGGTCGCCGCGCTGATCCTGGGCACCGCGGCCTTCGGCACGCAGGGCCTGATGTTCCCGCTGATCGTGCCTGCCATCGGTGTGCTCACCGCGGTGCTCGGCGTCTACATCACCAAGGCCAGGGTCGGGGAGAGCGGCCTGACCGCGATCAACCGCTCCTTCTACATCTCCGCGATCATCTCCGCGGTGCTGTGCACGATCGCGGCCTTCGCCTTCCTGCCCAACACCTTCTCCGGCCTGACCAGCGTCAGCCCGGAGATCGGGGCCACCGAGGGCAACCCGGCCATGGTCGCGGCCATCGCGGTGATCATCGGTATCGTGCTGGCCGGCATCATCCTGTGGCTGACCGGCTACTTCACCGGCACCGACTACCGCCCGGTCAAGGACGTCGGCAAGACCTCGCTCACCGGCGCGGCCACCGTCGTGCTGGCCGGTATCTCGGTCGGTTTCGAGTCCGCGGTCTACACCGCCATCGTCATCGGCGGCGCGGTCTACGGCGCGTTCCTGCTCTCCGGCTCCATCACGGTCGCGCTGTTCGCGATCGCGCTGGCCGGTTGCGGTCTGCTGACCACCGTCGGCGTCATCGTCGCGATGGACACCTTCGGCCCGGTCTCGGACAACGCCCAGGGCATCGCCGAGATGTCCGGTGACGTGCACGGCGAGGGCGCGCAGATCCTCACCGAGCTGGACGCGGTGGGCAACACCACCAAGGCGATCACCAAGGGCATCGCGATCGCGACCGCGGTACTGGCCGCGACCGCGTTGTTCGGCTCCTACACCGACGCGATCAAGCAGGCGCTGCTCGGCGCGGGCCAGGCCTTCGCCGATGCCGACTTCGTCGTCTACGGCCCCGGCATCCTGGTCGGCCTGATCATCGGCGCGGCCGTGGTGTTCATGTTCTCCGGCCTGGCCGTCAACGCGGTCACCAGGGCCGCGGGCGCGATCGTGTTCGAGGTGCGCCGCCAGTTCCGGGAGAACCCCGGGATCATGGACGGCACCACCAAGCCGGAATACGGCCGGGTCGTGGACATCTGCACCAAGGACTCGCTGCGTGAGCTGGCCACCCCCGGCCTGCTCGCGGTGCTGGCCCCGATCGCGGTCGGCTTCGGCCTCGGCGTGGGCCCGCTGGCCGGTTACCTGGCAGGCGCCATCGCCTCCGGCACGCTGATGGCGGTGTTCCTGGCCAACTCCGGTGGCGCGTGGGACAACGCGAAGAAGCTGGTCGAGGACGGCCACCACGGCGGCAAGGGCTCCGACGCGCACGCCGCGACGATCATCGGCGACACCGTCGGCGACCCGTTCAAGGACACCGCTGGCCCGGCGATCAACCCGCTGATCAAGGTGATGAACCTGGTCGCGGTGCTCATCGCGCCCGCGATCGTCACCCTGTCCGTCGGCGCGGACGCCTCCCCGGCGATCCGGGCGGCCATCGCCATCTTCTCGGTGCTGGTCATCATCGGCGCGGTGATCGTGTCCAAGCGGCGCGGCACCGCCATCGCCGAGGACAGCCCGTCCGAGGGCGAGAAGGTCGCCAACGGCGCTGCCTGATGGCAGCACCTGATGGCGGATAGCTAGACAGATGCGGCCCGTCCCCGGCTCAGGGGACGGGCCGCACCTCGTTCTCACGGGGCGTCGCCTAGCGTCGGCGAGCGCCCCCAGCGAAGAGGAGAGCTTTCATGGCCCGCCGTACCCCCGCCGGCGTCCTGGCCGCGGCCGCCGGTCTCACCCTGGTCCTGGCCGCCTGTGGCTCCGGTGGCGACACGCCCGCCCCCCAGGGTGCCGACACGCCGTCCAGTGGCTCCAGCGCCACCTCAGCCCCGGAAACCAGCGCCAGCGGCAGCGTGGACCGCGGTCCCGGCGGGCAGCCGCCCGCGCCCAGTGGCGGCCAGCCGGCCCCCGGCGGGACCAACGCCGACCCGGTGCGCTGGAACGACGCGGTCTGCAAGGGCCTCGGCGGCTCCATGCGGGCCATGCTCACCGCGCTCAAGGCCAACTCCCCCGACCACAAGCCGGAGGACCGCAAGGCCGCCACCGTCGCCTACCTCGGCGCGACCGAAGGCGCCCTCGGCACCGCCAGGACCGAGCTGACCAGCCTTGGCCGCCCGGCCGCACTGCGCCAGGACACCCACAACGAGCTGATCGGCTACCTCGGCACCGCGGTCGAGACGATCAAGCGCAAGCAGCCCGAGGTGGCCGGACTGGACGTCAAGGACCCCCGCTTCGAGGAGAAGCTGCAGCCCTTCGCCGCCGAGGAACTCGACCCGGCCCGGCTTCTGGCCAAGTTCGAGGAGGTCCGCACCGCGCCCGGGATGGAGGAGGCCTACCGCAAGGCCCCCGAGTGCCAGCGGATGGTCAAGGACACCGAGGGCGCCTTCGGCGGCTGACCCGCCCGGATCGCGTGGAACTGCCTGGACAGCCTCCGGGTTCGTTCGCGATGATCGCGCGATCATGGAACGTTTCGAGACGGAGAGTCTGGTTTTCCTGCCCGGTCAACGAGTCCGGGCCATCGTGCTGAGCCACGCCCCCTGGGGTGTGGGCGTGCAGATCGTCGGCCACGAGCAGGTCGGCGCGTCGGTGGACATGCTCGCGCAGTTCGGCCAGGAGACCCCCGGCGATGCGGTGTACGCGCTGTTCCCGCCGGTCGGCGCCGAGATCGACGCGGTCGTCGACGCCGTCCGGCGATGGTCCGACCCCGCGTGGGTGCGACTCAGCCTCCGGCCGGCCGACCTGGAGACCTTCCGCAGGTCCTGTGACTTCTGCGGCCAGGACACCGTGCTCAGCGCCGGCGGCGACGGCCTGGTCCTCGACGTGCGCAGCCACGACGGCCCTGGCAGCCACACGGTCCTCGCGCACCGCACCTGCCTGGCCGATCGCCTCCATCCGGACAGTGGGGGCGAGCAGGCGAGAGCACTGAGCGTCGGGCGGAAGAACCACTGAAGCACCCCAGAAATTCACTCCATCGGGTGGATCTGGCCGTCGCCTGAGTCGAACATGTGTTCTACGCTGCACCCGTGGGACAACTGTCCTTCTACTCCGCGGAGGCCAGGCAACCGAGGGTTGCCGACCTGGCCGGGCTGTTGTGCGGCCCTGGTCAGGCGGTCGGCTTCGGCCGGGGCACCGCGGCCAAGGTCTCGGTCGAACTGGCCGAACCGTGGCGGGCGCACGCCGTGGCGCTGGCCTGCGCCGAGCGCGGGGTGCAGGCCGAGGTCAGCCCCACCGAGGACGGCCGCAGGCTGCTGCGCACCGCCTTCCGCTGCGACCTCGCGCCACTGGCCACCGCCTGGCTGCGCGGCACCGAGAAGGCCGTCCCGGAGGACCTGGAACTGGACGGCCCTGCCCTGCGGATCTGGGCGCTGACCGCGGGCGCGCTGGAGACCAGCGGCTACCTGCTCGGCCTCGACCCGCTCGCGCCGGAAACCCACCCGCTGCTGGCCGCGGCCCTGCTCCGGCTGGGCCTGGCCGGGCACCTGCTCGGCGTCAAGGCGGGTGGTCCCGCACTGCGTTTCACCGGGCGACGGCGGCTGGCCCGCCTCGCCGAACTCGTCGGCCCCACCCCGGTGGCGGCCGCGCAGAGCTTCTGGCCGGCCGCCTGAGTGCCGGTCAGCGCGAAGCCGAAGGGGCCGTTCCGGGCACTCCCACCGTGCGGAACGGCCCCTTCGGGCACTTTTCCTGGCTCAGACCCTCGGCTTGGGCAGCGTGCAGCCCGCCTTGTTCGGATCCACGTTGTTGCCGGTGCTCATGCAGGCGTTGACCTGGAAGGTCTGCTGCCCGTAGTTGATGCCGCGGCGCACCGTCACGTTCCCGGCCGGGTCCACCTCACACGGGTTGTTCTGGGTGCACCGGCCGCCGTTCTCGTTACCGGTGTTGTTCACCCCGACCACGGTGTTGTCCGCGGTGTCGATGATCGGCGAGCCCGAGGTGCCGCCGATGGTGTTGCAGCTGGAGGTGTAGCGAAGCGAGTCCTTCCAGGTCCAGTTCGCCTCCTTGAGCTGGTGCACGAAGGCGTCGACCTTGCAGGAGTAGATCCGCTTCCAGTAACCGGAGACCACCCGGATGTCCGCGCCCTGCTTCGGGTGCACGGAGTTGAGGGTCAGCGCCTTGGTCCGGTACCGGCTCTCGATGTCGGCGTAGCTCTCCCGCAGCTGGTAGAGCGCCAGGTCGGTGTCGGTCATGGTCGCGTAGGCCAGCTTGGTCGCGGTCAGCGTGCCCAGGGTCTGCGCGGTGGAGTTCAGCAGGGTGAAGGTGCGCGCGCTGGGCTGGTTCAGGATCACCTCGCCCGCGGCCATGAACTTCACGCAGTGACCGTTGGTGAGCACCAGCGCCTTGTCCGTGTTCGCCGCGCCGGAGGGCCGGACCACCGAACCGGAACAATTGTTCAGCGCCACGATCGCGGTGTAGTCCACCGCGTTCGGCGCGGCCGTCGCCGGGGCAGCCGCGAGCGTGCCCGTGATCGTCATCGCGGCAGCCGCAGCCGCCACAAAACCGACAAAACGCCTGGTCATCCGGGATCTCCTTCGAGCAGGGCGAAGAGGACTGGGGTGGTTCAGCACATCCTGTCGGCCGAATGGCCGCCACCCCCGGAAGTCGGCGGCGAAACACTGGAAGTCAACGGTCTTACCGGCTGTTGAAACGGGTGCCCCCGGGGGCCTGTGACCACATCGGCGTGGGTGACCGCGCACAGCGGCTGTCATGATGGGTCATTGCACGGGGGTCATCACGGCAAGCTGGGGGGCCCGGCCGGGTGGACGGGCAGATCGGTCAGACAAGGAAGCAGGCGCGCGTGGCACGGACGAAGAGCAGCGAAAACGGGGCGGGCGGTGGCTCAGCTAACCGACGACTGGTGATCGTCGAGTCGCCCGCGAAAGCCCGTAAGATCGCCTCGTACCTCGGGCGCAACTTCGTCGTGGAGTCCTCCAAGGGACACATCCGCGACCTGCCCAAGAACGCCGCGGACGTGCCGGAGAAGTACAAGAGCGAGTCCTGGGCCCGGCTGGGCGTGGACGTGGACAACGACTTCGAACCGCTCTACGTCGTCTCGGTGGACAAGAAGACCACCGTCAACGAACTGAAGCAGGCGCTCAAGGGCGTCGACGAGCTTTACCTGGCCACAGACGGTGACCGCGAGGGCGAGGCCATCGCCTGGCACCTGCTGGAGACGCTCAAGCCCAAGGTCCCGGTGCGCCGGATGGTCTTCCACGAGATCACCGAGTCCGCCATCCGGGCCGCCGCGGCCAGCCCGCGCGACCTGGACCAGGACCTGGTCGACGCCCAGGAGACCCGCCGCATCCTGGACCGGCTCTACGGCTACGAGGTCAGCCCCGTGCTGTGGAAGAAGGTCATGCCGAAGCTCTCGGCGGGCCGGGTCCAGTCGGTGGCCACCCGGATCGTGGTCCAACGCGAACGCGAGCGGATGCGCTTCCGCTCCGCCGGGTACTGGGACATCGCCGCCGTGCTCGACGCGGGCGCCCAGGCCGACCCGCGCACCTTCGGCGCCCGGCTGCACACCGTGGACGGCGCCCGCCTGGCCACCGGCCGCGACTTCGGCCCGGACGGCAGGCTCAAGCAGGCCTCCGACGTGCGGGTGCTGGTCGAGACCGAGGCCCGCGCACTGGCCGCCGCGCTGGAGGGCGCGCCCTACGCGGTCACCTCGGTGGAGGAGAAGCCCTACACCCGCAAGCCCTACGCGCCGTTCATGACCTCGACCCTGCAGCAGGAGGCCGGCCGCAAGCTGCGCTTCTCCGCCGAGCGCACCATGCGCGTTGCGCAGCGGTTGTACGAGAACGGCTACATCACCTACATGCGTACCGACTCCACCACGTTGTCGGAGACCGCGCTCACCGCGGCACGCAGGCAGGCCACCCACCTCTACGGCGCGGAGTACGTCAGCAAGACCCCGCGCCAGTACACCCGCAAGGTCAAGAACGCCCAGGAGGCGCACGAGGCGATCCGGCCGGCCGGTGAGTCCTTCCGCACCCCCGGCGAGGTCGCCAACGAACTCGAGTCCGACGAGTTCCGCCTCTACGAGCTGATCTGGCAGCGCACCATCGCCTCCCAGATGGCCGACGCCCGCGGCACCACCCTGAGCGTGCGCATCACCGGCACCGCCACCAGCGGCGAGGAGTGCGTCTTCGCCGCCTCCGGCCGCACCATCACCTTCGCCGGGTTCCTCAAGGCCTACGTCGAAGCGGTGGACTCCGAGGCCGGTGGCGAGAGCGACGACGCCGAGCGCAGGCTGCCCAACCTGGCCAAGGGACAGGCGATCCTGGCCAACGAGCTGTCCCCGGACGGCCACACCACCAGCCCGCCGCCGCGCTACAGCGAGGCCAGCCTGATCAAGGCGATGGAGGAGCTGGGCATCGGCCGCCCGTCCACCTACTCGCCGACCATCAGCACCATCCAGAACCGCGGCTACGTGTGGAAGAAGGGCTCCGCGCTGGTGCCCTCCTGGGTCGCCTTCGCAGTGGTCGGCCTGCTCGAACAGCACTTCGGCCGGCTCGTGGACTACGACTTCACCGCCGCGCTGGAGGACGAACTCGACGGCATCGCCGGCGGCCGCCAGGAGCGCACCGCCTGGCTGGCCGGGTTCTACTTCGGCGGCGAGATCGGCCCTGAGGGCTCGATCGGCCGGGCAGGCGGGCTGAAGAAGCTGGTCGGCTCCAGCGTCGAGCACATCGACGCCCGCGAGGTGAACTCCATCCCGCTGTTCTCCGACGAGGCCGGGCGCACCGTGGTGGTCCGGGTCGGCCGCTACGGCCCCTACCTGGAGCGGCCGGAACTGGACGAGAGCGGCAACGCCACCGGTGAGTCGCAGCGGGCCAACCTGCCAGACGAACTGCCGCCGGACGAGCTGTCCGCCGAGATCGCCGAGACCCTGTTCTCCACCCCGATGGAGGGCCGCACCCTCGGCACCGACCCGGTCTCCGGGCACGACATCGTGGCCAAGGACGGCCGCTACGGCGCCTACGTCACCGAGGTCCTGCCCGAGGGCAGCAAGAACAAGCCGCGCACCGGCTCGCTGTTCAAGGACATGGAGCTGGCCTCGATCACCCTGGAGGACGCGCTGCGGCTGCTGTCCCTGCCCAGGGTGGTCGGCGTCGACCCGGCCTCCAACGAGGAGATCACCGCGCAGAACGGGCGCTACGGGCCGTACCTGAAGAAGGGCACCGACTCCCGCTCCCTGGTCACCGAGGAACAGCTGTTCACGGTGACCCTGGAAGAGGCGCTGGCGATCTACGCCGAGCCGAAGAAGCGTGGCCGCCAGGCCGCAGCCTCGGCCCCGCCGCTCAAGGAGATGGGCAACGACCCGGTCTCCGGCAAGCCGATGGTGGTCAAGGACGGCCGGTTCGGTCCGTACGTCACCGACGGGGAGTACAACGCCTCGCTGCGCAAGAGCGACAGCGTGGAGACCCTCACCGACGAGCGCGCGGCCGAACTGCTCGCGGAGAAGCGCGCCAAGGGCCCGGCGCCGAAGAAGAAGGCCGCGCCGAAGAAGGCGGCCGCCAAGACGACCGCGGCGAAGAAGACCACCGCGGCCAAGACCACCAAGACGGCCACCGCGAAGACCACGGCGGCCAAGAGCACCACCAAGACGACGGCCACCAAGACCGCGGCCAAGCCGGCCGCGAGCAAGTCCAAGGCGGCCAGCAAGTCCTGATTCACCCGGCTACCTCCCGGAACCGGCGTTAACCTGGTTCCGGGAGGTGGCTTCCGTGGCCAAGGACGCGCTCTCCGGTGGGGACGGCACCCAGTCGCCGTCACCCCCGGCCCCGATGCCCGACGCGCTGCTCCCGCCCCGCAACCCGGCGGGCGAGGAAACACCGCGACGGATCGACACCCCGGACGCCACCGGCGACCCGGACCGGCTACGTGCCGCCATCGAGGCCGCGCTCAGCGCAGAGGCCGACCAGCCACTGCCCGGCTACGCCCAGGCCACCCCGTTCCACCAGCAGGTCGAACCCCTGCCCCGGCGCCGGTTCGTGCCCAAGGCCCGCATCCCGCGACCCCGGCTGCCCGAACTGCGCCGCGCGCTGCCGGCGGGTGGGATCAGCGGGGCCACCCTCGGCTTCCTGGCGCTGATCATCCTCACCGTGGTGCTCGTGCTCGCCTTCCTCTCCAGCTTCATCAGCTGGTTCTCCGGCCTGCTCGGCTAGCGCCCGGCTACCCTGGGGCGCGTTCGGGGACGTGCACGTCAGCGCGAGCGAGGTGAGCAGGATCCGGCAGGAACCAGCCGAGTCGTCGGCCTCCACCGTGCACCGGGTGCGCAGTGTGCTGGCCATCGGCCCGTTCCGCAGGCTCTGGGCGGTCAACTCGCTGTGCAGCGTCGGCGACTGGCTCGCCCTGCTGGCCACCACCGCGCTGGCCACCAACCTCACCACCGGCTACCAGGCGCAGAGCTTCGCCTTCGGCGGCGTGGTCGCGATCAAACTGCTGCCCGCGCTGCTGCTGGCCCCGCTGGCCGGGGCGCTGGCCGACAAGTTCGACCGGCGCAGGCTGATGGTGGTCTGCGACGTGCTGCGCTGCCTGGTGCTGCTGAGCATCCCGCTGGCCGGCTCGCTGTGGTGGCTGTTCGTGGCCACCTTCCTGCTGGAGCTGTGCACCCTGTTCTGGGTGCCTGCCAAGGACGCCTCCATCCCCAACCTGCTGCGCAGACCGGCCCAGGTGGAGACGGCCAACCAGCTGTCCATGGTGATGACCTACGGGGTCTCCGTGGTGACCGCCTCCGGGCTGTTCACCGCGCTCACCGTGCTCGGCCCCACCCTGTTCCTGCCGCTGACCCCGACCCAGATCGTCTACTTCGCGCTGGTGCTCAACGGGCTGATCTACCTGACCAGCTCGATCACCCTGGCCACCCGCATCCCGGAGATCTCCGGCCGGGCCGGGGAAAGGGCCGAGCAGGTACGCAGTGCCAGCCTGCTCGCGCTGATCAGGGACGGGCTGCGGTTCGTCGGCACCACTCCGCTGATCCGCGGCCTGGTGATCGGCATCGCCGGCGCGTTCACCGCCGGTGGCGCGGTGATCGCCTGCGCCAAGCTGTACGCGGTCAGCCTCAAGGGCGGCGACGCCAGCTACGGCCTGCTGTTCGTCTCGATCTTCCTCGGCCTGGGCAGCGGCATGGTCGTCGCGCCCAAGCTGTCCCAGCGCATCCCGCACAACCGGCTCTTCGGCGCGGCCATCGTCGGCGCGGGGGCGGTGCTGCTGCTGGTCGCGATGGCCCCGCACCTGTGGCTGGCGCTGCTCGCCGTGATCGGCGTCGGCGCCTCGGCGGGCGTGGCCTTCCTGACCGGTATGACCATCATCGGCGCCAGGGTCGAGGACGAGATCCGCGGCCGCACCGTGGCCTTCATGCAGTCCCTGGTCCGGCTGGTGCTGATGGGCTCGATGGCCCTGGTCCCGGTGCTCGTCGGCCTGCTGCCGCCGCGGACCTGGAACATCTTCGGCGCCGAGCTGACCGTGGACGGCACCCGGCCCATCCTCTTCGGCGCCGGCATCATCGCCGCCGTGCTCGGCGTGATCGCCTACCGGCAGATGGACGACCGGCGCAGCGGCCCCATCCTGTCCGACCTGATGTCCGCGCTGCGCCGCCCGCGCCGCAGCAGCGGCCTGCTGATCGCGGTGGAGGGCGACACCGTCGCGGACACCTCCGCCCAGTCCCAGCGGCTGGCCGACTGGCTGCGCGCGGAGGGTCAGGCGGTGGTGCTGGCCGCCGATCCCGCAGGCGAGGAACGCAAACTGCTCGCCGAGGCCGGACTGCACAGCCCGCGGGCGCAGGTGCTGATGTCCGCCGCGGTCCGCGCCGACCTGGTCGAACAGATCGTCAAACCAGCCCTGGAAGCCGGTTCGGTGGTGGTCATGGAGCGCTCGGTGCACGGCGGACTGGCCGAACTGGGTGCGGGCGCCGGGATGGACGCGGCCGAACTGGAGGGCCTCGCCGAGTTCTCCACCGGCAGGCTGGCCGCCGACGTCACCGTGCTGCTGGACAAGGACCCGGCCACCCCCTCGGCCAACCTGGCCGAACAGCCCTGGCGGATGCACCGGCTGCTCACCGAGATGGCCGCGGCCGAACCTGACCGCTACGTGGTGGTGGAGGCTGGCGGCGGGGTCGAGGAGGTCGCCGAACGGGTGCGCGAGGCGGTCCGCCCGGTGCTCGCCGCGCGGCAGACCAGCACGCCGGAACAAGGATTGTCAGCCGCCGAGGCAGGATAGAACCCGTGACGCTCACCGAAGAGGCCATCCAGCAGGCGCCCACCAGCGGCGTGTGGGGCGGCGTTGTCGGTCAGCCCGACGCGGTGCGCACCCTGTCCACCGCCGCGCGGGCAGCCGCCGACCTGGTCGAAGGCCGCCCGATCACCCCCGGCGCGATGACCCACGCCTGGCTGTTCACCGGTCCGCCCGGCTCCGGCCGCTCGGTGGCCGCGCGCGCCTTCGCCGCGGCACTGCAGTGCGTCCAGCCCGGCGCCGACGGGGTGCGCGGCTGCGGTGAGTGCCGCCCCTGCCACACCGCGCTCGGCGGCACCAACGCCGACGTGCGCCTGGTGGTGCCGGAAGGGCTGTCCATCGCGGTCGCCGAGATGCGCGCGCTGGTGCAGATCGCCGCCCGCCGCCCCACCGGCGGACGCTGGCAGGTGGTGATCATCGAGGACGCCGACCGGCTCACCGAGGGCGCGGCCAACGCACTGCTCAAGGCGGTCGAGGAACCCCCGTCGCGAACCGTGTTCCTGCTCTGCGCGCCTTCGGATCACCCCGAGGACGTCTCGGTCACCATCCGTTCCCGCTGCCGGGTGCTCGCCCTTGGCACGCCCACCGTGGCCGCCATCGAGGACGTGCTGCGCCGCCGCGACGGCATTCCAGCCGACGTGGCCACCTGGGCCGCCTCGGTCTGCGGCGGGCACGTCGGCCGGGCCCGCAGGCTGGCCACCGACCCGGAGGCCCGCGCCCGCCGGGAGGCCGTGCTGCGCATCCCCACCGGCCTTCGCCGCCCCAACGACGTGTTCACCAGCGCGGACGAGCTGGTCAAGACGGCCGAGGCGGAGGCGGCCGCGGTCAGCGAGGCCAAGGACGGGGTCGAGCGCGACGCGCTGGAGACCGCGCTCGGCGGTGGCGGCACCGGCAAGGGCGTGGCCGCCGCGGCCCGCGGCGCCAAATCCGCGCTCAAGGACCTGGAGAAGCGGCAGAAGTCCCGCGCCACCCGCACCCAGCGCGACGCCCTTGACCTGGCCCTGGTCGACCTGGCCGGGTTCTACCGGGACGTGCTCACCGCGCGGCTGGGCGCGGATGTGGCGCTCAACCACCCCGACCGCTCCGTCGACATCCGCACCGCGGCCGCCGCCTGGACCCCGGAGGCGACCCTGCGGCGGCTGGAGGCGGTGCTGGCCTGCCGGGACGCCCTGGGCATGAACGTCAAGCCCAGGATCGCCATCGAGGCCATGGTCACCACCCTGCATCACGGCTGAAGCACTCGCTGGTTGGCATCGGCCCAGGCCAGCAGGGTGTCCGCGACCTGCTCCCAGCCCGGCTCGGCCGCGGTCAGGTGCCCGCGGTCGGGGTAGGCGAGGAACTCGGTGGTGTTCGGGTTGCGCTTCTGCAGCCGGTAGTTGGCCTTGGAGAAGCCCGCGGTGACCACGTGGTCCTTGCCGCCGGCCACGATCAGCAGCGGGGCCCGGTCCGGGTTGCGGAAGTCGACCTTGGTCACCGCCTTCGGGTTCAGGTTGGCCAGCGCGGCCTGGAAGAACGGGCGGCCGGGGCCGGGGATGGCCTCCCGCAGCCAGGCCGCCTTGGACTGCTCGGCGGTGAGCACGTTGCCGAAGGAGTAGCGGAACTGGCGCTCGTTCAGCGGGACCGAGCGGTTCAGGTTGGCCGGGTTCTTCAGCACCGGCCAGGCCGTGCGCAGGGTGGCCAGCGGCAGCCGCAGCACGCCCTTGGGCGCCCCGGCGTGGATGGCGACCCCGGCGGCGCCGAGTCCGCGGTCCAGCAGCAGCTGCACCACCAGGCCGCCGAAGGAGTGGCCCATCAGGATCGGCGGTGTGTCCAGGTCCTCGATGATCTTGGCGTAGTGGTCGACGATCTCGGTGATGCCCAGGCCGTTGAGCGCGCTCGGGTCGGCGTTGGTCTCCTCCGGGGTGGTCACGCCGGGCCAGCCGGGGGTCAGCACCCGGTAGCCCTGCTCGGTGAAGCGCTGCACCCAGCCGTCCCAGCTCTTCGGGGTCATCCACAGCCCGTGGATCAGGACAACGGTGTCGGCCTTGGCGCTCATCTCGGCTCTCCCTCAGCTTCGGAAAGAACGTTCGTTCTCTCTGTTGAGGAGAAAGTTACCGGGCGTGCCGGGGTGAACACAAGGGTGGGGAGAACGGTCGTTCTGCGACCTGCGTCACAGTGCGGTGGACCAGTCGAACGCGGTGGAGACCTCCCGCGCCGCCCTGACCACCAGTGGGCCGTGCCCGGTCAGCTCGGCCAGCCGGTGTTCCAGCACCAGCGCGGACACGCTCACCCCGCCGATCACCGCGCCGGTGTGGTCGCGCACCGCGGCGGCCACGCAGCGCACCCCGGGCTCGTTCTCCTCGTCGTCCACCGCGAACCCGGCCGAGCGCGCCCCGGTCAGCCGCTCCCGCAACGCGGCCGGGGTGCTCGCGGTGCGCGGTGTGCGGGCCTCCAGCCGTAGCTTGCCGAGCAGTGCGGACAGCTCGATCTCGGGCAGCGCGGCCAGCACCGCCTTGCCGATCGCACTGCAGTGCAGCGGCAGGCCCATGCCGATCCGGGAGGCCATCCGGTACGGCTTGTCCGCCTCGACCTTGTCCACGTAGACCAGTTCCGCGCCGAAGAGCATGGCGAAGTGCACCGCGCAGCCGGTGCCCGCCTGCAGGCCGGTCAGCGCGGGCCGGGCCCGGCGGGCCGGGTCCAGGCGTTGCAGCACCCGCCCGGCCAGCGCCAGCACCTTGGGTCCGGCCAGGTAGTTGCCGTGCGCGTCCGGCAGCGCGAAACCCTGCTCCGCCAAGGTCTGCAGCACCCGGTGCACGGTGGACTTGGGCAGGCCGGTGGCGCGGGCGAGGTCGGTGACCCGGCTGTGCTCGGCGAGCGCGTCCAGTACCGCCAGCGCCTTCTCCACCGCCCCGCCGGGGCCCTCCGTCACCTGCCCATCCAACCGCCGTCGACCACCAGCACGTGCCCGTTGACGTAGTCGGAGGCAGGCGAGGCGAGGAACACCGCCGCGCCGGCCAGGTCCGCCGGGTCGCCCCAGCGCCCGGCCGGGATGCGGGCCCGGATGGCCGGTTCGCGCACCGGGTCCGCCCGCAGTGCCGCGGTGTTGCTGGTGCTGATGTAGCCCGGCGCGATCGCGTTGACCTGCACCCCGCGCCCGGCCCACTCATTGGCCAGCGCCGAGGTCAGCCCGGCAACCGCGTGCTTGCTCGCGGTGTAGGCGGGCACCAGGATGCCGCCCTGGAAGCTGAGCAGCGAGGCGATGTTGATGATCTTGCCGGAGCCGCGTTCGGTCATCTGCCGCCCGGCCAGCTGGCAGAGCGCGAACACCGAGTCCAGGTTGACGCTGAGCACCCGCCGCCAGTCCGCGAGGGGCACCTCGGTGGCGGCCTGCCGGTGGATGGTGCCGGCGTTGTTGACCAGGATGTCGATCTCCTGATCGTCAAGCAGCGCACCGACTTCGGCCTGCACACGCTCCACATCGGACAGATCGACGACCAGACTGCGGGCGCGCACCCCGTGCCCGCGGATCTCCGCCTCGACCTCGGCCAGATCGCCGCCGCGGCCCAGCAGCACCAGGTCCGCGCCCGCCCCGGCCAGGCCGTTGGCGATGGCCCGGCCGATCCCGGTGCGCGCGCCGGTCACCAGCGCGGTCCGTCCGTGCAGCGAGAACATCCGCTGGACTGCCCCGTTCACCCTGTTCTCCCTCAGCGCAGTTCGGTGAGCGCGACCGGGTCCATGTCGTCGTAGGCCTGGTTCTCCCCGCCCATGGCCCAGACGAAGGAGTAGGCGTGCGTGCCCGCGCCGGAGTGCACGGACCAGCTCGGCGAGATCACCGCCTGCTCGTTGGACACCACCAGGTTCCTGGTCGCCGCCGGCTCACCGAGCAGGTGGATCACTCGCTGGTCCGCAGGCAGGTCGAAGTAGAGATAGCACTCGGTGCGCCGGTCGTGCGTGTGCGGCGGCATCGTGTTCCACACGCTGCCCTGCGCGAGGGTGGTGATACCGAGTACCAACTGGCATGACTTGATTCCATTCACATGGATGAACTTTCTGATCGATCGGACGTTTGCGGTCCGCTGCTCGCCCAATTCCAGAATGTCCACATCCGTGAACCGCGCCAATTCCGTCGGATGGCTGGTATGGGCGGGCGTGGAGAACAGGTAGAAATGCGGGGAGTCCGTCCCGTCCGATTCGAACACGACGTCGACCGCGCCGCGGCCGACGTAGAGGCAGTCCCGATGGGTCAACCGATACGCCGTGCCGTCGACGGTCACCGTGCCGCCGCCGTGCACCGCTACCACCGCCAACTCGCGTCGTGCCAGGAAGTTCTCGGCGCGCAGCGGGTCGGCGGAGGCCAGCCGGAGCGGCTGTCCCGGCAGCGGGACGGCGCCGCCGAGCACGGTCCGGTCCTCATGCGAGTACACCGTGTGCACCTGTCCCGGTTCGAAAAGATCCGCTACCAGGTAGTGCGCGCGGAGCTGCTCGGTGTCGAAACCGGCAACCTGCGCGGGATTTGTCGCATGCCTAACCTGCATGAATTGCCTCCGGCGGGAGCGTATGCGCTGGATGGCCCTTTACGTTTCGGACCGGGCGGTGTCACGATGTGCCCGCGCCCTATGGAACACCGTTCTGCGGAACGGAACAAGTCGGCGAACAGGCGAGGAGGTCGGCCCCGTGTACCAGCAGGACCCGAACCCCACGGGGTCGTTGTTCCTCTCCGCGCTGCTCGCCCTGCTGCCACTGGTCGTGCTGCTGGTGCTGCTCGGCGTGTTCCGCTGGAAGGCGCACTGGGCCGGGCTGACCACGCTGGCGCTGTCCCTGGCGATCGCGGTGCTCGGCTACTCGATGCCGCTCGGGCTGGCGCTCAACTCGGCCGCCTACGGCGCCGGGCAGAGCGTGCTGGTGGTCCTGTGGATCACCTTCAACGCGATCTGGATCTACAACCTGACCGTGCGCAGCGGGCACTTCGCGGTGCTGCGGCGGGCCTTCAGCTCGATCAGTGACGATCCGCGCACCCAGGCGATCGTGATCGCCTTCTGTTTCGGCGCCCTGTTGGAAGCGCTTGCCGGCGGTGGCGGACCGGTCGCGATCTGCTCGGTGATGCTGATCGCGCTGGGCGTGAACCCGCTCAAGGCGGCCACGTTGTCCCTGGTCGCGGACACCGCGCCGGTGGCATTCGGCGGCATGGGCAACCCGATCACCGTGCTCAGCTCGGTCACCGGCCTCTCCGCCGACGCCTACGGCGCGATGGCGGGCAGGCAGGTCTCCATCCTGGCCGTGCTGGTGCCGTTCCTGCTGGTCTTCATCGTCGACGGCAAGCGCGGGCTGCGTGAGGCCTGGCCGGTGGCGCTGGCCGCGGGCCTGTCCTTCGGCATCACCCAGTTCGTGGTCTCCAACTACATCTCCTACCGGCTCTGCGACATCATCGCCGCGATCGTCTCGGTGGGCGCGGTGCTGGTGGTGACCAAGACGCGCCGGTCCGCGCCGGTCCCGGTGACCGTGGGCGGTGGTGGTGACGGCGGCACGGACGAGCCGGAACAGCCGGACTCGCGCCGGGACGTGGCCACCGCCTTCGCCCCGTACGCGATCATCGTGGCGATCTTCTCGCTGGCCCAGTTCGACGCGGTGAAGGCGTTGCTGGCCAAGGCGACCTGGGTGTTCCAGTGGCCGGGCCTGCAGGTGGCCAACGCCAGTGGGAAAGCGGTCTCCACCACGTACACCCTCAACATCGGCGGCGCCACCGGCACCCTGCTGCTGATCTCCGGGCTGTTGTCGCTGCTGGTGCTGCGGGTCTCCCCGCTGAGCGCGCTGCGCATCTACGGCCGCACCATCCGCCAGTTCGGCTGGGCGATCCTGGCCATCCTCAGCGTGTTCGCCCTCTCCTACGTGATGAACCTGTCCGGCCAGATCATCACCCTGGGCGTGTGGCTGGCCGGCACCGGCGCGTTCTTCGCCTTCCTGTCCCCGATCGTCGGCTGGTTCGGCGTCACCATCACCGGCACCGACGCCGGCGCGAACGCCCTCTTCGGCGGGTTGCAGACCACCGCGGCCAACCAGGTCGGCGCCTCGCCGATCCTGTTCGGCGCGAGCAACTCCTCCGGTGGCGTGATGGCCAAGATGATCTCGCCGCAGAACCTGGCCATCGGCACCGCCGCGGTCGGCCTGGTCGGCAAGGAGGGCGACCTGTTCCGCCGGGTGTTCGGCTGGAGCCTGTTGCTGCTGCTGGCCATGTGCGTGCTGAGCTACCTGCAGTCAACCCCTGTGCTGGGCTGGATGGTTCCGTAACCAGCCCCCTCGAACCTGGGCGCCACCCTTTCCCCCTGTGCGGCAATTCCCCGAGAGGACAACGATGACAGCGCTATCCCGACGTGTGCTGCTCACCGGAGCGGCGGCGACCGCCGGAGCACTGGCCCTGCAGCCAGGTGCCGCGCTGGCCGCCGCCGGCGCCCCGGCCGAGGAAGCCTTCGCGCCGAACCCGGCCCGGCTGCGCCAGACCCTGGACTACGCGGTCGCCAAACTGCGCCAGACCGCGCCGACCGTGGCCACCTTCCCCGAGGAGACCAGGTTCGAGAAGTGGATCCCGGTCAACGACGGCGGCTGGGTCGGCGGTTTCTGGCCCGGCCTGCTGTGGCTGGGCTTCGTGGACAGCCGCGACCCGCAGTTCGAGAAGTGGGCGAGGGAGGCCGCGCTGCGGCTGACCCCGCGCATCCCGGACACCGGCACCCATGACATGGGCTTCCTGTTCTACCCGTCCTGGGTGACCGCCTACCGGCTCACCGGCGAGGCGTCCTGGCGGGACGGCGCGGTGCGCGCGGCCGAGTCGCTGAGCAAGCGGTACAACACCGCCGGCAAGTTCATCAGGGCCTGGGGTTCGCTGGGCTCCACCGGCAACGCCGGCCGCACCATCATCGACACGATGATGAACCTGGACCTGATGTTCTGGGCCACCGAGGTCACCGGGGACGGCAAGTACGCCGACATCGCGGCCAACCACGCCCGCACCACCATCAAGCACTTCATCCGCCCGGACGGCTCCACCCCGCACGTGTTCGACTTCGACCCGGTCAGCGGCACCGCGGTTGGCCCGAACACGGTGCAGGGCTACAGCGCCACCTCGACCTGGGCCCGCGGTCAGGCCTGGGGCATCTACGGTTTCGCCACCACCTACCGCCGCACCGGCGACCGCCAGTTCCTCAACGCGGCGACCAGGATGGCCGACCACATCCTGCCCTACCTGGCGGAGAGCCCGGTCCCGATCTGGGACTACCGCTCCCCGTTGGCGCCCAACGACATCCGCGACTCCTCGGCCGGCGCGATCACCGCGTGCGGGCTGCTGGACCTGGCCAAGATCACCGGCAACGCCCGGTACCAGACCACCGCGCTGACCGTGCTGGACGCGTTGTCCCGCACCTGCCTGACCACCAGGTCCGACCGGCATGACGCGGTGCTGGCCCGCGGCACCAAGAACCGCAGGGCGGAGAACGGCATCGAGGTGTCGCTGCCCTACGGCGACTACTACCTGATGGAGGCCATCCTCCGGGTGCTCAAGCCCAGGGAGATCGCCAAGGCCATCGGCCTCTGAGCCAGCTGATCGCGTTGCCCCGTCAGCCGCGCTGGCGGCGGCGGGGCAGCGCGGCCACCACGATCACCCCGCACAGCAACAGGATCATCCCGGTCCACAGCAACGGCACGGTCTGGTACGCGGCATTGGTGTAGGCCAGCGGCGGCGGCTTCTCCTTGCCCTGCGGCGCGGGTGCGGGCGCGGGCGCCGGTGAACTCGGCGCGGGCGTGATCGCCTTGCACACATACCCACCCGCGGGTGCCGCGGCCCGAACGACCTGTTCCCCCAACGAGATCTGCACCAGCGAGGTCGGCAAACCGGGCAGCTTCAACGCATCCGTGGGCAGCAGCTGCAGATCCAGCAGCCGGGCCACCGCCCCCACCGCCGCCCCGTCCCGCTTCTCGTTCACCTGCGCGATGGACAACCGCAACACCCCGATGTCCAGCAGCTTCAACGCATCCGCCCCCGGCAACGGCCCGCTCACCGGCACGTCCAGCTTCGGCGCGGCCGCGTCCAACTTGCCGAGTTCCTTGCCACCACGGGAAACCCGCAGCACCGGCGCCTCGTACTTCACCGTCGAGGTCTTCGCGTCCCCGGTCGAGGTCGCCACCAGCTTCGGCGCGCTGACCACGTCGATCCGCACCTCGCCAGGCGTCCCGGCCAGCAACTGGATGCTCGCCACCTGCACCGTGGAGGTGGCCTGCACCGCTTTCCCTTGCCGCCCAGGCACATCCACCAGCCGCACGGTGGAACGCGCGCTCAGCGTGTCCGGCAACCGCAACAGCGACCCACCGTTCAACAGCCCGGGGATGGCGGGCAGCACGTTCACCGCCGACAAACTCGCCAGCGAGGTCCGCGAGTCCGCGATCGGCTCCACACAGGGCCCCAGCTTCTCATCCCACCGGGCATGCACACTGCCCTGCAACAACCCCAGCTTCACCAGCGCGTCCAACGGCGACGCGGGCGGCGTCAACCCACCGGAGAGCGGCTCCGGATTGTCCGGAATCGCCATCTGCGCCAACGACCCCGGCAACCTGGGCGCCCGCCCGTTCACCGCGAACCCGAACGGCGAGGACTCCGCGATGGCCCGCTCGAAGGACTGCACCGCCTGCGAGTTCACCTGCGCCGAAGCCAGCCCCAGCCCCAGTTCGCCAGCGGCCTGCTTGGGCAGCTTCTTCTCATCCTCATCGGTCAGCCCAGGCGAGTTCGTCTGCACCGCCCCCGGCAACACCCGGATGATCCCCAGCCCGGTCCCCGCATCAGCCACCAGCGGCGGGAACCTCGGCGCGTTCGGATCACTGATCCCAGGCCCGTTCGGATCCACCGGCGAGGGCACCGGCGTGGTCGGCGGCGGCGCCGCCCCGGCCACCGGCCCCAGCGCGAGCAACACAACAGCAGGCACAGCACAAACAACGGCTAGGCGGCGTGCACGCATCAGGCCGGGCCCTCCTCGCGGTGTCACGGGCGACCCGGTCGGTGAGACCGGCGTCACGCATGGCCTAACGAGACGGGTACCAACGGGTAACGCGGCGTACCGCTTTCGATCCATGGCCAGTCCATGGTTCGAGCGCGCAGAGACCCGTTGACCTGCGGAAATTGTCGTTCTTGCCAGGTCAGAACGCCGACCACGACCACGGTCGTGCAACCTCGCCACGCAAGCAGGACAGCCGATGCCGAGCCTCGCGGGCGGCTGCGGGGCTGAGGTCCCCCTTGCTCAGGACGAAGGTGGTCCACCGCAGCTCGTGCACGGTCGCCAGGGTGCGATAGCCCGGCCAGTCGCGAGGGTCGTAGCCGCCATAGGCAAGCACGAACGCCTGGTACTCCTCGGCGCTGACCCGGTTGAAGTCGGTGTGGTCCACGGCCAGCGACACCAGATCCCATTCCGGCCGGCCCAGCCCGACGTGGTCGAGATCCAGCAACACCGGCCGGCCTTGCCGCGGCACCACCACGTTTCCCTGCCAGGCATCCCCGTGGACAACGCAGTCCGGCCGCCCTGGTGGCAGGTTCTCGTACTCGTGCCGCCACTCAGCCAGGAACTCGCCGAGCCAGTCCCGGTCCTTCGAGCCCAGCCACCTCGCCGCGCTGACCCGTGCCACCATCCTGCCGAACGGGTCAGGATTCGCCGGCCCGAGATCGGTGGGAATCGGCACCGCGTGCAGGTCCCGCAGCACCGCCCCCAGTTCGGCCGGAGTCGCCGGCCGATGTTCCGGCAGCTTCGCCCACCAGGTCACCACGTGCTCGCCAACCAGAATCGGCTGTTCGAGATCCGCGACCCGCACCACCGGGATGCCCTGCGCGGCAAGCCACCGAGCTGTCCGCAACTCCCGCTCGGCCCCGCGTAGACCACCCGCCCTGCTGATCCGGGCCACCACGTCATCGGCGAGTGCGAACAGGACATTGGCGCCATCGCGGATCAGGTGCGCCCCCGCGGTGCGCACCCCGGCGGCCGTTCCCGCTGTCACCAGCACGTCCCACAAGGGTGGTGTGGCGTTCACATCGTCCAGCATCGTCGCCGCGCCCTACTCACGCGAGGGCCCACGCTGCCTGTCCTGACCAGCGAGATCAGACCAGGTTTGGGTGGCCGATGAGCTACCGCTAGACTCTGTAGCGTCTCGCCGCCTTAGCTCAGACGGTAGAGCAACGCACTCGTAATGCGTAGGTCAGGGGTTCGATTCCCCTAGGCGGCTCAGCGAGCAGAAACCCCAGGTCATCACGCATGACCTGGGGTTTCTCGCGTTCCGGGCGGGTTCTGTCGGTGCTGTCGGGATGATGGCGGGGTGACTTCAACGATCACCCGCTGCGAGCGATGTGACCTGCCGACCGGCCAGTGCCCGCACACCCGCCGCCGGGTCGTGGTCCGGGCCGAACCGGATCTCATCCTGGTCAGCCGGACCAACACCGCGCACCTGCCTGGGGCGTGTCACCACGACGCCCCGCCGGACTACCGGGGCTGGGGTGAGATCCGTGGGGTGCCGCGGGCCTGGGAGCGGTTGGGCAACGCCGAGCCGATCGCCGCGACGGGTGGGGACAACCCGTCGCGGGTGGCGGACAAGCGGTGCCGGCACTGTGCCAGTTCGTACTGAAGCGGGCCAGTTCGTACTGAACCGGCTGCTCAGCCCATCGACTTCTGGCCGTCCAGGGACTCGCGGATGATGTCGGCGTGACCCGCGTGCTGGGCGGTTTCGGCGATCAGGTTGGTCAGGACGCGGCGGGCGGTCCAGGAACCCTTCTCGAACCATGGCTCGTCGGGGAGTGGGTGCGCCACGTCCAGGCTAGGCAGGGTGGCGATCAGGTGGTCGGTGCGGGCGGCCACCTCGGTGTAGCGGTCCAGCAGGGTGGCCAGGGTTTCGCCTGGTTTGGGGGTGAAGGTGTCGGACCAGTCGCCGTCGGCCTCCTCCTCCCAGTACATCCGGTAGCCGTTGCTCTCGATGAAGCTGGTCCAGCTCACCTCCGCGCCGGTGACGTGCTTGATCAGGCCGGCCAGGGTCAGTTCGCTGACCGTGGTGCGCTGGTTGGCCTGCTCGTCGGTGAGGTTCTGGGTGGTGTGGCGGAGGAAGAAGCGGGCATTGGCGAGCGCGGCCAGCAGGTCGGCGCGCTCGCCCGTCAGCTTGGTGTCGGTCATCGGGGTCAGCCCATCGACTTCTGGCCGTCGATGGCCTCGCGGATGATGTCCGCGTGGCCGGCGTGCTGGGCGGTCTCGGTGGCGATGTGCGCGAACACCCGGCGGGCCGACCAGGACTTGCCGGGCTCGAACCAGGGGGCCTCGGGGAGCTTGTGTGCCACGTCCAGGCTGGGCAGGGTGCTCAGCAGCTCGTCGGTGCGGGCGGCCACCTCGGCGTAGCGGTCCAGCAGGGTGGCCAGCGGCTCGGTGACGGTCCACAGCGCGTGCCAGTCCGCCTCGTCGAAGTCCATCGCGGACGGGCCCTCGACGATGAACTTCGCCCAGGAGGACTCGGTCTCGGCCACGTGCTTGATCAGCTTGGCGATGGTCAGCTCGCTGACCGTGGAGGTCTGGTTGGCCTGCTCCTCGGTGAGGTTCTGCGCGGTGTGGCGGAGGAAGAAGCGGGCGTTGCCCAGTGCCTCCAGCAGGTCGGCGCGCTCGCCGGTCAGGGTGGCGTCGGTGCTGGTCAGTTCGGTGCTGGTCATCGTTCTGCCTTCCTCGGTGGGCTGCTGGGGACTACGTTAAGAGCCGTATAGGTCAGCTACGGTCCTATTTCCGAACCAGGTTTTGGGAAATTCTCGGGAGGGGGTAGCCGAGGGTATGAGCACCGTGGCGGGAACTGAAGCGATTGGCCGCAGACTGCTGGTCTCTGCGGCGGCCGGACTGGCGCCCGGACTGGTGTTGTTGCTGGTGGACGTGCTGCTCAGCCGGCAGATCGTGTGCACCAACCAGGGCTTCGGCTGCCTCGGCGCCTGGTTGCTGGCCTTCCCGCTGGGGGTGGCCCTCGGGGTGGGGCTGGCCTGGCTGGTGCTGCATCGCGCCGGGGTCGAGCAGGGCTGGCGGATCGCGTTGCTCGGGCCGGTGGCGGCCTGGGCCATCCTCCGGTTCCTGTCCGGGCTGCCGCTGCCGATGTCGGCGTTGCTGCTGCTCTACTGCGTGCTCGGCTACCTGGCCGCGGGATTCGTCACCGCGCCGAGGGTGGCCTGGCCGTGGCGGGCCGGGGTCGGATTGCTGCTGCTCGCGGCGGTGCTGCTGCCCAGTCTCGGCTGAGGGCTCAGGGCAGCAGGCGGAAGTGCATGCAGACCACCTGGGTGTCCTCCGCGACGGTCGCGCCGCTGTCGGTGAAGTACTTCAGGTGCACCTCCCGCCAGTGCTCGACCGAGCGGAAGTCCTCGCCCTCGGCCTTGGCGAAGGCCCAGTCCACCGCGATGAAGGGCCGCACCTCGACCTTGGTCACCTCGACCGTGCCGATCCGCCGCTCCTGGCTGTCCACCAGCGCGAGTAGCTCACCGACGTGTTCCAGCGGCTCGCCCTCGGCCTGGTAATCGGCGTCCAGCAGCCCCGCGGTGGCCTGCTTGTGCCCGCCCAGCACGCGTTCGTTGAGCCAGTCCCGCATCTCGCCCGGGGTGCCAAGGCCCAGCACCCGCTGCCCGTCGAGGCGATCCCAGGCCATCTCAGTCCTCCGCCCGCTTCGCCTTGGGGCGCAAGCGGATCTCGGTGATCGCGTGCCGGTCCACCGCGGTGATCTCCAGCGTCCACTCGGCCAGTTCCACCCGGTCGCCCGGCTGGTCGGGGATGCGCCGCAACGCGATCAGGGCCAGGCCGGCGATCGTGGTGTAGTCGCCATCGGGTGCGTCGCCCATCTCCACACCCAGGTCGATCAGGTCGTGCACCGGGAAGGTGCCGGGCAGCAGCAGCGCGCCGTCCGGTTCGGCCTGCACGGCCATGATGTCCCGGTCGGTCTCGTCGTAGATCTCCCCGACGATCTCCTCCAGCAGGTCCTCCAGGGTCACGATGCCGTCCACCGCGCCGCGCTCGTCGACCACCAGGGCGAACTGCTGGTGGGTGGCCTTGAACTGGCGCAGGGCGTCGGAGACGCGCAGGGTGTCCGGGAAGATCGTGGCCGTGCGGGTCACCTCCAGCACGGTGGTGCTGTCATCCAGCAGCTCGCGCAGGTGCACCACGCCCGCCACATCGTCCAGGTGCCCGGAGCGCACCACCGGCGCCCGCGAGTGCCCGGAGTCGGCCAGCACCCGGCGGGCCTCCTGCACGGTGGCGTCGGCGGCGACCACGAAGACGTTGCGCCGCGGCACCAGCACGTGCCGGAGCAGCCGCTCGTGGATCTCCAGCGCGCCGGTGATGATCATCCGCTGCTCGGCGTTGAGGCCGCGGTGCCCGGCAACCAGGTCGCGCAGTTCCTCGGGGCTGAGCTGCTCGGACCCGGCTTCCGGGTTGCCGCCGAACAGGCGTACCACCACGTTGGTCGAGTGGCTCAGCGCCCAGATCGCCGGGCGCGCGATGGTCGCGATCAGGTCCAGCGGGCGGGCCACCAGCATCGCCCACCGGTGCGCGTACTGCATGGCCAGCCGCTTGGGCGCCAGCTCGCCGAAGACCAGGGTGAAGAAGGTCAGCACCAGCGTCACCAGCGCCACCGCCAGCGGCCCTGCCGCCTCCCCGGCGAAGCTCAGTGCCGGGACCAGTGGCTGGGCCAGGGTCACCGCGGCGGTGGCCGAGGCCAGCGCGCCGGAGAGGGTGATCGCCAGCTGGATCGCGGCCAGGAACCGGTTCGGGTCCCTGGTGAGCCGGATCAGCACCCGCGCGGTGCGGCCGCCACGGCGTTCGAGCTGCCGCAACTGCCCTTCCCGCAAGGAGATCAGCGCGATCTCACTGCCCGCGAACAACGCGTTGACCAGGATCAGGAACGCGACGAGGGCGAGGTTTAGCCAGTAACCGTCCATGGTGGCCACCACAGTAGTGCTGTCGCGCCGGTGGCCAGGTGCGCACCGCGAACAACACGCCCAGCCCGGCCAGGCCACCGAGCACGGCGAAGGTCAGCGGCCCTGGGCCGAGCAGCCCGGCGACCAGGTAGGTCACCAGCCAGGCCGCGTGCGAGAGGGTGAACTGGGCGGCGAAAAGCCCGGCCCACCCGTCCGGCGACCCGGACCGCCGCACCAGCCGCCCCACCGGCGTCTGCACCACCGCCCCGCCCGCGCCGAGCACCGCCCACAGCACCAGCAACGCGGTCAGCCCCGGCGCGAGCGCGAACCACAGCGCGCCCAGTCCGAGCGTTCCGGCCAGCACCGCACCGCCGCCCAGCAGCACCGCCCGGTCCGGCACCGCACGCAGCGCCCTCGGCAGCACCAGCGCGGCCAGCACCGACCCGGCCCCGTAGCAACCCAGTGCCACCGCGACCGCCACCGCGGGCCCGCCGAAGTGCTCCCGCACCAGCACCACGGTCTGCACCAGCACCAGCGCGCCACCGGCCGCGGCGGCCAGGTTCAGTCCCAGCAACGCCCGGAGTGCCGGTGTGCCAAGGAAAGTCCGCAGACCACCCGCTCGGCCACGGCGGATCTCCCTGCGCGGCAACACACTCCCGGCCACCAGCAGCGCGGAGGCCAGGAATCCCAGCGCGGTGCCGAAGAACAACTGCGTCGGCGCGACCATCAGCAGCAACCCGGCCGCCAGCACCGGCGCCAGCAGTGCCTCCAGCTCGAAAGCCAAGCGGGACAACGACAACGCCTGGGTGTAGTCCCGCTCATCGGTGAGCACCGCGGGCACGGTGGCCTGGTAGGTCGGGGTGAACGCGGCCGCAGCCACCTGCAACAGCACCACCAGCGCGTAGACCTGCCACAGCGCGTCCACCAGCGGCAGCACCCCGGCCACCACCGCACGCAGCACATCCATCGACACCAGGAACGCCCGCGTGGGCACCCGCGCCGCCACCGCGGTGACCACCGGCGCGACCAGCACGTACGCCGTCATCTTGATCGCCAGCAACACCCCGAGCACGGTGCCGGCCTCGGCCCCGGCCAGCCGGTGGGCCAGCAGACCGAGTGCCACCGTGGCCAGCCCGGTGCCCAGTAACGCCAGCACCTGCGCGGCGAACAACCGGCGGAAGACCGGGTTCGCCAGTGCGCTCATGGCGGCACGATAGGCGCGAAACACCCCCTGCGACGACGGTGCAACAGCCGCACCCTGGCAACAGAGAAAGCCTGGCACAACGGACAAAAGTCCGGATATGGTGGTATTGCGCGGTGTCGGGGGCAGGGGCGCGCGATCATCTTCTGTGGGGGAAGACCACCTTGACCACGTTCGGCTTTTCACGCCGGGCTGGGGCGATCACCGCTGGACTCGCGCTTGGCGCGGGCCTGCTGGCGCCCCTGGCCCATGCTGACGAAACGAGTGCCACCAGCACTCCGCCCGCCACCAGCAGCGCCACCCCGTCAGCCACCACCCCGTCGGTGACGCCGTCGGCCACCGCGCCGTCGAGCACCACTCCCTCGGCCACCACCAGCAACCCGGCCAAGAAGGAAGCCGCCGACCAGCCGGACCTGCGCATCACCGCGGAACTCCCGGTCACCGGCGACCTGGTCAACGGCCAGGAGTTCCAGCCCAAGATCACCATCACCAACACCGGCAAGGGCGTGGCCCGTTCGGTGCGGGCCAAGCACGTGAGCGGGTCGCTGTCGGTCTACGGCTGGAACGAGCTGGACCCGTTCGGCCCCGGCACCACCATCGAACCCGGCGCCTCGCTGACCGCGCGGCCACGGGCCCAGGTGCGCTGGCAGGAGAACAACAACACCAGCACCACCTTCGCGGTGACCACCGACAACGAGGCCACCCCGGAGAACAACGCCGCCACGGTGACCTACCGGATCGTGCCGCCCAGCACCAAGGGCGACATCGCGGGCGTGCTCTACGGCGACCGCAACGGCAACGGGCAGCGGGAAGCCGGTGAGGAGCTGACCGGCATCAAGGTCACCACCTCCGCCGGCGGCGGCATCGAGCAGCGGGAGGGCCGCACCGACGCCGCCGGACGGTTCAGCTTCACCGGGCTGCCCGCCGGGGCCTACTGGGTGGGCTTCCCCGAACTGCCCGACGGCTGGGAGATCGGCGGCGGCAACCAGACCGTGCTGGTCGACGGCACTGAGCGCAGCACCAAGCTGCTGGTCCGGGCGGACCGGCCGGAGACCGACGTGCTCGCCGCGACCATGGCCTTCACCAAGAAGTCCTACCGGGTCGGCGAGCAGGCCCAGGTCCGGCTCACCCTGACCAACAAGAGCGCCAAGACGCTGACCGACATCGAGTCGGCCTGCAACCGCAGTGGCGAGGGCCCGCACATCGGCGGCCACGAGTGGCAGCCGCTGCCCGGTGGGAAGGTCACGCTCAGGCCGGGTGAGAGCCGGACCTTCCTGCCGACCGGCAAGGTGCCGGACTCGGCGGGCAAGATCGGCTACATCTTCGCGGCCTGCGACTTCGGCCGGGTGGGCACGCCGGAGAGCGGCCGGGCCGAGGCGGCCACCCAAGCGCGGGTGCCGGGGGAGAAGGGCAGCTCCTGGGGTTATGTCTTCCACGACAAGAACGGCAACGACCGGCCTGATGACGGCGAGGGCCTGGTCAACGTCAAGATCGGTCTGATCGACCCGGACAGCGGCAGGCAGGTCACCACCGCGGTCACCGACGGCACCGGCCGGGTCGAGTTCACCAACATCCTGGTCGGCGGGTACCGCATGCACATCTACGGGCCGTGGACCGTGGAGGAGATCTCCAGCGGGCTCGTCACCGTCTACGCGCCGCCGTGGAGCGGCAACGGCTGGCAGGCCAAGGTCAAGCCGGGCACCCAGTTGCCCGACCCGGCGCCCGCGGAGAACCCGGCCGACCCGGAGCCGCAGCCCGGTCCGGCCAAGAAGCTGGCCAGCACCGGCGCGGACGTGACCGGCCTGGCCGGGGTCGGGTTCCTGGTGCTCGTCGGTGGGGCCGCGCTGGTGTTCGCGGTGCGTCGCCGCCGGGTCACCGGCTGAGGTGCTGCTCGTCTCCGGGTTCCCGACCGGCCCGGAGGCGAGCACTATGCGGGGTATGCACCCGGAAGCCGACGAGCACGCGCTGGCGCGCGGTCAGGCCGTCGCGCTGCTGCTCGCGTTGCGGGCGCATGAGCTGGACCGGACCCGGCAGGTGCTGGCGGAGAACGCGCGGGCCGGGCGGGGCAGGCTGGTCGAGCTGCTCTACGTGCTGGTGCGCGGGGTGGCGGCGATGCTGCACGAGGTGGGCTGGGACATCGCAGGCTCGCTGGCGGTGCGGCTGGAGTCGCGGCCGGACCCCACGCCGGTGGACGCCGCGGTGGAGCAGGCGCGGGCGCTGGTGCTTCAAGCAGTGCAGCTGGAGGCGGACGGGGACGCGGCCGGGGCGGAGCGGATCGTCGGGCAGGTGGTGGACGCCGAACCGAGCGTGGTCCTGGTGTGGGGACTGGTCACCGCGGCCGAACTCGTCGAGCAGTTGCTGGTGGTCTGCCGGGACCGCGGTGTGCCGGTCCCCGCTTGGCTGGAACCGGCCGGATAACTGTGCGTAATGCATTCTATTGCGCAAGATTCACCTGGACAGGCTATGTACTTCGGCACTCTCCGCCGTCCATAACGCATCCGTAGTGTTCTGGATCACTCTCGTTATGTGGATCTCTCCTCGGCAGAGCGGTTCTGCGCTACGCTTTGCTAGTCGTAGTCAGCTTTGCCTTGAGCGCCCGTGGGCTTGTGACCACGGGTTTTCTTGTATGCCGAACCCTTCGGGGAAAGGGGCGGATCTTGACTGCGACCACGCCTCCAACCTGGGCGTGAGATCGGCCCTGCAAGGAGAGAAAAATGGCTTCTGGCACTGTGAAATGGTTCAACAGCGAGAAGGGCTTCGGCTTCATCGCGCAGGATGACGGCGGACCGGACGTGTTCGTGCACTACTCGGCGATCGTCGCCAAGGGCTATCGCTCGCTGGAGGAGAACCAGCGGGTGGAGTTCGAGATCACCCAGGGTCCGAAGGGCCCACAGGCCGACCAGGTCCGCACAGTCTGAGCTACGCGGTTCTGATCTTCCTTTTGCCACATACACGAATGGCCCGCACCACTCGGTGCGGGCCATTCGTGTCTGCGTCAACTACCGCCTGTATTGATTCCGTGCGCAAGATCACCCTCGCGGACTCTTGCGGTTAACCGTTTACCTGCGCTAAGTGCACCCATTTGGGTGATTACGCAGCGGAGCTTCGAGGCGAAGACTCCCCGCATGCGTGCTGACCTCGAAGAACATCTAACGGCCGTACCGCGGCGACTCCGTCTGCGGCATGGCGAGGCCACCCACTTGCTCGACGGACTACTCGGACCGGGGGAACGGGTCCGCGCCGCGGTGGCCGGGATGCTCGCCGGGGTCGGACCGGTGCTGGTCGTCGCGACCAACCGCCGGGTGCTGGCGGCCGGTCGCGACGGGTGGAACCTCTCGGTGCTGTACTCGCAGATCTCCAGCGTCGACTCGGGTGGCTGGTTCGGGCACACCGTGGTCATCCAGTCCGCGGGGACCGTCTACGCGGTGCGCTCCAGCCGGGCCACCCAGCTCTTCACCGCCACCGTGCAGGCGGGCATTCCCTCCGGCGCGCCAACGGCGCGGCTGGCCACGGCCATCTAGCCCGCGACCCCGCGCCGATGGCAGTCACCGGCTAGGCGGGCAGCTCCCCGATCACGTGCGGCACCAGTCCGGCCAGACGGCGGATGGAATCGGTGTCCAGCGCGATCGGCTCGCTCTGCCCGGCCAGCCGGTGGTTGCCGTGGAAGGTCACGTCCTCCTCGCCCTGCAGGGCGACCAGCACGCAGCCTGGCACGTACAGCCACTGCGACCCGGTCGCCTCGTGCCGGATCATCCGCGGGCCGCCCATCGGCCAGCGGCGCAACTCGTCGACCGCTTGCTCTAATCGGATCAGCCGGTCCCGGTCGGACTGCTGGAACTGGTCCCCGTTGATCCACTGCGCGACTCCAGCCCGGAAGCCGTCCATATCGCCGGGCCAGCCGGCCGGGTCGATCTTGCGCGTGGGAGCCCACTCCTTGTGCGCGATCGCCCGGTCGACGGCCAGTCGCAGGTGGCGGAGCAGCACGGCGACCCCTCGCGGGTAGACGTCGAGCTGCGCCTGCGTCCAGTCGCCGCGTCCGGTGGACTCGGCCTCGATGCCGATGATGTGGTTGTTGCCGTTGTCCCGGCCGCACCACGCGATGTAGCCCGCACCCGCGTGGTAGGCGAGTCCGGCCGCGATGACGTACCAGGTGCCGTCCCTGGCCAGGCCCAGGTTGGACAGCGGTCCGGCCAGTCCGGGCCGCCCGTTGACCACCACGTCCAGCGACGGGAAGTTCCCGATCGCCGGACCGGCGGTGTGGTGCATCATCACGCCTCGCAGATCCGAGACGTTGCCGTGGCCGCGGTCCTGCCAGCCGGCCACCTCCTGAACGGAAAGCCCGGCCTGCCGGAGCACGGTGGCCATCCAGGTGAGTGCGTGAGCCATGGCGATCACCCCAAGCTCAACAAGAGTTGATAACAGAGAGTTACTAATTGGATGCGCTCGGTTATCTCTAGGGTGTGGTGAAAAAAGCACCTGGTCTAGCGCCAAGTGGGTGACTAGTCGACCAGCTCGACCGTGATCAGCTCATCGGTCGGCGCGGCCACCACCTGGGCGCCGCCGCGGAAGCGCACCACCAGGTCACCCGCGGCGGTGGAGGCGGTGCCGGAGACCTGACCGACCGGGCCCAGGCTGCCGTAGAGCCGGGCCCACTGGCCGGGGCGCAGCACCGAGGCGAGCACCGCGGGGCCCGCGGTGAACCGGGAGGCCGGTTGCAGCCAGGTGGTCACCAGCTGCCAGCCGCCGAAGCCCACGACCAGGCCGATGACCAGGCCCAGCCAGCCCAGCACCGGGGTCAGCACGGCGATCCCGGCCAGGCCGCTGAGCACCGGCGAGGGCACCGGGCGGCGGCCCAGCAGCAGCCAGCCGGTGGTGCGCACGGTGCCGTCGGGGCACAGTCCGCGCGGGGTGCGCCCGCCGGGCAGCCGCGGCGGCTCCACCTCGCCCGGTGGGCGTTCGCCGAGCACCTCGGTGACCAGCACCGGGTCCACCGGCAGGGTGTGCGCGCAGTCCGGGCACACCAGCAACAGGCCGGAGCCGTTGCGGATCGGCCGCAGCTCGCCGTGACCGATCGGACAGCCATAGGCCCGGTCGGGCTCTCGCTGCCACTCGATCAGCGCGGTGACGGCCGCGTCGTCGGGCTGCTCACCGGTCACAGGCAACCCCGTCGCCGTCCTTGTCCAGCTGCGGGCGGTACCCGGGCTGATCACGCAGCAGCGGGGCCTTGCCGGCCTTCCGCACCTGCGCGCAGTTCTTGTAGAAGGGCGCGTCCGCGGTGCTCGTGGGCGCGGCGGCACTGCTGCTCGGCGGCGGTTCAGTGGTGGTCACCGGGACCTCGGCGGCCGGGCTGGTGCTCGGCGGCGGGGCACTGGTCGTGGTGGTGCGCTGGCAGGCCGCCTGCCAGTCCGCGAGCAGGGTGGCGTACTCGTGGCCCGCGGTGAACACCCTGGCCGCCGGGCGGGCGTTCTCCTCGCGCAGGTCGAGCAGGCCGACCTTCTTGCCCAGCAACTCCTTCTCCGCGAACCGGGCCGCGTCCCCGGCCGCACAGCCGGGCTGGGCACTCGGTTGCGGGGTGCCCACCACCTGCACGGTCACCGGTGCGCCGCTCTCGTCGGTGCCGGTGATGGTGCGGGCGTCGAGCACCTTGGTCACCGTCAGCACCCGGCTCGGCCAGGCCGGGGTGCGCCCGGCGATCGGCGGCGCGGTGATGCTCGGGGTGATCGCGCTGGAGGTGCCAAGTGGCTGCACCACACCACCGGCCAGCGGATCGGGCTGCTCCGCTGGCAGCGCCGGCAGTGAGCCGGCCGCGCTGATGAGGGCCACCGTGGCCAGCGTGCCGCCGGTGGTGCTGAGCAGCCGCTGCCAGGTCGCCGCCCGCCACCACCAGCGGCGTAGCGCGGAGGCCCTGGGCAACTCACTCATCGCTTCTCCTGGCGGACTCGACTCGGCTCCGGGCAGTTCATCACTGTTCACCTGCCGTGACAATCCTCGCACTGTCGGTGGGCCCGAACGGGTAGGGATCGCACAAAAAAGCCGGGCCCGGACACGCATCGCGTGCCAGGCCCGGCCTTGATCCCGCGGCTGGGCGGGAGCGGTGCTACTTCGAGTGCGGTTTGAGGGTCCAGATGATGTCCAGTGCGCCGGTCACCACGCCCTCGGCGTTGGTGATCTCCACGTGCACCGGGATCTCCGGGCGGGTGCCCGACTCCAGCTCGGCGACGGCCTCCGCGGCCGGCCTGCCCAGCGTGGCGGTGGCGGTGAGCGGGCCGAGCGCGAGCTTGTAGAAGCCGATCTGGCCCTTGGTGGGCAACGGGATCGCGATCGCGAGCTGATCGGCGAAGGCGGCCAGCACCAGCGCGCCGGATGCGGTCTCGGCCACGCCGAACATCATCGCCGCGTGCGGTCCGCCGACGTGGTTGCGCAGTTCCTCGGCATCGCCGAGGGCGGCGACCACCCGCTCCGGAGTGGTCTCGGTGAACTCGATGCCGACGGTGCGCACCCACGGCACGACCTGCTTCATCAGGTCGCCGACCTGGCTGGTGTCCACGCTCATGCCCGGCATGTTACTCGCGGGTAACCGAGTTTGGGAAGTGCCGGAACAACGCGCCGCCGTCGCTGGTTGGGGTGAAGGTGCTGATCGGTGAACTGGCCGCGCGCACCGGGGTCAGTCCACGGTCGCTGCGCTACTACGAGAAGCAGGGCCTGCTGATCCCCGAGCGCTCGGTGAACGGCTACCGCGAGTACCCCGAGTCCGCGGTGGACACCGTCGGCGTGGTGCGCAGGCTGATCGCCGCCGGACTGTGCACCGGGACCATCGCCCGGGTGCTGCCGTGCGTGCGCGCCGAGGGCGCCCAGGTGGTGCCGTGTGCCGGGCTGGTGTCCGAGCTGGCGGTCGAACGGGCCCGGATCACCGCCCAGCTGGCCGAGCTGTCGCAC
Source organism: Crossiella cryophila (assembly GCF_014204915.1). NCBI lineage: Bacteria > Bacillati > Actinomycetota > Actinomycetes > Pseudonocardiales > Pseudonocardiaceae > Crossiella > Crossiella cryophila. The sequence goes on from NZ_JACHMH010000001.1 coordinate 1,499,135, forward strand.
TCCCGCGCGCTCCTGGACGAGGTCATCGCCGCAGCTCAGTGACTGTCCGCGCACGCAGCGTGCGGAGACGCGGGTCACCGGAAAAATAGTTTGCGGAATAAGAGTTCTCGTCGCATGCTTGTATGCAGCAACTAATTGGATGATGCAAGCAACTAGAGGGATCACATGGACGAGACGGGACTGGCCCAGGCCAACGAGATCGGCATGGCCCTGGTCCGGCTCAACCGCGCGACGGCGTGCATGGCGGCGCAGAGCGCCAAACTGGGGATCGACAAGACTTCGTTCACTCTGCTCGCCACGCTGGTGCACACCGGGCCGCTGCGGTCCAGCGCGCTGGCCGAAGCCGTCTACTCCGATCCATCCACGATCAGCCGTCAGGTGGCCCAACTGGTCAAGGACGGCCTGGTCGAACGAACCGCCGACCCCCTCGATGGCCGGGCCACCCTGCTGGCCGCCACCGAGTCCGGGCGTGAGCTGTTCCTCCGGCATCGCGACCGGCGCAACGAGATGATCGCCAGCATGGTCTCCGGCTGGCCGCCGGAGGACCGGCGGCAGTTCGCCACCCTGCTGCACCGCTTCGTGGGCGCCTACGAGGAACACATGCCCGGCCTGATCGCCGAACTGGTCGACTACGCCCGTTCGGGAGTGGAGAAGTAGATGTCAGACACCCAAACCGCCCCGGTCGCCAGTGGCCTGAGCCATCGCCAGATCATGGCCATCATGTCCGGTCTGATGATGGGCATGTTCCTGGCCGCCCTCGACCAGACCATCGTCTCCGCGGCCATGCGCACCATCGCCGACCAGCTGCACGGGCAGACCGTGCAGGCGTGGGCGACCACCGCGTACCTGATCACCGCGACCATCTCGACCCCGCTGTACGGCAAGCTGTCCGACATCTACGGCCGCAAGCCGATGTACCTCACCGCGATCTCGCTGTTCCTGATCGGCTCCGCACTGTGCGGGGTGGCGAACTCGATGTACGAGCTGGCCGCCTTCCGCGCCGTGCAGGGCCTGGGCGCCGGTGGCCTGATGTCCCTGGCGCTGGCGATCATCGCCGACGTGCTGCCGCCCCGGGAACGCGCCAAGTACCAGGGCTTCTTCATGGCCGTCTTCGGTATCTCCAGCGTGGCCGGCCCGGTCGCCGGTGGCTTCTTCGCCGGGCTCAACGACTTCATGGGCATCGACGGCTGGCGCTGGGTCTTCCTGGTCAACCTGCCGCTGGGCATCGCCGCGCTGGTCGTGGTCACCAGGGTGCTCAACATCCCGCACAACCGGGTCAACCACCGCATCGACTTCCTCGGCGCGGCCTCGCTGGCCGTCGGCCTGGTGCCGCTGCTGATCGTGGCCGAGCAGGGCCGTCAGTGGGGCTGGGGCGACCCGCTCACCCTTGGCCTGATCGGACTGGGCGTCGCCGGGCTGGTGGCCTTCGTGCTGGCCGAACGGCGGATGGGCGATGAGGCGCTGCTGCCGCTGCGACTGTTCCGCAGCTCGGTGTTCAGCCTGGGCAACCTGCTCAACTTCATCATCGGCATCGGCATGTTCGGCGGCCTGCTCTCGCTGCCGCTGTACCTGCAGATCGTCAAGGGCATGAGCCCGACCGAGTCCGGCCTGATGATGCTGCCGCTGACCTTCGGCATCCTCACCGCGAGCATGTACAGCGGCACCAGGACCGCCAAGACCGGGCGGTACAAGACCTTCCCGATCGTGGGCATCGGCCTGATCGTGGCCGCGCTGCTGCTGTTCAGCACCATCGGCTTCAGCACCCCGCTGTGGCTGACCGCGATCTACATGGTGCTGATGGGCGCCGGCCTCGGGTCCTGCATGCAGACCCTGGTGCTGGCGGTGCAGAACGACGTGCCGCCCTCGGACATGGGCGTGGCCACCGCCTCGGTGACCTTCTTCCGGCAGATGGGCGGCACCATCGGCGCCGCGGCCTTCCTCTCCATCCTGTTCGGGGTGGTCGGCGACCGCATCGCCAGTGCACTGCGCAGTGCCGCGCTCACCCCGGAGTTCCTGGCCGCGGTGCGCGATCCGGCGGTGCTGGCCAACCCGGCCAACAAGCCGGTGCTGGACATGATGGCCAACGGTGGGGTCGGTTCCCCCTCGCTGGACGACACGTCCTTCCTGATCAACCTCGACCCTCGGCTGGCGCGGCCGTTCCAGGACGGCTTCTCCTCCGCGATGGACACCGTCTTCCTCACCGGCGCGCTGGTGATGGTGGTGGCCTTCGTGGTGGTCTGGTTCCTCAAGGAGAAGCCGCTGTCCAACCAGTCCGGCATGCAGCGCCGGGCCCAGGAGGAGCACGCGGCCGCCGCACTGGCCGGCTGATCGATCCCACCACGACGACGGCCCCGGGCGCGCTGCGCTCGGGGCCGTTGTGTGTTCCGGGTGCGGACGGGTCAGTGCTGTCCGTCGGCGTTCTTCAGGCGCTCGTAGGAGCGGACGACCTCGGCCTCGGCCTCGGTGCGGCCGACCCAGGAGGCGCCCTCCACGCTCTTGCCCGGCTCGAGGTCCTTGTAGACCTCGAAGAAGTGCTGGATCTCCAGGCGGTGGTACTCCGCGAGGTGGTGGATGTCGCGCAGGTGCTCCGAGCGCGGGTCCGCCGCCGGGACGCAGAGCAGCTTGTCGTCGCCGCCCTTCTCATCGGTCATCCGGAACATGCCGATGGTGCGGGCGCGGATGAGGCAGCCGGGGAAGGTCGGCTCCTGCACGAGCACCAGCGCGTCGAGCGGGTCGCCGTCCTCGCCGAGCGTGTTGTCCACGAAGCCGTAGTCCGCCGGGTACTGGGTGGCGGTGAACAGGGTGCGGTCCAGCTTGATGCGCCCTGTCTCGTGGTCCATCTCGTACTTGTTCCGCACACCCTTGGGGATCTCGATGGTGACGTCGAACTCCACGCGGTTCCTCGCTCGTTCTTCGGATCGGCACGTGCCCCGGCTAGCAGGCGCAGCCGAGCTGTGTCTAGACCCGTCTAGTGTGGACCAAGAGTCGCGCCGAAACCGCTCCGAGCGGGCCTGGGACGGTGTGACATTGACCGAGTTCAGAAGTTCCTTTCTCCATCCGCCGCAGGAGGACACGCGTGACCGGAGGCGAGCAGCCGCACGGCAACGGCCCGGTGCCACCGCCGCAGCAGGGCCCATCACCGCAGGTCAACCCGGGCCTGGACCAGGTGACGGTGCGGCTGCCGGTGCCCAGTGCGGCCCCCGCGCAGCCGGTCAGGGTCGGCCCGCCCCCGCCGGCGGCAGCCGCGGCCGCCGCGGCGCCACCCAAACCGGGGAAACGTGGCAAAAAACTTCTGCTGCTCGCCACCGTGCTGGTGCTGGTGGCCGGACTCGGCGTCGGCGGGGTGCTCGGCGGGCCCTGGATCGCCCAGCAGCTCGGTCTGAGCAGCGAGGGCGGAGTCGGCACCCAGCCGCCGCCCGCGCCGCTGAACCCGCAGGCCGCGCTGCGCGCACTGCCCGCACAGGCCCCCACCCCCAGCCCGAAGGGCGTGGCCGCCGCACTGGACCCGCTGGCCGGCAACGCCGCGCTGGGTGAGCTGACCGGCAGCGTGCTCGACGCGAGCACCGGCAACGTGCTGTGGGAACGCGGCGCGGGCACCGCGCGCACCCCCGCCTCCACCGGCAAGCTGGTCACCGCGGCCGCCGCGCTGCTCGCCCTCGACCACCAGACCCGGCTCAGCACCACCGTGCTGGAAGGTCCGGAACCGGGCACCGTGGTGCTCGTGGGCGGCGGCGACACCACGCTGTCCGCGCTGCCCGCCAACAAGCCCACCTACTTCTACCCGGACGCCGCACGCCTGGACGACCTCGCCGAGCAGGTCAAGGCCAAGGCGGGCGGCCCGGTGAAGAAGATCGTCATCGACGTGGACCGGTACGCCGGTCCGCCGCTGGCGCCGGGCTGGCTGGCGGTGGACATCGCCGGCGGGCACGTCGCGCCGATGGTGCCGCTGATGGTCGACGCGGCCCGCCGCGACCCGCTGACCTCCACCACCCCGCGCACCGACAAACCGGCCCAGGCGGCAGCTAACGAGCTGGCCAAACGGCTCGGCGGCAACCCGGCGACCGAGGTCGGCTCCGCGCCCAAGGGCGCCAAGGTGCTGGCCAAGGTCGACTCGCCGCCACTGCCCCGGCTGGTCGGCGCCTTCCTGTCCACCTCGGACAACATCCTGGCCGAGGCGGTGGCCAGGGAGACCGCCCGCGGCACCGGCAACGAGCCCTCCTTCGCCGGGGCCAGCAAGGCCGCGCTGGACGTGCTCTCCCGCAACGGGTTCGACCTGGCCGGGGTGAAGATGTCCGACGGCAGCGGCCTGTCCACCGAGGACCGGGTGCCCGCCAAGTTCCTCAGCTCACTGCTGGCCGCGGCCGCGGGCACCGACGCCCGCGCGGCCAAACTGCGCCCACTGCTCACCGGCCTGCCGGTGGCGGGTGGCACCGGCACCCTGGCCAAGCGGTACGAGAAGGGCCAGAACGCCACCGGCCGCGGCTGGGTGCGGGCCAAGACCGGCACCCTGGACGGGGTGAACAGCCTGGCAGGCGTCGTCACCACCAACGACGGTCGCCTGCTGGCCTTCTCCTTCATGGCCACCGGCGCGGCCAGCGACCCGGCGCGGGACGCGCTCGACTCACTGGCCGCGGCGTTGCGGCGCTGCGGTTGTAACTAGCCGAACGGCACCGGACGTGGGTTGGGCGCGCATTCGGCGTCCGCCCGCACCCCCGGCTGCCGGGCAGGCAGTTCACCGCGCAGCAGGAAGGCGTTCAGCGCGGCGTTCACGCAGGCGTTGCCGTTGGGCGTGACGCCGTTGCTGGTGCCGCCGGGCAGGGCCAGCAGGGCCGAGTTCGGCCAGCGGGACCGGGTCTCCAGGCTGCCGGTGAACGGGCTCTCCGCGTCCAGGGTCTCGGCCACCAGCAGCGTGCGGGTCGGCCCGCCGGTGTTCACCTGCGTGGAGGCCTGCACCGGCCAGCGCAGGCAGGGCGCGTTGAACCAGACGTTGCCCCAGGTGGTGTCCGGGGCGAAGGTGTGCAGGGCCTGGGCGTCCCGGCGCCAGCCGGGGAAGTCCGCTGGCATCTGCGCGTCGGTGCAGATCTGGGCCAGCAGGGCGGCGTAGACGTTGTCGTTGCCGCGGTGCATGACCTGGGTGAACAGCGCCTTGAGCGGTTCGGCGTCACCGGTGCGCACCCAGTCGGCCAGCGCCTTGCCGAACACCGGCCAGCTGGCCTGGTTGTAGGCGGGCACCAGGAAGAAGTCCAGCAGCTCCGACGGTCCGATCGCGCCACCGGCCGGCTGCTCGCTCACCTCGCGGATCTTGCTGTCCCACAACGCCTTCACCTCGTCCCTGGTGCGGCCGAGGTGGTAGCTGTCCGCGTGCTCGGCCAGCCAGTCGAACCAGATCAGGAAGTTGCGCTGCAACGGCTGGGCCAGGTCGACGTTGTTCGCGCCGTACCAGACCCGGCGCGGGTCGACGCTGCTGTCCAGCACCATCCGGCCCAGCCGGAACGGGTACCGGGAGGCGTAGACCTGGGCCTGGTAGCTGCCGTGCGTCTGGCCGAACAGCGACACCGTCTGCCTGCCCAGCGCGGCCCGCACGTAATCCATGTCCGCGGCCACGTCCACCGCGCGCATGTGCGGCAGCAGCGCCTTGGCCTCCTGGTTGGCGCAGGCATCGGCGTAGGACCTGGTCCGGTCCAGCCACACCTGCTCGTCCGCGGCCGAGGTCGGCACGTACTTCGGGCGGTTGAAATCGTGGTAGTTCGGTACGCAGCTCAGCGCCGGGCTGCTCGGGGCGAGCCCGCGCCGGGCGAAGCCGACCCAGTCGTAGGCCGCGCCGGCGCCGGGCAGTCTGGCCGCGGTCAGCGGGAACAGGTAACCGCCGCCGGTGAAGGCGTCCGGGGCGACCAGCAGCACCCCGAGGTACGCACTTTCAGGCACCGAATGCTTCACCCGCGATACGGCCAGACTGATTCTGGGGCCGCCGGGGTTCGCGTGGTCCAGCGGCACCGCGATGTCGGTGCACTCGGCCCCGGCGGCGGCCAGCTGGGCCTCCGCGCAGGGCTTCCAGCTGATCAACGGCGTGGCGGAGGCGGTGGGCACGGTCAGCGCGGATAACAGCAGAGCTGCCGCGACCGAGCCTCTGAGCAGTCGTTTCACCCGGATTCCTCTCAGTGGGTCAGGGTCTCGATCGCGACCGTAACCATGCTGTTCACCGGCTGGCCGATGACGATCACGGGGGGTGCCAGGTAGCGTCCTAGGGGTGAACGCGGGATCGGCCGCACGGCCGCTGGATCCGGCTGAGGGGCCGGGGCCTGTCGACTGGGGTGTCGCCACGGCGACCGCCCAGCGGCTGCTCCGCCCTGGGCCCGTCATCGCCCGCGACGCCGCCCAGGCGGCCGTGCGCGGGATGCGGGAACTCTCCGTCGCCGCGGAGAGCCACGTCCGCGAGATCACCGGCCTCGGCGCCGGACTCCCCTTGCTACCCGGCGATGTGGTCGACCGCCCGGACTGGGTGCGGGCCGCCGTGGACGGCCTGGCCGCGCTCACCGATCACGCCCTGCCCCGCGGCGCGGGCGGCTGGCGCGGTGGCGTGCTGGCCGGGACCGCCGGGGTGCAGGCCGGGATGGTGCTGGCCTACCTGAGCACCAGGGTGCTCGGGCAGTACGACCCCTTCGGCGGCGCGGACGGCGCGGGCCGGCTGCTGCTGGTCGCACCGAACATCGTGGCCGCGCAACAGGCCCTGCGGGTCCCGGAGACGGACTTCTGGATGTGGGTCTGCCTGCACGAGTCCACCCACCGGCTCCAGTTCACCGCGGTGCCCTGGCTGCGCGAGCACTTCGCCGCCCAGGTCGGCACCCTGCTCTCCACCATGGACGACGCCACCGCCGGACTGCTCTCCAGAGCCGGTGAGGCACTGCGCTCGGCCCGCCGCAAGGACACCGAGGAACCACCGGTCGCGCTGGTCGAGCTGCTGCAGACGCCCAAGCAGCGGGCCGTGCTGGACCGGATCATCGCGCTGTCCACCCTGCTGGAGGGGCACGCCGACCACGTGATGGACGCGGCCGGACCGGCCGTGGTGCCCAGCGTGGCCACCATCCGCTCCCGGTTCACCGTGCGCCGCAACCCGCGCGGGGTGGCCGACCGGGTGCTGCGCGCGCTGCTCGGCGTGGACGCCAAGATCCGCCAGTACGCCCAGGGCTCGGCCTTCACCGGACACGTGGTCGACCGGGTCGGGATGACCGGGTTCAACCGGGTCTGGACCTCGCCGGAGACCCTGCCCAGCCGGGCCGAGATCGCCGATCCGGACGCCTGGATCCGCCGCGTGCTCGGCTGAGTCGTTGGCCGCGCCCGATCCGGCGGTCTCGCAGGTCCGCACCGCACTGCGCCGCTTCCTGGACCGCCACCAGGTCACCGGCCCGATCGCGGTGGCCTGCTCCGGCGGCGCCGACTCGCTCGCGCTGGCCGCCGCGACCGTCCACTGTGGACGGAAGCGCGATCTCGACGTGCACGGCCTGGTGGTCGACCACCGGCTCCAGCCGGGATCGGCCGAGGTCGCGGCCAGGGCCGCCGAGCAGCTCCGCGAGCTGGGCGCCTCGGCCAGGGTGCTGACCATCGAGGTCACCGGGCCGGGTGGGCCGGAGGCGGCCGCCCGCCGGGCCCGCTACGCCGCGTTGCGCGCGGCCGCGCCCGAGGGCGCGCTGGTGCTGCTCGGGCACACCAGGGACGACCAGGCCGAGACCGTGCTGCTGGGCCTCGGCCGCGGCTCAGGGCCACGCTCGATCGCCGGGATGGCCGAACTGGACCCGCCATGGGGCCGCCCACTGCTCGGCCTGGCCAGGAGCACCACCGCGGCCGCCTGCGCCGCGCAGGGCCTGACCGCCTGGTCCGATCCGCACAACCTGGACCCGGCCTACACCAGGGTCCGGCTGCGCCGGGAGGTGCTGCCGCTGCTGGAGGAGGTGCTCCAGGGCGGGGTGGCCGCCGCGCTGGCCCGCACCGCCGCCCAGCTCCGCGAGGACACCCAGGCCCTGGACGAACTGGCCGCCGAGTTGCTGTCCCAGGCCCGCGACGGCGACGGATTGGCCGTCGGCGCGCTCAAGGCCGCACCCGCCGCGCTGCGCCGCCGGGTGCTGCGAAGCTGGCTGCTCGGCGCGGGTGTGAGCGAACTCACCGACCCCCAGTTGCGGGCTGTGGACGCCCTGGTGGCGCATTGGCGTGGTCAGGGGGGTGTCGCGCTGCCCGGCGGGTTGGTGGCCGGGCGCGCGCATGACAGGCTGGTCCTCGACCGATCGTTGTGACTGAGGGGAAGCCGCGCCGTGTACGAGGGCGACATTGCCTCCGTGCTCGTTTCCGAGCAGCAGATCCAGGACAAGACCGCCGAGCTGGCGAAGAAGATCGCCGCTGACTACCCGACCGACGGACGCTCCTCGGACCTGCTCCTGGTCGGCGTCCTCAAGGGCGCGGTGATGTTCATGGCCGATGTGGCCAGGGCGTTGCCCGTGCCGGTGCAACTGGACTTCATGGCCGTCAGCTCCTACGGCTCCGCGACCTCCTCCTCCGGGGTGGTCCGCATCCTCAAGGACCTGGACCGGGACATCGCCGGGCGGGACGTGCTGATCGTCGAGGACATCATCGACTCCGGCCTGACCCTGTCCTGGCTGCTGAAGAACCTGGCCTCGCGCCGACCCGCCTCGCTGGAGGTCTGCACGCTGCTGCGCAAGCCGGACGCGGTCAAGGTGGACGTGCCGGTGAAGTACGTCGGCTTCGACATCCCGAACGAGTTCGTGGTCGGGTACGGCCTGGACTACGCCGAGCGCTACCGCGACCTGCCCTACATCGGCACGTTGGACCCAAAGGTCTACACGACCTGAGCCAGGGCCTCCTCCGCAAAGCCGCGCCCGCGATAGCCGCGCCGAGGCGGCCCCTGGCGGCACGGCCGGACCACCCGAATACGCCCGGTATGAGGGCGGCCCGGCCGCGCCACCAGGAACCACCTCGATCACGACTCTCGCCCACGCGGCTTCGCGGAGGAGGCCCTAGCAGTTCGGCCGGCAGCGCCGCTGGATCAGCGCGTCCATCAGGACCGCGCGGATGTCGGTGGCCTCCCGCGCCGCGTAGGCCTTGCCGCCGGTCACCTTGGCGACCTGCTGCAACGCGTTGAGATCGGCATCGGGCCCGAGCCCGATGCCGATCACCGGCACCGGCTGGGCCGGGTCGGTCTCCGCGGTCAGCGTCTGCACCAGCCCGCCAAGGTCCAGCCCCGACCGGTTGTCGTTGGCGCCGTCGGTGATCAGCACCACCGAGTTGATCCGCTTGCTGTCGAAGTCCTTCTTCACCGTGCGCACCGCGGCCAGCAGCGTGTCGTAGAGCGCGGTGTTGCCCTTGACCTTGCTCGGCAGCGTGGCCGCCGCGCCAGCCAGCGCGGCCCGCCGGTTGACCCCGGCCATCGGCTCGGCCAGCGGGCCGAGGCTGACCAGTTCGGTCCAGTGCCGGTTCGGCGCGTGATCGGTGGAGAAGGCCCACAGGCCGATGTGCGTGGTGTCCGGCAGCAGGCCCAGCGCGGTGCCCGCGGCGTCGCGGGCCAGTTCGATGCGGCTCTGGCCGTTGCCTGCCTTGGCCGACATCGAGCCGGAGACGTCGATCACCGCCAGCATCCGGGCGTCCAGGGTCACCGCGCTGTAGGTGCGCAGCACCTCGGCGGCCTGGTCCGGGGTGGGCAGCGGCAGCAGCGAGGGCGGGTTCGGGCTCACCCCGGCATCGGCCCATGCCTGGTCCGCGCGGCCACCGGGATCGCGGAAACCGGCGTCCCGGAACCGCTTGGCGGTGCCCTCGGTGCGCAGGAACCGGCTGAAGGTCTCCGCCGCCTCGGCGGTGCCCGGCGCCTCCTCCTTGCTGGCCACCCTGGTCAGCGGGTAGTCGAAGGAGATGGTGCCCTCATCCGGGTAGAACGCGGTCGCCTTGACGCCGAGGCCGCGCCGGTTGTGCGCGATCACCGACTGCTCGGTGGCGGAGAAGGCGGGTGCGGTCTCCGGTTCCGCGGCCAGCTTGTCGAAGCCGTCGCGCACCAGCGGCATGGTGTTGCGGCCCACCCGCAGCAGCGCGGCCACCAGCTCCTGGCGCGGACTGCCGTCCGGGTTGCCCAGCAGCGAACGGATCAGCATCAGCGTGGCCAGGCCCTCGGTGGTGCCTGCCGGATCGCCGATCGTGGTGGTCACCCCGCCGTCGACGACCCGCTTCCAGGACACAGCCCCGCCCAGCTTCTCGCTGGTCCCGGGGCCTGCCACGACGACAAGCGGCGAACTGGCCAGTGACTGGCCGGGCTCGATCGAGGCCACCGCGCTGGGGGCGGCCGAGGACTCGGCCTGCTTCTTGCCGCGCTGGGCCCACAGCCCGGAGTCCGGGATCCACAGCGCGGGCACCTTCTGCCCAGGGATCACCGGCCCGGTGATGTCGGTGGCGGCCTCGGCCGAGTTCAGCGGGCGCACCTCGACCTTGACGCACTTGCCGCCGATCGCGGTCTTGGCCTGGTGGAACTCGTCGGCGGCCGCCTTGACCACCGGTTCCACCGCGGGCGCCGTGGTCACGTAGAGCGGGAGTTCGCCCGCACAGCCGCCTGCCGGGTCCCAGACCCGCAGCGCGACCACGGTGGCCCCGGCCGCGACGACAACACCGAGCAGCGCGCCGAGGGGGAGTGCGGCCCTCTTGAGACCTGCGCTGGGCCTGGAGAGCTGGTGACGACCAGACATGGCCCTTCGAGACCCTTCCGTATAGAAAATAGTCGACGAACTTGCACCTGATATGGTGAAAGATTTTTCGCACCCCGACGTCTGCGACCACGGAGAATGACATATTCACTCGTCCGTGAAAAGTCGGCGACTTCGTACTCACTCGTACGGATCAGTGGGCTTCAGCGTTCAGCGATCAAGGCTCAACCGAACGGGCCAGCTCGCCGTGGCGCTGCTCACACCGGCGAGACCTGGGTCATCTGGGGAACCCCAGCGGCCACCCGTCCGTTGGCAAGGCGAAACAGTGGTGGGCGGCCGGTCCGCTCACCAGGCCGCTACACCATGGGCGGTACGCTGGCCGGACGATGGTTTCCCGCTCCGCGTCAGCGGCGGGTGCTCCGTTGCCCGGCACGCAAGTCAGGGAGGGTGGAGGCCGCCCCGCGGCCGCACGTTAATGGACCGCAAGCGCCTGCTCCGCAACCCGCTGATCTGGATCGTCGCGGCGTTGCTGCTCTACTACGCGTTCAGCGTCCTGCTCGATGACGCACGAGGGTTCTCCCAGGTACCCACGTCCAAGGTCATCGAGCAGCTGAAGAACGGCAACGTCAAGGAAGCGGTCCTCGAGGACAAGGAGCAGCGGCTCCGGGTCAGCCTGACCAACGCCGTCGACGGCAAGGACAAGCTGATCACCTACTTCCCCGCGCAGAGCGCGGACGACATCCTGGGCCAGCTGGAGAACGCCAAGGGCGTCACCGGCGGCTGGGATGTCAAGGTCACCCAGGAGTCCGTGCTCCTGCAGGCCCTCTTCTACCTGATCCCGGCCGGTCTGCTGCTGCTGTTGTTCCTCTGGATGATGAACAACGCCCAGGGCGGCGGGAACCGGGTGCTCAACTTCGGCAAGTCCAAGGCCAAGCAGCTCTCCAAGGACATGCCCAAGACCACCTTCTCCGACGTCGCGGGCGCGGACGAGGCCGTGGAAGAGCTGTACGAGATCAAGGACTTCCTGCAGAACCCCGGCCGCTACCAGGCGCTCGGCGCGAAGATCCCCAAGGGCGTGCTGCTCTACGGCCCGCCCGGCACCGGCAAGACCCTGCTCGCCCGCGCGGTCGCCGGTGAGGCAGGCGTGCCGTTCTACTCGATCTCCGGTTCGGACTTCGTGGAGATGTTCGTCGGCGTCGGCGCCTCCCGGGTGCGCGACCTGTTCGAGCAGGCCAAGCAGAACGCGCCGTGCATCATCTTCGTGGACGAGATCGACGCGGTCGGCCGCCATCGCGGTGCTGGCCTCGGCGGCGGGCACGACGAGCGCGAGCAGACCCTCAACCAGCTGCTGGTCGAGATGGACGGCTTCGACTCGCGCGGCGGGATCATCCTGATCGCGGCGACCAACCGGCCGGACATCCTGGACCCGGCGCTGCTGCGTCCCGGCCGGTTCGACCGGCAGATCCCGGTGGCCGCACCGGACATGCGCGGCCGTCGGCAGATCCTGCACGTGCACTCCAAGGGCAAGCCGCTGGACCCCGACGTCGACATGGACTCGCTGGCCAAGCGGACCGTCGGCTTCTCCGGCGCCGACCTGGCCAACGTGATCAACGAGGCCGCCCTGCTCACCGCCAGGCACAACGGCAACCTGATCAACGCCGCCGCGCTGGAGGAGTCGGTGGACCGCGTGGTCGGCGGTCCGGCCCGCAAGAGCCGGATCATCTCCGAACGCGAGAAGAAGATCGCGGCCTACCACGAGGCCGGGCACGCGCTGGCCGCCTGGGCCATGCCCGACCTGGAGCCGGTCTACAAGGTCACCATCCTGCCCCGAGGGCGCACCGGCGGACACGCGCTGGTCGTGCCGGAGGACGACAAGGAGCTGATGACCCGCTCGGAGATGATCGCCAGGCTGGTCTTCGCCCTTGGCGGTCGCGCGGCGGAGGAACTCGTCTTCCACGAGCCCACCACCGGCGCCTCCAGCGATATCGAGCAGGCGACCAAGATCGCCCGCGCGATGGTCACCGAGTACGGCATGAGCGCCAGGCTGGGTGCGGTCAAGTACGGCAAGAACGAGGGCGAGCCGTTCCTCGGCCGCTCCATGGGCCACCAGGCCGACTACTCCCTCGAGGTCGCGCACGAGATCGACGAGGAAGTGCGCAAGCTCATCGAGGCCGCGCACGACGAGGCCTGGGACGTGCTCAACACCTACCGGGACGTCCTGGACAACCTGACCCGCGAGCTGATCGAACGCGAGACCCTCCAGCGCAAGGACCTGGAGGTGATCTTCGAGTCGGTGCAGAAGCGCCCGCGGATCACCCTGTTCAACGACTTCGGCGACCGCGTCCCCTCCGACCGCCCGCCGATCAAGACCCCCGGCGAGCTGGCCAAGGAGCGCGGCGAGCCGTGGCCCCCGGTCCAGGAGGAGCAGCCGACCCCGGTCGCCTCGGTGCCCGGCGGCAACGAACTGCCCGGCGGCCCGCCGTACCCGCAGCCGGAACCCGGCCCGAACGGCACCCCCGCCGGCTCGCCGCAGCCGCCCACCGGCTGGAACGCCCAGCCCACCCAGCCGGTGCCGTCGGCGGGCCCGCCCTACTACGGCGCGCCCCCCGGCTGGACCCCGGCCACGGTGCCCGGCGGCCAGCAGTGGCCGACCCAGCAGCCGCCGCAGGGCACCCCGCCCGCGGAGGCGCAGCCCAAGCCGACCGAGAACCGGGACACCAGCACCACCCGGCCGATCGACTCCGAGCCGCCGGACGGCAACCGCTGAACACGGACAAGCAGCAGGGACGGCCCGCCTTCGACCACACCAGGGCGGAGGCGGCCGTCCGTGAACTACTCCTGGCCTGCGGCGAGGACCCGGACCGGGACGGCCTCAAGGACACCCCGTCCCGGGTCGCCCGCGCCTACCGCGAGATGTTCGCCGGCCTGTACACCGAACCCGATTCGGTGCTGAACAAGACCTTCGACGAGAGCCACGAAGAACTGGTCCTGGTCAAGGACATCCCGATGTATTCGACGTGCGTGCCGAGCAAGCAGACGGTCAACGCCGTCGGCGGGCGCAAGGCCGCCAGGGATGTCCGCATCGGCGACCGGTTGTGGACCCTGGCCGACGGACGCGTGCAGCAGACCGAGGTCACCGAGGTCACCGCCCGACCGGCCCGCGAGCTGGTCGAGGTCACCACCGAGGAGGGCCGCTTCGTCCTGACCCCGGACCACCCCCTGGCAACCCCGGAGGGCTGGCAGGAGGCCAAGGACGTCGGCGGCAGCTACCTCGAGTGGACGCCGCTGGCCGACCTCGGCACCCAGCTCGTCCGCCCGATGACGCTTGCCGGTGCTCGGGTGCCGGTGTTCGCGGGCGGGGACGACTGGACGGTGCGGCACGGGTTCGCCCAGGACACGCACCGCACCGAACTGGTCGACTCGCGCTGGACCCGGGTGCTCTCGGTACGACCGGTCCAAGCGGCCGAAACCGTATACAGCTTCACCTGCGACCCCCATCCGACCTTCCTGGTCGCCGGGCACCTCACGCACAACTGTGAGCACCACCTGGTGCCCTTCCACGGGGTCGCGCACGTCGGGTACATCCCGAACAGCCACGGCCGGGTCACCGGCCTGTCCAAGATCGCGCGGCTGGTCGATCTGTACGCCAAGCGGCCGCAGGTGCAGGAACGGCTGACCTCGCAGGTGGCCGACGCGGTGGTGCGCAAGCTGGATCCGCGTGGGGTGATCGTGGTGATGGAGGCCGAGCACCTCTGCATGGCCATGCGCGGGATCCGCAAACCGGGGTCGCGCACGATCACCTCGGCCGTCCGTGGTCTGCTGAAGACCTCGGCCTCCTCTCGGGCCGAGGCGCTGGAGCTGATCAAGGGACGGTGAACGTGATGGGAGCGGCGCTGCATCGGCTGCTGCCCGACCCCGGCCGGTGTGTCGTCATGGGCGTGGTCAACGTGACCCCGGACTCCTTCTCCGACGGCGGCCGCTACCTGGACACCGCGGACGCGGTCTCGCATGGCATCGAGATGCATCGGCGGGGCGCCGACCTGGTCGATGTCGGTGGCGAGTCCACCCGGCCGGGAGCGGAGCGGGTGGCGCCGGAGGTCGAGGCCGCCAGGGTGGTGCCGGTGATCCGGGAGCTGGTGGCCGAGGGCGTGCCGGTGAGTGTGGACACCATGCGCTCGGAGGTGGCGCTGGCCGCGCTGGCGGCTGGGGCGAGCATCGTCAACGACGTCTCCGGCGGGCTGGCCGACGAGCGGATGGCCGCCGTGGTCGCCGAGGCCGGGGTGCCCTGGATCCTGATGCACTGGCGTGGGCACAGCGCGGGCATGGACCTGCTGGCCAGTTACCGGGACGTGGTCGCCGACGTGCGCGCCGAGCTGACCGCCAGGGTGGACGCGGCACTGGCCGCGGGAGTGGCCCCGGAGGCGCTGGTGGTCGACCCCGGACTGGGCTTCGCCAAGACCGACCGGCACAACTGGGCGTTGCTGCAACACCTCGACCAGATCATCGATCTGGGTTTCCCGGTGCTCGTCGGGGCCTCCCGGAAGCGGTTCCTGGGTAGCCTGCTCGCTGGACCGCACGGCACACCGCGCAGTCCGGACGGCCGGGAGGCGGCCACCTCGGCGGTGTCCGCGCTGGCCGCGGCGGCCGGTGCGTGGGGGGTGCGGGTGCACGATGTGCACGGCTCGCTCGACGCGGTGGCGGTGGCCTCGGCCTGGGCTCGCGGCGGGGTGCGCGCGGCAGTGGCGGAGAAGGGGGATCGGTGACCGACCGGATCACGCTGACCGGGCTGCGGGTGCGCGGGCATCACGGCGTCTTCGAGCACGAGAAACGCGACGGCCAGGACTTCCTGGTCGACATCACGGTGTGGCTGGACCTGGACGTGGCGGCCGAGACCGACGACCTGGCCGACACCATGGACTACGGCGCGCTGGCCCAGCGGGCCGCCGCGATCGTCGGCGGCGAGCCGTTCGACCTGATCGAGACGGTGGCCGCGCGGGTGGCCGATGACGTGATGACCGACCGGCGGGTACACGCGGCCGAGGTCACCGTGCACAAGCCGTCCGCGCCGATCCCGCTGACCTTCGCCGATGTCGCGGTGACCGCCCGGCGCTCCCGCCGGGCCCGCGGCAAACCGGCCGGGGACTACTGAACCGATGAGCGCCGCGGTGCTCTCCCTCGGTTCCAACCTGGGGGACCGGCTCGGTCACCTCCAGTTCGCGGTGGCCGGGTTCGGGGCCGCGGTGCGCGCGGTGTCCCCGGTGTATGAGACCGCCCCTTGGGGCGTGACCGACCAGGACGACTTCCTCAACGCGGTGTTGCTGGTCGAAGATCCGGCCACCGACGAGTGGGGGTGGTTGCGCCGTGGCCAGGAACTGGAGAATGCGGCCGGCCGGGTCCGGACCCTGCGGTGGGGGCCGCGGACCCTGGACGTCGACGTGGTGACCGTCGACGGGGTGCGCTCGGACCACCCTGACCTGCTGCTGCCGCATCCGGGCACCCCGGAGCGGGCCACCGTGCTCGCGCCATGGCTGGACGTCGAGCCCGCCGCGATCCTGCCCGGCCACGGCCCGGTCGCCGCGCTGCTGTCCGCGCTGTCGATGGACGGGGTGCGCAGGCGGGACGACCTCACGCTCACCCTCCCGCCGGCGTAGGAGGCCGAGGTTGACGCACCACCGCCCCGGTGAGGCCATGCTGCTCGCCGAGTCCGCGCTGCGCTCGGCGCGGTCGCTGGCCGAGCGGGGCCGGGACGACGAGGCGGAGGTGCTGTGCCGGGAGGGCCTGACCGAGCTGCCCGGTCCGCCCACCCCGGAGACCGACCGGCTGTGCGTGGAACTGCTGGAACTGTTGCTGCTGCTCACCGAACCGCGCTGGAGCCGGAGCCCGGAGTTCCGCTCGGCCAACCCGGTGGAGCGCTGGGCCGCTGACGCCGAGGCCGCCGCGACCCGGATCGGCGATCTGCAACTGCGGATCAGGGCCGCCTCGGTGGCCGGCCGGGTGCTGCACCGCACCCAGGGCGTGGAGGCGGCGCTGGCCGTGCAGCAGCGGGCGGTGGAGCTGGCCAGGCAGAGCGGGGACGCGGTGGTGCAGTTCCTCACCCTGTCCGCCTACGGCCGGGAGCTGACCAAACGCGATCTGCGCGCCGGGCTGGCGGTGCTGCTGGAGGCGGAGAAGCGGGCCAAGGCGAGTCCGGAGATCACCGGCAGCCGGTCCTCGGTGCTGCGCGGGGCCTTCCGGCGGACCGAGCTGGAGATCGGCGTCGGCGAGTTCGACGCCGGCTATCTGGGCATCGCCAAGTCCCGGCTGGAGTTCGCGGTGGCCCGGCTGCGCGGTGAGCCGGAGTCCGCGCGGCTGCTGCCCATCGGGCTCAACCACCTGGCCCAGGTGCAGCTCGCGGCCGGGCTGTGGGATCCGGCCGCGGACACCCTGACCGAGGCCGCCGGACTCGGTGACGGCGCCCCGGACCCTTGGCACGCCTACAACCTGGCCCTGTTCGGCCGGCTGCGGGTGGAGCTGGGCGATCTGGCCGCCGGGGTGCACGTGCTGGAGTCGGCCTGGGCCGAGACCGGCCGCACGCCCTCGGTGACCGTGGCCACCCTGGTGTGCAACCTCTACGCCGAGGGCCTGCTGGTCACCGCGGGCCGCCGGGCTGATGTGCTCGGCGCGGCCGAGGAACTGCTCGCGGCGAACCTGGAACGGTGTCAGCGGGCGGCCATGGTGCGCAGCGAGGTCACCGCGCACTCGCTGCTGGCCCGGCTGCACCTGGCACTGGACGAGTTGCCGCAGGCCCAGGCCGCCAGCACCGCCGCGGTGGAGCTGTACGCCCGGCGTGGTCCGCTGCCCACCGTGCGCGGCGAGGAGATCCTGTACTGGCACGCCGAGGTGCAGCGGCGCTCCGGGCGCTTCGACGCCGCGGTGGAGACGCTGGCCAGGGCGCGGCAGCTGGTGCGGACCAAGGCGGGTTCGCTGGACCCGGAGCTGCGGGAGTTCTACCTCGCGGTGCCGCTGAACCAGCGCGTGGCCGCGCCCATGGACGGGGTGGCCGAGGGAATGGGGAGCATATGAGGTTCACCAGGGCCCGCGATCTTGTGGTGCCCGGTCTCGTGCTGGCCGTTGTGGCATATCTCGCACTGCGACTTGCCTACGGCTACGTGCCAAGGGTGCCGGTGCTCGCGGGGGTCACGCTGCTGCCGGTGGCCCTCGGCGAGGTGTGGTGGGCCTTCGTGCTGCGCGGCCGGATCCAGCGCCGCCCGAACGCGCGGCTGCTCGAACCGTTGGTCGCCGCCCGCTCGGTCGCGCTGGCCAAGGCGTCCTCGCTGGCCGGGGCGGTGCTGCTGGGGGTGTGGCTGGGTGTGCTGGCCTACGTGCTGCCGTTGCAGGGACAGCTCGCGGCGGCGCAGAACGACACCGTGCCCGCGGTGCTGGGCGCGTTCAGCGCGGGTGCGTTGATCGCCGCCGGGCTGTGGCTGGAGCACTGTTGCCGCACGCCGGACCAGCCGGAGGACCGGGACGCACCGTGACCTGTGGTCGCTGTCCGTGGATTTTTTCGTTGCCTGAACGACTTCCTTACCAATCCGGAACCTGACGGACAGGTCTCGAACGGATAACTCCCGGGTACCGTAGGGGCCATGAACGGCCGCAGCGACTCGACCTCCGAGCCTCGCAGCACGGCCCGCGGGAACGGAATCCTGCTGCTCGGAGCCGTATTGCTCCTGGCTGCGACCGCCGCCGTGGTGCTCGTGATCAGCGACGATGCCCGATGGTTGCGGCTGGGCGTGGTCGCGGCCCTGTGGGCGGCGCTGGTCGGCGCCTTCGCCGCCGCGCGCTACCGCAAGCAGGCGGGCGAGCGGGCCCAGCGTGCCGAGGAGCTGCACCGGGTCTACGAGCTGGAGCTGGAGTGCGAGGTCGCGGCGCGGCGCGAGTACGAGCTGGAGGTCGAGGCCAAGACCAGGGAGCGGATCGAGCAGGAGTCGCGCAGCGATCTGGACGAGCTGCGCAACGAGCTGCGCGCGCTGCGGGAGAACCTGGAAGCGCTGCTGGGTGGTGAGGTGCTGGTCGAACGCGTGGCCTTACGGGCCGAATCGACCCGCATGCGCTCGCTGCCCGACCAGTCCCGCCGGCTGGCCATCTCCGACCGGTCCGACCGGGTCATCGCCTCCGCGGAGGAGCGCATCCGCAAGATCACCGCGGGCACGGTCGAACCGGTCCGCGCCCAGGCGACCCGCCAGGAGGAGAGCACCCAGCTCATCCCGGCCGTGCGCGCCGACCGCAAGGAACCCCAGCAGGACGTGCGCGCCGACGCCGCCCGCACCGCCTTCGTGTCCAAGGAGGCCGTGCGCGCCGAGGCGCAGCGCCGGGAGGCCCGGCCTGCCGCGCCGCAGCGCCAGCACGTGCCGCCGCGCAAGCAGACCACCCCCGAGCCCAGCCGCCCGGACGTGCAGCGGGACCGGGACCGGCAGCAGCCGCGCCGGGAGCCCGAGCGCCGCGAGCCGGAACGCCGCGAGCCGGAACCGGCCTTCGCCGAGACCGCCCGGCTGGCCAGGCAGGCCCAGCCGCAACCGCAGCCCAAGCCGCAGCCCGTGCTCAAGCAGCAGCCCGCGCAGCGGCCGGAGTTCCGCCGCCCGGAACCGGCCAGTGCCTCGATCGTGGCCGAGCTGGACGGCGGCGCGTCCACCTGGACCGAGACCCCGCCCGCCCGCCCTGCCCGCCCGGAACCCGCGGTGACCCGCGGCGAGGTGATCGGCAGCGGCCAGGTGCAGCGCCCGGCCCAGCCGCCGCGGCCGGCCGAGCGGCCCGAGTTCCATCCCACTATCGGTGATCGTCACCCCGAGCCGAGTGCACCCGCGGTGATCGACCACACTGAGGTGGTGGCCCGTCGTTACCGCCCCGACCCGGAACCCAACGAGCCCGCCGCGACCCCGTCCTGGGCGTTCGACTCCGGCTCTTCCTCGAGCAGCTCGACCCCGTCCTCCTGGACGGAGGCCGAATCCACCGGCCGCCGCCGCAAGCCGGAGTACGAGCCGGAGGAGCCGGCCGGCCGCAGGCGCAAGCCGGAGTTCGAGTTCGAGGAAGCCCCCGCCGAGCCCGCGGGCCGTCGCCGCAAGCCCGAACCGGAACCGGAGTCCGAGGCCCCCGGCGGCGGTCGCCGCCGCAAGCCGGAAAGCTCCTGGGACGCCCTCGGCGGCTGGAACCCGGAACTCTCCGACGACGCCAGCCGCTCCCGGCTGGACCCGGACACCGGCGCGCACGGCGGTGGCGGCAAGTCGGTCAGCGAACTGCTGGCCGCGCACGGCAACACCGAGCCGCCGCGGCGTCGTCGCCGCAAGGACGACTAGTCACTTGTCCACGTCGCCGACGATCACGGCGAAGGACCCCAGCACCGCGGGCAGGGCCGCCACCGGCGTGCCCGGCAGCAGCGCCGCCAGTGCCTGGATGTTGTTGAACGACGGGGTGCGCAGTTTGAGCCGCCATGGCGTTTTCTCGCCGCGGGAGCTGAGGTGCACGCCGGAGACGCCCAGCGGCGCCTCGCCCCAGGTGTAGACCGAGCCCTCAGGGGCCTTGACCGCCTTGGGCAGGCGCAGGTTCACCGGGCCCGGCGGCAGGCTGGTCAGGCAGTGCCGGGCCAGGCGCAGGGACTGTTCGACCTCGCCTGCCAGGCAGCGGACCCTGGCCAGGGCGTCGCCCTCGGTGGCCAGCACCGGGGTCACCGCCAGTTCGGGGTAGGCCAGGGTTGGCGAGTCCCGGCGCAGGTCGAAGTCGAGGCCGCTGGCCCGGCCTGCCGGGCCGGTGACGCCAAGGGCCATCGCGTCGGCGGCGCTGAGCATGCCGATGCCCCGGTACCCCGCCACGAACTCCGGTGAGTCCACAGTGGACATGATCGCGGTCAACGCTGTGTCCACAGTGGACAGTGCTGCGGTGGTTTGGCCAGTCCAGCCCGCCGGCACGTCCTCGCGCAGGCCGCCGATGCGGCTGGCCATGAAGTGGATCCGGCCGCCGGAGGCCGCCTCCATCACGGCCTGGATGGCCTGCGTCCCGACCTGGGCTGACCTGGTTGCCTCGGTGGACCCGCCCTCGGCCGAGCGGGTCAGCGGGGTCAGGAAGATCAGGTGCGCGAGCAGCCGGTTCAGCTCGCACAGCAGGGTGCGCAGCCAGAGTGCGCGGGCCGGGACGTCCATCCCGGTCATCCGCTCCACCGCCTGGGCCACCACCACCTCGTTGCAGAAGGCGGCCAGCCAGTCGTGCCGGTTGGCCAGGGTGAGCACCTGCCGGTAGTCGCGGACCTCGAACAGCTTCTCCGCACCCCGGTGCAGGTGTCCGACCAGCGGTTCGGCCGCGGTGATCGTGGTGCCGTCCAGGGTCAGGCGCAGCCGGTAGGCCCCGTGCGCGCTGGGGTGCAGCGGGCCGAGGTCGACCACCCGGTCCACCCCGAGGTGGGCCGCGCCCGCGCCGACTCCGACGATCTCCTGCCTGCTCACGCCGGTCATGCTCGCATGAGCTGCGGCGCGGGCGTGCCCGCGGTGCTCTGCAACAGCCAGTGGAAGCCGCCCAGTCCGGCCGGGTCCAGCAGTTCGTGTGCCCGGCCCGCGGCGGCGGTCGCGCTCAGCCAGGCGGCCGGGTCGGTGGCGGCCAGGCCGGACGGTGGCGTGGCCGCGGTGAGGCCGAGTGCGCGCAGGGCGGCTGACTGCGTGCTCAGCACGGTCGAACCGGCCGCGGCGGCACTGGCGCAGGCGTCCATGGCCACGTGCGCCGTGAGGTCGCAGGAACCGTCCGGCACCGGCCTGACCTGCCGTCCGGACCGGTACCCGGTCAGCGTGCCGTCGCCGGGCCGGTCGGCCGCGAGATGTCCGTAGTCCACCGCCAGCGCCGCCCCGCGGACCCTGGCCAGCGCGGCGGCCCAGGCCGCGTCCCTGGTGGTGCCGACCTCGGCCCGGTGGGCCCCCGGCCACCACCGCCGCAACCAGTCCCGCTCCGCCGCCCCGGCCTCCGGACCCGGCTGCTCAGCGCCGTGCTCGTCGACCAGCACTCGCCGGATGAGTCCATTGTGGACGGTGATGACCGGGCACGGGATCGCGTCCAGCCACTCGTGCCCGACCAGCAGTCCGAGCACCTGCTCCGGCAGCTCGTGAAACCAGTGAACTCCAGGTATATCCCGGCTTGGTCCCAGATCCACCGCGGTCACCCGCAGTCGGCTGGACAGCCTTGGCGGGGCCAGCCGGAGGACCGTCTCGGCCAGTTCGCCGCCACCCGCTCCCATGTCCACAAAGTCCACAGTGGACGGTCGGCCGAGGCCGTGGTCCACCCGGTCCAGCAGCACCAGCAGTGCCTCGGCCAGTTCGGGGCCGACCAGCGGCGCGGTGCGGAAATGCCCGGCCGGACGCTCCCCACGGGTAAAGAACCCCCCATTGGAGTACAACGCATTCCACCAGGCGTCCTGCCAGTCCCGCATGTGCTGACCGTAAAGTCTTGATCGTGACCGCGCCTGAAGCCCCCGTGTCGCCTCGACTCGACCAGTTCGCCCGGCGCCGCCGGGCGGTGATCGGCTCGGTGCTCGGCCTGACCGTGCTGGGGGTGTCCGGCCTGGTGTTGCTGGGTGTGGCCACCGCACGGGTCGGGTTCGAGGCCGTGCTGGTCGGCGCGCTGGCCGCGCTGCTGCCGGTGATCCCCGTGGTTGGCGCCTTCCTGTGGGTGGACCGCTGGGAGCCCGAACCGGCCAGGCTGCTGCTGGCCGCCTTCCTCTGGGGCGCCTGCGGGGCCACCGCGAGCGCGCTGCTGGTCAACGACACCGCCCAGCACCTCGGCGAGATCCTGCTCGGCCACGGCGAGGGCGACCTGATCACCTCGGTGATCTCCGCCCCGCTGGTTGAGGAGGCGGGCAAGGGCCTGTTCGTGGTGGCCCTGCTCTGGCGGCGGCGGCACGAGTTCGACGGGATCGTGGACGGCATCGTCTACTCCGGCATGGTCGCGGCCGGGTTCGCCTTCACCGAGAACATCTTCTACTTCGGCCGCGCCTTCGCCGAGTACGGCCTCGGCGGCATCAGCAGCGGTGTGATCGCGGTGTTCATCCTGCGCGGCGTGCTCTCCCCGTTCGCGCACCCGCTGTTCACCGTGATGCTGGGTATCGGCGCGGGCATCGCCGCCTCCACCGGCAACCGCGCGATCAAGGTGCTCGCCCCGGTGGCGGGCTTCCTGCTCGCGGTCACCCTGCACGCGCTGTGGAACGGCGCGGCCACCTTCGGCGGTGGGCTTGGCTTCCTCAACACCTACTTCGCCATCATGTTCCCGATCTTCATCGCCACCGTGGCACTGGTCATCTGGCAGCGCCGCCGCGAGCAGCGGGTGATCACCGGCGAGCTGCCGGAGATGGCCAGCAACGGCTGGATCGCACCCAGCGAGGTCAAACTGCTGGCCACCCTGCCCGGCCGCCGCTGGTGGCGCAGCGCGGTGCACAAGCGCTCCGGCGAACGCGCGTCCAGGGCGGTGGCCGAGTACCAGGTGGCGGTCACCGAACTCGCCTTCCTGCGGCACCGCATCGGGCCGGGCCCCGCCCCGCGCGAGCTGGCCGACCGCCACTCGGAACTGCTGGTCGCGCTGACCAGGGCCAGGGAGATCGCCAGCGGTTCACCGGGCTGAGCGCGACTGGTCACATTGAGCTGCCGGAGGGCTGGCCCGGGGTTACGGTGCCCAGGTCGTCCGGTACCCGCAGTGGAGCGGGACTGGAACGCCGGAAGAGGACACCATGACCGACCGCCCAGCCCGACTCGCCGTCGGCGTCGTCTCGGCAGGCCGGGTCGGCGCCGTGCTCGGCGCCGCGCTGGCCAGAGCCGGACACCACGTGGTCGCGGCCGCCGCCGTGTCCACCGCCTCCCAGCGCCGGGCCGAGGCACTGCTGCCGGAGGCGGCCATCCTGCCTCCGGACCAGGTCGCCGAACGCGCCGACCTGGTGCTGCTCGCGGTGCCCGATGACGAACTGCCCGGACTGCTGCGCGGCCTGATCGCCACCGGTTCGCTGCGCGGCGGCCAGATCGTGGCGCACACCTCCGGCGCGCACGGCTCCGCACTGCTGGCCCCCGCCGCCGAACTGGGCGCGCTGCCGCTGGCCCTGCACCCCGCGATGACCTTCACCGGCCGCCCTGAGGACCTGCAGCGCCTGGTGGCCTGCCCGTTCGGGGTGACCGCGCCCGACGGCGAGGAAATCGCCTGGAACGTGGCCGAGGCGCTGGTGGTGGAGATGGGCGCGGAACCGGTGCGCATCCCCGAGTCGGCCAGGGCGCTCTACCACGCCGCGCTCGCGCACGGGGCCAACCACCTCATCACCCTGGTCGCCGAGGCCGCGGACCTGTTGCGCGGGGCAGGGGTGGCAGATCCCGGCCGGTTGCTGGGCCCGTTGCTCTCCGCCGCGCTGGACAACTCGCTGCGCCTTGGCGACCGGGCCCTGACCGGTCCGGTGGCCCGTGGCGATGTCGGTACGATTCGCACGCATCTGGGCGTGCTGCGGGCGCAGGCGCCCGAATCGCTGTCCGCCTATCGGGCGCTGGCCCACCGCACCGCCGAGCGCGCGGTGGCCTCGGGTCTGCTCCGGCCTGGTCAGGCCGAGGCGGTCCACTTCGAACTCGACGAGGAGCAACCATGACCGGGCAACGGCCCTACACGCCCGGCGAGCTGACCGTGCACCACTCGCCGGACGAGCTGGGCAAGGTCACCAGGGCGCTGCGGGCCACCGGCCGCAAGATCAACCTGGTGCCCACCATGGGCGCGCTGCACGAGGGCCACCGCACGCTGATCCGCCGCGCCCGCCGGATCCCCGGCACGGTGACCGCGGTGTCGATCTTCGTGAACCCGCTGCAGTTCGGTCCGGACGAGGACTTCCACCGCTACCCGCGGCCACTGGAAACCGATCTGGACGCCTGCCGGGCCGAGGGTGTGGACCTGGTCTTCAACCCCTCGCCGGAGGCCATGTACGGCACCGGCGCGACCACCACCGTGCACCCCGGTCAGCTCGGCGCGGAGCTGGAGGGCGCGGTGCGGCCCGGCCACTTCGAGGGCGTGCTTACCGTGGTGGCCAAACTGCTCAACATCGTCCGGCCCGACTTCGCCTACTTCGGGGAGAAGGACTACCAGCAGTTCGTGCTGGTCAAGCGGATGGTGACGGATCTGAACCTGGAGAGCGCGATCGTCGGCGTGCCCATCGTGCGCGATGCCGACGGCCTGGCGCTCTCCTCGCGCAACGCCTACCTCAGTGAGGACGAGCGCCGGGCGGCGCTCGCGATCCCGGCGGCGTTGGCGGCGGGTGCGATGGCCGGTCCCGACGGCCCGGCGGCGATCCTCGCCGCGGCCAGGGCGGTCGTCGAAGCCGAGTCCGGGCTGCGCCTGGACTATCTGGAGCTGCGGGCCAGGGATCTGGGCCCCGCACCGGAGAACGGCAAGGCGCGGCTGCTGATCGCGGCCCGCGCCGGGCGGACCCGCCTGCTCGACAACATCCAGCTCGTGGTCGGTCACGGGGTCGACGAGAACGACGACACCTACAACCCGGCCGCCGGGCTTCCTCGGGAACGGTGAACGGGAGGCATCGCCATGTTCCTGACCATGCTCAAGTCCAAGATCCACCGTGCCACGGTGACCCAGGCCGACCTGCACTACGTCGGCTCGGTGACCGTGGACGAGGACCTGATGGACGCGGCCGGCCTGCTGGCCGGCGAGCAGGTCGCCATCGTGGACGTCAGCAACGGCGCCCGGTTGGAGACCTATGTCATCCCCGGCGAGCGCGGTAGCGGCGTGCTCGGCATCAACGGGGCCGCCGCGCACCTGGTGCACCCCGGCGACCTGGTCATCCTCATCGCCTACGGGCTGATGGAGGAGGCGGAGGCCAAGGCGTACAAGCCCAAGGTCGTCTTCGTCGACGCGGAGAACCGCATCGTCGAACTCGGCGGCGACCCGGCGCACGCGCCGGAGGGCTCGGGGCTGTCCAGTGGCGCGGTCACCGCCGAGACCGACGGCCCGCCGCAGTCGGAGACGGTGGACGCGGCGCGGCTGGACGCGCTGCTCCAGGCCGAAAACTAGAGAGGACAACGCGGGTGCTGCTCGCCATCGACGTCGGCAACACCAACATCGTGCTCGGGCTCTACGAGGGCTCGGGCGACGATGCGAAGCTGGTCAGGGACTGGCGGATGCGCACCGACGCCCGGATGACCGCCGACGAGCTGGCGCTGACCATGCGCGGCCTGCTCGGCGAGCACGCCGGGCAGGTCACCGGCGTCTCCGCGCTCTCGACGGTGCCCTCGGTGCTGCGTGAGCTGCGGGTGATGCTGGGCCGCTACTTCGACTCGGTGCCCAAGGTCATCGTGCAGCCCGGCGTGCGCACCGGGGTGCCGCTGCTGGTGGACAACCCGAAGGAGGTGGGCTCGGACCGGGTGATCAACACCCTGGCCGCGCACCACCTGCACGACACCGCCTGCGTGGTGGTCGACTTCGGCACCTCCACCAACATCGACGTCATCTCCGCCAAGGGCGAGTTCCTCGGCGGCGTGTTCGCCCCCGGCATCGAGATCTCGGTGGACGCGCTGGCCGCCCGCGCCGCCCAGCTGCGCAAGGTCGAGCTGGTCCGCCCGCGCTCGGTGATCGGCAAGAACACGGTGGAATGCCTCCAGTCCGGCATCCTGTACGGCTTCGCCGGGCAGGTCGACGGGCTGGTGCGGCGGATCATCGAGGAGCTGACCGCCGACGGCGAGGAGAAGATCACCGTGATCGCCACCGGCGGCCTGGCCACGCTGGTGCTCGCGGAGTCGGCCACCATCGAACACCACGTGCCGGACCTGACCCTGCTGGGCCTGAGGCTGGTCTACGAGCGCAACCTGAGGTAGGTCACTTGCCGACCACGGCCCTGGACACCGTGGTCACCAGCGGCAGCTCGAACTCCCCGCCCGCCGTGGCCGGGTTGCCCTCCAGGTACGCGCGCACCCGGCCGAGCAGGGCCTGCTGCTCGTCCGGGGTGCGGACCAGGGTGGGGGAGTGGGTGCCCACGGTGGCGGTCAGCGAGGCCGCGGTGCGGGGCTGTTTGTGGCTGAACTCGCGCAGCTCCTGCTCCTGGAAATCGGCGTGTGCCGGGATGCTGCGGCCCGAGCGCAGGCTGTAGCGCACGCCCAGCCCGGCGATCTCGGCGAACTCGGCCACCCAGTCCACCCGGTCGTCGTCGAGGTTCCACAGCGCGGCCAGCACGCCGCCGGGGGTGAGCACCCTGGCGATCTCCGGCAGTGCCCGGTCCAGGTCGAACCAGTGCAGGGCCTGGCCGACCAGCACCGCGTCCACCCGGTTGTCCGGCAACGGGATGGCCTCGGCCGAACCGGGCAGCGCGACCACCCCGCGCAACCGGCCCACCAGTTCATCGCGCATGGCCGCGTCCGGTTCCACCGCGATCACGTCCAGACCGGCCCGCAGCAGCTGCTCGGTGAGTTTCCCGGTACCGGCGGCCAGGTCCAGCACCCGCAGCGGGCGGCGGGCGGCCACCGGGGCCAGCGCGAAGCTCACCGCGGCCTCCGGGTAGTCCGGGCGGTGGTCGGCGTAATCGGCCGCGGCGGCGCCGAAGGAACGGGCCCGGCGCGCGTGTTCGGTGGCGAGGCGATCGCTTGGGGTGAAGTCCGGCACAACGAGAACCTATCCCGTTCGCATTACTCTCCGGGTACTCCGTAACCTGTGTTGCCGTGACAGAGCAGCCGCAGCACCAGCCCGTAACCAGCGACGACGACCTGCCGGAGCAGATGCGCGTCCGGCGCGAAAAGCGGGAGCGGCTGCTGGCCGAGGGCAAGGCGCCCTATCCGGTCGTACTGGACCGCACGCACTCCCTCGCCGAGATCAGGGCCGCCTATCCCGATCTTCCGCCGGACACCCCCACCGGGGAAATCGTCGGCGTGACCGGACGGGTCATGTTCCAGCGGAACACCGGGAAGTTGTGTTTCGCCACTCTCCGCGAGGGTGACGGCGTCGAGCTGCAGGCGATGCTGAGCCTGGACAAGGTGGGTGCGGAAGCACTGGCCGGGTGGAAGTCCGATGTCGATCTCGGTGATCACGTGTTCGTCCGCGGCGAGGTGGCCACTTCGCGGCGTGGAGAACTGTCGGTCATGGTCACCGAATGGCAACTTGCCGCCAAGACCTTGCGCCCGTTGCCGGTAGCCCACAAGCAGCTCTCCGAAGAGACTCGAGTGCGGCAGCGTTATGTCGACCTGTTGCTCCGACCGGAGGCCAGGGACGCGGTGCGTATCCGCGCCGGTGTGATGCGTTCGCTGCGGGAGTCCTTCCACCGCCGGACTTTCACCGAAGTCGAGACGCCGATGTTGCAGACGCTGCACGGCGGTGCCAGCGCTCGTCCGTTCACCACACACTCCAATGCGTTCGACATCGACCTTTACCTGCGGATCGCACCCGAGCTGTACCTGAAGCGCTGTGTGGTCGGCGGGATCGAGAAGGTCTTCGAGATCAACCGGAACTTCCGGAACGAAGGATCCGACTCCTCGCACTCACCAGAGTTCGCGATGCTCGAGGCGTACGAGGCATACGGTTCCTACGACACGATTGGCAAGCTCACCCGGGAGTTGGTACAGGAAGCCGCGGACGCCGTTTTCGGTAGTCAGGCAGTCACCCTCGCGGACGGTTCGGAGTACGACCTGTCCGGCGAGTGGACCACACTGACTATGTACGGCTCACTGTCCGACGCGCTTGGTGAGGAGATCACCCCGGCGACTCCGGTCGAGTTGTTGCGCAAGCACCTGGAATCTCGCGGACAGGAAGTTCACCCGGCTGCCGGACACGGAAAGTTGGTCGAGGAGCTGTGGGAACACCTCGTTGGTGATCACCTGCACGCACCCACCTTCGTACGTGACTTCCCGGTCGACACCTCGCCGCTGACCAGGGAACACCGCAGCGAGACCGGCATCGCGGAGAAGTGGGACCTCTACATCCGCGGTTTCGAGCTGGCCACCGGATACTCGGAGTTGGTCGACCCCGTTATCCAGCGGGAACGCCTCGAGGCGCAGGCCCGGCTGGGCTCGGCAGGCGACGTCGAGGCGATGCGCCTCGACGAGGACTTCCTGCGTGCGCTGGAGTACGGAATGCCGCCCAGTGGCGGTATGGGAATGGGTATTGACCGGCTGTTGATGGCGCTCACCGGTCTTGGTATCCGGGAGACGATCCTGTTCCCGCTAGTCCGTCCTGAATGACGTTCACCACTTTGAGACCGTGTGGTGAGTGTTCCTCTAGCTGTTAGTGCGCTAATCTTCCGCGTAGTCTCTACAGACGAACTACACGCCGGGAGCTTCGCCGGCAGCCACTGGGGTTTCAGGAAGGAACAAGCGCATGGCGGAGAGAGTCGTCCGAACCCTGGTCGACGACCTGGACGGTTCGGAAGCGGAAGAGACCGTCGAGTTCGCGGTCGACGGTGTGTCCTACGAGATCGACCTTTCCGGGGACAACGCGACGAAGCTTCGGGACGCGCTCGCGTCCTATGTCGCAGGCGCGCGCCGGACTGGCGGCCGGCGGCGCACCACTTCGGCGCCGGGTCGTTCCGGTGCGGTCGCCGGACGGGCGGCCGGTCGGGTCGCTTCCGCCGATCGCGAGCAGAACCAGGCGATTCGTGAGTGGGCCCGCAAGCGGGGCATGAAGGTTTCCGACCGGGGCCGCATCCCGGCGGACGTGCTGCAGCAGTTCCACCAGGAGAACTGACCGGCTGAAAACGGCCACCACTTGGACATTTCAATACGGGACGGGACCCGCCACCGGTTTGTAGCCGTGCGGCGGGTCCCGTTCTGTGCTATATGGCGTGATCACTTACCGGGATCGACACCGAAAGCCTTCGCCAGGTCGTCCAGCACCACGTGTGCGCCTTGCAGGCTCACCGAGGAGATCCAGGTGGTATCCGAAACTTCATGCACCTGGCCCTTGAGCTGTGCCCACAGCGGATTGGCCTGGAACTTCTCCTTCGCCTTCGCCGAGCCGCCCTTCGGATCCGGGAAGGCGGTCACGAACACCTGGTCGCCATCGGCGCGCAGGATGTTCTCCGGGCTCAGCTCCACGAAGATCTGCGCCGCGTTCGGGTCGTTCTGATCCGCCGGCCTGCCCAGTCCGGTGTCCTTGAGCACGATCCCGATGAAGCTGTTCATCGAGTAGGCCCTGGTCGGCCCGTCCACGAATCGGACAACCGAGACAGTGGGCGTCTTCCCGGCCTTGGCCTTGATCGCCGCGCCGACCTTGGCCGCCCGGTCCTCATATGCCTTGATCTTGGTCTCGGCCAGCTGTTCCTTGCCCAGCGCCTTGCCCGCCAGCCGGATGTTGTCCTTCCAGGTCTTGCCGGTCTCCGCGCTGAACACGGTCGGCTTGCGCGCGGAGAGCACGCTGTACAGGTTCTCGTGCCGGACCTTGGCCGAAAGGATCAGATCCGGCTCGGCCACCAGGACCTGCTCCAGCTTGGTCTGCTCCAGCTCGCCCACCGGCTTGGCGTTCTTGGCGTACTTGTCCGCCTCGGCCTTGAGGTAGTCCGGGAACTTCTCCCCGCTGGCCGGGAACAGGGTGTAGGCGGCCAGCTGGGTCTCCAGCGCGAACACCGCGTCCACGTAGGAGCTGTCCAGCGCGGCCACCTTGACCGGCTGCTTCTCGATGGTCGTCTTGCCCATGGCGTGCTCGACGGTGCGCGGGAACCCGGCGACCGACTCCCCGGCGGACGTCGTGCCGGTCTGCGGGGTCCCGCCACCGCCGCAGGAACTGACGAGCAGGGCCGTGGCGGCGGCGAGAACAGCCAGGGATGGCCTGGTCATGACGGTCCTTCCGTTCGGTTAGGCTTGCCTCAGTAGAGGATAGGAGCCGCAGCATGACCCGTGCCGCGATCGCGCCCGGGTCCGCCGTTCCGGCCCCGGTCCGCCGACGCCGTCGTGTGCTCGGCATCCTGCTGCTCGCCATCGCGCTGGTGCTCGCACTGGTGGCCAGTGTGGCCATCGGCGCCAAGCCGGTCCCGCTGGGCGACGTCTGGCACGCGCTGACCGCCCCGACGGGCAGTGAGAACGACCTGATCGTGAACTCGCTGCGGATCCCTCGGACCATCCTCGGCCTGCTGGTCGGCCTGGCGCTGGGCATCGGCGGCGCGCTGCTGCAGGGCCACACCCGCAACCCGCTGGCCGATCCCGGCCTGCTCGGGGTCAACCAGGGCGCGGCCTTCGCGGTGGTGCTGGCCATCTTCACCTTCGGCTTCACCGACCTGTTCAGCTTCGTCTGGTTCGGCTTCGCCGGCGCGCTGCTGGCCACCGTGATCGTCTTCGCCATCGGCTCGGCGGGCACCACCGGCCGCGGCGGGCCGACCCCGGTGACGCTGGCCCTGTCCGGCGCGGCCGTGTCGGCCTTCCTGTACGCGCTCAGCTCGGCGCTGATCCTGCTGGACGCGCAGAGCCTGGAGACCTTCCGGTTCTGGCGCAGCGGATCACTGGCAGGCCGCGATCCGGAGATCATCCTGCAGGTGCTGCCGTTCCTGCTGGCCGGACTGGTGCTGGCACTGGCCAACGCACCCGGCCTGAACGCGGTCTCCCTCGGCGAGGACGTGGCCCGCTCGCTCGGCCAGCGGATCTGGCTGACCAGGGCGCTGGGCATCGCCGCGGTGACCCTGCTGACCGGGGCCTCGGTGGCCGCCTGCGGGCCGATCGGCTTCGTCGGGCTGATCGTGCCGCACATCGCCAGGGCCATCACCGGCCCGGACTACCGCTGGCTGCTGCCCTACGCCGGACTGATCGGCGCGGTGCTGGTGCTGGCCTCCGACGTGCTCGGCCGGGTGCTCGCCCGGCCAGGTGAGCTGCAGGTCGGCATCATGCTGGCGCTGGTCGGCTCGCCGTTCTTCGTGGTGCTGGTGCGCCGCCGGAAGCTGGTGAGCCTGTGACCGCCAAGACCGAGGCCAGGGTGCCCGGCAGGCCCGCACTGCGCCTGGCCGGGGCCTCCTGGACGCTGCGGCTGCGGGCCGTCGCGGTGCCGGTGCTCGGCCTGGCCGTGCTGGTGTTCGTGCTGGCGCTGAACCTGACCCTCGGCGATTTCCCGATCAGCCTCGGCGAGGTCTTCGCCGCGCTGCTCGGCGGCGGGGACGAGGCGCACCGGTTCATCCTCTACGACCTGCGGCTGCCCCGGGCGCTGACCGGCGCGCTGGTCGGCGCCGCGCTCGGCCTGGCAGGCGCGATCACCCAGGCCATCGCACGCAACCCGCTGGCCAGCCCGGACCTGCTCGGCGTGAGCGCGGGGGCTGGCGCGGGCGCGGTGTTCGTGGTGATGTTCGGCGGCAGCGCCGGCGGGCTCAGCGGCTACCTGGCCGCGGTCGGCCTGCCGATCGCCGCGCTGATCGGCGGCCTGCTCGCGGCCGCCGTGGTCTACCTGCTGGCCTGGCGGCGCGGCATCGAGGGCTTCCGGCTGGTGCTGGTCGGCATCGGCGTGCACGCGGTGCTGTCCAACGTGACCTTCTGGCTGCTCACCCTCTCCGACGTGGCCGACGCCGGCCGGGCCATGGTCTGGCTGACCGGCAGCCTCAACGCCCGCGGCTGGGACCACGTGCTGCCGGTGGGCATCGCGCTGGCCGTGCTGGTCCCGCTCACCCTCTTCGGCGCGCGCACCCTCGGCGCGCTGCAGTTCACCGACGACACCGTGCGCGGACTCGGCGTGCGGGTCGAGCTGAGCCGTTCGCTGCTGGTGCTGGCCGCGGTCGGCCTGGCCGCGGTGGCCACCGCCTCGGCCGGTCCGATCGAGTTCGTCGCACTGGCCGTGCCGCAGATCGCGCTGCGGCTGACCGGCCTGGCCCAGCCGCCGCTGCTGGCCAGCGCGGTGCTCGGGGCCGCGCTCACCGTCACCGCCGACGTGCTGGCCCGCACCGCCTTCGGCTCGGTCGAACTGCCGGTCGGGATCGTCACCGCGATCCTCGGCGCTCCCTACCTGGTGTTCCTGCTCGTCCGACGTTATCGGGAGGTACGCGGATGACCGCGCTGCCCACAGCCGCCCCAGCGATCCGCCTGGCCGCCAGCGAGCTGACCCTGGCCTACGGCGACAACGTGGTCGTCGACGGACTGGACTTCGAGGTGCTCGACGGCACCGTCACCGCGGTGATCGGCCCCAACGGCTGCGGCAAGTCCACCCTGCTGCGTGCGCTGGGCAGGCTGATCAACCCGCAGCGCGGGCACGTGCTGCTGGACGGCAAGCGGATCGACAAGACCCCGACCCGCGAGGTCGCCAAGGTGCTCGGCGTGCTGCCGCAGACCCCGACCGCGCCGGAGGGCCTCACCGTCGCCGACCTGGTCGCCCGTGGCCGGCACCCGCACCAGTCCTGGTACCGGCAGTGGTCGAGCGATGACGAGGACACCGTGGCCGAGGCGCTGCGGATGACCGGCATGCTGGAGTTCGCCGAGCGCACCCTTGACCAGCTCTCCGGCGGTCAGCGCCAGCGCGCCTGGATCTCCATGGCCCTGGCCCAGGGCACCGACCTGCTGCTGCTGGACGAGCCGACCACCTACCTGGACCTGGCCCACCAGGTCGACGTGCTGGACCTGGTCCAGCGGCTGCACACCGAGGCGGGCCGCACCGTGATCATGGTGCTGCACGACCTGAACCTGGCCGCCCGCTACGCCGACCGCCTGGTCGCCATGCGCGCGGGCAAGATCGTCGCCCAGGGCCCGTCCGCCGAGGTGCTCACCGAGGACCTGCTGCGCGAGGTCTTCGAGCTGGACGCCAAGGTCATCCAGGACCCGATCGCGGGCACCCCGCTGGTGGTGCCGGTGGGCAGCAGGCACAAGATCTGACCCGGCGGGGCCGGGTCAGGTCAGGACTGCTCCAGCACCCGCTGCTCCCGCTCGGCCGCGGAGACCCGGGGGCAGGTCACGCAGGGGGTGCCGCCGTCGAGGGCGAAGTGGAAGCAGCAGCTCTCCCGGCGCCGGGTCCACACCGTCCTGCCCTCGCCGTGCACCGGGTAGAGCCGGGAGGCCGAGGTGAACGGCTCGATCCGCGCCGGCAGCACCAGCGCGGCCTGGGCCACGCCCGCGCCCTCGTCGCCGAACATCCGGCCGGTGTTCCACAGCGCGCTGTCCAGTGCGTCGGTGGCCGCGCCCCAGAGCATGTGCCTGCCCAGCCGGACGGTCGGGCCGTAGGCGGCGACGAACTCACCGGCGTGTCCGGCGTAGCGCGCCCGCAGCACCCCGGCCAGCGCGGCCTCGTCCCTGACCACGGTGGCCTCCGGCGTGCCCACTGCCGGGTCGTCCGGCAGGCAGACGAAACCGGCAGAAAGCAGGGCGATCCCATCGGGGTGCGGACGATCACCCGAAAGGCGGAAAGCAAGATCGGCAGGCCGCAGCCACGGCACCCGGCGGGCGGTGTGGAACAGGATCGCGCCCAGGTAGGCCGGGATCTGCAGGTACCAGGCCAGCACGTAACCGGCGGTGGTGCGTTCCGGAATATTTCCGTCGTGCCGGTCGTTGAGCCATTCGGCGAGGTCCTTGCGCCAGCGGTCGAAGGCGGCCGGATCGGCCAGCAGCCCGGCGCAGTTCCGCCAGGAGTCGTCGGGGGTCCCGAAGCGCACGGTCACATGTCCGCGCGAGGTGTCGGCGCTGGCCAGTGAGTCGGCCAGGGCGCTGCGCGCCAGACGGACGGTCACGCACGGCTCCTCGGTTGTTGGTCAGGCTTGCCTAACCTAACCTAGGGTAAGCGGGTATTCCGCCATCGGGGTGATCTCGTCGCCGGGAGGTGGTTTGTTCGCGCTTAGCGGACACCGCCGATCCGGTGGAATTGTGTCCACCTCACACTCGTTGTGTCAGTCAGTAGCGAGAGTGTGAGGACAGAAGGAAGAAGTCGGGCCTACTAGAGTGGCCCTACGGTGCCGACCCGGGAGTGAGACGCGGGGTCGAGGGCCGCCGGCGCAGCAGTCAGGGAGTGCGAATGTTCGAAAGGTTTACCGACCGCGCGAGGCGGGTGGTTGTCCTGGCCCAGGAGGAAGCCAGGATGTTGAACCACAACTACATTGGCACCGAGCACATCCTTCTGGGCTTGATCCACGAAGGTGAGGGTGTCGCCGCCAAGGCGCTGGAGTCGCTGGGCATCGCCCTTGAGGGCGTGCGCCAGCAGGTCGAAGAGATCATCGGTCAGGGCCAGCAGGCGCCGAGCGGGCACATCCCGTTCACGCCGAGGGCGAAGAAGGTCCTCGAGCTGTCCCTGCGGGAGGCTCTTCAGCTCGGCCACAACTACATCGGCACCGAGCACATCCTGCTCGGCCTGATCCGCGAGGGCGAGGGCGTGGCCGCCCAGGTCCTGGTGAAGCTGGGCGCCGACCTGAACCGGGTGCGGCAGCAGGTGCTGCAGCTGCTCTCCGGCTACCAGGGCAAGGAACCCGCCGAGTCCGGTGGCAGGGGCGAGGGCACTCCCTCCTCCTCGCTGGTGCTCGACCAGTTCGGCCGCAATCTCACCTCCTCCGCCCGCGAGGGCAAGCTCGACCCGGTCATCGGGCGCGAGAAGGAGATCGAGCGGGTCATGCAGGTGCTGTCCCGGCGCACCAAGAACAACCCGGTGCTCATCGGTGAGCCCGGCGTCGGCAAGACCGCGGTCGTGGAGGGCCTTGCCCAGCGGATCGTCAAGGGCGAGGTGCCCGAGACGCTCAAGGACAAGCAGCTCTACACCCTCGACCTCGGCTCGCTGGTGGCCGGTTCCCGCTACCGCGGTGACTTCGAGGAGCGCCTGAAGAAGGTGCTCAAGGAGATCCGCACCCGCGGCGACATCATCCTGTTCATCGACGAGATCCACACCCTGGTCGGCGCGGGCGCCGCTGAGGGCGCGATCGACGCCGCCAGCATCCTGAAGCCGATGCTCGCCCGAGGTGAGCTGCAGACCATCGGCGCCACCACGCTGGACGAGTACCGCAAGCACGTCGAGAAGGACCCCGCGCTGGAGCGCCGCTTCCAGCCGATCCAGGTCGGCGAGCCCTCGCTCGAGCACACCATCGAGATCCTCAAGGGTCTCCGCGACCGGTACGAGGCGCACCACCGGGTCTCGATCACCGACTCCGCGCTGGTCGCCGCCGCCACCCTGGCCGACCGGTACATCAACGACCGCTTCCTGCCGGACAAGGCGATCGACCTGATCGACGAGGCCGGCGCCCGGATGCGCATCCGCCGGATGACCGCGCCGCCGGACCTGCGCGAGTTCGACGAGAAGATCGCCGACGTGCGCCGGGACAAGGAATCCGCGATCGACGCGCAGGACTTCGAGCGCGCGGCCAAGCTCCGGGACGCGGAGAAGCAGCTGCTGGGCCAGAAGGCCGAGCGGGAGAAGCAGTGGAAGGCCGGTGACCTCGACGTCGTCGCCGAGGTCGACGAGGAGCAGATCGCCGAAGTGCTGGCGAACTGGACCGGCATCCCCGTCTTCAAGCTCACCGAGGAGGAGACCTCGCGTCTGCTCCGGATGGAAGACGAGCTGCACAAGCGGATCATCGGCCAGTTCGAGGCGGTCAAGTCCGTCTCGCAGGCGATCCGCCGTACCCGCGCCGGTCTGAAGGACCCGAAGCGCCCCTCCGGCTCGTTCATCTTCGCCGGCCCGTCCGGTGTGGGTAAGACCGAGCTGTCCAAGGCGCTGGCCGAGTTCCTCTTCGGCGAGGACGACGCGCTCATCCAGATCGACATGGGCGAGTTCCACGACCGCTACACCGCCTCGCGGCTCTTCGGCGCGCCCCCCGGGTACGTCGGCTACGAGGAGGGCGGTCAGCTCACCGAGAAGGTGCGGCGCAAGCCGTTCTCCGTGGTGCTCTTCGACGAGATCGAGAAGGCGCACCAGGAGGTCTACAACACGCTGCTCCAGGTGCTCGAGGACGGCCGCCTGACCGATGGTCAGGGCCGCACGGTGGACTTCAAGAACACCGTGATCATCTTCACCTCGAACCTCGGCACCCAGGACATCTCCAAGGCCGTCGGCCTCGGCTTCACCGCGAAGACCGGTGAGGGGTCGAACTACGACCGGATGAAGCAGAAGGTCAACGACGAGCTGAAGAAGCACTTCCGCCCCGAGTTCCTCAACCGGATCGACGACATCATCGTCTTCCACCAGCTCACCGAGGAACAGATCATCCGCATGGTCGACCTGATGATCAACCGGGTGGAAACCCAGCTCCGCAACAAGGACATGTCGCTGGAGCTGACCCCGAACGCGAAGAAGCTGCTGGCCAAGCGCGGGTTCGACCCGGTGCTGGGTGCGCGGCCGCTGCGCCGGACGATCCAGCGGGAGATCGAGGACCAGCTCTCGGAGAAGATCCTCTTCGGCGAGATCCAGCCTGGGCAGATCATCATCTGCGATGTCGAGGGCTGGGACGGCGAGGGTCCGGACGACAAGGTGAAGTTCGTCTTCCGCGGTGAGGCCAAGCCGACCCGCGTGCCGGACGCTCCGCCCGTCGACCTGGCCGGTCCGGCCGGCGGTGACGAGCCCGAGGCGGGCACCGGCACCAACGGCTGATCCACGGCACGAGCAGAAGGGGCAGGGCGCCACCGGTGTCCTGCCCCTTTCGTCTGTGCCGACCCTCGCGCGGATGATCAGGCACTCTGGTGGGGTGAGCTATCCGCGGATCGAGGCAGACACGACGCCGTTGACTGCTCGGCCCACATCGCCCCGGCCGCCGGAGCCACCGGAGCCGAAGCGGCGGCGGCGCGGCGGGAAGTTCGCCGGGGTGACGCTGTTGCTGCTGGCCCTGCCGGTCATCGCGCTCACCGGGCTGCGCGCGGTCGGCTTCGACCAGCAGAAGCACGCGGCCGCCGCGATCGCGCTGACCCCGTACGCGCTGCCGGCCGCGGCCCTGCTCGCGGTGCTCACCCTGTTGTTCCGGCGCTGGCTGCTGGCCATCGTGCTGGTGCTGTGCACGGCGCTGCTGGCCTTCATCGTGCTGCCGAGGGCGTTCGTGAAGGCGCGGCCGATCGCGGTCGGCGCGCAGGTCAGGGTGCTCTCGGTGAACCTGCTCTTCGGCCGGGCCGATCCGGCGTTCGTGGTGAACCTGGTGCGCGACACCAAGGCCGACGTGCTCAGCCTGCAGGAACTCACCCCGGAGTCGGTGACCGCGCTGGAGCGGGCCGGACTCAACCAGGAGCTGCCGTTCCGGGTGCTGGAACCGGCCGACGGGGCCGCGGGCACCGGCATCGCCTCCCGGCATCCGCTGACCCGGATCGTGCTCGGCCGCCCGCCGGCGCCCGGCGCGTTCGCCCAGCCGGCCGCGCTGGTCAA
The DNA here is from genome assembly GCF_014204915.1 of Crossiella cryophila. Lineage (NCBI taxonomy): Bacteria > Bacillati > Actinomycetota > Actinomycetes > Pseudonocardiales > Pseudonocardiaceae > Crossiella > Crossiella cryophila. Next base: position 1,537,063 of record NZ_JACHMH010000001.1, read on the forward strand.
CCTGCCGGGCCCGCGCAGCCTGGAGATCATGGCGGTGCACCCGCGCATCCCGGTCGGCCCCGAGGGCGCCGAGCCGTGGCTGCGGGACCTGGGCACGCTGCCCGAACCGCGTACCGAGGGCCCGGCCAGGGTGCTGGCCGGGGACTTCAACGCCACCCTCGACCACTCGCCACTGCGCCGCCTGCTCGGCCAGGGCTACCTGGACGCCGCCGACCAGGCGGGCGCCGGACTCACCCCGACCTGGCCGGGCGTCGGCGCCGGGCTGATCCCGCCGCCGGTGACCCTGGACCACGTGCTGGTGGACAAGCGCTGCCCGGTGGACCGCTTCGACGTCTTCGAGATCCCGGGCAGCGACCACCGCTCGATCCTGGCCACCATCACCGTGCCCAGCGCCGGTCCCTAGATCAGCCCGTCCAACTGCTGCAAGGCGTCCAGGCAGGTCAGCGGCAGCGAAACACCGCGCCCGTGCCGGATCTCCGGCTCCCGAGGGTTGATCCGGATCAGCCCGCCGCCCGCCGCGCTGGCCAGTTCGGCCTGCCGCCGCACGGTGGGCACGGCCTGGCCCGCGCCGATCTCGATCACCACCAGGTTCGCGCCACGCAGTTCCCGCCGCCAGCGGGTGTAGTCCTCGAGCTGGGCCTGGCTGCGCCCGCCGACCCAGTCGTAGTCGCCGAACATCAGGATGTTCGGCCGGGCCAGCCCACCACAGCCGGGACAGCCCGGCAGCTCGCCGACGGCCCGCATGGTGTCCGGATCGACCTCGACCTGGAGGTCCGTGGCCGGCCAGATGTCATCCGAGCAGCCGCCTGCGCATTGCAGCCAGTGGATCGAGCCGTGGCATTCGGCCACCTGCTCGAACCCGGCCAGCTGGAACTGGCCGTCCACGTTGGAGGTGAACACCCACTGCCCGCGCGGCAGCCGCGCACCCCACTTCCGCAGCAGCGCGAATCCGGCGTGCGGCACGGTGGCCCGGTACAGCGCGATCCGGTGCCCGTAGAAACCCCAGGCCAGCGCCGGGTCCTCGGCGAAGTGCACCGGATCGGCCAGCTGCTCGAAGCGCAGGCCGAGCGCGGCATAGGGCGGGTAGGCCCGCCAGAAGCCCGCGTCCCCGCGGAAGTCCGGCAGGCCGCTGTCCACACCCATGCCCGCGCCCGCGCACACCAGCAGCGCGTCCGCACCGCGCAGCAGCTCCGCGGCGCGGGTGAGATCAGTCCTGGACGCGGGGTCCGGCACTGAGCACGACCTCGAACTCCAGCAGGCTGGACCCGGTGCCGACCGGCTTGGCCCGCTCACCGGAGTGCGCGGCCTTGGCCGAGCCGTTCAGCCAGGCCTGGAAGTGCTCCTCGGTCTCCCAGCGGGTGTAGATGAAGTAGCGCTCCTCGCCCGCCTTCGGGCGGAGCATCTCAAAACCGAGGAAACCCGGCTCGCCCTCCACCGCGCCCAGACGCGCGGCGAACCGCTTCTCCAGCTCCGCGCCGGAGCCATCGGGTACCTCGATCGCATTGATCTTCACAACGGCCATGCGGCCAGCCTAGCCTGACCGGCATGCGTGACGGAGTGGTCGACTTCGGTGGCGAGGGACCGGGAATCCTGTTGCTGCACGGGCTGATGGGCCGGGCCAGCACCTGGTGGTCCACCGCCCAGTGGCTGCGCCGCTACGGCCGGGTGGTCGGCCTGGACGCCCGCGCGCACGGCCGCGCCACCAGGGACAAACCCTGGCGCACCGAGACCTTCGCCGACGACGCGGCCGCGCGGATCCGCGAGCTGGAACTGGGGCCCGCGATCGTGATCGGCCACTCCATGGGCGGCCTGCACGCCTGGGCGCTGGCCGCCCGGCATCCGGAGCTGGTGCGCGCGGTGGTCTCCGAGGACATGGCCCCGGACCAGCGCGGCAAGAGCGTCGAGGACTGGCGGGACTGGTTCGCGGCCTGGCCGGTGCCGTTCCCGTCGCTGGCCGCGGTGCGCGCGTTCTTCGGCGCGGACCGGACCGAGGTCGGCGACTACTTCATCGAATGCGTCGAGGAGACCCCGGACGGCTACCGGCTCACCGCGGACCTGGAGGACCTCTACGAGATCGCCGCCGAATGGGGCGAGCGCGAGTACTGGTCCTTCGTCGAGGCGGTGCGCTGCCCGCTGCTGGCCATCGAGGCCGGGTACTCGGGCATGCCGCCCGGCCAGATCGTCGAGGTGGCCCGCCGGGCCCAGGACGGCCGCTACTTCCTGGCCGAGGGCGCCGGGCACGTCGTGCACTACGAGGCCCCCGAGCTGTACCGGGGCGCGGTGGAGGCATTCCTGAGCGAGGTGCTGGGCCGCTAGGCCGACCACAGTTCGTCGACCTCGCCGGTGCGGGTGTCCACCACGCCGATCGCGGCCACACCCGCCCGGATCGGCTCATACGGGTGCACCGCGGCGAACCCGGCGGCCAGCTCGGCCCCGGTCACGCCCTGGGCCAGCGTGCAGTGCGGCACCCAGGACCCCGGCAGGTAGTAGGCCGAGGGGTGCTTGACCCGCCCGGCCAGCACATCGTGCACGGCCGAGTGCACCGCGAGCAGTTCCGCGTCCACCACCGCGGCCAGCATCAGCACGTTCTCGCTGGTGGCGAAGGCCCCGACGTTGTGCAGCCAGAGACCGGGCATGGCGAGCAGGGCCAGGTCCGCGCGCAGCTCCGCCCTGGCCCTGGCCGGGATCTGCGCGGCCACCGCCAGCGAGATGTGCGGCTGGTGCCGCCGGTGGGTCAGGGTGGCCAGGCTGGGCGCCCCGGCCTGCTCCAGCCTGCGCCACAGCCCGCGCACCGCGGTGTCGGCCTCGGGGTCGAAGAACATCTCCAGAGCGTCAGCCACTCGCGCATCGTGCCGCACGTGACCTACTAGGAAATTCGGAGCACACTGATCGCGGCACATTCCATCTGGCCCACCTGGAGCCGTCATGAACACCGTGCTGTGGATCCTGCAGATCGTGCTCGCCGCCGCCATGCTCGGCGCCGGCGCGGCCAAGCTCAGCCAGGGCCGCGACAAACTGCTCGACAAGATGACCTGGGCGGAGTCCTACTCCGACCCGGCCTTCCGCGGCATCGGCGCGGTCGAGGTGCTCGGCGCACTCGGCCTGATCCTGCCCGCGGTCACCGGCATCGCGCCGGTGCTGGTGCCGCTGGCCGCCACCGGGCTGGCCATCACCATGCTGGGCGCGGTGCTCACGCACGTCCGGCGCAAGGAGTTCGGCCAGCTCGCGCCGGCCGCGGTGTTCCTGGTGCTGGCCGTGGTCATCGCCTGGGGCCGGTTCGGCCCGTACCCGCTCTGACCCGCCCTTGAACGGAGACGCTGCGGAAACACCCGGTCGGCGACCCTGGGGCCATGCGGGTTCCGGTGGCCGAGGACGCACTCGCCGACCTCGTCGGCGGCTTCAACCTGGGCGCTGACAACTACCTGGCCAGGCCGTTCTGCTTCCCCGAGCTGGTGGCCAGGGTTCGCGCTCCGCGGTGCCGCGCCCAGGACCGGTGTTCGCCGGTCCTGGACGCGGACGGGGGCCGATCATGACCAGCCGCACCCGGATCACGCTGCTCTACGCGGGCACCGCCATCCCGGCCGGCCTCGCGCTGCACCTCCTGATCAGCGCCTGGCTGCCCGGGTCCGCGACGCCGCCGGGCCTGCTGCCGCTGGCCGCCGTCACGCTGCTGGTGCTCGTCGCCGCGCTCGGCACCGGCTGGCTCGTCGCGGGCCGGGTGCTGGCCCCGCTCCGCAGGCTCACCGGCCTGACCGAGCGGATCGCGGCCGGGCACCCGCACAGCCGGATCGAGCTGCCCGGCCCGCCGGGCGAGCTGCAACGCCTCGCCGGGACCGTCAACGGCCTGCTGGCCCGCCTGGAAACCGCCTCCGTCGCGCAGCGCCGCTTCGCCGCCAACATCGCGCACGAGCTGCGCACCCCGCTGGCCACCAGCCGCACCCTGCTGGAGGTCGCCGCCGCGCACCCGGAGCGCTGCGACCTGCCGGACCTGACCGCCAAGCTGCTCACCGTGAACAAGCGGTGCACCGAACTGGTGGACGCGCTGCTGGACCTGGCCCGCGCCGAGCACGGCCTGACCAACCCGGTGCCCACCGACCTGGCCGTGATCACCGCGCAGGCACTGGCCAACCTGGACCCCGGCGGCGTCAGCGTCTCCGCGGAGCTGTCCACCACCACCTTCCCCGGTGAGCCGACGCTGCTGCTGCGGCTGGTGAACAACCTGCTGGCCAACGCGATCCGGCACAACCGGCCCGGCGGCCGGGCAGGCGTCACGGTGGCCGACGGCAGGCTCACCGTGACCAACACCGGCCCGCTGATCCCGGCCGAACTGGCCGGGCAGCTCTTCGAGCCGTTCGTCCGCTCCGCCGGGCGCACCAGGGCGGCCGGGCACGGGCTGGGCCTGGCCATCGCGCGGGCGGTGGTCACCGCGCACCACGGCACCATCACCGCCAGCCCGAACCCGGACGGCGGCCTGACCGTGGACGTGCGCTTCTAGCCCTCGCCGGGCAGCGCGAACATCCCGTTGTCGGTCTGCTCGACCAAACCGTCCACCAGTAGCGAGTGCAGGCACCGGTCCCGCTGCCCAGGCTCGTCCCAGGCCGCGTCCAGCGCCGCCCTGGACACCGGCCCCGGCGCGCCGCGCAGCACGTCCAGCAGCCGCCCACGCACCTGCCGGTCGGTGCCGGCGAACTTCTGCACCACCTTGGCCGGACCCGCGTAGGCCGGTCGCCCGGCCCGCTGCCAGGCGCAGTCGGCGTAGACCGGGCAGTCCGCGCAGCGCGGGGTCCGGGCAACGCAGACCACCGCGCCCAGCTCCATCAGCGCCGCCGAGTACCGGGCCGCCCGCGCGGGTTCGCGCGGCAGCAGCACCTCGACATCGGCCAGGTCCCTGGTGGTCGAGGGCGGTCCGGCGTCCGCGGCCCCGTGCACCGCGCGGGCCACCACCCGGCGCACGTTGGTGTCCACCACCGGGACACGCTGGCCGTAGGCGAAGGCGGCCACCGCCCGCGCGGTGTACGCGCCGATCCCCGGCAGGCCCAGCAGGGTGTCCACGTCCGAGGGCACCACATCGCCGTGCTCGGCCGCGATCGCGGTGGCCGCGGCGTGCAGCCGCAGCGCCCGGCGCGGGTAGCCCAGCTTGCCCCAGGCCCGCAGCACCTCGCCCTGACCGGCCGCGGCCAGCGCCGAGGGCACCGGCCAGCGCGCCATCCAGTCCAGCCAGATCGGCTCCACCCTGGCCACCGGGGTCTGTTGCAGCATGACCTCGCTGACCAGCACACCCCAGCCGGTGCAGTCCGGGTCCCGCCAGGGCAGGTCGCGGGCGACCCGGTCGAACCAGCCGAGCACGGCCCCGGGATCCAGGGAAGAAACAGTCGCCATAGCGTGCACAATCCTCGCACCTGCCCCGGACGCGGAGGAAACATGGCCACCCGCTCTGCCCCACCCTCGGACAACCTGCTGGCCAGGATCGCGTTGCGGTTCACCGCGTTCACCGAACGCTGGCTGCCGGACGCCTTCGGCTTCGTGCTCGTCGGCACCGTCATCGTGCTGTTGCTCGGCCTGGCCACCGGTCAGTCGCCGACCGCGCTCATCGACGGCTGGGGCAAGGGCGTCTGGAGCCTGGTCACCTTCACCCTGCAGATGGCGATGATCATCATCGGCGGGTACGCGCTGGCCACCGCCCGGCCGGTGGCCAGGGTGATCGCCTGGCTGGCCACCATCCCGAGGACGCCGAGGGCGGCGATCACCTTCACCGCCGCGGCCTCGATGATCACCTCGTACCTGAACTGGGCGTTCAGCCTGATCTTCGCCGCGATCCTGGCCAAGGAGATCGCCCGGCTGGTGCGCGGGGTGGACTACCGGGCGCTGGGCGCGATGGCCTTCCTCGGCCTTGGCACGGTGTGGGCGCAGGGCCTGTCCGGCTCGGCCGCGCTGCAGGTGGCCAGCGCGGAATCCAGCCCCAAGGCGGTGCAGGAGGTGATCAAGGCGGGCCGCGGCACCGGGCTGATCCCGCTCACCGAGACCATCTTCCTGTGGCAGGGCATCGTGGCCACGTTGATCGTCTTCGTGGTCGCGGTGGTCACCGCCGCGCTGATCGCGCCATCCGGCGAGCGCGCCAAGACCGCCGCCGACCTGGGCATCGAGCTGAAACCGCTGATCAGCCCGCTTGAGGCCGAGCCGAAGGGCAGGCCGGGGGACTGGCTGGAGCGCAGCCCGGTGTTCTCGGTGCTGATCTTCGCCATCGGCGCCTGGTACCTGGTGCGGCACTTCGTCAACGCCACCGGCAGCCCGCTCAACGCGCTGGACCTCAACACCATCAACCTGATCCTGCTGCTGCTCGCGCTGATCCTGCACTGGCGGCCGCACCGGCTGGTCACCGCGGTGCGCGAGGGCGCGCCGGCCGCGGCCGGGGTGCTGCTGCAGTTCCCGCTCTACGGCGGCATCTTCGGCATGATCGCCTTCACCGGCCTGTCCGCCACCATCGCCGGCTGGCTGGTGGACATCTCCAACCCGGTGCTCTACCCGGCGCTGATCGCCATCTACTCCTGCGTGCTGGGCGTGTTCGTGCCCAGCGGCGGCAGCAAGTGGGTGATCGAGGCCCCGTACGTGCTGGACGCGGCCAACCAGCTCCAGGTGCACCAGGGCTGGATGGTGGTGGTCTACGACCTGGGGGAGGCCAGCGCCAACCTGCTCCAGCCGTTCTGGATGCTGCCGACGCTGGCCGTGCTCGGACTCAAGGCCCGCGACATCATGGGCTACACCTTCGCGATGTTCCTGGTCTGCTTCCCGACCGTGCTCATCGTGGTGACCCTGTTCGCGCGGACGTTGTCCTTCCCCTAGATGACCTCGTGCAACAGCGCGGTGGAGACGTCGTAGACGAAGCCCCGGACCTGGTCGGTGTGCAGCAGGAAGGGGCTGCGCCGGACCCGCTGCACGGACTGCCGGACGCTGTCCTTGACCTCGCGGAAGGCCTCCAGCGCCCACGGTGGGCGCAGGCCGGTGGTGCGTTCCAGCTCGTCCTTGAAATCGTCCTCGGTGAAGGTCGCCAGGCCGCAGCTGGTGTGCTGCATGACGATGATCTCCTGGGTCTCCAGCTTGCGCTGCGAGATGGTCAGCGAGCGGATCATGTCGTCGGTGACCACGCCGCCGGCGTTGCGCAGGATGTGCGCCTCGCCGTGCCGGAGGCCGAAGACGTCGAACACCTTGATCCGGGCATCCATGCAGGTGACGATCGCCAGGTGCAGCGAGGGCTTCGGAGAGGGGATCTCCGGGTGACCCAGCTCGCCTGCGACGGCGTTGCGCTGGAGCAGTTCGTCGATCGCGGTCATGACACACACTCCTCAAGGCACGAGCGCATCCGGGTGTCTGAGGGGGTTGCCCTACTCCCTTGATGAGAACCCGAGTATGTGAACAGGGCAAGACTCGTTTGAGGAAACTCACGCGTCCGGTCCACTCTTGGTTGCGCACGCAACACGCCCGAACGGTCCAAGGTCCAATTACGTCATTCGGAGCAACCGGGGCGTTACCGTCTGCATGTGCTGGATCCGGTGGGACCTCACCCGTCGTCGGTGTACTGGCGCAGGCGCGCGGTGGCACTCGGCGCGTTCGTGCTGGTCTTACTCCTCGGGGTGTGGGCGGTCGGCCTGGCCTTCGGCGGGAGTGAGGACACCGAACGCGAGCTGGCCGAGCTGCGGGCCGCCGCGGCCGCGCGCAGTCTGGCCGCGACCGGGACGAGTGCGCCGGGCAGTGCCTCGGCGCTGCCGCCGCCGAGCAATCCCGCGCCACCCCCTGACCAGCCCCCGGCGCCGCCGCCACCCCCACCGCCGCCACCACCCGGGCCGCCGCAGCCCTGCCCGAACCAGGTCACCAAGGTCACCGCCGAGGTCGGCGCACCCGAGTACCGGGTGGGTCAGCGACCGGAGTTCCGGCTGGTGGTGACCAACACCGGCCCGGTGCCGTGCACCCGCGAACTGGATCCCCGGGTGCAGGAGATCCTGGTCTTCGGCCTGGACGGCGCCCGGCTGTGGTCCAGCAACGACTGCTACCCCGGCCGCAACCCCGACCTGCGCACCCTGGAACCCGGCGGCATGGCCGTGTTCCGGCTGGCCTGGCACGGCCGCACCTCGGCGCCCAACTGCACCGGCAAGCGCAAGGCGCTGCTCGCCGGGGAGTACACCGTGGTGGCCAAGGTCGACGAGCTGGCCAGTCCACCGGCCCCGTTCCGGCTGCGCTGATCAGCCGTAGCGGTCCACGATCGAGGATTCGGCCAGCCGGGACAGTCCCTCGCGGACCATCCGGGCCCTGGTGTCGCCGACCCCGTCCACGGTCTGCAGGTCATCCGCGGTGGCCGCGAGCAGTGCCTGCAACGAGCCGAAGTGCTCCACCAGCCGGTGCTGCACCGGCGCGGGCAGCCGCGGCACCCTGGCCAGCAGCCGGTACCCGCGCGGGCTGACCTGGCCGTCCAGCGCCTCCGGTCCGGCCGGGAAGCCGAAGGCGGCCGCGATCGCGGCCACGTCCAGCAGTTCGGTGCCGTCCAGCGCGTCCAGCGCGGCCACCACCTGGCTGGCGCTCGGCGCGCCCGGCTCCTCCACCAGGTAGTCCCGGATAACCAGCTCGCGGTCCAGTTCGACCCCGCCGACCAGCTCGTCGAGCTGCAGCTCTATCAACCGGCCGTCCGCGCCCAGTTCGACCACGTGCCAGCCGATCTCATCCGCGATGCGCTGCACCATCTCCAGCCGCTGCACCACGGTCATCGCGTCCTTGAGGGTGACGAAGTCCTCGATCTCCAGCGCGGACAGCGCCTGCGCCACCTCGTCAAGGCGGGCCTTGTACCGCTCCAAAGTGGACAGCGCCTGGTTCGCCCGCGACAGGATGGTGGCCGAATCGGTCAGCACGTGCCTGCGCCCGTCCACGTACACGCTGACGATGCTCATCGACTGGCTCACCGAGACCACCGGGTGCCCGGTCTGGATCGCGGTGCGCTCGGCGGTGCGGTGCCGGGTGCCGGACTCCTCGGTCGGGATGGTCGGATCCGGCACCAGCTGCACGTTGGCCCGCAGGATCTTGCCCGCGTCGGTGGAGAGCACCAGCGCGCCGTCCATTTTGGACAGCTCGCGTAACCGGGTGGCGCTGAACTCCACGTCCAGCCGGAAGCCACCGTCGCAGATGGACTCCACCGCCTCGTCGTGGCCGAGCACGATCAGCCCGCCGGTGCGGCCGCGCAGGATCCGCTCAAGGCCGTCCCGCAGCGCCGTGCCGGGCGCGAGCCGGGCCAGGGTAGCCCGCACCAGCTCCGACTGCGTCCGCTCGCTCACGATGCCCCTCCTGCCCGATCCGACACCGGAGTCTACGTTCGGCCACGAACGCGTGAACGCCTCGACTCCCGGCGGACAACACAGGTTGTGAGGACGATGACCGAACGCCGGGCCGGGGCGCCGCCCCCTGCCGAGGCCGAGCACCCCGACCTGTCGTGCCCGCAACCGGCCGTGGTGTTCGGGCTGCTGTTCGACGCGCACGCCGCCGCGCTGCACCGCTACCTGGCCCGCCGGGTGGGTGCCACCGCGGCCGATGACCTGGTCAGCGAGACCTTCCTGGTCGCGCTGCAACGGCGGCACAGCTACGACCCGGCCCGCGCCGCGGTGCGCTCCTGGCTGTACGGGATCGCCACCAACCTGCTGCGCGGCCACCTGCGCACCGAGGTCCGCGGCTACCAGGCCACCGCCCGTGCGGCAGGCGCCGTGCGGCCGCACGAGGACGGTCACGACGGGCGCGTCGCGGCCAGGGTGGACGCCGAAACGGCCACCCGCGGCCTGGCCGGGGCACTGGCCGGACTGGCCCCCGGCGACCGGGACGTGCTGCTGCTGACCTCCTGGGCCGGCCTGGACTCCACCGAGGTGGCCGAGGCACTGGACATCCCGGTCGGCACCGTGCGTTCCCGGCTGCACCGGGTCCGCCGCGGCCTGCGCGCACACGCCCCCAACCCCAGCGAGGAGGACACCCGATGACCGAGCACCGCGTGTGGAGCGAGGACGAACTCGACACCGCCCTGGCCGAGCTGCGCCCGGAGGTGTCCCCGGACCCGGAAGCCCTGGCCGCCGCCCGCGCCCGGCTGCTAACCGCGGCCCAGCTCCCGGCCCCGGCCCAGCTCCCAGCCGCGATCCCGGCCAAGAGCCCGGCTCCGGCTGCGATCCCCGCCCAGCTCCCGGCCGCGATCCCGCCGCTGATCCCGGCCCAGGCCCGGCCGCGTCGTGCCACCCGGCGCTGGCTGCTCGCGGCCGCCGCGGTCGCGCTGGTCACCACCGGCGCGCTGCTGGCCCAGCCCTTCTCCGGCGGCGGGACGGCCGACGCCCGGGACGTGCTGGCCACCGCCGCCCGCGCCGGTGACGGCGACCGCCCGCTGCGGCCAGGCGAGTTCCGCTACGTCCAGACCCGGTCCTGGGACGCCGCCAGCGCGGACCGCGACGGCAAGACCTACAGCTACCTGGAGGAAACCCTCCGCGAGACCTGGATCCCCTTCGACGAGACAGGGGAGTGGGTCAGCCGGGAACGCCAGACCGGCAACCGGCAGTGGACGCTGGGCGTCACCGAGGCCGAGTACCGGGCCGCCGGACTGCCGCTGGACCCGCCCGGCCAGGTCACCGAGAAGCGGGCCCTGCGCGGGGAATTCAGCCAGGCGGGTGAGTTGACCCGCTGTGCCGAGCCGCCCTGCCCGGTGCTGCCGCCCGAGGCCGTGCACGCCAGGGACCGCGCCGGGGCCTGGCACAACCCCACCCAGAGCTGGCAGAACGCGCTGCCCAGTGATCCACAAGCGCTCTACGCCGCGCTGCGCGCGCACGATCCGGCCGGTGTCGGCGAGTCGGTGGCGCTGGACAACGCCCGCGTCGCACTGCGCACCGGCAGGCTGCGCACCGAGATCCGCAACCGGGTCTACGCGGCCCTGCGCCTGGTGCCCGGCATCAGGATCAAGGCCGACGCGGTGGATCTGGGCGGCAGGCACGGCGTCTCCCTCGGCGTCGAGGACGACCGGGTCGGCACCGAGATCATCATCGAGCCGTCCGGCGGCCGATTCCTCGGCGAGCGCACGGTGGTGCGTCAGGACAGCGCGTACTACCCGAGGGGCACGGTCATCGAGCACAGCACGGTGAGCACGGCGATCGCAGCTCAGGCGGGCGTTGCGCCGTCCCGGTGAGCATTGGGTGACCGCGCGTGACAGACCCCAGGGGGGAGGGGGTATTGTTAGCGCGTTCACTCCTCAGCCATCGAGTTGGTGGACACGAAATCAAGTGTTGTGGCCAGTCGGGATTCGGGGTCCGGGCTGTGCTTGCTGGAAGAGGGCCCGCACACCGCTCGGGGGTGTGCGGGCCTTTCCACGTTCAGTCCTCGGAACGCAGTTCCCGCAGTGCGGAGCCAAGATCGGGCACCACGGTGGCCTTGATCTCCGGCGGCAACGGGCCCGAGTCCGGCGGCACCAGCGCGTGCGTGAAGCCCATCCGGACCGCCTCGGCCAGCCGCCGCCCGGCCCCGGCCACCCGCCGCACCTCACCGGCCAGCCCGACCTCACCGAGCGCGATCATGGTGGGGGGCAACGCGATGTCCCGCGCGGCCGAGGCCACCGCCAGCGCCACCGCCAGGTCCGCCGCCGGTTCCAGCACCCGCATACCGCCCACGGTCGCGGTGAACACGTCCTTGTCGCCAAGGCGCACCCGGCCGCGGCGTTCCAGCACCGCGAGCACCATCGCCACCCTGGCCGAGTCCAGCCCGCTCACCGCGCGCCGCGGCGCGGGCAGATTGGTCGCGGCCACCAGCGCCTGCACCTCGCCCAGCAGCGGCCGCTTGCCCTCCACGATCACCGTGATCGCGGTGCCGGGCACGCCGACGTCGCGCTGGTTGAGGAAGAGCCCGGACGGGTCGGCCACCCCGACGATGCCGTCGTCACGCAGCTCGAAGCAGCCCACCTCGTCGGCAGGGCCGTAGCGGTTCTTCACCCCGCGGATCAGCCGCAGGGTGGAATGCCGGTCGCCCTCGAAGTGCAGCACCACGTCCACCAGGTGCTCCAGCATCCGCGGCCCGGCGATCGAACCGTCCTTGGTGACGTGCCCGACCAGCAGCACCGGCAGGTTGTTCTCCTTGGCCACCGCGATCAGCGCCGAGGCCACCGCACGCACCTGGGTGACCCCGCCCGGCGCGCCGTCGATCATGGCGGACTGGATGGTCTGCACCGAGTCCACGATCAGCAGCCCCGGCCGCACCGTCTCGATGTGGCCCAGGATCGCGCCCAGCTCGCCCTCGGCGGCCAGGTACATCTCGCCGTGCAGGTTCCCGGTCCGCTCCGCGCGCAGCCGTACCTGGCCCGCGGACTCCTCGCCGGTGATGTAGAGCGAGCGCCCGTTGCCGGTGGAGGCGGCCCAGCGGTGCGCGACCTCCAGCAGCAGCGTGGACTTGCCGACGCCCGGCTCACCCGCGAGCAGGATCACCGCACCCGGCACGACCCCGCCGCCGAGCACCCGGTCCAGTTCGCCGACGCCGGTGGAGACCGCGCGGGCGGCCTCGATGTCGACCTCGCCGATCGGCCTGGCGGGCGCGGACACCGGGGACGCGGTGATCTTGGCCAGTGCGGGTTTGACCGCGCCCTTCTCCTCGACCGTGCCCCAGGCCTGGCATTCCGGGCAGCGGCCGACCCACTTGGCCACCTCGTTGCCGCATTCGGCACAGCGGTAGCCGGGACGGGTCACCCGCACGTTCTTCGCCACGCCGGTGAACCTAGGGGGTCGGACCGACAGTCACCGGATCAGTGACCGCCACCGCCACCGCCGTGGCCGCCGGTCTGCGGCAGGTCCTCGCGGTGTTCCTCGTCCGCGGCGATCGGCACCTGCAGGGTGACCTGACCGGCCTTGGCGAAGGTGAACACCACCGGGATGGTCTTGCCCGGCCACAGGTCGTGCTTGAGGCCGACCACGGTGATCACCACGGTGCCGACCTTGAGCTTGGTGTCCACCGAGGAGCTGGGCGGGGTGGCCGCCGAGGTCGAGGTGGCCGAGGAGCCGGTGGGGCGGCCCGCGGAGGAGGTGGGCGCGCCGGAGGTGCTGGTCGGCGCCGCGCTCGTGGTGGCCGCGCTGGTGGTGGCGTGCTCGGGCTCGTTCAGCTCCGCGCGGATGGCGAAACCGGACGGGATGGCGGCGTCGCCCTTGATCTCGACCGAACCGGCGCCCTCGGAGCTGACCGAGACGAGCTTGTCGTCGTTGGTCCCGCTGTTGACCAGGGAGATGCCCAGGGAGGCGTTGCTCTTGGCCGGGTAGTACTTCTTGGGGTTGTCCGAGGGGAAGGCGAGCTGGCCATCACGCAGTTCGATGGCCCCGACCTTGCCGCTCGCCCCGTTCACCGCGGCGACCTGGACCGAGGTCTGCGAGTTCATGCCGGCGCCACAGCCGGTCACGGCCAGCGCGATACCCAGACCCAGCGCCGCCGGGACCAGGCGGGCACGGACTGCCTTCTGCTCTACACGGCTCACAGCGCGCCGATCCTTCCCTGGAGTACCTGGTGAACTCCTCGGCCGCAGCCTAACCACCCGCGCCCGCGTGGGTGGCACCTGGTGGCCGTGCCAGGTGGCGGGTATTGATGATCACCTGTTCGCGCAATACGGCGTAGGCCATTTCGCCGTGCCCCGGACTTTCACGGAGATCAAAAGTCCACTGTGGACCCGGCGTTGTCCTGCGCTGACCGGGGGAAGCATGTCCCGCTCTGGTTTGTCAACCCCTCCCGTGGCCGCTGACCTGCGCTTACAGATCGCACGGGGGTCGAGCGGAGATGGCCGGACGTGTTAGGATGGGGGCAGCGAAAGGGGCAGAGGACACATGGTTTTCAAGGTCGGAGAGACCGTCGTCTACCCGCACCACGGTGCCGCTCTCATCGAAGCAATTGAGACCCGCGTGATCAAGGGCGAGGAGAAGAAGTACCTCGTCCTCAAGGTCGCGCAAGGAGACCTCACCGTCCGGGTGCCCGCGGACAACGCCGAGATCGTCGGTGTGCGGGATGTTGTCGGTCAGGAAGGTCTGGATCGGGTCTTCGAGGTGCTGCGTGCTCCGCACACCGAAGAACCCACCAACTGGTCTCGGCGGTACAAGGCCAACCTCGAGAAGCTCGCCTCCGGCGATGTGAACAAGGTTGCCGAAGTGGTGCGCGATCTCTGGCGACGGGAGAAGGACCGCGGCCTGTCCGCTGGTGAGAAGCGCATGTTGGCCAAGGCTCGGCAAATACTGGTGAGCGAGCTGGCCCTGGCCGAAGGCACTGACGAGGACAAGGCCGAGGTTCTCCTCGACGAAGTCCTCGCCACCGCCTCCTGACAAGTCGAGAGAAGACACCGCCGCTGCCATGAGTGTTGTCGCGCTCGTGCCCGCTGCCGGGCGAGGTGAGCGGCTCGGTGCCGGTGTGCCGAAGGCCCTCGTCGAAGTCGGCGGCGAGCCGTTATTGGTACACGCGGTACGTGGGTTGTGGCGTTCGGGCTGTGTCCAGCAGGTCGTCGTCGCCGCACCACGCTCCGAGGTTGACGTCGTGACCGCCGCACTGGCTTCTGTCGGTGCGGCGGTGCACGTCGTTGTCGGAGGCGCCGAGCGTTCCGAATCAGTCAAGCTGGCCCTGGACGCCGCGCTGGAGATCGTCCCGGACGCCGAGGTCGTGCTCGTGCACGACGCGGCCCGCGCCTTCACCCCGCCGGAGTTGACCGCCGCGGTGGTCGAAGCAGTGCGAGCGGGCGCCAAGGCGGTCATCCCGGCCCTTCCCGTGGCCGACACGATCAAGCAGGTCGATGCCGAAGGTGTGGTTCGCGCCACGCCCGACCGGACCACCCTGCGTGCCGTGCAGACCCCCCAAGGCTTCGCCGTCGACGTGCTGCGCCGCGCCCACGAGGCCGCGCTGGCCGACGGTGTGGCCGCCACCGACGACGCCGGCCTGGTCGAGCGCATCGGCATCCCGGTGCACACCGTGCCCGGCCACGCCGATGCGATGAAGGTCACCACCCCGTTCGACCTCACCGTGGCCAACGCCCTGCTGGCCGCGCGCACCCAAGCTGTGGAGGGCAAGGCGTGATCCCGCCGCGTGTCGGAGTCGGCACCGATGTGCACCCGATCGAGCCCGGCCGCGACTGCTGGATGGCTGGCCTGCTGTGGGAGGGCGTGGACGGCTGCGCCGGTCACTCCGACGGCGACGTGGCCTCACACGCCCTGTGCGACGCCCTGCTCTCCGCCGCGGGCAAGGGCGACCTGGGCGCGGTCTTCGGCACCGGCGACCCCCGCTGGTCCGGCGCGCACGGCGTGGAACTGCTCGCCCACGTCCGCGACCTGCTGGCCGAGGACGGCTGGCAGCTGGGCAACGCGGTGGTGCAGGTGATCGGCAACGCCCCGCGCATCGGCAAGCGCAGGGACGAGGCCCAGAAGGTGCTCTCCGAGGCTGCCGGCGGCGACGTCGCGGTCTCCGGCACCACCACCGACGGCCTGGGCCTGACCGGCCGCGGCGAGGGCATCGCCGCGGTGGCCACCGCCCTCATCTACCGCGCCTGACCCGGCTGTCCGGATCCGGACAGCACAAAAGGAACTACCCGGCACTCCCGGGTGTTCCTCCCGATGTGACCTTTCTCAAGGCGCTACAGCCCGGCGGACACCCCGGACGCGGCCCGCGTGGTGATCAAGATGGCCCCGGACCGGGTGACTGGCAGCCGGGCCTGCTGGATCCGCCGCGCGGTCGCCGCCGCCCGGCACGCACGTGGCGCCGGTAGCCGACGCTCCCTGATCTCCCTGGTGGCCTTCCGAGCCTGCCGCCGAGCCAGATTCGCGCGCAGCTTCTTCGAGTGCCACACAAGATCCACAACACTCAGCAAAACCGGCAAAATCACGAAAAGTGGTAGCAGAGCGTTCACCATGTCGCGCCCCTTCCCCGATCACACCACTCTTTCGGAGCATCCCTGATATCGACGGTCTCGCTCCGTGATTGAACAGGGAAGCTTGTATCCAAAGGCTTTATCGGACTGTTAGCTCTCTCGGTGTGTCCATCGGCACACCGTGTTGATCGAACTACTGTCCGTGTGATTACGCCTTACCGACCGGTAAGTCTGTTGGGGTGCCAGGGTTGTTGCCCGTTCGTGCAGCTCACCACGGAGCGTGTTCAGCACCACGCTTTCGGCTTCGCCCTCAGGATCGCCGGTACGGAGGGTCAGCACGGCCCGGCTCGATCGCTCGAAGGGTTGACGATCAACAGCCAGCCTCATTGGCACCAAGATCGAGTTCCAGAACAACTTCTCCCGCCCTGGACCAACCAGCTCAGAAAGCCTCGGCAATCGGCCCTGACCTGCTGGTTCTTCAGCGTCGCCCGGTCACGTGCCCACGCCCACGCAGCGGGCGATCTGGGACATGGCGCCACTGATCGCGTCCGCTCCGGCCTTGGCGAGCCGGGCATCCTTGCCGGGCTTGTTCGCATAGCCGATCGTGCGGGCTCCAGCGGCGTGGGCTGCCTCGATGTCGGTAACCGAGTCCCCGACGAGCACGCACTCCCCGATCGGGACGCCCAGCATCGCGGCGGCCGCGTCGACCAGGTGCGGGTTCGGCTTCAACAGAGCCGGGTCCGGCTGGGCACGTGCGGAAATGGCGTCGATGTCGCGGTGCAGGCCATGCAGACCGAGATAGCTCTCGATGGCTGCGGCCGAGTTGTTGCTGACGATCGCGAGCGGGCGACCGGTCTGTCTCCAGGCGCTGATGAGGTCGACGGCGCCTGGGGTTGGCTCGGCGTTGCCGGTCGCCTTGGCCTCGTGGGCGCGCAACGCGGCCTCCACGCGGTGGGCCGCCTCGGGGCCGAGGACGGCGGCGTGGCGTAGCACGTCGAACGGATCGCCGGATGCGGGTAGGTCGGTGTGGCCACCGGCTGCCAGCAGTTCGCGGAGCTGGTCGGCGACCACGGGCGCGGGGAAACCGGAGAAGACGGAGCACACCGGGCCGTCGAAATCGAGCAACAGGGCCTGGGCGGTGTGCAGGACGCGGTGCAGCTGGTCGGCGTCGTCGACCCGGGTTGTCACGCCGATCGCCTCCCCGCCCCGGACAGCCTGACATGATCGATCGAAGGATTGACGATCACTCGCGCCGGTACCAGGCTGCCCCGTGTGACCAGGTCAAACGGGATGACCCGGATCGCCCTCGCCAGCTTCATCGGCACCGCGATCGAGTTCTACGACAACTTCTCCCGCCTCTGGCCGACCAGCGCCTATAGCCTAGACAACCGGCTCTGACCTGCTGGTTCTTCAGCGTCGCGTTCCATCGTGTTCCGGCCGAAATCGACGTCAGACGGCCTGGAGACGGCCTGGCACGACCTGATCGTTTGAGCCCCGTGCCGACCTCTGCGCCTTACGGGAGGGGTGCGGTAACGCTTGAGTCTCCAACTGGCTCAGTTATGTCTACGGGGGACACGAACCAGCCCTGGGGACCGATCAAGCCAGCGTGACGGTCAGAAAACCCGCCCAGGGAACTCGGCATCGCCGTCCTCGGCGCCGCCTCCCGAGCGTCGAAGAGTGGCCGTGTTGGCTGGCGCTGTTGGTCTACCTCCTGCTGCTGGCCGTCCTGGCCGTGGTCGGGTTTTTCGGCCTTGTCCTGCTGGCCTGGTTGCTGAGCCATCTCCCGGACCTGCTCGGTGGTTTCAGCGGCAGCGAGTGTGGCGGCCATCGTTGGTGCTGACCGGCCACGGGAATCATTGGCCGTCGGCGCGCAGCGTCGGCGGGCGTCGATCGCCGGAACCAGCCAGGCAAGATGACCACCCGGCGATCGTCACGGCCTGGAGTAGCGCGCGAGTGGCTTCTTTGGGCGGCGCGCGGCTGCTGGTGTCGGCCGGGAGGTGCCGGGTCGCCGGGCGCAGCGGCGGGTCGGCCGCCGCAGCGGAGCGGATGGCGGCCGTGCCCGGATGGGTGCGCCCGGCGAGCCAGCGCGACCACCCGCCGCGCGCCGCTTGGCGTCGCGCCTTGAGGTCACAGGGCTCGATCCGGCGGGCGATCCGGCCTCCGGGACGGCCTCGGAACTCCAGACGGCCTGAGGACGGCCTGACATGATCGATCGTAGGATTGACGATCACGAGCCGGTGGCTCAGGCTCGGTATATGCCCAGGTCAAACGGGATGACCCGGATCGCCCTCGCCAGTTTCATCGGCACCGCGATCGAGTTCTACGACTTCTACATCTACGGCACCGCGGCCGCGCTGGTGCTCAACGCCACCTTCTTCCCCGACCTCTCCCCGGTGGTCGGCACCCTGGCCGCGTTCTCCACCTTCGCGGTGGCCTTCGTGGCCAGGCCGCTGGGCTCGTTGCTGTTCGGGCACTTCGGGGACCGGGTGGGGCGGAAGTCGATGCTGGTCGCGTCGTTGCTGACGATGGGGTTGGCGACGGTGGCGATCGGGTTGTTGCCGGGGGCGGCGGAGATCGGGGTGCTGGCGCCGGTGCTGCTGGTGGTGTTCCGGTTCCTGCAGGGGCTGGGGCTTGGTGGGGAGTGGGGTGGGGCGGCGTTGCTGGCCACCGAGCACGCGCCCAAGGGCAAGCGGGGCTGGTACGCGGCGTTTCCGCAGCTGGGGCCCTCGGTCGGGTTCTTCGCGGCCAGTGGGTCGTTCCTGCTGCTCTCGGCGTTGCTGGACGACGCGGCGTTCCGGGAGTGGGGCTGGCGGGTGCCGTTCCTGGCCTCGGCGGTGCTGGTGGTGGTCGGGTTGTTCGTGCGGTTGCGGATCGCCGAGACGCCGGTGTTCACCGAGCTGGTGGACAAACAGGAGCGGGCGTCCATGCCGCTGGTGGAGATGTTCCGGCGGGCGCCGCGGCGGCTGGTGCTGGGTGGCGGCGTGATCGTCATCTGTTACGTGCTCTTCTACACCGCGACCACGTTCTGCCTCTCCTACGGCACCACCGTGCTCGGGTACTCGCGCAACACCATGCTGATCCTGTCCATCATCACCATCTGGGCCCTCGCCCTGGGCACGATCGTCTCCGCCAGGGCGGCCGACGCCTATGGGCGCAAACCGGTGCTGATCTTCGGGACCTCGTTCTCGGTGCTGGCCGGACTGTTGCTCTTCCCACTGCTGGGCAGCGGCAGCGTGGTACTGGCCGGGGTGGCGCTGGCACTGGCGCTGGGTGCGATGGGCCTGGTCTACGGGCCGCTGGGCGCGTTCCTGCCCGAGCTGTTCGACACCAGGTTCCGCTACTCCGCGTCCTCCTTCGCCTACAACCTCGGTGGGGTGGCCGGTGGCGCGCTGGCGCCGACCGTGGCGGCGGCGCTGGCCGCGGACTTCGGGCCGGGGGCGGTCGGGATCTACGTCGCGGCGGCCGCGGTGCTCAGCCTGCTGTGCGTGCTGGGGCTGCCGGAGACCAGGGACGTGGAACTCACCGGCTGAGTGGTTCGGCCACCGGCGTCGGCTGGGGTTCGGCGGCGGCCGGGTAGGCCAGGGTGGCGCCCGCGGCCAGCAGGGCGCCGAGGGCGAGGGCGAGCAGGTGCCTGCGTAGTCCATTGTGGACGGTGTTCATCCGTTGGCCTCCTTGGGTTCGATCATGAGATCGCGCATCGTCGCTGTTCGTTTCGCCACGAAGGTGTGATCACGGTTGGGTCTCTGGGTTAACGTCGGGCCCGTGACCATTCGCGGGGTGCTCTTCGACTTCTCCGGCACGTTGTTCCGGCTCGAACTGGGCGACAACTGGCTGGACGGCCTGATGGACGACGCCGCGGCCGCCGACCTGCTGCGGCAGCTCACCGCGCCCACCGGACGGCTCGAGGGCCTGCCGCCGGAGCTGCACGAGGCGTGGGACCGCCGGGACCTGGACCCCGACCTGCACCGCGAGGTGCACCTGGCCGCGCTGGCCAACATCGGGGTGCCGGACGCCGCGCTGGCCGGCAAGGTCTACGACCGGCTGCTCGAGCCCGCCTCCTGGCAGGCATACCCGGACACCGCCGCGGTGCTGGGCGAACTCAAGGCCGCCGGTTACCCGGTCGGCGTGCTGAGCAACATCGCCTGGGACATCCGCACCGTCTTCGACCGGCACGGGGTGGCCGGCCTGCCCGATGAGTACGTGCTCTCCTACGTGGAGGGGCGGGTCAAGCCGGACCCGGAGCTGTTCCGCACCGGCTGCGCCCGGCTCGGCCTGGACCCGGCCGAGGTGCTCATGATCGGCGACAGCCAGGAGGCCGACGGCGGGGCCACGGCGATCGGCTGCGCCTTCGCGCTGGTGCCGCCGCTGCCTACCATCGAACGCCCGGACGCGCTGCGGTCCGTCCTGCGGGAGCACGGCCTGCTTCCGGCGTAGGCCACAGCGCCGAGTGGTGGAAACTGAAATCCCGGTGGGTGGGCTGGTCAATAGCACGTTCGCCGAACCCGTACCCTTGATGGGTGGCTCTCCGACTTCATGACACCGCTACCAGGAGCATGCGGGAATTCCACCCGCTCCGGTCTGGGGCTGCGTCGATCTACGTCTGTGGGGCCACGGTGCAGGGCGTGCCGCACATCGGGCACGTGCGCAGCGGGCTGAACTTCGACGTGCTGCGCCGCTGGCTGGCGCGCGATGGCGACGACGTCACGCTGGTGCGCAATGTCACCGACATCGACGACAAGATCCTGGCCAAGGCCGCCGAGCACGGCAGGCCGTGGTGGGAGTGGGCGGCCACGCACGAGCGTGCCTTCATCTCCGCCTACGACGCGCTGGGCTGCCTGCCGGCCTCGGTCGAGCCGAGGGCCACCGGGCACGTGCCGCAGATGATCGAGCTGATGGACCGGCTGATCGAGCGCGGCCACGCCTACGCGGCGGCCGGCGACGTGTACTTCGCTGTGGCCTCCTTCCCCGAGTACGGCGCGCTGTCCGGGCAGAAGCTGGACGAGGTGCAGCAGGGCGAGTCCGCGGCCACCGGCAAGCGCGACCCGCGCGACTTCACGCTGTGGAAGGCGGCCAAGCCCGGCGAGCCGTCCTGGCCGACGCCGTGGGGCCGGGGCCGTCCCGGCTGGCACCTGGAGTGCTCGGCCATGGTCACCGCCTACCTCGGGCCGGAGTTCGACATCCACGGCGGCGGGGTGGACCTGGTCTTCCCGCACCACGAGAACGAGCAGGCCCAGTCGCGGGCGGCCGGGGACGGCTTCGCCCAGTACTGGATGCACAACGCCTGGGTGACCATGAGCGGCGAGAAGATGTCGAAGTCGCTCGGCAACACGGTGACCATCCCGGAGATGCTGCAGCGGGTGCGCGCGCCCGAGCTGCGCTACTACCTGGTCACCCCGCACTACCGGTCCACCATCGAGTACTCCGAGCACGCCCTGCACGACGCGGTGGCCGGGTACCGGCGGATCGAGGGCTTCCTGCGGCGGGTGGTGCAGCGCACCGGCTGCGTCGGGGAGGAAGGGCTGCCCGGCGATTTCGTGGCGGCCATGGACGAGGACCTCGGCACACCGTCGGCCATCGCCACGGTGCACACCAGCGTCCGGGACGGCAACGCCGCGCTCGACGCCGGTGACGATGAGAAGGCCCGTGAGATCGCCGCCTCGGTGCGCGCGATGACCGGGCTGCTTGGCCTCGACCCGTTGTCGGAGCAGTGGGAGGTCGAGTCCACTGTGGACGAAGGCTCCCGCACCGCGCTGACCACGCTGGTCGAGGGACTGTTGGAAGAGCGGCAGAAGGCACGGGCCGGCAGGGACTTCGCAACGGCGGACCTGCTGCGCGACCGACTGCTCGCGGCCGGAGTGGCGGTAGAGGACACCGCCTCCGGTCCACTATGGACATTGAAGGACTGCTGAGAACATGGCCGGAAACTCCAGGCGCAAGGGTGCCATGCGCAACGCTGGCTCGAAGAAGGGCGCCGTTGTCGGCTCCGGCGGCCAGCGGAAGAAGGGCTTGCAGGGCAAGGGACCCACGCCGCGAGCCACCGAGCGCGAGCACCACCCCGCCGCGCGCAAGGCCGCCGCGGCGACCAAGGCCGAGCAGGCCAGGGCGCGGCGCAAGGGCGAGGCGACCAACTCCGAGTACGTGGCCGGGCGCAACCCGGTGGTGGAGTGCCTGCGTGCGGGGGTGCCGTCCACGGCGCTGTACGTGGCGCTGGGCATCGAGACCGACGAGCGGGTGACCGAGGCGGTGCGGATGGCCGCCGACCGGGGCATCTCGGTGCTGGAGGTCTCCCGGCCGGAGCTGGACAAGCTCACCGGCGGCGCCATGCACCAGGGCATGTCCCTGCAGATCCCGCCGTTCAGCTACAGCCACCCGGACGACCTGCTGCAGATCGGCCGCGACTCCGGCGTGCCGCCGCTGCTGGTGGCCCTGGACGGGGTGACCGACCCGCGCAACCTGGGTGCGGTGATCCGCTCCGCGGCCGCCTTCGGCGCGCACGGCGTGGTGGTGCCGCAGCGGCGCAGCGCGAGCATGACCGCCGTCGCCTGGCGCACCAGCGCGGGCACCGCGGCCCGGCTGCCGGTGGCCATCGCGGTCAACCTCAACCGCACGCTCAAGGACTGGGCCACCGCGGGCCTGATGGTGGTCGGCCTGGACGCCGACGCCACCATGAACATCGACGAGCTGGAACTGGCCACCGGTCCGCTGGTGGTCGTGGTCGGCTCCGAGGGCCGCGGCCTGTCCCACCTGGTGAAGAAGCACTGCGACGCCACCATCGGCATCCCGATGGCGCCGGGCGTGGAATCGCTCAACGCCTCGGTGGCCGCCGGAGTGGTGCTGGCCGAGGTCGCCCGTCGCCGCCGGGCGGCAAGCCGGATCTGACCATCCGGACCTGGTTGCTCCGATAGGGTCAGCGGGCTGCACCGTGACCCGAGGTAGAGATGTCCTTCGTCAGCCCGCTGTTCCTGTGGTACTTCATGCCGCTCACCCTGGCGGCGTTGCTCGTGCTGCCGCGAACCTGGCGCAACGGCGTGATCGCGGTGGCCAGCCTGGTCTTCTACGCCACCGGGTCCGGCTCGTCCACGCTGTTGCTGCTGGCCTGCATCGTGGTCAACTTCCTGGCCGGGCCGTGGCTGCAGCCCAAGGAGCACGAGCCGGAGCCGGTGGCCAAGCGGCGCCGGTACCTGCTGATCGGCGTGGTCGGCTTCGACCTGGCGATCCTGCTGGTCTGGAAGTACCTGGGCTTCGCCACCGAGCAACTGGCTAGCCTGGCCAGGCTGTTCGGCGGCGACTTCCCGGTGACCCACCTGACGCTGGTCATCGGCATCTCCTTCTTCACCTTCCACCACATCTCCTACGTGGTGGACATCTACCGCGGTGAGCGGCCGGCACTGCGCGACCCGGTCTCCTTCATCACCTACATCGCGATGTTCCCGCAGCTCGCGGCCGGTCCGATCGTGCGCTACCGGGAGATCTCCGAGCAGCTCCCGCAGCTGCGCACGCACCGGCTGGACGACATCGCCAGCGGCTTCCCGCGCTTCGCCCTCGGCCTGACCAAGAAGGTCGTGATCGCGGACTCGCTGGCGCCGATGGTGGACGCCTGCTTCGCCACCCCGCCGGACAAGATGACCTTCGCGGTCGCCTGGCTGGGCGCGCTGGGCTTCACCCTGCAGCTCTACTTCGACTTCTCCGGCTACTCCGACATGGCCATCGGCCTCGGCCGGATGCTCGGCTTCCGGCTGCCGGAGAACTTCGCCCGCCCGTACTCCTCGGTCACCGTGACCGAGTTCTGGCGGCGCTGGCACATGTCGCTGTCCCGGTGGTTCCGCGACTACGTCTACATCCCGCTCGGCGGCAACCGGCACGGCACCGCGCACACCTACCGGAACCTGGCGATCGTGTTCGTGCTGACCGGTTTCTGGCACGGCGCGAACTGGACCTACCTGGTCTGGGGCGTCTACCACGGCATCCTGCTGGTGATCGAACGCGCCCGCCGCTGGGACCGCCCGCCTGCCTCTGTCGGCCACCAGCTCGGCCGCCGCGCGCTCACCCTGCTGCTGGTGATCATCGGCTGGATCTTCTTCAAGTCCACCACCCTGGGCGCGGCGTTCGCCATGCTGGGCAACATGTTCCTGCCGGACTTCACCGGCCTCACCGACAGCGTCGCCGCCGCCCTGACCAACCAGCGCCTGCTGCTCCTGCTGCTGGCCCTGGTGATCGTCTTCCTGCCGGCCCGCCCGCTGGGCCCGTACCTGGAGTCGACGCGCTCGCCGCAGGCCACCGCGCTGCGCATCACGGTGCTGACCGTCGGCCTGGCCTACTCCGCGATCCTGGTCGCCACCGGCACCTTCTCCCCGTTCCTGTATTACCAGTTCTGATCCGGCCGCGGTGAGCAAGAACACCGCGAGCTTTTCGCCCCGGTGACCTCTGCCACGAGCAACGTTGGGAATTTTTCTGAATCGTTCAATGGTCTATACCATTCGGAGCTGGGTCCCACCGGACCCGCCGCCATCGCTTCGGAAGAGACCATGTCGCACAGCACGCTCGTCCCCGTTCCGACCACGATCGCCGACCTACCGCCCGACCCCGCCGCGCTGCTGCCGCGGCCACCAGGTGACGAGGAGGTGTACGGGTACTTCGGGCCGCAGCGGCGCTGGGTGCTGGTGCTGTCCTCGCTCTCCTTCGTCTTCACCGCGGTCGCGTTGTTCCAGTTCTCGGTGCGCACGCCCTGGCTGTGGGTCTTCCTCGGGGTGCTCGTGCTCAACGTCGCCGGAGTGGTGATGTCGTTGCTGGACAACGGCAATCCGCGCCGGGTCAGCCGGGATCAGCACGATCTGCTGGTCCGGGTGTGGCGGCCCGCGGTGCTGCAGAGTGTGGATGTGTACCTGCCGACCTGTGGTGAGCCGATCCCGGTGCTGCGCAACGCCTACGAGCACGTGTCCCGGCTGGGCTGGGACGGGCGGCTGCGGATCTGGGTGCTCGATGACGGGGCGCGCCGGGAGGTGCGCGAGCTGGCCGCGGAGTTCGGGTTCGACTACGTGGTGCGGCCCGATCGCGGGCACCTGAAGAAGGCCGGCAACCTCAACCACGCGCTGACCGTCTCCGCCGGTGAGCTGATCGTCATCCTGGACGCGGACTTCTGCCCTCGGCCGGATCTGCTGGTGCACCTGGCGCCCTACTTCGAGGACGCGGGAGTGGGCATCGTGCAGACCCCGCAGTGCTTCGCCACCGACGCCTCGATGAACTGGCTGCAGCGGGCCGCGGGCGCGGCGCAGGAGTGGTTCTTCCGCTGGATCCAGCCCTCCCGGGACGCCAATGACGCGGCGATCTGCTGTGGCAGCAACGCGATGTACCGGCGGGCCGCGATCGAGGAGGTCGGCGGGTTCGCCAAGCTGGACCACAGCGAGGACATGTACACCGGACTGGCCCTGCTCGGCCGCGGCTACCGGACCCAGTACCTGCCGTTATTGCTGGCCAAGGGGTTGTCCCCGGATACCGTGCCGGCCTTCGTCAGTCAGCAGTACCGCTGGGCCATGGGCAACCTGCACCTGCTCACCGCACGCGAGGTGGTGCGGGTCGGCGCCGGTCGCCGGTTGCTGCTGTCGTACTGGAACGGCGTGGTCAGCTACCTGCTGACCGCGGTGAACGTCTTCGCCGCGCCGCTGCCGCCACTGATCATGCTGGCCCTCACCCCAGGCGAGGTCCGGCCCTGGCACATGCTGCCGTTCCTGCTGCCGGTGTGGACCTGGCTGGTGCTGATCCCGGCGGTCTCCCGCACCCGGTGGAGCATGCAGGTGATCCGGGCGCACCAGCTGGTCGGGTTCGCCAGTGCGGCCGCGGTCTGGCACACGCTGCGCGGACGCGGCGCGAGCTGGGTGCCGACCGGGGTGAGCCAGGGGCGTGGCGGACTCGCGCGCCGGGTGAGCCTGATCGCCTTCACCTGGCTGGGAATCACCACGCTGGCGGGCTGGATCGGTTTCGCCGCCGGGGTTTTCGCCTATGGGATCGCGAACTACTGGGCGCTGGCGGGGTATCTGCTGGTGCAGGGCTACCTGAGCGTGCCGTTGCTGGTGGACCTGGCGAACTCGCTGTGGCGTCCGGACCGGCAGCCGATCGGGGCCGGGAACCGTTGGGCGGCAACGGCCGCGCACCGGAGCTGGCCGGAACTGCTGGCGATCACGGTGGCACTGGGCGTGTTCGGGCTGCTCGCCTCCGGTCTGGTGGACGGGATCCTGTGATGACGGGTTACCACCCTGGCCGCCGGGGCGATATCGAGGGTCTGCGCGCGGTGGCCGTGCTGACCGTGCTGGGTTTCCACGCGAGCGTGCCGTTCTTCGGCGGCGGGTTCGTCGGCGTGGACGTCTTCTTCGTCATCTCCGGGTTCCTGATCACCGGCTTGCTGCTGGCCGACATCAGCACCGCGGGCGGCTTCTCGCTCAAGGAGTTCTACGCGCGCCGGGCCCGGCGGATCCTGCCCGCGGCCGGGGTGGTGCTGGTCGTGGTGGCGCTGCTGAGCTGGCTGCTGCTGCCGCCGTTGCGGGCCAAGGACGTCGCCTACGACGTGCTCTTCGGCGCGCTGAACCTGGCGAACTGGCGGTTCGTGGCCAACCAGACCGACTACCTGGCCGCGGCCCGCGACCACAGTCCGGTGCTGCACTTCTGGTCGCTGGGCGTGGAGGAGCAGTTCTACCTGGTCTGGGCGCCGCTGCTGCTCGGCCTGGCCGTGCTGGCCCGCAAACTCGGGCGGCCGGCGGTGCCGGTGATCGCCGGGGTGATCGGGCTGCTGACGGTCGGCTCGTTCCTGCTGTCGGTGCGCTGGACGGCGAGTTCGGAACCCCTGGCCTACCTGGGTTCGCCGACCCGCGCCTGGGAGTTCGGCCTCGGCGCGCTGGCCGCGATCGCGCTGCCCTGGCTGCGGTTGCCGGGACTGGCGCGCTGGGTGCTCGGGCTGCTGGGCGCGGGCGCGATCGGTGCGGCCACCGTGCTGTTCAGCTCGGCGACCGCCTTCCCCGGCTCCGCCGCGCTGCTGCCGGTGCTGGGCACGGTCGCGGTGATCATGGCCCAGGGCAACGGGATCGGTGGTTTCCTGAGCACCAGGCCGATGCGTGCGATGGGGCGGCTGTCCTTCTCCTGGTACCTGTGGCACTGGCCGGTGCTGGTCTTCGCCGAGGCGGTCGCCGGAGAGCTGGCCTGGCCGGTGAAGCTGGCGCTGGTGCTGGCCGCGGCCGGACCGGCCTGGCTGACCGCGAGACTGGTGGAGCGGCCGGTGCGGTTCTCCCCGACCATCTCGGCACTGCCGGTGCGCGGGCTGGCCATCGGGGTGACCGCGGTGCTGCTGCCGGTGGCCGCCGGACTGGTGACCGGCAGTGCGGCGCAGCGGATGATGGGCGGCGGGATCACCGAGCTGGCCGCCACCCTGCCACTGGCCGCCGCCGACGGCCCCGACCTGCTCACCGGCCCGGCCCCCGGGCTGACCCCGCCGGTGGACCTGGCCCGCGCCGACGTGCCGCCGGTGCCGGGCTGCGAGCTGTTCCCGGCCGAGCTGACCGGGCCGGAGTGCCTCTTCGGCGATCCGGCCGCGCCGCAGGTGCTGCTGATCGGCGATTCCCATGCCAGTCAATGGTTTCCGGCGATCCGGCAGCTGGCCGAGCGGCGGGGCTGGGCGGTGCGGGTGCGGGTCAAGCAGGGCTGTCCGCTGCCTGAGCTGACCGTGTACAACCCGACCCTGGGCCGGGCCTACACCGAATGCGACACCTGGCGGAAGGACACCCTCGACCAGGTCGCCGGGACCAGGCCGAAACTGGTCTTCCTGGCCTCGCTCAACCAGTACACCGCGGACCAGGAGCTGCTCGCCGCGGCCTGGCAGCGCAGCCTGGACCGGCTGGCCGCCACCGGCGCGCCACTGGTCTACCTGCGGGACACCCCGTTGCCCGGCAAGGACATCCCGGCCTGCGTGTCCGCGGACCCGACGGCCTGCGATTTCCCGCGCAGCCAGGCGTTGCGGCCCGATCCACTGGTCAACCGGGCCGGACTGTCCACAGTGGACATGAACGCGGTGCTGTGCCCCGGCGAGAGCTGCCCTGCGGTGCGCCAGGGCGTGCTGCTCTACCGGGACGATTCGCACCTGACCGCCACCGCGGTCGCGCTACTCGGTCGCCGGGTGGAGAAAACCCTTCAGCGCCAAGGACTTCTGCCGCCGGTGTGGCAGCAGGTCTTCCGCGAGGACTTCGACGGCCCGGAGGGCTCCGCACCCGATCCGCAGCGCTGGCAGCACGCCACCGGCACCTGCCACCCTGGCTGCCCGGCCCCGCAGTGGGGCACCGGCGAGATCGAGACCATGACCGACTCGACCGACAACGTGCGGCACAACGGCAAGGGACAGCTGGCCATCACCCCGATCCGGGCCAACGGCCAGTGGACTTCGGGCAGGCTGGAATCCCGGCGCACCGACTTCCGCGCGCCCGCCGGCGGCCTGCTCCGGGTGGAGGCGGTGCTCAAGCTGCCCGAGGTGGGCAAGGCCGACGGCGCCGGGTACTGGCCGGCGTTCTGGCTGCTCGGCGACGGGGTGCGGCGGGACAACACCGGCTGGCCGGGCGTCGGCGAGATCGACGTGCTGGAGTCGGTGAACGGCCGCGAGTCGGTGTTCGGCACCTTCCACTGCGGCGCGATGCCCGGCGGCCCGTGCCAGGAGCCGATGGGCCTGGGCAGCGGGGAAACCCCGTGTGTGGACTGCCAGCGGGACTTCCACCGGTACGCGATCGAACTGGACCAGGCCAAGGGCGAGATCCGCTGGTACCTGGACGGGCGGCAGACCTTCGCGATCACCCGCGACCGGGTGGGCGAACCGGCCTGGCGGCAGGCCACCGACCACGGGTTCTTCCTGATCCTCAACGTGGCCATCGGCGGCCGCCTGGCCGGGGATCCCAACGCCGCCACCGCCTCCGGCCGGCCGATGCTGATCGACTCGGTGACCGTGGCTACCGGCTGAGCGCGCGCCAGCGGGCCGTCAGCGCCTTGATGGCCCGCCGGGCGGCGGCCGGACTCACCTGCTCGGGCAGGTCGATGGTCAGCTTGGCCGCGGCCTCGGCCAGCGCCCGGTGCCCGGCCGTGCCGAGCAGGGTGGCCAGGTCGATCCGCTGCAGCAGCTTCTTGGTGATCGGGCGCTTGGCGTCCCAGAACACCAGCGCGGACAACAGGGTCGCGGTGGTCCGGCCGCGCAGCAACGCGGTCAGCACCGCGGCCTCGGCCAGGTCGGCGCAGGAGAGGAAGTAGCAGGTGTCATCCAGCAGCACCGGCCGGTCCCCGATTGGCGCGACCAGCCGGAACTCCACCTTCTTGTACATCCCGGAGATGGCCACCTTGTACGGCGCGAAGGTGTACTCGCCGATGCCGAACACGCTGAACCGCGGCCGGGCGCGGTAGATCGCCGACCGCCGGTTGTCCAGCGCCTCGGCGTGCGCGAGCAGGTAGCGCCACAGCTTCGGCGCGGTGCCGGCCAGCGCGGCGGTGTCCTCGCCGAGGCTGCGCTGCGGCAGCACCAGCCTGCGCCGGGCGGTGGTGGTGTTGCCGTGCACCAGGTCCGAACTCTTGAGCAGCGGGTAGAGGTGCTCGTCCTCGATCGGCGCCGGACCGGTCAGCTCCATCACCGCGGTGGCGTCGTGCTTGACCCCCTGCCGCCACTCCAGCTGGCAGGCCCCGTCCGCCTCGGCGGTCCGGTCGTACGCCTCGACATCGGCCACCAGCTTGCCGCGGACCAGGCCGAAATGCCGGGAAGGCGTTGCCGCGTCGAGGGAATCGTAGAGCGCGCAGGTGTACTCGCCTGGCGTGTCACCGAGCCGGAGGGTGAGCAGACCGGCGTCCACGTTGGCCCCGAACCAGCGGTGCGAGTCGATCAGCCGCAGGGTGGCCGCCTCGACCGGGATCTCCTGCTCGGCGCAGTGCCCGAGGATGTTGCGGGCCACCTGGGTCTTGCACAGCAGCGCGATGGTCGGCCGGTGCGCGCGCAGTTCGCCGAGCAGCTTCTGCCAGATGTACTCGGCCACGTCGAAGTTGGACTCACCGGTGCGCGCGGCCATCCCCGGCCGGTTCCTGGTGTTGGCCTTGACCGGCACGTTCGCCGACCCGAACCGGGTCAGATCGGCCATGGTCACCCAGGGCGGATTGCCCAGCACCAGCAGTTCGCCCCCGGCCACCCAGGGCAGGTCGGCGCCCAGGTCCAGGCCGAACACGCACTGCTCGCGGATGTCACCGTGCGCCCTGGCCAGTTCGGCGTGCGCGGGCTGGATCTCCACCCCGATCCGTTGCGGCACACCCAGTTCGGCCGCGGCGGCCAGGAAACTGCCGGTGCCGCAGGTCGGTTCCAGCACCTTGCGGTAGTCCCGCGGCGGCAGCGTGGCCACCACCGCGCGAGCCAGCGTCAGCGGGGTCTGGAAGTCACCGAACTCGTTGTTGGGCAAGAAGGGTCCGCCATTCTCGGTCAAGCAGACCGTAGTGCACGTCGTCGGCGAAACCGTCCCCTTCCCACCACGCCTCGCGGTGCCGTCCCTCCTCGGTGAACCCGGCGGCCAGCGCCGCCTTCTGCATCGGCACGTTGCGCACCCCGGTGACCAGCCGGACCCGGTGCAGCCCGAGCACGAAGAAGGCGTAGTGGCAGACCACCCGCAGCGCGTCGGTGGACAGCCCGCGGCCGCGGAAGTCCGACCGCAGCCCGATGCCGATCTCGCCGTTGCGGTGGTGGTAGTCGATCGCCCACAACGTCACCGACCCGGCCAGCTCCCCGTTCTCCTCGATCGCGAACGTCGCGCTCTTGGGCAGCGGTTTGGACCAGTGGTCATCCACCGGCTCCCAGCTGGCCAGCACCGTCTCCATCGGCACCGGGAACCAGGGGGCGGAGGAACTGAGCATGAAACCGGGCACGTCCGCGCGTTGCTCGGCGAAGAGCACCGCGATGTCTTCCTTGGTGCAGGGCCGGAGCACGACCTTCTCGCCACGCAGCATTGGCCGAGGCTAACTCCGGCGACCGGTCGTGGCCTCCTATTTTCCGGCCGGACACCGGGCCGGGTGGATCGGCGAACACCGACCGTGCCCGCCGGTTACCGTGGTCGGGTGAGTGTCCAGGACAACCCGCAGCACCGGCTGCCCGGCGTGCACGAGGCGCTGCTGCCCCGTGAGCACGCGCTGCACCGGCCGCGGCACGGCCACCGCCAGCGCACCGCGCTGACCACGGCCGGGATCTTCTTCCTGACCCCGCTGCTGGTCTGGGTGCTGGGCGCCCGGCCGGAGGCGTTCGAGAACCGGCCGCTGGCGGAGTTCCCGAGCCTGGGCGACGGCTGGGGCTTCTTCACCGGCCTGTCCCAGTGGGCCACCGACCACCTGGTCTTCCGGCAGGACGCGGTGCGCGCCGCCGACGGGATCAGCGAGGGGCTCTTCGGCGAGTCCGCCCCACTGGACCGCGGCCAGCAGCAGGGCCCGGTGCCGGGCAACCAGACCAGCTCGCCGCAGCCGCAGCCGAACGCGCCGGACCAGCCGGTCCCGGTGGACCAGCAGACGGTGCTGCCCGGCTTCACCAAGGTCATCCAGGGCAAGGACGACTGGCTCTACTTCGGCCTGGACATGCAGGCCAAGTGCGTGCCGGACAAGCCGCTGGACGAGGTGCTCCTCCGGCTGCGCAAGCTGCGTGCGGTGGTGGAGTCCTCCGGCCGGGCCTTCATCCTGATGATCCCGCCGGACAAGAGCACCATGGAGCCGGGCTACCTGCCGGAGGCCTACGGCGGCAAGGACTGCGCGAACGCGGCTGGCACCGCGTTCTGGAACCGGTTCAGCGTCGAACCCGGCGTGCTGGACCTGCGGCCCATCCTGAACGAGACCAAGCAGCGGCTGGGACGGCCGGTCTACCACAAGGACGACACGCACTGGAGTGACGAAGGCGCGGTCTCCGCGGTGCGCTCACTCAGCGAGCGGCTCAACCCAGGGGTCACCAAGCCCTGGTCGATCTCGCTCGGCGTGCCCTACAGCGGGCCAGGCGACCTGGCGCTGATGTCCGGCAAGCGGGGCAAGGTGGCCGGGTTCCGGTACGAGATCCGCCCGGACGGCGCCGAGGACCGGGTGAAGTCGCTGGACAGCAAGTTCACCGAGCCGGAGCGGGTGACCTCCAAGGAGATCCCCGGTGTGGTCGGCGGCCAGGTGATGATCTTCGGCGACTCGTTCCTGGAGTCCACCGGCCGGTACCTGCACGCCGCGCTGGCCAACTTCACCG
This sequence comes from Crossiella cryophila, assembly GCF_014204915.1. NCBI lineage: Bacteria > Bacillati > Actinomycetota > Actinomycetes > Pseudonocardiales > Pseudonocardiaceae > Crossiella > Crossiella cryophila. The sequence goes on from NZ_JACHMH010000001.1 coordinate 1,569,183, forward strand.
CCTACCACTACGGCCACGCGGTCAAGGATCCGGCGCGCTCGGGCCGGCTGGCCGCCAACAACGACGTGGTCGTCTTCGAGGCCGTCGAGCGCAACCTCACCAGCGGCACCGCGGGCTTCCTCAGCAACGAGTTCATCGACGCCTTCGGCAAGGAACTGGCGGCAAAACCCCGGCCCAGGTAGGGGAAAGTCCCCAGGCGGTTCGGGGGCTCAGACCTGGTGTGCGCGCCGGAGTGGCCCGGCAGGCTGGGCGTATGAAGATCACTGGGGTGAAGGCGGTCGCCGCGGTCGGCGCGGCGGTCGTGCTGGCCGGGCTGCCGATGGCGGCGCAGGCAGGCGAATCGGGCCGGGGGACGCTGTTGTCGGCGACCTCGGTCGGTGGGGTCGAGGCGACGGCGATGCCGGGGTACCTGGCCAGGTTCAACCTGTCCTCGCCGCTGGCCACCCGCGGGGTGGACGGGTTCCGGATCGAGTACAAAACCGTTGACGCGCAAGGGAAACCCACCACGGCGACCGGGCTGGTGGCGGTGCCGCGGGGAGCGGGGCGGGAGCTGAACGCGGTCACCTGGTTGCACGGCACCCAGGTCTACCGGGGTGAGCAGGCATCGGTGCGGGCCGAGAGCGGGGACCGGGCGACCAGCTACCTGTTCGCCTCGGCCGGGAACCTGGCGGTCGCGCCGGACTACCTGGGGCTGGGGCAGGGCGCGGGGTACCACCCGTACATGCAGAACGGCCCGCTGATCACCGCGAGCGCCGACGCGGTGCGCGCGGCCCGGACGCTGGTGCGGCGGCAGGGGATCGCGGTGGACCGGCGGTTGCTGGTGACCGGGTTCTCCCAGGGTGGGTCGGGGGCGATGGCCTTCGGGCAGGCGTTGTAGCAGGGGCGGGTGCCGGGGCTGGGGGTGCGGGCGATCGCGGCGGTCAGCGGGCCGTACGACTTCCCGGCCGCGGTGACCGACGCGCTGGCGGGCAACGTCAAGAACTCAGTGGCCTACCTCGGGTACGCGGTGACCTCCTGGCAGCGGCTGCACCACCTCTACGACGACCCGGCGAAGGTCTTCCAGAAGCCGGAGCTGGCCGCGTTGTTCGACGGGCACACCCCGCCCCAGGAGATGTTCCCGAAGCTGCCGGGCAGGCTGGATGAGTTCTTCACGCCGGAGTTCCTGGACCGGCTGCGCAACCCGGAACCGGCACTGCGGGCGATCCTGGCCAGGGAGGGCACCAGCTGCCAGTGGCGGCCCAGGGTGCCGGTGACCCTGTTCGCGGCCACCGGCGACCAGGACGTGGCCTTCCGGCACAGCGAGACCTGTTCGCGGCAGAGCGGGGCGCCGGTGGTCAACCTCGGCGGCGTGTCGCACAACAGCTCGGCGCGGCTGGCCGCGGTTCAGACCGTGGCGGACTTCGCCCGGTTCAGCCGGTAACCGCCGACCCCCCGGCAGATCAGGTAGATCAGGAAGCTCAGCGCGGTGATGAACGCGCTGACCGGGACGCCTGGGGCCAGTGACAACAGGATGCCGCCGATGGCCGCCACCTCGGCGAAGAGCACCGAGAGCAGGATCGCCAGGCCGGGCCGGGCGGTGATCCGGGCGGCGGCCGCGCCGGGGGTGACCATCAGGGCCAGCACCAGCAACGCGCCGACGGTCTGCACGCCCAGCGCGGTCGCCACGCCGACGAGCACCGCGAACAGCGGGGTCAGCAGCCGCACCGGGACACCCCTGGCGGCCGCGACCTGCTCGTCGGCGCTGGCGAACAGCAGCGGCCGGTAGATCAGCGCGAAGACCAGCAGCACCACCGCGGCGGTGATCGCGAACAGGGCGAGTTCGCCCGAGTCCACGGTCACGATCTGCCCGATCAGCAGGCTGAATTTATTGTTCGTCCGGGTCGGATTCACCGCCAGCAACAGCACGCCGAGGCCCAGTCCGAAGGACAGCACCGCGCCGATCACCGAATCCCGCTCGGTGTCCTTCTGCCCGAGCAGGCCCAGCATCAGCGCGGCCACCACCGAACCGAGCAGCGCCCCGGTGCCCACGCTCAGGCCCAGCAGCAGCGCCGCGGCCGCGCCGGTGAAGGCCAGCTCGGCGGTGCCGTGCACGGCGAAGGACATCTTCCTGGCCACCACCATCGGCGCCAGCACCCCGGACACCAGGCCCAGCACCAGCCCGGTGAGCAGCGCGTTCTGTACGAAGTCCTCGTTGAGCAGGGTCAGCGTGAGCTGGAGGTCGAACAGCTTGGCGAAGAAGGTCTCCAGGCTCATCGCAGTTCCTCCGCGGGCTCGCGCACGTGCCTGCAGTCCTCGGCGGTGGTCTCGGCCTCCGCGCCGACCACCACGATCCGGTCCCGCAGCCGGAGCACCTCGACCCGGGTCCGGTACAGCTCGCTGAGTGTCTCGGTGGTCATCACCTCGGCCGGCGGGCCGATCCGGAACCGGCCGTCCACCAGGTACAACACCCGGTCGACCTGGTCCAGCACCGGGTTGATCTCGTGCGTCACGAACAGCACCGCCGCGCCGCTCTGCCGGGCCCGCTCGCCGATCAGCGCGCTGACCACCCGCTGGTGCGCCAGGTCCAGGGAGAGCAGCGGCTCGTCGCAGAGCAGCACCGCGGGCTCGCCGACCAGGGCCTGGGCCACCCGCAACCGCTGCTGCTCGCCACCGGAGAGCAGCCCGACCGGGGCTTTGGCGTATCCGGCCGCGCCCACCGAGGTCAGCGCGGCGTCGATCCGGTCCCGGCGGGCAGCCCGCGCACGCAGCGCGAACGGGCCCCAGCGGTGGCCGTCCAGGCCGAGTCCGACCAGGTCCCGGCCGCGCAGGGTGAGCGAGGTGTCCACCGCGCGCTGCTGCGGGATGTAGCCGATCTTGGTGCTGCCCCGGCGGACCGGCTCGCCGCCGACCTCGGCGGTGCCGCCGGAGAGCGGGTGCATGCCCAGCAGCACCCGCAGCAGGCTGGTCTTGCCGGAGCCGTTCGGGCCGAGCACGGCCAGGAACTCACCCGGCGCCACATCCAGGTCCAGCCCGTCCCACAGCACCCGGTCGCCGTAGGCGAGCCGGGCCTGCCGGAGGCGGACCGCGGCGGTCACTGCTTCAGCGCCGCGGCCAACTTGTCGATCTGCTCGCCCATCCACTGGGTGTAGTCCTTGCCCTCCGGGAGCGTCTCGGTGAGTTCGACCACCGCGACGTTCGCCTTGACCGCGTTCTCCTTGACCTGCTTGGTGACCGGTGACTCGGTCTGCGGGTTGTACACCAGCACCCTGGCCGTCCGCTCGGTCACCAGCTTCTGGATCTCCGCGATGGCGGCCGCAGGCGGGTCATTCTCCTCCTCGACCGCCTTGCTGAACTGGGCCGGGGTGACATCGGCGAGTCCGGCCTCATCCAGCAGGTAGTGCGCGATCGGCTCGGTGGCGGTGACCTTCACGCCGGTGTGCGCGGCCTTGATCGCGTCCACCTTCTGCTCCAGCGCGTCGATCCTGGCGGTGAACGCCTGCGCGTTGGCGGTGAACTTGTCCTTGGCGTCGGCCTTCAGTTCGCCGAGCTTGGCGGCGATGGCCTTGGCCACGTCCTCGACCACGTCCAGGTCGTACCAGAGGTGCTCGTTGGCGTGCTCGTGCCCGGCCTCGGCGGTCTCCGGCTTGGCGTGCTCGTCCTGGCCGGCGACCTTCATCGCCTCGACCACGGGCTTGCCGGTCTCGTTCTTGATGATCTGCGGCACGAAGTCGTCGTAGTGGCCGCCGTTGAACACCACCAGCGCGGCGCCGCGCACGGTGGCCGCGTCGGCCGCGGTGGACTCGTAGGAGTGCGGGTCGCCGGTCGCGCCAACCACGGCCTTGACCGAGACCGCGTCCCCGCCGACCGCGCGGGCCACATCGGCCCAGACGTTGGTGGAGGCCACCACGGATAACCTGCCGTCCGCGGCCGGGGCCGGGTTGCCGCTGTTCGCGGCCGGGGTGCCGCCGCAGGCGGTCAGGGTGAGCGCGGCCGCGGCGAGGGCGGCGACCGCACCCGTCCGCCGGGTGTTACGCGGGGTCATCGGATCCTCCTCCGAACGGGGTGGCTGCACTCATAAGAATGGAAACCGTTGTCGAGTTCAGCCTAACCCGCCGGAGCGAGTGCCGGTAACGAGGCGTGCCTCATATGCGGAACGGCGTGGTCACGAATGCATCGCGACCACGCCGTTCGGCGAGTAAGACCAGATCAGACGGTGGTCGCCGTGAGGCGGTCGCCGCTCTCCGGGTGGAACAGGTGGATCTCGCCCTGGTCGCGCAGGCCGACCTTCACGGTCTGGCCAAGCGCCGGGGGAGTACGGCCGTCGACACGCACGGTGAACCGCTCCGGGCGGTCGCCGATGCGCACGCTGCCGTAGAGGATCGCGTCCGCGCCCAGCTCCTCGACCAGCTCGACCACCATGCTCATGCCCTCGTCCTCGGACGGGACCAGCTTGAGCGACTCCGGCCGGACACCGAAGGTGACCTCGGTCAGGCCTGCCGAGCCGACCTTGTCCAGCACGGTCCGCGGCAGCGGCACCTCGAAGCCGTCGATCTGGGCTCCGCCGCTGGTCAGCGGCACCGTCTTGAGGTTCATCGCGGGCGAGCCGATGAAGCCGGCGACGAAGGCGTTGGCGGGGGTCTCATACAGCGCGCGCGGGGTGTCGCACTGCTGCAGCAGACCGTCCTTGAGCACCGCGACCCGGTGACCCATGGTCATCGCCTCGACCTGGTCGTGGGTCACGTAGATGGTGGTGGTGCCGAGCCGCTGCTGGAGGGTGGCGATGTTCGCCCTGGTCTCCACCCGCAGCTTGGCGTCCAGGTTGGACAGCGGCTCGTCCATCAGGAAGACGCTGGGCTCGCGCACGATCGCCCGGCCCATCGCGACCCGCTGGCGCTGACCACCGGAAAGCGCTTTCGGCTTACGCTCGAGGTACTTCTCGAGGTCGAGCATCTTGGCCGCCTCGAGGACCTTCTCCTTGATCTGCGGCTTCGGCACGCCGCGGAGCTTGAGCGCGAAGCCCATGTTCTCCCCGACGGTCATGTGCGGGTAGAGCGCGTAGGACTGGAACACCATGGCGATGTCGCGGCCCTTCGGCGGCACGTTGGTGACGTCCTTGCCGCCGATCTGGATCGCGCCCTCGTCGACGTCCTCCAGTCCGGCGAGCATGCGCAGCGCGGTGGACTTGCCGGAGCCGGAGGGGCCCACGAGCACGAGGAACTCGCCATCGGCAATGTCCAGCTGGAGCTGGTCCACAGCTCGCACCGGGGGAGTGCCCGCGTAGACCCGCGAGGCGTTGACGTAGGCGACCTCGGCCATGTGTGGTCCCTTTCGATGTGATGCAGGTGACGCCAAACTAGCTGGTGAGCGGTCTCACGTCAGCCCCCTGGGCGACACTAATTGGTAAAGACCACAGACAGTTGCAGGATGCGCTGCCCGTTTCACCCCTTCACCGCGCCCGCGGAGAGCCCGGTTACCAGGAATCGCTGGACGAGGTAGAACACGATCACCGCGGGGATCGCGACCAGGATCGATGCAGCGGCCAGATGGCCCCACTCGGTGCGGTTCTGCTGCACGAACACCTGCAGGCCGACCGCCAGCGTCTTGCTCTGATCGGCCGCGGACAGGAACGCCGAGGCGAAGGCGACCTCGCCCCAGGCGGTCAGGAAGGCGTAGAAGGCGGTCACCGCCAGGCCCGGCCGGGCCAGCGGCATGACCAGTCGCCAGAACACGCCGAAGTGCGAAAGTCCGTCGATTCGCCCGGCCTCGTCGATATCGGCCGGGATGGTGTCGAAGTAGCTCTTGAGCATGTAGGCGCAGAACGGGATCGCGGTGGTGCAGTAGATCAGCACCAGGCCGAGGCTGCTGCCCTGCAGGCCGAGGCTGAGCATGATGTTGTAGAGCGGCACGATCAGCACCGCGAACGGGAACATCTGGATGAGCAGGAAGCTCAGCATGGTGGCCCGGTAGCCGGGGAAGCGGAACCGGCTGACCGCGTACCCGGTGGTCGCGGACAGGAACACCGCGATCACCGTGGTCAGCGCGGCGATCAGCACCGAGTTGCCGAACCAGGACAGGAAGTCGCCCTTGGCCCCGGTGAGCACGTCGGTGTAGTTGCCGGTGGTGAACTCGTTGATCAGCTTCGGAGTGGGCTCCACCGCGCGCGAGTCCGGTTTGAACGAGGTGACCAGCACCCAGAACACCGGGAACACCGCGATCGCCGAGGCGAGCACCAGGGTGGCGTGCAGTCCGAAACTGGCCAGGGGGGAGCGCGCTCCGCGCTTGCGCTGTGTCGACATCACCAGACCTCGCCTTGCTTGCGCAGTGCCCTGCGGTACGCCGAGGCGAACACCAGCAGCAGCGACAGGATCAGCACGCCGTAGGTGGAGGCGATCGCGTAGTCCCTGGAGGCGCCGGAGAAGAACCGCTCGAAGGCGTAGATGACCAGGATGCGGGTGTTCGGGTTGATCCCGCCGGTGACCAGGTAGATCACCGCGAACATGTTGAAGGTCCAGATCGTGCCCAGCAGCACCACCGTGCTGGACACCGAGCGCAGACCGGGCAGCGTGATGTTGCGGAAGCGCTGCCAGGCGGAGGCGCCGTCGATCTCGGCGGCCTCGTACAGCTCGCCTGGGATGGACTGCAGCCCGCCGAGCAGGGCCACCATCATGAACGGCACGCCCAGCCAGACGTTCACGATGATCACCGCGACCAGGGCCAGATCGGACTGGCCCAGCCACACCGGCTGCGGCAGCCCGACCGCGCCGAGCAGCTGGTTGATGATCCCGTACTGCGCGTTGAACATGTACTTCCAGGCGAACGCGCTGATGAAGGCGGGCACCGCCCAGGGCAGGATCAGCAGCACCCGGTACAGCCCGCGCCCGGCGATGCGCCGGTTGAGCAGCACCGCCAGGCCGAGGCCGATCGCGTAGTGGCAGAACACGCTGGCGAAGGTCCAGATCAGCGTGCGCACCAGCACGGCCCAGAAGTCCCCGTAGGAGGGGTCCCCGGAGAGCACGTTGAGGTAGTTGGTCAGGCCGACCCACTCGTAGGTGGCGGGCCGGTCCAGGATCGGGTTGGCGATCGTGGCTTCGTTGATGTTGGTGAAGCTGTAGTAGACGCCCTGTGCCAGTGGCAGCAGGACGAGCACCCCGATCACCACCACGACCGGCAGCACCATCGCGTAGGCGTACCAGTGCCTGGCGAAGAAGTTCCGCACGACTAACTCATCTCTCCCCGAGGACCCTCAGCTCAGGAGTAGTCCTTGACGACCTGGTCCTTGTAGGTCTTGGCGACCTCGTCCAGGGCGGCCTTGGCCGTCTTCTTGCCGGAGAGCACGTCCGCGTAGGCGATCTTGAGCGGGTCGAACAGCTCGCCGCCCTGCGGGATCCACGGGCGCGGGTGCGCCTTCTGCACCACCGGGGTGAACCCCGCGACCACCGGCTGCGCCTTGACCTCGGCGGACTCGTACGCCGACTTGCGGGTGGGCAGCAGGCCCAGCTCCTTGGCGATGCTCACCTGGGAGGCGGTGCTGGACATGCACTGCACCAGCTTGATCGCGTTGTCCTTGGCCTTGCTGCCCTGGCGAACCACGTAGTCGTGCCCGCCGACCGGGGAGCTGCTGCCGGCCGGACCACCGGGGACCGGCGCGATGCCCAGGTTGGCCGCATCCTTGAACGCGTCGCCCTTGAGCAGGTCCACCGCGGCCCACGGGCCGTCGATGACCATGGCGACCGCGCCGGTGGAGAAGGCGGCCTTCATGTTGGTGTTGGAGTTGGTCGGGTCCTGCGCGGTCTGCGCGGCCTTGGCGTCGAGCAGGCCCTTGGCCGTCTCCAGGCCCTTCACCGACTCCGGCGAGTTGACCAGGATCTTCTTGTTCGCGGTGTCCACCAGGTCACCGCCCTGGCTGTAGATGAACGGCAGCGCGTAGTAGCCGTCGTTGTTGATGAACAGCGTCTTCTCGCCGAGCTTGGCGCCGGCGGCCTTGACCTCGTCCCAGGTGGTCGGCACCGCGACACCGGCCTCGGCCAGCGCCTTCTTGTTGTAGTAGAGCGCCAGCGCGTCGGTGACCTGCGGGACGCCGTAGGTCTTGCCGTTGAACTTGGTCGAGCCCAGCGGCACCTCGAGGAAGTCCGCGGTGTCCTTGCCGAGCGCGGTGTCGGTCAGGTCGACCACCAGGCCGTTGTTGGCCAGCTCCGGCACCCAGGCCACCTCGGCCCGGAACACGTCCGCGCCCTGGCCGCCCTGCGCGCTGGTCTTGAAGTTGCTGCGGGCCTGGTCGAAGGCCACCGTCTCCACCGAGACCTGGTAGCCGTCCTTGCTGGCGCAGCCCTCCGCGATCTTCTTGAACACGGGGGACTCGTTGGGACCGCTGGTGTCCCAGTAGACGACCTTGTTGGGGTCGCCTGCCGCGCCGCCGCCACCGCAGGCGGTGAGGGTCAGCGCGCCGGCCAGGCCAAGGGTGGCGACCTGGACGAGCTTCGAAACCTGTCCTCGGGAAGTGCGTCGCATCGTTGCTGTCGTTCCCTCCGGTACCCGCTGCATCTTTGCAAGCTTTTGCGTTGAGGCTGACGCGGATTTCATACCCAATGCCCTGGTTTGGTCAAGGTCTGACGCGTAACCAAGCCGTAACGGGGGTAGCTGACAGCTCCACTTGGACCAGTGATTGCAAAAACTTGCTGTGGCGTGCAGGCTGTCGGCTCGTGACGGGACTTGCCGATATCGCGCGTGCGGCCGGGGTCAGCATCTCCACGGTCAGCCGGGTGCTGAACCGGCGGGCCGGGGTCAACGAGGCCACCCGGCAACGGGTGCTCGGGGTGCTCGCGGACCTGCCCTACACCCCGCGCGGCCTGGGCGCGCTGCAACGCACCGGCGTGATCGGCCTGCTCGTGCCCGAGCTGTCCAACCCGGTCTTCCCCGCCTTCGCCGAGGCGCTGGAGACCAGGGCGGCGCGCGCCGGGTACGGCTCACTGCTGTGCAACACCCGCTCGGCCAGCCTGCGCGCCGACGGCGCCGACCACAACGGCGAGAGCCGGGAGCTGGTCGAGGAGGAATATGTCCGGATGCTGCTCGCCCGCGGCGTCGAGGGCATGGTCTTCGTCTCCCCGGAGATCACCAACGCCGAGGACGGCGGCGCGGGCTACTACGGGAAACTGCTGGCCGACGGCGTGCAGATGGTCTTCGTCAACGGCGGCGCGCCCGCGCTGGACGTGCCGGATGTGACCGTGGACGAACAGGTCGCCGGCTACCTGGCCACCCGGCACCTGGTCGAACTCGGACACCGGCGGATCGGCTTCGTCTGCGGCCCGGCCCGCTCACTGCCCTCCCGGCTCAAGCGCGCGGGCTGGTCCGCGGCCCTGGAGGAGGCCGGACTGCCCGCCGACCCCGGACTGATCGCGCACGCCCCCTACGGCGCGGCCGGCGGCGCCACCGCGATGAGCGCGCTGCTCGACGGCCCGCGCCCCAGCGCGGTGATCTGCTCCTCCGACCACATGGCCCTCGGCGCCATGCGCGAGGCGCACCGGCGCGGACTCAGCGTGCCCGCCGAGTTGTCCATCGTCGGCTTCGACGACATCCCCCTGGCCGCCTACTGCTCGCCCGCGCTGACCACCCTCGCGCAGCCGATCGAGGAGATGGCCAGGGCCGCGGTGGACGAATTGGTCCAGCGGCTCAACCCGGCGATCCGGCGTGGCGGCGGCAGTTACAGCCGGGTGTTCCGGCCGAAGCTGGTGGTCAGGGAGTCGACCGCGCCGCCGTCCTGACCTCTGAGATGGTCTAAACCAATCTGATCAGGGGTCACTCGAATGAGCTGGTCTTTCCTGGCTCTGAACACAGCTTGGTCACCCAGGCTTCACTAGGTGGTTCTGAACCGTTACGGTCACTTCATGGCGCGGTCTTTGAACGCGCGGCGCCCCGCGACACTGGCGTCGCTGGCAGCAGAACTCGGGGTCTCCCGCACAACGGTCTCCAACGCCTACAACCGGCCGGACCAGCTCTCGCCGGAACTGCGGCGCAGGGTGCTGGAAACAGCCCGCAGGCTGGGCTATCCGGGGCCGGACCCGGTGGCGCGCTCACTGCGCACCCGCAAGGCGGGCGCGGTCGGGCTGCTGCTCACCGAGAACCTCTCCTACGCCTTCCGCGACCCAGCGGCCATCGCCTTCCTCGAAGGACTGGCGCTGGCCTGCGAGGACGCCGGCACCGGGCTGATGCTGGTGCCCGCGAGCCCCGAGCGCGAGGACGTGGCCGCGGTGCACCGGGCCGGGGTGGACGGCTTCGTCGTCTACTCGGTGCCCGATGACGACCCGCACCTGGCCGCGGTGCTGGAGCGCCCGGTGCCCACCGTGGTCTGCGACCAGCCCGAGATCGGCACCGTGGACCGGGTCGGCATCGACGACCGCGGCGCGATGGGCCGGATGGCCAGGCACCTGATCGAACTGGGCCACCGCCGGATCGGCGTGATCTGCATGCGGCTGGCCCGCGATCGCAACGACAGCTTCGTCCCGGTGCACCGCCAGCACGAGGCGCACTTCCACGTGCAGCGCGCCCGGCTGGAGGCGCTGGCCACCGAGTTCACCTCGGCAGGCGTGGACTGGACCGGCGTGCCGGTGGTGGAGCGCTTCGACCACACCATCGCCTCCGGCTCCACCGCGGCCGCCCAGCTGCTCGACCGCGATCCGGAGATCACCGCGATCATCTGCACCTCCGACATCCTCGGACTGGGTGCGCTGGCCGAGGCGCAGCGGCGTGGGCTGCGGGTGCCGCAGGACCTGACCGTGACCGGTTTCGACGGCATCCCGGAGGCCGAGCGCCTCGGACTGACCACGGTCCGCCAGCCGGTGCTGGAGAAGGGCAGGGCCGCGGGCCGGTTGCTGCTGGACACGGTGGACCCCGGCAGGCCGCGCACGGTCACCCTGGACACCGAACTGATCGTGGGCACCAGCTCGGGCGCGCCTAAGCCAGCCGCTCAGCAGTGGTACGGCCCCTGACCTCGAGCACCTTGCCCTTGCGGTCCAGCACCGCGCGCCAGCCCCGGGGCAGCCGAAGCCGGTCCTCGGGGTTGGTCAGCTCGACGTTCTGCATGCCAAGCACCTCGCCGATGTCGGCCAGGTCCAGGTTCAGCGTCTCGATGGTCGATTCGTCGAACAGTGCGGCGCGTTTGAACACCGCGCTTTCCAGGTTGACGTATTTGAACGCCTTGATGAAGCTGAAGATCGCGTCATCGTGGAATTGCGTTTCGGCGGCCTGCACCTCGCCGTGGAACTCCGAGGTGCTGAAACTCGCCTTTCCGTAGAAGTGACTGCCGGTCAGCTCGACGGTGCCGATGAAGGTGACCGCGTCCAGGGTGAATCCGGCGTACATCTCCGCGTCGGTGGCGCTGAAGGTCTCCACCCGGCATTTGGTCAGCGCGAAGTTCTCCAGCACCGCACCGGTGAGGTCCAGGCTGCACACCACCTCTTCCGGGGCGTTGCGCAGGATCTCCGCGATCAGCCGTTGCGCGGCCAGCCTGACCTGGCGCTCCCGGTCATCCGCCCTGGTCTGGTCGTCCTCGACCCCCGGCAGTTTCTTGGGCTCCTTGATCGGCTGGATGTCATCGCCGGCGAGCTGGTCCCGCAGGGCCCCGTACCGCTTGTGCTGGAACGGACGGCGCAGGTAGGAGCAGAGCACGTCCACCACGGTCTGGGTGCGGCCGGGATGCGCACGGGCCAGGCCGACCAGCGCGTGCAGCGCGCCCACCCGAACCTGGTCGGCCTCGTGCCCGAGCAGCTCCACCGAGCGGGCGAAGCGCTCGTCGGCCACCCGCTCCCGGTCGTGCACGGCCCGCACGCGTTCCAGTTCCTGGCGGGCGACCTCCACGGTCTGCCGGTCCCGCTCGATCTCCCGCCGGTCCTCCTCGGTCCGCCGCCGCCGGTCGTTGAGCCACAACGCGTACAGCGCGATCAGCGCGCCGGAGGCCACCCCGCCGGTCTTGAGCGCCTCGGCCCGCCCTGCCCCCGGATCGGAGCTGAGCAGCCAGCCGACGGCCAGCCCGAGCACGCCGATCGCACCGGCGATGGTGGCGCCGAGCATGACGCTCTGCTTGTCCTTGTCCGCCCGCCGGGCGCGCACGATCAGCAGCACGGTCGCGGTCACCAGACCCGCCGCGCCACCGCCGATCCACAGCCAGGGCTCCATGTCCAGATTGTCTCTCCCGATCTGCCGTTCCTCCTGGTGAAGGATGTTTTTCCACCCGGACGGCCGAGAGAATGAACTCACAATTCGGCCGATGCTGTCGAATTGTCAACGTGCGCCTTCGTAAATCCAGCCGGTTATCCTTGCCGCTATGACTCAGGCGCCGCGCACACGGGGCAGGCTGAACCGGTCGCTGGTGCTGACCAAGGCCATCGAGCTGATGGACGCCGAGGGTGTGGACGGCCTCACCATCCGCGCCCTGGCCACCGCGCTGGGCGCCAAGCCGATGGCGATCTACACCTACTTCGCCGGCAAGGACGAGCTGTTCACCGCGGCCTACGCGGAGCTGGTCGCGGGCATCCCGCTGCCCGGGATCGAGGACGGGATCGCCGGGCTGAAGCAGAACCTGCGGGCGCACCGGGCGGTCATGCTGGCCCATCCCTGCGTACTGCAGCTGGTGCTGCGGCTGGGCAGGCCGACCGAGTACAACCTGCGGCTGAACGAGGCCGCCTTCGGCGTGCTGCTGCACCTCGGGCTGGCCCCGAGGGAGGCGCTGCTGCGGGCCATGGCGGCGAGCTGGCTGGCCCTGGGCAGCGCCACCAACAGCACCTCCCGGCTGGCCACCAACCCCGTTGTGCTGCCGACCGCGGCGGACTTCCCGCCGGAAACGCACCCGGCCCTGCACGCGGTGCTGTCGGTGCTGCCCGGCCTCGACGACGCGGAGCTGTTCGAGGCCGGGCTGGACCTGGTGCTCGGCCCTACTTCCGACAGGTGACGTCCTTGGCGGGCAGTGCGCCGCCGAGCAGGTAGCGGGTCACCTCGCCGTCCACGCAGGCGTTGCCGTAGCGGGCGTAGAGGCCGTGCATGCGGGCATCGGTCAGGGTCACCAGCCGGGCCTGCTCACCGAGCATCCGGCGCATGCTGACCGCCCCGGAGTACGGGGTGGCCGAGTCCCCGGTGGCCCCGACCACCAGCGAGCTGTGCCTGGCCGCCCTGATCCGGGTGGTCGGCTCCAGCGGCCGGTGCGGCCAGTACGCGCACGGCCCGATCCCGGCCGCGGCCGCGCCGAAGAACGGGTACCGCTTGGCGTCCACCGCCGATTCCACCGCGTACCTGGCCGGGTTCCGGTCCCAGTCCGCGTCGGTGCACTGCACGGCGAGGAAGACCGAGACGAAGTTGTCCGCGGGGAAGGTGGCCAGCACCGCGTCCAGGAAGCCACGCACCGCAGGGTCACTCAGCTGCCCGTCGGCCAGATCGGCGACCAGTCCGGCGAGCACCGGATCGCTGTGGTCGTTGTACAGCACCAGCCTGCTGACCTCGCGCAGGGTGTTGCCGTCCAGCTGGAGCTGCCCGTACCGCACCGGCCGCTCGTCCAGCGCCCGCTCCAGCTTCGCGTAGTGCGCGCGCACCGCCGCCACGGTCGCGCCGAAGTGATAGGTGGCGTCCTGGCCGGCGGCCCAGTCCACCCAGTCCGCGAACGCGGTCTCCGCGGCCGGACCCCAGCCCCGGTTCATCCCGTGCCAGACCTTGGCCGGGTCGATCGCCCCGTCCAGCACCATCCGGTCCACCCGGTCCGGGAAGAGCTGGCCGTAGACCGCGCCCAGGTAGGTGCCGTAGGACCCGCCGTAGAAGCTGATCCGCGCCTCGCCGAGCCCGGCCCGGATGACGTCCAGATCCCGTGCGGCATTGCGGGTGGAGGCGAAGGGCAACAGGTCCCCGGCCGCCCGCTGGCACTGCTCGGCGACCTTCCTGGCCTCCCGCGCCTCGGCCGCGAACCCGCCGGGCCCAGGCAACCGCGGCCACAACGCGTCGAACACGGTCCCGGTGAACCCGCAGGAGAGCGGACTGCTCCTGCCGACGAACCGGGGGTCGAACCCGATCAGGTCGTACCGGTCGAGCACGTCCTTGGGGAAGGTCTGCGCCACCCCCAACGGCATGTCCAGTCCACTGCCACCAGGCCCACCCGGGTTGACCAGCAACACCCCGCGCCGCTTGGCCGGATCGGCGGCCTTGATCCGGGAGATCGCCAGGTCCACGGTCTTGCCGCCCGGAGACCGGTAGTCCAGCGGGGCACGCAGGGTGGCGCAGTCCAGTGGGGTGGCCGGGTTCCCGTCGCAGTCCGTCCACTGTGGACTCTGCGGCGCCGCGGTCAGCGGCGGGGACAGGGAAAGCGCCAGGAGCGCCGTCAGGGATGCCACGAACGCGGCACGGCTGGTACGCATGCTTCCGAAATTACGGGACGGCCTAGTTTTTGCCGTCGGCCGTAAGAAGGGTTTCAGGTGGCGACCACGACCCGGATCCGCAGCGACTCGCTGAGTTCGGCGAGGTCGCGTTCGAACCCGCGGGGGTTGGTGATCCGGCGTTTCGGGTCGTAGATGTAGATGAAAAGCGCGTCCACGTCCGGATGTGCGCGAAAGTACAGGATGTCGTTTGCCAGCTGTTCCCGGACTCTCTTCGTGGTGAGGTCCGGTCGCATGTACTTGGTCTCGACCGCCACCCGCTCGTCTTTCAGCAGGAAGTCGAGCCGGGACGAGCCGCTGGCGACAGAAGGTGTGGGTTCCTCCACCCGGACATCGTCAAAGTGCAGCATCGCGACCGCGTGCAGGACTCGCTGCACGTCGTATTCGTTCTGGATCCTGACCGCGGTCTGCCCGTGGCCGCAGTTCGCCAGCACCGCGTACATCTCCGGCATGCGGCGCGTGAGCCGTTCCAGCAGGTCGAACGTGTCTACCCGGGTCGGCGTAGGTGCCGGTGTCACCGCTGCGGAGTTGAGGCGGGAGAGCGCCTCCATCAGCAGCTTGCGCTGGGTGCCGATCGGCCCTTTGAAGCGATCGTTGTATGGGTGCTGCCAATAGCCCAGAATCCCGGTGAATTCACTCGGTTTTCCGTTGCCGCCACCGAAGAGCTTCGGGCGAGGACGAACCGGCTCATGTAGGAAGTGTCTGATCCGGTACCGCAGCGCGGCCACGTTTCCCTCGTACTCGAAGCGGAACTTCTTGCACAGGTCGCTGGGAAGCAGCGGCAGGCAATCGGTGAACCAGATGTCGTAGGCGGCGGATAGTTCCGCAGCCGCCGATCTACCGGCGGCGAAGTCGTCGACCTGTACTCGCTGCGCGAGTTCGTCGAGTGCCGTGACCTGGGCGATGAGTGCTTCGAGCCGGGGCGCCCGAACCTGCACTGACATGTGCGGATTGTAGTCGCGGATCCCGACAGCCGAGCGTGGCGTTCCCGCAGGACCTGCGGGAACGCCACTGCCTACTCAGGCGTCGAGCAACTGGGCGCAGCGGATCAGGCCCAGGTGCGAGTACGCCTGCGGGTGGTTGCCCAGCGAGCGCTCGGCCACCGGGTCGTACTCCTCCGGCAGCAGGCCGGTCGGCCCGGCGCAGTCCACCATCTGCTGGAACAGCTCCTCGGCCTCGGTGCGGCGGCCGGTGAGCAGGTACGCCTCGATCATCCAGGCCGCACACAGGTGCCAGCCGCCCTCGGTGCCGGGCAGGCCGTCGTCGCGGTGGTAGCGGTAGACGGTGACGCCGGAGCGCAGTTCGGCCTCGGTCGCGGTGACCGTGGCCTGGAAGCGCTCATCCGCCGGGTCGATCAGGCCGGACAACCCGATGTGCAGGGTGGCCGCGTCCAGGTCGGTGCCGTCGTAGGCCGTGGTGAAGGACTGGACCTCGTCGTTCCAGCCGTGCTCCAGCACGTCAGCGGCGATGGTCTCGCGCAGGGTGGCCAATTCCGGGTCGACCTCGCGGCCGAAGCTCTCGCCGAGGGCGAGCGCCCGGTCCAGGGTGACCCAGCACATGACCTTGGAGTACACGCGGTGCCGGGGTGCGGCCCGCTCCTCCCAGATGCCGTGGTCGGGCTCGTGCCAGCGGCGGGTGACCGCCTCGGCCATCGCCTGCACCATGCGCCAGTCCTCGTCGGTGAGCTTGCCCCTGGCTTCGGTCAGCTTCTTGACCAGGTCGACCACCGGGCCGAACACGTCGAGCTGGACCTGCTGGTTGGCCAGGTTGCCCACCCGCACCGGGCGGGAGCCCGCGTAGCCGGGCAGGGTGTCCAGCACGGCCTCCGGGCCCAGCGTGGTGCCGTGCAGGGTGTAGAGCGGGTGCAGCCGCTCCGGGCTGGCCAGCGTGCCCAGCACGGTGTGCAGCCAGCCCAGGTACGCCTCGGCCTCGGCCAGCGAGCCCACCGACACCAGTGCCTGCGCGGACAGCGCAGCGTCCCGCACCCAGCAGTAGCGGTAGTCCCAGTTGCGGACGCCGCCGATCTCCTCCGGCAGTGAGGAGGTGGCCGCGGCCAGGAACGCGCCGGTCTCGCCGTGCTGCAGACCGCGCAGCGTCAGGGCGGAGCGGGCGACCAGGTCGCGCTGGGTGCCGGGCAGGTCCAGTCCGGCCAGCCACTCGGTCCAGTAGGAGTCCGCGCGGCCGCGCCGCTCGGCCTCCGGGGTCGCCGCGGCCGCGAGGTCGTCGGTGCCGCAGCGGAGTTCGAGCACCACCGGCGAGCCGGGGTGCACCGCGACGATGGCCTGCGCGGTGTCGTGCTGGCCGTCGCTGGTGATCTGCCAGTGCACGCCGGGGGAGCGCAGCACGATCGGGTCGGAGGTGCCCAGCACCCGCAGCCCGTCGTCCTCGGCCACCAGCGACACCGGGACCTGGCCGAACTCCGGCCGCGGCGCGAAGGTGACCAGCGCGGTGGTGTTGCCGGAGATCACCCGCACCAGGTCGGTGCGCTGAGCGGGCGCGTAGTGGTCCAGGTAGTCGGTGACCAGCAGCTTCGACCAGCGGGTTTCCACGGTCATCGTGCCCGGCACGTAGCGCTGGCCCAGTGGCAGGCCGTTGCGCTCGGGCTTGATCGAGAAGTGACCGGCGGACGGGCCGCCGAGCAGGTCGGCGAAGATCGCGGCCGAGTCCGGCTCGGGGTGGCACAGCCAGGTCAGCCGGGCGTCCGGGGTGACCAGGGCGACCGAGCGTTCGTTGGCCAGCATGGTCAGCCGCTCGATCGGCACCGCCTGCTCGCCGTAGAGCCAGTGGCGGCGCTCCTCCAGCAGGAAGGCCAGCACCAGGGCGACCTCGGCGGTGTCCGGGATCCGGTACTCCGCGGCGGTCTCCCCCTCGCCCACCTTGATGCCGAGGTCGGGGCC
Organism: Crossiella cryophila; assembly: GCF_014204915.1. Lineage (NCBI taxonomy): Bacteria > Bacillati > Actinomycetota > Actinomycetes > Pseudonocardiales > Pseudonocardiaceae > Crossiella > Crossiella cryophila. The sequence goes on from NZ_JACHMH010000001.1 coordinate 1,586,464, forward strand.
GGTGAGCCGGACGAAGGCCTTCTCGTCGGTGACGTCGTCGCCGATGAAGAACGCGGCCGAGGCGGCGACCTGGTGCCGCAGCACGTCCAGGGCGTGGCCCTTGTCGGTCTGGATCACCGCCAGCTCGATCACCGCCTTGCCCTCGGTGACCTGGATGTCCGGCCAGGTGCACGGGCCCTGGCGGACGGCCTCGAAGACGCGCTCGCCGATCTCGGGCTCGGCACGCCGGGAGTGCACCGCCACCGAGGCGGGCTTGAACTCCAGGTGCACGCCGGGAGCGTCGGTGACGATCTCCTCGATGGCCCGGCGGACCCTGGTGAGCCGGTCCTTGGCGGCGGCGTCGAGTTCGTGCACGAAGCCGACGTCGAACTCGGAGCCGTGCGAGCCCACCAGGTGGACCTCGGCAGGCAGTCTGGACAGGGTGGCAAGGTCGCGCAGCGCGCGTCCGGAGATGACCGCGATCGTGGTGGCGGGCAGGGCGGCCAGCGATCGCAGCGCGTTCACCGATTCCGGCAGCGGCCGGGCACGTTCGGGATCGGCGACGATCGGGGCCAGGGTCCCGTCGTAGTCGCAGGCGACCAGCAGCCTCGGAGTACGAGCCAGCTGAATGATCGCGCGCCGCAACTCGATGGGGAGGGTCTCGGCGGTCAACGCCTTCCTCCTACGTGGCGTTCGGGGCGGTTGAGAACTATGTGGGCGCGCCCCGGGGGATGGGCGCCACCTATGTTGCGTTGCTCTGCGTGCCCAGGGCTTCCAGGAACGATCGAGCCCAGCGGTCGACGTCGTGGGTGAGGACCTGGCGGCGCAGCGCGCGCATCCTACGGCGGCCCTCGGCCGGATCAACGGTGAGGGCAGCCTGCAAAGCGTTCTTCACGCCGTCCAGATCATGCGGATTGACGAGAAAAGCGCTCGTGAGTTCGGCGGCGGCTCCGGCGAACTCACTCAGGACAAGTGTTCCACCGAGGTCGTGTCGGCAGGCCACATACTCCTTGCAGACGAGGTTCATACCATCTCGAACCGGTGTCACCACCATCACATCAGCGGCACAGAAGAAGGCGGCCAGCTCCTTGCGGTCCACCGACTGGTGCAAATAGTGCACGGCCGGGTGACCCACCCTGGCGAACTCGCCGTTGATCCGCCCGACGCCGCGTTCGATGTCCTCGCGCATCTGCTGGTAGTGCTCGACCCGCTCCCGGCTGGGGGTGGCGAGCTGGATCATGGTCACGTCCTGTGAGTTGATCCGCTCCTCGGCGAGCAGCTCGTGCAGCGCGCGCAGCCGGACGTCGATGCCCTTGGTGTAGTCCAGCCGGTCAACGCCGAGCAGGATCTTCTGCGGATTGCCCAGCTCACGGCGGATCTCCGCGGCCCGCGCCTGCACCTCGCGGGTACGGGCCAGGGTGTCCAGCCCTGCGGAGTCGATGGAGATCGGGAACGCGCCCACCCGCACCAGCCGGTCACCCACCGGCACCAGGCCGGGCCGGGTGCGCACACCCACCGCGCCCCTGGTCGGCTCCAGGCCGAGCAGCCTGCGGGCCAGCCAGAGGAAGTTCTGCGCGCCACCCGGTCGGTGGAATCCGACCAGATCCGCGCCGAGCAGCCCGCGGATGATCTCCCCGCGCCAGGGCAGCTGCATGAACAGCTCCACCGGCGGGAACGGGATGTGCAGGAAGAACCCGATCCGGAGGTCGGGCCGCTGCTCTCGCAGCATCGCCGGCACCAGCTGCAGCTGGTAGTCCTGCACCCACACGGTCGCGCCCTCGGCGGCGATCTTCGCGGTGGCGTCGGCGAAGCGCTGGTTGACCTTGACGTAGGCGTCCCACCACTTGCGGTGGTAGGCCGGCGGGGCCACCACGTCGTGGTAGAGCGGCCACAACGTGCCGTTGGAGAAGCCCTCGTAGTAGTCGCGCACCTCCTGCGCGCTCAACTGCACCGGGTGCAGTTGCACCCCGGTCTCCTCGAACGGCTCGACCTGGGCGTCGGCCACGCCTGGCCAGCCGACCCAGGCGCCGCTGCGCGAGCGCAGGAAGGGTTCGAGCGAGGACACCAGGCCACCGGGACTGCGCTTCCACCGCTCGGTGCCGTCGTCCAGCCGCTCCAGGTCGACGGGTAGGCGGTTTGCGATCACGATGAAGTCAGCCGTCGAGTCCATCGTGGTACCCACCGGGTCCGCCTCCTCAAGTCGACAGGGATCCGTGACCCGAGGTTATCCACAACCTCCGAGAGCTACCTGTTGGCGTAACGGCTGTCACAGTGCGCAATCGGGCGGTTGTTATGCGGTTCGAGCATCGCCGCATACGATGTTCCCGGCACTCGCCGGAGTGCCGTGCCGGTGTAGCTCAATTGGCAGAGCACCCGCCTTGTAAGCGGAAGGTTACGGGTTCAAGTCCCGTCACCGGCTCCCCGTACTTCTCAGAACCCCAGCCAGGCCGTCAGCGCCCCCAATGGCGTGAGCAGGGCCGCGCCCGCGGTGGCCAGGGCGCCAGCGCGCTGCAGCAGTGTGGTCAGCCGGTTGGTCTGGGTGGCGATGCGGCTGCGATCCGGTTGCGGGGACTGGAGTTCCTGGGCCACCTCGTCCAGCGCGCGGTCGGCCTCGCGGCGTTCGGCGCCGGTCAGCCGGAGGTCGTCCAGGGCCCGGCGCAGGGACTGGATCTCGGTGAGCAATTCGTGGCTGGAGCCGATGTGCTGGTCGCGGCCTGCCACGTACTGCTGGCCGGGGCCGATGTTGACGTTGGTGCCGTGCACACCCCTGATGTCGTAACTGTCGCGCATGGTCCCTCCGGATCAGTAGCGGTTGCGCCGGCGCTCGGCGCGATCCCGGCGGCGGCGGGCGGACTTGGCCATCGCGCCGCCGATGGAGGCGATGATGCCGCCCGCGGCGAAGGCGCCGAAGCCCAGCGGCACCGCGGGCAGGCCGTAGAACTTCATGCCGAACGGGTCGATCGGCCTGCCACCGGAGATCCCGGACATGCCGGAGAAGATCGTCCAGGCGAACAGCGCGAACCCGGCCAGCGCGATCACCAGTCCCAGCGCCATGATCAGCCGGCCAACCCCAGCGCCCTCGGTGAGCGCGGTCATCGGGTCGGTGTCGATGTTGATGTGCGCTTCCTCGTACCGGCGCTGGTCGTAGCGCCGCTGGTCGTAGGAGCGGTTGTACGAGCGGTTGTCGTACTGGTCCCGCCCGGCCACGTGCTGCTCGCCGGGCCCGATGTTGATCGCCCCGCCGTGCACGTCCTGCACCCGGTAGCTGTCCCTCGGGTAGTACTGACTGGGCCCGCTGGGCGCGGAGTACCGCAGCTCCAGCCCACCCAGCCGGAGCAGGTCGCCGTCGCGCAACGGGCGCGGCCCGTGCAGCCGCTGCCCGTTGAGCCAGGTCCCGTTGGTGGACCCGAGATCGCTGACGTAGACCTCGTCCCCTGCCCGGTCCAGGGTGGCGTGCCTGCGGCTGACCGCGTCACTGGGCAGCGCGATGTCCCCGGTCCGGCCCACCGCGGACCGCCCTGGCGGCACCACGAAGACGAACCGGTGCATGGTGCCCCGGGAGACCACGGTGAACCGGGGTTCGTGGGCGGCTGGATCGACCATGTGTCCTCCCCCGAACAAGAGGTGCACACAGGGTCCGGATCCGGCTGACCAGGTGATACCGCCATCCAGGTGCGCCGACTGCCCAAAGGGGACGACTCGGGCCGCGGCTGGTGCGCCGATTGTCCAGACCAATGGCGGTCGCGGAATTGTTTTGCGCTGAACAACATTCCCGGCAGTGCTGCTCGCAAATATCGCTTCGGCGGCAATAGGTCAGGTTAGGCTGACCTGTTTCGACCCGCGTCCTCATTGGTCTGGTAGTCGACCAATGGAGGTTCTGAGCTGCTGGAACTTCGTTCGGTGAAAGTTCCGGTTCGGAGTGTGAGCTAAATCGGCCCTGGTTGCCTCGTGGCGGTTTGGTGATCGATCCAGAGATGGGGGACTATCTGGATGAGCCGGTGGGCAGGCGTTCCGAGACTCCAGGGTTCCCCTAATTCGGGAGTCCGGATCCGACCGGGCCACGACCATCAGGAGAAACCGCCCGATGGACAACTTCAAACGAGGAGCCTGGCGTCGTCTCGGCAGCTTCCTTGCCGAACTCGGGGACCGCATTCGGGTCCACCTGTTCGGCGAGGGTCGATCGGCGATCAGCGGCGACCTCGGGTGCCGAGCATGCGAGAAGCGCCTGAGCCGCTGGTTGGCGATCCAGACGCTTCTCACCGTGCTCCGGATCGGGCTGTGGCTGGTCGCTCTGCAAGCGGACCACAGTCACTGATCCATTCCCGTGCGGAGTCGGCCGGTGTTGCACCACCGGTCGGCTCCGCACACCTTTGTGACCGGAACAATTACCGTCACCGTTTGTGACCTGCAACACCCCAGTTGTAGGTGGCACCAGTGTCTCTGATTTTCCGCGATGTAGTCAACCTGACGGGCGAGGGCTTCGGACTGTGTGGTCACTGTTTGTGTCCGAGTGCCGCCCGTTTACCTCGGAAGACTGGCGTGGGGCATTCACTGTAAGCGGTTGGACGCCTGAAGTTTTAAGGTCTTATTGAGATAGGCGGCCCTGGATGGCCGGGAGCGGCCACCTGATTGACGGTTGCTGAGCTGCACTGACGGTGCCGACCCGGCGGTGGCTTGTGCTCCATCTGTGTCTCAAATGCGACCTTGCGGCCAGCTTAGGTTACCCACTGTGAGCATGCGGCCGGTAATCCTGTGGTGTGGCGTGCCTCTCCGTCGGGTGCACCTGTGGTGCGTCTCCAGTCCACCTGCGGATTGGTATGCGTTGACCCTTGGTAATTTTCCGGTAAGTCAATGGCAGGGTGCCAGGTCGTTATGAAAAATATCGAAGACTGGCCACTAAAGAGCGCCCAGACGGGCAGGGGGTCCGCGCTCGTCCGCGCTCGGGGGGCTGCTCCGGATGGCTCAGCATGGTTTAGTTGGGCGTCCAACCTATCTAGCGCGGGCCGTCGACCGCGTGACCGCGACGCACACCACTGGGAGCAGCGTGTCCTACCTGGCCGACTCCGCGCGTTATGACCAGATCAGCTACCGGCGCTCCGGGCGCAGTGGGCTCCAGCTGCCCGCGGTCTCGCTGGGACTGTGGCAGAACTTCGGCGGTGACCGCCCGTACGAGACCGGGCGGGCCATCGTGCGCCGGGCCTTCGACCTCGGGGTGACCCACTTCGACCTGGCCAACAACTACGGCCCGCCCTACGGCGCGGCCGAGGAGAACTTCGGGCGGATGCTCGCCGACGACCTGCACCCCTACCGGGACGAGCTGGTCATCTCCACCAAGGCCGGGTACGACATGTGGCCGGGGCCCTACGGCAACTGGGGCTCCCGCAAGTACCTGCTCGCCTCGCTGGACCAGTCGCTGGAGCGGATGGGCCTGGACTACGTCGACATCTTCTACTCCCACCGGGTCGACCCGGAGACCCCGCTGGAAGAGACCATGGGCGCGCTGGCGGCCGCGGTGAACAGCGGGCGGGCGCTCTACGCGGGCATCTCCTCCTACTCCGCCGAGCGCACCCGCGCCGCCGCCGCGCTGCTGCGCGAGATGGGGGTGCCGTTGCTGATCCACCAGCCCTCCTACTCGATGCTCAACCGGTGGATCGAGCCGGAACTGCTCGACGTGCTGGAAGAGGTCGGCGCGGGCTGCATCGCGTTCTCGCCGCTGGGGCAGGGCCTGCTGACCGACCGCTACCTCGGCGGCGTGCCCGAGGGGTCCCGGGCCAGCCGGGCCGGGTCGCTGTCCACCGATCTGCTCACCGAGGAGAACCTCGGGCGGGTGCGCGCGCTCAACGAGATCGCGCAGCGGCGCGGGCAGTCGCTGGCCCAGCTGGCGATCTCCTGGACGTTGCGGGACAGCCGGGTCACCTCGGCGCTGATCGGGGCCAGTTCGGTCGCCCAGCTGGAGGCGAACCTGGCCGCCACCGGGCACCTGGACTTCAGCGCGGACGAGCTGGTGGAGATCGACAAGTACGCGGTGGACTCCGGGATCAACCTGTGGGCCGGGTCCTCGGACAGCTGAGCATTGAGCACGCCGGGGACATGATCGCCGACCTTCGGCGGTCATTCTCCGGCGTGATCTCGCTCTGACGGCGGATTCTCCCGGCCGCCCGGCCCACTAGGTTCGGCCAAAAGCCGATCTGGGGTCGGGGGGAAAACGACATGGTGGTCACGCTTCCCGGAGTACAGGAATGGTCGGCGGGTGGCGACGCCTTCACCTTCCGGCCCGGCAGCCGGATCGTGGTGGACGCGGCGCACGCCGATCGGCTGCTGGCCGACGCGCGCACGCTCGCCGCCGATCTGACCGCGGCGCTGCTGGTGCCCGAGATCGGCGTGCACCAGGGGCCGCCGCAGAACGCGGTGCCCGGCGATCTGCTGCTCACCCTGGGCGGCAACGATCCCCGGCTCGGCGCGGAGGGCTACGAACTCGCCGTCGGCGCGGTGCTGCGGATCAGCGCGCCGCAACCGGCCGGGGTGTACTGGGGCGGGCGCACCGCCGTGCAGCTCTTACGCGGCTCCACCAACCTGCCCGGTGGGCGGGTGCGGGACTGGCCGCGCTACCCGATGCGCGCGATGCTGATCAACAACGCCACCAAGCATTTCGGGTTGTCCTGGTGGGAGAACCAGATCCGCGATCTGTCCTACCAGAAGTTCAACGAGCTGCTGATCTACGTCGACGGGGTCGGCAGCACCCGCGACGAGCTGATCAAGATCAATGAGCTGGGCCAGCGGTACCACGTCACGATCGTGCCGCAGCTCAACATGCCGGGGCACATGGACCAGGTGCTGCCCGCCCGCCCGGAGTTCCAGCTGCGCGAGCAGAACGGCAACCGGCGGCCCAACGCACTGGACCTCAGCAACGACGCGGCCCGTGCCTGGGCGCTCGGGCTGATCGAGGACCACATCGGACTCTTCGACGGTCCCTGGTGGCACCTGGGCGCGGACGAGTACCCGCACTGGGGCCCGATCGACGACTACCCGCAGCTGGCCGAGTACGGCCGCCGCAGGCACGGCCCGCAGGCCAACGGCTGGGACACCTTCACCGGGTTCATCATGGACGCCCATGAGGTGATTCGCCGGCACGGCAAGAAGATGCGGGTCTGGAACGACATGCAGCGCACCTTCCCCAAGGTGGTCAAGCTGGACCCGGAGATCGTGGTGGAGCACTGGAACTCCACCCACGGCGGCTCGGTCACGGTCAGCCAGTTCGTCGCCCGAGGGCACGGCCTGGTCAACTGCCACGACGACTTCCTCTACCACGTCGGCGGCCGCAATCCCGATGGCACGCAACGGCCCAAGTCCGATGCCAGGCGGATCTACGAAACCCTGCGGGTCGGCGATTTCCAGGGCGCCGAGGACCTGCCGGACGACCACCCCAAGCTGCTCGGCATCCGGCTCTCCCAGTTCAACGACCCGCCCATCGAGCTGCACGAGAGCAACGAGGCCACCGCGGCCGGGTTGTTCGAGACCTACCGTGCGGTTGGCCAGCTCGCCTGGGGCTCGCCGCGGCCGCAGGCGCGCTGGACCGACCTGCGCGGCGCCGTCTACGGCCTGGGCCGCGCGCCCGGCTACCGGCACGTGCCCACCCTGCCCACCGGGCCGGGACCGGGCGTGGCCAGGGACGGCTACGAGAAGATGACCTTCTTCGCCACCAGGGTGGACGGGAAGATCGAGCACGGCTGGCAGTACACCCCCGGCAACGGGCCGTGGCGGCGGGACACCGTCGGCGGGGTCAAGGGCGGCGGCGTGGTCGGCAACCCGGTCACCGTCCGGGACATCAACGGGCGGCTGCGCTACCTGGCCCGCACCCGCAACGGCACCCTGGAACACGGCTGCCAGTACAGCCCCGGCACCGGACCGTGGGAGTACGACGAACTCGGCAGCGGGCTCACCGGCTCGCCCGGCATGGTGCTGGACGCGGCCGGGCGGCTCTGCTTCCTGGCCAGGCGCAGCAACGGCGGCCTGCTCTTCGGCCGGGAACGGGTGGCCGGTTCCGGCGGGCCGTTCGAGCTGACCGAGGTGGGCAACGCCTCGGCGGCCGGGGATGCCGCGCTCGCACTGGACGTGCAGGGACGGCTGGTCTTCTTCGCCAGGCGCAGCAACGGGAAACTGCTGCACGGCTGGCGGACCGCGGCCCTGGTCGGCGGGTCATGGGACTTCGCCGAGATGGGCACCGACGTGGCGGGCGATCCCGGCATCGCCTTGGACACCAGCGGAAAACTCTGCTTCCTGGCCCGTCGTGCCGACGGTCAGCTGCTGCACGGCTGGCAGCGCACCCCCGGCAACGGACCGTGGGAGTTCACCCAGCTCGGCTCGGCGGTCGCCGGTGATCCGGCGGTGCTGCTGGACGTGGCCGGGCGGCTCACCTACTTCGTGCGCCGGGACAACGGCAGGCTGCTGCACGGCTGGCAGACCCGGCCCGGCCTCGGCCCGTGGGACCAGGCCGAGCTGAGCGGGGACCTCACCGGCGATCCGGGCGTGCACCTGGACCACGTCGGCCGGTCGGTGTTCTTCGTGCGGGCCGACAACGGGCGCATCCGGCACGGCTGGCAGGGGTCACCCGGTCAGGGGCCTTGGGGTTACACCGAACTGGGCAACGACATTCTCGATCTATAACGATCAGATTTCCGAGGCAACTTTTTCCCGAGTTGTGGTTTCCCATTCATCAGTGGTGGTTAACCACAAAGGTCCTGTAGCCTGGCCTGGACTTTCTTTTGGGGGAAAGCTGTGTCCAGCCATACGGTCGAGCGGCCGCTCGACAACCAGACCGTCACGCTCGAAAGCACTCCGGTGACGCCCGGTAATCGCTCCACTTCCAGGTGGATAGCGCCACTACTGGAGATTGTCGTCGCCTTTGTCGCGCTGGCGATTTTCCTGGCCTGGAGCGGCACCATCGACGTCGATCCGCTGGACCGGCTCGGCCAGGTCAGCGGCCTGGCCGGACTCCAGTTCCGGTTCGTGCTGCTCGGCCTGGTGCTCATCGCCGTGGTGCTGCTGGCCGCGCGGATCCGCCAGGGCGCCGGGGTGGCGCTGGCCGGCAGGCTGGCCACCGCCGCCATCTCCGGCCTGGCCGGTGGCCTGGTCGCGGGCGGCGTGCTGGTCGCGCTGCGCGGCACCTCCTGGGCACTGCACGCCAACCACGGCGACTCCGGCGTGCTGATCCGCTGGGCCGAGGGCCTGCTCCGCGGCGAGTCGATGCCGAGCAACTACCCGCCGCTGTCGGTCTACGCCCTCGCGGGCTGGACCTGGCTGACCGGCGAACCGGCCGGGTTCGCGTTGCAGGACGTGCAGATCATCGGCGTCGCGCTGTTCGCGCCGCTGGCCTACCTGGCCTGGCGGCTGGTGCTGCGGCCCGGCTGGGCACTGGGCATCGGCGTGGTCTCCACGCTGCCGCTGATCGACCCGCACAAGCCCTACGCCAACCTGGCGCTGGTCGTGTTCATCCCGGTGCTGGTCCGCTTCCTGCAGACGGTCCGCCGGGCCGACCAGGCCAGCTACCGCAAGCTGCTGCTGGGCGGTGCGGCCTTCGGCGTCGGGTTCGGGCTGCTGTTCCTGCTCTACTCCGGCTGGTACGTCTGGTCCGCGCCGGGCGCGGTGCTCGCACTGCTGCTGGTCTTCCCGTGGAAGGCGGCCCCGCGCAAGGGGGTTGCCCTGGTCGCGGTCACCACCGCGGTGTTCGCGCTGGTCAGCATCAGGCACCTGTACGGCCTGCTGCGCGGCGCCGGCAGCACCAAGGACCAGTACTTCTACTTCGACGTCTTCACCGACCCGGCCTACTTCTCCATGTGGCGCACCGACCTGCCGGGCCCGGTCGGGGTCTGGCCGCCGCTTGGCGAACTCGGCGGCGTCGGCCTGTTCACCATCGTGCTGGTCATCGGCCTCGCGGTGGCGCTGGGCCTCGGGCTGCGCCGGACCGTGGTGATCGCGGTGGTGGCCTGCCTGGCAGGCACCTGGTTGCTGCGCTTCTACTTCGCCAGCCGGATGTACGCCGAGAACGCCGTGCAGCTCTACCCGCGCACGGTGGCCGAGATCCTCTACTGCCTGCTGGTGCTCACCGGCTACGCGGTGTTCCTGGCGGTGGAACGCTTCGGCGTGCCCCGGCCGCGGTTCGCACTGTCCGGCAAGGTCGGCCTGCCCGCCCGGATCGGCCTGCTGGCCGCGATGCTGCTGCTGCTCGGCTCGGCCGGGTCGGCCATCGCGGACCGGCACATGCCGCGCAACGACGATTCGGTCGGCTTCCTGGCCTGGGTGGCCCAGGTCAACCGGATGCCGGACGGCCGCTGCTCGCCGTACGTGCCTGCCGATGCCTGCGTGACCCAGTACGACAAGCTGCGTGAGGTCAAGGTCCCGCCGCGGAAGAGGTGACTCACTCCGGCAGCAGGTAGTGCTCCTCGTCGAAGGGCAGCCCGGCACAGGATGCGGCCAGATCGCGGCCGGTCTGCTCGATCACGTCGGACAGCTCCAGCATGCCCAGCCACTCCCGTGGCAGCACCGCGGTGCCGTGCAGCGCGCCCAGGATGTTGCCGGTGATCGCCGCGGTGGAATCGCTGTCGCCGGAGTGGTTGGCGGCCAGCCGCAGCGCGTCAGGGAACTGCTCGGCCCTGCGGTGGGTCAGCGCGGCGTAGACCGCGATGGCCAGCGCCTCCGGACCCACCCAGCCCGCGCCCAGGCTCTCCACCGAGTTCGCCGACGGACCACCCGCGGGCACCGGCCTGCCGAAGGCACGGGCCTCGCGCACCCGGCGGGCGGCCGAGGAGTCGGCGGCGGCCAGCGCGGCCGCCGCGGCCAGCGCCAGTCCGGTCTCCTGGTCATCGCGCAGCGCCCGGCCGGTGGCCTGGTCCACCGCGTCCCCCAATGGGCGTTGACGCACCGCCACCAGATGCACGATCAGGGCCAGTGCGCCCGCCGGGGCCCAGCCCGAGGGGTGACCGTGGGTGAGCGCGGCGAACTCGCAGCCCAGCTGGTAGGCGGTCTGCGGGGTGGGGGCGAACCCGGCGGGCGCGGCGCGGGCCACTCCGCCGCAGCCGCGGGAGTCGCTGGTGGTGTTGGGCAGGGTGGCCGACTGCAGCACCCGCAGGCAGGTCACCCCCGGCGCCCGGCTGGCGTACATCCGCTTGTCCGCGAGCAGGCCGCGGGCCAGCGGGGCCGGGCCGTCCAGCTGCTGGGTGGTCAGCCAGCGCCGGTAGCTCTGCCACACCGTCTCGGTCGGCCCCCACACACCGCGGTGCTTGCCCCGCACCCAGGCGTGCAGGTAGCCCTCGGCGGTGAACAGGGTCAACTGGGTGTCGTCGGTGATCAGCGCAGGTCGCGGCGGGTCGGTGATGCCCGAGGGACCGAACTCGCGGCGGATCTCCGGCCGGGCCAGGAACTCCACCGGGGCGCCGAGGGCGTCGCCGACCGCGCCGCCGAGCAGGCAGCCGGCCCCCCGGTCCAGGAGCGCCGTCGGATCTGCGGGCACTTCGCCTCCGGCGTCCTCGGGTGGATGACTCTGGTGAATGTCTCTGTGGAAACCCTAACGAGCGATCCCCCGTCCGGGTCGTCCGTACTACTACGGAATGCGGTACCGCTACTTACCCAGGGGATGGCGAAAGGTCGTAACGTGCCCACCGTGCGGCGCGAAGACAAGGTGGCGGAGACCTGCTTGCCAGGGTCGACGATCAACCGCGTCGGGTTCCGCCTGCTCGGGCCGGTGGAACTCGTGGTGGACGGGGAATCGGTGCCGGTGGGCGGTGCGGGCGTGCGCTGCCTGCTCGCGGCGCTGGTGACAGAGCCGGGACAGGTGGTCAGCGCGGAACGAATCACCGAGGTGCTGTGGGCCGGACGGCCCCCGGCGACCGCGCGCACCATCGTGCAGGGCTACGTCTCCCGGTTGCGCAAACTCTTCACCGAGCTGGCGCTGCCTGTGTCCTTGGACACTAGGGCGCCCGGCTACCTGCTCCGGATGGATCCCGATCTGATCGACGCGCACCGGGCGCGCCGGCTGGCCGCGGCCGCCCGCGACCTGCCACCAGGCCCGCGTGCCGAGCTGCTCGGCCAGGTGCTCGACCTCTGGCGGGGCGAGCCGCTGAGCGGACTGGGCTCGCCGGTGCTGGAAGGGGAGGTGCGGCCGGAGCTGACCGAGCTGCGGCTGACCGTCACCGAGGAGTACTTCGCCGCCCAGCTCGCCCTCGGCAGGCACGAGGAGCTGCTGCCGCGGATCCAGCGACTGCACGCCGACGAGCCGCTGCGGGAACGGCTGGCCGAGTACGCGGTGCTCGCGCTCTACCGCTGCGGCCGCCGCACCGAGGCGCTGCGCACCTACGAGGACTACCGGGAACGCCTCTCCGCCAAGCTCGGCCTCGACCCGCGGCCGGAGCTGCGCGACCTGATCGACCGGGTGCGCACCGACGATCCAGCGCTGTGCGCCGCCCAGCCGGAGTGCGAGGCCAGCGCACCGCCCGCGCCCACCGAACTGCCCGCCCCCGCCGCCGGGTTCACCGGCCGCACCGCGGAGCAGTCCTGGCTGGACGGGCTGCTGAGCCGGGCCGAACAGGCAGGCGAGTCCGCGGTCGGGGTGCTGGCCGGGGCGGGCGGCATCGGCAAGAGCGCGCTCGCGCTGACCTGGGCCCGCCGTTCCGCAGCGCATTTCGCCGACGGAGTGCTCTTCGGCGCGCTGCGTGGCTTCGACCCCGAGCACCCGCCTGCCGACCCGGCCGAGCTGCTCCGGCAGTTCCTGCTGGAGCTGGGGCTGGCCGCGGAGGCGGTGCCGGTGCCCTTCGACGAACGGCTGGCGCTGTACCGCTCGATGCTGGCCGGCCGCCGGGTGCTGGTGCTGCTGGACGACGCCCGCGACTCCGAGCAGGTCCGCCCGCTGCTGCCGCCCGGCGGCGGCTCGCTGGCCCTGATCACCAGCAGGCGGCGGCTGGACGGCCTGGTGGTCAGCCACGGCGCGGGCATCCACACCCTGGGCACGCTGCCCCGCGCGGTCGGCGTCGCACTGCTGGCCAGCGAGGCCCGTACGGCCGACCCCGCGGTGCTGGACGAGCTGGCCGCGCTGTGCGGGGACCTGCCGCTGGCGCTGCGGGTGGTGGCCGCCCGGCTGGCCGCGGCGGGCAACCCCGGCAAGCTGGCCGCCGAACTGCGTGATGAGCAGCACCGGCTGGCCGGACTGGAGGAGGACGGCTCCTCGGTGCGCGGCGCCTTCGACATCTCCTACCGGGACCTCGCGCCCGAACCCGCCGCGGTGTTCCGGCTGCTCGGCCTGCACCCCGGCCCCAGCCTCACCCCCGACCTGGTCGCCGCGCTGGCCGGCACCACCCCGGCCGCGGCCCGGCGGGCGCTGCGCGGGCTCACCGCCGCGCACCTGCTGGCCGAACCACGCCGGGACCGCTTCGCCCTGCACGACCTGATCCGGCTGCACGCCCGCGAACTGGCCCGCACCGAACTGGGTGAAACCGCGAGGCGGGCGGCCCAGCGCAGGCTCATTCACTACTACTGGCGCTGGTGCGCGCACGCCGCGGTGAAGTTCAGTCCATCTACCCACGGTTTTGGCCTGCCACCGGGCGGCGAGGCCGATCCCGTGCCGGACTGGAGCGCGGAGGAAGCCCTGCGCTGGTTCGAGACCGAGCGCGCCAACGCCGTCGCGGTCATCCGGCTGGCCAGGGAGGAAGGCTTCCCCAGGGAGACCTGGCTGCTGGCCCGACCCGTTTCCATCTACCTGGCGGTGCGCAACCGCGTGGAGGACTGGATCAGCGTGAACGAGCTGGGCCTTGCCGCGGCCACCGCGGCGGGCGAGGGCGCCGGAGTGGCGATGATGCTCAACGGCCTCGGCGCGGCCACCCACCGGCTCGGCCGCCGGGAGGAGTCGCTGCGCTACTACCGGGACTCGCTGGCCGCGGCCACCCAGGCCGGGGACCGGCACGCCGCCGCCAGGGCAGCCACCAACGTGGCAGGCGCGCTGGCCTGGCTGCGCCGCGCGCCCGAGGCCGAGATCGCCGCCGCCGAGGCGATCCGGCACAACCAGGAGATCGGCGACCGGCACGCCGAGTCCGCGATCAACAACACCCTGGGCGTGCTGGCCCTGGACTCCGGCAGGCCGGAACGCGCCGAGACCTATTTCCAGCGCGCGGTGGCCATCGACGAGGAGATCGGTGACGACAACTTCCTGGCCACCGCGCTGAACAATCTCGCGCGGGCCCTGCTGGCCCGCGGTGAGGTGGAGGGCGCGGCCGCGGCCAACCGGCGCGCGCTCGCCCTGGCCATCAGCCACGGCATGAACCGGACCGAGGCCTTCGCCCGGCGTGGCCTCGGCGATGTCGCCAGTGCCACCGGGGACGGCCCGGCCGCGGCCGCGCAGTGGCGGCGGGCACTGGAGATCCTGGACGCCTTCGACCGCGGTGAGGCCGAGACCGTGCGCGCCAGGCTGGCCGTGCTGGAGGGCCGCCCGTGAACCAGGAGTTGTTGCCGCCGTTGGAGTTCCGCGTGCTCGGGCCGGTCGAGCTGGTGGTCGGCGGCACCCCGCTGCCGATGGGCAGGGCCGGTGCGCGCTGCCTGCTGGCACTGCTCGCGCTGGAGGTCAACCAGGTCGTCGGGCACGACCGGATCCAGGCCACGCTGTGGGAGGACGAGCCGCCGCCGACCGCGCGCACCGTGGTGCACGGGCACGTCTCCCGGCTGCGCCGGGTGCTCACCGAGGCCGACCCGGCCGGTTCGGTCACCCTGATCACGCACGCCTCCGGCTACCTGCTGCGCGCCGACCCCCGGCTGGTCGACCTGCACCGGGCCCGCGCGCTGATCACCGCCGCCCGCGGCGAACCAGCCGCGCACCGGCGCGAACTGCTCAGCGAGGCGGTCCGGCTCTGGCGCGGACCAGTCCTCAGCGATGTGCCCTCCTCCCAGGTGCTGCGCGATGTCGCGCCCGAGTTGGAGGAGCTGCGGCTGGTCGCGGTGGAGGAGTGGATCCAGGCCGAACTCGACCTCGGCAGGCACGGCGAGGTCGTGGTGGAACTGCAGCGGCTGGTCGCCGAACAGCCGTTCCGGGAGCGGCTGGTCGGCCAGCTGGTGCTCGCGCTCTACCGCAGCGGGCGGCGGGCCGACGCGCTCGGCTCCTACCAGTCCTTCCGGGTCCGGCTGGTCGACGAGCTGGGCATCGACCCCGGCCCGACCCTGCAGGAACTGCACCGCCAGGTGCTCACCGACGAACTCGCCCCCGACCCGGCCAGCCAGCAGCGCGCGCTCGCCCCGCCCTCGGCGCTGCCCAGCGTGCCCGTGCAGCTGCCGCCGGCGCCCGCCGGGTTCACCGGCCGCAGTGCCGAACTGGCCTGGCTGAACCGCCTGGTCGGAATGGCCGACGGCCCGCGGATCGCGGTGCTGGCGGGCACCGCTGGCGTTGGCAAGAGCGCGCTCGCGCTGACCTGGGCGCAGCGGGCCGCCGCGGAGTTCCCGGACGGCCAGCTCTACGCCTCGCTGCGTGGTTTCGACCCCGAACACGCCCCGGTGGACCCGGCCGAGGTGCTGCGGCACTTCCTGGTCGCCCTGGGCGTGCGGCCGGAATCGGTGCCCGCGGAGTTCGACGAGCGGCTGGCGCTGTACCGCTCCACCATCGCCGGGCGGCGGATGCTGGTGCTGCTCGACGACGCGCACGACTCCGACCAGGTCCGCCCGCTGCTGCCGACCAGCGGCGCGTTCACCGTGGTCACCAGCAGGCGGCGGCTGGACGGACTGGTGGTGACCAACGGGGCCAGGGTGCTGCCGCTGGACACGCTGTCCATGGCCGACACCGTGCAGCTGATCAACCGGGTGGCCGGCGAACGGCACTCCGAGCACGACCTGGCCCAGGTCCGGCGGCTGGCCGAGCTGTGCGGCAACCTGCCGCTGGCGCTGCGCATCGCCGCCGCCCGGCTCGCGGTCAACCCCGAACGCGAGGTCGGCGACCTGGTCGAGGAACTCGCCGACGAGCACGAACGGCTGGCCGCGCTGGACGTCGAGGAGACCGACACCTCGGTGCGCGGCGCCTTCGACCTGTCCTACCGGGACCTGCCGCCACCGCACGCCACCGTGTTCCGGCTGCTCGGCGGCCACCCCGGCCGGGACGTCTCGCCCTACCTGATGGCCACCATGGCCGAGGTCGGGGTGGCCCAGGCCCGCCGGTCGCTGCGCGCGCTGGCCGCCGCGCACCTGGTGATCGAACACGAGGTCGACCGCTTCTCCATGCACGACCTGATGCGCCTGTACGCGCGGGCGTTGTTCCGCAACGAGACCGAGGAGAAGGAACGCGAGGGCGCGCTGCGCGGCCTGCTCGACTACTACCTGGTCGTGGCCGACCGGGCCCGGCGGCTGATGCGGCCCATCCTGGACGACCTGCGCCCCGGCCTGACCCGGCCGCACGTGCGTCAGCCAACGCTCAACGACCGGCAGCAGGCACTGGCCTTCTTCGACGCCGAGTGGGCCAACCTGACCTCGGTGGTCGTGCTCGCCGACGAGTCCGGCCAGCACGAGGCAGCCTGGCAGCTGCCGACCATGCTCAACCCGTACCTGGACGCGCGCTTCCCGTGGGAGGACGCGGTCAAGGTCAACCTGATCGGCCTGGAGGCCGCCAGGCTGCTCGGCAACCGGTGGGGCGAGGTCCGCATCCACACCGCCCTTGGCATGATCCACGGCCGCCGCGGGCTGCCCGAGCTGTCCCTGCACCACGACTCCACCGCGTACCGGATCGCCGAGGAGATCGGCGACCTGGCCTCGCTGGCGTTGCTGTCCAGCAACATGACCCAGTACCTGTACGAGACCGGCCGCAAGGACGAGGCGGTCGAGTCCTGCCGCCGGGCCATCGAGCTGAGCAGGCGGATCGGCAACTTCTTCGTGCTGCCCATCGCGCTGACCAACATGGCCGAGATCGCCATCCGGCACCAGGACCACGAACAGGCCCTGGTGCACCTGCGCGAGGCACTGGACATCTACCGCGACTCCAACAACAACGACCGGATGGCCATCGTGCTCGGCGGCATGGGCGATGTCAGCCGGGACCTGGGCAGGCTGGACGAGGCCGAGCGGTACTACCGGGACGCGGTGGCCGCCGCCGAGGCCGCCGGCTCCAAGCCGCAGGAAGCCCGGATGCTGATGGAGTTCGGCGAGGTGCTCATCTCCCGCGGCGACCCCACCGGAGCCAGGGTGGTCTGGCAGCGCTCGCTGGAGTTGTACGAGGTGCTGCGGCTGCCCGAACTGGAAGTGCTGCGCGACCGGCTGGCCAAACTCGGCTGAGTCAATTTGTCGCCAACTGCGACAAAAGCCTGGTACACCGGCGTCTCAGGCGGCACACTGGAGGCTACCCGCCAAGCCCCGCTGATCTCGTTTAGTTCGCGGTTAGGCTCCGTCAAGCGGACCATGAAATCTTAGTCCTGTCGGTGGTTGGTTCGCGCTGCACCACCGGCACGGCGGTACTGGGGGAGCCTTCTGGGGGAGGTTCACCGCCCACTCGTCACACCCGGCATCCGCGTCCCCGGATGCCGGGTGTGCTGTGTTTTATTGGCGCGCTCCGCGCGCTGGATTTTTCGCTCTAAGTCGCCTCGTCGTGGCCTCGCCGCACGCGAAGCAAGCTTCGGATGCGTCGAGACCACGACAAGGCAACGCGAAAAATCGGTACCGCGCTGCTGGTTAAGGGCCCGCCGTGTCGCTGCGCGCCACGCCTCTTTCGCAACAAGTGGGTGGTGGTCAGGGCTTCTCGCAGAGTTCCGCTAGTTGTGGGCGCTTGGGTTCGATGCCATCGGCGGAGGACTTGCCGGTCAGACGGCGGCCAAGCCAGGGAACGAAGTGCTGCTTGGCCCACTTCAGGTCTGCCCGCCGCAAGGTCAGCCAATCTGCGGGTGGGGCTTCGGGCCAGGGTTCTGACCAGTCCGCTGTCACGGGGATGCCCAGCTCGACGCACGCCCGTAGGGCTACTCGTTCGTGGCCTTCTGGGGAGAGGTGTAGGCGGTCTTCGCTCCAGGCTCGGGGGTCTTGGAGGACTGCCATGGACCAGAGGTCGACCACGTGGCAGTTGTGTTTGTCGGCGATCGCCCTCAGGTGGGCGTTGTAGGTGGCGACCTTGCCTCTTACCCGGCGCATTATCGGGACTTCTTTGGTGTCGAAGCCGGTGCAGATGACCACGTCGGCGCCGGTGGCGCGGAGTTCGGCGGTGGCTTCCTCGAACTGGGCGGCCAGGGCGTCCGGGTCGCTGCTGGGGCGGAGGATGTCGTTGCCGCCTGCACAGAACGTGACCAGGTCCGGACTCAGGTCTATCGCGGCAGGCAGTTGTTCGTCGATGATCTGGCCGAGCAGTTTGCCCCGGATCGCGAGGTTCGCGTAGCGGAGCTGGGGTCGGGCGCGGGCCAGGTGCGCGGCCAAACGGTCTGCCCAGCCACGGAAACTGCCGTCGGGCCATGGGTCGTCCATGCCCTCGGTGAAGCTGTCGCCCAAGGCGACGTAGGACCCCCAGAGGCGCGGTGCGGCCTCCCCTTCTCGCGGCGTGTGCATCCTGGCAGCATGACAAGCCGAAGCCGACCTACGCTACCGTCAGTTACGGTAGCGTCAGTTACCGATCGGTAACATACCCGGTTTTGTGGCTGGTCGGGCTGAAGGGATGAACCTGGCGCGGCGGGGTCTGATGAGACTTCGGCGCATGCGCCAGGTTGTGATCGGGACGTTGGCAGTGCTGGGGGTGCTCACCGCGGTTCCGGCCGCGCAGGCGGCACCGGCTGATCCGTGGCAGCGGGTCGGGGTGGACATCCTGTCCGGGGTCAGTGGCGCGGTCGTGGTGGACCGCGAGGATGGCCGGATCGACTCGTTGATCGTGCGGGACAACAAGAAGCCGGGGCAGAACCGGATCGCCAGGGTGCGGCAGAGTCCGGGCAAGGCGCCCAAGGTCGAGCCGCTGGCCTGGCAGGGTGAGTTGCCGGTCGACCTGGAATCGATCGAGCCGGTGCCGGGGCGGCGCGGTGAGTTCCTGGTGCTGGGCAGCGCGGGCAAGGGCTTCCAGATCCGGGTCAGCGGCGGTGAAGCCGTTGTGCTGCGGACCTTCCAGGTGCCCACGGGGCAGCCGGGGGATGACTACGAGAGCTTCCAGCTGGCCTCGGTCAGTGGGCGGACCGTCGCGCTGTGGGCCGATCGTGGGCAGGACAGCAGGCCGGCCACGTTGTACGCGGCCGAGTTCGATCTGGCCAAGCTGACCTTCGGGCCCAAGCGCAGCGCGGAGATCCGGGTGCCCTATCCGAAGGCGAAGGTGCGGCACGTGTCCGACCTGGCGGTCCTGGCCAACGGGGAGCTGCTCATCTCCTCGGCCTCGGACCCGGGGGACGACGGGCCGTTCGACTCCGCGTTGTACTCGGCGGGTCGGGTTTCACTCGACAAGGACGGGGTCCGGCTGGAGGTGGCCAAGCAGCCCAAGAGCCTTGGCACCTATGCGGGACACAAGATCGAGGCGGTGACCTGTGTGAGCAGCTCGTGCGCCGAGCTGTTGCTGGGCACCGACGATGAGAACGCCGGCGGCTACCTCAGAGTTGTCCGGCGTTGAGGGAAACCGGGTGGTCCCGACCAGGGCAGGACGGGACCACCCGGCATCACACGGCGGCCGGTTCCCCGGCGTCGCCGTCGGCGATTGGAGCGCTCTCATCGGTGGCGGGGGCCAGGAAGGACTCACGCAGCCGGATTTCCGCCGCCCGGTCGGCGCCCAGCGCGTCCAGGCCGGCCAGTGCCGCCCCGACCACCGGGATGACCTCGACCACGCTGACCGTGGCCAGCGGGGCCACCGCCTTGCAGCGGCGGGCCACCTCGTCGATCACGGTGGCGCCCACGCCGGTGAGCACCCCGCCGCCGAGCACCACGTCCACCGGTTCCCCGGTCAGGCCAAGGCTTTGCAGGCTCACCGTGGCCAGCAGGCTGACCTCCTCGGCGAGGCGGTCCACCACCTCGGCGGCCACCGCGTCGCCGGCCGCGGCCACCCGGAACAGCAGCGGGCACAGCTCGTGCAGCACGTCCTCGGAGAGTTCGCCGAAGTGCAGCCGCTCGATCAGCTCCAGCATGCTGCCCACCGCGAAGTGCGCCAGCACCGCGGGCAGCAGCTCGGTCGGCAGGCCCCGGCCGTCCTCGGCCCGCACCGCCAGCCACAGTGCCTCGCTGCCCAGGTGCGCGCCGCCGCCCCAGTCACCGGAGATGCGGCCCAGCGCCGGGAAGCGGTGCACCCGGCCGTCCGGGGCCACCCCGACGGCGTTGATGCCAGCGCCGCAGACCACCGCCACCCCCGCGCCGGTCGGGCTGCCAGCGCGCAGCAGCGCGAAGGTGTCGTTGGCCACCATGGTGGTGGCCGACCAGCCCCGTGCGGTGATCGCCTCCTGCAGGAACTGCTCTTCCTTCGGCAGGTCGGCGCCTGCCAGGTAGGCCGAGGTGTGCGCGGCGAAGGGCGCTTCACCGCTGTAGCCCGCCTGCCGGGCGGCCTCGGTGATCAGGCGCTCGAAGGTGTCCAGACCGCGTTGCATGCCAACGGTCTGCGGCGGTGAGCCGGGCCCGCGGACCCGGGACAGCACCTGGCCGTCCCGGGTCACCAGCATCACGTCGGTCTTGCTGTTGCCACCGTCGATGGCCAGGACGAGATCACTGATCTCGGGTCTCTCGCTCATGCCTTCGCCCAGGGCAGCAGGTCGGCGTTCTCCGCGACGAGCTGGTCGGCCAGCTTCTCCGCGATGCTCCACTGCCCGATCAGCGGGTGCGCCAGCAGTGCGTTGGCCACCCGGTCCCGGCCACCGTGCAGCGCGGCCTCCAGTGCCAGGTACTCGTAGCCGGTGACGTGGCTGATCAGGCCGGCGAAGGCCGGTTCCACCGGGGCCACCGGCAGCGGGACCGCCCCGTTGCTGTCCACAATGGACGGAACCTCGATCACCGCGTCGTCGGGCAGGAACGGCAGGGTGCCGTTGTTCTGCACGTTGACCACGTGTTCCTCGCCCTGCTCGCCGCCGGTGAGGGCGTGCACGAGCTGGACGGCGGCCTCGGAGTAGTAGGCGCCGCCGCGCTGGGAGAGCGCCTCGGGCTTGGTGACCACGGCCGGGTCGGCGTAGACACCCATGAGTTCCTTCTCCACCAGGCTCACCACCTCCGCCCTCGGCGGTTCGGTGCGCTGGGTCGCGACCACCTCGTCGTGGCTGTAGAAGTACTTCAGGTAGTACGAGGGCACCACGCCCAGCCTGCGCATCAGCTCGGCGGGCAGCCCGATGTGCGCGGCCACGTCCTCGCCGAACTCCGAGAGCAGCCGCGGCAGCACGTCCACGCCGTCCACCAGCACCTGGCGTTCCCAGGTCAGGTGGTTGAGGCCGACGTGGCCAAGCCGCACCTGTTCCGGGGCCGCGCCGAGCAGCTTGCCGACATAGCGCTGGAAGCCGATGGCCACGTTGCACAGGCCCACCGCCCGGAAACCGGACTGCACCAGTGCCCTGGTGACGATGCCGACCGGGTTGGTGAAGTTGACGATCCAGGTGTCCGGACCCGTCACCTTCCGCACCCGCTCGGCGATGTCGAGCACCACCGGCACCGTGCGCAGCGCCTTGGCCAGCCCACCGGCGCCGGTGGTCTCCTGACCGACGCAGCCGCATTCCAGCGGGAAGGTCTCATCCGAGCGGCGGGCGGCCTGCCCGCCGACGCGCAGCTGCAGCAATACCGCCGCCGCGCCCTCGGCCCCGGACTCCAGGTCCGTGGTGGTGCGGACCCGGGCCGGGTGACCCGCGTGATCGAGCAACCGCTGGCTGAACTCGCCGATGACCGAGAGCCGGTGCTCGTCCGGGTCGACCAGCACGATCTCGTCCACCGCCAGGCTCGTTCTGCGCCCGGCGATGCCGTCGATCAGCTCAGGGGTGTAGGTGGAGCCGCCTCCGACGACGGTGAGCTTCATCGTTAACCCTTAACTCCGGTGAAGGTGATCCCTCGGACGAAGGACTTCTGCGCGAACAGGAACAACACGATGGCCGGGACCATGATCATCGCGGTGGCGGCCATCATCAGGTTCCACTCCACGGCGTGCTGGCCCCGGAACGAGGCGAGCGAGAGGGACAACGGCCAGTTGTCCTTGTTCTCGCCGGTGTAGATCAGCGGGCCGAAGAAGTCGTTCCAGGTGTAGAGGAAGCAGAACAGCCCGGTGGCCGCGATGCCCGGCCGGGACATGGGGATGAGCACCCGCCACACCGCGGTGAACTCGTTGCAGCCGTCGATCTTGGCCGCGTCGATGTAGTCCTGCGGGATGGTGAGGAAGAACTGGCGCAGCAGGAACACGCTGAAGGCGTCGAAGAGGAAATACGGCACGATCAGCGGCCACAGCGTGCCGGTCAGCCCGGCCTTGACCCACATGTCGTACAGCGGCACCGCCACCACCTGCGGCGGCAGCATCATCGCGGCGACCACCAGCAGGAAGACCGTGTTGCGGCCCTTCCACTTCAGCCTGGCCAGCGCGTAGGCGGCCGGGATCGCCGAGATCAGCATGCCAGCGGTGGCCAGCAGCGAGTACATCAGGCTGTTGACCGTGTACTGCAGCAGCGGCACCTTGTCGAAGACCCGGAAGAAGTTCTCGAAGTGCCAGGACTCCGGCCACAGGCTGGAGGACAGCGCCTGGCTGTCCGACATCACCGCGGTCAGGAAGACGAACAGGATCGGCAGCGAGAAGGCCAGCGCCAGCGCGAGACCGATGCTGTGCGTGGCGACCCAGTAGAGCGTTTTCTGCCAGGACCCGTTGGGGTTTCGCTTGACTGGCCTGCGTCCCCGGCGGTGCGCCGGCCGGGTGGCGGTCGCGGTGGTCATTAGCCCTCCTCGACGTGCGAGGCTCGACGCATCTGCCGCACCAGCAGTGCGGTGAAGATGAAGGAGACGATGAACAACAGGACCGCCATGGCCGCCGCGTAACCCATGTTGAAGTAGCGGAAGCCCTGGACGTAGAGCCAGACTGGGAAGGTCAGGGTGGAGTTCTGCGGGAAGCCGATGTCCTTGGCGTTGCCCGCGACCTCGGCCGAACCGGAGGCCACCGAACCGGCCACCACGGCCTGGGTGAAGAACTGCAGCGCGAAGATCACCGAGTTGACGATGCTGAACATCAGCACCGGCGCGATGGTCGGCAGGGTGATGTGCAGGAACTTGCGCACCGGCCCCGCGCCGTCGATCTCGGCCGCCTCGTACTGCTCCTGCGGCACGTCCAGCAGCGCGGCCAGCAGGATGATCATCAGCTCGCCGGAGCCCCACAGGGCCAGGATGGTCAGCGCGGGCTTGGCCATGTCCGGGTCGGAGAACCACAGTCCGCCGTCGATGCCCAGGAACCGCAGGAACTTGTTGACCGGCCCGAACTCCGGGTTGAACAGGAAGGCGAAGGTGATCGTGGCCGCCACCGGCGGCGCCAGCGAGGGCAGGTAGCAGAGCGTGCGGACCAGACCGACCCCGCTCTTGAGCCGCGAGATCACCATGGCCACGCCGAGGGCGAACAACACCCGGCAGGTGGTCAGCACGACCACCAGCCACGCCGTGTTGTACATCGCGGTGAGCACCAGCGGCTCGCTGGTGAACATCCGGATGTAGTTGCCGAAGCCCAGCCACTCCGGTGCGTTGATCAGGTCGTAGCTGGTGAAGGAGAAGTAGATGGTGGCGATCAGCGGGTAGCCGAAGAACACCGCGAACCCGATGATCGCCGGGGACATGAAGCCCAGGACGGTCAGGAAGTTCCGGCGCCGCCGCGCGGCCCGCCCCTGGTTGGGGGCAGGCCGCGCGGCGCTCGCGCGCTCAAGCGTGGCGGTCATGGAACTACTTACCGGCCTTCTGTGCCAGGGCGTCGTCCACCTGGGCGTCGACCTTCTTCAGCTCGCCCGGCAGATCGGTGACCTTGCCCGCCTGCCACTTCTCGGCGAAGTCGTTGACCGCCTTGAGGTGCGCGTCGCCGATCGGGGTGGCCGGGTTGGACCACAGCTTGCCGGAGCCGAAGATGTCGATGAAGGTCTTGAACTGCGGGGTCATCTCCAGCTTCGGGTCCTTCATCGAGGCCTCGGTGGTGGGGATGTTCTTGATCGCGTTGGACAGCTGCACCAGGGTGTCGGTGTCCAGCGACATCTGCTTGACCAGCTCCCAGGAGGCGCCCGGGTTCTTCACGCCCTTGGGGATGCCGATGATGGTGCCGGTGGCGAAACCGCCGCCGTACAGCTCCGGCTTGCTCGGCGAGACCGGCGCGGGCGCGGTGCCGTAGCTGATCTCCTTGGCCTCGTTGGCCAGGAACGCGGTGCGGTACTCACCGTCGATCATCATCGCCAGCTTGCCCTTTTGGAAGGCGTGGTCGGCGGAGTACTCCTGGCCGAGACCGGCCCGGAACTTCTCGATCTTGTCGTAGCCGTAGAAGTCGACCAGCTTCTTCTGGAACTCGAAGAGTTCCTTCCACTCCGGGCTGTTGGCCAGGTTGGACTTGCCGTCCGTGCCCAGGTAGCGGGCGCCGAACATCGGCGTCCAGTTCTGCGCCTGGTTGCGGTAGTGCGGGATCAGCGGCATGAAGCCGGCGACCTTGATCGAGCCGTCCGGGTTGAACTCGGTCAGCTTCTTGGTCGCCTCGAGCAGCGCGTCGGTGGTCTTCGGCGGCTCGGTGATGCCCGCCTTGGCGAACATGTCCTTGTTGAAGTAGAAGCCGTAGATGTCGGTGAGCATCGGCATCGAGCACCGGTTGCCCTTGTACTCGGTGTAGTCCCGGACGGCCTTGGGGATGACGTTGAGGTCGGCCTTGTCCCGGTCGATGTAGGGCTGCAGGTTCTGGAAGCTGCCCGAGGAGCAGAACTGGCCCAGGTTGTCGGTGAAGAAGGAGATCGCCACGTCCGGCGGGTTGCCGCCGCGGATCGCGCCGGTGATCTTCTCGTCGTCCTGGGTGCCCTCGTGCTTGACCTCGAAGTTGGGGAACCGGGTCTTGATCCGGTTCAGCGCCTCGGTGACCGCCTTGTACTCGCGGCCCTCGAAGTTGCTGTAGACGGTGAGCGAGAGCTTGTCGTCCTTGCCGGGCGCGCCGCCGGGCGTGCCCTGGGTGCCGCCTCCGCCGGAACAGGCCGAGACGAGCAGCGCGGCTGCCGCGGCTGTGGCGCTGAGCAGGACCGCGCGAGAGGTCTTGCGCATGCGAACTCCTGGATTTTCAGTGTGCGGTCGGGGAAATGTGTCGAGCGCGCAGCGGAGGCCGTCGGGGGCCCGGTGCTGCACCGGCGGGCTTTTTCAGCCCGCGAAACGGATCGGCTGTGGCGGCGACGAGTCCGAATACCTCTTCCCTCGCCAGGGCGAGCGCCGCGTGCAGTGCGCCGGAGCGCACCGGTTTCCCGGTGACCAGGGAGGTGCGCACCGGAGTTCGTGGGGTGACCAGCTGGTGCAGTTCGGCGGCGACCATGGCGCTGAACGCCTCGCCGCCCGCCTGCGCGGTCTCCCCGGCCAGCAGCACCAGCTGCGGGTCGACCACGCTCACCACCCCGGCCACCCCGGTGGCGATGCGGCGGGCCAGGTCGAGCAGGAACGCCTGGCCCTCGGGGCCCGCGTCCACCGCCTTGCGCAGTGCGATCGCGCCGCTGCGGGCGCTGAAACCGTGTGCCCTGGCCAGTTTGACCACCGAGCCGGTGGCCAGCAGGTCGCCGAGCCGGATGCCGCCGCGGTCCACACCGGTGTCCGCGGCGGCCCGGTCCGGCACCCGCATGGAGTCGATCTCACCGGCGCCACCGGTGGCCCCGCGCAGCAGGCGCCGGTTGATCACCACCGCGGAGCCGAGTCCGGCGCTGATCCAGATCAGCACGAAGTCCTGCACGTCCCCGGCCCGGCCGGAGGTCATCTCCTCCAGCGCGACCAGGTTCACGTCGTTCTCCACCGTCACCGGCACCGCGAGCAGCTCGGTGAGCGTGCCTGGCACGTCGAAGCCCTCCCAGGTGCGCAGGTGCGGGGCGAAGCCGAGGTGCCCGGTGACCGGGTTGACCCCGCCGGGCGCGCCGATGACCACCTGGCAGAGCCCGTTCGGGTCCACCCCGGCCCGGCTGGCCGCGGCGGCCAGGGCGAGCTGGAAGGAGGCCAGCACCGCCTCGTGGCCGCCCCTTGGCAGCGCGGTGTGGTGCTCGGCCAGCAGCAGGCCGGTGATGTCGGCGATGGCGATGTCCACCCCGCGCGGGGTGAGGTCCACCGCGGCCACGCTGGCCAGCGTGCCGTTGACGGTCCAGAGCTGGGCCCGTGGCCCCCGGCCGCCGCCGCGGAGCCCGGCGCGCACCACGGCGCCCTCGGTCTCCAGTCTCGTCAGCAGTGCCGCGGTAGCCGGTTTCGACAGCCCGATCTGGGCTTCCAGCTCGGACCGGGTGAGGGCGCCGTGCCGCAGCAACGCGTCAATGGCCGCGCGATCGTTGATCTCACGCAGCAGTCGCGGGCTACCGGCTCGCATGACCCTCCTGTCTGTTAACTTTCCAGACGATTTCGGGTCACCGTAGTGACCGCCCTCACCCCGGTCAACGGTTGGCATCCGTTTGTAACGTTCCTTACCGAAACAGGCAACATCCGCCGCCACCTGGATCGGCTTAGGTTCGCCTCACTTCTTGGTGGGATCTGGGCGCTGGATGAGGCAGGCTGGTACCCGTGGAACCCTCCGCCGATTCCCGTCCGGCCGCAGGCCAGGAGTCCCTCGGTGCCCTGCTCGGCGGCCGGGGCGGCGCGGTCGACGCCACCCTGCCGCCACTGGCGTTCGTGGTGGGCTGGCTGCTCTTCGACGAATCGATCTGGATCGGCTCGGCGGTCGCGCTGGTCGTCGGGCTGGCCATCGCCGGTTACCGGCTGAGCAAGGGCGACCGGCCGCGCGCGGTGCTGCTGGGCATGCTCGGGGTGTGCGCGGCCGCGCTGGTCGCCCTCTACACCGGCCGGGCCGCGGACTTCTTCCTGGTCCAGCTGCTCTCCAACGTGGCGAGCGCACTGGCCTGGCTGGTCAGCATCGTGATCGGCTGGCCACTGCTGGGCGTGGTGGTCGGCACCGCGCTCGGCCAGCGCACCCGCTGGCGCCGCGACCCCGAGCTGCTGCGCGCCTACCGGCTGGCCAGCTGGGTGTGGGTCGGCCAGTACCTGGTGCGGATCGTGGTGTTCAGCTCGCTGTGGTGGATCGACGCGGTGATCGCGCTCGGGGTGTCCAGGGTGGCGCTGAGCTGGCCGCTGGTGGCGCTGTGCGTGGCGGTCAGCGGCTGGGTGCTGTTCCGGGTGCTGCCCGCCGGCCACCCCGGCATCCGGCATCCCCGGACGCCGGAGCAGCAGGTCACGCCTGGCTGAGCTTGGCGTGCAGGGCCTGCGCGGCCGCCGGGTCGGTGATCACCGCCAGCGCCGCCAGCCAGGCCGCGCCGATGGTGCCGTCCGCGGCCACCCGGACCGGACCGCCGGTACGCCGGGTCAGCTCGGCCCGGACCCGGTCGCCGACCGGGGTGTCCGCGGTGACCAGGCTGCCGGTGAGCACCACCGGAGAAGTGTCCTCGGCGGTGCGGGTGGCCAGTGCGATCCCGGTGAGGTGCTGGGCGCCGCGTTCCACGATGTCCGCGGCGGACTGGTCCGCTCTGGCGGTGCTGGTGACCAATGGGGCGAAGCCGGCCAGCCGGATCGGTGACTCCGCGTTCACCGCGGTGATCAGTGCCCGCCGGGCCCGCACCTGGTCCGGATCCGGGGTCAGCCCGGCGTGCGCGAACACCGCCTCGCCCAGCGGACCGAGGTCCTCATGCGCCTCCACCCGGCGCAGCGTGGCCCGCACCGCCTCCCGGCCCAGCCAGTAGGCCGAGCCCTCATCACCCAGCAGCCAGCCGAAACCGCCCGCCGTGGCCACCATCCGGTGGCCGGAGATCCGGGCCGCGATCGAGCCGGTGCCCGCGACCAGCACGGTGCCCTCGCCGGTGGCCGCGGCGGTGGCGAAGGCCGCCTCGCAGTCGGCCACCACGCGGATCTCACAGGTCAGTCCGGTGGCCCTGAGCGCGGCGTCGAACAGCGCGCGCACCGAGGGGTCGGCCATCTTGGCCACCCCGGCCAGGCCCACCACCAGTCCGCCCACCCCGGCCGGATCGCCGCCGCCGAGTGCCTGGCCGACGGCCTGCGCGATCCTGGCCGCGGCCACCCCCGGCGGGTGCGCGTTGGGGTTGCCGCCCTCGGCCCGCCCCGTGCCCAGGTGCGCGCCGGTGTCGGAGATCAGCAACGCCCGGGTGGTGGTCGCGCCGGTGTCCACGCCGAGGAAGTTCATCGTCACCCGCTCGATTCGATGGCTGGAGTTGTAGATAGTTTTCCGGATCAGTGGCAAACTGGACAAGAATTAACTAAAAGTTCTGGGGAGGAACAGGGGGCGGCTGCCGTGTTCCACATGGACGTGCCACCGCTACTACCGGGGCACCGCTCGTTCGACGCGCTGGTCTTCGATCTGGACGGCACGCTGGTCGACTCGCACGCGGTGCACCGGGCCGCGTTGCGGGAGGTCTTCGCTCGGCACGGGTTGAGTGTGCCCGCCACGGCCGGTGAACCGGAGGGGATCGCGTTCACCGACTGGGCGGCGCGACTGGTGCACCGGGGCCTGCTGCCGAAGGACCTGCCGGTGCGCGGGCTGCAGCAGGAGATCCAGCGCGCGGTGCTGGGCAGGCTGGCGCAGGTGCGGGAGGTGCCGAGGGTGGTCGCGATGGCCCGCTGGGCGCAGGGCCGGGTGCCCACCGCGGTGACCACCAGCAGCAGCCGGGGCACCGCGCAGGCCATCCTGCTGGCCACCGGCCTGCGCGGGCTGTTCGACGTGCTGATCACCAGGGAGCAGGTCATGCGCGGCAAACCGGCCCCCGACCTGTTCCTGCTGGCCGCCACCGTGCTCGGCGCGGTGCCCGCCCGCTGCCTGGTGTTCGAGGACACCGAGAGCGGGCTGTACGCGGCCGGGCGGGCGGGCATGCGCGCGGTGGACATCCGCCCGCACCGCTCACGCTGACGGCAGCACCCGCGCCCGTGCGCCACTGCCGTTGTGGTGTTGCAGTACCAGCAGGTCCGGCCAGCCGACGCCGTGTTGTTGCAGGATCAGGCTGTTGCCGGGCTGGGCGGCGTAGACCAGTGAGGGCTTGCCGGAGCCCTTGGTGAACACCTTGGGCTGCAACGGGTCGAAGGCCATCGGGGTGCTGATCTCGCCGTCGCCCCACGGCCCCTGCACGCCCGCGACGTAGGTCAGCGGCGCGGAGTTGGCCTCGGGCTGGATGCCGAGGGCGAGCAGGGACACCGGCAGCACGATCACGTTGCTGTCGTAGAGGTTCGCGTCGGTGTCGCCGCCGAGTCCGTTCAGCGGTTGGACATCCACGGTCAGCGGGCCCTCGGGCAGGGTCAGGTCGTCGGTGCGGGCGACCAGCAGATCGGTGCCGGGCACCCTGGTGGCCAGGACCCGGTACTCGGGCCGGGCGTCGCCGGTGGTGCTGATCTCCACGTACGGCGTGACCGTGCCGCCGAGCAGCGCCCAGTCCCGTTTGGCGGCCAGGCCGAAGCCGAGCATCCCGCGGGCGCCTTCCAGTGGCGCGGTGCTGGTGGCGCCGACGTGCCGGAGTTCGCCGTCGGAGCTGCCGTGCAGTTCGAACACACTGGCCAGCGAGCGGTAGCCGAGGCTGCCAGCGCCCTGGTTGAGCCCGTCGCCGGTGAACCGCAGCAGCCGCCGGTCCCCACTGCGCAGCAGTTCGAGGCCGTTGTGCGCCACCGGTTTTGGCGCGGCGTGCACCGGCACCCGCAGGGCGGGGCCGGAGTCGGGGGTGAGCAGCAGGCGGCCGGAGACGTCGGGCAGGAACTGCCGGGGCAGGTTGTCCTGGGTGAGCGGGACGGTCGGGTCGGGGGTGCGCCGCAGCACCGCGGGCTCGACGTCCAGGGTGATCTTGACCTGCGCCGATCCGCCCGCCGGGACGGTCACCGACGCCGGTTCCACCCGGATTCGCGCGCCGGGCATGGTGGTGGCCGCGGCGTACCCGGTGCGCACCGTGCGGGCCGCGCCCTTGCTGCGGATGATCACGTTGCGGGACAAGGAGACCGGTTTCTCCGCGGGCACCGCGCCAAAGGTGACGCTGACCGCCTCGGGGGCTTCGGCGGCGTAGGCGAGCAGTTCGGTTTCCAGTGCGGCCACCGCCTGCACCCGGCCAGCGCCACTGCGCCGCGGGCCGGTCACCGCGGCCTTGTGCCGGATGTCCGCGCCCGCGGTGTTCATCAGCGCCGCCTTGACCTCCGCCGGGGTCCAGTCCGGCCGCCGCTGTCGCAGCAGCGCGGCCAGTCCGGCCACGTGCGGGGCGGCCATCGAGGTGCCGGTCTGCACCGAGATCCCGCTGCCGGTGCCACTGGCCGCCGAGGCGATGGTCTCGCCCGGCGCGGCCAGATCCGGCTTCACCGCGGGGAAGTGCACGCCACGCGCGGAGGACGGGCTGATCGTGTCGGTCAGCTCGGGCTTGCTGGCCGGGATCGCGTTGCGCCCCTCGCCGGAGAGCCGCACCCGCAGTGCCCCGGCCTTGGCCGCCTCGGCCAGTCCGGCGCCGCTGGTCGCGGTGAACTGGAACACCGGGATCTCCGGCACGCCGCTGATCCCGGCGGTGAAATCGTCCACGGTGGAGGACAGCAGCACCCCGGCCGCGCCCGCGGCGTGCGCCCAGGTGGCCCTGGCCGGGGAACCGCAGGCGCGGCGGGAGGTGTCCTCGTCCCAGTCCAGCCAGACCAGCTTGTCCCGCACCGCGGCGGTCTCCGCGGCGGAGTACTCGCGGCAGCCGTCCAGGTTCTCCGGCAGCGGCACCACCTGGCGGGTCAGGTCGAGCTTGGCGTAGCCGGGGTAGCTGAGGCTGAACTGCCCGGCCCGCTGGCCCGCCAGTGGTTGCGGGCCCAGCACGGTGGCCGCGTCGCGCAGCAGGTAGGCGTCCCGGCTGTTGGCCACGGTGAGCGCCTCGGGGGTGTTGCCGGGGGAGCCGCTGGCCCCGTAGAGGTCGCCGCCGTTGCCCGCCGAGGCCACCACCAGCGCGCCGTGCTCGGTGAGCTTGCGGGTGAACAGCGCCTCCGGGCTGTCCGGATCGCCGAAATCGCTGCCCAGGGACAGGTTCACCACGTCGAGCCGGTCGGCGGGGTCGCCGTCGCCGTTGGGGTCAAGGGCCCGGTCCAGGGCCGCGGTGACCAGGTCGGTGCCACCCGCGCAGCCGAAGACCTTGATCGCGTACAGCTTGGCCAGCGGCGCCGCGCCCGGTCCGATCCGCAGGCCGCTGACGTCCAGGTCCCGGTACTCGGTGACCGGCGTGCCGTCCTGGCGCACGCCGAACCCGGCCGCACTGCCCGCCACGTGCGTGCCGTGGCCGCCGCAGGAGAGCGGGTTGTCATCGGGCTTGGGCGGCACGCCGCGGACCGGGTCGTAGGCGTCCCCGGCCAGGTCCACGCCGCCGATCACCTTGGCGGTCGGGAAGAACCGGGGATCCGCCTTGACCGGGTCCAGCGCGGCGAAGGAACCGGTGCCGCCGAAGTCGGCGTGGGTGTAGTCGATGCCGTCGTCCACGATGCCGATCCGCACGCCCGCGCCGAGGGCGCCCAGGCGCTGCCAGGCGGCCACCGCGCCGGTCAGCGGGCCCGCGCCCGCGTTGGTGCGGAAGTGCCGGGTGGCCGGGCGCACCGAGCGCACCTCGGGCGCGCCCGCCAGTTCACGCAGGGCCGTGGCCTCCGCCCGGACCAGCAGCCCGGCCACCGCGGTGGTCCGGCGCAGCAGCCGGGACCGGGCGTCCCTGGCCCGCAGCCGGTTGACCACCTGCTCTCCGGCGCGGGCCCCGCTCAGTTCCACGAAGGCGGTGACCGGGCCGGACCTGCCAGCTAGCGTGGTGGCGGACATTCGTGGCAGCGCTCCCACCCGCGGTGTGCCCAGGCCGGGCGCGAGCAGTGGCTCTTCCAGCGCCCCCGCTGGCACCGCGCCACCGGCGCAGAGCAGCGCGGCGAGGCTGAGCAGGGCAAGACTGCGCGTATTCATCCGAGGTGTTTACCGTTCATCCGACGTGAGGGTTGCCAGGGGCACTAGACACTCGGCTAAGTTGGCGATATACATCCGATGTCTGGGGATGGCTCCGGAGACGACGAGGAGTGACACCGTGCAGCTCTTGCGGCTTGGCGACCCTGGCAGCGAGGCGCCCGCGGTGCGTGCCGGCGACGGCACGCTCCATGACCTGCGCCCGCTGACCGCCGACATCACCGGCGCCTTCCTCGCCGCCGACGGGCTGGCCCGCACCGCCGCGGCGCTGGCCGCCGGCGAGCTGCCGGTGCTGGCCGATCCCGGCGACGGCTCCGGCCTGCGGGTCGGGGCGCCCATCGCGCAGCCCGGCAAGATCGTCTGCATTGGCCTCAACTACCGCGACCACGCCGAGGAGACCGGGGCCGAGCTGCCGGCCGAGCCGGTGATGTTCATGAAGGCTCCGGACACCTTGGTCGGACCGTACGACGAGGTGCTGGTGCCGCGCCGCTCGGTCAAGACGGACTGGGAGGTCGAGCTCGGTGTGATCATCGGCAGGACCGCCCGGTACCTGGAGGACCACGAAAGCGCACTCGCCTGCGTGGCCGGGTACGCGGTCTCGCACGATGTCTCCGAACGCGAGTTCCAGCTGGAGCGCGGCGGCACCTGGGACAAGGGCAAGTCCTGCGAGACCTTCAACCCGCTCGGCCCGTACCTGGTGCCCGCGAGCGAGGTCGGCGACGTGCAGTCGCTGTCGCTGAAGCTCTCGGTCAACGGCGTGGCCCGGCAGGACGGCAGCACCAAGAACATGATCTTCTCGGTGGCCGAGTGCATCCGCTACCTGAGCCAGTTCCTGGTGCTGCGGCCCGGCGACCTGATCAACACCGGCACCCCGGCCGGCGTGGCCCTCGGCCAGGCCGAGCCCAAGCCGTACCTGCGCGCGGGCGATGTGGTGGAGCTGGAGATCGAGGGCCTCGGCCGTCAGCGGCAGACCTTCGGGCAGGCCTGACATGTCCCTGATCACCGCGGTGGACGTGCTCGACGTCCGCTTCCCCACCTCGCTCGAGCTGGACGGCTCGGACGCGATGAACCCCGATCCCGACTACTCCGCGGCCTACGTGGTGCTGCGCACCGAGGACGGCGCCGTCGGCCAGGGCTTCGCCTTCACCATCGGCCGCGGCAACGACGTGCAGGCCGCCGCGATCCAGGCGCTGTCCCCGCACCTGGTCGGCTCGCCCGCGCCGACCACCGCGGCCGAGCTGGGCGCGCTGTCCCGGCGGCTGATCGGCGACTCGCAGCTGCGCTGGCTGGGCCCGGAGAAGGGCGTGGTGCACATGGCGGTCGGCGCGGTGGTCAACGCCGCCTGGGACCTGGCCGCCCGCGCCGCCGGGTTACCGCTGTGGCGCTTCCTGGCCGAGCTGACCCCGGAGGAGATCGTCAGCCTGGTCGACTTCCGCTACCTCACCGACGTGCTCACCCCGGACCAGGCGCTGGAGATCCTGCGCGCGGGCCAGGCCGGCAAGGCGGAGCGGATCGAGAAGCTGCTGGCCGAGGGCTACCCGGCCTACACCACCTCGCCCGGCTGGCTCGGCTACAGCGACGAGAAGCTCACCCGGCTCACCCGCGAGGCCGTGCAGGACGGCTTCGGGATGATCAAGCTCAAGGTCGGCGGCAACCTGGACGACGACGTGCGCCGGATGAAGCTGGCCCGCGAGGTGGTCGGCCCGGACTACCCGATCGCGGTGGACGCCAACCAGCGCTGGGACGTGGCCGACGCGGTCGCCTGGATGCAGGCGCTGGCCCCCTACCGGCCGTACTGGATCGAGGAGCCCACCTCCCCGGACGACGTGCTCGGCCACCGGGCCATCGCCGAGGCGATCAGGCCGATCAAGGTGGCCACCGGCGAGCACGTGCACAACCGGGTGATGTTCAAGCAGCTGCTCTCCGCCGGGGCCATCGACGTGCTGCAACTGGACGCGGCCAGGGTCGGCGGGGTCAACGAGAACCTGGCCATCCTGCTGCTCGCGGCCAAGTTCGGCGTGCCGGTCTGCCCGCACGCCGGCGGGGTCGGACTGTGCGAGCTGGTGCAGCACCTGGCGATGTTCGACTACGTTGCCGTCTCGGGATCTCTGGACGGGCGGGTGATCGAATGGGTGGACCACCTGCACGAGCACTTCACCGACCCGGCGATCGTGCGCGACGGCCGCTACCGCACCCCCACCACCCCGGGTTTCTCCGCCGAGATGAAACCCGCCACCCTGCACGGATTCCGCTACCCGGACGGTCCTGAGTGGACGGAGTTGTCCCGATGAGCACCGAGTTCGACGGATTGGTCGCCGTGATCACCGGCGGCGCCTCCGGCATCGGCCTGGCCACCGCGCAAACGCTGTCCGCGCGCGGGGCGAAGGTCGCCTGCCTCGACCTCAACCCCGAGGTCCCGGAACCACTGGTCGGCGTGCGCTGCGACGTGGCCGACGACGCCACCGTGGTGGCCGCCGTGGACGCGGTCTTCGCCGAGTTCGGCCGGATCGACATCCTGGTCAACAACGCCGGCATCGGCGCCCAGGGCGATGTGGGCGCCAACCCGGACGAGGAATGGGCCAGGGTGCTGGACATCAACGTGGTCGGCATGGCCAGGGTCAGCCGGGCCGCGCTGCCCTACCTGCGCCGCTCGCCAGCGGCCGCGATCGTGAACACCTGCTCCATCGCCGCCTGGGCCGGACTGCCCCAGCGCGCGCTGTACTCGGCCAGCAAGGGCGCGGTCTACGGACTCACCCTGGCCATGGCCGCCGACCACGTGCGCGAGGGCATCCGGGTCAACTGCGTGGCGCCGGGCACCGTGGACACCCCCTGGGTGGGCCGCCTGCTCGACGCCGCGCCCGATCCGGCCGCCG
The DNA here is from genome assembly GCF_014204915.1 of Crossiella cryophila. Taxonomy (NCBI): domain Bacteria; kingdom Bacillati; phylum Actinomycetota; class Actinomycetes; order Pseudonocardiales; family Pseudonocardiaceae; genus Crossiella; species Crossiella cryophila. The sequence goes on from NZ_JACHMH010000001.1 coordinate 1,621,324, forward strand.
AGCGCGCCGCGCTCTCGGCGCGCCAGCCCACCGGCCGCCTGGTCTCCGCCGACGAGGTGGCCAACGCCATCGCCTACCTCGCCGGACCCGCCTCGGGTGCCACCGTCGGCACCGTGCTCGCCGTGGACGGCGGGATGCACGGGTTGCGGCTGCGGCCGCAGCCCAGTTGAGATCATCTCCACCACCGAGTCAAGGAGGACCGTGGTGCGTTCCCACGTCCGCAACCTCGCGGCCACCGCCGTCGTGCTCACCACCGTGCTCGCGGGCTGTGGCACCACGAACAGCCCCGGCGGGCAGCAGAACTCCGGCGGCACCGGCCAGGTCGGCGCCACCGTGCCACTGCTGACCTCGCCGTTCTGGCAGGCATACAACAACTACGTGCCCAAGATGGCCACCGAGGCCGGGGTCCAGGCGCTGCCGACGGTCAACGCCAACAGCGATCCGGCCAAGCTGATCACCGATATGACCAACCTGCTCAACCAGGGCGTCAAGGGCCTGGTGGTCACCCCGCTGGACTCCGCCGCGGTGGTCGCCGGACTCGCCCAGGCCGACCGCAAGGGCGTGCCGGTGGTCGCGGTGGACGTGGCCCCGGAAAGCGGCAAGGTGGCCATGGTGGTGCGCGCGGACAACCGCGCCTACGGCACCAAGGCGTGCGAGCACATCGGCGAGAAGGTCAAGCAGGGCAAGGTCGTGCAGATCCAGGGCGACCTCGCCTCGGTCAACGGCCGGGACCGCTCCGAGGCCTTCCGCGAGTGCATGACCGGCAAGTTCCCCGGCATCCAGATCCTGGACCTGCCCGCGGAGTGGAAGGCGGAGAAGGCATCCTCCGGCCTGGAGTCGCTGCTCACCGCCAACCCGGACGTCAAGGGTGTCTACATGCAGGCCGGTGGCGTGTACCTGGCGCCGACCCTGCAGGCGTTGCGGCGCAAGGACCTGCTGCACCCGGTCGGTGACCCCCGGCACGTGGTCGCGGTCAGCAACGACGGCATCCCGCAGGAGTTCGAGGCCATCCGCAAGGGCGAGATCGACGCCACCGTGTCCCAGCCCGCGGACGCCTACGCCAAGTACGGCATGTACTGGATCAAGAAGGCGATGGCGGGCGAGACCTTCAAGGCCGGTCCGACCGACCACGGCAGCACCATCGTCGAGGTCCGGCCCGGCATCCTGGAGGACCAGCTGCCCGCGCCGCTGGTGACCAAGGCGAACGTGGACGACAAGGCGCTGTGGGGCAACCAGCTGTGAGCGCACCCGCCGCGCCGGTGGTCGAAGCGCTGGGGATCACCCGGCGCTTCGGCCCCACCACCGCGCTCCACGACGTTGGCATCACCGTCCGCCCCGGTGAGTCGCACGCCCTGGTGGGGCGCAACGGGGCAGGCAAGTCGACCCTGGTGTCCGTCCTCACTGGACTGTCCAAACCGGACAGTGGGACGGTCTCCTTCAACGGCGAACCGGCCCCGCCGGTGGCCGACCGGGAGGCCTGGCGGCAGCGGGTGGCCTGCGTGTACCAGCACTCCACGGTCATCCCGGAACTCACCGTGGCGGAGAACCTCTTCCTCAACCGGCAGCCCAGCCGCCGCGGCGTGATCCGCTGGTCCGCGCTGCGCAGGGAGGCCGCCGAACTGCTCGCCGCCTGGGGCGTGGACGTCTCGGTGGACGCGCTGGCCGGTGAGCTGGACGTGGAACAGCGGCAGCTGGTGGAGATCGCCCGCGCGCTCTCCTACGGCGCCCGGTTCATCATCCTGGACGAACCCACCGCGCAACTGGACAGCCACGCCATCGCCCGGCTCTTCGAGCGCATGCACCAGCTCCAGTCCGCCGGGGTCACCTTCCTGTTCATCTCCCACCACCTGCAAGAGGTGTACGAGGTCTGCCAGGCGGTGACCGTGCTGCGCGATGCCAGGCACATCGTCACCGCCCCGGTCGGCGACCTCTCCCGGAGTCAGCTGGTGGACGCCATGACCGGTGAGTCCGGCGGTCTCGCGGTGGCCGACGGGGCCGAGCGGGAACCGTTGCCGGACAACGCCTCCGTCGCACTCTCGGTGCGTGGGCTCAGCGGCGCGGGCTTCGCCGACGTCTCCTTCCGGCTGCGCCGCGGCGAGGTGCTCGGCCTGGCCGGCAGCAATGCCTCCGGCAAGCACCAGGTCGCGGAAACCGTTTACGGGCTGCGGAAACCGGACGCGGGCGCGGTCGAGGTCGGCGGTGTGCCGCTCAAACCGGGCGACGTGCTGGCCGCACTGCACGCCGGGATCGGCTGCGTGCCGAGGTCCCGGCACGACCAGGGCCTGGTGCTGGGCATGTCCATCGGCGACAACGCCACCATGAGCGTGCTCGACCGGCTCGGTCCGGCCGGGTTCGCCGCGCCGAAAGCCGTGCGCGGCAAGGGCACCACCGCGATCGCCGAGTACGGCGTGGTCGCCAAGGACGCGGACCAGCCGGTCAGCGACCTCTCCGGCGGCAACCAGCAGAAGGTCGTGATGGCCCGTGCGCTGGCCAACGACCCCGATGTGCTCATCATGATCAACCCGACCGCCGGGGTGGACGTGAAGTCCAAACAGGCCCTGCTGGCCGTGGCCGACCGGGTCCGCGCCGAGGGCAAGGCGGTGCTGATCGTCAGCGACGAGCTGGACGACCTGCGCCCGTGCGACCGGGTGCTGGTCATGCGCGCCGGAATCCTGGCCGCCGAACACCCGGCTGGCTGGGCCGACGGCGAACTCGTGGCTTCCATCGAAGGAGTAGAACTCGATGGCGACTGAAACCGCCGCCCCCCAACGGATCCGCCTGGCAAGGCTGCGCGATCTGGCCCTGCTGCCCGCACTCGCGGTGGTGGTGCTGATCGGCGGACTGGTCAACGACCGGTTCCTCAGCACCGACAACCTGGTCGCCGTGCTCGGCGCCTCGGCCGCACTGGCCCTGGTCGTGCTTGGCGAGACCCTGGTGCTGCTGACCGGCAAGTTCGACCTGTCCCTGGAGTCCACCGTGGGCATCGCGCCCGCGATCGGCGCGCTGCTGGCCATCCCGGCGGCCAGCGGCATCGGCTGGTTTGACAGCCCGCTGCCGTCCTGGCTGGCCATCCTGGCCGTGCTGGTGGTGGGTGCGATCGTGGGGCTGTTCAACGGGTTCCTGGTGGTCAAGCTCCAGCTCAACGCGTTCATCGTGACCCTGGCGATGCTGATCATCCTGCGTGGCCTGCTGGTCGGCTCCACCGAGGGCAAGACCCTCTTCCAGATGCCGGACGCCTTCTTCGCACTGGCCACCAACACCTTCCTCGGCCTGCCGATCTCGGTGTGGCTGGCCGGGGTGGCCTACCTGGTGGCCGGCTTCCTGTTGCGCTACCACCGGATCGGCCGCGCGCTCTACGCCATCGGCGGCAACGCCCAGGCCGCCCGCGCCGCCGGTATCCGGGTGGACCGGATCGCCTGGTCGGTGTTCATCGTGGCCGGCGTGCTGGCCGCGATCGGCGGGCTCATCCAGACCGGTTACGTCGGCGCGCTCAGCGCGGGCCAGGGCGACCGGATGATCTTCACCGTGTTCGCCGCCGCGGTCATCGGCGGCATCTCCCTCGACGGTGGCAAGGGCACCCTGTTCGGCGCGCTCACCGGCGTGCTGCTGCTGGGTGTGGTGGACAACCTGCTCACCGCGGCCCAGGTGCCCTCGTTCTGGATCCAGGCGGTCTACGGCGCGGTCATCCTCGGCGCGCTGATGCTGGCCAGGGTCACCAGCGGGAAGGCGCAGACCTGATGGAGACGGTGCTGCACACCCGGCTCAAACCGGGCATGGAGGCCGAGTACGAGCGGGTGCACGCGATCATCCCGGCCGAGCTGGACACCGCGCTGCGCGAGGCCGGGGTCCGCTCGTGGCGGATCTGGCGCAGTGGGCTGGACCTGTTCCACCTGGTGGACTGCGATGACTACGAGGCCATGCGCGCGCACCTGCGGGAGCACCCGGCCAACCTGCCCTGGCAGGCCCGGATGGCCGGACTGCTCGAGGTGTCCGACGATTACTCGGGCGCCGAGCCCGACATCCGACTCGTCTGGGAGCTGCCGTGAGGACCGCCACCCTCGGTCGAACCACCGTGCCGGTGACCGCGCTGGGCTTCGGCGCGGCGCCGATCGGGAATCTCTACCGGCCGGTGCCGGACGTGGACGCGCACGACGCGGTCCGCGCCGCCTGGGCCGCCGGGGTGCGTTACTTCGACACCGCGCCGCACTACGGCCTCGGCCTGTCCGAACGCAGGCTGGGCGCGGTGCTGGCCGAGCAACCACGGGTCGATTTCACCCTCTCCACCAAGGTCGGCCGGATCCTGGCCGAGTACGACGGCGGCGGGGACGACCTGGCCAACGGCTTCGACGTGCTGGCCAGCCACCGGCGGGTCTGGGACTTCAGCGCGGACGGCGTGCGCCGCTCGCTGGAGTCCTCTTTGGACCGGCTGGGCCTGGACCGGGTCGACGTGGTGCTGCTGCACGATCCCGACGACCATTGGGCGGAGGCGGCCGGAAAGGGCTTCCCCGCCCTGGCCGAACTGCGTGACCAGGGCGTGATCGGCGCGATCGGCGTCGGCATGAACCAGTGGGAGATGCCTGCCAGGTTCATCCGGGAGACCGAGATCGACGTGGTGATGCTGGCCGGTCGCTACTCGCTGCTGGAGCAGCCGGCCGCGGCCGAGTTCCTGCCGTTGTGCCTGGAGCACAAGGTGTCCGTGCTGGCCGCTGGCGTGTTCAACTCGGGCCTGCTGTCCCGGCACGAGATTCCCGTTGGCGCCAAGTACAACTACGCCGACGCGCCGCCGGAGCTGGTGGACCGGGCCCGCGCGATCGCCGCGGTGTGCGAGCGGCACGGCGTCACGTTGCCGCAGGCCGCCATCCAGTTCGCCTTCGGCCACCCGGCCATCGCCTCGGTGGTGATCGGGGCCCGCACCGGCGCACAGATGAGCCAGAACGCCGAGCTGGTGGCGAATCCGGTGCCGCCCGCGCTGTGGGCCGAGCTGCGCGAGCGCGACCTGCTGGCCGCCGACGTCTCCGGCCCCGGCGAGCAGGCATGAGGATCGACGCGCACCAGCACCTGTGGGACCTCTCCGTGCGGGCCCAGGACTGGATCACCGGGCCGGAGATGGCCCCGCTGGACCGCAGTTTCATCCTGCCCGACCTGCACCACGTCACCGCGGCCACCGGGGTCGGGGCCACCGTGCTGGTGCAGACGGTCACGGTGGCCGAGGAGACCCCGGAGTTCCTGGTCTTCGCCGAGGCATCCGAGATCGTGGCCGCGGTGGTCGGCTGGACCGACCTGACCGCCCCGGACATCGCCGACACCCTGGCGGGCCTGCGCGAAGGCCACGGCGGCCGGTGGCTGCGCGGCATCCGGCACCAGGTGCAGGGCGAGGCCGACCCGCGCTGGCTGTGCCGTCCCGAGGTGCGCCGCGGCCTGGCCGCGGTGGCCGCCGCCGGACTCTCCTACGACCTGCTCACCCTGCCGCACCAGCTACCCGCGGCCATCGAGACCGTCCAGGCGTTGCCGGAGCTGTCCTTCGTGCTCGACCACTGCTCCAAGCCGCCCATCGCCAGTGGCGAGCTGGAGCCGTGGGCGAGTGATCTCCGCGCGCTGGCCGCGTTGCCGAACGTGACCTGCAAGCTGTCCGGACTCGTCACCGAGGCCGACTGGGCACAGTGGACGGTCGAACAGCTGCGCCCCTACACCGAGGTGGTGCTGGCCGCCTTTGGCCCCGAACGAGTGATGTTCGGCTCGGACTGGCCGGTCTGCCTGCTGGCCGCGCCGTACGCCACCGTGCTGGAAACAGCCGAGGTACTGACCGATCGGCTCACGCCGGAGGAACGGGCCGCCGTGTTCGGCGACACCGCCCGCCGGGTGTACGCGATCGAGCAGTCATCCGAGGTTGCGCAACCACTGCTCGACACCGGCAACGTGCACGGTTGACCAGGAGCGGGCCAGCTCCGGCTCGTGCGCGGCCAGCGCGTCCACGATCGCCCGGTGCTCGGCCACGGTCCGGTCCACCGCCCCGCCCTGGGCGATGCCGCGCCAGATCCGGGCCCGCACGGTGGGGCCGGCCAGGGTGTCCAGCAGCTGGGCCAGGTAGGCGTTCCCGGCTGCCTGGGCGATCCGGCGGTGGAACTCCAGGTCCAGCTCGACCAGGCGTTCCACCGAGTCGGAGCGTTCGGTCTCCTCGCACAGCTCGCGCAGCGCGGCGATGTCCTTGTCGTCGATGCGCACCGCCGCGATGGCCGCGCAGGCCGGTTCGAGCACCCGGCGGACCTCCAGCACCTCCAGCACGGATTCCTCGCCACGGTGCAGGTCCAGCACGAAGCTGAGCGCGCCGAGCAGCTCGTCCGCACGCAGGCTGGACACGTAGGTGCCATCGCCCTGCCGCACATCCAGCACCCGGACCAGCGACAACGCCTTGACCGCCTCGCGCAGCGAGTTCCGGGACAGGCCTAGTCGCTCGGCCAGATCGGCCTCCCTCGGCAGCCGGTCACCCGGCTTCAGCTCGCCGGAGACGATCATTTCCTTGACGCGCAAAATGGCGTCATCGGTGACGGCCACTGCCCCCCCCCGTTTCGCGAGCCGGTACACACCTCGGATGTTTCCTCCCAGTATGCGGCATCGGACGGGCTCGGTTGCGCATTGCTCCATTTGGCGTAATCTGAGCGCTGCCCGCCTCACCCCGCCCCCTCGGTGAGGCGGGCTCTGTCGTGTCCGGGGGCCTTCCGCCCTTCGTAGCTGGACGAATGCGCACACTCCGGGTTACCGTCATAATGGTCTAAACCATTGGAGGGTCATTGGACGCCGTAGTTGCTGCCCCGAAGGCGCTGTTGGGCAACACCATCTCCGGTCCGGTGACGCTACGCATCCGCGACGGCGAGATCATCGAGGTCGCGGACAACCCCGGCTACCAAGGGGAACCCGAGGGCCTGCTGAGCCCCGGCCTGGTGGACGTGCAGATCAACGGCGCGGTCGGGGTGGACTTCGCCGACGTGGACGCCGAGGGCATGGCCGCGGTCTCCGCCGCACTGCCGCGCACCGGCGTGACCCGGTTCCTGCCCACCCTGATCACCGCCCCGGTGCCGGAGATCCTGCGCCAGGCGCACCAGGTCCTGGCCGCCGCGGCCGCCCTGCCACCGGGCGCCGGCGCCCGCCCGCTCGGCCTGCACTTCGAGGGCCCGTTCCTGTCCCCGCTGCGGCACGGCGTGCACAACCCCGACCTGATGGAACCGCCCAGCCCGGACCGGATCGAACGCATCCTGGCCGACCCCGCGATCCATGCCGCGCTGCGCCTGGTCACCCTGGCCCCCGAACAGCCCGGCGGCTTCGAGGCCGTCCGCAGGCTGACCGAGGCAGGCGTCCTGGTCGCCGTCGGCCACACCGACGCCACCGGCGAACAAACCCGCCAGGCAGCGGATCTGGGCGCCCGCATGATCACCCACCTGTTCAACGCGCAACGCCCACTGGGCCACCGCGAACCCGGCGTCCCCGGCATCGGCCTGGTCGACCAGCGCTACACCCTGGGCCTGATCGCCGACCTGGCCCACGTCGACGGCGACATCTGCCAACTCGTCTTCAACGCCGCCCCCGGCCGCGTCGCCCTGGTCACCGACGCGGTGGCCGCCGCAGGCATGCCCCCCGGCCGCTACCAGCTCGGCGGCGAGGACGTCCTGCTCACCGAGGAAGGCGTCCCCCGCTCCCCAACCGGCACCATCGCGGGCAGCGCCCTCACCCTGGACCGCGCGGTCCGCAACATGGTCGGCCTCGGCATCCACCCCGGCATCGCCCTGCACGCGGCCACCACCGTCCCAGCCGACGTCCTCGGCGAACCCACCCTGGGCCGCCTGACCCCCGGCGCCCGAGCCGACCTGGTGCTCTGGGACGCCGACCTGCACCCGCGCAAGGTCTGGGTCGAGGGCGAACTCGTCTTCGACGCCGAGGAATCCGCCCGCAGCACCGTCACCCGCCTGCCGGCCGCGGGCAACTGATCTCCCACTCCAGGGTGGGGGCGAGAGAGAACACGAGGGCCTCTGCACCGCAACCCGGGCAGGGGCTCTCGCTTCTTTCCGGCCCCGCCACCGCCGGTCCGAGCGACTCCCGGGACGGCTCCGCGTGCACCGCGACGGCCTGGGGACCGTGCAGATGCGTTGCCCAGGAACGGTATCCGGCCAGGCGGCCAGCGGTGAAGGTCCGCACGTCGGCGTGGATCAGGGGCGGGGCAACAACCACGAACGCGGCGCACCCCAATCCCTGGGATGCGCCGCGTTCGCGGGTGTTCAGCGAGTCTTGGTGACCTTGTTCAACCCACGCGGGTTGTCCGGATCCCCACCCCGCGCCAGCGCCAGCCCCAGCGCGAGCCGCTGCACCGGCAGGATCTCCAGCACCGGCGACAGCTCCTCCGCCGTGGCAGGCACCCCGATCCGGAACGCCGCCGCGACCTCGTCCGCCGCCGAGCCGACCGCGCAGATGTCCGCGCCCCGGCCCTGCACGACCTCCAGCACCTCGCGCATGGCCGCGCCGCCTTTGCCCGCGCTGGTGATGGCCAGCACCGCGGTCTCGCTGTCCACCGCGGCGACCGGGCCGTGCAGCAGGTCGGCGCCGCTGTAGGCCCGCGCGGACAGGTAGCTGGTCTCGGCGAGTTTGAGGGCGGCCTCGGCGGCGGTGGCCGAGGAGTAGCCGCGGCCGGTGGTGACCACGCGGTTGGCGAAGCGGTAGCGCTGCACTGCCTCGGCGACCGCGGGTTCGGCCAGGGTCAGGGCCGAGTCGGCCAGGTCGCCGATGTTGGCCGCGTGTTCGGCGGTGCCGCCGCGGACGGCGTCGATGAGCAGGTACAGGGCGAGCAGGGTGGCGCTGTAGGTCTTGGTGGCGGCCACCGCCAGTTCCTTGCCCGCGCCGATGTCCACCGACAGTTCGGTGACCTGGTTCAGCGGCGAGTCCGGGGTGTTGGTCACGGCCACGGTGAGCGCACCGCGCTTACGCGCCGACTCGGTGGCCTCGACCAGGTCGGGGGAGCCGCCGCTCTGGCTCACCGACACCCACAGCACGTCGGTGAGGTCGGGCTGGGCGCCGTAGAGCGTGGTGGTGGACGGGGACACCAGGCCGGCCGGGAGCTGCAGCAGCACCTCGGTGAGGTACTTGGCGTACAGCGCGCCGTGGTCGCTGGAGCCGCGCGCGGCGAAGAGCACGAACCGCGGGCGGCGCCGCGCGATCTGTGCCGCCACCGCGGCGATCTCGGCCCGGTGGGCCAGCAGACCGCGGAACACCCCTGGCTGGGCCGCGATCTCGGCGGCCATGTGCGCGCCGGGCACGGTCTCGGCCGTAGTCGATGTCATCGCCTGTCCTCCCTCGCCGTGTGATCGGCGAGCAGTTCGGCGGCGGCGCGCAGGCACACGAACGCGCTGCCGTGGGTGTCGATACGGGCGACACTGCCCAGGTCGGGACCTGGCACGCCGGTTTCGACATGCACCAGGTCTAGACCAATGCTAACAAGTTCGACGACGAGTCGCCGCACTTCAGAGTGCCGGTGCGCGTCCCTGGTGACAACAACCACCGGGGAACCATTCACTGAATCGAGGATTTCCTTCTTGCCGTCCGGCCCGCGCCGCAGCACCCGGGTGCCCGGCAGCAGCTCGCTCAGGTGCGGGCCGAGGCCCCAGGGCACCGCGCCGACCGCGATGCTCGGGTCCACCTCCAGGTCCACCACCAGCGGCGGACCGGCCAGCTTGAGGTTGCCGCGGACCTCGATCGCCCGCCGCGCGGCACGCAGGCCCAGGTCGCTGTCGGCGACCGGACCACCGGTGACCGGGCCGCCGAGCGAGGCGGCCAGCGTGGCGGCCTCGGTGAGCCGTTCCTCGCTGAGCCGTCCACTGTGGACCGCGGCCACGATCGCCTCGGCCAGCCGGTCCACCACCTCGGCGTCGGCCAGCTCGCCGCCGATGCAGAGCAGGTCCGCGCCCGCGCGCAGTGCCTGCACCGCGCCGTCGCTGATCCCGGCGGTGCCGGAGACCGCGTTCATCTCCAGCGCGTCGGTGACCACCGCGCCGGTGAAGCCCAGTTCACCGCGCAGCACCTCGGTGATCGCGTACCGGTTCAGCGTGGCTGGCGACTCGCCCCAGCCGGGGATGACCAGGTGACCGGTCATCACCGAGCGCACCCCGGCGGCGATCGCGGCCTGGAAGGGCACCAGCTCGACCGTGCGCAGCTGTTCCTCGGTCCGGTCCAGCACCGGCAGTTCCCGGTGCGAGTCCGCGGTGGAGGCGCCGTGGCCGGGGAAGTGCTTGGCGCAGGCGGCCACCCCGGACTCCTGGATGCCCGCGATGAACGCGGCCACCTGCCCGGCCGCGGCCACCGGCTCGCTGCCGAAGGCGCGCACGCCGATGATCGGGTCTTCCGCGGCCAGGGTCAGGTCCGCGCACGGGGCCAGGTCCAGGGTCACCCCGCAGGCGGCCAGCCTGGCGCCGAGGGCCGCGCCGACCTCCCTGGTCAGCGCCAGGTCGCCGATGGCGCCCAGTGCGTGCGGACCCGGCAGCGCGGAGCCGCGCGCGGCGTCCAGCCGGGTCACGTCGCCGCTCTCCTCGTCGATGGCCACCACCAGCTCGGGCCGCTCGGCCCGCAGCTGCGCGGTCAGCGCGCCCACCTGCTCGTCATCGACCACGTTGCGCCCGAACAGCAGCACGCCGCCGAGGCCGTCAGCGACCCGGCGGCGTACCCAGTCCGGCGCGCTCGTGCCGACGAAACCCGGCAGCAGCACGGCGTCGGCCAAGCGTCGCAGACCATCCACTGTGGACTATCCCTTCACGGCGCCGGCGGTGTTCCCGGCGACCAGGTTGCGCTGGACGATCAGGAAGTAGATGAGCACGGGCAGCGCGAACACCACCGAGGCGGCCATGGTGCCGCCCCAGTCGGTGCCGAAGACCGTGCTGAACGTGGACAGCCACACCGGCAGCGTCTGGTTGCTCTGGTCCCGCATCAGCACCAGGGCGAAGAGGAACTCGTTCCAGGCGGTGATGAAGGAGAACACCGAGGTGCTCACCAGCGCCGGGCCCAGCAGCGGCAGGGTGACCCGGCGGAAGGCGCCCCAGCGGGAGCAGCCGTCCACCATGGCCGCCTCCTCCAGGTCGACCGGGATGCCGTTGACGAACCCGCGCAGCGTCCAGATGGTGAACGGCAGCGTGGTGGCCACGTTGACCAGCAGCAGCGCGGGCAGCATGTTGAGCAGGCCGACATCGCGCATCAGCAGGTACATCGGGATCAGCAGCGCCTCCAGCGGCGCCAGCTGGGCGATGAGCACCAGCAGCACGAACCCGCGCCTGCCGCGGAAGCGCAGGCGGCACAACGGGATCGCGGCCAGGATGCCGGCGGCCACCGCGCACAGCATGGCGCCGACGGCCACGATCAGGCTGTTGGTGAGGAAGTTGGTGAAGCCCGGCCTGGTCACCGCGGTGACGAAGTTGTCGAAGGTGATCGAGGTCGGGAACAGGTCGTACTCGGTGGTCAGGTTCGCGTTCGACGGCCGCAGGGATGAGTTGATCATCCAGTAGGTCGGGAAGAAGAACAGCCCGGCCAGCAGCAGCGCGACCCCGGTCAGCAGTGTCCGCTGCGCCCGGTTCTTGGTCCTCACAGCGCACCCTCCTGACGCCGGATGAGCAGTCGCATGTACTGCCCGACCAGCACGGTCAGCACCAGGATCATCAGCACCGCGACCGCGGCGGCCACGCCGAAGTGGCTGCCGGAGATGCCCTTGATGTACTGCAGCACCGACAGCGTGGTGCTCTCCCCGTCCGGGCCGCCCTGCCGGATGGCCCACACCTGGGTGAAGACCTTGAAGTCCCACAGGATCGACTGGAAGGTGGCCAGGCCGACCATCGGCGCCAGCGCCGGCCAGGTGACCGCGCGGAAGCCCTGCCAGCCCGAGGCGCCGTCGATGCCAGCCGCCTCGTACAGGTCGCCGGGCACCGAGAGCAGGCCCGCGTACAGGGTGAAGGCGATGAACGGCACCCCCTGCCAGATGATCAGCAGCGCGATCACGGTCAGCGTGGAGGCCCCGGTGGAGAACCAGGAGAAGCCCTGGAAGGAGTCGAAGCCGATCAGCACCAGGGTTTTGTTCAGGATGCCGAAGTTCTGGTCGAAGATCCACTGGAACACCGTGGTGGCGGCCAGGATGGGCATCGCCCAGGCCAGCACCAGGCTGATCTGCAGCACCAGCCGGACCACCGGCCCGATCTGGCGCATCAGCAGCGCGATCAGCAGGCCGACCCCGACGGTGCCCACCACGCAGGCCGCGGTGAACAGCATCGTGCGCAGGGTGATCACCCAGAACTCGGGGTCGCCGAGGATCTCCGCGTAGTTGTCGAAGCCGTTCCAGACGATCTCGCCGCGGACCAGTTCGCCGAGGTCGAGCTTGCGGAAGCTGATCAGGATGACCTGGATCGCCGGCCAGCCCAGCAGGGCCAGCAGCGCGATGATCGCGGGCGCGATCAGCAGGTAGGGCAACAGGGCGTCGCCGAGAGGTCGCCGGCGCGCACGCCGACCGGGTCCATCCGCAGACGGTGCCGGCGGGGTCGCCCCCGCCGGCACCGTGGTGTCCACTGTCGCGGTCATCGAGCTACTTGCCCGCGAGCGCCTGCTGGATCGCCGTGTTCGCGTCCGCGGTGGCCTGGTCCAGGCTCTTCACCCCGGTCAGGTACGCGGTCAGCATGGTCTTGATCGGGTTGGCGCCTGCCTCGACCGAGCCCCAGTTCGGGCTGGCCGGCACGGCCTTGCCGGAGAGCGCGCCCTTGGCCATGGCGGCCGAGACCGGGTCCTTGTCCAGCGCACTGGTGTTCTTGGACGAGCCGGGGATCATGCCTGCCCCGACCAGCTGCTGCTGGTACTTCTCGGTGGCCAGCAGCTTCAGGTAGTCCTTGGCCAGGTCGGCGTTCTTGCTGCCGGCCGGGACGGCCAGGTTGGACCCGCCCTGGAACACCGGCGCGGTGCTGCCGGCCTTCTTGCCAGGGATGGCGAAACCGCTGGTCAGGTTCTTGATCTCGGGGTTCTCCTTGGCCGCGGTGGCGACCTCCCACGGCAGGCCGACGATCATGCCGACCTTGCCCTTGCCGTACACACCGGCCTGCGGGGGCTTCTCCTCGTCGGCGTCCTTGGGCGCCTTGGTGCCGGAGACGTCCACCAGCTTCTTGTAGAACTCCAGCCCGGCCTTGGCCTCGGGGGTGTTCAGCGTGGCGGTGAACTTGGTGCCGTCCTGCTTGGCCACGTCACCGCCCTCGTCCCAGATGAAGGAGAGCAGGGTGTACCAGTTCTGCCCGGCCAGGTAGAGCGGCTGGAACTCCGGGTCGTCCTTGTTCGCCGCCTTGAGCTTCTCGATCGCGGTCAGCCACTCGGCCTGCGTGGTCGGCGGCGTGGTGATGCCCGCCTTCTCGAACAGGTCCTTGCGGTAGAGCACCAGCCGGTTGGCCGCGTAGAACGGCACCGCGTACTGCTTGCCGTCCCAGGCGCCGGAGGCCTTCAGGCCCGCGCCCCAGTTCGCCCCGCCCAGGTCCGCGGAGTTCGCGGTCAGGTCGGTGAGCACCTTCTGCTCGGCGAACTTCGGGGACTGGGTGTTGCCGATCTCGAGCACGTCCGGCGGAGTGGTGCCGGCCAGTGCGGTGTTCAGCTTGTCCTGGATGCCGGTCCACTGCTGGACCTCGTACTTCACCTTGACGCCCGGGTGGGCCGCCTCGAACTCCTTGTGCAGCTCATCCGTCAGGGCTGTCGGCGCGGAGCCGCTCATCAGCCACACGACGAGTTCCTTGCTACCCCCCTGGCCCGAGTTGCCACCCGAACCGGCACAACCAGACACCGTGAGTGCCGCTGCCACAGCACTCACAGCTACCTTTGTCCAGCGCTTCACCATCGCCGCCCTTCTGAGCCCGGCCGTACCGTGTCACGCTGGCCGGGCGCGCTGAAGTGGTGTAGACCAATGCGCTGAAGAGTGGTCCGGACCACATGTCCTGTCAAGACAGTTGCGAAGACGTTGTAAAGACGTTCCGAGGGCTGAGCGGCCTCGTTATCCGGGCTAAGGGCATGCTTGGACCACTAGAAAGGTATGGGGGCGCCAATGCCGAGGAGGAGGACATGCTGGACGTGACGTCGGCTGAGGCGGGCGTGAACCCGCGCACCCAGCGGGAGCCGAAGTACTGGGGACTGAAGCGACACCTGCTCGACCTGCTGCGGTCGCTGCCGCCGGGTTCGCCGATCCCGACCGAGCGCTCGCTGGCCGCGGACTTCGACGTGTCCCGCACGACGGTTCGGCAAGCGCTTGCCGAGCTGACCGTGGAGGGCAGGCTGCTCCGGGTGCAGGGCAAAGGCACCTTCGCGGCCGCGCCCAAGGTCGCGCAACGACTGCAACTCAGCTCGTACACCGAGGACATGCGGGCCCAGGGCCGCCAGCCGGCCTCCAGGCTGCTGGAGGCCAGCGAACAGCCTGCCGAGGCCGAACTGGCCCGGATGCTGGGCGTGCGGCCGGGGGCCAAGGTGCTCCGGCTGCGGCGGCTGCGGCTGGCCGACGGCGAGCCGATGGCCATCGAGCTGACCCACCTCGCACTGGGCCGGTTCCGCGGGCTGCGGCGCTACATCGGCGCTGGTGGGTCGCTGTACCAGGTGCTGCGCGAGCGGTTCGGGGTGGAGATGGGGCACGCGGACGAGACCATCGAGACCGCGCTGGCCACCCCGGAGGAGGCGGAGCTGCTCGGCGCCGACATCGGGCTGCCGATGCTGCTGCTGTCCCGGCACTCCTTCGACACCGACAACAAGCCGGTGGAGTGGGTGCGCTCGATCTACCGGGGCGACCGGTACAAGTTCGTCGCCCGTTTGAACCCTCCCGGCTGAGCCGGGGCCGGCATTGTGCGGTCAAGGGCCACTTCGGGCGCACAATGCCGGGCATGGAATGGAACAGCAGGCAGGCCCGCGCTGTCCTGGCCACCACCATCCTCGGCTCGGGGATGGCGATGCTGGACGGCACCATCGTCAACGTGGCCCTGCCCGCGATCGGCCGCGAGTTCGGGGCCTCGGTGTCCGGGCTGCAGTGGATCCTGGACGGCTACCTGCTGGCACTGGCCGCGCTGATCCTCATCGCGGGCGCGCTGGGCGACCGCTACGGCCGCCGCCGGGTGTTCCTGATCGGCGTGGTCTGGTTCGGACTGGCCTCGCTGCTGTGCGGGGTCGCGGTCAACACTGAGCTGTTGGTGCTGGCCAGGGTGTTGCAGGGGGTCGGGGGAGCGCTGCTCACGCCCGGTTCGCTGGCCATCCTGCAGGCCAGCTTCCCGCGTGAGCTGCGGGCCAGGGCGATCGGCGCCTGGTCCGGGCTGGGCGGGCTGGCCGCGGTGTTCGGACCGCTGCTGGGCGGGCTGCTGGTGCAGGCCGGGTCCTGGCGGCTGGCCTTCCTGATCAACCTGCCACTGGCCGCGGCCTGCGTCTGGCTGGCGGTCAAGTACGTGCCGGAGTCCTCTTCGGGTGAACACGAACGAGTGGACTTCCTCGGCTCGGCCATTGGCGCGCTCGGCCTGGCCGGGATCACCGCGGCCCTGGTGGAGGGTCCGGCCAGGGGCCTGACCGATCCGCTGGTGCTCGGCTGCCTGCTCGTCGGCCTGACCGGGATGACGGTCTTCGTGCTGCTGCAGGTCCGCGGCAGGCACCCGCTGGTCCCGCCCGCGATGTTCGCCAACCGGACGTTCGTGCTGGCCAACGGCCTGACCTTCCTGGTCTACGCGGCGCTGGGCGGGGTGATGATGCTGCTGGTGCTCCAGCTCCAGGTCTCCCTGCACTACAGCCCGACCGCGGCCGGCCTGGCCGGACTGCCCATCTCGCTGATCATGCTGGTCTTCTCCGCCCGCTCCGGCAGGCTGGCCCAGCGCTTCGGCCCCCGCCTGCAACTGATCATCGGACCACTGCTGGTGGCGGCGGGCATCCTGCTGTTGCGGCTGGTCGTGCCAGGTGCGAGCTACGTCTTCGGGGTGCTGCCGGGGGTGCTGCTCTTCGGCATCGGACTGGCACTGGCGGTGGCCCCGGTGACCGCGACCGTGCTGGCCGCCGCGCCGGACGCGCACGCCGGAGCGGCCTCCGGGGTGAACAACGCGGTGGCCCGCACCGGCGGCCTGCTCGCGGTCGCGGTGCTGCCCGCGCTGGCCGGGCTGCACGGCACCGAGTACGCCGACCCGGCCGCGCTCACCGCCGGCTGGCAGGTCGTGCTGCTGGTCTGCGCCGGACTGTGCGCGGCCGGTGGCCTCTTCGCCATCGGCATCGACAACCGGGTGCTGGCGGCGGAGAAGCCCGCGGACTGCCTCAGCTGCGGGGTGGACGCTCCGCCAACGCATGCCAACACCGCGTCACAAAACGCGTGATTCTACTGTGGACTGTCCATTAAGGACATTGTGTCTGTCCTCACCATGTGGCAACCCAAGGAGTGTCCGGCCCGTCGTCAACGTTGGAAGGAAGTAACCGGGAACAGCTAGGCGCAAGGGAAAGATGAGCGGCGAGGAGAAGCGGAACCGTCCGGATGTCACCTTCACCCAGGTGATCGCAGGCGCGCTCGCGGCGGTGACCGCGGCCGCGCTGGGTGCGCAACTCGGGGTGGCGGGCACCATCATCGGGGCCGCGGTGGCCAGTGTGGTGAGCACCGTGGGCAGTGCGCTGTACCAGCACTCCCTCGAACGCAGCCGGGCCGCGGCCAAGGCCCTGCGCACCGCGGCCGCACCCACCGCGCTGGCCACCGCCGCACTGGCCGCCCAGGCCGCCGAGCGAACCGACCGGGAGGGCCCGGCCGAGGTCACGCCCCCGGCCAAGCCCGGCCTGGACGCGGAGACCGTCCTGCTGGCCAAGCCCGGCTCACCCGCGGCGACCGCCCACCTGGCCCAGCCCGGTCCGCAGGGCGAGACCGTGCACCTGCCCAAGTCCGGCCCCGGCGTCGACCCGGACGCCGAGACCGTCGTCCTGCGCAGGCCCGACCCCGCCGTCGACGAGCGCGAGGCCGCCCCCGAGCCGGAGCGGCGGCCCTGGTTCCGCCGCTGGCAGGTGGTGGCCGCGGTGACCGCGCTGGTCTTCGCCCTTGGCATGGGCGCCGTGCTGGCCATAGAGCTGGCCACCGGCTCGCCGCTGTCCGGCAAGGACAACGGCGGCCGGACCACCGTCGGCGAGCTGTTCGGACCGGGTGACCGGAAACCGACGCCGACCCCGGGCAACCCAACGCCGTCCAGCTCCGTCTCCACTACCGAGAGCACCACGACGTCCGAGCCTCCGACCAGTTCCAGCCAGGTTCCGCCGACCAGCACCTCGTCCCCGCCGCCGAGCACGACGTCCGGCTCTCCCCCCACGACGACCTCGCCCCCGCCGCCGAGCAGCGCGGCGCGCTCCACCACGGGCACGCAGCCCACGCGGACCACGCCCTGATCATCCGTTGGTCAGAACGGCCCAGTCTCGTTACTGCATGTCGCCCACTACCGAGGTCGTGATGTGACACGACACGCCCACGTATGGCCCAGAGCCGACACGTGTTCCTCCTTTCGGCGGATGCCTCGGGTAGGTCTGTGTCTTTAACGTCCCCCAAAAGTGATTCGCGATGACGCACAGTCACTAATGGTCACTGGCGGAGAGGACGGTCCGATGGACCACTCGTTCCCGGTCATGCAACCGATGGCGTCCCGCCGGTGGCCCCACGCTCGTTGAGTTCGACCCCCCACGGGCCGTCGCCCTTGCACCCCCTGCCAACGACGGCCCGGTGTCTCACCAACACGAGAGGGCTACGAATGAAGATCGCAGTCGCAGCACGCGCCGCCGGCGTGGCGTTGCTGGCCACCGGAGCGGTCGTCGTGGGCACCCTGCCCGCCGCGGCGGAGGGTTTCGCCTCCCCCGAGATGCTGCAGGCCATGCAGCGTGACCTCGGTCTGACCGCCGAACAGGCGGTTGACCGGGTGAACAGCGAGAACAAGGCAGCACAGATCGAGAACTCGGTGCGCGAGGCCGTCGGCGCCGCGTTCGCCGGCGCGCACTTCGACGCGGGCAGCGCCAAGCTGGTGGTCAGCGTGACCGACGCGGCCAAGGCCGCCGCGGTCGAGGCCGCCGGTGCCACCGCCAAGGTCGTCGCCCGCGGCGTGGCCGCCCTGGACGGCGTGAAGTCCGCGCTGGACGCGGCCGAGGCCAAGGCCCCGGCCGGGGTGACCGGCTGGTACGTCGACGTCAAGAACAACAACGTGGTGGTCAACGTGCAGCCCGGCGCGACGCAGGCCGCCCGTGCGCACCTGGCCACGCTGCCGGACGCCTCCGCGATCAAGGTCGTGGAGACCGACGAGGCCCCCACCCCGCTGTATGACGTGCGTGGTGGCGACGCCTACTACATGGGCGGCGGCCGCTGCTCGATCGGCTTCTCGGTGCAGGGCGGCTTCGTCACCGCCGGGCACTGCGGCCGGCCGGGCACCGCGACCCAGGGCTTCAACCGGGTCGCCCAGGGCACCTACCGCGGCTCGACCTTCCCGGGCAACGGCGACTTCGCCTGGGTGGCCACCAACGCGAACTGGACCCCGCGGGGCGTGGTGAACCGCTACAGCGGCACGACCACCGTCCGGGTCACCGGCTCGGCCGAGTCCGCGGTCGGCGCGGCCATCTGCCGCTCCGGCTCCACCACCGGCTGGCGCTGCGGCACCGTCCAGGCCAAGAACCAGACCGTGCGCTACCCCCAGGGCGCGGTGACCGGCATGACCCGCACCAACGCCTGCGCCGAGCCGGGTGACTCCGGTGGCTCGTGGCTCAGCGGCACCAACGCCCAGGGTGTGACCTCGGGTGGCTCGGGCAACTGCTCCTCCGGCGGCACCACCTTCTTCCAGCCGGTGAACGAGATCCTCAGCGCGTACGGGCTCCGGCTCGTCACGAGCTGACCGTAAGGGTGAGGTGGGCCGGCGCCCTGCAAGCCGACCCACTCGCACCCGCCGGAAGGCGCCCGCGGGATCCCTGCCCCGCGGGCGCCTTTCACTTCGAATTCTTCGAAACACGGTCATTCGACCCTGGGCAAACTCACAATCCGTCGCTAACTTTCCCCCGTCTGGCCTAGTCAAGTGGCCCGATAGAGGGAAGGGCGTTCGGATGAAGCGACGTTCCGTAACTAGTCTGGCCGCGGTGGCCCTGCTGGCCGGTGGCCTGCTCACGATCGGTGCGCAGTCCGCCTCGGCCCTGCCCGGCGACCTGACCGCGGCGATGGGCCGCGATCTCGGCCTCAGCCCCGCGCAGGCAGGCGAGCGCCTGCACCGGGAGCGGCTGGCCGGGCGGATCGCCGCCGGACTCCGGGACCGCCTCGGCGCCCGGTTCGCCGGCTCCTGGTTCGACCCCGGCACCGGCACCGCGGTCGTCGGCGTGACCGAGCCCGCCGCGCTGGCCGCCGTGCGTGCCACCGGCGCCACCGCCCGCCTGCACCGCCACTCGCTGGCCGAGCTGGAGCAGGCCAAGGCCGTCCTGGACGCCCGGCAGGCCCCGCGCGAGGTCACCAGCTTCTACGTGGACGAGCCCGGCAACCGGCTCGTGCTCACCGCGACCCCCGGCGGCCGGGCCGCCGCCGAGCGCTTCGCCTCGGGCACCCAGGGCGTGCGGGTGGTGGAGAGCGCCGCCGCGGCCACCCCGACCGGCGACCTTTCCGGCGGCGGCGCGATCTACATGAGCGGCGCGGCCGGTGGGCGCTGCTCGGCCGGGTTCACCGCGACCACCGCCGACGGTCAGCCCCGGCTGCTCACCGCCGGGCACTGCGCGGACGGCGGCAGCCTGGTCAACGCGCTGGGCAACGTCAAGATCGGCGACTTCAGCCGGGTCAACTGGAAGGACCAGAACGACTTCGCCGAGGTGACCGTGGACCCGGCGTCCGGCTGGACGCTGCTGCCCCAGGTCAGCACGCACGACGGCGGGGCGGTGACGATCAAGGGGTCCACCGAGGCCGCGGTCGGCGCGAGCCTGTGCAAGTCCGGTTCCACGAGTAGGTGGACCTGCGGCGTGGTCACCGCGCGCAATGTTACTGTCAAGTACGGTCAGATCGACGGCTCCGCGATCACCGTGCGCGGCCTGGTGCAGCACAACGCCTGCGTCGAGCCGGGCGACTCCGGCGGGTCCAACGTCTCCGGCGACCAGGCCCAGGGCATCACCAGCGGCGCCAAGCTCTACGACGCCAACGGTGACGGCCGCAACGAGAGCTGCCTTGCCAAGCGTGGTGAGGAGTCGGTGTCCTGGTACCAGCCGGTCAACGAGGCGCTCAAGGTCTACCGGCTGACCCTGGCCACCGGCTGAGGCTTCCCGGCGCGCGGTGTGTTGTCAGCCCCCCGACCGCACCGCACCGGGTTGGTAAGACGACAGCGGCGTTCCCGCCTTTCCGGCGGGAACGCCGCGGTCGTCAGGTCGGCGCTCAGCCGAGCCGGGCCTTCAACCGGGCGGCCGCGGCCTCCGGGTCCGCCGCCTCGGTGAGCACCCGGACCACCACGATCCGGTCCGCCCCGGCGTCCAGGACCTCGGGCAGCCGGGTCTCGTCGATGCCGCCGATGGCGAACCAGGGCCGCTCGTGCCCGGCGGCCGCGGTGTGTCGCACCAGGTCCAGGCCCGGCGCTGGACGACCGGGTTTGGTCGGGGTCGGCCAGCACGGGCCGGTGCAGAAGTAGTCCACGCCCGGCTCGATCGCCGCCGCGTCGGCCTGCGCGGGGTCGTGCGTGGAGCGGCCGATCACCACCTGCTCGCCGACGATCCGCCTGGCCAGTGGCACCGGCAGGTCGTCCTGGCCGAGGTGCAGCACATCGGCCCCTGCGGCCAGCGCCACATCGGCCCGGTCGTTCACCGCGAGCAGCACATCGTGCTTGGCGCAGGCGGCGGCGAAGACCTCCAGCAGCCGCAACTCCTCGGCGGCCTCCAGTCCCTTCTCCCGCAACTGCACGATGTCCACCCCACCGGCCAGCGCGGCGTCCAGGAAGGCAGGCAGGTCGCCGCGTTCGCGACGGCCGTCGGTGCACAGGTACAGCCGCGCCGCACGCAGCCGCTGGCGAATCTGATCTCCGTCGAGTCCGGGCACGGTATGCGAGCCTATGCGCCCTCAGTCCCGGCTGCTACGGTGGAAATCGGTCCGCACGGGAGCCCGGGAGAGCACTGGGCTGAGAGGGAGTCCGCTGACTCCGACCGTCGAACCTGATCCGGGTCATGCCGGCGCAGGGAGCGTGAGATTCGTGTCGAAGGCAGTCGTCGTCGTGGGTGGCGGCGTCATCGGTCTGTCCATCGCCTGGCGAGCCGCCGCGGCCGGATTCCGGGTCAGGGTGGTCGATCCGGCGCCGGGTTCCGGCTCCTCCTGGGTGGCCGGCGGCATGCTCGCCCCGGTCACCGAGGCCTGGCCGGGGGAGGAGGACGTGCTCGCGCTGGGCGCGGCCTCGCTGCGCCGCTGGCCGGAATTCGCCGCCCGGCTACAGGCCGAGGCAGGCCGGGATCCCGGCCTGCACACCGCGGGCACCCTGGCCGTCGGGGTGGACGCGGCCGACCGGGACGAGCTGGCCAGGCTGGCCGAGTACCTGACCTCGCTGGGCCGGGAGGTGCACCAGCTCACCGGCAGGGAACTGCGCGGGCTGGAACCCTCGCTCGGCCCGGCCGTGCGCGGCGGGCTGAACGTGCCCGGCGACCTGTCCGTGGACAACCGGCTGTTCCTGGCCGCACTGCGCGCGGCCTGCGCGGCCAATGGCGTCGAGTTCATCGCGGTTGCGGCCGCGGAGACCTTACCCGGCAAGGTGCTGCTGGACAACGGGTCTATTTTGGACAGTGAGGTGACGGTGCTCGCGGCCGGCGCCTGGAGCGCCCGGCTCCACCCCGGGCTGGCCGGGCTGATCCGCCCGGTGAAGGGCGAGATCCTGCGGCTGCGGCACCGCCGCGGCGCGCTGCCGCCGCCCACCCGCACCGTGCGCGGCTCGGTGCGTGGCAAGCCGATCTACCTGGTTCCCCGGCCGGACAACGGTCTGGTGCTCGGCGCGACCCAGTACGAGGCCGGATTCGACACCGACGTGGTGGCCGGTGGCGTGCGTGATCTGCTGCTGCACGCCGAGGAACTCATGCCGTCCATCGCCGAGTACGCGCTGGTCGAGACCGCCGCGGGCCTGCGGCCGGGCAGCATGGACAACCTGCCGCTGCTCGGCTGGCTGGAACCCGGCCTGCTGGTGGCGGCCGGGCATCACCGCAACGGCGTGCTGCTCGCCCCGGTCACCGCCGAGGTCGTGCTGGACCTGTTGGCGGACAAGGAGATCACCCCCGAAGCGAAGGCAGCCGACCCCGGGAGGAGCAGATGAAGGTACGGGTCAACGGCAACGACCACCAGCTGGCCGAGAGCGCCACGGTGGCCGAGGTGCTGACCCTGTTGGCCGCACCCAGCACGGGAATCGCGGTCGCCCTCGACGGCGCCGTGGTGCCCCGCGCGAGCTGGGCGGAGACCAGGTTGCGCGAGGGTTCGGTCGTGGAAGTGCTCACTGCGGTACAGGGAGGTTGAGTGGACGACCAGCTGGTGATCGCCGAACACGAGTTCGGCTCAAGACTGGTGATGGGCACCGGCGGCGCGCAGAACCTGTCCATCCTGGAGCAGGCCCTGGTGACCTCCGGCACGGAGCTGACCACGGTGGCCATGCGCAGGCTGGACAGCGAGGGCGGCACCGGCGTGCTGGAGTTGTTGCGGCGCCTGGGCATCCGCCCACTGCCCAACACCGCGGGCTGTAAGAGCGCGGCCGAGGCGGTGCTCACCGCGCGGCTGGCCAGGGAGGCCCTGGAGACCCGCTGGGTCAAGGTCGAGGTGGTCGCCGACGACCAGACCCTGCTGCCGGACCCGATCGAACTGCTGGAGGCCTGCGAGCAACTCGTGGCCGACGGCTTCATCGTGTTGCCCTACACCAACGACGACCCGGTGCTGGCCCGCAAACTCGAGGACATCGGCTGCGCGGCCGTGATGCCGCTGGGCTCCCCGATCGGCACCGGCCTCGGCATCCGCAACCCGCACAACATCGAACTGATCGTCTCCAGGGCGGGTGTGCCGGTGATCCTGGACGCCGGGATCGGCACCGCCTCCGACGCCGCACTGGCCATGGAACTGGGCTGCTCGGCGGTCTTGCTGGCCACCGCGGTCAACCGCGCCCGGCACCCGGAACTGATGGCCGCGGCCATGCGCGCCGCGGTCGAGGGCGGTCGGCTGGCCAGGCGGGCCGGGCGCATCCCACAGCGGTTCTGGGCACACGCCTCCAGCCCGGACCTCGAGGCCTGACCAGGTGCACCAACGGGGAAGACGACGGTCGTCGTCCTCCCCGTTTCGCGCGTACTAGACCTCGTCGAGGTCCCTGATCCGCCACATCCCGGACACCGGACCGACGCCCCCGCCCAGCGGGTAGGACTGCCGGACCGCTTCCCGCACATAGCGTTTGCCGAAGCGCACCGCCTCCACCAGGTCCCAGCCCTTGGCCAGCGCCGAGGTGATCGCCGAGGCCAGGGTGTCGCCACCGCCGTGGGTGTGCACGGTGTCGTAGCGCGGACCGGGCAGCTCCAGGAACGTCTTCCCGTCGTACAACAGGTCGACGCACTGCGGATCGCTGCTGAGGTGGCCGCTCTTGATGAGTGTCCACTGTGGACCGTAGGCGTGCATGGCCACCGCGGCGTCCCGGAGTTCGTCCCGGTGCTTGACGTCGATCCCGGTCAGCAGCCGCACCTCGTCCAGGTTCGGCGTGACCAGCGTGGCCCGCGGGAACAGCTCCCGCTTGAACGCCTCCAGCGCGTTGTCCCGCAACAGCGGATCGCCGTGCATGGAGGCGGCCACCGGGTCGACCACGAACGGCGAGCGGCCGTCCCGGCCGATGCCGACCGTGTCGCAGGCCTTGGCGATGGCGGTGATGATCTCCGCGTTGGCCAGCATGCCCGTTTTCGCCGCCTGCACCCCGATATCGGTGGCCACCACCTCGATCTGGGCGGCCACCGTCTCCGGCGGGATCTCCACGATCCCGGTCACCCCGAGCGAGTTCTGCACGGTGATCGCGGTGATCGCGGTCATGCCGTGCACCCCGCACCCGAGGAAGGTGCGCAGGTCGGCCTGGAGTCCGGCCCCGCCGCCGGAATCCGAACCGGCGATGGTCAGTGCCCGCGGCGGGGTCGGCGCTCCTGCGTGCTGTTCCGTCAACGGTCCACCACAGGCAGGTAGACCTTGTTGCCCTGCTCGGAAAACTCGCCCGATTTCTCCCGCATACCCGCCTCGATCGCCTCAACTGAGGAAAGTCCGTGCTCCTCAGCGTACTTGCGCACGTCCTGAGTGATCTTCATGGAGCAGAACTTCGGCCCGCACATCGAGCAGAAGTGCGCGGTCTTGGCCCCATCGGCTGGCAGGGTCTCGTCGTGGAAGGACCGGGCGGTGTCCGGGTCCAGCGACAGGTTGAACTGGTCCACCCAGCGGAACTCGAACCGCGCCTGGGACAGCGCGTCATCGCGTTCCTGCGCCCTCGGGTGTCCCTTGGCCAGGTCGGCGGAGTGCGCGGCGATCTTGTAGGTGATCACGCCGACCTTCACGTCGTCCCGGTTGGGCAGGCCCAGGTGCTCCTTGGGCGTGACGTAGCAGAGCATCGCGGTGCCGTGCCAGGCGATCTGCGCCGCGCCGATGGCCGAGGTGATGTGGTCGTAGCCGGGCGCGATGTCGGTGGCCAGCGGGCCGAGGGTGTAGAACGGCGCCTCACCGCACAGCTCCTCCTCCAGCCGCACGTTCTCCTTGATCTTGTGCATCGGCACGTGCCCAGGACCCTCGATCATCACCTGCACGTCGTGCGAGCGGGCGATGTGGGTCAGCTCGCCCAGCGTGCGCAGCTCGGCGAACTGGGCCTCGTCGTTGGCATCGGCGATCGAGCCCGGCCGCAGGCCGTCACCAAGGGAGAAGGTGACGTCGTAGGCCCGCAGGATCTGGCACAGCTCCTCGAAGTGGGTGTAGAGGAAGCTCTCCTTGTGGTGCGCGAGGCACCAGGCGGCCATGATCGACCCGCCCCGGGAGACGATGCCGGTGACCCGCTTGGCGGTCAGCGGCACGTAGCGCAGCAACACGCCCGCGTGCACGGTCATGTAGTCCACGCCCTGCTCGCACTGCTCGATCACGGTGTCCCGGTAGACCTCCCAGGACAGCCGCGCCGGATCCCCGTTGACCTTTTCCAGGGCCTGGTAGATCGGCACCGTGCCGATCGGCACCGGCGAGTTGCGCATGATCCACTCACGGGTCTCGTGGATCCGCTTGCCGGTGGAGAGGTCCATCACGGTGTCGGCGCCCCAGCGGGTCGCCCACACCATCTTCTCCACCTCGTCCTCGATGGAGGAGGACACGGCCGAGTTGCCGATGTTGGCGTTGATCTTCACCAGGAACTTCTTCCCGATGATCATCGGCTCCGCCTCGGGGTGGCACCGGTTGAGCGGGATGACCGCCCGGCCGATGGCGACCTCGCTGCGCACCAGCTCCACATCGACGCCCTCGCGCACGGCGATGTACTGCATCTCCGGGGTGATGATGCCCGCCTTGGCGTAGGCGAGCTGGGACACCGCGCCGTTGACCGGCTCCCGCGCGGCCACCCAGTCCGCGCGCAGCTTCGGCAGTCCGCTGTGCACGTCGATCGCGGCAGTGCTGTCGGTGTACGGGCCGGAGGTGTCGTACACGTCGAGGTGTTCGCCGTTGGACAGCCCCACGCGCCGGAACGGCACCTGGATCCCATCCGGTCCCTCGACGTAGACCTTGCTCGACCCCTCGATCGGGCCGGTGGTGACGGTCGGACGGACATTCCGATCGGCAAGTGCCGTCATGGCAAAGCTCCCTACGCCGGCATTACCCGGTCAGGTTCAGGCGGTCGACAGCCCCAGGGTCGAAAAGCCGACACCTAGCTGCCCTCTCAGCCCGTTTCGGTACGAGCTCCCGCGTGTTTTGTTGTGGTGGTGGGCCGCACGGGCCCTCTAGGCACCATAGTGAGCGATCGGCGTGCTGACCACACCGCTCGCCGGGTGAAATGTGCGCAGGGTCCCGTCGACCAGCTCGGCGAACCCGCCGGTCGCCGGGTTGTGCGCGGTGGGCCGGATGCCCGCCACCAGGCCCTCGATCCGCCCGGATTCCGGGTGCCAGGTCTCCAGTCCAGCCGACCCGCTGACGTACAACTTGCCCTGGTGGCCCCACATCGGCCCCTGCAGCCCGTACAGCCGCTTGGTCTGCTCCCCGGTGGGCGCGTGGAACAGATCGGTGAACGTCGCCGCGGTGCTGTGGCTGTTCAGCCATTGGACGGCCACGGTGTCCTCATCCAGCCACGCCACCGGCACGTCCCAGGTGTCGGGATGCCAGAACCAGCCGTCGACGATCAGCCAGCGCCCGGTGGGACTGGCGTGCAGGGCGCCGAGGTACTCGAAGCTGCGGTCCCGCCTTTCCCCGTCCGAGCCGGGCTCGTCCCCGGTCAGCAGTTCACCGCTGGGCAGGTTGAACGCGTCGATCCGGTTCCAGTCGGTCTGCGCGATGAGCGAGTTCCCCGGCAGGAAGGCCACCCCGAACGGCACCGTCCAGGAGTCCCAGCCCTCGCCCCTGCGCAGCGTGAACACCTCGCGTCCAGCGGCCAGATCCACCACCGACGCGTGCCAGCCGTAGTCGTCGGTCACCGCCGCGAACCGCCCGTCCGCCGAGGTGTGCAACCCGACACCCCGCTCACGGCCGTGGGCGGCGGTCTCGTCCGCCGGGTCGATCTCCCAGGACCCGAAGTCGGCGACCACCTCCGCCGCGCCGGACCCGGACAGCCGGATCAGGCGGTCGTTGCTCTCGTTGATGGTCAGCCAGCCATCCGGCAACGGCGCCAGCCGCCTGCGGGTGTGCCGGGTCGCGTATGCGCTCTCCCCCAGAGTCATGTCCTGATGGTCTCGGGGGGAGCTAGTGAATATTCGCCACGGTGTGCAGCACGCCGTCCCGCAGCTCGGCGAACGCGCCGGTCGCCGGGTTGTGCGCGGTGGGCCGGACGCCCGCCACCAGCCCGACCCGCTGCCCCGTCGCCGGATCCCAGGTCTCCAGCCCGTCGGTGCCGCTGACATGCAGTTTCCCCTGGTAGGCCCACATCGGCCCGTCCAGTCCGCGCAGCTCGCCGGTCTTCTCACCGGAGGGCGCGTCGTACAGCTCGGTGGTCAGCGTCGCGGTGCCGTGGTGGTTGAGGCGTTGCAGTGCGACGGTGTCGTCGTCCAGCCAGGCCACCGGCATGTCCCACAGGCCGTCGGCGTAGTCCAGCCCGCGGTACCGCTCAGGCGCGTGGGTGTGCCCACCCAGCCAGGCCGTCACATCGATCAGCGCGGGCAGCGGGAACGGGTGCCACACCCAGCCGTTGGTCAGCAGCCACCGCCCGGACGGGCTGGGGTGCAGCGACCCGTGGAAGTCGCTGATGTGGTTCTCCGGCTCGGGTCCGTCCCTTGGCCACTCGGTGGTGATCTCGCGCTCGGTCAGCAGTTCCCCGCTCGGCAGCGCGAACGCGTCGATGCGGTTCCAGTCGGTCTGCGCGATGAGCACGTCCCCCGGCAGGAAGGCCACCCCGAACGGCACGGTCTGCACGTCCCAGTCCTCGCCGCGGGACAACGCGAACACCTCGTGCCCCGCCGTCAGATCCACCAGCGACCCGTGCCAGCCGTAGTCGTCGGTCACCGCCGCGAACCGGCCGTCCGCCGAGGTGTGCAACCCGAAGCCCCGCTCCCGGCCCATGAAGGTCTGTGGCTCCGCGGTGTGCTCCCAGGACACGAAGTCGGCGACCACCTCCGCGGTGCCGTCCTCCCGCAGCCGGACCAGGTGGTCGTTGGCCTCGTTGATGGTCAGCCAGCCATCCGGCAATGGCGCCAGTCGCCGGTTGGTGTGCCGGATCGCGTAGTCCACCCGTTCATCCTCCGACAGCGGGCCAGCGAATATCCGCCACGGTGCGCAGCACGCCGTCCCGCAGCTCGGCGAACGCCCCGGTCACCGGGTTGTGCGCCTGCGGCCGGAACCCCTCGACCAGCCCGACCCTGGCGCCCTCGACGGGGTCCCAGACCTCGAAGCCCTCGGCCGCGCTGACGTGCAGCAGGCCGCCGAAGCCCCACATCGGCCCGGCCGGACCGGCGAACATCCCGGTCCGCACGACCCGCCGGGCGTCGTACAGCTCCACCCCGTCGATCATCGCCTCGTCGTCCTGGCCAATGCGCTGAATCGCGACGACGTCCTCATCCACCCAGGCCACCGGCTGGTCCCAGGCGTAGGCCCGGAAGGTGAGCCGGTCCTCGTGCTCCTCGCCGCGCAGCAGGGCCCCGACGTCGAGTGCTCGCGGCATGCCGACCGGGCTCCACACCCAGCCGTCGTCGAGCACCCGGGTGCTCGACGGGTTGGGGGTCAGGGCGCCGCGGAAGTAGGACGCGGGTTCGTCGCCGCCCAGCGACTGGCCGGTGCCGAGGTCGATGATCTCCAGCCGGTTCCAGCCGGTGGCGGTGACCACCCTGGCCGCGTCCAGGAAGGCGAACGGGAAGGGGGTGGTCTCCTCGTGGTAGGCACCACGGTCCAGGGACCGCACCGCCCGGCCGGTGCGCAGGTCCAGCACGGTCCCGTACCGGCCGTAGTCGGTGACGACCGCGGCGAAGCGCCCGTCCGGCCCGGTGTGCAGCGCCGGTCCGTGGACCCGGTCGAGGTACTGCCGCGGTGTCTCGGCGGGCAGTTCGATCCGGGCCGCTACCGGTCGGTCGGCCGTCGCGCCGAGGTGGACCAGGCCATGCGCGGTCAGCGCCAGCCAGCCATCCGGCAGCGGGGCCAGACAGCGCGGGTTCAGCGGTTCCGCCGCGCTCGCCCGGCTGGTCCAGGTGCCGGTCAGCTCGGCATCGCGCAGCCGGATCTCCGGCTCGCCGCGCCAGCCGAGCACGTCGGACCAGTCCTCGTCGACCGCCTCCGCGCAGCCGAGGCAGACCTCGGTCAGCGTGGCCGCCGGGTCCGCCTGCCCGGCGCAGTCCTGGCACACCAGGTCGTAGTCCATCCCGCGCCCGGTCAGCAGCCGGTAGTAGACCTGGTCGTGCTCGGCGTTCAGGTGCGGGCACATCCGGCGCTGTGCCGCGACGGCGATGTGCCCGCAGGGTAAGGAGTCCACCTCAGTGCCCGAACGGGTCCTCGACCTCGCCCGGCATCCAGCTCAGCCCGTCCACGCCCCAGCCGTTGGCCTTGAGGGCCTTCTTCGCGGCGCGCTTGTGCCTGCCGGTCAGCCGGTCCAGGTACAGGTAGCCGTCCAGGTGGTCGGTCTCGTGTTGCAGGCAGCGGGCGAAGAAGCCCTTGCCCTCGACCTCGATCGGGTTGCCGTCGCCGTCGAAGCCGGTGACCTTGGCCCAGTCGGCGCGGCCGGTGGGGAATGCCTCGCCGGGGGCGGACAGGCAGCCCTCGATGTCGTCTTCCTCATCGGGCATGCCCTCGGGGATCTCGCTGGTCTCCAGCACCGGGTTGACCACGACGCCCTTGAACCAGTTGCCCTCGTCGTCATGGCAGTTGTAGACGAACAGGCGCTGGTCGACCCCGATCTGGTTGGCCGCGAGACCGACGCCGTTGGAGGCGGCCATGGTCTCGTACATGTCGGCGATCAGGGTGCGCAGCGCGTCGTCGAACTGCTCGACAGGGCGCGTCGGGTTGTGCAGCACGGGGTTACCGGCGATGACGATGGGGTGCACGGCCATGCCGGAAAGCCTATCGGCGTGTCGGTCGGACGCGCCGGGCTGTGCCCCAGCCTGTGTCAGGGTTACGTGGTGTAATGAGTTAACCGGAAATGACAGCCGTGGGATTCGCCGATCGGAGCCGGATGGACGCCGCAGAGGTCAGGGCGCGGTCCTGTGACCAGGACAACGACCCGGCGGCGAAGGCCGGGCGGCCGCCTGCCGACGGGCTGACCGAGCGGGACCACGAGGTGCTCGCCTTCGAGCGTCAGTGGTGGAAGTACGCGGGCGCCAAGGAACAGGCCATCCGCGAGATCTTCGACATGTCCGCCACCCGTTACTACCAGGTGCTCAACGCGCTGATCGACAAACCGGCCGCACTGGCTGCCGACCCG
The DNA here is from genome assembly GCF_014204915.1 of Crossiella cryophila. Taxonomy (NCBI): domain Bacteria; kingdom Bacillati; phylum Actinomycetota; class Actinomycetes; order Pseudonocardiales; family Pseudonocardiaceae; genus Crossiella; species Crossiella cryophila. The sequence continues at coordinate 1,651,392 of NZ_JACHMH010000001.1, forward strand.
ATGCTGATCAAGCGCCTGCGCCGGTTGCGCGCCAGCAGGCAGCGCACCAGGGCCGCTCGGCGGCTGGGCATCGAACCGATCTGATAGATCTTTCCGCCACTGCTGAAGTCAGCGTTCTCGGAGGCAATGCATGAGCTCGGTGGAGCCGTCCAGCGCATCCCGCCCACTGCGGGTCGCGGGGCTGGCGGCCCTAGGCGTCGCGGCGGTGGCACTTGTGCTGGGCGTGGTGACCCTGTTCGCCAACGGCTCCGAGGATCCGCAGAACGGCGCTCAACCCGGGCCGTCCAGCACCACCTCGGCCGAACCGACCCAGCCGACCACCTCCAGCGAACCGGCGCCGCCGACCAGCAGCTCCGCCGAGCCGCCGCCCAGCACCACGCCGAGCAGCGAGCCGCCGCCCAGCACCTCGGCCCAGCCGCCGCCGGTGACCAGCGCGCAGCCGCCGCCGGCCCAGCCGAAGGCCGCGGTCCGGGTCTACAACAACTCCAACATCAAGAACCTGGCCGATCACGCCGCCACGGACCTGCGCAACGCCGGCTATCCGGTCGACGAGGTCGGCAACTACTCCTCCGGGATCATCCCGACCACCACGGTCTACTACCGGCCGGGCACCGACGAGGAAGCCGCGGCCAAGGCGCTGGCCAGGAACTTCGGCATCCGGGCCGAGGCGCGGTTCGATGGCCTCAAGGACGCCAAGCCGGGCCTGATCATGATCGTGACCAGGGAGTACAAGGCGGGTAGCGGTGGCAAGGACGGCGGCAACGCCAAGTAGCCGCCGCCCTCGGGTCGCGGCTCAGCCGCCCTGGCGGTGCCGGTCGGCGTAGGCGGCCAGGTTGGCCAGCTGCACCGGGTCCAGGGACGGGCGGACCGCCTTGCGCGCGCTGTCCAGGTGCGCCGGGGTGACCTCGGCGGCGTCCAGGGACTCGCGCATCGCGGTCAGCGCGGCCTCCCTGATCAGCGCGGCGCAGTCGGCGGCGGAATAGCCGTCCAGCTCCAGCGCCAGCGCGCTCAGGTCGACCTCGGCGGTCAGCGGGGTGTGCCGGGCCGCCGACTTGAGGATCTCGGTGCGCGCTTCGGCGTCCGGCGGCGGCACGTAGACCAGGCGCTCCAGCCGGCCGGGCCGCAGCAGGGCCGGATCGACGAGTTCGGGCCGGTTGGTGGCGCCGATGATCACCACGTCGTTGAGTGGTTCGACCCCGTCGAGTTCGGTGAGCAGCGCGGCCACCACCCGGTCGCCGACCCCGGAGTCCGAGGACTGGCCGCGGCGTGGCGCGAGCGCGTCCACCTCGTCCAGGAACAGCAGGGTGGGTGCGGCGTCGGCGGCCCGGCGGAACAGTTCGCGGACCGCGCGTTCGGACTCGCCGACCCACTTGTCCATCAGCTCGGCGCCCTTGACCGACATGACGTTGACCCGCCCTGACCCGGCCAGCGCACGCACCAGGAAGGTCTTGCCACACCCTGGCGGCCCGTAGAGCAGCACCCCGCGCGGGGGCTGCACGCCGAGCCGGGCGAAGGAGTCCGGGTACTGCAGCGGCCACAGCACCGATTCGGTGAGCGCCTGCTTGACCTCGGTCATGTCGCCGACGTCGTCCAGGGTCAGCCCGCCGGTGGCCAGGGCGTCGGAGGCGGACATGGAGATCGGCCGCACGGTCTGCGCCGCGCCGAGCAGGTCCTCCTGGCCGATCCGCGGTTCGGCGGTCTCCCGCTGCCGCAGCGCGGCCCGGACCGCGGCGTCCCGGCGCAGCGCGACCAGGTCGGCGACCACGAAACCGGGGGTGCGTTCGGCGACCACGGCCAGGTCGACGCCGTCCTCCAGCGGGGCCTCGCGGAGCAGCACGCGCAGCAGTTCGGTGCGGGTGCGGGCATCCGGCGGCGGCACGGTCAGCTCGCGGTCGACCAGGTCGGGATCGCGCAGCTTGGGGTGGGTGCCCTCGGGCGAGGCGGTGGTGGCCACGATGGCCAGGCCGGGGGTGTCCACCGCGGCGTGCAGCGCGTCAAGCACCACGGTGGCCAGCGGCGGCGGGTCGTTGGCAGGCAGCAGCGCCTCGATGTCGGCGATGAGCAGCACGCACGGGGTGCTGCGCCGGGCCTTGGCCACCGCGGCGCTGATCGCGTCGTGCGCGCGCTGACTGGCCGCGGCCGGTTCCAGGGCGGCGGCACTCGGCGCGATCAGTTCGATCACCTCGGCTTCCACCGCGGCGGCCACCGAGCGCACCAGGGTGGACTTGCCGACCCCTTCCGGCCCGCTGACCAGCACACCGAGCCGGGCGGAGGCACCGAGCCGAGCGAGCAGTTCGGGGCGGCGGAAGGAGAGTTCGAGCCATTCGGTGAGCCGCCGGGCCGCGTCCTGCGCACCCACCAGGTCGGCCACCGGCACCGGCGGCGCGGCGGGCACGGGCGGCGCGATGGCCACCGGCGCGGGCAGCACGGGCCGGGCCGCGGCGGGTGGTTCGCCGGTGCGGGCGCCGTCCCGCCAGCTGACCACGGTGGAGGGCTGCACCGCGACCACGCCGTCGGGTTCGGTGGCGGTGATGGTGAGCAGTTCGTTGGTCCAGGTCAGCCCGATCGCCAGGGACAGCTTCCGGCGGGCGGTGCTGACGTCGGCCTCGGGCGGCGGGGCCAGGTCCTGGGGCAGCAGCGACACCGCGTCGCCGGTGGTGATGACCTTGCCGATCAGCGCCAGCCGCACCGTCTCCGGCGCGACCCCGGTGCTGGCCAGCCGGGACCCGGACACGGTGACCGAGCGGGCCGCGGCCACCTGCACCGGCGCCACCACCACCTCCGAGCCCTCGGTCAGGCCCAGGTTGGACATGGTGATGTCGTCGGTGAGCAGCACGCCGGTCGGCACGCCCGCGTCGGCGGCCGCGGCCAGCGCCGCGGTCACCCTGGTGCCGGTGAGCCGGACCGCGTCCCAGGCCCGCAGCCCGAGCGCGTCCAGCACCTCCGGGTGCAGGCGCACCACGCCACGGCGGGTGTCCAGGGCCGACGGGGAGTGCCGAACGGTCAGCGTGATCACGCTGACGACACTAGTCGGGCCGCGAGTCCCGGCGTCGGCGTTCGGTGCGGCGCAACCCGAGCTGTCGCCAGTTGCCGCGCTGCCCGTCCGGGCGATCCGGGGTCAGCAGCTCGCCGTCGGCATTGCGCCTGCCGCGCCGGACCGCCTTGGCCGCCGCACCAGCCACCCGGCGGCGCAGCGGCGGGCGCAGGCCCAGCCGCCTGCTGCTGAGCCGGATGGCCCGCCGCTCCTTGGCCGGGACGTCCCAGGCCTCGGGGTGACCGGCCAGCCAGTGGTAGCGGTAGATCGCGTACGGCACGTGCGCCAGGTACACGATCGCGGCCACCGCGAGCAGCAGGAACGGGTAGTTGATCACGATCGCGGCGGCGATGCAGACCAGCGCCAGCAGCGGCGCGATGGCCTTCGGCGAGACCTTGACCGTCTTCAGCGAGAGCGTGGGCACCCGGCTGATCAGCAGGCCCGCGATGAAGACCATCCAGATGTAGAGCGCGACCGGGTGGGTCCACCAGCCCTTGTAGGTCTCCAGCGAGACCACCAGCGGCAGCATCGCCACCAGCGCGCCGGCCGGAGCCGGCACGCCGACGAAGAACTCCTTGGTGAACGGCGGCTGCTCGGTGTCATCGAGCAGGGTGTTGAACCTGGCCAGCCGCAGCACCATGCACACCACGTAGACCAGGGCCGCGGTCCAGCCGGTCGGGTTGCCCTCGAAGCCCCAGACGAAGAGCACCAGCGCGGGCGCGACGCCGAAGGAGATGGCATCGGCCAGCGAGTCCAGCTCGGCGCCCATCTTGGAGGTGGCGTCCAGCATCCGGGCCAGGCGGCCGTCCAGGCTGTCCAGGATCGCGGCCGCGCCAATGGCGATCACCGCGAAGTGGAACTGCTTCTGCAGCGCGAACTGCACCGCGGACAGCCCGGCGCACAGCGCCAGCACGGTGATCGCGTTGGGTAGTAGCCGCACCCCGGGTGCGGTGCGCGCGGGCATCTCAGGCGCCCGCGGGAAGCTCGGCCAGTACCGTCTCCCCGCCGATGGTGCGCTGGCCCTGGGCGACGAGCACCTTGCTGCCCTTGGGCAGGTAGACATCCACCCGGGAGCCGAACCGGATCAGGCCGTAGGTCTCGCCGACCTCGACCCGCTGACCCGCGTTGACCTGGCACAGGATCCGGCGCGCGACCAGTCCGGCGATCTGCACCACCACGACCTCGGCGCCGGCGTCGGTGCGGATCAGCAGCGAGTTGCGCTCGTTGTCCTCGCTGGCCTTGTCCAGGTCGGCGGAGAGGAACTTGCCGGGCCGGTAGGCCACCTGCAGGATCTCGCCTGCCACCGGCGCGCGCTGCACGTGCACGTCGAAGATGGACAGGAACACGCTGACCCGCTGCACCGGCTCACTGCCCCAGTCCAGCTCGGCCGGGGGCACCGCGGTGTCGACCAGGTACACGGTGCCGTCCGCGGCCGCGGTGACCACGTCGGTACGCGCCGGGGCGACCCGCTTGGGCTCGCGGAAGAACCAGGCCACCCAGGCCGTGACGATCATGCCGAGCACCCCCGCCTTGCGGGAGAACCGGCGCAGCAGCAGCGAGGCGAGGAACGCGCCTGCCACGAACGGCCTGCCACCCGGGTGCATCGGCGGGACCGTGCTCTTGGCCAGATCAAGGAAGTGGGCGATCGTGCCGGAGCGGGGTCGCGAATCGTCAGTCATCGGTGTCGGCTCGTCCTGGTGTCGGTGGGCTGGGGACGCCAAACGGTAGCCGAACCGACATTTACGGCGTCCCGGCGGCCGCTCCGGCGACCTGTGCCCGGTTGGCCAGCAGCGCGCCCAGCCCCTCGTAAGGCTCGCCGTGGTCGTTGGTGTCGGTGGTGCTGCGCACACTCAGCTCGCCACCGGTCAGCTTCAGATCCACCGTCCAGCCCCAGGGCCGGGGGCCGAGTTTGCCGCTGAGGATGTCCTCGATGCCGATCCACCGGCTGTCCGGCCGTTCCCGCAGCTCGCTGATGTCCTCGGCGAGCAGCGCGGCCAGCCGCTCGGACTCCTGCCGGCCGCCCCGGCCCAGCGCGTCGGTCAGGCCGCGGGTGAGCGCGCCTGCCCGTTCCAGCGGCACCAGCAGCAGGCCGTCGTCGCAGACGAACAGGTCGAACCGGCCGTCGCCGGACTTGACCGCGGTGAACAGCCCGAGCACCTTGACGCGCAGCTCGAAGTCGACCTGCGCCACCGCCTCGGTCAGCGGCACGCCCAGCCCGGTCAGCCAGTCCCGCAGCCCGGCCAGGTCGTCCTCGGCCAGCGCGGTGACGATCCGCTCGTGCACCTCCAGCTCGGTCCCGTCGGCGTGCCGGACCACCCACTGGCTGCCCCAGTCCAGCTCGAAGCCTGCCTTGCCCTGCCGGACCAGCAGCGTCAGCGCGGTGTCGCCGAGCAGCTGGATCAGCGTGCGCCGGGCCGCCTCCGGTCGCTGACCAGGCGGGAGGCCCTGGCCGAGCAGCGGGTCGACCAGCTGCGCGCCCTGTCCGCGCTGCACCACGTCGAGCAGTTCGCCCAGCGCGCCGGAGGTGGTGAACCCGCCGTCGGTGGCGACCTTGGCCAGCACCCCGGCGTTGCCGGTGACGTGCTTGGTCCCGGCCAGCTCGACGATCTCCGGCCAGCTCGCCCTCGGGCCGAGGTGCTCGGCCAGCAGCTCCTGTTCCAGCACCGGCACCCGCTCGGCCGCGCCGAGCAGTGCCCAGGCCGGCCGGACGTCGGTCATCGGCGGCACGTCCGGCAGCTTGGCCAGCGCGGCCACCCGGACCCGCACCGGTGGGTGGCTGTCGAAGACCGAGCTGGACTCGGCGTCGATGAGCTTGTCCTGGAACTCGGCGATCAGCTGCTTGCGGTGCTCGTTGCCGAGGTAGGCGTGGAACCCGGCGAGCAGCTCCGGCGTGCGTCCGACCGGCGGGGCCATGGACACGTAGTCCTCCTGGTAGCCCGCCCAGGCCACGTCCAGCACCGGCAGCCTGCGCAGCGCGCTGGCGGTGGCGCCCTTGCCTGCCGCGGTCACCGAGGCCGCGTCGGCCTGGAGTTCCTGCGCCCGGTTGGAGGCCCCGGCGACCATCGCGTAGAGCCGGGAGTAACCGGCGAGCACCCAGCGCACCGGGCCGTTGCCGAGTTCCTCGACGGTCCGCTCCAGCGCGCCGGTGGCCCGGTAGGTCAGCGCGGACAGCTTGGTGTGCCCGTGGCTGTAGTGGCCCAGCTCGTGCGCGAGCACCGCGCGCAGCTCGGCCACGTTCAGCCCGGCCAGCAGCGGCAGGCCGATCATCAGGTACCTGGTGCCGGACTTCAGGCCGAGCAGCCTGCTGTCCTCCCAGACCGCGGCGTTGACCTCGGGCACCAGCCGGATGTCGTCCGGGCCACGGGTGTCCGCGGCCACCGCCAGCTCGTCCACGGTGCGCCACAGCTCCGGGTAGTCCGCGCGCGGCAGCTGGGCGCCATAGGGCTCGACCTTCACCTTGAGCACGGTGCGCACGGCCGCGCCGACCGCGATGGCCACCGCGGCCGCGGCGAAGCCGACCTTGATCCCGGCCGGTCCGTGACCACCGGCGAAGAGCCAGATCGCGAACGCGGCCAGACCGACGGTCAGCGCGAGGACCAGGACGAAGAAGCCGACCAACAGCACGAGCGCCGCCGCGGCGCGCATGGGCACACGCACCTGAGACCTCCGGGAGCGGGCAGGGGTGACAGGGAGTTCGCCAGCCCCCGATGTACTGGCTGGGGCAGTGTGCCGCCCAGCCGCCGCGCTGGGCAAGTCCCGCTACACAGCGGCCTTGGCCTGGAAGAACGCCCGCAGGCCCGCGTGCGCGTCGCCGTAGTCCTCGGTGAAGTTGGTGATCGCGAACTTCAGCGGGGCGCCCTGGGCGAACTCGATGTTGAGGTAACCGACGGTGCGTTTGGTGCTGAAGGAACCGCCGGAGACCTCGTCCAGCGAGATCCAGTCCGCGCCCCTGGCTTCGCACAGGGCCGGGTAGCCGCGTTCGGTGAGCAGCGCGATCCGCTTGCGCTCCATCCGTTCCGAGCCGCCGATCAGCCCGGCGAACCCGCGTTTGAACCAGACCCAGCGGGACAGCGGCAGCACCAGCAGGCCACTGGCGTAGACCAGCAGGTCCTTGGGTGCGCGGCCGAGCTGCAGCGAGCTGAACACGCCGACCAGCGCCGGTTCGGCGTCCTCGGCCTCGTCCTCCGGGTCCAGCGGGCAGACGAACTGCGGCGGCACGCCCAGGGCCTGCAGGTTGCGGCCCAGCGCGTCCACCAGGTTCCGGTCGGCCACCGCCGGGCCGGTCAGCCTGGTCGCGTCGAAGCGGCGGCCGTCGGCCAGCCGCACCTGCCAGGGCCCGCCCCAGTCCAGGTCGTGATAGGCCCGGCCGGACTCGATCAACGCGGTGACCACCACATCGGCCAGCAGTTCGGAGACCACCTCCTCATCGGTGGCGCCCGGCCAGCGCACCGGCTCGGCCAGCTCCTCGACCCGGCCCCGGCGCAGTGCCTGCACCACCTCGCCGATCGCGCCGGTGCGGCCCTGACCGCTGTCCACCACTGCCTTGGCCAGCAGCCCGGCCCCGTGCCGGGCGTCGGCCGCCCCGGCCAGCCGCACGATGTCGGTCCAGCTGGCCCTCGGCCCCAGGTCGCGGGCGATCAGCGCGGACTCCAGGGTGGGCACGGTGCTGCGCGGTTCACTGAGCAGCGCCCAGGCCGGGCGGGCGTCGGAGTCGTATGCCTCCTCCTCGGCGGAGGCGATGGCGGCCAGCCTGCGGCGCAGCGAGGGGTGGCTGTCGAAGGCCGACTCGGGCTCGTTGTCCAGCACCTGTTCGACCAGCTCGCCCAGCCAGTCGCGCTGCGCCGGGTGCACCAGGAAGGCGTGGAAGCCCAGCAGCAGGTCCGGGGTGCGGTCGGTCTCGATGGCCAGCCGGGCGTAGCGGCGGTTGAACGCCGCCCAGGCCGGGCCGAGCGTGCTGACCGCGCGCAACGCGTTGGCCGCGGCCTCCCGGCCCGCGGTGGCCACCATGACCTGGTCGGCCTGCAACTCCTGGGCGCGGTTGGCTGCCTTGGCCACCAGCGCGTACAGCCGGGCGTAGCCGTCGAGCACCCAGCGCACCGGGCCGCGGTCCAGCCGGTCGACGGTGCGCGCCAGGGTCTCCGCGCCGCGGTAGGTGACCGCGGCCAGCCGGGTGTGCCCCCGGCCGTAGTGGCCCAGTTCGTGCGCGAGCACCGCGCGCAGTTCGGCCACGGTGAGCCCGGCCAGCAGCGGCAGGCCGATCAGCAGATGGCGCCTGCCCGAGCGCAGGCCGAGCAGCCTGCTGTCCTCCCGCACGGCCGCGTTGACCTCGCCGACCAGCGTGATCTCATCCGGCGGCCGGGTGCCTGCCAGCTCGGCCAGGTCTTCCACGGTGCGCCACAGCTCTGGCTGGTCCCGCCGGGTCAGCTTCGGCCCGCTCGGCGCGGTCAGCCGGGTGCTCAACGCGCTGACCAGCGCGAAGCCCAGTGCGATGAGCACACCCAGGCCGAGCAGCGCGATCTGCGCGCCGGGCCGCCCGCCCACGGCGGCTCCCGCCGCGACCCCACCGGCACCCACGCCCACGACGACGAACGGGAACGCCAGCAGCAGCGTCACCGACAGTCCGGCTCGAAAAGCAGCATGCACCCGGCGGAGTCTGGCCCTCACCCTTTCGGGGGACAACCCCGGCGTTAGTAGTCCTTTATCTGGTGAGCAGCACGGTCACCGGGTCGCCCGCGGCCAGTTCGGTGACCTCCTCCGGCACATCGATCAGGCAGTTGGCCTGCGCCATCGCCGAGAGCAGGTGCGAGCCGGGACCACCGGCCATGGCCACCAGGCCGGTGGTGGCGTCGTAGCGGCCGCGGCGGAACTGCCGACGTCCGGCGGGTGCCCGCAGCCCCTCGACCAGCCGGGCGGTCAGCCGCGGCCGTTCGGTGTCCACCGCGCCGCGGGCGGCCAGCAGCGCGGGCCGCAGGAACACCTCGAAGGAGACCAGCGCGCTCACCGGGTTGCCCGGCAGCGAGACCACCGGCACGCCGCGGTACCAGCCCGCGCCCTGCGGCATGCCGGGCTGCATGGCCACCTTGGTGAACTCCACCCCGTGCCCGCTCAGCGCGTCCTTGACCACCTCGTAGGCGCCCGCGCTGACCCCGCCGGAGGTCAGCACCAGGTCCACCGTGGACAGGTGCGGGGCGAGCGCGGCGTGGAAGGCGTCCACGTCATCGGGCACGAACCGGAGCAGCTCCGGCTGCCCGCCCGCCTGGCGCACCGCGGTGGCCAGCATGATCCCGTTGGACTCGTAGATCTCGCCGTGCCGCAGCGCCCGGCCCGGCTCCACCAGCTCTGAACCGGTGGAGAGCACCAGCACCCTCGGCGGCCGGAACACCGGCAGCGCGGACACCCCGACCGCGGCGGCCAGCCCCAGTTCGGCCGCGCCCAGCACCGAGCCCGCGGCCAGCACCCTGGTGCCCGCCAGCACGTCCTCGCCACCGCGGCGGATGTTCATGCCCGCCTTGACCTCGCGGTGCACCCGGACCCTCGGCATGCCGCCGTCGGTCCACTCCACCTGCACCACCGCGTCCGCGCCGGTGGGCACCGGCGCGCCGGTCATGATCCGGTGCGCGGTGCCGCCGAGCAGGGACAGCTCGTCGGTGCGCCCGGCCGGGATGTCCTCGGCGACCAGCAGCTCCACCGGCGCCTCCGGACTGGCCCCGGCCAGCTCGCCGGAGTGCACGGCGTAGCCGTCCATGGCCGAGTTGTCGAAGGGCGGCAGCGCCACCGGGGACAGCAGTTCCTCGGCCAGCACCAGGTCGAGGCAGTCGGCCAGCCCCCGGCGCTCCACCGGGGTGGTGCCCAGCAGCGAGCAGACCCTGGCCTTGTGCGCCTCGACCTCGACCAGGGCTGCGGATGACGTGCTCACGTGCTCATCCTTACCTCCCGGATCTCCATCCGGCGAGCCGCCCGGGGTCTGTTCGTGCCAAACTCGGATCTCGTGCAGGTCCGTACTCGTCACACTCCGTATTTCGGCGTCGCCCGGCTGCTGCTGGCCCCAGGCGAGGTCGTGCTCGCCGAACCGGGCCGGATGGTGGCGACCAGCTACGGCATGGCGATCGACGCCCGCGCCCAGGGCGGTTTCCTGAAATCGCTGACCAGGGCCGCGCTCGGGACCGAGGGCCCGGCGGTGGCGCTCTACACCGCGCCCGCCCAGGGCGGCTGGGTCGATCTCGCGCCGAGCCTGCCCGGCGACCTGCACGTGCTGGAGCTGGACGGCAAGACCGGCTGGTGCCTGAGCCGCACCGCGTGGCTGGCCGCCCCGGCCACCGTGCAGTTCGACCCGGAATGGCCCGGCCTGCAGGCGCTCTTCGGCGGCGAGGGCGGTTTCCTCACCCACGTCCTCGGCCAGGGCCCGCTGGTGCTGGCCGCCTGCGGCGCGCTGGACGTGGTCACGCTCAAGGCGGGCGAGCTGGTCACCATGGATCCAGGGCACGTGCTGGCCTACGCCGACACCGTGCAGGTCCGGCTGCGCGCGGCCACGCACAACGGCAGCCAGTCCATCCGCACCGGCGAGGGCCTGGTGTTCGACTTCGCCGGCCCCGGCGAGGTGCTCGCGCAGAGCCGCGACCCACGTGGGCTGGCGAGCTGGTTGCGTGCTGCCGCAACGGTTTCCCGCGGCTGAGCCGGTTGTTCTGCCGCTGACGCCCGCGGCCGCGCTCCGGTAGCGTTGACAGGGTTCAGCGCGTGGTGGCCGGGAGGATCTCGTGGCTTTAGGCACGGTCAAGTGGTTCAACGCGGAGAAGGGCTACGGCTTCATCGCCACCGACGGCGGAGCCGACGTCTTCGTGCACTACTCCGCCATCCAGATGGACGGCTACCGGTCCCTCAACGAGGGTGACCGGGTCGAGTTCGAGGTCAAAGCCGGACGCGACGGCAGGCAGCAGGCCGAAGAGGTACGCAAGGCCACGTAGCTCGGGGCCAGCGGCTAGGCTGCGCCCTGTGTCGGAAGACCTCACCGGACGCCGTCTCGGCCATTACCGCATCGACGGAGTCATCGGCCGCGGTGGCATGAGCACCATGTACCGGGCCACCGATGTGCGGCTCGGGCGCAAGGTCGCGCTCAAGGTGATCGCCGACCACCTGACCGTGGACGCGGAGTTCCGCGAGCGGTTCGTGGACGAGGCGCGCAACACCTCGGCCATCGACCACTCGCACGTGGTGCCGCTGTACGACTTCGGCGAGACCGACGGCTTCCTCTACATCGCCATGCGCTTCGTCGACGGCGCCGACCTGGCCAGCCTGATCAAGGACGGCCCGATCGCGCCGGTCCGCGCGCTGACGTTGCTGCAGCAGGTCGCCGAGGCACTGGACAACCTGCACGGCAAGGGCCTGGTGCACCTGGACATCAAGCCGGCCAACGTGCTGGTCACCACCCGTGAGTCCTCCGGTGAGCACGTCTACCTGGCCGACTTCGGGCTGACCCGGCGTGGCGCCACCGGCCACCGGACCAGGGGCGGGGACTTCCTCGGCTCGCCGACCTACGCCGCGCCGGAGCACCTGCGCGGCGAGCCGGTCGACCCGCGCACCGACGCCTACTCGCTGGCCTGCGTGCTCTTCGCCTGCCTGACCGGCCGCCCGCCCTACCAGGGCAAGGTGCCCGAGGTGATCCAGGGCCACCTGGCCACCGAGGTGCCCGCGGTGACCGGGCTGGTCGTGCTGCCGCCGGCGATCGACGCGGTGGTGCGGCGCGGCATGTCCAAGGACCCGGCCAAGCGCTTCGCCAACTGCCGGGAACTGATCTCCGCCGCCCGCGGCGCGCTCGCCGCGGTGGCCCAGCAGAGCACCCCGCCGCAGGTCAGGGCCCCTGGCAGTGTTCCGCAGCAGGCCACGCCGACCGGTGCGCACCAGGCGCTGCGGCCGCCGACCGGGCCGGTCCCGGTGCAGCAGCAGCCCGCGCACCCGCCCACCGGGCCCAACCCGGTGCAGCCGCCGCCGGCCTACGCCGTGCCGCAGCCGGGCTACCGGCCGCCCGGCCAGCCAGCCGAGCCGGTGCGGCTGCGGCCGCCGATGGCGGTGGCGCCGACCGCCTTCGGCAACAGCAGCTCCCGGGAGGTCGGCGGACGCTGGCTGATCCCGGTGCTGGCGGTGGCCGCGCTGATCGTGGTCGTCGTTGTGATCGTCCTCGCGGTTGCCTGAGCTGGGCGAACAGCCCGGCGGCTTGCACTCGCTCCGGCCGAGTGCTAAACACGAACTTGGCACTCGCCGACAGTGAGTGCCAGGTCGGGACGGTGAGGCCGTCGGCATCCCCACCACTGGGGCGCTGCCGTCAGGTCGTCCGTCGCGGGCACCGAGCCTGGCCGTGCATCGTGTCATCCACTACCGGAGGACCACACCGCAATGGCCAAGATGATCGCGTTCGACGAGGACGCCCGCCGAGGACTCGAGCGCGGCATGAACACCCTCGCCGATGCCGTCAAGGTGACCCTCGGCCCCAAGGGCCGCAACGTCGTGCTCGAAAAGAAGTGGGGCGCGCCGACGATCACCAACGATGGTGTTTCCATCGCGAAGGAGATCGAGCTCGAGGACCCGTGGGAGAAGATCGGGGCCGAGCTGGTCAAGGAAGTAGCGAAGAAGACCGACGACGTCGCCGGTGACGGCACCACCACCGCCACCGTGCTCGCCCAGGCCCTGGTTCGCGAGGGCCTGCGCAACGTGGCGGCCGGCGCCAACCCGATGTCGCTCAAGCGCGGCATCGAGAAGGCCGTCGAGGCCGTCGCCGAGGCGCTGCTGAAGACCGCCAAGGAGGTCGAGACCAAGGAGCAGATCGCGGCCACCGCGTCCATCTCCGCGGCCGACACCACCATCGGCGAGCTGATCGCCGAGGCGATGGACAAGGTCGGCAAGGAAGGTGTCATCACCGTCGAGGAGAGCAACACCCTCGGGCTCGAGCTTGAGCTGACCGAGGGCATGCGCTTCGACAAGGGCTACACCTCCGGCTACTTCGTCACCGACACCGAGCGTCAGGAAGCGGTCCTGGAGGACCCCTACATCCTGCTCTACGGCTCGAAGATCGCCTCGGTGAAGGACCTGCTCCCGCTGCTGGAGAAGGTCATGGGGACCGGCAAGCCGCTGGTCATCATCTCCGAGGACGTCGAGGGCGAGGCCCTGGCCACCCTGGTCGTCAACAAGATCCGCGGCACCTTCAAGTCCGTCGCCGTCAAGGCCCCGGGCTTCGGCGACCGCCGCAAGGCGATGCTGCAGGACATGGCCACCCTGACCGGCGGCCAGGTCATCAGCGAGGACGTCGGCCTCAAGCTCGACAACGCCGACATCTCGCTGCTGGGCAAGGCCCGCAAGGTGGTCGTCACCCGTGACGAGACCACCATCGTCGAGGGCGGCGGCGACGCCGACGCGATCCAGGGCCGGGTCAACCAGATCCGCGCCGAGATCGAGAAGAGCGACTCCGACTACGACCGCGAGAAGCTGCAGGAGCGCCTGGCCAAGCTGGCCGGCGGCGTTGCGGTCATCAAGGCGGGCGCGGCCACCGAGGTCGAGCTCAAGGAGCGCAAGCACCGCATCGAGGACGCCGTCCGCAATGCCAAGGCCGCCGTGGAAGAGGGCATCGTCGCCGGTGGCGGCGTCGCGCTGCTCCAGGCCGCCGAGACCGCCTTCGCGGGCCTCGGGCTTGAGGGCGACGAGGCGACCGGCGCGAACATCGTCCGCGTCGCGGTCGAGGCTCCGCTGAAGCAGATCGCCATCAACGCCGGCCTCGAGGGTGGCGTCGTGGTGGAGAAGGTCAAGGGCCTGAAGCCGGGCGAGGGTCTGGACGCCGCCACTGGCGAGTACAAGGACCTGATCAAGGCCGGCATCATCGACCCGGCCAAGGTCACCCGCTCCGCCCTGCAGAACGCCGCGTCCATCGCTGGTCTGTTCCTGACCACCGAGGCCGTCGTCGCCGAGAAGCCGGAAAAGAACGCCGCAGCCCCCGCCGCCCCCGGCGGCGGCGAAATGGACTTCTGATCCAGCCTCGCTAAGCAGTTGAACAACTGAACACCAGCAAGCCCCCGGTCCACCTGCACTGTGACCGGGGGCTTGCTTATGCCCAGGACAAGCTGACAGCCGGGGTGGCTTTTCAACACACCCCGAGCGGTTCCCCCATCCCCGTCAGCCTGGAGAGGACACACCACATCCCGGGCGCGCAGACCGCAACCTGCCGCCGCCCTAGCCTCTCAACCGCAACGGTCTGCGTGCCCGGGATGTGGTTTGGTATCGGAGGGCTGACGGGGATGGGGGAACCGTACGAGCACTGCTCTTCTTCTCTGCTCTTGTCTTTGACTTTCCCCCCCATCCTTTGATTTCTGCCCGTCCGGCGAGGACGCTCTTGATCTTGACTTTGGTTTTAGAGCAGAGATCAAGATCAAAAAAGGATGGCCTCGCTGGCCGGGCAGACCGCCGGAGGGGGTGGACAGATCAAGAACCGGGATGAGCAGGTTGCGGGGCGGGGTTTGTGTTGCCGGGGCCGGTTCCAGCGTGGCTCCGAGGGCTCGCGTGTTCTCCGCATGGCCTTCCGCAAGCCAACCACACCTCGCCGAGTGGCCCCCGTTGCGGATTCGTGGGCACGCGGCGGCAGGTTGCAGGGGCCACTCGGCGAGGTGTGGTCAGCAAGCTCCAGGCCATACGGAGAACACGCGAGAGCCCTCGTTGTGGGGTTTTCACCCCAACCCCCAACCCCCAACCCCACCCCTTGCCTGCCCCTCGCCTGACGGCGTCGTTCCCCCGCCCGAGTGGTCTTCCCTCTCCGTGTGACCTCAGCTACCCCCGCGCCACCCCCGCCCCGCCAGGATGACCACCGTCGTGATCACCTTCCCGAAGGAGCGCCTGTGCGGGGTCGTCGACTGCTCGCCATCTTCCTCACCGCCCTGCTCGCCAGCCTCACCGTTCTCCTGGGCGCCGCCTCCCCGGCCCTCGCCGACGCGCCGCTCGCCTGCGCGGGCACCTACCAGGGCGACAACCGCCTCGGCCCGGAAACCCTGCCCCGCGTCACCGAGCACCCCGTGGGCAGGCTGGTCGCCGGCTACCAACGGTTCGGGAAGCTCGACTCGGCCGGGTTCCTCGCCAAGTACTGGGATGCCGCCGCCACCAGTTGGAAGTACCCGCCGCAGGACGGGTTCCTGCTCCGCTCGGACGGCACCCCGATCAAGCGGGTGCACCGGCTGCTCCCCGGTTACAAGCTGGACCGCTTCGGCAGTGAGGGCGGGCAGTTCCTGGCGCCATTGGGTGCGCACTACAGCCAGCGGGCGTTGCCGCCGCAGAGTTTGTTCACCTTCGACGCCGCTCACCGGTGCAACTACCGCACCTACCAGGTGCTCAAGGAGTTCCAGGTGTGGCAGGGGACCATCGCGCCGTGGTTTGAGCAGCGGGGGCGGGGGAGCCAGATCAAGCTGGACCGGGCGCTGGTGCCGGGGGAGGGCTTCCTCAACGTGGCCTGGCTGGTCGACAAGGGATACCTCGCTCGCCGCTGAACGGTCGATCCGCAGAAGGTCTAGACCACGTTAGGCTGTCCGGCATGACGTTGCTGGAGGTCATCGCGCTGGACGCCCGGGACGCCGAGGCCGCGCAGGCGGGTGGGGCCGATCGGCTGGAGCTGGTCTCCGGGATGGACGCCGGGGGACTCACGCCCAGCGCGGCCACCGTGCGCTCGGTGCTCGCGGCCACCGACCTGCCGGTGCGGGTCATGCTGCGGGACGCCGCCGGGTACGCGCCCGCCGATCTGGACCGGCTGCGCCGGGACGCGGCGGAACTGCGCGCGGCGGGGGCGACGGAGTTCGTGCTCGGGTTCCTCGACGCCGAGGGCGCGGTGGACCTGGCTGCCTGCCAGGCATTGCTGGGCGAGCTGGCCGGGGCGGCCTGGACCTTCCACCGGGCATTGGACAACGCGGCGGACTCGGTGGCGGCCTGGGCCGTGGTCGCGGGGCTGGGTTGCGACACCGTGCTGGCCGCGGGCGCGCCGGCCGGTGTGACCGACGGGTTGCCGCTGCTGCGTGAGCTGGCCGAGCGGCAGGCGGCCGACGGACTGGCCCTGCTGGTCGGCGGCGGGTTGAAGCAACAGCACGTGCCGGAACTGCTGGCCGCCGGGGTCAGTCACTTCCACGTCGGCGGGCCCGCTCGCGCCGGGGGCTGGGACAGTCCGGTGGACGCCACCGCGGTCGCCGGGTGGCGGGGGCTGGTCAACGGCTGAGCCGCCACCGCGACCACCACGCGCGCCCGTGGGACGAACCCTCGTCCCGCGGGCGCGCTGCTGTTCCGGGGCAATTGGGATGGTCTAGACCCTTGTTCGAGCCTGTTTCGGGCCATACCATCGCCCGCAACGCGTTGCTTTATGCGAAATGACCATTGCGCATTTTGCAACATCGCTAGGTGTGGAGGTCTTCATGACGATCAGACGGCTTGCGGCGGTGGCCGCGCTGGTCGGGTTGGCCACGGTCGGCTGTGCACCGGTGCAGTCCGGTCCGACCAATTCGGCGAAGGACACCAAGGACGGCACCCTGCGGGTCTGGCTCTTCGACGAGGTCAACCGCGCGCCCAAGGAAGCGGTGGTCAACGAGGCCATCAAGGAGTTCACCGCCTCCCACGCCGGTGTCACCGTCGACGTGCAGTACATCCAGGTCAACAGTAGGGCCGAACGCTTCAAGGCGGCCTTCAGCGACGCCAAGAGTGCCCCGGACGTGGCCGAGTTCGGCAACACCGACCTGGCCAACTACGTCGCCGCCGGTGGCTTCGCCGACCTCTCCGGCGACCTCGGCGGCTGGTCGGAGGCGGCCGATCTGGCGCCCAAGATCCTGGAGACCGGCAAGGTCGAGGGCAAGACCTACGGCGTGCCCTGGTTCGTCGGCGTGCGCGCGCTCTACTACCGCACCGACGTCTTCACCGAGCTGGGCCTGCAACCGCCCAAGACCCTGGCCGAGCTGGCCCCGCTGGCCCGGCAGATCCGCAAGGCCAAGCCCGAGCTGTACGGCATCTCCGTCGGCGGCAAGTACACCTACGGCATGCTGCCCTTCGTCTGGTCCGCCGGTGGCGACCTGGCCAAGGCCGACGGCGGCAAGTTCGCCTCCTCGATCGACAGCGCGCAGAGCCGGGCCGGACTGGGCCGCTACGCCGAGCTGATCGGCGAGGACATCTGCCCGCCCTCGGCGTGCGCGCCCAACGGCGGCGACGCCAGCGTGCAGGCATTCGTCGCCGGCAAGGCCGCGATGACCATCGGCGGCGACTTCAACCGCAAGGCGGTGGAGGCCGGTGCGGTGAAGGGCAAGTTCGCCGTGGTCCCGCTGCCCGGCGAGACCGCGGGGTCGATCGCGCCCGCCTTCGCCGGCGGCAACCTGCTCGGCATCACCCGCTCCACCGAGCGGCGCACCCTGGCCAAGGACTTCCTGCAGCTGCTGGCCGGCAAGAAGTACCAGCGCCAGATGTACACCGCGATGGGCAACCTGCCGACCTTCACCGACGTGCAGCGCGAGGTCTCCGGCAACGACCAGTTCACCAAGCCGTTCATCGCCACCCTTGAGGCGGGCACCCGCTTCGTCCCGGTCACCCCGGCCTGGGCCAAGATCGACGCGCAGACCGTGCTGCCCAACATGATCCAGCAGGTGGTCACCAAGGCGAAGACCGTCGACGACGCCACCGCCGAGGCGGCCAAGCTGATGAACACGGCCTTCACTTCGTGAGCCAAGGCACCCTGACCCCGGTGACGGCAGCCGCCCCGCCACCGGGGGCCGCGGGGAAACCTGCGCGGCGCAAGGGAAAACGGGACGGCCGGGCCGCGATCGGCTACCTGCTGCCCACCCTGCTGGTACTGGGCGGGCTGCTCGGCTACCCGATCTACCAGCTGGTGCTGATCTCGCTGTTCGACTACGGCCAGGAACAGGCCAGCGGCGGCGCCGCGCTGGAGTTCCTCGGCCTCGGCAACTACCAGACGCTGCTGGGTGATCCGCAGTTCTGGCAGGTGCTGCTGCAGACCGTGCTCTTCGCCGGGTTCTGCGTGGTGGCCACGCTGCTGGTCGGCGCCGCGCTGGCGCTGCTGGCCACCAGGGTGCGCGCGGTGCCGAGGATGATCCTGTTCCTGGCCGCGATCGGCGCCTGGTCCACCCCCGCGGTGGCCGGATCCACGGTCTGGCTCTTCCTCTTCGACACCGATTTCGGGCTGGTCAACGAGATCCTGACCGGGGTCGGCCTGGACGGGTTCGCCAGCTACTCCTGGACCTACGACAAGTACGTGGCCTTCGGCCTGGTCTCCGCCCAGGTGGTGTGGTGCTCGTTCCCGTTCGTCATGGTCACCCTCTACGCCGGGATCAAGGCGATCCCCGGTGAGGTGCTGGAGGCCGCGGCGCTGGACGGTGCGTCCACCGTGCGCACCATGACCAGCGTGATCCTGCCGCTGCTGCGGCCGCTGCTGATCATCGTGACCATCCAGTCGATCATCTGGGACTTCAAGATCTTCACCCAGATCTACGTGATGACCGGCGGCGGCGGAGTGGCCGGGCAGAACCTGGTGCTCAACGTCTACGCCTACCAGAAAGCCTTCGCCGCCAGCGAATACGGCCTCGGCTCGGCGATCGGCGTGGTGATGACCGTGCTGCTGCTCGGCGTCATCGTGCTCTACCTGCGCGCGCTGCGCAGGAGCGGGGAGGAGCTGTGAAACGACCAGGCCGCACGGTGGCCGAGATCGTCACCGTGCTGATCGCGCTGGTGGTGGCCTTCCCGCTGTACTGGATGGTGCTCTCCGCGCTCAAACCGGCCAGCGAGGTGCTCTCCACCTCGCCACGCCCGTGGACCTTCGCGCCCAGCCTGGAGAGCTTCACCAAGGTCCTCACCGTGGAGAACTTCGGCCGCTACTTCCTCAACAGCGTGGTGGTCGCGCTGGTGGTGGTCACCGTGGCGCTGCTGTGCTCCTTCCTGGCCGCCACCGCGCTGACCCGCTTCCGCTTCAAGGGCCGCACCACGCTGCTGGTGATGCTGCTGGTCGCGCAGCTGGTGCCGGTCGAGGCGCTGACCGTGCCGCTGTTCTTCCTGATGCGCCAGGTCGGCGACGTGGCCCCGGCCTTCGGGCTCAACCACCTCGGCTCGCTGATGCTGGTGCACCTGGCCTTCGGCCTGCCGTTCGCGATCTGGATGCTGCGCGGCTTCGTGGCCGCGGTGCCGGTGGAGCTGGAGGAGGCGGCCACCCTGGACGGGGCCAGCCGGTTCCGGTTCACCTGGCAGGTGCTCTTTCCCCTGGTGGCGCCAGGTCTGGTGGCCACCAGCGTGCTGTCGTTCATCCACGCCTGGAACGACTTCCTCTTCGCCAAGACCTTCATCATCTCCGCCGAGGAGAACCAGACGCTGCCGCTGGCCATCCTCACCTTCTTCAAGCCGGATCAGAACGACTGGGGCGCGATCATGGCGGGCTCCACCCTGATGACCATCCCGGTGCTGATCTTCTTCATCTTCGTGCAACGACGGCTCGTCTCCGGCCTGGCCGGGGCGGTGAAGGGATGAGCGTGACCCCGTCCTTCGACGTGCTGCTGCCCCGCCCGCTCGAGTCCACCCGCGCCCCCGGCGAGTTCGAGCTGCGCCCCGGCACCGCGATCAGGGCCGATCCGGCACTGGCCACCGCGGCGAACTGGCTGCGGCACAACCTCGGCGCGGCAACGGGTTTCCCGCTGGACTCGGCCGAGCTGAACGGTCCGGAGATCCGGTTCGGGCTGGACGAGCGGCTCGACGTGGAGGAGTACACCCTCGACATCACCGGGACCGCGGTGGACGTGCGCACCGGCGCGCTGCCCGGCGCCCGGCATGCCGCGCAGACCCTGCGCCAGCTCTTCGGCCCGGCCGCGTTCCGTCGTTCCAATGTCCACAAAGGACAGTGGTTACTGCCCAACGGCAGGCTGCGGGACCGGCCCCGGTTCGGCTGGCGCGGCTGTCTGCTCGACGTGGCAAGGCATTTCCTGCCCAAGGACGGCGTGCTGCGCTTCCTCGACCTGCTCGCCGCGCACAAGTTCTCCGTGCTGCACCTGCATCTCACCGATGACCAGGGCTGGCGGATGGAGATCGAGCGCTACCCGCGGCTGACCGAGGTCGGCGGCTGGCGGGAGCGTTCCGGCGTCGGGCCGTGGCAGCGCGGCAACTACGACGCCCGTCCGCACGGCGGCTTCTACACCAAGGACGACCTGCGCGAGATCGTCGGCCACGCGGCCGGACTCGGCATCACGGTGGTGCCGGAGATCGACGTGCCCGGCCACACCCAGGCGGCCATCGCGGCCCACCCGGAACTCGGCAACCTGGATCAGCCGATCGGGGTGTGGACCCGGTGGGGCATCAACGACAACGTGCTCAACGTCCGCGACGAGACGGTCCAGTTCTTCCGGCACGTGCTCGACGAGGTGGTCGAGGTCTTCCCGGCCGAGGTGATCGGCATCGGCGGCGACGAGGTGCCGCTGGTGCAGTGGCGGCGCAGCCCGCAGGCACAGCGCCGGATCGCCGAGCTGGGCCTGGCCGATGAGGCCGGCCTGCACGGCTGGTTCCTGCGTCAGCTGGCCGAGCACCTGGCCGACCACGGCCGCAAGGCGTTCGGCTGGGACGAGATCACCGAGGTCGGCGAGGTGCCGACCGGTCTGGTGGTGGCCTCCTGGCGCGGCGAACAGGCCGGTGCCACGGCGGCCAAGGCCGGGCACGACGTGGTGATGTGCCCGGAGCAGAAGGTGTACCTGGACCACCGGCAGTCCGACCACCCGGAGGAGCCGATCCCGGTCGGGTTCGTCCGCACGGTCACCGATGTCTACGGCTACGAGCCGGTCCCGGCCGGGCTGGACCCGGACGCGGCCGCGCACGTGCTGGGCGCACAGGCCCAGTTGTGGACCGAGCACCTGGACTCGCCCCGGCGGCTGGACTACGCGGCCTTCCCCAGGCTGGCCGCGTTCGCCGAGGTGGTGTGGAGCCCCGAGGCCCGCGACGAACCGGGGTTCCTGCGCCGCCTCACCGAGCACCACCTGCCCAGGCTGGACGCGCTCGGCGTCGAGTACCGACCCCTCGACGGCCCTCGACCCTGGCAGCGCCGGCCCGATGAGCAGGGCTGGCCGAGGTGATCAGGCGGCGGTCTCTTCCGGCATGACGATCCAGCAGATGAGGTAGATGACGGCGCCGGTGCCGAAGCCCAGCAGGGTGGCGGCCACCAGCACGATGCGGATGATCGCCGCGTCGATGCCCAGCAGCTTGCCGATACCGCCGCAGACACCGGCGAGCATCTTGTCGGTCCGGCTCCGGCGCAGCTTCTTCACGGGCTGTCCCGTCTCGCTGTAGGTCGTGTTGTCGAACATGACTCAAGGTTCGCCCGCGGAGCGTTCCGGCGGATCAGGGAGACCCCCGAGCCCGCCCCGGAACCAGCCCGGATGCGGTCAGGGGCTAGCGTCGTGAAATGCGCGGACCCCTGACCGCCGCCCTCGCGGCGGCCACCCTGGTCCTGACCGCCTGCGGCAGCGACGCGGCGCCCCCGCCCGGCCCGACCACCGCAGCGCCGACCAGCTCCGCGGCCCAGGCCGCCGCCCCGCCGCCCCGCGCCTTCACCATCGCGGCCACCGGCGACGTGCTGATCCACCCGGCCCTGACCACCCAGGCCACCAGCGACGGCAACGGCACCCGCGACTACACCAAGCTGTTCGCGGGCGTGAAAACCGCGATCAGCGGCGCCGACCTGGCCATCTGCCACCTGGAAGTCCCCATCGCCGCCCCCGGTGGCCCGTTCAAGGGCTACCCCAGCTTCAACGCCCCGCCCGAGGTGGTCACCGCGCTGAAGGCCACCGGCTACGACACCTGCTCCACCGCCTCCAACCACACCCTGGACCAGGGCCTCGACGGCGTGAAACGCACCCTGGACGCCCTGGACGCGGCCGGCCTGAAGCACACCGGCTCGGCCCGCACCGCCCCCGAGGCGGCCAAACCGGTGATCTACGAGGTCAACGGCGTCAAGGTCGGCCACATCTCGCACACCTTCGGCTTCAACGGCCTCAAACTCCCCGCCGACAAACCCTGGCTGTCCAACCAGATCTCCGCCGAGTCGGTGCTCAAAGCCGCCCGCGCCACCAAGGCCGCGGGCGCCGAGGTCGTCCTGGCCAGCCTGCACTGGGGCATCGAGTACCGCCACGACCCCACCACCGAGCAGAAACAACTGGCCGCCAAACTCCTCGACGACCCGGCCATCGACCTGATCATCGGCCACCACGCACACGTCGTGCAGCCCATCGCCAAGGTCGCGGGCAAGTGGGTCGCCTACGGCCTGGGCAACCACATCGCCAAGCACGAGGAACCCCGCGGCGTCACCGAGGAGGGCGTGCTGGCCCGCTTCCGCTTCGCCCAGTCCAACAGCGGCTGGCAGGTCACCGCCGACTACCTGCCGACGCTGGTGGACCTGGGCCCGCCGATCCGGCTGCGCACGCTGAAGCCGGGGGAGAACGAGGCAGCCAAGCGGATCGACCGGATCGTGCGCAGCGCGGGCATCACCCCGGCGGACCTGCCGGTGGGAAGCTAGCCCCCGCGTACCGGCGGAACAGGATCGGTGGCGTCCCGCCGGCCTCCCCCTCCCGCAGCGCCGTCCAGCACCGGGCGAACAGCTCCCGCGCCCGCGTGCCGGGCCACGGCCGGGGCAGCAGTTCCAGTGGCAGCAACGGATCCGGCTCCATCACCCTGGTGAGTTCGGCCGCCAGTTCGATCGCGATGACCAGGAGTTCGTCCGGGGAGAGCGCGGTGGTTCCGGTGAGCCGGGCCAGCCGGGGCTCGGCGATCCGGCTGAGCACGCGGTAGCCCTCGGCGATCTCCTCCTGCGGCCAGAGGGCGGCGGCGAGTTCGACCGGGTCGGTGAGCCCGCCCCGGCACAGGTCGGTCGTGGTGCACAGGGTGAGTGCGTCCGGCACGCCGAGTTCGGCCGCCGCCTCCCGCAGGTAGGGCTCCCAGGCGTTGGCGCAGACGTACAGGCCGCCCTGCAGGGGTGCGCCGCCGAGGTGGCGCAGGCACTCGCGCAGTGCGTCCCTGGCCGGGCGGGCCGATTCGGGCACCGCGAAGGCGGCCAGGTGCCAGCGCCCGTCCCAGGGCGCGAGGCCGGTGTCCTGGCGGTAGGCGAGTTGCAGGAAGTCGAGTTCGGGGGCGAGTTCGCGCAGGGTGTCCGCGGCGGCGTGCAGCACGGCCTTGCGCCCCCGGCCCTCGTGGGTGAACCGGCCCTCGGTGACCAGGCGTTTCACGCACAGCCGGACTTGCTGCTCGCTCATCCCGAACAGCTCGGCCACCCGGTACAGCTCATCGGCGCCAACCGTGCCGTCCACCCGGATCAACGCGTGCACCAGCAGTCTGGTGGTCACCTGCATGACGGTAAAACTATCATATCTACAACGACCGTTCCGTCAGTGATAGTTTCGCGCTCATGGGTGTCAAAGTGCTGATCACGGTCCTGGTGGTGGCCCTGGGGCTGGGTGGGCTGCTGCTGTGGCAGCACTCCTACGACCTGCACGAGCAGCAGGTCACCATCGAGCAGGACGGCCACCGGCTGCACGGCGTGCTGGCCAGACCACGGGACGGCCGCCAGCGGCACGGCCTGGTGGTGCACCTGCACGGCGACGGCCCGGTCGAGGCCACCCATGACGGTGACTACCGGCCGATCTGGGAGGCCAACGCCAAGGCCGGCTACGCCACCCTGTCCTGGCACAAACCCGGCGTGGCAGGCGCACCCGGCAACTGGCTGGACCAGTCCATGGACGACCGGGCCACCGAGGCCCTCGTCGCCATCGCCTGGGCCCGCGCCCGCCCGGACATCGACGCCGACCGGATCGGCCTGTGGGGCGCCAGTCAGGCGGGCTGGGTGCTGCCCAAGATCGCCGCCCAGACCCGGCTGCGCTTCGTGCTGGCCGTCTCACCCGCGATCAACTGGCTCCAGCAGGGCCGCCACCACCTGCTCGCCACCCTGCGCGCCGAGGGCGCCACCCAGACCAGGATCGAAGCCGAGATCACCCGCAGCGACACCATCCGAAACCTGCTGACCAGGCAGGCGAGCCACCAGGAATACGTCAAGGCAATGGGCGACGACCCGAACCCCCTGACCCCCGACCACTGGCGCTTCATCACCAGAAACCACACCGCCGACGCCACCGCGGACCTGCCCGCCCTGCGCGGCATCCCGGTCCTGCTCACCCTGGCGGGCCACGACCGCAACGTGGACACCGCGGACACCGAACGCGCCTACCGCGCCGCCCTGTCCGAAGCAGGCGCCCTCACCGTCCGGCACTACCCCGACGCGGCCCACTCCCTGGTCAAGGACAACATCGAACGCTCAGACCTCCAACTCACCCTCACCGCCCTGTTCGCCCCCAGGGCCCTCTTCGCCACCGGCCACCTGACCGACCAGCAACAGTTCCTGCACGCCCTGGGCTAGGCCGCCGCCGCTCCCCGCTTCCGGAGCAGGTCCACCAGCGTCAGACCGGTGTTCTCGCCGACCAGCGTCTTGGCCAGTTCCGCCCGCGCGGCAAGCTCCAGCGGGCCCAACCCCTCGCCAAAGTAGGCGTGCGCGATCCGGTCCAGCCCGGCACCCAGCAATGGCGCGGCCGTGCGCAGGGTGGCGTCCAGCGTGACGCTTGAGGTCGAGCCGCCGTGCAGCACGATGTTGCGTGCCCGGTAGAGCCGCCGGAGCGTGATCCGCACTGCGGCTGTCAGTTCCCCGACCACCCGCTTCGGCTCGGCCACACATGCCGCCAACCGCTGCGCCGCGACCTGGTCACCGTGTCGCGTGCGCCCATGGAAGCGCAGGTTGGCCACGCCGTTCCTGGTGATCTCGTCGAACAGGACCAGGGCCTGCGCCCTGCTGGTGGTGCAGACATCCCGACGCTCGGACAACTCGTCCATCTCGTCCTTGCGGCCATGCCTGCGCACCAGGGTGGTCAACTCCGCGCGTGGCCAGGAGCAGGCCACGATCGCGGCGAGGCGGTCCGCGGCCACGGCTTTGCCGCTGCGTTCACCCGCGGGGATGGGATCGCCCGGATGGCAGAGCAGCGACTCGATCGCCGCCCACGCCCCGGCCAGCGCGGTGCCAGGGGCGCCGGTCTGGTTCACCGGCGAGGCCAGTTCCAGGGCGTCGTCCACGGGGTTGCGTGGCCGCGCGACGTCGTATAGCTGGCCCTGGTGCGCGAGCGAGAGCACATCCGCGTGCCGGGCGGGCCCTACCAGGGGAAGGGGCTCGGGATGGCCGCTGACCCACAGCGTCGGGGAGGCGGTGACCTGGCCTCGGTACCGGCGGGAGAAGCGCGAGCGCGCGACAATGCGTTCGAACAGCTGTCGCGCCTTGTCCGCGGCGCCGTGGTGATCTTGTGCGGAGATCCGGTAGAGGAAACCGCCCTGTGCTCGAACCCCGCTCGTGGAATGTCCTTCACGCTTGAGCCAGTTGATGACTTCTGAATTATTCAGCCAGTCAGGGGTATTTTCCGCGCTCGACCGGTTGGGTATTGAGTTGAGTAGCAACAGAACATGAAAGTTTCGTGGCGGGATTCGGGCAAGGCCAGCCGCGCTGGCAATAATCGCCTCTGTGTGGGTATTTTTCGAACGCAACCCGGACAGCCACTGGGTGCCTAGGAACTGTGCGGTATAGCCGAGGTCCAGCAGATGCGCGGCGAGCGTGCGGGCCAGGCGCTCGGGCTTCACCTGTGCGCCCTCGGCCACCCGGTCAGCCCATCGGTCCAGGTAGCCGTCGCGCGCGTGATCGATCAGCTCCCGAAGTCGCCGGTGTCCGGGGCTGGGGTCGGTCAGGGTGTCCGAGTCGAGCAGCTGGACCATCTCCCGGCGCAGTGCCTTGTCACCCATCCCGAGGTCCGGCCCAAGCAGGCGGGCGAGCTGATGTCGCTGCCAATCAATGGCGCTGCCGGAAATGACCTTCCGGGACTGCCAGCTCACTGATTCCCACAGCTCCTCCAGTGTCAAGATCGATCCGATGTCCCACAGTCTTCTGGTCCACAGCACGCCATCGACTTGACAGAAGTCGGTGAGGCGGGCGAGCACGTGCTGGGCGTATTCGGGGTTTGCCGGTTGCACGGGATTGAGGTTAGCGGGTATAGTGGGAGTCACCCACGGGGGGTCCTCGCCGAAATGGCCAGGCCCCCCGGTTTTTTTTTGGGTTCACCAAAGCTGATGCCGGGCTGTTGCGTGCCCGCCTGTCAACAAGCAACCATCTGTGCGCTGAAGTGGTTAGTGATTGCCAGTCCCTGCCAGTGCTGGAGGTCATCATGCGCACAGCCCTGCTCGCCCTAGCCGCCGTGCTCGCCCTCATCCCGGCCGCCCCCGCTCACGCGGCCACCACCGCCGCCCCACCCACCGCCGCCCAGCTCAAGGCCGCCGTGGCCGCCTGTACCAAGCAGGTCTCCAACGGCAAGTACGCGCACGACGCCGGTGGTGCCCGCACCGTCCCGGTCTGCGCCACCCGCACCGCCGTGCACTGGCGGGCCGATCTGGACATCGACTGCGACGGGCAGCGCACCGCCAAGTGCAACCCCAGCACCGATCCCTACTGGCAGAACGCCACCGCGTTCCCCCAGTCAGACGGCAAGCCGCTCAACGCCGAGACGTTGCCCTTCATCGTGTTGCCGTTGGCCAGCTCGACCTGGAACTACCGCAACTCCGGCATCACCGGCGGCACGGTCGCGGCCGCGGTCTACCGGGACAAGGTGGTCTACGGGGTGGTGGGGGACCTCGGGCCGAGCGCGATCATCGGTGAGGCCTCCTACCGGATGGCGCAGTTGCTGGGGATCAACCCGCATCCGAGTACCGGGGGAGTCAGTGGGGCCGTGGTCGACTTCGTGGTGTTCCCCGGGGTCAAGTCGGTGCCCATCCAGAACAACGCGACCGCGGTCCGCCTTGGTCAGCAGGCCGCGGCCGCGTTGGTCAGCTGATCTCCGGTAGTGCCGGGCCGAGCAGGTCGTCCGCGTCCACGATCTTGTACGCGTAGCCCTGCTCGGCCAGGAACCGCTGCCGGTGCGCGGCGTAGTCGGTGTCCAGGCTGTCCCTTGCCACCACCGAGTAGAAGTGCGCCTGGCGGCCGTCGCCCTTGGGGCGCAACAACCTGCCCAGCCGCTGGGCCTCTTCCTGGCGGGAGCCGAAGGTGCCGGAGACCTGCACCGCCACCGATGCCTCTGGCAGGTCGATGGAGAAGTTGGCCACCTTGGAGACCACCAGGGTCCGGATCTCGCCTCGGCGGAAGGCGTCGAAGAGGGCCTCGCGCTCCTTGTTGCGGGTGGAGCCCTGGATGACGGGGGCGTTGAGGGCCTCGCCCAGCTCGTCGAGCTGGTCCAGGTAGGCGCCGATGACCAGGGTCGGCTCGTCCGGGTGGCGGTCCAGGATGGCGCGGACCACCGGGGCCTTGGTGCGGGCGGTGGAGCACATCTTGTAGCGCTCCTCCGGCTCGGCGGTGGCGTACTGCAGGCGCTCGTTCTCGGTCATGGTGACCCGGACCTCGACGCACTCCGCGGGCGCGATCCAGCCCTGGGCCTCGATGTCCCGCCACGGCGCGTCGTAGCGCTTCGGGCCGATCAGCGAGAACACATCGCCCTCCCGGCCGTCCTCGCGCACCAGGGTGGCGGTCAGGCCCAGGCGGCGGCGGGACTGCAGGTCCGCGGTCATCCGGAACACCGGGGCGGGCAGCAGGTGCACCTCGTCGTAGACGATCAGGCCCCAGTCCCTGGAGTCGAACAGCTCCAGGTGCCGGTACTCGCCCTTGGTCTTGCGGGTGATCACCTGGTAGGTGGCGATGGTGACCGGGCGGATCTCCTTGCGCTCGCCGGAGTACTCGCCGATCTCGTCCTCGGTCAGCGAGGTGCGCGCGACCAGTTCCCGCTTCCACTGCCGGCCGGCCACCGTGTTGGTCACCAGGATCAGCGTGGTCGCCTGCGCCTCGGCCATCGCGGCCGCGCCGACCAGGGTCTTGCCCGCGCCGCAGGGCAGCACGATCACGCCGGAGCCACCGGCCCAGAACGCCTGCGCGGCGTGCCGCTGGTAGTCGCGCAGCGTCCAGCCGTCCTCGGCCAGCGCGATCGGGTGCGCCTCGCCGTCGACGTAACCGGCCAGGTCCTCGGCCGGCCAGCCCGCCTTGAGCAGCAGCTGCTTGAGGTGGCCGCGCTCGCTGGCGTGCACCACCACGGTGTCCGGGTCCAGCCGCTCGCCCAGCATCGGCGCGATCTTCTTGTTGCGCATCACCTCCTCCAGCACGGCGCGGTCCACAGTGGACATCACAAGGCCGTGCGCGGGGTGGTTGGTCAGCTGCAACCGTCCGAAGCGGCCCATGGTGTCCACCACGTCCACCAGCAGCGGCTGCGGCACCGAGTAGCGCGAGTAGCGGACCAGCGCGTCCACCACCTGCTCGGCGTCGTGCCCGGCCGCGCGCGCGTTCCACAGCGCCAGCGGGGTCACGCGGTAGGTGTGCACGTGCTCGGGCGCGCGCTCCAGCTCGGCGAAGGGCGCGATCGCGATGCGTGCCTCGTCGGCCAGCTCGTGGTCGACCTCGAGCAGCAGGGTCTTGTCGGACTGGACGATGAGGGGTCCGTCGGTCACGGGGTATCGGGCTCCTGGGCCTCGGCGGAGGGCGGGTGTGCCTTCCCAGGGTAGTGACCCCGGTGGGCTGGTGCGTTCTGGCTGGTTGAACGGGCATTGCATCAGAGAAGTTCTGATACTTCCTCGCGTTCGGCGGTAGTGGTATAGGGCGCGGGTGTGCTGGAATGCTCGCCGTTCGTAGCCAGAACATCACTGGGTATCTGAACCGCACTTCCAACCATGCAACTTCCCTCCATGGAGGAAGGACCTCTGATGCTTCGCCAGATCCCGCGACGGCGCGTAGTCGCCGCCGGTGTCGTGACCGTGGTCGCCACCCTGCTCACCGGATGTACCGGCGGCTCGAGTGGTGGAGCGAACCAGCCGGTCACCGGGCTACGACTGATGGCGCCGGCCAAGGCAGGCGGCGGCTGGCACCAGTCCGCGCAGGCCATGCAGGACACCCTGCTCAAGGAGAAGCTGGCCACCGGCGCGCAGGTGTTCAACGTGGAGGGCGCGGGCGGCGTCACCGGCCTCAAGCAGCTGGCCGGGGAGAAGGACGACAAGCTGCTGATGGTGATGGGCCAGGTCATGGTCGGCGGCATCCTCAACGCCAAGTCCGACAAGACGCTCAAGGACACCACCCCGATCGCCAAGCTCACCGGCGAGGCGCTGGTCATCGTGATCCCGGCCACCCAGGCCGAGGTCAACCTGGAGCAGTTCCTGACCACCTGGAAGCAGAACCCCAAGGGCACCGTGATCACCGGTGGCTCGGCGGGCGGCGCGGACCAGATCCTGGCCGGACTGGTCGCCGACGAGGTCGGCATCGACCCCGGACAGGTGAATTACGTGGCCAATTCCGGCGGTGGCGAGGCGGTGGCCAAGCTGCTCTCCGGCGAGGTCAAGGCGGGCATCTCCGGTGTCTCGGAGTTCTCCGAGCACGTCAAGTCCGGCAAGCTGCGCGCGATCGCGGTCAGCGGGGACCGGCGCTCGACCCTGCTGCCGGACGCCAAGACGCTGCGTGAGCAGGGCGTGCCGATCTCCTACCTGAACTGGCGTGGCGTGGTCGCCCGCCCCGGCCTGTCCGACAGCGCCAGGCAGACGCTGGTGGACATGGTCACCAAGATGCGCAACAGCGAGGCCTGGAAGCAGACGCTCAAGGCCAAGGACTGGGAGGACGCCTGGGCCACCGGCGCGGACTTCACCAAGTTCATCGAAGAGGACGAGGCGCGGGTCAAGAAGATGCTCGCCGAGATCGGCGCGGTGAAGTGACCGCTGGCACTGAGGAAAGTCCCGCGCTCGGCCGTCCCGGATCCCGGGGCGGCCGAGCCCGCGTCAGCGGCGAGCTGCTGCTGACCGCGCTGCTCGGCGGGCTCGGGGTGTACGTGCTGATCGAGACCCCGACGATCATGGTGCCGCCCGCCGCCGCGGTGGCCGGGCCCCGGCTGTTCCCCTACCTCATCGGCGGGCTGCTGCTCGGCGTCGCGGTGCTGCTGACCGTGCAGGTGCTGCGCGGCCAGGACGCCCCGCCCGAGGAGGGCGAGGACATCGACCTCAGCCAGCGCAGCGACAAGCGCGCGGTGCTGCTGCTGGTCGGCCTGTTCGCCGGGCACGCGGTGCTGATCGAGCCGATCGGCTGGCCGCTGGCCGCCGCGCTGCTCTTCGCGGGCACCGCGGTGATCCTGGGCGCCCGCCGCTGGTGGGTGATCGTGGTCAGCGCGCTGGGCCTGGCGCTGGCGCTGTGGGCGATCTTCGTCTTCGGGCTCGGCGCCTACCTGCCGGGCGGGCCGTTGCAGGGGCTGGTCGGGTGAGCGCGCTGATCCAGGGGTTCGAGAGCGCGCTGGCGCTGGAGAACCTGCTCTTCGCCCTGCTCGGGGTGCTGCTGGGCACGCTGGTCGGCGTGCTGCCCGGGATCGGCCCGGCGATGACGGTGGCGCTGCTGCTGCCCATCACCTACCTGGTCCCGCCGGCCGGGGCGCTGATCATGTTCGCCGGGATCTACTACGGCGGCATGTACGGCGGGTCGACCACCTCGATCCTGCTCAACACCCCCGGCGAGTCCGCCTCCATCATCACCGCGCTGGAGGGCAACAAGATGGCCAGGGCGGGGCGTGGCGCCCAGGCGCTGGCCACCGCGGCCATCGGCTCCTTCGTCGCGGGCACCATCGGCACCCTGCTGCTGTCCCTGCTGGCCCCGCAGATCGCCGAGTGGGCGATCAAGCTGACCTCGGCGGACTACTTCGCGCTGACCGTGCTGGCCTTCTGCACCGTCTCGGCCATGCTCGGCGCCTCCCCGCTGCGCGGCGTCGGCTCGCTGGCGCTCGGCCTGTTCCTCGGGCTGATCGGCACCGAATCGCTGACCGGGCAGAGCCGGTTCGACTTCGGCGTGGACGAGCTGTCCCGCGGCGTGCCGGTGGTGGTCGCCGCAGTTGGCCTCTTCGCCGTCGGTGAGGCGCTCTACGTGGCCTCCCGGATGCGGCACGGGGTGCCCGAGGTGATCCCGGTGAACAAGGTGTGGTGGCTGCCCAAGGAGGACCTCAAGCGGTCCTGGTGGCCCTGGCTGCGCGGCACCGCGATCGGCTTCCCGATCGGCGCGGTCCCGGCAGGCGGCGCCGATGTCACCACCTTCCTCTCCTACGCGGTGGAGAAGAAGCTGGCCAAGAGGCCCGAGGAGTTCGGCAAGGGCGCGATCGAGGGCGTGGCCGGACCCGAGGCGGCCAACAACGCGGCCGCGGCCGGCGTGCTGGTCCCGCTGCTCACCCTCGGCCTGCCCACCTCGGCCACCGCGGCGATCATGCTGGCCGCCTTCACCAGCTACAATATTCAGCCCGGTCCGCTGCTGTTCGAGACCGAGCCGGTGCTGGTGTGGACGCTGATCGCCTCGCTGTACGTGGGCAACGTGATGCTGCTGGTGCTGAACCTGCCGCTGGCCGGGCTGTGGGTGAAGATCTTGCGAGTTCCGCGGCCCTACCTGTACGCGGGCATCCTGCTGTGCGCCTCGCTGGGCGCCTACGCGGCCAGCAGCGCCTGGCAGGGCCTGATCGTGCTCGCCGGGATCGGCCTGCTCGGTTTTGTCATGCGGCGCTACGGCTGGCCGGTCGCGCCCGCCGTGCTCGGGCTGATCCTTGGCCCGGTGGCCGAGACCAACCTGCGCAAGGCGTTGCAGATCAGCCAGGGTGACGTCGGTGCGCTGGTGCACACCCCGTTCTCCATCGTGGTGCTCGGCGCGGCGGTGCTCGCGGTCGGTCTGCCGCTGGTGCTGCGGGCCAGGGCGGCGCTCAAGAACCGGTCGAGTCCGGCTGAATCCCCATCGAGATATTGAAAGTTGGTTCTTTTCCAACGTCCTGTTACGCAATCGCTGTTTGTGGTTGGTTGCTCGCCATGCGTGTTCAACGAGGAACGATGGCCGCGACCGCGGTGCTGCTCGCCACCGGACTGCTCGCGGGCTGCGGTGGCGGCGGCCCCGCCGGGCCCGGTGCGCCGGTGGAGAAGCTGCGCCTGATGGTGCCTGCCAAGGCAGGCGGTGGCTGGCACCAGACCGCCGAGGCAGTGCGCAACGTGCTGCAACGGGACAACCTGGCCACCGGCACCGAGGTGTTCAACGTGGCCGGGGCCAACGGCATCACCGGGCTGAACCAGCTCACCGGCGAGCGCAACGACAAGGTGCTCATGGTGATGGGCAAGGTCATGGTCGCCAGCGTGATCAACTCCAAGTCGGCCAAGACGCTCAAGCACACCACCCCGCTGGCCCGGCTCACCAGCGAGAGCATGGCGCTGGTGGTGCCTGCCAAGTCGCCGTACACCAACCTGCAGGACTTCCTCACCGGCTGGAAGCAGGACAGCAAGGGCACCGTGGTCACCGGCGGTGTGGTGGCCGACGTCGACCACATCCTGGCCGGGCTGATCGCGGACGAGGTCGGCATCGACCCCAAGGTGGTCAACTTCCTGCCGAACCAGGGCGGCGGTGGCGAGTCGGTGGCCAAGCTGCTCTCCGGTGAGGCGAAGGCGGGCATCTCCGGTGTCTCGGAATACGCCGAACAGGTGAAAGCCGGAAACCTGCGCGCGCTCGCGGTCTCCGGTGAACGGCGGTCAAAACTGCTGCCGGAAGTGAAAACGTTGAAGGAACAGGGTGTGCCGATCTCCTACGTCAACTGGCGCGGGATCGTGGGCACCCCCGACCTCGGCGACGGCTCCCGGCAGGAGCTGGTCGGCATGCTGACCCGGCTCAAGGAGAGCGCGGGCTGGCAGCAGATGTTGCGGGACAAGGACTGGGAGGATGCCTTCCTGGCCGGTCCCGAGTTCGACACCTACATCGAGTCGGAGAGCGCGGCGGCGAAGAAGGTGCTCACCGAGATCGGGCTGGTCTGACCGGCACACCTTGAGGCAGAGGCGGGGCATTGAGCACGTTCGACTACGTCATGCAGGGGTTCGCCGCCGCGGTCACCCCGGAGAACCTGCTCTTCGCCCTGCTCGGGGTGCTGCTGGGCACCCTGGTCGGGGTGCTGCCGGGGATCGGCCCCGCGATGACCGTCGCCCTGCTGCTGCCGATCACCTACTCGGTGCCTGCCGCGGCCGCGCTGATCCTGTTCGCCGGGGTGCTCTACGGCGGGATGTACGGCGGGTCCACCACGTCCATCCTGCTCAACACCCCCGGCGAGTCGGCCTCGGTGATCACCGCGCTGGAGGGCAACAAGATGGCCAGGGCGGGCCGGGGGGCGCAGGCGCTGGCCACCGCCGCCCTCGGCTCGTTCGTGGCAGGCACCATCGGCACCGTGCTGCTGGCCCTGCTCGCCCCGCAGGTCGCCGACTGGGCGGTGCACCTGACCTCGGCGGACTACTTCGCGCTGACCATGCTCGCCTTCTGCACGGTGGCCACCATGCTCGGCGGCAGCGCGGTCCGTGGCTTCGCCGCACTGGCGCTGGGCCTGGCCCTCGGACTGGTCGGCCTGGACCCGATGTCCAGCCAGGAGCGCTTCACCATGGGCGTTGGCGAGCTGGCCAACGGGGTCGACCTGGTGATCGCCGCGGTCGGCCTGTTCGCGGTCGGGGAGGCCCTCTACACCGCCTCCAGGCTGCGCCACGGCACGCCGGAGGTGATCCCGGTCAGCCGGGTCTGGTGGCTGCCCAAGGAGGACCTCAAGCGGTCCTGGAAGCCCTGGCTGCGTGGTGCGGCCCTGGGCTTCCCGCTCGGCGCGGTGCCCGCGGGCGGCCCGGTGATCTCCACCTTCCTCTCCTACGCGGTGGAGAAGAAGCTGGCCAAGCACCCTGAGGAGTTCGGCAAGGGCGCGATCGAGGGGGTGGCCGGGCCGGAGGCGGCGAACAACGCGGGCGCGGCCGGGATGCTGGTGCCGCTGCTCACCCTTGGCCTGCCCACCTCGGCCACGGCCGCGGTGATGCTGGCCGCCTTCGGCAGCTACAGCATCGAACCGGGCCCGCTGCTGTTCCAGACCCAGCCGCTGCTGGTCTGGACGTTGATCGCCTCGCTCTATCTGGGCAACGTGATGTTGCTGGTGCTAAATCTGCCGCTGGTCGGCATTTGGGTGAAAATTCTGCGGATTCCGCGCCCATATCTTTATGCGGGCATCTTGGTCTGCGCCTCGCTCGGGGCGTACGCGGGCAGCCAGCAGTACTCGGGATTGCTGGTGCTGCTGGCCCTTGGCATCGCCGGGCTGGCCATGCGCCGCTACGGCTGGCCGGTGCTGCCCGCCATCCTCGGCCTGGTGCTCGGCCCGATCGCGGAGGAGAACCTGCGCAAGGCGCTGCAGGTCAGCCAGGGCGATCCGGGGGTGCTCGTGGCCAGCCCGTTCGCCAAGGTGGTGCTCGGGCTGGCGGTGCTGAGCCTGCTGGTCCCGCTGGTGCTGCGCGGCCTGCGGACGGTGCGTGCCCGCTCCGCCGCTCCGGTCAGCTGAACAGGCCGGTCAGTTGACCGGGCTGGAGGGCGGCAGCAGCTGGAGCACGTCGAGCCGGGTGTTGAGCATCCGGGTGCTCTCCATCATGTCCGCGACCCGCTGCAGCCGGACCGGGTTGATCGACACCGGGTAGGTGCCAACCGCCACCAGGGCCGCGGTCAGGTTGTCCAGCTCGGCGTACTTGACCAGCACCTCCTGCACCTTCAGGTGGTTGGTGCCGAGCAGCTGGGCCTCGGCGAGCACCTTGCGGAAGGCGGCGAAGGTCTTGGGGCTCTCCTCGGCGGACTTGCGGATCGCGGCGTAGCCCGACATCGGGAAGTCCAGGGTGCCGCCGCGGGCGGTGTCGCTGAGCACGACCGCGCCGATGGCCTTCTGGATCCGGGTGATGTGCGGCTCGACCATCCAGGCGGCCTCGATCTGCTTGGAGGTGAGTTCCGCCTCCATCTTGCTGAAGTCCATCGGCTTGAGGGTGAAGTTCGGCGCGCCTGCCGCGTTCATCACGCTCTTGGTGGTCAGCGCGCCGATGCTGTCCAGCGCGTCCACACCGATGGTCGGCTTGCTCACGCCGCGGTTGAGCGCGGTGAAGTTGGAGTTCTTCAGCGTGACCAGCGCCATGGTGTTGGTGCCAGCCTGGTACGCCTCGCCCTGCAACTGCAGGTCGGTGCCCTCGGAGGCGGCCTTGAAGAAGGTCACGTGGCTGGCGAAGGCGATGTCGATGGTCCCGTTGCGCAGGGATTCCATCGCCTGCTTCTCGTTGTCCTGCGGGATCGCGTCGATGTTCAGGCCCGCGGCGGCGAACTTGCCGTCCTCCTTGGCCATGTACAGCGGGGCCACGTCCACCAGCGGCAGGATGCCCACCCGCAGGTTGGTCTTCTCCAGCGTCGGCCTGGCGCCGGCGCCGCCGTCCCCGAACAGCGAGCAGCTCGCCGTCACCGCCACCATCGCCGTGCTCAGCGCCACTGCCACGCCACGTCGCAGCGTCTTGTTCGCCATCGGGAGAGCCTCTCGCCGTCCTGCCTTCGTGCCGCATACCACCACGGCTGACCTACACCGCGGCGCACGCTCTGTCTGTGCGCAGTGTCGCAGTGTGCCGGAAGACGATGCTATCGAGGTAAGCGCCACCCACAAGCAGGACTTCAGATAGAGCTTTGGACACGTTCCGCAATCTTGCCCTTTCGCGCTGTGGGGGATTCCCACTAGGCTCTCCGGCCTAGCCGCTGGTGGTTCAGCTCTGCCACGCGTGTGCTCGGCGCCAACCCCCCTGGCGTCCCGAGTAAGAGCTGTGCTGCAATTCGGCCCGATTCGCGAGTCCAACCTCGGTCCGGGGAGGGACCGGGACACTGCTGCTGGAAGAGGAAGCCCAGGGTGGCCCGTCGAGAGAAAGGTCCCAGCCAGCGTGGCGCGGGGGAAGCCCCGCGCTCGGAGACCCCCGAAAAGGGTGATGAGGCGGCTTCGAAGAGTAACGGGGCCACGCAGGAGCGGGGAACCGCGACACCGGACTCCACACCGGTGAGCACGGGCAAACCGTTGCAGTCCAGGTCGGTCCAGGAGGCGGGCACGGCCCGCTGGCGCCTGCGCAACTGGCGACTGCGGAGCAAGCTGCTCGCTGTTCTCCTCATCCCGACGGTGGTCGCCCTCGTGCTGGGTGGCGTCCAGGTGACCAACGAGATCGACCAGGCAGGCCGGCTGGCCAGGTTGGCGACACAGGCCCAGTTGCAGGGCAGTGTGTCCACGCTGGTGCACCAGATGCAGCGCGAGCGGGACCTCACGGTCCGGTTCGTGGCCTCGTCCAACGACGAGCGGAACGACCAGTCCCCGGTGCTGGATCGCCAGCGCAAGCGCGTCATCGACGCCACCGAGGTGCTGCGCAACCAGCTCAACGAGGTCGGGCCCTCACTGGATGAGACCACCCGGCGCTCCTACATCACCGTCGTACAGCAGCTCGAGCGACTGAACCGGCTCCGTCAGGTGGCCGGGCTCACCGCGTACCCCGAGACCGAGATCCTGCGTAACTACACCGAGTCGATCCAGGCCCTGCTGGACCTGGGTGAGATCGCGGGCACCCAGGCCGACCAGCCGGACCTGATCCGGCTGCAGCTGGCCGCGGTCGCCCTCGGCCGGGCCAAGGAGCAGGTCTCCCGTAAGCGCGCGATTTTGCTGGACATCCTCCAGCAGAAGAAGTTCGAGCAGAACCAGACCAGGCAGATCCTGGCCGCGGACGCCGAACTGGAGGCCGCGCGCAACGACTTCCGCAAGTCGGCCACGCCCGAGCAGCGCAGGCAGTACGACGACACCGTCACCGGTCTGATCGTCGACGTGGCCAACGACATGCAGGAGGCGGTGCTCCAGGTCGCCAACTCGGCCCAGACCCCGGCTGCCGCGGCCTTCGCCAGCCTGCAGACCGACCGCTGGGACATGGCGGCGACGCTGACCATCAACCTGACCCAGCGGGTGGAGAACTCGCTCATCGAGCAGCTCAAGGCGGACACCGCCGCCGCGGCCGCCGATGTGCGCGCCTCCGCGACCACCCGTTCCATCCTGGTGCTCGCCGCGCTCGCGCTGGCGGTGTTCCTGGCGATGCTGGTGGCCTACTCGCTGCTGCGCCCGCTGCGCATCCTGCGCCGCACGGCGCTGGAGGTGGCCGACCGCAAGCTGCCGGAGGCGGTCGAGCGGATCCTGGCCGCGCCGGACCCGGCCGAGGCGGCCAAGACCGCCATCGAACCGGTGCCCGTGCACACCCGCGAGGAGGTCGGGCAGGTCGCCCGGTCCTTCGACGCGGTACACGGCGAGGCGGTCCGGCTGGCGGCCGAACAGGCCCTGCTGCGGGACAACGTGAACGCGATGTTCGTCAACCTCTCCCGCCGCTCCCAGGCCCTGGTGGAACGCCAGCTCAGCCTGATCGACCGGCTGGAGCAGGACGAGCAGGACCCGGACCAGCTCTCCAGCCTGTTCGAGTTGGACCACCTGGCCACTCGGATGCGCCGCAACAGCGAGAACCTGCTGGTCCTCGCGGGCACCGACCTCACCAGGCGGCTCACCCGCCCGGTGCCGGTGGCCGAGGTGGTCGGCGCGGCCGTGTCCGAGGTCGAGCAGTACGCCAGGGTGCAGGTCACCGCGGTCCCCGACCTCGCGGTGATGGGCCGCGCGGTCAACGACGTGGTGCACCTGGTGGCCGAGCTGCTGGACAACGCCACCGCGTTCTCCGACCCGAACACCAAGGTCACCGTGCGCACCGCGCGGACCCGCAAGGGTGAGCTGGCTATCGAGATCAGCGACCGCGGTGTCGGCATGCCCGAGCAGGAGATCAACGACTACAACCAGCGGCTGGCCGACCCGCCGGAGGTCGACGTCGCGGTCTCCCGCCGGATGGGCCTGTTCGTGGTCGGTCGGCTGGCCCAGCGGCACGACATCCGGGTCCGCCTGCGCAACAACGAGGACATCGAGGGCGGCACCACCGCGCTCGTGGTGGTCCCCGCCGAACTGATCCAGCCGCTCAGCTCGCCTGCCGCGAGCCGCACCTCGGCCGGATCGCTGTTCACCCAGTCGCACACGGGTTCGCAGCCGCCGGTGCTCTCGCCCTACCAGCAGACCGCCGCGTCGGTGATCAACACCGGCGAGCACCGTTCGCTGTTCACCGCGGCCAACGATCCGGTGGAGCAGAGCCAGCCCTCGTTGCCGCCGATCCCACCGGTGGCCGAGCCGGAGCTGCCCGCCGAGATCAGCGCACCGGTGGCGGAGGAGCCAGCCGAGCACACGGACCTGACCGTGCAGGTGTTCACCAGCCGGGGCGAGCAGGATCCGGCGGCCCCGCCGGAGCTGTCCGCGCCGAGGGACATCTTCCAGCCGGTGGTCCCGCCCGCGCCGCAGCCCGAACCGGAGCCCGCTCCGGAGCCCGAGCCGGACCCGCTCGCCGAGCGGACCCAGGCCGGGCGCAGCAACCCGATCGTGCCGAGGGCGTCGGTCACGCCGCCTGCCTACGGCGCGCTGAACGGGACGGGGGAGCGGCCCAAGGGCGTCGAGTACGACCTGGACGCGCCAACCGAACGGCTGCCGATCTACGAAGCGGTGCTCTCCCAGTGGTTCCAGGCCGTGGACAGCGAGCCGGTCGGCGGGGCAGCCCCCTACCTCGGCTCCGACCGCGGCGACCTGGGCCTCGGTCCGGTCCCGCCGGTCAAGAAGCAGCCGGTGCCACCCGCGCCGGAGGCCCGGCCGGAGCCCAAGACCGAGCAGGTCCGGCTGCCCGCGCCCGAGCCCAAGACCGAGCAGGTCAAGGCGCCCGAGCCGCAGCGGCCGGTGGAGCCGGAACGTCCGGTGGAGCGTTCGGCGCCGCAGCCCGCGGTGCCGGTGGCGAAGGCGGAACCGGTCCAGGCCGCTGCCCCGCAGCGACGCCCGGCGGTTGAACGTCCGGCCGCGCGCCTCCAGGATGAGACGGTGACCGCGCACCGGCCCGCCACCGACTGGCACTCGCCAGGCGATGACGGCTGGCAGGCCGCGCAGGCGGTGCTGAGCAGCGCCAACTCGCTGTCCGCGCAGACCACGGCCGGCCTGCCCAAGCGGGTGCCCAAGGCCCACCTGGTACCGGGTTCGGCGGCGCCTCGTCAGCAGCTGCCGTCGAAGGCGCCGGCATCCGGTCGCTCCGCGGACAATGTTCGTGGGAGGATGTCAAGTTTCCAGCAGGGAATCCGCCGGGGACGACACAGCAGGATCGACGTCCTGACGAACGAGTCGGCGCCGAACGATGACGAGACCCGCTCCAACGGGCAGGCGAGGAACGAGGAGCAGCCGTGAACGAGCCAGCCGTGACGGCCCTTGAGGAGGAATCCGCGTGACCGAGTCAGTCCAACAGCCAGGCAGCTTCGGTTGGTTGATCACTGACTTCGTGCGCCGGGTGCCCGGTGTCGCTCACGCGGTCGTGGTCTCCGCCGACGGTCTGATGCTCGCCGGATCGGAGGGGCTGCCCAGGGACCGGGCCGAACAGCTCTCCGCGGTCTCCTCCGGCCTGATCAGCCTGACCGCGGGGGCCGCGAGGTGCTTCGAGGCCGGTGAGGTGGCCCAGACGGTGGTCGAGATGGAGCGGGGTTACCTGTTCCTGATGTCGATCAGCGACGGGTCCTGCCTCTCCGTGCTCGCCGCGCCGAACTGCGACATCGGCCTGGTGGCGTACGAGATGACCTTGCTCGTGGAGCGGGTCGGCCAACAGCTCACCCCCGAACTGCGCGCCCAGCTGCATGGCGTGGTGCGCAGATAATGAAGCGATGGGGGTGACACAGCGATGACCACAGGTTCAGGCTTCACTGGCGACCGTTTCGACTACAAGGAGTGGGCGCTGGGCGGCTTCGGATACAACGAGCCGGACGACGACGGCGAGCTTCGGGGCGAGCACCCGGACACGCTGTCGCCGCGCGGCGGGCTGGACGGGATGGGTTCGGGCCTCTTCGGCGGCCCTGGCGCTGACCTGTTCGGCGGCGGGATGGTCGAGGACTCCCCCATTCCCCAGCAGGCCGCGCCGGGGGCCGCCTCGGCCGAGCCGGACCCCTTCACCGAGACCGGTTCGCTGGTGCGCCCCTACACCCGGACCGGCGGGCGTACCCGCCCCGACTACGACCTGGCCATCGAGGCGCTGGTGTCCACCAGTGACCACGGCCGGGACGCCGCGGTGCTGCCCGAACACCGCTCCATCTGCGGGCTCTGCCTGGACGCCCGATCGGTCGCCGAGGTGGCCGCGCACCTCCGCCTGCCCCTTGGCGTCGTGCGGGTGCTCATCGGCGACATGGCGGGGCTCGGGCTTGTCACGATTCACCAGGGCGGCTTGGTAATGGGGGACCGGCCGTCGCTTGCGTTCCTGGAAAGGGTGCTCAGTGGCCTCCGCAGGCTCTAATCCCCGCAACACGCCGGACACCCGGCGGGCCACCACCTCGGCCAAGATCGTGGTGGCCGGCGGGTTCGGCGTCGGGAAGACGACATTCGTCGGCGCGGTGTCCGAGATCGTGCCGCTGACCACCGAAGCGGTGATGACCGAGGCCAGTGTCGGGGTCGACGACCTCAGCGCCACGCCCAACAAGGTCACCACCACGGTGGCGATGGACTTCGGTCGTGTCTCACTGGACAGCGACCTCATCCTCTACCTGTTCGGCACCCCCGGCCAGCACCGGTTCTGGTTCATGTGGGACGACCTGGTCCGCGGCGCCATCGGCGCGGTGGTGCTGGTCGACACCCGCAGGCTGGCCGACGCCTTCGCCTCGATCGACTTCTTCGACGACCGGCAACTGCCCTACGTCGTGGCGATCAACTGCTTCGACGGCACGCTGCACCACCGCGTCGAGGACGTGCGCGAGGCCCTCACCATCGAGGAGGGCGTGCCGATCATCACCTGCGACGCCCGCAGCCGGGAGTCCACCAAGC
Source organism: Crossiella cryophila (assembly GCF_014204915.1). Lineage (NCBI taxonomy): Bacteria > Bacillati > Actinomycetota > Actinomycetes > Pseudonocardiales > Pseudonocardiaceae > Crossiella > Crossiella cryophila. The sequence continues at coordinate 1,692,303 of NZ_JACHMH010000001.1, forward strand.
AGGCGCTGATCCAGCTCGTGGAGCACGCCATGCGGCAGTGGATGGCGGTTCGCGCGGGCTGATCAGGCCCGTGACAGCACGAAGGCCCCGGCTGGAGCAGCCGGGGCACTTCGGGCTACCGCGTGACTAGCGAGCGGCTCGTTCGGCGATCTTCGCCTTGGCCGCGGCGCGGATGTCCTCCGCCTTGGACTTGCGGCCCTCCCCGTTGCCGCCGACCACCAGGCCGACGCCCGCGCCGACGTTGCCCGCACAGCTCGCGTTGACCGTGACCCCGCCGTTGACCCCGGCGCCTGCTGCGCAGTTCAGGTCCACGTTGGCGTTGCCGGTCACCACCGCGTTGATGCTGCCGACCCCGGCGCCAAGGCTCAGGCCGGTGATGCTCACGCTCCCGGTCGGTTTGACCGCCACCTGCGGACCGGCGTCCCTCGGGGTCGCCTTGATCTTGAGCTTGGCCTGCCGCTGCGCGATCTTGGCCGTGGCCGCCTTGCGGATCCCGTCGCCGATGCCCACGTTCGCGTCCACCCCGATGTCGGCGTTCACGTCCACGTCGGCGTCCACCGCGCCGTCCAGGGCGTTGACGCCCAGGCCGACTCCGGCGTCGGCGTCCACCGTGGCGTTGAGGTCGATGCCGTCGCTGACGTCCAGGCCGACTCCGGCGTTGATGCTGACGTTCACATCGGCGTTGACGCCCAGGTTGACGCTGCCCACGCCCACCCCGAGGCTCAGCCCGGTGATCGAGATCCCGGCGTTGGGCCGGACGTTCACCTGGGGCTTGTCGCCGGCGCTGGCCAGGCCGGCACAGGCGAGCAGGCCGAGCGATACCGCCGTGAAGCCCGCCGCCGAGCGCAGGGCCAGTCGGGAAATGGTCATGCCATTCCTCCTCCGCAGTCGTTCGTGAAACGGTCCGAAAGACCGCCGGTTCGGAGGTGGCCGGTGCAGGTGGCAACCTCCGCTGCGAGAACGCTAGGCCGGAAAAGGCCACTACAACGGGTGGTCCGCGCGCCCCGTCGAGTGGATCGTCCACAGAGGACCGTTGTGCCTGCGCTGGGCACGTATTCGCAGGGGGGAACGATTCAGTTCAACGTCGTTCCGTATTCGATCTTGGGTCGGCCACCATGATCGGCGACCGCCGTAGGGGTGGGTGAAGCGCGCAGCGAGATCAGACGTCCTCGACCACGGCCACCGAGGTGATCCGGTGCACCGGGAAACGGCGCAGCGCGCCATGGGCCTGATCGAAGCCCTCGAGCATCCCGCCTGCCACGCTCACCGGGTTCACCACCCGCTGGCTGGCCACCCCGTGGTTGTCCACAAAACCGAGCCAGACGCTGCGGCCCGCCTCGGCTGCCGCACGCAGCAGGGCCAGGGTGGTCGCGCTGTCCGTCGGGGAGATTGTGGCACCCCGTGGTGTGGCGGCCGCGGCGTCCCCCGCCTTCATCTGCGCGATGACCGCCAGCAGCTGGTCCTCACTGGGCCCGCCGGGCAGCATCGGACGGCGGTTGTGCCTGGTCCGGGCGGTGATCCGGCGGCCGGCCGGGCGCAGGTCGAGCACCTGTCCGTCCGGGCCCTCCGCGGCCGGGGCGAACCCGGCGGCACGCAGTCCGTCCAGCACTTCGGCCAGGCTCATCGGACTGACCAGCACCGTGGGTGCGATCCGGCGCAGGTCCAGCCGCTCGGCCGCCGCGCTGGCCAGCACCTCGGCCACCAGCACCGGGTCGTCGCAGCGCAGGAAGGACCCGGCCGCGCCACCGCGCAGCCGCCCGTGCCGCCTGGCCACGTCGTCGATCAGGTAGGTCAGCGACTGCGGCACCGGGGTGCGCGAGCGACTGCGGAACAACTCGTGCAGGTCGGCCGCGCTCCGCCCGGCGTCCAGCGCCCGCCGCGCGGTGGCCTCGGTGACCCGGTACACCGTGGCCCCGCCAGCCGACTCCACATCGGCGACCAGCGCGATGTCCGCGGCCAGATCGGCTTCCAGCGGTCCCGGCGCGACCACGGTCAGGTCGGCCTGCACCAGCACGTGGTCCACCGGCGCGGGCAGTGCCTCGGCCATCGCCTTGGCGGCCGCGATGGGCCCCTCGGTCAGCAGCGTGCGGCCCGGTCCGGCCAGCGCGTCCAGCGCGATCACGCCCAGCGCGGTGCCCTCGCCGACGGTCCACTCGACCAGGTCGTCACGCAGCCTGCCGCCACGCCGGGGCGCCCGCCAGGCCAGCACCGCGGCCAGCTGCCGGACGTCCTTGACGGTGGCGCCCGGCGGCAGGTCGGCCAGCAGGTCCAGCACCCGCCGCCGTTCCCTCGGCGCGACCGGGCGGCGCAGCTCCTCGCTGAGCACGCCCAGCGGCCGGTCCTTCTCGTCCCGGCGGCCGTAGAGGCCGGGCAGCCTCGGCAGGTCCAGCCAGGTCTGGGCCAGCGTGGCCCAGCGGTGCTCGGGCGTGCCGACCAGCCAGGTGTCGGCCAGCGTGGTGGGCACCCACTCCGGCTCGTTGCCCTCGCTGTCGCCGACCAGGCCGGCGCCGACCACCAGTTCGGCCAGCAGCCCCGCCCTGCGCTCCTCGACCTCGATCTCCTTGGCCAGCCTGCGCAGCTCGCGCACGCCCAGCCCGCCGGAGCGCAGCACCGGCGGTGGCTCCTCGCTCCAGAACCCGATCAGCGCCTCGACCTGGCGGCCCAGCTCCATGGCCGCCCCGGCCGCGGTCGAGTCCACCGTGGACAGCGGGTACCCGCCGGTGTCCAGCCGCGGTTCGGTCACCTCTACGGCGCGGAAGGCCCGGTCCCCGCGCAGCGCCAGCCCGACCTGCCTTGGCAGCTCCACGGTCTCGGCGTCCCTGCGCAGCAACAGGCCGCGGGCGAGCAGCTTCTGCACCGGGTTGCGGGCCCGCTCCAGCGGCACCACCACCCCGGCGTCCTTGGTTCGCCCGGTCGGCTGACCACTGGCCAGGGTCTCCAGCAGCTTGCGCTCGCCCTCGTCCAGCCGGTCCAGCAGCGCGGGCAGGTCCACCTCGTCCAGCTGCGGGTCCGGCCGCCCCAGCCCGGCCGGGAACAGTGTCACCGCCTCGGTGGCCGCAGGCGGCACGCACAGCGCGGCATCCGGCCCCCAGGCCAGCGCGCGGGAGCGCAACAGCTCCACCGCGGCCTTGGCCGCCCTGACCGGCACACCCTTGCCGAGCAGCGCGGACACCTCGGTCAGCGGCCGCGGCCCGAGGTCGGCCCCGGCCAGCAGCAACGCCTCCAGCACGGTCAGCGTGAAGGAGTCCAGGTCCTCGCAGGCCCTGGCGATGGAGGCACGGATGCCGGCGCGGGTGGCCAGCACACTGGTGTCGCCGGGGGAGGGCGTGGCCAGGTCGGGGCGGGCGCGCAGCAGGGCCGCGAGCCTCGTCTCGTCCTGCGCGCGCAGCCACGCGGCGAGTGAAGGACCGGACATCCCCTCCACGGTATCTGCCCGGACCGGATCGTCGGGCACACTATGGCGCGTACGACGACAGAGGAGGATGACGTGTCCAAGGCCGAGCGCCACGCGGATCGGATCGAACCCACCTGGCCGGAGGGTCCCTCCGAGAAGGAGCACGCGGTCAGCGAGCTCGTCAGCCACCTCCAGGGCGCGCAGTCGCCGTTCGGCGAGGTGAGCTTCCCGTTCGAGTCGGTGCCCTACAGCCACCCGACCACGGTGATCAACAAGTAGCTGTGCCGTAGTTCACGCGGCTCGGAACGAATTCAGCCTTTCCGAGCCGCGTGCGTACTTTAAGTAACCCGGGACTACGCTCATCGGTTGAAAGCGTTGTCTTGGAGGCCACCAATGCCGGTTCCTGGTCCTGGGTACTCGATCACCGTCCGCCTTGAGGCGCCGCCGTCGGCGAGCGCGGCCGGCGACATGGCCAGTGCGGTCGGCCGGGTGGGTGGCGTGATCACCGCCTTCGACGTGGTCGAGTCGCACAACGACCGGGTCATCGTCGACATCACCTGCAACGCCATCGGCGCCAACCACGTCACCGACATCACCGACGCGCTGGCGCTGCTGCCGGGGGTGAAGGTCCGCAAGATCTCCGACCGGACCTTCCTGATCCACCTCGGCGGCAAGCTGGAGATCGCCTCCAAGATCCCGCTGCGCAACCGGGACGACCTCTCCCGCGCCTACACCCCCGGGGTGGCCAGGGTCTGCCAGGCCATCGCGGCCAACCCCGAGGACGCGCGCCGGCTGACCATCAAGCGCAACACCGTCGCCGTGGTCACCGACGGCTCCGCCGTGCTGGGCCTCGGCAACCTCGGCCCGGAGGCAGCGCTGCCGGTGATGGAGGGCAAGGCGGTGCTGTTCAAGAAGTTCGCCGGCGTGGACGCCTGGCCGGTCTGCCTGGACACCCAGGACACCGAGGAGATCATCCGCGCGGTGGAGCTGATCGCCCCGGTCTACGGCGGCATCAACCTGGAGGACATCGCCGCGCCGCGCTGCTTCGAGATCGAGGCCCGGCTGCGCGAGAAGCTGAACATCCCGGTCTTCCACGACGACCAGCACGGCACCGCGATCGTGGTGCTCGCCGCGCTGCGCAACGCGTTGCGCGTGGTCGGCAAGGAGATCTCCGACACCAAGATCGCGGTCTGCGGGGTCGGCGCGGCCGGTTCGGCCATCATCCGGTTGCTGCTCAAGCAGAAGCCGGGCGACATCATCGCGGTGGACGTGGACGGCATCGTGCACCCCGGCCGCGAGGGCATGGACCCCAACCTGCAGTGGGTGGCCGACAACACCAACTCCGGCCAGGTCACCGGCAGCCTGCACGACGCGCTGGTCGGCGCGGACGTGTTCATCGGGGTCAGCGCGCCCAACCTGTTCGGCGCCGAGCAGGTGGCCACCATGGCCTCCGACGCCATCGTGTTCGCACTGGCCAACCCGGACCCGGAGATCGACCCCCTCGAAGCCCAGCAGCACGCCGCCGTGGTCGCCACCGGCCGCAGCGACTACCCGAACCAGATCAACAACGTGCTGGCCTTCCCCGGCGTCTTCCGCGGTCTGCTCGACGCCAACGCCAAGACCATCACCGACGAGATGCTGGTGGCCGCGGCCGGTGCGATCGCCGACGTGGTCGCGCCGGAGCGGGTCAACGCCTCCTTCATCGTGCCCAGCGTCTTCGACACCACCGTCGCGCCCGCGGTGGCCGAGGCCGTGCGCAAGGCAGCCGGATCGGCCGTGGCGGGCTGAACCGGTCAACGGCCTAGCATTCGCTTGTGAGCGAACGCGGTGAGCTGACCCACGTCGATGCGGCCGGGGCGGCCCGGATGGTGGACGTCTCCGGCAAGGAGATCACCAGCAGGGTCGCGGTGGCCTCCGGCGTGCTGCGCACCACCGCCGAGGTGGTCGAGCTGCTGCGCCGGGACGGACTGCCCAAGGGCGACGCGCTGGCGACCGCGCGGATCGCCGGGATCATGGGCGCCAAGCGCACCCCGGACCTGGTGCCGCTGTGCCACCCGATCGCGCTGTCCGGGGTCAGGCTCGACCTGGCGCTGGGCGAAGCCGAGGTGGTGATCACCGCGACGGTGCGCACCACCGATCGCACCGGGGTGGAGATGGAGGCGCTCACCGCGGTGGCCGTCGCCGGGCTCACCCTGCACGACATGGTCAAGGCGGTGGACCCGGCCGCGGTGCTCGACGCCGTGCGGGTTGACCGCAAGGAGGGTGGGAAGACGGGACTATGGACGAGACCGCAGCCGTGAACCCGCGCAGCGCCAGGGTGATCACCGCCTCCAATCGGGCCAGCAGCGGGGTGTACGCCGACCGCACCGGCCCGGTCATCGTGACCTGGCTGCGCGAGCGCGGCTTCTGGGTGCCCGAGGCCGACGTGGTGCCCGACGGCGATCCGGTGGGCCAGGCCCTGCGCAAGGCGGTCACCGAACGGGTCGACGTGGTGATCACCACCGGCGGCACCGGCATCAGCCCGACCGACCGCACGCCGGAGGCCACCAGGGCGGTGCTCGACTACGAGGTGCCCGGCCTGGCGGACGCGATCAGGGCCGCCGGAGCGCCCGCGGTCCCCACAGCGGCTCTCTCGCGCGGGCTGGCCGGGGTGGCCGGTCGGACCCTCGTGGTGAACCTTCCGGGCTCCACGGGCGGTGTGCGGGACGGTCTGGGGGTACTCGAGGGCGTGCTGGACCACGCGGTGAGCCAGCTTCGCGGCGGCGATCACACCCCCGGCGGGCTCCCGCAGGCGGGTCCGGCGGCCGCGGTGCTGCGCGCCGAGGTCACCGAGGACCCCGTTGACGTGGAAGAACACGCCCGCCTGGTGACCCACCCCGCCGCGGGCGCGGTGGTCACCTTCGCCGGTGTGGTCCGCGACCACGACGAGGGCCGCGGCGTGACCGAGCTGGAGTACACCGGCCACCCCAGCGCGGCCGAGGTCATCGCCGAGGTCGCCGCCGAGATCGCGCTCCGGCACCAGGGCGTCAGGGCCATCGCGGTCAGCCACCGGATCGGCCAGCTCAAGATCGGCGACGCCGCACTGGCCTGCGCGGTGGCCGGCGAACACCGCAAGGAGGCATTCGCCGCCTGCGCCGACCTGGTCGACGAGGTCAAGCGCCGCCTGCCCATCTGGAAGCGCCAGCTCTTCACCGACGGCGCCGAGGAATGGGTCAACTGCCCCTGAACGAACACGAAACCCCCGGTCGCCACGTGAACGACCGGGGGTTTCGCGGAGCGTGCCTAGCGAGTCGCCAGACTCACTTCACGTCGAGCTGCTGGCCCGGGAAGATCAGGTCAGCGTTCTTGACGATGTCCTTGTTGCGCTCGAACAGCGCCTTCCAGCCACCGTTCACCTGCAGCTTCTGCGCGATGGTGGACAGCGTGTCACCCGCGACGACGGTGTAGTCAGCACCGTTGCGCTCGGTGGCGACCGGAGCGGACTGCACCGGCGCGGCCGGCTTGATGACCGGCTTGACCGCGACAGGCTTGGGAGCAGCCTGCTTCTTCACGACCGGCTTGACAGCAGCGGGCTTCGGGGCCGGCTTGGCCACGTTGCCCTTGACGCCGGCGCGCTTGCCACAGTGCGGCCACGGGCTGGTGCCACGAGCCGCGAACAGGCGCTCGGCGACCGCGATCTGCTGGGCCTTGGAAGCCTGGTGGGCGTACGGCGCGTACTGGCCGCCACCGTTGGAGAGCCAGGTGCCACGGTCGAACTGGAGACCACCGTAGTAGCCGTTACCAGTGGCGATGTTCCACCGGCCGCCGCTCTCGCACTGAGCGATAGCGTCCCAGTTCACGCCACTCGCAGCGCTTGCGGTACCAGCCACGGCCATCGGGGCGGCCACGACGGCACCGGCCACGACAACGCGGGCCACGGTGCGGGTGATGTTGGACTGCTTGCGGTGCTTGCCTCGGTAAGAAGCCATTTCCCTCTCGCCAACCGCGCCTACGAGGTGAGCTGTCGGGTTCGGACCGATCGTGCTGGCCCGGCCGGCTCGCACCGGCTTCACCCCAAGGACGCTGAGTGCTCGTCCGGAAGGTGGTTCCCCCGTCCCTGTCCAGTTGCAGTTTCGCTCGGGGTTTGGTCGGGAACCCGCTTGGACAGGGCTTGGCGCTACAGGTTCCCGTCGTGCTGGCCGGTTCGGGGCCGACCGAGAAGCGACCGTACGTAACCCAGCAGGGGTCCGCCAAACCTTCTGGACTGTGACCGTAGTCACTGTAACGTTTGGCGAAGTTCTGCGATGTCGGGTGTCGCGCCAGGTCAGCCCGCCGTTACCGCGCCGTGTCCTTACCGAGATCAATCACCGTCGGTGAGGCGTGGCTCACCCCGTAGCGGCACCCGAGTGACCCCGTAGGAACGCGGAGAGTCCCGCAAGATCATCGGTATTGAGGTGATCCACCCCGGCCGCCGCCAGCTCCCGCCAGAGCGCCGCACGGGCCGGGCCCGCCGCGTCCGGGGTCGCCCAGAATCGGAGCCGCTGCCCGCCCGCGTGCACCCGCTGGACCAGTTCCCGCAGCTTGGCCCGCTCGGCGGCCGGCATCTCGCCCACACCCTGCCAGGCGAACAACTTCGTCCAGTTGTCGGACACCAGCGGCGCCAGCTTCGGATCCGCACCGGGTCCGAGGTCGTTCGGATCGGTGAGGCGTCCGTCATAGAAGGCCAGTCGATCCCGCTGACCAGCCATAACGGCGCGCGGGCGATCGCCGGAGATGACCGCGGTCACAGCTCCGCGCAGCACGAACCCGTGCAGGTACCGGCTGAACAGCCAGGAGTACCGCGGCGATCGCAGCACCCGGTCCAGCTCCGCGTACACCGCCACCCCGTTGGTCTTGATGTCCACCAGCAGCTGGAACAACCCACTCCGCCCCGGATAAACGCGGCCGCCATTGGCCAATGCCCGCTTCCGCAACGGCTCCAGGTACAGCGCCTGCAGGGTCCGCTCCGGCCGCAGGTCCCCGGGGTCGTGCCCGACCAGCAGCGCCCCGTCCACCAGGTAGATGTCCGCCTCGACACTGGTGAACCCGTGCTCCAGCGCGTCCAGCAACGGCCGCCCGTGCTCGTAGTCGTTGTGCGCGTGCGCCTGTGCGAGGGGCTTGACCCGCCCCGCCGCCCCGGCCTGCGCCACCGACCCGCCCAGCAGCCCGGCCACCGCCAGGAGCGCCAGTCCCGCCCGCAATCCGATCCGCACACGAACCTCCCGAGTGAGTGTGGGGCGGAAAGTAAAGCGGACGAACGACCGGCTGGTGAACGGGGACCGGCCGGTTGATTGCCGTGCCAGGGACATCCGGCCGTGCGACCATCGGCCGGGGCAGGGGGACCGCATGGGACCGGAGATCGAGTTTCGGGTGCTCGGACCGCTGGAGGTCCGGGTCGGCAGCGCGCCACTGGTGATCGGCGCGGCCAAGCAGCGGGTGCTGCTGGCCGCGTTGCTGTTGCAGGCAGGCGATGAGGTCCGGTTCGAGGAGCTGACCGGCACGCTGTGGGAGTTCGCGCCGCCCGCCAACCCGCGCGCCGCACTCCATACCTATGTGCGCCGCCTGCGCCAGGCCCTGCCGGGGCCGGACCTGATCACCACCACCGAACGCGGCTACCGGGTCGACCTGACCCCGGAGCAGCTGGACCTGTTCCGCCTGCGTGGCCTGATCACCGGCGCGGAACGGGCCCGCGCCGCCGAGGACGCCGATTCCGAGCGCGCCTGCCTGGCCGAGGCACTGGAGCTGTGGCGCGGCCCGGTCCTGTCGGACATCCGGTCGGAACCGTTGCGCCGGACCGACGCGGCCCGGCTGAGCGAACAGCGCCTGGTGCTGCTGGAGCGCCGGATCGAGCTGGACCTGGACCTGGGCAGGCAGCGCGAGCTGATCGGCGAACTGACCGAGCTGACCACCCAGCACCCGCTGCGCGAACGCTTCTGGGAACAGCTGCTGCTCGCCCAGGTCCGCGACGGCAGGCAGGCCGAGGCCCTGCGTGCCTTCGGCCGGATCAGCGCACTGCTGAAGGCGGAACTGGGGGTGCGGCCCGGCGCCGCGCTGCGTGCCCTGCACGAGGCGATCCTGCGCGCGGACACCTCTCTCTATAGGCGCGCGAAGCGCAGGCCCGCGCCACCCGGCCCGGTACCGGCCCAACTCCCCGCCGACATCCCCGACTTCATCGGCCGGACCGCCCTGGCCGAACAGATCGGCGCCGCCCTCACCGGCTCCGGTCTGGCCGCCCTGTCCGGCCCGCCGGGCGTGGGCAAGACCGCACTGGCCGTGCACACCGGGCACCGCCTGCGCGAGCACTACCCGGACGGCCAGCTGCACGTGAACCTGCGTGGCTACGCCCCCGAACCCGCGCTGGCCCCGGAGCAGATCCTGGCCAGGTTCCTGCGCGCGTTGGGCGTCCGGCCGGAACAGGTGCCGATCCGGGTCGAGGCGCAGACCGCGCTGTACCGCCGCCTGCTGGCCGACCGCAAGGTGCTGGTGCTGCTGGACAACGCGGCCGACCCGGCCCAGATCGCCCCGCTGCTGCCCGAGTCCCCCGGCTGCGCGGTGCTCGTGACCAGCCGCACCGAGTTCCCGCACTCGATCCCGGTCGGCATGCTCGACCCGGCCGAATCAGTGGACCTGCTGCGCAGCATCCTGGGCCAGGAGGCGGTACGAGCCGAACCGGAGTCGGTGGCGGCCCTGGCGGAGACCTGCGCCCACCTGCCCCTTGCCCTGCGGGTGGCCGCGGCGAACCTGCTCGGCCACCAGGTCGGCGACTACCTGGACCAGCTGCGGCAAGGAGACCGGCTGGCCAAGCTCGCGGTCGACGGCGATGGCGCAGCCGCGGTCCGCCTGACCTTCGACCTGTCCTACACGGAACTGGCCCCGGACAGTCAGTACGCCTTCCGCACCCTCGCCCTGGCCCCCGGTACCGACCTGAGCCTCCGGGCCGCCGCGGTCATGCTCGACTGGCCCGTCGATCGGACCCGCGAGGTCCTCACCAGTCTGGTCACCGTGAGCCTGCTCCAGGCGACCAGTCCGGACCGCTACGGCTACCACGACCTGATCCGCCTGTACGCCAGAGAAAAGGCGGAGCCGGGCGGAACCGCGGTGGCCCGGCTCGACGACTACATCCTCGGGGCCGCTCACGACGCGGCTGAGCTGATCATGCCGGAGCCGTTGTCCGCGGAACTGGACCGGCCGGGGACTCGTGGGATCGAGCGGTTCGCGGACATCGACCAGGCCGTGGCCTGGCTGGACACCGAGCGGGGCTTGATCCTCGCGGTCATCCAGGCGGCGGGGGAGTCCGACCGCCCGTGGATCTCGTGGTCCTTGGTGCGGGCACTGCGGAACTACTTCTACTTCTACGACCATCGCGCCGAGTGGCTCCTCGTGGCGGAGGCAGCCCTCCGCGCCGCCGAGCACAGTGGCAACACCTTGATGGTCGCGTCCATGTTGGACGGTGTGGGCACCGCGTTCTGGAGCGTCGGCGACTACGAACGGGCCCGGCAGTCCTACGGCCGGGCGCAGGAACTGCTCGGTTCCGCCGCTGCGGGGGGCGAGGTGCTGGCCGGGGTCCGGCTGCACCTCGGGATCGTGGCTCTGGAGACGGGCCACGTGCGCGATGCGGAATCCGCGGTCGCGCTGGCGCTGGCGCACTGGCGGGATGCGGGATCGGCCAAGCAGACCGCCCAGGCCCTGATGAACCTCGGCACGGCCAAGGGCCGGAGCGGAGACCTCGGCCAGGCCCGGCGACTGATGCTGGAGGCCATCGAACTGTGCCGCCGGATCGAATCCCGCTTCGGTGAGGGACTGTGCGCGACCAACCTGACCTACAACCGCCTGGCCGCCGGTGACTACGCCGTCGCACTGGAGTGGAGCGGGCGGGCCGTGGCCATCAACGCCGAACTGGGGCGAACCGAACCTGACTGCTTCGAGCACCTGGCGGCGATCCACTGTGCGCTGGGACAGCTCGACGAGGCCGCCGCCCTGGCGGCCCGCGCGTGTCAGACCGCCCAGGAGTCCGGCGACCGGCGGGCGGAGATCGACGCCATGACCACGACCGGGCGGATCCACCTGCGAGCTGGGCGGAACAGCGAGGCTTGGGAGGCGTGCACCGAGGCATTCCGCCAGTCCACCCTGATCGGCTATGGCTTTGGCGAGATCGAGGCGATGGTGGTGATGAGCGCCGCGCTCCGGCGCCTGGGGCGGCCGGTGGAGGCGATGGACTACGGCGGCCGGGCACTGGTGCTTGCCTCTCGGCACGGCCACACCCTGGAGGCGGGACACGCGTTGACCGCGATGGCCGAGGCCCGGTTGGCCGAGGGGCTCGCCGAGGAGGCCGGGGAACTCGTGCGGCGGGCCATCCACACGCTGGACGGCACCGGTCACCGCCCTGGCGAAGCCGCCGCGCACCTGCTGGCCGGGCACGTGCACCACCGACAGGGCGAACCCGGTTTGGCGCGGCGGGCGTGGGAGCGGGCGCTCGGCCTCTTCGTCGACATGGGCGTGCCCGACGCCGAGAATGTCCGGGGGCTGCTGCTCGGGGTGAGGGACGGCGATGCGGGCTGAGACGGAGTTCCGGGTGCTCGGGCCGTTGGAGGTGTGGGTGCGCCGGGCCGTGGTGCCGGTCGGGGCGGCCAAGCATCGGGTGTTGCTGGCGAGTTTGTTGTTGCATGCCAATGAGCCGGTCAGTGCCGAGGAGCTGATCGGGAACCTCTGGGACGGGCCGACGCCGGTGCGGCCGCGGGGGTCCCTGCACACCTATGTCACCCGGGTGCGGCAGATGCTGGGGGATCCGGGGCAGTTGCGGACCACTGGGCACGGGTACCTGCTGGATGTGGAGCCGGAGCAGTTGGACTTGTTCCGGTTTCGGCGGTTGGTGCGGCGGGCCGAGCAGTCGCGGGCGGCGGGGGATGTGGCCGCGGAGGCGATGTTGCTTGGGGAGGCCGTCGGGCTGGTGCGGGGGCCGGTGCTGGGGGATGTGCCGTCGGCCGCGTTGCACCGGAGTGAGGTCGCTTTGCTGACCGAGGCCCGGTTGGCGTTGTTGGAGCGGTGGATCGAGGTGGCGCTGGAGCTGGGGCGGCACGGTGAGGTGATCAGTCGGTTGATCGCGTTGACCGCCGAGTATCCGTTGCGGGAGCGGTTCGCGGAGTTGTTGATGCTGGCCCGCTACCGGGATGGGCGGCAGGCCGAGGCGCTGGCCGGGTACCGGCAGGCGGAGCTGGTGTTGCGGCGGGAGCTGGATGCCGGGCCGGGGCCTGGGTTGCGGCGGATGCAGGCATTGGTGTTGCGGGCTGATCCGGGGTTGCGGGTGCCGGTGGTGCCGGTGGCTCGGGCCGCGCGGGTGCCCGCCGAACTGCCCGCGGTGGTGGGGGACTTTGTCGGGCGGGGTGAGCTGGTGGCGGAGTTGGGTTCGTTGCTGGGGTCCGGGGCTGTGGTGGCGGTGAGTGGGGCGCCGGGGGTGGGGAAGACGGCGCTGGCGGTGCGGGTGGGGCATCGGTTGCGGGGGCGGTTTTCGGATGGGCAGCTTTTTGCCAATCTGCGGGGGTATTCGGCGGAGCCCGCGGCGACCGCGGGGCAGGTGTTGACCCGGTTCCTGCGTGGGTTGGGGGTGGCGCCGGAGGAGGTGCCCTCGGCGGTGGACGAGCAGTCGGCGTTGTACCGGCGGTTGCTGGCCGGGCGGCGGGTGCTGGTGGTGCTGGACAACGTGGCCGAGGTGGATCAGCTCGCGGTGTTGCTGCCGGGGGATCCCGGGTGCGGGGTGTTGATCACCAGTCGGCGGGGGTTGCCGGAGCGGCTGGGGGAGCAGGCGGTGCGGCGGATCTCGCTGGGGTCGCTGGCCGAGGGTGAGTCGGTGGAGTTGTTGCGGCGGGTGCTCGGCAGCGATGACGCCGCACTGGGGGAGCTGGCGGCGGTGTGCGCGCGGTTGCCGTTGGCGTTGCGGGTGGCGGCGGCCAACCTGGCTGCCCAGCCCGCGCCGGATGTGGCCGGGTACGTGGCCCTGTTGCGGGCCGGGAACCGGTTGGCGGAGCTGGCCATCGACGGGGACGGGGCGACCGCGGTGCACAGCGCGTTCGACTCCTCCTACCGGGCGCTGGACCCGGCCGCGCGGACCGTGTTCCGGCGGCTCGCGCTGGTGCCGGGGGCGGATTTCACCGTGGCGGCGGCGGCCGCGTTGGTGGCGGGGGAGTCGGCGGCGGCGCTGGCTGGGCTGGCCGGGATGAGTTTGCTGGAGCCCGTCGGGGCGGATCGGTTTGGCTTTCATGACCTGATCCGGCTTTATGCCAGGGAACGGGCCGAGGTGGAGGAGCCTGCCGGGGAGCGGGCGGCGGCGCTGGGGCGGTTGTACGAGTACTACCTGGCCACCACCCGGCAGGCGGTCGCGCTGCTCACGCCGGATGTGCCGTTGCCCTCGGCCCCTGACCTGCCGCCGGTGCCGCCGTTCGCCGAGCGGGCCGCGGCGGTGGCCTGGCTGGACGCGGAGTTGCCGAACCTGGTCGCCGCGGTGCGGGCGGCGCCGGGACTGGGGCTGCATCAACGGTCCTGGCCGTTGGTGCGGGTGCTGGGCGGTTACTTCTACTTCCGGCTGCACCGCACCGAGTGGATCGAGGCGGCTCGGGCGGCGCTGGCCGCGGCGCGCGAGGTCGGGGACCTGGCGATGGTGGGCGCGATGCTGGACAGCGTGGGCACCGCGCTGTGGGGGCTGGGGGATTTCGAGCAGGCGCTGCGGTACCACCGGGAGGCGATCGAGACCCTGGCGCACACCGATGCCGCGCCCGAGGTCGAATCGGACGCGTTGCTGCACCTGGGCATCGTCTACATGGAGATGGGCAGGCTGGCCGCGGCCGCCGACTGCTACGAGCGGGTGCTGCACCGGCACCGGCCCGAGGGCGGCAACCGGGCCAAGGTGCTGCTCAACCTGGCCGCGGTGCGGATGTACCGCGGTGATCTGGCCGCCGGGCTCAGGCTGGCGCACGAGGCGCTGGCGATCTGCCAGGAGCAGGGCATCGCGTTCGGGGAGGCGCTCTGCCTTGGCAACCTCGCGGTGGCCGAACGGCTGCGTGGCAACCCGGTGCTGGCGATCAACCTGGCCCGCCGGTCCAGGGAGATCTACCAGGCCCTCGGCCAGGACAACGCCGATCCGGTGGACGCCCTGGCCGCCGCGCTGCTGGCCGCCGACCGGGCCGAGGAGGCGTTGCCGCTGGCCGAGCAGGCCTGTGAGCTGGCCGCCACCATGCACGACCGCCGGGCCGAGGCCGACGCCTACAACACCCGCGCCGCCTGCTGCGCCGCGCTGGACCGGCCGAGGGAGGCCGAGCGGCACCACACCGAGGCACTGCGGATCGCCACCCTGGCCGGGTACCTGCTGGGTGAGATCAACGCGCTGGCCGGGCAGGGCACCGTGTACGCGGGACTGGGGCGGCTGCACCAGGCCAGGGACCGGTTGCGTGGTGCGGCGGCGGCCGCTGCCCGCGGTGGGTTCCGGCTGGAGGAGGAGCGGGTCCAGCGGCTGCTGGGCGAGCTTCCGGTGACCTCTATATAGAGAGGTGTGTCAGCCGCCGGTATCCATGGGGCGGCTCAGCCGCCGGCGAACGGCGGCAGCACGTCGAGTTCCGCGGCATCCGGCACCACGGTCTCCTGGTCGCGCACGGCCACCCCGTTGAGCAGGAAGCTGCACGCCGGCAGTACCTCGGTCAGCTTGCCGGTGTGCCTGCCGCGGACCAGGTCCAGCACGTCCGCCACGGTGGAGACGCCGCTCAGCTCCACCGCCTCGTCCGGCACCCCGGCCGCGGCCCGCGCCCCGGCGAAATAGCGCACGGTCACCGATGCCACCTTCAGCCTCCGATCGCACTCATCGGGCGCGCCGGCTGGGCGAACCCGACCTCGTTGATGCCGTGCCCGGCGGGCTTGGCCCACATCGCGGCCCGCCAGCGCTCGGCGAGCTGCTCATCGGTCGCGCCTGCCCGCATCGGCCCGCGCAGGTCGGTCTCGTCCTGGCCGAACAGGCAGGAGCGGAGCTGGCCGTCGGCGGTGAGCCGGGTCCGGTCGCAGGCCGAGCAGAACGGCTGGGAGACCGAGGCGATCACGCCGACGGTGGCCGGTCCGCCGTCGACCTGCCAGCGTTCGGCCGGGGCCGCGCCGCGTTCGGCGGTGTGCGGGGTCAGGGTGAACTTCGTGCGCAGGGCGGCCAGGATCTCCGGTCCGCTGACCATCTCCGCCCGGTCCCAGCCGTGCTGCGGGTCCAGCGGCATCTGCTCGATGAACCGCAGCTCGTAGCCGCCGTCCAGGCAGAACTCCAGCAGCGGGACGGCCTCGTCCTCGTTCACCCCGCGCATCAGCACCGCGTTGACCTTCACCGGCGCCAGTCCGGCCGCCCTGGCCGCGCGCAGCCCGGCCAGCACGTCCGGCAGCCGGTCCCGTCTGGTCAGCTCGGCGTAGCGGTCCCGCTGGATGGTGTCCAGGGACACGTTCACCCGGTCCACCCCGGCCGCGGCCAGTGCCTCGGCCCGCCGTTCCAGGCCGATCCCGTTGGTGGTCAGCGAGAGCAGTGGGCGCGGGCTCAGCGCGGCTGAGGCGGCCAGCACCTCTTCCAGGTCCTTGCGCAGCAGTGGCTCGCCGCCGGTGAAGCGCAACTCGGTCACGCCGAGCTTGAGCACCGCGATCTCGATCAGCCGGATCAGCTCGCCGGTGTCCAGCAGCGCCGACTTGGCCAGCCAGTTCAGGCCCTCGGCAGGCATGCAGTAGGTGCAGCGCAGGTTGCACCGGTCGGTCACCGACACCCGCAGGTCGGTGGCGATCCGGCCGTAGGAGTCCAGCAGGACGGGCGTGTCCGGCCGGCCGGCGGGCCCCGCTGGCGGACCGGTCGTTATCGAGGGCATCCCGAGATGCACCGCTGTCACCCCTCCGAGCGTAATCGTTCCCCCTGACTGTCCGATTCGCGGTTGACGACTGACCAACACATCAGCGTCTAGTCTGTGTCGACTGAGAACTGAGCCATTTGCTAAGTCTCTTAGTTATAGAGGTACCTCTGTAGCCGGGAGTAGAGGTGGGAACGGGCATGAGCAGTGAGAGCGCCACGACGACCGAGGGCCGCAGCGCGGCGGCCGTCACCCTTGGCGAGCTGGGGCGCGAGCTGAGCGCGGTCACCCTCGCCTTCCACGCGGCCGCCGCCGAGCGGATGGGCCTGTCCGGCACCGACCACAAGTGCCTTGACCTGGCCATGCACTCGCCGGGCCCGCTCACCGCGGGCCGGATCGCCGAACTCTCCGGCCTGTCCACCGGCGCGGTCACCGGCGTGATCGACCGGCTGGAACGCGGTGGTTTCGTCCGCAGGGTGCGCGACCCGCACGACCGGCGCAAGGTGCTGGTCGAGGTCACCACCTGCAACGAAGGCCGCTACGACCACATCTTCCACGGCCTGATCGAGGGCGTGACCGAGATCGTCGGCCGCTACCGGCCGGAGGAGGTCGAGGTGATCGTCCGGTACACCCGCGACTCCATCGACCTGATGCGCGCCCAGATCGCCAGGCTGCACAACCTGTCCTGAGTGGGGGATCATGGCGGCCGTGACCGAGACCTCGCGCTGGAACTACCTGATGGACATGGACGGCGTGCTCGTGCACGAGGAGCACCTGATCCCCGGCGCCGATGAGTTCCTCGCCGAACTCCGCGCGCACGACATCGGGTTCCTGGTGCTCACCAACAACTCCATCTACACCCCGCGTGACCTGCGGGCCCGGCTGCAGCGCACCGGGCTGGACGTGCCGGAGGCGGCCATCTGGACCTCCGCGCTGGCCACCGCCAAGTTCCTGGACTCCCAGCGCCCCAACGGCTCGGCCTACGTCATCGGCGAGGCCGGGCTGACCACCGCGCTGCACTCCATCGGCTACGTGCTCACCGACCGCGATCCGGACTACGTGGTGCTCGGCGAGACCCGCACCTACAGCTTCGAGGCCATCACCAAGGCCATCCGGCTGGTCGAGGCAGGCGCCAGGTTCATCGCGACCAACCCGGACGAGACCGGCCCGAGCCGGGAGGGCGTGCTGCCCGCGACCGGGTCGGTGGCCGCGCTGATCGAGCGGGCCACCGGCCGCGCGCCCTACTTCGTGGGCAAGCCGAACCCGCTGATGATGCGCTCCGCACTGCGTTCCATCGGCGCGCACTCCGAACGCGCGCTGATGATCGGCGACCGGATGGACACCGATGTGCGCTCCGGCCTGGAAGCCGGGCTGCACACCATCCTGGTGCTCTCCGGCATCTCCACCGTGGACACCGCGGACCGGTTCCCGTTCCGGCCCACCAGGGTGATCGACTCCATCGCGGACCTGGTCGGCAACGCGAACAACCCGTTCCCCGACGGAGTCTGACCGCGGGGCCTGGCTAATCTCGCCCGATGACCTCCGAGCTGACCATGATCGACTACCCGGCGGTGGCCGCGGCCCAGATCGCCGCGATCACCGCCGCGGTGCGTCGCCCCGATGTGCTGGACCTGCCGGTGCCCTCCTGCCCCGGCTGGACGGTGACCGAGCTGCTGACCCACGCCGGCGAGGTGTGCGTGTGGTGGACGCACGCGCTGGCCGAGGGCGGGCTGGAGCCGGAGGAGGAGGTCGTGCAGGCCATGGCCACCCCCGGCGCCGACCTGCTCGGCTGGTGGGAGGCCCGGAGCGCGGCCCTGGTCGAGGTGCTGCGGACCACCTCGCCCGAGGCGGTGGCCTGGTGCTGGTGGCGGGACGAGGAGCGGGCGCCGGTGGCCGAGGTGGCCGGGTGGGTGGCGCACGAGCTGCTGACGCACCGCTGGGACGCGGAGAACGCGGTCGGCACGGCGGCCCCGGTGCCAGCCGAGCTGGGCGTGGCCGGGATCGCCGAGTTCGCCCTCCGGATGCTGCCTGCCCAGGAGGCGAGCTGGGCGGAGTCCACCGGGCTGATCCGGTTGCACGCCACCGACCTGGACCGGACCTGGGACTTCCGCGCGGACCAGGACGGCCCGCGGCTGCTGGCCGAACCCGGCGGCGAACCGGCGGTGCTGATCGCCGCCACGGCCGGGGAGCTGGACCTGCTGCTGTGGAACCGGCTGACGGTGGCGGAGGTCAGCATCACCGGTGACCGGGAACTGGCCCTGATGTTCGTGAACTGGGTCGACTTCAGCTGAGGTCAGGGCCCGCCGATGTACTCCCGGTACCCGCCAAGCTCGGCCTCGGTCTTGCTCTGCGGGCGATCGTTGGCCGGGCCGCCCGACGGGCTCACGGCCGGGCGCGCGCCACGGCGGATGAGTGCGATGGCCAGCAGCGCGATACCGCCGAAGGCCCCGATGCCCAGCACGATGAACTCGCTCATGCCCCCACTGTCCCACCTCGGTTCGCCGTTGTGGACTCTACCGGCCGGATTTCCGGGGCGGCGCCGGGTCGACGGGGGCGGCCGGGGACGTGAGGATGGGGTGGTCTGGTCGCCGGAGTCGCGGAGGTGTCGTGGTGCCTGGGGTTGCTAGTTACGCCTCCGGGGTTTCGGAAGTCCCGCTGCTGGGCGACACCATCGGCGACAACTTCGACGCCACCGTGGCCCGCTTCGGCGACCGGGACGCGCTGGTGGAGCGGGTCACCGGGCGGCGCTGGAGCTACCGCGAGCTGGCCGCCGACGTCGAGGCGGTGGCGCTGGGCCTGCTCGGGCTCGGCGTGGCCAAGGGCGACCGGGTCGGGATCTGGGCGCCGAACTGCGCCGAGTGGGTGCTGGTGCAGTACGCCACGGCCAAGATCGGCGCGGTGCTGGTGAACATCAACCCGGCCTACCGGGTGCACGAGCTGGAGTTCGTGCTCAACCAGTCCGGGGTGCGCACCCTGGTGGCGGCCGCGGCGTTCAAGACCTCCGACTACGCCGGGATGATCGAGCAGGTCCGGCCGGACTGCCCCGGCCTGCTCGACGTGCTGCTGCTGGGCGGGGCGGACTGGGACGCGCTGGTCGCGGCCGGGCGGGAGGGCGATCCGGCCGGGCTGGCCGCGGTGCAGGGCGGGCTGTCCGCGGACGATCCGATCAACATCCAGTACACCTCGGGCACCACCGGCTTCCCCAAGGGCGCGACCCTCTCGCACCACAACATCCTCAACAACGGCTTCTTCGTCGGCGAGCTGTGCGGGTACACCGAGATCGACCGGGTCTGCCTGCCGGTGCCCTTCTACCACTGCTTCGGCATGGTGATGGGCAACCTGGGCGCCACCTCGCACGGGGCCTGCGTGGTGATCCCGGCACCCGCCTTCGAGCCCAAGGCCACCCTGGCCGCGGTGCAGGAGGAGCGGTGCACCTCGCTGTACGGGGTGCCGACCATGTTCATCGCCGAACTCGCCGACGAGGACTTCGACGGCTACGACCTCAGCAGCCTGCGCACCGGGATCATGGCCGGGTCACCGTGTCCGGTGGAGGTGATGAAGCAGGTCATCGAGCGGATGGGCATGCGCGAGGTGACCATCTGCTACGGCATGACCGAGACCTCCCCGGTGTCCACCCAGACCAGGGCCGATGACTCCATCGAACGCCGGGTGGCCACCGTGGGCCGGGTGCACCCGCACGTCGAGGTCAAGATCGTGGACCCGGAGACCGGCCTGACCGTGCCTCGCGGCAACCCCGGTGAGCTGTGCACCCGCGGTTACTCGGTGATGCTCGGTTACTGGGCGCAGCCGGACAAGACCGCCGAGGCGATCGACCCGGCACGCTGGATGCACACCGGCGATCTGGCGGTGATGGACGCCGACGGGTACGTCTCGATCACCGGGCGGATCAAGGACATGGTGATCCGCGGCGGCGAGAACATCTATCCCAGGGAGATCGAGGAATTCCTCTACACCCACCCGGATGTCCTTGACGCACAGGTGATCGGGGTGCCCGACGCCAAGTACGGCGAGGAACTCATGGCCTGGGTGCGGTTGCGGCCCGGCGCGGAAACCCTGACCGCACAGGCGGTCCGGGAGTTCTGCACCGGGCGGCTCGCGCACTACAAGATCCCGCGCTACCTGCACGTGGTGGACGAGTTCCCGATGACGGTCACCGGCAAGATCCGCAAGGTGGAGATGCGGGAGAAGTCGGTGGAGTTGTTGGGGCGTAACGACTAGAGCGCGAACACGTCCCCGGTCATGCCGCGCAGCACGCAGCCGTTGCCGTAGGTCTTCTGATAGGCCAGCGGCTGGCCCTGCCAGATTCCCTTGAGCGTCACCGTGACCGGCCGGTAGTCCATGGTGCACACCTGGGAATCCGGGTCACCGGCCAGGTTCGCCACCTGGCCATGGGCGGCGACCAGTTGCGCGCACGCCTTGGCCCGCTGCTGGTGCGTGCCGCCGGTCGGCTCGCAGGTGAGCGTGGCGACCTTGCCGGGTGGGGTGCCGGTCTCGCCGTCGGCGGTGGTCGCGGTCAGCACGGTTTCCTGGCTGACCGCGGCGGCCGGTCCGGCCCCGAGCAGGACAACCGCCAGCACGGAGAACGCCAGCGTCAGTACACGTTGAGCAGCCATGCTTCCGGCATACCCCTAGATCAAACCTACCGGCCGGTTCTTCACCACTTGGCGCGGCCAGGTTCACTCAGACGAGCAACTGTCCCTTGAGGACGGTCACAGCGCGTCCGGACAGGCTGACCCGGTTGCCGCGCAAGGTCATCCGCACGATCCCGCCGCGTGGCGAGGCCTGTTCCGCGGTCAGCGGGCCGTCGCCGAGCCGGGGCGCCCACCAGCTGGCCAGGGTGCAGTGCGCGGAGCCGGTCACCGGGTCCTCCGGGATGCCGAAGACCGGGTAGAAGCAGCGGCTGACCACGTCCAGGCCCGGCCGGTCGCCGGGCGCGGTGACGATCACGCCGCGGTTCGGGATGCGGCCGATCGCGGCCAGGTCGGGCACGAGCGCACGGACTTCGGCGGCCGAGGCCACCTCGACCAGGATGTCGCTGACCGCCTGCGCGGTGGCCAGGATGGTCACCCCTGGCAGCCCGGCCAGCAGGTCGGGGCCGGGTTCGATCGGCTGCGGCTGGTCGGCCGGGAAGTCCATGGTGATCGAACCGTCCTCGGCAGGCGTGCAGCTCAGCTCGCCGCTGCGGGTGCTGAACCGCTGCGCGCCGCCGAGCACGTGCGCGGTGGCCAGGGTGGCGTGCCCGCACAGGTCGACCTCGGTGGTGGGGGTGAACCAGCGCAACGGTTTCGCGCCCTGCGCCGTGGGATCGACGAAGGCGGTCTCCGCGTGCTTCATCTCCGCGGCCACCGACTGCATCCATTCGGCGGAACGCGGTTCCGTCAGAAGCACCACCCCGGCCGGGTTTCCCCCGAAGGCGGTGTCGGTGAAGGCGTCCACCACAAAGATCTCCACGACCGCCAACGTACCGGGTAGCGTCCGGGCATGTGACCGAGAATCTGCGCTGGGGCGTGGTGGCCACCGGCGGCATCGCGTCCACGGTGACCGCGGATCTGTTGCTGGTGCCGGGGATCGAGGTGCACGCGGTGTCCTCCCGGTCCCTGGAGCGGGCCAGGGAGTTCGCCGCTGGCTTCGGCATCCCCCAGGCCTACGGCGACTACCGCGAGCTGCTGGCCGATCCGGATGTGGACGTGGTGTACGTGGCCACCCCGCACAGCGAGCACCACGAGGTGGCCTCGGCCGCGCTGCGGGCAGGCAAGAACGTGTTGTGCGAGAAGGCGTTCACCGTCACCGTGGCGCAGACCGAGGAACTGATCGCGCTGGCCGAGGAACGCGGGCTGTTCCTGATGGAGGCCATGTGGACCCGGTTCATCCCGTTGATCCGCAGGCTGCGCGCGCTGCTGGCCGATGACGCGATCGGCGAGATCCGGTTGGTGCGCGCGGACTTCGGCGTGCAGGTGCCCTACGACCCCGCGCACCGGCTGTGGAATCCCGGCCTGGGCGGCGGCGCGCTGCTGGACCTTGGCGTGTACCCGGTCTCCTTCGCGCACATGGTGCTCGGCGTGCCCAGCGCGGTGCACGTGCACGGTTCCCGCGCCGGCACCGGGGTGGACGCCGAGGCCGCGCTGCTGCTGGGTTATCCCGATGGCGCGCAGGCGTTGCTGAGCACCTCGCTGCGCGCGCGGACCCCGATCACCGCCGAGGTGATCGGCACCACCGGGCGGATCGAGCTGGGCTCGCCGTTCTACGCGCCGACCCGGATGACCCTGCACCGCGACGGCGCCGACCCGGAGACCTTCCGCGCGCAGCTGTGGGGATCGGGTTACACCTACCAGGCGCGGGAAGTGGTGGAGCAGATCACCGCCGGAGAGGTGGAAAGTCCGGAGATGGCTTGGGCCGACACGGTGAACGTCATGCGCACCCTGTGTGCGGCACTGGGCCGGATGGGGGTCGCGCACCCGGCCAGCAAGACGAGTTCTGCCCCCTGACGCTTCAGGTCTCTGGGTGCCCGGCCGATAGCCAACGGGTGGAACGGAGATCACTAGACGCCCTCGTCCACTCGCAAGACCTCGTCGAGGCGGCGCTCCGGATGGATCACGCCATTGGCGCGGACGGTCTGCCGCGCGCCAACGGCCGTGGCCTTGTGCACGACGTGATGCGCACGGCGGACCTGCTCCAGCGGGTCGCCGACGACCTGAAGGACACCGCGCTCACCTGGGTGGACGCCCAGGACATCAGCGAGGACGAGTACATCACGGTGTGCCAGCACCTTGACGAGATGATCCAGGGGCTACAGGCCACCTTCGTCTCGGCGCAGGCCGCCTACCACGCGCTGGGCACCGAGGCGCGGGAAAGCCCGACGGCCGCGGCCATGGCCGCCCTGCTGGCCGTGACCACCCCACTCGGGGAGGGCTTCCGCCCGCCCGCGCCCCGGCGCGAGATCCACAACGGGGCCGCCCGTTGACCCTGACAACTCAAGTTCTCAGGCGGCCTGCTCGCTGACCCAGCGGGACAGCGCCAGCAGCGTGCTCTCCGCGCTGTCCGCCATCACCTCGCGGAGGCCGAGCACCGCCTCCCGGGTGTCGCCGAAGCGCTCGTCCATCCGCAGCACCTGCCAGTGCTGGGCGACCACGGTGCCCGGCCCGTCCGCGGTGAAGGTCCACCGCCAGCGCACCAGGCCGTCCGCCAGTCCGCCGACCACGAAGGCGAACTCGGCGCCCGGTTCGGCGGTCTGCACCTGCGAGCGGGACTGCCAGGACCGCTCACCGTGCTGGTTGCGCCCGGAGAACCAGGCGCCCGGCCGCGGCCCCGCGCCCTCGTCGTAGTCGGCGCCGATCGCGATCGGGCTCCAGGTGCCGATCATGGAGACGTCGCTGACCAGGTCGTACAGCGCGGCGGGGGTGGCGGGCAGCCAGGCCCGGCGGGTGAAGGTCAGTTCGTCGAGGGAGATCATGCCGCCACCCTCGGGGACCGGGCGCCGGGTTAGCCAGCCCGGCGTTGTCCTACCACTGGCAGTGTCACCCTCGGGCAGGCGATCACCCGGATACTCGAGGGCATGGACTCCGGACTCGCCGATTTCCTGCAGGCCCGCCGGGCCCGGCTGCGACCGCAGGACGTGGGCCTGCTGCCAGGTGACCGGCGCCGGGTGCCCGGACTGCGCCGGGAGGAGCTGGCCCAGCTGGCCGGGGTGAGCACCTCCTACTACGTGCGGCTGGAACAGGGCCAGTCCCGCAACGCCTCGCCCGAGGTGATCGACGCGCTGGCCAGGGCGCTGCTGCTGGACTCCGACGAGCACCAGCACCTGCGCGACCTGGCGGGCCCCGGGCAGCGCGGGCCGCGGGTGCGCAGGCCGCCGGTGGAACACGCCTCGGCAGGCACCCTGGAGCTGCTGACCGCGCTCGGCGACACCCCGGCGCTGGTCATCGGCCGGGCCTCGGACCTGCTGGCCTGGAACCCGATGGGGCACGCGCTCTTCGCCGGGCACCTGGACTTCACCGCGCCGCTGCGCCCGGACCGGCGGCCGAACCTGGCCCGCCAGGTGTTCCTGGACCCGCACACCCGCGAGCTGTACGTCAGCTGGGCGGAGAAGGCGCTGGCGCTGGTGGCCACCCTGCGACTGCGGGCAGGCCGCTACCCCGACGACCCGCGGCTGACCGGGCTGATCGGCGAGCTGTCCACCCGCAGCACCGAGTTCGCCACCCTGTGGGCCAGCAACGAGGTCGCGGCCTGCAACGGCGCGGTGTACCGGCTGCGGCATCCGCTGGTCGGCTCGTTCACCGTGCTCCAGCAAACCCTGATCCCGGTCGGCGAGTGGAACCAGACGCTGGTGGTGAACACCGCTCACGACGAGGCGGCGCGCAGCGCGCTGGCCCTGCTCGCGCACGAGGTCAGCTCGCGCCGGTGACCGCCAGCGCGGCCGCGTCCTCCTCGCCGAACTTCTCCTCCAGCTCCTCCGGCGAGTAGTCCAGATCGATCTTCGCCACCGGCACGCCTCGGGCGGACTCGATCGCACCCAGCCGCCGCTGCGCCCGGTTGGCCGCGTAGGCCACGAATTCGTCCACGTCGAAGTCGTACGGCTGGGTCTCGAACTGGTCCTGCACCCACTGGATGGAGGCCAGCGCGTGCGGCAGCAGCTCGCCCATCACCTGCTGCACCAGGTCCCAGTTGCGGTCGTCCGCGGCCACGTGCCGACGGCAGGTGAAGGTGCCCCAGGCCATGTGCCGCCGCTCGTCGTCGCCGATCTTGCGGATCAGCTCCTGCATGCCAGGCAGGATCCCGTTCTCCTGGCAGACCTTGTTCCAGGCGTGGTAGCCGGTCAGCGCCAGGGTGCCCTCGACCACGTGGTTGTAGGTGACGCTGGCCCGGATCTGGTTGGCCGGACTGGGATCCTCGGCCACCGCGCTCAGCGCGGCAGGCAGCGCGTCGTAGAAGATCGCCCGGTAGCCGGGGTTGCCGTCCACGTAGCGGTGCAGGTCCTCGGTCAGGCCCACCGCGTCCAGCCAGCGCCGGAACACCTCGGTGTGCTTGGCCTCCTCGAAGGCGAACTGGGTCAGGTACATCTCGTCGGCGATCCGGCCCTCGGCGGCCATCGCCCTGATGAACGGCTGGATGTCCTCGGTCACCGCCTCCTCACCGGCGATGAACATCGCGGTCAGGTAGGTGCCGCTGGTGCGCTGGTCCTCGCCCATCGCCGCCCAGTCCAGGGCGTCCTGGCCGAAGTCGATGTCCGCCGGGTTCCAGAACCGGGCGTTGCCCTTGACGAACAGGCGCAGTGGGAAGGAATCCCAGTTGAGCCCGCCCTGACGTAGTGAGTGGAAACCCTGTCGCGTCACGTCTCACTCCTTTGTGGACAGATAGGGACCGAGCATCGCCGCGGCGACGGTGGCCACCGCCTCGGCGGCGTGGCCGGGTTCGCCGGAGGGCAGCAGCAGGTGGCTCACGGTCAGCCGCACCGCGGTCTCCGCGTACAGCTCGGCCAGTGGCGCGGGCAGTCCGGGCAGCCGGGCGCGGGTGTGCCGGCAGACCAGTTCGGCGGCCGAGGTCAGCACCGGGGCGCCGCGGGTGGTCAGGAACGGCAGCATGTCCTGCGCGTCCGCGCCGGTGAGCATCGCGCCGATCAGCCGGTTCTCCGCGGCGTGCACGAGGATGTAGCTCGTGGCCGCCCGGATGCCGTCGAGCAGGTTCTCCTCGCGGTCCAGCCGGTCCGCGGTGCCGGCCAGGAACTGCGCGGTCAGCCGCAGCGCGACCGCCTGCACCAGCGCGTCCTTGTTGCCGAACTCGTTGTAGACGGTCTGCCTGCTCACCCCGGCCGCGGTGGCCACATCGGCCATCCGCAGGCCCTGGTAGCCGCCCTCGGCGAGCAGGTCACCCGCCGCGTCCAGCAGCGTCTCGCGCAGTGATGCCTTGACCCTGGCGCTGAAAGGTGTGATCTGAGCCACGGTCTGAGTTTGACACGAAGGCGCTCGGTGTCAAGTGGGTGGACAGGGCTAAATCAGTTGTCAAGCGACGTACGGTAGGAGCCGTGAGTGCGCCGACCGTGGGTTTCGACCTGGACATGACGCTGATCGACCCTCGGCCAGGCATGGTGCTGGCCATGGACGAGGTGCGCAGGCGCACCGGTTTCCCGGTCGACGGGGAGCTGTTCGCGAGCAACCTCGGCCCGCCGCTGGACGGCTACTTCCGCGGCTGCGGCCTTGATGAGGAGCAGGTCCTCGCCGGGGTCAGGGAGTTCCGCGCGCTCTACCCGGAAATCGTCATCCCGCGCACCGTCGGGCTGCCCGGCGCGGCCGAGTCCCTGGCCGCGGTGCGTGCCGCCGGCGGCGCCGCGGTGGTGGTGACCGGCAAGTACGGGCCCAACGCGCAGCTGCACCTGGACGCGCTGGGCTGGGAAGTGGATCACCTGGTCGGCGAGCTGTGGTCGACCGAGAAGGCGGTGGCGTTACGCCGGTTCGGGGCCAAGGTCTACGTGGGCGACCACATCGGCGATGTCAACGGGGCCAAGGCGGCAGGCGCGTTCTCGGTGGCGGTGCCCAGCGGGCCGTGCACCGCGCGGGAGCTGCTGGCGGCGGGCGCGGACCTGGTGCTGGACTCGCTGACCGAGTTCCCTAGGTGGCTCGCCGGCTCAGCCGCGGTCCTTGCGGGACTGCCGGAACACCGCGAAAACGCCGAGCGCGAGGCCGATCGGCAGCAGCAGACAGGCCAGGTTCAACCACAGGGGTAGCTCCGTCCGGCCGCTGGCGAACAGGCCGAACGTGCTGACCACGGCGAGCAGCCCGATCGCGAAAACCACGATGGCTACCGGTATCAGCTTGATCTTCGGGGCGGTCACGGCCACGCTGGAAGCTTAGACGTTCACGCGGGGACAACGGGTAGCGCGACTGACTCGGCTACTCTGGAGAACACGCGCCTCTCGGTTTCTTGAGGCGCGTTTGTCGTGACTTAGGGAAACGGTGAGGACAGTGCCGAGCGGCAGGGTCAAGTGGTACGACGCGGAGAAGGGCTTCGGCTTCGTGACCCAGGACGGTGGGGAGGACGTGTACGTGCGCGCCTCCGCCCTACCCGAGGGGGTATCCGCGCTCAAGCCCGGCATGCGGGTGGAGTTCGGCGTGGCTGACGGCCGCCGGGGCCCGCAGGCGCTCTCCGTCCGGCTGGTCGACCCGGTGCCCTCGGTGGTCGAGGCCCGCCGCCGCCCGGCCGAGGAATTGCACGGCCTGATCGAGGACATGATCAAGGTGCTGGAGTCCACCGTGCAGCCGGACCTGCGCCGCAACCGCTACCCCGACCGCAAGGTGACCAAGCGGATCGCCGACGTCGTGCGCGCGGTGGCCAGGGAGCTGGACCCGAACTGATCTTGGTTGGGGCGGCCGCGGCCTCTAGCCGCGGTCGTCCACCGAGACAACCCACGTGCCCCGCGTCCCGAAACTCACGCCGCCCTCGGTGTTGGCGCTGATCGCCGCGCCGAACTGGTGCACCTCGATCGTCTCCAGCTGCGAGGTCGCCTCCGGCAGCTTCAGCGTGTACGCGAGCTGCTTGTTCGGCGCGAACACCTCGCTGCGCCCGTCGATCCGCCCGTTGTCCGGCTGCCGGTAGCGGAAGACCACCTGCCAGGGCGTCTGGCCGATCCGCGGGTCCACCGAGATGGTGACCTCCTGGCCCTTGGGCACCCGCAGCACGGCCGCGGCCTTCGAATCGGCCTGGCAGTTCTCCACCTTCACGTCGCAGTACTGCGTGGGCTTGGCCGCGACCGACTTGCCGGAGGCGAAGAAGGTCACCTCCGGCGGCCCAACGGGGCCGGCACAGGCGGCCACGCCCAGCGCCCCGGCGGTGACGAGCAGCAACGACAGTCCTCTACGCACGAACCCGAGACTATAGGGCCGGTGTGCGAGGCCTCGCCCGCGATAGCCGCGCCGAGGCGGCCCCTGGCGGCACGGCCGGACCACCCGAATACGCCCGGTATGAGGGCGGCCCGGCCGCGCCACCAGGAACCACCTCGATCACGACTCTCGCAGACGAGGCCGCGCACACAGGCCCTATGTGGTCGCCGGACGCAGCGGCCGATCGCCTCCGAAGCCGGGGATCAGCGAGGAGCCGCGACCGGCCAGCAGGGTCTGGGTGAAGCCGACCGCCAGCAGCACCGAGACCACGGTGAAGCCGAGCCAGTACTCCGGCGGCAGCAGCAGGCCGACCGCGCCGCCCAGGGTCCAGGCCAGCTGCAGCACGGTCTCGGAGCGGCCGAAGGCCGAGGCCCGCGACTCCTCCGGCATGTCCCGCTGCACCACCGCGTCCAGGCAGACCTTGGCCAGTGCCGAGGCGGTCGCGCCGACCAGGCCGACGATGGCCGCCGTGGTCAGCCCGCCGAAGACCGCGGCCACCACGGTGGCGGCCAGCGTGGAACCCACGCACACCAGCAGCAACTGGTCCGGCTTGGTGAAGCTCAGCCGGGCGCCCACCGCGCTGCCCAGGAAGTTCCCGATGCCTGCTGCCGCGCCGATGATGCCCAGCAGCAGCAACTGCATCACCGGCTCGCCCTGGGTCTGCGCCTTGACCGCGAAGGCGGCGAAGAGCATCAGGAACCCGGTCAGCACCCGGATGGTGGCGTTGGCCCACAGCGTGACCACCAGCACCCGGCCCATCGGCTGCCGCGCCCGCTTGGGGTGTGCGCCGACCGTGGCCGGCACCTCGCCCTCGGTGACCTCCACCCAGGCCGGGATGCGCACGCAGGACCAGACGCCGACCGCGCAGATCGCCGCGGTGAACCAGAGCGCGCCCTGCGGGCCGAAGAGCTGGCCCAGCCCGGCCGCGATACCGCCGAAGGCCACGCTGGCGACCAGGCCGAACACGGTGAGCCGGGAGTTGGTCTTGACCAGGTCCAGCTCATCCGGCAACACCCTGGGTGTCACCGCGGCCTTGAGCACGCCGAAGGATCTGGACAGCACCATGCAGCCCAGTGCGGCCGGGTAGAGCGCCCAGCTGTCGAAGTTGAGCGCCATCACCGCGGCCAGCGCGATCCGGCCGGCGAAGGAGACACCCAGAGCCAGTCGCCTGCCCTGCTGCAACCGGTCCAGCAGCGGACCGACCACCGGGGCGACCAGCGCGAACGGGGCCACCGTGATCAACAGGTAGAGCGCGACCTTGCCCTTGCTCTCCGCGCTCGCCGCGGAGAAGAACAGCGTGTTGGCCATGGCCACCGCGATGGCGGCGTCCACGGCGTAGTTGAGCATGGTGGCGTAGGTCAGCGCGGACAGGCCGGACTCGCGGGCCCCGTCGGCGTGCACCCCGCGGCGGAAGGCACGCACCGCCTGCTGGGTCAGGTGCTTGCTGCGCCACATCATCACCCTGGTGACGGTGATCTTCTTCGGCGGCGTCGGGCCCTCCGGCTGCGGCTGCGGCGCGGTGGGCTCCTCGTACTGCTCGTCCGGGTAGTACGGCGAGGGCGGCGGCCGGTGCGGCCGGGTCGAGCGCGGGGGTGGCGGCGGCGGTGGGGGCGTGCGGCGGCGCACCGGCTCGGTGCGGCGCTCGCCCTGGTAGTCCGGGTCGTCCTGCCACGGATAGCTCCGGCCGCCGGAGTCGCCGGCGGCCGGTGGTTCGTAGCCGCGCGTGCGCCCGCGACTGCCGTTGCGGGTCGGCTCGTCGGGTCCGGGTCGCATCACACTCCTAATCCTGCCGTACCGGAACGAACTTGACCCGGAACAACGCAGGCCACAGCTTGCCCGTGACCAGGAACTCGTCCGTGCCCGGGATGGCCGCGATGCCGTTGAGCACGTCAGCCCCCTCCTTCTGCTCCGGCCGGAGCAGCCCACTGGCATCCACTGTGCCGGTCACCGCCCCGCTGGCGGGGTCGATCCGCAGGATCTCGTCGGTTTGCCACACGTTCGCCCAGACCACGCCGTTGACGCACTCCAGCTCGTTGAGGTTGCCGACCGCGGCCCCGGCACGACGCACGGTGACCGAGCCGGTGACCGCGAAGCTGCCGGGATCGCGGAAGGTCAGCTGGTCCGAGCCGTTGCTCATGACAAGGCGGTTGCCGTCGTGGCAGAGGCCCCAGCCCTCGCCCTCGTAGCTGGCCTGGCCGGTCTGGGTCAGGGTCTGCCGGTCCCAGCGCAGCGCCAGGCCCTGCTGCCAGGTGAGCTGCCAGATCTTGTCGCCGATCACCGTGATGCCCTCGCCGAAGTGGTCGGCAGGCAGGTCAGCGCGCTGCTGGACCACGCCGGTGACCGGGTCCACCCGGCGCAGGGTGGAGTAGCCCTCCCGGCCGGTGCCCTCGTACAGCGCGCCGTCGGCCAGCTCCAGGCCCTGGGTGAACGCGCCCGGATCGTGCGGCCGGGTTTCCAGCAGTTCCACCCGAAGTTTTTCCGGTTGGGGCAGCGGCGCGTCGGCCTGGCTCACCGCGGAACAGCCGGAAAACACCAGGACCCCGCACAGCACCGCAAGCACTCGCACTGCTTCAGGGTGGCATGCCGCATCGGCGCCTGCCGAGATGCGGCACAATCTGCTATGTGACCCCAACCTCCACTCCAGCCGAGCACCGGACCGACTCGATCGACGGCACGCCGGAGAGCACCGCCCTGGTGAACGCGGTTCCGCTGGCGCAGGCCGCGGCCGAGGAGGCAGCCGAGGGCGAGGAGGTCGGCGGGCACGTCGGCATCTCGGTCGAGGACCCGGCTGCGGTCACCCACTTCTTCGAGGCCGCGCACCCCGGCTACAGCGGCTGGCGGTGGGCGGTCACCGTCTCCCAGGCCGGTGGCGAGGAGCCGGTCACGGTCAGCGAGGTCGTGCTGCTGCCCGGCCCGCAGGCCCTGGTCGCGCCGGACTGGGTGCCGTGGAACCAGCGGGTCAAGGCGGGCGACCTCGGTGTCGGCGACCTGCTGCCCACCGCCCCGGACGACCCCCGGCTGGTGCCGGGCTTCCTGGCCAGCGACGACTCCGCGGTGGAGGAAGCCGCCAAGGAGATCGGCCTCGGCCGGATGCGGGTGCTGTCCTGGGAGGGACGCGCCGAGGCGGCCGAGCGCTGGACCGGCGGCGACTTCGGTCCCGGCAGCGATATGGCGCGCAGCGCGCCGGGCTCCTGCGCGGGCTGCGGGTTCTTCCTGCCGCTGGCCGGGGCACTGCGAGCGGCCTTCGGGGTGTGCGGGAACGAGTACGCGCCTGCCGACGGCCGGGTGGTGCACGCGGAGTACGGCTGTGGCGCGCACTCCGAGGCCGAGGTGGACACCACGCCGCTGGTGCCGGTGGCCGAGGTGGTCTACGACGACTCGATGCTCGAGGTCGAGCACACCGTGCTGACCGTGCCTGCCCCCGAGCCCGTCGCGGAGACCGAGACCGCCGAGGCCGAGGCAGCTGTGGTCGAGACCGCTGTGGTCGAGACCGAGGCCGACGCCGCCGCGAACGAAGCACGGGAGTGAACGAACTCTTCCGCGCCGACGAGCTGCGCCAGGCGACCCTGGCCGCCTGGGCGTCCTCGCCGACCCGGTTCCGCGAGGACGCCAACGCCGAGGACGACCTGCGCTACGGCGGTTACCGCGACCGGCTCTTCGTCGAACTCGCGCAGAACGCCGCCGACGCCGCCGGTGCGGGCGGCATCCTGCGCGCCACCGTGGCCGATGGCGAACTCCGGGTGGCCAACACCGGCGCCCCGCTGGACGCCGAGGGCGTGGCCGCGCTGGCCTCGCTGCGGGCCTCGGCCAAACGCTCCGGTGGCGTCGGGCAGTTCGGCGTCGGGTTCGCCGCGGTGCTGGCGGTCAGCACCGAGCCGAGCGTGCGCTCGGCAGCCGGTGGTGTGCGGTTCTCCGCCGCGGACACGCTGACCGCGGTCCAGGCGCTGCCCGAGCTGGCCGCCGAACTCGCCGACCGGGACAACGCGGTGCCGGTGCTCCGGCTGCCCTGGCCGGTGGATCCCTCGCCGCTGCCATCCGGCTTCGACACCGAGGTGCGCCTGCCACTGTCCGATGTGGATGGTCAGGCGTTACTGGACCAGCTGGCCGGTCAGGCCGAGGACCTGCTGCTCGCCCTGCCCGGACTGAGCCGGATCGAGGTCGCCGACCAGGTCTGGACCCGCACCGACCACCCCGACGGCACCACCGAGCTGCACACCCCCGACGGCCCGAAGCGCTGGGCGCTGCACCGGGAATCCGGGCAGCTCGGCGAGGAGGTCCTGCTCGGGCTGGGTGTGGAGGCGCGGCGGCGGACCGGGTGGACGGTGTGCTGGGCGGTCCGGCTGGACGAGTCCGGTCAGCCGCGACCGGCCGGGTCCGACGTGCTCTACGCGCCGACCCCCACCGACGAACGGCTCTCGCTGCCCGCGCGGTTGTTCGCCGGGCTGCCGATCGAGCCCTCCCGGCGGCGGCTGGCGCCGAGCCCGGCCGCGGACGCGGTGCTGCGGGCCGCGGCCGCCTGTTACCCGCAGCTGCTGCTCGCGCTGCCAGCCAACAGCCGGACCGCGCTGGTGCCGCTGCCGGAGTTCCCGCTCTCCGAGGTCGACGAGAAGCTGCGTGAGCTGGTGCTCACCGCGCTGAGCAACGCCGAATGGCTGGTCGGCGCGGACGAGGACACCGTGCTCTCGCCGCGGCAGGCCTGCCTGCTGGACGTGGCCGCGCCGGAACTGGTCGAACTGCTCGGGCCCTCGCTCGGCGGGTTGCTGCCAGCCGAACTGGCCGAGGCCGAGCACCTGCGTGCGTTGCAGGCCGTCGGCGTGCGGCGGATCCGGCTGCCCGAGGTGGTCGCCACCGTGGCCGGGGTGGATCGCGCGCCCGAGTGGTGGCACCGGCTCTACACCGCGCTCGCGCCGGTGGCCGAGGTCGACTCCACCGCCCGCGAGGAACTCGGCGCGCTGCCGGTGCCGCTGGTGGACGGCCGCACCGTGACCGGCCCGCGCGGGGTGCTGCTGCCCGAGGTGGCCGCGGACATCCTCACCGCGATGTCCACAGTGGACATCGGCCTGCGGGTGGTGCACCCGGACGCGGCGCACCGGCTGCTGGAACGCCTTGGCGCCCGGCAGGTCGGCGCGGCCGAACTCCTGGACGAGCTGCGGCCGGCGGTGGAACGCAGTGTCGAGGACCTGGAAGCCGGGCTGGACACCGCCGCGCTGACCGAGGTGGTGCTGCGGCTGGTGGACCTGGCCGGACTGCGCAGGGGCGAGGCGCCCTGGCTGTCCGCGCTGGCCCTGCCGGACGAGCACGGCGACCCGCGTCGCGCGGACGAACTGCTGCTGCCGGGCTCGCCGCTGCGCGCGGTGCTCGCGCAGGACAGTCCGCTGGACGTGGTCGCCGCCGAGGTCGCGCAGCGCTGGGCGCCGAGTCTGCTCACCGCGATCGGCGTGCTCGACTCCTTCCCGATCATCGTCGACGAGAACCCGACCGGGCCCGAGCACGACCTGCCGGACGAGCAGGAGTGGTGGGACGAACTCGCCGCCGCGCACCCGGCCGGTGAAGGCCCCCGGCAGATCATCGCGGTCGGCGATCTGGACCTGGTCGCCGAGGAGCACTGGCCCGAGGCGCTGCGGCTGCTCGCCGCGGATCCGCTTGCCTGGCAGGCACTCCGGCTGCGGGACGGGCACACCGCGTGGTGGCTGTCCCGGTTCGCGCTGATCGGCGGCCGCCCGCCGCGGGACTGGCGGCGGGCCGACGTGGACGAGCTGAACGGCCTGTACGAGGTGGTGCCGGCCGAGGGCCTCAGCGATGAGCTGCTGGCCCTGCTCGGGGTCCGCGATTCGGTGGAAGTGTCCGATGTGGACGATGCCATCGACGTGCTGGCCCGGCTGGCCGATCCGGACCGCCTGGTGCGCGAGGGCGTGGTGCTGCGCGCGCACGAGGCGCTGGCCGACGCGGTCAGCCAGGGCCGGGTCGATCCGGCCGAGGTGGACCCGCCTGCCGCGGTCCGCTCCCTGGCCGGGACCGTGGTGGCCACCGAGCGGGCACTGGTGCTGGACGGTCCGTGGTGGCTGGCCGTGCTGGACCCGGCCGAGGTGGTCGCGGGCGGCGAGGCGTCCCCGCTGGCCGACCTGCTGGACCTGCCGACCTCCGACGGCGACGAGGTGGTCAGCGACAGCCGGGTGCAGCCGTGGGCGGAACTGGACGGCGTGGTCGAGTCCTGCGACCTGCTCGGCCTGGACTACCCGGACGGCGACCTGCACGTGCACGAGGAACTCGTGGTGCTCCTCGACGAGGTCCGGCACACCGTGCCCTGGTGGCTGGACCCGGACGGCGAACTGCACACCACCGAGGACCCGCAGGGCCTGGCCCGCGCGCTGGCCTGGACCCTGGACCGCTGGGAGGACCGGCACCTGCTGGCCGCCCTGCTCGCCGATCCGACCGCGCCCACCCTGTTGCGCTGAGCCGACGGCGTCGCCGCCAACCCGGTGGCGACGCCCTAGACCCCGGTCTGCGCCGTGCGCGACCCACGCCGGGCCGCGGCCCGCTGCCAGGCGATCACGGCCAGGCCGGTGAACCCGAGCAACCCGCCCACCAGGCAGGTCCAGGTCCACACCGACTCGGTGCCGCGCACCAGCAGCAGCACCACGAACGCGGCGAAGAAGATCCCGGTGCCGACCGAGACCGCGGGCACCGCGTCGGTCAGACCACGCGGCAGGGCCGGCGGCGGCGGTGGGGTTTGCCTGTTCGTAACCGGGCTGGGTTCGCTTCTCTCGGCCACGTCAGGCAGGCTACCTGCCGAAACGATCGACGTTGGCAGCAGGGAGGAGCCGCGATGGCCAAGACGTGGGTGCCGTCCGGTCTGGACCGGTTCTTCAAGATCTCCGAGCGCGGTTCCTCGGTCAGCAGGGAGGTCCGCGGCGGCCTGGTC
Organism: Crossiella cryophila; assembly: GCF_014204915.1. Classification (NCBI taxonomy): domain Bacteria; kingdom Bacillati; phylum Actinomycetota; class Actinomycetes; order Pseudonocardiales; family Pseudonocardiaceae; genus Crossiella; species Crossiella cryophila. The sequence continues at coordinate 1,727,376 of NZ_JACHMH010000001.1, forward strand.
ACCTTCGTGACCATGGCCTACATCGTGGTGCTCAACCCGCTGATCCTGGGCAGCTTCTCGGCCCAGGACGCCGCGGCCAAGAAGGACGTGCTCGGCGAGATCCTGCCGGTGCCGCAGGTGGCCGCGGTCACCGCGCTGGTCGCCGGGGTGATGACCATCCTGTTCGGGCTGATCGCGAACTACCCGTTCGCCATCGCCACCGGCCTCGGCATCAACAGCCTGGTCGCGGTCACCATCGCGCCGCAGGTCACCTGGCCGGAGGCGATGGGCCTGATCGTGGTCAACGGCCTGGTGGTGCTGCTGCTGGTGGTCACCGGGTTCCGCACCGCGGTGTTCAACTCGGTGCCACCACCGCTGAAGGCGGCCATCGCGGTCGGCATCGGCCTGTTCATCTGCCTGATCGGCCTGGTCGACGCGGGCTTCGTGCGCCGCATCCCGGACGCCGCAGGCACCACCGTGCCGGTCGGTCTCGGCATCGGCGGCTCGATCGCCTCCTGGCCCACCCTGGTGTTCGTGGTCGGCCTGGTGCTCACCGGGATCCTGGTGGCGCGCAAGGTCCGCGGCGCCATCCTGATCGGCGTGCTGGGCAGCACCGTGCTGGCCATCGTGATCGAGGCCCTGGTCAACGCGGGCCCGTCCAAGGGCGTCAACCCGCGCGGCTGGAACCTGGGTTACCCCGCGCTGCCGGAGAGCTTCTTCAGCCTGCCCGACCTGTCCCTGGTCGGCGAGGTCTCCTTCGGCGCCTGGACCCGGCTGCCCGCGCTGGCCGCCGCGATGCTGGTCTTCACCCTGGTGCTGACCGACTTCTTCGACACCATCGGCACCATGACCGGCCTCGGCAAGGAGGCCGGTCTGGTGGACAAGAACGGCCAGCTGCCCAACACCAGCAAGGCCCTCTTCGTCGACGGCGTGGCCGCGGTGGCCGGCGGCGTCGCCTCCAGCTCCTCCAACACCGTCTACCTGGAGTCCGCGGCGGGCATCGCCGAGGGCGCCCGCACCGGCCTGGCCAACGTGGTCACCGGCCTGCTGTTCCTGGCCGCCATGTTCTTCACCCCGCTCTACCAGGTGGTGCCGGTGGAGGCGGCGGCCCCGGCGCTGGTGATCGTCGGCGCGCTGATGATGACCCAGATCACCGACATCGACTTCACCGACTTCACCATCGCCCTGCCGGCCTTCCTGACCATCGTGGTCATGCCGTTCACCTACTCCATCGCCAACGGCATCGGCGCCGGGTTCGTCAGCTACGTCGCGCTCAAGGTGGCCACCGGCAAGGCCCGCACCATCCACCCGCTGATGTGGGTGGTGGCGGCGGCCTTCCTGCTCTACTTCGGCATCGGCCCGCTGCGTGGGCTGTTCGTCTAGCCGATCCCCCAGAACTGGTTCAGCCCGCGGTGCACGTGGTAGACGACGATGTCCGCCCCGTTGTTGGGGTTGAAGTTGCCCACGTCCACCGCGAGCCCGTTGCTGCCAGCGCGCAGCACCCTGGTCGCCGGGTTGTAGCTCCAGATCTGCCCGTCGCCCCCGCAGGGCTGCACGGTCACCAGGTGCGGGGCAGGCGGGTTGTCCGGGCCGTGGTCCAGGCAGCCGCCGCTGGCGATGGCCATCCGGCCGTCCGGGCGGTGGGTGAAGCGCTGGGCCGGGCTGCCGTTGCAGTCGTAGAGCTGGATCTTGGTGCCGGGGGCCGATGAGCCGCCGGCGGCGTCCAGGCAACGGGCGCCGTCCAGGTCGGTGTGCAGCAGGGAGTTGTCCGGGCGCGGGCCGTTGGCCGGGGTCCAGGTCTGGTTGGGGTTGTTCAGCGGATGCCACAGGCCCAGTTCGGCCCCGGCGTCGCTGCGGTTGCCGAAGACGTCCAGCACCAGGTTGTTCGGTGCCAGCAGGGCGCGTTTGGCGGTGTCGTAGGTGAAGACCTGGCCGTCGCCGCCGCAGTTCTGGATGGTGACCACCCGGCCTGCCGCGGGCTGGTCGTCGCCGTAGTCCACGCAGCCGCCGCTGGCGATGGCCAGCCTGCCGTCGGCGCGCAGGGTGACCCGCTGGGCGTTGCTGCCGTTGCAGTCCCAGATCTGCACCTTGGTGCCGGGGGCGTTGCGGGCGCCCGCGGCGTCGACGCACCGCTCGCCTGGCTGGTCGGTGGTGACCGGCGCGTCGGTGAAGGTGGCCCGGCGCTGGGCCTGCGGGTCGAACCGGACCGGCACCGACACACTGGGCGCGCCGGTGGCGGTGAGCAGGAAAAGCATGTGGTAACCGGGCAACGCGGCCGCCGCGTCGGCCGGGGCGCGCAGTGTCAGCTTACCGTCCACAGTGGACTCAACGGTCAGTTCCACGTGGCGCTGGGTGGTGTTGAGCGAGTGCGTGGAGGCGCTGGGGGCGACCAGCACCGCGCGGGTGGCCGGGGCCTCGCCCTGGTAGTCCACGGTGAAGGACTGCCCGTACTGCAACACCTCCGGCGCGTGCGTGATCGACGGGCGCGGGCCGCGGAAGAGGTTCGGCGGCTGGTAGACCTCGATCGAGCCGAGCAGGTTGTCGTTCTTGTCCGGGTCGCGGGTCATCTGCTGGAACTCGTCCCCGGTGACCAGCACCCGGCCGTCGGCCAGCAGCACCGCGTTGGAGTGGTAGCCGCGCAGCATCGCCGAGGACGGGCCGAGCCGCCAGCTCTTGGCCGCCGGGTCGTACAGCTCCACCTGCCGGTAGCGCTGATCCCCTTCGGCCACCTTGTATCCGGCGCCGTAGTCGCGCAGCGCGCCGCCGGTCTCGCCGTTGACCGAGAGCACGCCGCCGTCGGGCAGCAGCACCAGGTTGTCGTTGTTGCGGCTGAACGCCCTGGTGCTGTCGGTGCTCCACTGCCCGGTGGCCGAGTCCAGCCGCAGTGCCCTGGGATCACCGGCGTTGCCACCGGCCACCAGCGCCTGGGTCGGGCCGTTCGTGCCACCCGGCAGCGCCACCGCCCCGGCGTAGCGCCGGACCGCGCCGTCCGGCCGGTCGGCCAGCCGCTGGATCGACCAGGAGGTGGTGTTGATCCGCTGCTGCTGGTCGGCGCCGCGGCCGAGCAGGTAGGTCGAGCCGTCGGCCATGGTGAAGGCGTGCGGGTAGTCCCAGGTGAAGACCTGCATCGGCGCGACCTCGCTGGGCAGGTTCGTCGCGTTCCGTTGGGTGACACCGGGAATCGCGGTGTTGCGGGCCGGGAACAGCTCGGTCTTGGCGGTGAGCCAGCCGTTCTCGTCCTCGCCGGAGACGCTGCCGACCCGGCCGTCCGGGGTGAGGAAGGAGGTCGGGTACCAGCGGCCGACGGAGAGGTCCTGCTGCCGGTGCCAGGTCTCGGTCCACGGGTTGAAGGTGAACACCAGCCGGGCCCCGGAGAGCTGGCCGTTCCTGGCCAGGTTGCCGCCGAAGACGGCCAGGTTCCCGTTGGGCAGGAAGGCCATCCCGGTGCAGAACAGCGGCGCGGGCCTGGCCTGGCCGGTGCCGTCCGGCATGTCGATCATCGGCGGCGGCACCGACTTCCACGCGTTCGCCCCGGTGCCGGCGTTCGGGTCCCAGAGGTAGGCGCGGCCGCGGTTGCGCGGGCCGACGGTGTAGGTCGGGGCGGTCTCCTCCTGCGGGTTCTTGGTGACCTCGTCGAAGCTGAAGGAGAGCACCTTGCCGGTGGGCAGCACCGCCACGTGCACGCCGTAGTCCGGCGAGGGCTGGGCCGCGCCACTGGTCTCGAACCGGCCCACCTCGTGCGCGGGGCCAGGTGGCGGCGGTGTCTCACCCGGCGCGAACTTGGCGTGCGGGTCGGCCTTGCGCCCCTCTCGCAGCGAGCGCTTGCGCGCATCCAGGTGCTCGCGCGCGTGCTGCTCGCCGAGGACCTTGCGTTCCTGCTCGTAGAGGTACTCCGGGGTCTCCCGGTCCGGGCTGGCTCCAGGCGGCAGGCCATGGCTGTGCGTGCCGTGGTCGTGACCGTGGGCGGCGTGATCATGCGGTGGGGCGGCCACGGCCGTCCCGGCCAGTAGTACGGACAGCACCAGCCCAGGCAGGATTCTGCGCACGCCGAATACACCTCTCGTTACGGAGTGGATTGGGCGCGCGTTCCCCCCGACGGGCCTGCTGCCCGTCCTCCAGTTGACGATGCGATTGCCGTTCTGGGTAGAGCCGAATGGCCGCAACCAGGCGTCTTGTGGCGTAGGTCAAACAGCACAGCCGCGGGCGAAAGTCGTGAGGTATGCTAAGGATGTGTCGGAGTTCGAGACAGAGCCCACCCTCGCCAGCCGGTTGCGGCTGTCCGTCGTGCGGCTCAACCGCAGGCTCCGCGCCCAGCGCACCGACTCCACGGTCACCCTGACCCAGCTGTCGGCGTTGTCCTGCCTGTTCAAGTGCGGACCGCTGACCCCTGGTGAGCTGGCGGCCAAGGAGGGCGTGCAGCCCCCCTCGATGACGAGGGTCATCGCCGCGCTGGAGGACCACCGTTTCGCCACCCGGCGTCCGCATCCCACGGACGGCAGGCAGGCGATCGTGGAGATCAGCGATCAGGGGCGGGCGTTCATCCGGGCCGATGTGCAGGCGCGGGAACGCTGGCTGGACAAGCAGTTGGCCGAGCTCGACGACTCGGACCGGGAAGTATTGGCCCGTGCCGCCGAGATCATAGACAGGATGGCGGGGCAGTAACGAGTGACGACCTACGCGGAACGTGAGCCGGAACAGTTAGACCGTTCGCCCAACGACTCCCCACCCCCGCGTAGCAGTCCATCCCCGGTACGGCGCAAGGGCATGTTCGCCTCCCTGCGCACCCGCAACTACCGCTACTTCGTCGCAGGCGCGAGTGTTTCGCTGATCGGCGTCTGGATGCAGCGGGTCGCCCAGGACTGGCTGGTCCTGGATCTCTCGCACGGCAGCGCGGTCGCGCTCGGCATCGCGGCCGCCCTGCAGTTCGCGCCCACCCTGGTGCTCTCGCTGTGGGCTGGCGTGCTCGCCGACCGGATGGACAAGCGCAAGCTGCTGATCGGCCTGCAGACCGCGATGGGCCTGTGCGCGCTGGCACTGGGCCTGCTGGTGGTCACCGGCGCCGCGCAGCTCTGGCACGTCTACGCGCTCTGCCTGGCGCTGGGCTGTTTCACCGCGGTGGAGACGCCGGTGCGGCAGTCCTTCGTGGTGGAGATGGTCGGCAAGGACCAGGTGACCAACGCGGTCGCGCTGAACTCGATGAACTTCAACATGGCCCGGATCACCGGCCCGGCCATCGCCGGCGTGCTGATCACCCTGATCGGCACCGGCTGGGTGTTCCTGCTCAACGCGGCCACCTTCGTCGCGGTCATCCTCGGCCTGTTCCTGATGAACCCGGCCCAGCTGCACCGCAGCCCGCCGGTGCCCCGCGCCAAGGGCCAGCTGCGCGAGGGCCTGCGCTACGTGCGCGGCCGCAAGGACCTGGTCGTGGTGATGGTGCTGGTGTTCTTCGTCAGCACCTTCGGCCTCAACTTCAGCACCACGCTGGCGGTGGTGGCGCGCAACGTCTTCCAGCGCGACGCCGACGGCTACGGCCTGCTCTCCACCCTGCTGGCGGCGGGCACCTTCCTCGGCGCGCTGCTGGCCGCCCGGCGCAGCACCAAGGGCAAGCCGCGGCTGCGGGTGATGATCGGCGGCGCGATCGTCTTCGGGATCCTGGAGATCGTGGTCGGGCTGATGCCCACCTTCACCGCGCTGGGGCTGATGCTGATCCCCACCGGCATCGCCGTGATGACGTTCACAACCACGGCCAACTCCACCGTCCAGCTGGCCGTCCGGCCGGACATGCGTGGGCGGGTGATGGGCCTGTACATGCTGGTCTTCCTGGGTGGCACCCCACTGGGCAGTCCGGTGATGGGGTGGGTCGCGCAGGAGTACGGGGGCCAGGCGCCGCTGCTGGTGGGCGGGATCGTGTCCCTGCTGGCCGCAATCGTGTGCGGAGCCGTTCTCGCAGGTCGCGGCGGTATCCGGCGGCCGGTCGGCCGATGGTCACGCTTTCGGGCAGGCCGTCGGGCTTGACTCGGGAGTGAAGTAAGCCTAACCTAAGTCTTGTCCGCTTCGTGGTGGGAGCGGCAGTCAGTTCGGGAACAGAGTGAGGCCCCGGCTCCGCAAGGAGTCCGGGGCCTCACTCTTTCGGCGACGTCAACTTGTCGGAGCATCCACCGCCGAAGTTCTGGGGGCTGCGATCAGGGCAGCAGCAGGCCGTTCTTGCCTGCGCGGGCGTCCTCGAAGCGCTTGCCGACCTCGGCCCAGTCCACGATGTTCCACAGGGCGTTGATGTAGTCGGCCTTCACGTTGCGGTACTGCAGGTAGTACGCGTGCTCCCACACGTCGAAGACCACCAGGGGGGTGGTGGCGATCGACAGGTTGGAGTGGTGGTCCTTGAGCTGCTGGGTGATCAGCCGCTGACCGATCGGGTCCCAGGCCAGCACGCCCCAGCCGGAGCCCTGGATAGTGGTGGAGACGGCGTTGAGCTGGGCCCGCAGCTTGTCGAAGGAGCCGAACTCCTCATCGATTGCGGCGGCGAGTTCGCCGGTGGGCTTGTCCCCGCCGTTGGGCGAGAGGATCTTCCACCACACCACGTGCATGGCGTGCCCGGCCAGGTTGAAGGCCAGGGTGTGCTCCAGGCCCACGATCGAACCGAAGTCGCCCTTGTCCCGGGCCTCGGCGATCTTGTCCAGGGTGTCGTTGGTGCCCTTGACGTAGGCGGCGTGGTGCTTCGAGTGGTGCAGCTCGTTGATCTCGCCGCTGATCGCCGGCGCGAGCGCGGAGTAGTCGTAGTCCAGATCGGGCAGGACGTAGGCGCCCATCAAGAGCCTCCCCATGTGAATGGCAGTCAGTTCATGAGAGTGCTGTGCAACTACAACCTACTTGCAACAAGCCATGGTCACGAGTTGGGGTCAGCGGTTTGACCTGGCTTGTCCTGCCGGGTGAGCATCAGCGGCAGTAGTCCGAATGTTCGCCCTCAGGCAGGGGAAGCCGGTCGAAATCCGGCGCTGACCCGCAACGGTGGGCCGCTTCACGCGGTGAGCCCGAGTACCTGCCGAGGGTGCGATCACCGAACTCCGTCGAGGCTCGCGGAAGGTGTCCATGAAGAAGTCGTTGCTCGCCGCTGTGTGCGTGCTCACGCTCTCGTTCTCGGCTTGTGGGAGTCCGGCGGCCACGCCGCAAACCCCGGCCGCGGCCGCACAGGAGATCGTCAACTGCGGCCGGACGCAGAAGTTCGACGGGACGCCCAAGCGGATCCTGAGCATGAACCAGCACGCCACCGAGGTGCTGGTGGCCCTTGGCGTGACCGACCGGATCGTGGGCACCGCCTACCCGGACACCCCGGACGTGCCTGCGGCCATCGCCACCGAGTACGCCAAGGTCAAGACCATCTCGCAGAAGTACCCGACCCTGGAACAGCTCCTGGGCACCGAGCCGGACCTGGTGGTCGGCGGCTACGCCAGCGCCTTCGCCGAGAAGGACGGCCGCGGCCGGGACGCCCTGGAGGCCAAGGGGATCCGCACCTTCCTGCTCTCGGAGAACTGCCCGGACGCCACCGCGGGTATCGGCACCTACACCGATGACCTCGGCGTGCTCGGCCGGGTACTCGGCGCGACCGAGGCGGCCGCGAAGCTGATCGGGGAGACCACCAGGGCGGTGGACGAGGTGACCGCCAAGGTCGCCGCCGCGAACAGGCCCGCGGTGCCGGTGTTCTTCTACGACAGCGGCGAACAGGCCCCGTTCACCGTCGGCGGGCGCGGGCTGGGCAACGACCTGGCCAAGCGGGCGGGTGGCCGCAACATCTTCGCCGACGTGCCCAAGGTCTTCGGCGACGCCAGCTGGGAACAGGTCGGCGAACGCGCGCCCGAGGTGATCGTGCTGGTGGACTACCTCGGCGACAACGGCGGCGTGGACGCCAAACGCCGCTTCCTCGAAGCTCATCCGCTGGCCTCGGCCACCCCGGCGGTGCGGAACAAGCGGTTCGTCACGCTCACCCTGCCCGACCTGATCGAAGGCATCCGGCTGCCCCCGGCGCTGCGCACGCTCACCGCCGGGCTGCACCCGGACCTGGCCAAGTGACCAGGTTCCCCCTCGGCCTGACCCTGCTGCTCGGCTTCCTGACCCTGCTCGGCGCCGCCAGCCTGGCCCTGTCCTTCGGGTCGGTGGCGGTGCCGGTCGGGCAGGTCTGGCGGATCCTGCTGCACTGGGCCGCGCCCGGCCTGGTCGAGGTCGACTGGACCCCGGTGCGGGCCACCATCATCCGCGAGTCCCGGCTGCCAAGGGTGGTGCTCGCGGTGCTGGTCGGCGCGGCGCTCGCGCTGGCCGGGGCGGTGGCCCAGGTGGTCACCCGCAACCCGCTCGCTGACCCGTACCTGCTGGGCGTCAACTCCGGGGCCGGGTTCTTCGTGGCCGTGGTGCTGGTGCTGGGCATCGGCGCCGGCGTGCTCGGCGCGGCCACCGTGCCGATCGCGGCCTTCCTTGGCGCGCTGGTGGCGTTGCTGCTGGTGCTCACGGTGGCCGGGCGGTTCGGCTCGGTGACCGCGCTGGTGCTCGGCGGACTCGGCGTGGCGCAGATCTTCGGTGCGGGCATCCTGATGGTGATCTTCCTGGCGGCCAAGGGCGATCAGGCCAAGCAGGTGTTGTTCTGGCTCAGCGGCGGGCTCGGCGACGCCCGCTGGGAGAGCATGGTCGTGCCGGGCGTGGTGCTCGTGCTGGCACTGGCCGCGGGCATGGCGGTCGGGCGCTGGCTCAACCTGCTCTCCGCGGGCGATGACGGGGCCGCCGCACTCGGCGTTGACCCGAAGAAACTGCGGCTGCTGGCCCTGATCGGGGTCGCGCTGCTGGCGGGTACCTCGGTCACGGTGGCAGGCGGCATCGCCTTCGTCGGACTGATCATCCCGCAGGCGGCCGCGTTCCTGGTGGGCGCGGACGCCCGGCGGCTGCTGCCGGTGGCCGCGCTGCTCGGCGGGGTGTTCCTGGTCGCGGCGGACCTGCTGGCCAGGGTGGTGATCGCGCCGCTGGAGATCCCGGTCGGCGCGGTCACCTCCTCGGTGGGCGGGGTGGTGTTCCTGGTGATGCTCTACCGGCGGCGGGGGAGGGCGGCATGAGCGTGCGCACCGAAGGCGTGCGGGTGGCCCTTGGCGGCCGCATCGTGGTGGACGGCGTGGACCTCGAACTGGGTGCCGGTGAGGTGCTGGGACTGGTGGGGCCCAACGGTTCCGGCAAGACCTCGCTGCTGCGCACGCTGTACCGGGCACTGGCCCCGGCCGGCGGCGCGGTGCTGGTGGACGAGCGGCCGGTCGCCGGGTTCGGACGGCGGGAACTGGCCAGGACACTGGCCGCGACCACCCAGGAATCCGAGCACGCGGCCGCGCTGACCGTGACCGAGGTGGTCACCCAGGGCCGCACCTGCCACCGCGGCTGGCTGGAATCGCTGCGGGCCGATGACCACGCCGCGGTCGGCGAGGCGATCAAGCTGGCCGACCTGGAAGCCTTGCGGGACCGGGATGTCCGCACCCTCTCCGGTGGTGAACGGCAACGCGTCTCCATCGCCCGCGCACTCGCCCAGCAGCCCCGGATCCTGGTGCTGGACGAGCCGACCAACCACCTCGACCTGCGGCACCAGCTCGCCGTGCTGGAACTGCTGCGCGCCCGCGCGGGCGAGGGCCTGTCCGTGCTGCTCACCCTGCACGACCTGCGGCTGGCGGTGGAACACTGCGACCGCCTGGTGGTGCTCGAGGAGGGCAGGGTGGTCACCGCCGGACCGCCAGTGCGGGTGCTCACCGCGGACCTGCTCGCCGGGGTTTTCGGCGTGCGCGGTCAGCTCAGGGAGCTGGCCGACGGACGGTCCACAGTGGACATAGCGGGCACGGTATGAGCTGCCTAACCAAGTTCCTTGGCGAACTGGCGGATCAGGCGCAGCGAGTCCGTTGTGCTCAGCGCGCGTTCCAGGGCCTGGTCGAAGGCGGAGTCGAACTCGCGCAACCGCACCGGGTGGTCGAGGAGCGAGGTCGCGGTCACCGTCTCCTGCCACAGCAGCGCGGGCAGTCGCGGGCCGGGGAACTCCAGCAGGTGGAACCCGCCGCCGCCGAGGGCGTGGAATGCCTCCGCGGTGAACGGCACCAGCCGGATGTCCACAGTGGACGGACGCTGCTCCACCATCGCGGCCAGGTGCCGCAGTTGCGCGGCCAGCACCGCGCGGCCGCCGACCTGCTGGTGCAGCACGGCCTCGGTGACCACCGCGGTCAGCCGCAACGGGTCGGGGCCGTCCAGCCGGTGCTGGCGGATCAGCCGGGCCTCCAGGACCCGCTCGACGTCGGCCATCCGGATGTTCGGCCCGGCGCCGCGGATCACCGCGCGGGCGTAGTCCTCGGTCTGCAGCAGGGCCGGGATCAGTCCGCCGTCATAGGAGCGGATCGCGGCCGCGCCGTGTTCGTAGCCGAAGAAGCGCAGCGTGTCGTCGTTGAACAGCCCGCCGTAGCCCTGCCACCAGGACCGCTGCTCGGCGGCCGAACGCAGCTCGATCAGCCCGGCGTAGGACTCCTCGCTGAGCCGGTAGGCCTTGGCCAGCGCCTTCAACCGCACGTCGGTGATCTTCAGCTTCCCGCCCTCGACCCCGGAGACGTAGGGCTGGGTGAGCCGGGCGGCCTTGGCCGCGGCGACCGCGGTGAGACCGGTCAGTTCCCGGTGCTCGCGCAGCCGGAGACCGAGTTCCCAGTTGGCGACGGTGGGTGAAGTGGGCACTAACACAACTCCAGATGACGGTGCTGATATCAGTGCAGAAGTCTCGCACACCGCCTCCGGCCACGAAGGAGTGATGGCAGCCGCCTGCCCGGAGATCCGCATCCGCTGCGACCCGGCCCCGCCGGAGGCATTGTCCTGCGCCCGGGTCGCGGCCGAGCCGGAGGTGGCGTTGGGGCTGGTCGCGGCGGAGATGGCCGCGACCGCGCACCGGGTCGAGGCGGCGGCCGCGCGCACCGCGATGTCGGTGTACGCGATCAAGATCGGCCAGGCCACGGTGCTGCCCTGGGCGCTGGGGCTGGGCTGGTGGCACCCGGACCGGGTCCGGCTGGGTGGTGATGGCGGGCATGGCTGGCACACCCTGCACCTGCCGGGCGCGCCGTCGCCGGTCGGTCTGGCGGAGTTGGTCGAGGGGATCTTCGAGGGGCATCTGTTCCGAGTGGCCGGACACCTGGCCGCCGTACGCGGCTGCGCCCGCCCGACCATGCTCGGCCAGATCGGCTTCGGCATCGGCACCGCCTTCGCCCGCGCCGCCCGCGGTGGCGCCGATCCGGCCCGACTTTCCCTTGCCCACCAACAGTTGTGTGCCACCCTCCCGTGGCTGGCCCCAACCGGCCGCCTGCTCCCCGGCCCCCACGGCCTGACCTACCTGCGCAACCACTGCTGCCTGTTCTGGACTGCCCCGGATGAGGCCGCCTGCCGCAGCTGCCCCCGCCGCACTGACGAGGACCGCCTCAGTACTTGATCCTCTTCCTCGGCGTGTTGGCCGTTCTGGTACGGCGTGTTGGCCGTTGTTGTACGGAGTGTTGGCCGGTGTGGGCGGGTTGGTGCACGAGCGAAGGTCAAGATCAAGGGCGTCCTCGCCGGACGGGCAGAAATCAAAGGATGGGGGGAGAAGATCAAAGGCAGAGAACAGTGCTCAGGTGCGGTTCCCCATCCCCGTCAGCCTTCCGATACCAAACCACATCCCGGGCAAGCGGCCGGTCACGGTTGGGTGGCTAGGGTTTCGCAGGTTGCGGGCCGCTTGCCCGGGATGCGGTGTGTCCTCTCCAGGCTGACGGGGATGGGGAACCGCTCGGCAGATGTTTGAAAAGCCACCCCGGCCGCCTGTTCTCCGGGCTTCGCCCGCCCACAACGGCCAACACACCGTCCCACTTCGGCCAACACACCGTCCCATAACGGCCAACACTCCGGCAGGGTCTGGAAACACCTGCCGGAGTGTTGGCCGTTCTGGTACGGCGTGTTGGCCGTTGTTGTACGGGGTGTTGGCTGTTTTAGCTGAAGGCGACCGGGATGAAGACGTCGAAGCTGCGGTCGCTGGCCTGCCAGTGGTCGCGGCGGGTGATGATGGCGCAGGTTTCCACGGCGCAGTTCAGGCCGCCGGTGTTCTCCTTGAGGTAGATCTTGGCGGTGAAGGAGCCGTTGGCGGCGATGGGGTAGGTGTTGCCGCCGAGGGGGGTGTTGGTCACCCAGGCCGACGGTCCGATGCCGGTGCCGCCCTGGCCGTCGCCGCCCTGGCAGGGGCCGGGCTTGACGCCGTAGCTGAGGTCCGCGGGGACCTTGCACAGCGCTACGTAGTAGCCCTTGTCGGTGTGGTAGCCGGTGCCGGTGACGGTGATCTCCTGGCCGTTGACCGCGATCGCGGTGGCCTCGGAGGCGGTGATGGTGCGGCCGTTGCGGCTGGCCGAGTCGGGGGCCGCGAGGGCCTGGCCGGTCATGGTCAGCACACCGGCGATCGCGCCGACGGAGACGAGAGCGGCCTTCACCTTGTTGTTCATGCTGTTTCCCTCTTCTTGGTTCGGTGGTGGAACAGCAGCAGGGCGGTGCCGGCCGTCAGGAGGGCCAGCCCGGTCAGTAGCGGGAAGATCGGTTCCGCGCCGGTGTTGGCCAGCCGCGGGGTGGGCGGCTGGGTGGGTGCCGGTGGCGGTGCGACGGCCGGGGTGGTGGTCGTCGTCGTGGGGGGAGTCGTGGTGACCGGTGTGGTGGTGCCGGTGGGGGGTGGGGTGCTGGTGGTCGTGGGTTGGCCGCTGGGCACGGTGAGGACGGCGGCGGCAGTGGTTGTGCTGCCGGTGGGGTTGGTGAACATGGCGCGGAACTGCCTGCCGGACAACCGGATCTCCGCGGTCACGGTCAGCGCCTCGCCGGTCTCGCGCAGGTCGGTCCAGCTGCGGCCGCCGTCGATGCTCTCCTGCCAGCGGGTGCTCACCGCGCCCCTGGCGCTCGCGCTGAACCGCGCCGGACTGCCCGCGGCGACCTCGACGCTGGTGGGTTCGGTGAGCAGTACCGGTGCGGCGAATCGGGCGAAGACCTGGATGTTGGCGCCGTCGGCCACGTACACCGCGCCGGTGTTCGCGTTGACCCCGATGGAGCCGGGGGCGGCCACCTCCAGGGTGCCGATCGTCTTGCGTCGCACGGGATCCAGTACCGCGACCTGGCCGAGTTCGGCCTGCGAGGTGTAGAGGAACCCGGTGGCCGGATCGACCGCGGCCCGGCCCGCGCCCGCGCCGGCGGCGAAGGGCTCGCCGAGTACCTGGGCGGTGCGGGTGTCGATGGTGGTGACGGTGCCGTTGGCCTGGTTCACCGTGTACAGCCGGTGCAGCACCGGGTCCAGGGCCAGTCCGCGCGGGTTCGCGCCGACCGGGATGGTGGCGATCACCTTGTGCGCCTTGGTGTCCAGCACCGAGACCGTGTTGTCGTCCAGGTTGGCCACGTAGGCCCGGCCCTGGTGCACCACCACCTGGTCCGGTCCGGAGCCGACCGGCACCGAGGCGATCACCTTCTGCTGCACGGGATCGAGCACCGAGACCACGGCCGCGCCGCCCTCGGCCACGAACACCAGTCCGCTGTCCTCGTCCACGCCGATGCCGTTGGGACCGGCGCCGACCGGGATGGTCGCGGTGACCTGCCTGCTGACCGCGTCGATCACCGAGACCGAGGGCTTCTTGTCGATCACCCCTCGGTTGACCGCGAACACGGTCCTGGTGCGGGTGTTCGCGGTGAGCTGGGCGGTCAGGTTGCCGAGTTTCGCTGTGCTGCCGAGGATCTGGTGGTTGCCGCCGAGTGCGCCCGCGGTGTTGCTACGGGTGCTGGTGAACCAGGTCTCGCCGCCCAGTGCCGCGAAGGAGTTGATCCCTGGCACGGCCACCGTGGCGGCCTTCTCGTGCCGCACCGGGTCGGCCGCGTGCGCGAGCGGCGCGGCGGCGATCAGGATCGCGCCCGCGGCCAGCAGGGCCGCGGGGAGTCGGTGGAACATGACGGTCTCCCAGCTCAGTCAGGGTCGCGGCGGGGCAGCACCAGCGGCGCCCCGGTTCGTGGATGGGCCAGCACCTCGACCTCGTGCCGGTAGACCCGGCTCAGCAGCTCGCCGGTGAGCACCTCGGCCGGGCTGCCCGCGGCGGCGAGTTCGCCACCGGCCAGCAGTGCGACCCGGTCCGCGTAGGCCGCGGCCAGGCCGAGGTCGTGCAGCACCACGACCACCGCGTCCCCGGCCTCGGCCCGGCGTTTCGCGATGCGCAGCACGGCTTCCTGGTGCCGCAGGTCGAGGGCGGCGGTGGGTTCGTCCAGCAGCAGCAGGCCGGTCCGCTGGGCCAGCACCCTGGCCAGCGCCACCCTGGCCCGTTCGCCGCCGGAGAGCGAGGGGAAGCGGCGGTGCGCGAACTCGGTGACCTCGGTCTCCCGCATGGCTTCCGCGATCGCCTCCTCGTCCTGCTCGGCCGCCGGGGTGCCCGCCCAGGGCGCGCGGCCCATCTCGACCACCTCGGCCACGGTGAACGGGAAGGACAGCAGCACCTGTTGCGGCAGCACGGCCCGGCGCACCGCCAGCTCCCTCGGCCGGTACCCGGCAAGGGGTTTGCCGTGCACCAGCACCTGTCCGGCGGTCGGCGTGACATCTCCGGCGAGCGCGGCCAGCAGGGTGGACTTGCCCGCGCCGTTGGGGCCCAGCAGCGCGAGCACCTCGCCGGTGCGTGCGGCCAGGCCCACCCGGTGCAGGATCTGTTGTCCGCCAAGGTGCACGTCGATCGCGACCGCCTCGGCGACCACGGTGCCCGGCGGCGCGGGCGCGGGGAGTTCGAGTCTCATGCCCACCCGCCCTGACTGGCCCTGGTGCGGCGCAGCAGCCAGAAGAAGAACGGCCCGCCGACCAGCGCGGTCAGTGCCCCGATCGGCAGTTCCACCGGCGCCATCACGGTGCGCGCCACCAGGTCCGCGGCCACCACGACCACCGCGCCGCCGAGTGCGCTGACCGGGATCAGGAACCGGTGTCCCGGCCCGATGACCATGCGGACCACGTGCGGCACCACGAGTCCGACGAACCCGATCATGCCTGCCACCGCGACCGCGGCCGAGGTCAGCAGGGCCACGACGAACATCAGCGTGCCGCGCAGCCGTTCGATGTGCACACCCAGGTGCCGGGCCGGGCGTTCGCCGAGTGCGAGCAGGTCCAGCTGGCGGGCGAACAGCGGTGCGAGCAGCAGACCGAGGATCGCGCAGGGCAGCACCGCGAACACCTTGGGCCAGGTGGTCTGGGCCAGGCTGCCCATCATCCAGAACACCACCGAGCGCAGCTGGGCGTCGTTGGAATAGGTGAGCAGCAGGTTGATCACCGCGCCGGTGGCCGCGTTGACCGCGATCCCGGTCAGCACCAGGGTGACCACCTCGGTCCGCCCGCCGGAGCGCGCGACCAGGTACACCGCGGCCACCGTGACCAGCCCGCCGATGAAGGCGGCCGCGGGCAGTGTCCAGGCGCCCAGCGCGGTCACGCCGAGCACGGTCACCGCACTGGCCGCCATGGCCGCGCCGCCGGACACGCCGACCACCGCGGGCTCGGCCAGCGGGTTGCCGAACACGCCCTGCATCACCGCGCCCGCACAGGCCAGCGAGGCCCCGACCAGCACGCCGAGCAGCACCCGGGGGAAGCGGATCTGCCAGAGCACCGCGTCCAGGTAGCCGGCGCCGGTTGGCGCCTCGGCCAGGCCGAGGCGGTGCGCGATCGAGGCGAGCACATCGGCCACCGGACTGGGGAACGCGCCGATGCCCGCGCCCAGCAGGCAGAGCAGCACGAGTGCGATCCCCAGACCCAGTACGAGCGCCAGGCGACGTGCGCGCATCAGCGCAGACCCTCGGCCAGCGCGGTGACCACCAGTGCGGTGCGCGGCCCGAAGTTGAGCAGCACGCCGTCCTCGATGGCCACCACCCGGCGATTGGCCGCGGCCGGGGTCTGCGCGACGCCGGGCAGCTTGAGCAGCCCGTCCACCCCCTGCACCGAGTCCAGGCCCTTGCTCATCACCAGGAACACGTCCGGTTGCGCCTTGACCAGCGCTTCGGCGGTCAGCGGGGTGAACGGTCCGAGTCCGAGTTCCATGCCGACGTCACTGGCGCCGGCCGCGTCGATGATCGAGTCCGCGCCGGATCCCTTGCCGCCCAACAGGTAGACCGCGGCCTGCCCGCGCAGGTACAGGAACGCCACCCGCGCTTTCCGTTGCCCCTGCGGCAGTGTGGCCCGTGCGGCGTCGACCTCGCCCTTGGTCCGCTCGGCCAGTTCCCGGCCCGCGCCTGGCACGCCGAGCGCGGCGGCGACGGCCTCGATCCGGGTGTAGGTGTCGGCCATCCGCTTGGCCTCGGGCAGCACCACCACCGGCACCCCGGAATCGCGCAGCTGGCTGAGCGCCTCGGGCGGTCCGACCCCGGGTTCGGTGAGGATCACGGTGGGGCGCAAGGACAACGTGCTCTCCGCGGACACGTCGTGCCCGGAGGTCACCACCGGCAGCGCCCGCGCGGGCTCGAAGGTGGCCGCCACGTCCCGCCCGACCACGTTCGCGCCGAGTCCGAGGGTGAACACCACCTCGGAGATCGACCCGGCCAGGGGGATGATCCGGGAGACGTCGGTGACGGTGATCCGGCGCCCGTCCACCGAGTCCACCGTGACCGGCAGCGCGGGGGTCGGCGTGGCCAGGGGTTTGATCCGTTGCGCGTTGACCTCGGTCGCGCCCGCGCTGGTCGGGGTGCTCGCCTGCGGTGCGGGCGCGGCGCAGCCGGCCAGCGCGAGTACGAGCGCACCGGCCAGTAATCGGCGGCTCATGCGGCGGACCGCCTGCGCAGCACCCGGATCACCAGCACCACGGCGACCAGTGCCACCACCACGCCGAGGCCGACCAGCACGATCGGCGTGGTCGAGCTGCCCTGCGGGGTGGCGGAGGTCTCGGCCGCCGCGACGGGTTCTGGGCCGAACTTCACCGGCACCACCACGTCCTGGGTGCGGTCGGCGGTGCGGGTGTGGTCGGTCCGGCTGACCAGTGCGCACTTCACCCCGCTGTCCCGGCAGTCGATCCTCGGCTCGGCCGAGAGCACCGGGCTGATCTTCAGCTCCGCGGTGAAGGTGCCGTCCGGGCCGAACGGCTTGGCCAGGTCCTTGCCGTAGGACGGCGGGTTGTTGGAGATCCACTTGGACGAGCCGCCGGCCCCGCTCATGTCCGCGCCGCCACCGCACGGACCCGGCTGCTTGCCCGGCCCGTTGTCCACGCAGAAGGCCACGTAGATGCCCTTGTCCACCCGGTAGCCCTGGCCGGTGACGGTGACGTTCGCGCCCGTCTCGTCCAGGCCCTTGGTCTTGGACACGGTCAGCTGCTGGCCGTAGCCGCCGGTGACCGTGGTGCCTGCCGCGCCCTCGGTGACGGCTCCCGCGCCGGGTACCCGGCTCACGGTCACCGCCGACGGCGGCACGTAGCCGCTCGGCGGGGTGGTCTGCTCGGTCATTCCGCCCCCACTAGCCAGGTGAGACTTACCTATCTATTGTTAGCCTAACCTAAGTAGGTCGTTTTGTTGATGGGGTGAACGGATGATGCGAACGGTCCGGCTGACCGCGGCGCTGCTGCTGGGGCTGATCTTCGCCCTGCCGGGAACCGCTGTGGCCCAACAGGTTCCGCAACTCTCCGCCGATCGGTCCAGTGGCCTGGACCCGGCGGGGGAGCGGATCGTGGTGCGCGGCACCGGCTTCGCCGCCAACGCCACCCTGGCCCTTGGCGCCTGGTCCGGCAGCACCGCCGACCCGGCCGGTCCGGCCGCCATCACCACCGCGCCCGACGGCGGATTCGCCACCGAACTGCTGGTCAGCCCGGCCTTCGCGCCCGCTGGCGGCCCGGTCGAACTGCGGGTCAGCGTGGCCGGGGTGGCCCCGCTGCCGCTCGGCTTTGGCGGGAACCCGCCAGCCACCAGCACCCCGGCCACACCCCCGGCGACCAGCACTCCGGTCACCTCCACGCCCGGCACTGCCACCAGCGCGCCGCCCGCCGCGCCGCGTATCGACGCGCCGCAGGCCGAGGCGGCGGCCGCGCCGAAGCTGGCCGCGTCCAAGACCCAGGGCCTCAACGCCGCCGGGGAGAAGGTCACCGTGACCGGATCCGGCTACAACGAGGCCAAGGGCATCTACGTCGCGGTCTGCGTGGACAACGGCTCCGGCAAGATGCCGACCCCCTGCCTCGGCGGCGCGGACCTCTCCGGCAAGAACGGCAACTCGGCCTGGATCTCCAGCAACCCGCCGCCCTACGGCAAGGACCTGGCCAAGCCCTACGGCCCCGGCGGCAGCTTCTCGGTCGAGCTGACCGTGACCGCCAAGGACGAGTACACCGACTGCAACGTGCTCAAGTGCGCGATCGTCAGCCGCGCCGACCACACCCTGGGCGCGGACCGCAGTCAGGACGCGATCCTGCCGATCACCTTCGGCGGCAACGGAAACCCGCCGCCCACGACCACCACCACGCCGCCGCCCGGCGGTGGCGGTGGTGAACAGCCCGGCGGGGGCACGGGTGGCGGCGGGGGCGGCACCGGCGGCGGTGGTGGGGGAGGTGGCCGGTCCGGGGGGCTGGCCAACACCGGCGCCGGGCCGATCCTGCCGATCACCCTCGGCGGCCTGGCCCTGCTCGCCGGTGGCGCCTTCGCGCTCTACGCCGGGCGTCGACGCTCCACTGTGGACTGACTAATTCGGTTGCGGCCGCGCGGGCCCGGCTGCGACCGTCAACGGCGTGTCCATTCTGCTCGCGCGGAAAGTCACAGTGTCCTTTGGTCCGCGGACCGTGCTCTCGGAGGTCGATCTTGATGTCTCACCCGGTGACCGGATCGGCCTGAGCGCACCCAACGGGGTGGGCAAGTCCACCCTGCTGCGGGTGCTCGCCGGTGAACTGCCGCCCGAGTCGGGCGCGGTCACCCGGCGGGCGGGCGCGGTGCTGGCCTACCTGACCCAGGAAACCGACCTGCGGCCCGGCGAGTCCCTGCGCGACCACCTGGCCCGGCGCACCGGCGTGGCCCAGGCCGAGGCCGGGCTGGAACGCACCGCCGAGGCGCTGGCCACCGAGCCGGACGCGGGCGATGCCTACGCCGCGGCCCTTGACCACTGGACCGCGGTGGGCGCGGCCGACTTCGACGAGCGTGCCGCCGTGGTGTGCGAGCAGCTCGGCCTGCCAGCCGACCTGCTCACCGATCGCGGCGCGGGCGAACTCTCCGGCGGTCAGGCGGCCCGGCTGCGGCTGGCCTCGGTGCTGCTGGTGCGCGCGGACGTGCTGCTGCTCGACGAGCCCACCAACGACCTGGACACCGCCGGACTGGACCTGCTGGAGAACCGGGTGCGCGCCAGCCGGGCGGGCATCGTGCTGGTCAGCCACGACCGCGAGTTCCTGGCCCGCACGGTCACCTCGGTGGCCACGATCGACGAGTTCAGCCACCAGCTCAGCGTCTTCGGCGGCGGCTGGCAGGCCTACCTGGACGAGCAGGAGACCATCGCCCGGCACGCCCGCGAGGCCTACGCCGCCTACGCCGACAAACGCGCCTCGCTCACCCAGCGCTCCCGCCAGATCAAGGAGTGGTCCAGGGCGGGCGTGCGCCGGTCCAAGCAGGAGACGGATCCGTTGATCCGCAACGCCAAACGGCAGGGCGCGGAGAACACCGGCATCCGGGCCACCCTGGCACAACGCGAACTGGCCAGGATGGAGGAGGTCGAGGAGCCCCGCGAACCGTGGGAACTGCGCCTCACCCTGCCCTCGGCCGGGCGCGGCAGCGAGATCGCCTTCGCGTTGCGCGGCGCGGTGGTCGAGCGCGGTGACGTCCGGCTGGGCCCGGTCGACCTGACCATCGGCGGCGGCGAACGCTGGCGGATCACCGGCCCCAACGGCGCCGGCAAGTCCACCCTCGTCGGCGCGCTGCTCGGCCGGATCCCGTTGCTGGCCGGGCAGGTGCTCACCGGGACCAACGTGGTGGTCGGCGAGGTGGACCAGCTCCGGCACACCTTCGACACCGAGGACACCGCGCTGGACGTGGTCATGGCCGCCACCGGCTTCGAGGCCGAGCGGACCCGCACCCTGCTGGCCAAGTTCCGGGTCGGCGCGGAGGTGGTGCTGCGCCCGGCCCGCACGCTCTCCCCCGGTGAGCGCACCAGGGCCGGACTCGCGATCCTGCAGGCGAAGGGCACCACCTGCCTGGTGCTGGACGAGCCGACCAACCACCTGGACCTGCCCGCGATCGAGCAGCTCGAACAGGCACTGGCCGACTACCCCGGCACGCTGATCCTGATCACCCACGACCGCAGGCTGGCCAAGGCGGTCAAGGTGGGCTTCACCCTGGACGTCGGCACGCTCTGAGCCGGCGGCCGAGAGCGGGCACCCCCGACTGGCACCCGCTCCCGACCTCGTTAATTGGCTCTCAGCCCCCGACCGGCCAGGTGTGCACCGGCTCGCCGGAGTGCATCAGTTCCAGGTATCGCCGCAACATCCCGGTCAGCGCCGCGTCCCGGTCCAGGCCCCGGCTCTCCAGCCGGGCCACCGTCTCCCGCTGCCAGGTCGACCCGGTGCGCCGTGCCACGCACCGCTCTTCGATCACCCCGAGGTAGCGCTCGCGGGCCGCGTCGGAGACCCCGCACAGCCGAAGTCCCTCGTGCGCCATCGGCAGCAGCCGCCGCAGCACCAGCTCATCCGGCGGGATCCAGCCGATGCCCGGCCAGTACAGCTGCGCGTTCATCCCGTGCCGGGCGCCGCTGTAGAGGTTCTCCTCGGCCGCCTGGAAGGACATCTGGGTCCACACCGGGCGGTCCTGCTCGGTCAGCGCCCGCTGCGCGCCGTAGAAGAAGGCCGCGTTGGCCAGCACGTCCAGCACGGTCGGGCCCGCGGGCAGCACCCGGTTCTCCACCCGCAGGTGCGGCACCCCGTCCACGATGTCGTAGACCGGCCGGTTCCACCGCCAGATGGTGCCGTTGTGCAGCCGCAGTTCGGAGAGCTTCGGCGCCCGCCCGGCCGCCAGCGCCTCCAGCGGGTCTTCCGGCTCGGTCTCGGGCAGCAGCGCCGGGAAGTAGCGGACGTTCTCCTCGAACAGGTCGAAGATCGAGGTGATCCAGCGTTCGCCGAACCACACCCGTGGCCGCACGCCCTGGTTCTTCAGCTCCTGCGGCCTGGTGTCGGTGGCCTGCTCGAACATCGGGATCCGGGTCTCGTGCCAGAGCGCCTTGCCCAGCAGGAACGGCGAGTTCGCGGCCAGCGCGACCTGCACCCCGGCCAGGGTCTGCGCGGCGTTCCAGTGCGCGGCGAAATCGTTCGGCTCCACCTGCAGGTGCAACTGCACCGAGGTGCAGGAGGACTCCGGCAGGATCGAGTCGGTGTAGCTGCGCAGCCGCTCGGGTCCCTTGCCGGGCATCGGCGCGCCCTCCATGTCCAGCAGCATCTCCTCGCCGCGCGCGCCGAAGATCTGCGCGTTCAGCAGGGAGTAGCGCGGACTGGTGGAGAGCCACCTCGGGTCGAAGTGCTCCCGGCGCAGCGTCGGCAGCATGCCGATCATGGCCAGCGCGGCGCCCGCGTCATGGGCCTTGCCGTCGGCGGCGTCGAGCTGCTGGCGTAGCTCCTCCTCAAGCTCAAGCGCCTCGTCCCCGGCCAGCGGCCGCGGCGCGACGTTGATCTCGATGTTGTACTGGCCTAGTTCGGTCTGGAAAGCAGGGTCGGAGATCTTCTCCAGGACCACCGTGTTCGCCATGGCAGGCTTCAGCGTCTCGTCGACGAGATTCAACTCGATCTCCAGCCCCATCTGTTGCCGGGGAAAGGAGAAGTGGTTCTCGGCGAGCATCCGGGCGAGTGCGTCCAGGCAGCGCTGGACCTTGTCCCGGTATCGCTGACGATCCTCCCTGGTGAAAGTCCGGTTGGTCACGTCCCTTCCCATGCCGCCTCCCAATCGGTCGGCTGGTTGGCCGGGCACACCAGCGGCGTAGCGAACGCCCACCGTGGCACAGCGTTTCCCGGGCTGGCCAGCCGCCAAACCGGTGCTCTCTGTTACATCGTCTTAACCAACAGCAACAACATGCAGGTCAGCGCGTTGCTTCCGGATCTACGTTACTGGACAGTCTCTCTCGAATCGTGGGATGGCACACTGATCGGGTGGTGCAGGTGATCCAGATCGACGACCCGGCCGATGAGCGTCTCGCCGACTTCCGCGACCTGTCTACCGCCGACCGGCGGCCGGACCGTCCCGGCGGGCGCGGCCTGGTGCTGGCCGAGGGCGTGGTGGTGGTCGAGCGCCTGCTCGCCTCGCCCTACCCGGTGCGCGCCCTGCTGGGCGTCCAGCGCCGGATCGAGGCCCTGGCCGACCAGCTGGAATCCGTCGACGTCCCGGCCTATGTCACCAGCGCGGAGATCATGGCCGAGGTGGTCGGCTTCCACCTCAACCGCGGTGTGCTGGCCAGCGCGGACCGCGCGCCCATGCCCGCGCCGGCCGACCTGGCCGCCCGGTCCCGCTGCCTTGCGGTGCTGGAGGGCGTCGGCGACCACGAGAACCTGGGATCGATCTTCCGCAACGCCGCCGCGCTCGGTGTGGACGGCGTGCTGCTCGGGCCCGGCTGCTCCGATCCGCTGTACCGGCGCAGCGTCCGGGTCTCCATGGGCCACGTGCTCCGGGTCCCGTTCAGCACCGTCGAACCCTGGCCGGACGGCCTGAAAACCCTGCGCGACAACGGCTTCCGGATCGCCGCCCTCACCCCGAGGGCCGATTCCCGGTCGCTGCGGACCGCGGTGGCCGGGGTCGGCAAGGTCGCGCTGCTGCTCGGCTCGGAGGGCCCCGGCCTGACCGAGGAGGCCATCACCGCCGCCGACCTGCCGGTGCGCATCCCGATGGCGCCGGGCGTGGACTCGCTCAACGTGGCCACCGCGGCGGCCGTGGCCTTCTACGAGGTCACCCAAGCCCTTGACCCGGACCACTAGGCTCCGGCGACGTGGAACTGCACGCTCGCGAAGCCCGCGCCGTTCTCCTGCGCCCACTCGGCCAGGACGGGGAGCCGCTCGAGGTCGACCTCGGCACGCTGACGTTGCCGGCGGGCCTGGCCGAGGCACTGCACGAGTGGGCCGAGGTGGCCGAGGCGGTGGAACTCTCCGAGGGCGCCGGTGAGGCCGTCTACCAGCGCGGACGGCATCTGGCCTGGCGGCTGGCCTGCGCGCTGGACACCCCGGTGCGCTATGTCGACCCGGTGACCGGGGAGACCGAGGAGATCCTGCCGCCGCCACCGCTGCCGGTGCGCCCGGCGGAGCCGGTGGAACCGACCCCGTGGGCGACCGGGCTGACGGTGAGCGTGTTCGTGGCCGCGATCGTGGTGGTCTCGATCGTCGCGCTGTCCCAGGGGCTGAGCCAGGCCAGCCCGCTGCTCGCCGTGGGGGCGAACGTGGTGATCGCGGGTGGCCTGGCGCCCTCGGTCTGGCTGGCGCGGCGCACCCCGGTGTGGCGCTGGGTGTCCTACGGCGTGGTCACCGGGATCGGCGTGGCGTGGCTGGCCCTGTTGCTGAGTCTGCTGGGACCGTGACGGCCCCTGGACCGGCAAAAGGGAAGAGCGCACCTGCTCCTCGCTGTCACCGAGGCAGTGGACCCCTGCAGGTGGTCCGCGGTCGCCGCTCTTCCCTTGTCAACGCCACGTGCGCTCCTCTAACCCCGCTGGGAACGCACGCCGAGTAAGACGTCCTCCCAGGAAGGCACGATCGGGTGGTTCTTCCGACCGCGCTTGCCCGCGGGTTCGGTCCGCCTCGCCGGGGCGTGCGTGCCCAGGTCGCCCTCTGCCGCCTCTGTCTTCTCGACCTCTTCCGCCTGCACCGGCTCGGTCGGTTCGATCAGGGGCGCGTCGGCCTGCTGGGCCAGCTCCTCCGGGAGCGGCTCTGGCTGGTAACGCTGACCGTTGCTCGCCGGGGCCTGCCGGGGTTCCGCCACGGGGGGTGGCGGCGGCATGGACTCGTCGATCACCGGCAGGATCTTGGTGTCGCCGTCCAGCTCCAGTGCCTGCTGCGCGAGCGGGGTGATCGCGCGCACGGTGCGGAGCGGACGGCCGGGGGTCGGGTCGATCAGGTCGGCGGCGTGCTCGTCCAGCGGCGTGATGGTGCCGCCGTGCGCGCCGGGGTGGAAGATCCAGTGCGCCCGGTTGTCCGAACGACCGGCCCGCCAGCGCAGCTGGATGACCCACTTGCCGTCCTCGCCGCGCCAGGAGTCCCAGTGCGCCACCGAGTAGTCCTGGCCGCGCAGGCCGAAACCGTGCGCAACGACCTCGCCGAGGGTGGAGACGTCCGGGCCGTCCTCGCGCACCGGGTGCGCGCGCTGGGCCAGCTCCGCGGTGCGGGACCGCTCCAGCAGCACCGGGTAGGCGTAGCGCTCCACCCGCTGGGCGGGCAGTCCGGATGCGGCGGCCACCTGCTCCACCGATTCGCCACCGCGGATGCGGGCCTGGATCTCGCGCGGACGCATCTGGCTTTCCAGCTCGATCTGCGCCTGGCCCAGCCGGGTGATGTCGCCTCGGGCGGCGGCCTTGAGCCGCTCGTCAGCCGGCAGCGAGAAGCGTTCGCCGCGCTCGTCTTCGAGGACAAGCACCTGCGCGTCCTCGTCGAGCCCGACTACTCGCAGCGCTCGCATGACGGCCTCCCGGAAACTTCACCTCGCTAGCGGACACGGTATGTCGGCGAGCCTGCTTGACGGGGCAGGCGCGCCGACACCACGACTATCTGCACCCGATCTTGCCTGATCGGGGCACAGGCTCGCACCCGCAAATCACAGTGGTGTCACTTCGCGGGAGGTGACGGGGTCAGCCGAGCTGTCCGACCACCCAGTCCACAGACTGTGTGAGCTTCGTCACATCGTCCGGCTCGATGGCCGGGAACATGGCTACGCGGAGTTGATTACGGCCGAGCTTGCGGTACGGCTCCACGTCCACCACGCCGTTGGCCCGGAGCACCTTGGCCACCGCCGCCGCGTCCACCGAATCGGCGAAGTCGATGGTGCCGACCACGTGCGAGCGCTTGGCCGGATCGGTGACGAACGGGGTGGCGTACTCGCTCTGCTCGGCCCAGTCGTACAGCCGCGAGGAGGAGTCGGCGGTGCGCGCGGTGACCCAGTCCAGCCCGCCGTTGCCGAGCATCCAGTCGATCTGGTCGGCCAGCAGGAACAGGGTGGCCACCGAGGGGGTGTTGTAGGTCTGGTCCTTGCGCGAGTTGTCCAGCGCGGTCGGCAGGGACAGGAACTCCGGCACCCAGCGGTCGCTGGCGCCGATCTCCTCCACCCGCGCGATCGCGGCCGGGCTCAGCAGCGCCAGCCACAGGCCGCCGTCGGAGGCGAAGCTCTTCTGCGGCGCGAAGTAGTAGACGTCGAACTCCTCGGCGCGCACCGGCAGGCCGCCCGCGCCCGAGGTCGCGTCGATGGCCACCAGGGCGTCCCCGGCGTCGGCGGGCCGGTTGACCGGCACCATCACGCCGGTGGAGGTCTCGTTGTGCGCCCAGCCGATCAGGTCCACCTCGGGCGAGCCCACCGGGGTGGGGGCGTCGCCCGGCTCGGCCTTGACCACGATCGGGTCGCCGAGGAACGGCGCGCTCTTGGCCGCCTTGGCGAACTTGGCGGAGAACTCGCCGTAGGTCAGGTGCAGCGAACGCTCGCGGATCAGGCCGAAGGTGGCCGCGTCCCAGAAGGCGGTGGTGCCGCCGTTGCCGAGCACCACCTCGTAGCCCTCGGGCAGCGCGAACAGTTCGGACAGCCCGGCGCGGACCCGGCCGACGAGCTGCTTGACCGGCTTCTGCCGGTGCGAGGTGCCCAGCAGCGCGCCACCCTCGGCGGCCAGCCGGGCCAGCTGCTCCGGACGGATCTTGGACGGCCCGCAGCCGAAGCGGCCGTCACTGGGACGCAGCTCCGCCGGGAGCTGGAGGGTGGTCAGGTCGGCCGTCTGGGTCATCACGGCGCCTTTCGCTTCGCGGTTGTCAACAGCGCCGGCGCCGTTGCCGGAGGCGCCCAGTGTTGCAGCCGGATGGCCTAGGAGTTACCAGTGGGTGCCCCAGCTCACCCAGCCTGAATCGTGTCCCAGCCCTCGACTTCGGCAGGCGTGCGCGGCCCCGGCCCGAGGTACTGGGCCGAGGGCCGGACCAGTCGCCCGGTGCGCTTCTGCTCCAGGATGTGCGCGCACCAGCCGGCGGTCCTGGCGCAGGTGAACATCGCGGGCATCATGTGCGGCGGTACCTGCGCGAAGTCCAGGATCACCGCGGCCCAGAACTCCACGTTGGTCTCGATCGCCCGGTCCGGGCGGCGCTCGCGCAGTTCGGCCAGCGCGGCCTGCTCCAGTGCGGCGGCCACCTCGTAGCGTGCCGCGCCCAGCTCCTGGCAGGTCCGGCGCAACACCCTGGCGCGCGGGTCCTCGGCCCGGTAGACCCGGTGCCCGAAGCCCATCAGCCGTTCCTTGCGGTCCAGGATCCCGGCCACGAACTTGCGCGCGTCGCCGGTGCGCTCCACCGCCTCGATCATCGGCAGCACCCTGGCCGGCGCGCCGCCGTGCAGTGGGCCGGACATGGCGCCGATCGCGCCGGACATGCAGGCCGCCACGTCCGCGCCGGTGGAGGCGATCACCCGCGCGGTGAAGGTGGAGGCGTTGAGGCCGTGCTCGGCCGCGGAGACCCAGTAGGCGTCCACCGCCTGCACGTGCCTGGGGTCGGGCTCGCCGCGCCAGCGGGTCATGAACCGCTCGGTGACCGAGGAGCACTCGTCGATCCGGGACTGCGGCACCGCGGCCACCCCGATGCCGCGGGCGGACTGGGCCACGTAGGACAGCGCCATCACCGAGGCCCGCGCGGCGTTCTCCCGCGCCTGCTCGTCGGTGATGTCCAGCAGCGGCTGGTAGCCCCAGATCGGGGCCAGCATGGCCAGCGCGGCCTGCACGTCCACCCGGACGTCGCCGGTGTGCACCGGGATCGGGAACGGCTCGGCAGGCGGCAGGCCGCGGCCGAAGCGGCCGTCCACCAGCAGTGCCCACACGTTGCCGAAGGTGACCGTCCCGGCCAGGTCCTCGATGTCCACCCCGCGGTAGCGCAGCGCGCCGCCGTCCCGGTCCGGCTCGGCGATCTCGGTCTGGAAGGCGATCACGCCCTCGAGACCGGGCCGGAAGGTCTGGTCGGCTGCCAGGTTCTGCACCACGGTGTGCCCCTCTCCCTGCGCGTTGGCGCCACCCTTCCGCGTGCGCGCGGTGTCGGCAATCACCTCCTGTGGTGGCATCCATCACCACTCAGGCGGTTTCGCATTTGTGGATTTCGCCGTACGGTCCGCTGTCACGGTGCTACGCGGGGTGCCCCGTCGGGGAGGAGTTCGACATGCCGGACGCCAACATCACACTCCCGGCGATGAGAGTGTCGTACGAGGCAGGAGCCTTGGACGAGACCTCGCTCGCCGGTACCTGGCACGAGCAGCTCCAGTTGTGGCTGAACGACGCGGTAGGCGCGGGACTGCCCGAACCGAACGCGATGATCCTGGCGACATCGGACACCGAGGGCCGACCGTCCTCACGCACCGTGTTGACCAAGGGACTTGATGCACGCGGATTGGTGTTCTTCACCAACTACACCTCCACGAAGAGTCACGACTTGCTGGCCACCCGGTTTGCCTCCGCGACTTTTCCCTGGTTCGCGATGCAGCGGCAGGCCACGGTGCGCGGCGCGGTGGAGAAGGTGAACGCCGCGGAGACCGCCGAGTACTGGAACTCCCGGCCACGCGGTTCCCAGCTCGGCGCGTGGGCCTCCCCGCAGTCGCGGGTGATCAACGACCGGCACGTACTGGAGTCGGCGCTGAACATGGCCAAGCGCCGCTTCGCCGAGTCCGAGCGGATCCCGGTGCCCCCGCACTGGGGTGGCTGGCGGATCCGGCCGGAGATGGTCGAGTTCTGGCAGGGCCGCCCGGACCGGATGCACGACCGGCTGCGCTTCCGGGCCAGCCGGGACGGCTGGCAGGTGGAACGCCTGGCGCCGTGAGCGCCGTGTCCACCTGCTGACAAACGCATTCCCTTAGCCAAGCTAACGGCCTAACATCCGATGGGTGACTGGGGACCCCGACGCCGTGCGCGTCGACACTGACAAGCCCCCCAGTCCTGGCCTCCGGGCCAGGCTGGGGCGCGTCCTGCTGGACACCAGACCGCTGAAGCACACCGCGTACCGGCGGTTGTGGCTGTCCAGCACGATCACCGTGATCGGCTCCCAGCTCACCACCGTCGCCGTGCCCAAGCAGCTGTACGACCTGACCGGCTCGTCCGCCTATGTCGGACTGGCCGGTCTTTTCGGTGTGGTGCCACTGATCATCTTCGGCATCTGGGGCGGCGCCGTCGCGGACACCGTGGACCGGCGGAAACTGTTGCTGGTCACCAACACCGGCGTGGCGATCACCTCGGTGCTGCTGTGGGTGCAGGCGATCACCGGCATCGGCTCGGTGTGGGCGGTGCTCGGGCTGTTCGCGGTGCAGCAGGCGTTCTTCGCGATGAACATGCCCGCGCGCAGTGCCGCCATCGCCCGGCTGGTGCCGCTGGACCAGCTGCCCGCCGCGCAGGCGCTGGGCTCCACCGTGTTCATGTTCGCCGCGGTGTTCGGGCCGCTGGCCGCCGGCTCGCTGATCGCGGTGCTCGGACTGTCCACTTTGTACCTGATCGACGCGATCGCGTTGTGCGCCACGCTCTGGGCGGTCTGGAAGCTGCCGCCGATGCCGCCGCTGAACGGTCCGGCGCGCCGGGCCGGCCTTGGCGATGTGCTCGACGGTTTCCGCAACCTGATCGGCCAGAAGGTGCTGCTGGCCTCCTTCCTGCTCGACATCATCGCCATGGTCGCGGGCATGCCGAGGGCGCTGTACCCGGAGATGGCGGTGCGCACCTTTGGCGATCCCGAGGGCGGCGGTTTCGCGCTGGGCTGGCTGTACGCGGCGATGCCGCTGGGCGCCGGGCTGTTCGGCCTGTTCTCCGGCTGGAGTTCGCGGGTCTCCCGGCACGGTGTGGCGCTGACCTTCGCGATCATCGGCTGGGGGCTGGCCATCATCGGGCTCGGCCTGGCCACCGAGCTGTGGGTGGCGGTGCTGTTCCTGGCGCTTGGTGGCGCGGCCGACGTGGTCAGCATGATCTTCCGCGGCGCGATGCTGCAGCAGGCGGTCACCGACGACATGCGTGGCCGGACCCAGGGCGTGTTCACCGTGGTGGTGGCCGGCGGACCGCGGTTCGCCGACCTGGCGCACGGCACCGCCGGCGCGGCCTTCGGCACCGCGATCGCGGTCTCCGGCGGCGGGGTGCTGGTGATCGTGCTGACGGTGATCGCGGTGCTGTGCATCCCGGTGATCTGGCGCTACCGGGCGCCGACCGTTGATCAGCCCAATGTGGACAGTGTGGTGGCCAAGGAGAAGCCAAGCAGCAACGGCCAGTAGAGCAGCCGGGGCGCCAGGTTGTCCCGCCAGCGGATCAGTGCGATCGGGGTGCGCGCGGTGACCAGCAACGCGTTGATCGCGCTGATCAGCACCACCAGGTAGAGCCCGAAGGAAAAATATTCCAGGTACACGATGCCGGGTGCGGCGGTGGCCTCCCGGATCGCGTTCTGCCGCACCGCGACCACCAGCACCATGCTCACCGCGAAGCTGATCACGCCGAAGCTGGTGAACCCGACGAAGGTGCGCCGCAGCTCATCGCCGTTGGTGGTGATGAACAACGCGGCGAAGACCAGCACCGCGATGAACCCGATCGGCACCAGCGTCTCGAACAGCGGCCCGTGGAACTGGCGGTTGACCAGCAGGTTGAAGTACAGCTCCGGGAACGGCGGCCGGTCGGTGTAGCGGCCGAGGCCGAAGTTGGTGGTGTAGCTGTGCTTGGAGAAGCTGAACGCGGTGGACTGCGGCTGCCAGCGCGCGGTGACGAACTGCGGGTCGAGGCCGTGCATGCGCTCGGGGTGCCAGGGCTGCGGGTAGGCGCGGAAGTCCGGCACCAGCAGCACGCCCCGGTTGAAGTCCGGGTGCCACATCCGGATCCACACGTCCTGGCGGTCCAGCGGGTAGCGGGAGTAGTCGAACTTCTGCACGAACGCGGTCTTGAAGTACCAGCCGATCACCTCGGCGTCGCCGTCCCGGTGCCGGTATGCCTGCTTGGTCGGGTAGGAGTCATCGGCCTCCGGCAGCACCACGCCGCGGGTCAGCCCCGGCGGCAGGCTGTCCGGGTAGCGCTGCCAGACGTACCCGCTGACCTGCACCTCGTTGCTGGCGGCGAACCGGATCGACTCCAGGTAGACCCCGGTGGGGATCTGTGCGGTGGTGTTGCCCGGCGGCAGCTCGCCTGCCAGGTAGGCCGTGGTCTCCTCGGTGGAGCGGACCACCTGGCCGATCACCACGTGCTTGTCCTCCTCGTGCACCTGGTCCCACACCACGATCAGCCCGGCCAGGCAGAACAGGCTGAAGGAGGCCGAGCACACCCAGTACCGCCAGGCCTGCCGCCCGAACGGCCGGACCAGCAGCACCACCACCCCGGTCAGGCAGAGCAGCGCGGTGAGCACCCTCGGCGCCAGTTCGTGGCCGGGATCGAACACCGAGAGCAGCACGAACGCGGTCGCGCTGAGCACGCACAGCCCGGCGACGGCCCAGTCCACCCGGCGGTAGCGCTCTTGCCCCATGCGGGCCACAGTGGCGCGATCACCCGGTCCGCGCCCAGTGGGCCAGGCCAGGTTCAGCCGGTCGGGGAAGCCAGTGCCCGCGCCAGGATGTCGGTGAGCAGCGCGGCGCAGCGGCCGTCGGGGTCCAGGTCAGGGTCGTAGATGCCCAGGTCCAGGCCGAGGCAGCCCGGCGCGTGCAGCAGTCCGGCGAGCAGTTCGGTCAGCTCCCGCGCGGTCAGCCCGGCCGGGTTGGGCGAGTCCACCGCGGGCATCAGGCTCGCGTCCAGGGTGTCCACGTCCAGGTGGATCCAGAACCCGTCCAGCCCGGCGAAGCGGTCACTGGTCCAGGCCGCCACCTCGGTCGCGCCCAGTGCCCTGATGTCCTTGGCGGTACGCACCCCGATGTCCGTTGTGGACAGTTCAGTGACATCGGACTCGTCCTCCGGGCCCATGCCCAGCAGCACCGCGTCCGCGTCGGCCACCAGTGGGCGCAGTCCGTCCAGATCGGTCAGGTCGGCCTGCCCGCGACCGGTGACCAGGGCCAGCGCCTCACCGCCTGCCGCGCCGACCCGGTCGGAGTTGCCGGGGTGCCGGAAGTCCGAGTGACCGTCCACATAGGCCAGTCCGAACCGGCCGGATCGCCTTCGCAGCGCCAGCATCGGGCCGAGCGCGATCGAGCACTCGCCGCCGAGCAGCAGCGCCAGCTCACCCCGTTCGTGGATGGCGTCGACCCGGTCGGCCAGCTTGCGCGCGTAGTCACCGATCTGCCGCGCGTGGAAGACCCCGTCGCCTTCCCGCCAGTCGCCCCGGTCGTAGCGCGGGGCCACCAGGCAACCGGCGTCCCTGGCGTTGATCCTGCTCAGCAGGCCCGCGTCGCGCAGGGCGCCGGGCGCCTTCGCGCAGCCGGGCACCGCACCCGGCGCGGGCGGGCGCAGGCCCAGGTTGGACGGCGCGTCCAGCACCGCGATGGTCCGCATAGGACCTACTCATACCCGACACGGTGGAATCAGCCCACCGAGTTGTGCCGGGGCGGCTACGGTGGGCCGGTGCTCACTGCGTGGGGCCTGACCAAGGCCTATGAGGGACGTACGGTTGTCGATCAGGTGAGTTTCGAACTCCAGCCCGGCACCGTGACGGCCTTCCTGGGGCCCAACGGGGCGGGCAAGTCGACCACCCTGCGGATGGTCACCGGACTCACCGTGCCCAACGCCGGCCGGGCCATGGTCGCCGGCCGCCCGTTCACCGCCTGGCCCAACCCCTCGCACGTGGCCGGGGTGCTGCTGGACGCCGCCGCGGTGCACCCTGGCCGCAGTGGCCGTGGGCACCTGCGGATGGCCGCCACCCTGGCCGGGGTGCCTGCCCGGCGCGCGGACGAGGTCCTGGAGACGGTGGGCCTGGCCGACGCGGCCACCCGCAAGATCGGCAAGTACAGCCTGGGCATGCGCCAGCGACTGGGCATCGCGCACGCGCTGCTCACCGACCCGCCGCTGCTGGTGCTGGACGAGCCGATCAACGGCCTGGACCCCGAGGGCATCCGTTCGGTGCGCAACCTGCTGCGCGGGCACGCGTCCAGGGGTGGCACGGTGCTGCTGTCCAGCCACGTCCTGTCCGAAGTGGACCAGACCGCGGACCGGGTGCTGGTGATCGGCAACGGCCGCATCGTGGCCGACGGCCCACTGTCCACATTGACCACCTCCTCGCGTTCGCTGGTGCGCGCCAGGGACATGAACAAGCTCGCGGAGACCCTGCAACGGGCCGGGATCGCGATCCAGCCCGCGCCGGACGGCCTGATGGCCGCGCACGCCTCGGTCGAGCAGGTCTCCGACATCACCTTCGCCGCGGGCATCCCGTTGCTGGGCCTGCGCGAGGAACAGATGAACCTGGAGGACCTGTTCTTCCGGCTCACCGGGGGAGGACCGGCATGACCCACGGCTACCCAGGCGGCCAGCCCACACCGGGCTACCCGCCCCAGCCAACCGGACCCCAGCCCACCGGCCCGCAGCCGATGCCCGGCGGCTACCCGGGCCAGCCGATGCCCGGCGGTCCGCAGGGCTATCCCGGCCAGCAGCCCGGCTTCCCGCCCGGCCCGCCCACCGGCGGCCAGCCCGCGGTCCACCCAGGTCAGCACCCCGGCCTGCCCGGCCCGCCCACCGGCCAGCAGCCCGCCATGCCACCCGGTCAGCTGCCCGGCCAGCCGGTCCAGGGCCACTCCGGCCCGCTCTCCAACGGACCGTGGGCCGAGCGCGCGGCCAAGTCGGCGAGCTTCCTGCGCCTGGTACTGGTGGAGTTCCGCAAGCTGGTCGGCACCCGCTCGGACAAGATCGTGCTGGCCTTCGCGCCGCTGTTCCTCATCGGCGTGCTGTGCCTGATCATCCTGCCGCAGTTCTACCTGCGCTCGGCCTCCGACCAGATCCTGCCCAACCTGCTCGGCGTGCAGCTCGGCCAGCTGCTGCTGTTCGTCGCGGTGATCAAACTGGTCGCCGGGGAATGGCAGTACAAGAGCGTGCAGCCGACGCTGCTGGTGCAGCCCTCCCGGCTGCGCTACATGCTCGCCCAGCTCTCGGTGCTGGTCGGGGTGTGGCTGGCGGGCACCCTGGTGACCTTCATCGCCGGTCCGCTGCTGGTGAAGACCCGCGCCGCGATGAACGTGCAGTCCTACTGGCTGGGCATGCGGCCCGGCTGGACGCTCGGCGTGATCGGGCTGGCCACCGCGCTGGTGCTGCTGTCCGCGATGGTGATCGCCACCCTGATCCCGAACACCGCGGCCGCGGTCACCGTGTTCTTCGTGGCGGTGCCGCTGCTGACCTTCGCCAGGGCCGGGCTGCCCGAGATCATCGGCCTGATCTACCCGCTGGAGGCCGCCTACGCGATGGCCGGACTCGGTGCGGGCGTGGCGCAGACCATTGTCTCGGTGATCGTCTGGCTCGGCCTGCTGGTGCTCGGCGGACTGGTGGTCAGCAGGCGCGACGCCGGCTGAGCCTCAGCTCTTGCGGCTGCCGCCATCGGGATCGATGGCGGCCAGCACCTTGGTGGCGAACTCGCGGGCGCGCGGGCAGAGCCGGTCCCGGCTGGTGACCGGGTCGAACTTCTCATCCAGCTTGCGCTGCACCTCGGCGTCCTTGTCCGGGACGTAGATGGTGACCTTGAACGGGGTGGACGAGCCGGTGTCCACCACCAGGTCGCAGCTGGCGTTGTCATAGCCAAGGGTCTGCACCGCGTAGTAGCGCTCGGCCAGGATCAGCCGCTCGAAGTACCGGCCGGTGGCGTCGTCGCCGGTCCACACGTCGGAGAAGAACTTCTCCTCGGACTTGCGGTCGCTCTGCTTGTACTGGGCGATGGAGTACTCGCCCCACTCCTCCTTGCCGATGCAGGCGGAGTTGCCGAAGCCGGTCCTGGGCGCGGTGGTCAGCCCGAGCAGGGTGGTGATGTTCTGCGGCAGCGTCTTGCAGGTGTTGTCGAAGACCGGCGGGCGGCTCTTCCGGAAGTCCAGGTTGTCGTAGGCGATCGCGTCCCGCTCCAGCGCGGGCGCTGGCGAGCCCACCGCCGGCTCCGGCGGCGAGGTGCAGGCCGAGGCCACCGCGAGGGTGGCCAGCGTGGCGGAGACCAGGACTGCGCGCTTGCCCATGTCCGGTAGTTCAGCACATTCGGCCCAGCAGGGTGACGATTTGGTGTACCTAGTTCGAAACACGGTCGGGTGGCTCCCGGCACTCGCTGTGACCAGGCACACTTTTTGCTTATGGCGAGCGAAGCGAAAGCCCAGGGGGCTCCCGACACGAACGCCGGTCAGCCCGAGCTGAAGCGGGCCATCGGGTCGAAGCTGCTGCTGTTCTTCGTGATCGGCGACATCCTCGGCACCGGTGTGTACGCGCTGACCGGGACGGTGGCAGGCAAGGTCGGCGGGGCGCTGTGGGTGCCCTTCCTGCTGGCCTTCGTGGTGGCCTTCCTGACCGCGTTCAGTTACCTGGAACTGGTCGGCAAGTACCCGAAGGCCGCGGGCGCCGCGCTGTACACCAACCGCGCGTTCCGGATGCCGTTCCTGACCTTCATGGTGGCCTTCGCGGTGATGTGCTCCGGCATCACCTCGGCCTCCTCGGCGGCGGTGGCCTTCGGCGGCACCTACCTCAAGGCGTTCGTGGAGACCCCGGGCCCGTGGGTGGCCATCGGGTTCCTCGCGCTGCTCGCCTTCATCAACTTCCGCGGCGTCGGCGAGTCGGTCAAGGCCAACGTGGCGCTGACCATCGTCGAGCTGGGCGGCCTGCTGATCGTGATCGGCATCGGCGTCTACGCGGTGTCCAACGGCATGGGCGAGCCGTCCCGGCTGCTCGAGTTCAACACCGCCGACCAGAGCACGCTGATCGCGATCACCTCGGCCACCTCGCTGGCCTTCTTCGCCATGGTCGGGTTCGAGGACTCGGTGAACATGGCCGAGGAGTGCAAGGACCCGGTGCGGATCTTCCCGCGCTCGATGCTGATGGGCATGGGCATCGCGGGCTCGGTCTACCTGCTGGTCGCGATCACCTCCTCGCTGCTGGTGCCGGCCGGTGACCTGGCCGCGGCCAAGAGCAGCGCACTGCTGAAGGTGGTCCAGATCGGCGCCCCGGCCTTCCCGCTGGCGCTGTTCGCCTTCATCGGCATGTTCGCGGTGGCCAACTCGGCGCTGATCAACATGCTGATGGCCAGCAGGCTCGTCTACGGCATGGCCAACGAGCGGATCATCCCGCTGCCCTTCGGCAAGGTGCACCAGACCCGGCGCACCCCGTGGATCGCGATCCTGTTCACCAGCATCATCGCGGTGATCCTGGTGTCCACCCTGGACATCAGCATCCTGGGCGGCACCACCGCGTTGCTGCTGCTGATCGTGTTCACCGTGGTCAACATCGCCTGCCTGGTGCTGCGCAAGGAGAAGGCGGCGCACAAGCACTTCAGGGCGCCCACCGTCGTGCCCATCCTGGGTGCGGTGACCTGCGCCTACCTGGCGCTGCCGTTCTCCGGGCGACCGTGGGACGACTACAAGCTGGCCGGCATCCTGCTCGGTATCGGCCTGTTGCTGTGGTTCGTCAACTGGTTCTTCGTCCGCCGGACCAACGGCAAGATCGAGTTCGACGCCGCCAACCTCGGCAAGAACTAGGCAGCGTGTTTGACTGCTCGCCGTGACGGTGAATGGCGAGCAGTTCGAGATCACCGACGGCCCGGTCCGGGCGGTGATCAACGAGGTGGGGGCGGCGCCGCGGATCCTGGAGATCGGCGGCCTGCCCTACCTGGAAACCTATCCCGATGAGCACACCCCGCCGATGGGCTGCGGCGCGGTCCTGGTGCCATGGCCCAACCGGGTGGGCGGCGGCCGCTGGACCTACGCGGGCGAGACCCAGCAGCTCGCGCTGACCGAACCGGCCCGCGGCAACGCCAGTCACGGCCTGGTGCGCTACACCTCCTGGCAGCCGGAGTCCCGTTCCGCCGCGGAGATCACCCTGGGCGCGGACGTCAACGTGCAGCCCGGCTGGCCGGTCCGGCTGCGCACCACGGTGACCTACCGGGTGCACGCCGAGGGCCTGACCGTCACGCACACCGTGGCCAACCGCGGTCACCGGGAGATCCCGTTCGGCGTGGGCGCGCACCCGTACCCGAGGGCGGGCGCGGCCGCCACCGACGACTGCACCCTGGAACTGGCCGCCACCACCGCGGTCGAACTCGACCCCGAACGCAAGATCCCTACCAGCGCACCGGCCCCGATCGCGGGGACCGACCTGGACTTCCGCACCGCCCGCCCACTGCGGGGCGTCGAGCTGGACACCGCCTTCGGCGGCTGCCTGCCGGCCGAGGACGGCCTGGTGCACCACCTGCTGCGTGGCCAGGACGGCGGCGTGGAGCTGTGGGCGGACCCGGTGTTCTCCTGGGTGCAGGTCTACACCCCCGACGGGTTCCCCGGCCGCGGCCGCGCGGTGGCCATCGAGCCGATGACCTGCCCGCCGGACGCGCTGAACAACGGCCTGGACCTGATCACCCTCGAACCGGGACAGACCTGGTCGGCGAGCTGGGGGATCAGAGCAGTCGGTTGATCTCCGCGGCCACCAGCCCGGGTTGCTGCACCGGGACCAGGTGGTCGGACTCCTCGGCGAGGACGTGCCTGCCGTGCGGGAGTCCGGCGGCGAAGTCCCGGTGCGCGCTGATCAGCAGCGGCCGCAGCTTCTTCTCCACCGGCCCCGTGCGGCCTGCCGAGATCACCGTGGTCGGCACCTGCGGCGGACTCAGCGGTGGCAGTTCGGCCAGGCCGCCGGGCAGCGCGCGCACCTCGGTGGCCGCGGTGCGCAGGAAACCGGGGCTCAGCTCCTCGGCGGTGATCTCCCTGGCCGCCTCCGGCGGGAAATCCCGGTGCAGCCGCCCGGCCAGCAACGCCGTCAGCAGGCCGGTGCGGGCCAGTAGCGCGCCGGCCCGGTAGCCCAGGCTGACCAGCCGGAAATGCCGATCCTGGTGGTAGTGCGGCAGTTCCTCCTGCACCTGGTCCACCAGCACCAGTCCGGCGACCAGGTCCGGCCGCAGGTGCGCGAGGTGCCGGACGACCACCCCGCCCAGGCTGTGCCCGACCAGCACCGCGCGCTGGATCCCTTCGGCGGCAAGGAGATCGAGCAGATCGGCGGTCATCCTGGCCACCGTGCGCCCGCCCGGATCGGGGTCGCTGCGGCCCAGTCCGGCCCGGTCGTAGACCAGGGTGGCCGCCCGCACCAGTGGTTCCACCAGGGTCCAGCTGCCGCGGTTGGCGCCGATGCCGGACTCGAAGACCACCACCGGTTCGCCCGCACCGCGGCGGATCCGGTGCAGCAGACGGCCATCGCGGGTACGCGGGTGCTCGGTCATCGCCGCGCAGGGTGCCATGGCACGAGCGGATGAACCCCGGCAACACGCCGCCCGTCCCGTTGGCCGCCCCGCCCGGCCGCTGTTTCACTACCCGAATGGCCCAAATCCAGGTGCAGCTGGGCGATGTCCAGGAAACCCTGCTCGCCACCCTGTACGCCCGCGCGGTCGAGACCGGCAAGAAACGGGGCCTGCTGCGCGATGAGACCGCGGCCCGGATGGTGGCCCGGATCGACTACGACTTCACCCGTTTCGGCCGCTCGCCGATGCTGCTCGGCTCGGTGCTGCGCACGCTGATCCTGGACGAGTGGGTGCGCGAGTTCATCGACGCGCACCCCGGCGGCACCGTGATCGAGATCGGCGCCGGGCTGAACACCCGGTTCGAGCGGCTGGACAACGGGCGGGTGCACTGGGTCGACCTGGACCTGCCGGACGCGATGGCGCTGCGCCGCCGGTTCTTCACCGAATGCGACCGGCGCAAGCTGCTCGGCGCCTCGGTGCTGGCTGAGGACTGGCCGGATGCCGTCCGCGAGCTGCCCGGACCGTACTTCTTCGTGGCCGAGGGCGTGCTGCTGTACTTCCCGCCGGCCCAGGTCCGGCTCGCGCTGGCCGGGCTGTCCCGGCACTTCCCCGGCGCGGGCCTGGCCTTCGACACCGCGGGACGCTGGCTGGTGGACAACCAGGACGCGCCGGTGTTCGAGAAGACCGTGGCCGCCAGCTTCCGCTGGGGCTGCGACGACCCGGCCGAGATCGCCGGCTGGGGCCTTGGCCTGGCCCACCGCGAGTCCCGCACCCTGCTCCAGCTGCCCAAACGGCTGGCCCGCTCGCTGCCGCCGCAGACCCGCGCCACCCTCGGCGTGGTGCGGGCCGCGCTGCGCAGCCGGGCCCGCGGCTACCAGGTGAGCCTGTTCGACCTGGAACCGCACGTGCCCGAACCGACCTCACCGGGTGACCGGATCACCTGACCGAACCGGACAAGACCCTTCGGCCCAGCCGCATACTCCGTTAGCGTTCCCGCCGTGGACATCGCGATCACCGGTGGATATGTGGTGCCCGTCGAGGGCGAGCCGATCGACGGCGGAACGGTGCTGATCAGCGGCGGCAGGATCGTCGCGGTCGGCACCCAGGACGCCGTGGAGGTGCCAGAGGACGCGCAGGTCGTGGACGCGGCAGGCACCTGGGTGCTGCCCGGGTTCGTCGAGGGCCACGCGCACGTCGGCATCCACGAGGAGGCCGAGGGCTGGGCCGGCCAGGACACCAACGAGATGACCGACCCCAACGGCGCCCGGCTGCGTGCGATCGACGCGATCAACCCGGCCGACACCGGTTTCGCCGACGCGCTCTCCGGCGGGGTCACCACCGCGGTGGTGAAACCCGGCTCCGGCAACCCGATCGGCGGCCAGACCGTGGCGCTCAAGTGCTGGGGCCGGACCGTGGACGAGATGGTCGTGGTCAACCCGGCCAGTGTGAAGAGCGCGCTGGGTGAGAACCCCAAGCGGGTCTACGGCGACCAGAAGAAGCTGCCCTCGACCAGGATGGGCGTGGCCGCGGTCATCCGCGACACCTTCGTCAAGGCCCAGGACTACAAGGCCAGGCGCGAGCACGCCGCCGCCGAGCACAAGCCGTTCGACCGGGACCCCACGCTGGAGATCCTGGTCAGGGTGCTCGACCGGGAACTGCCCTGGGCCCAGCACAGCCACCGCGCCGACGACATCGCCACCGCGCTGCGGCTGGCCGAGGAGTTCGGCTACCGGCTCATCGTCCACCACGGCACCGAGGCGCACCTGATCGCCGACCTGCTGGTCGACCGGGACATCCCGGTGGTCATCGGCCCGCTGTTCACCGCCAGGTCCAAGGTGGAGCTGCGCCAGCGCTCCCTGCGCAACCCCGGCCTGCTGGCCAAGGCGGGTGTGCAGATCGCGCTGACCACCGACCACCCGGTGGTGCCCATCCACTTCCTGGTGCACCAGGCCACCCTGGCGGTCAAGGAGGGCCTGGACGCGCGCACCGCGCTGCGCTCCATCACGGTCAACCCGGCCAGGATGCTCGGCCTGCAGGACCGGATCGGCTCGCTCAAGCCCGGCGCGGACGCCGACGTGGTGCTCTGGTCCGGCGACCCGCTGGACGTGATGAGCCGCGCGCTGCGGGTCTTCGTGGACGGCCGCGAGGTCTACACCTTCGACGAGCACCGCGGCGAGGGCGTCGTGCTCAGCCCCTACCAGCGAGGAGCCAGTTCGTGATCATCGTCGGCGGCGAGGCACTGGTCGACCTGGTCCCCGACCCGTCCACAATGGACGGTGAGCTGGGGCCGCTGCTGCCGCGCCTTGGCGGCGGGCCGTACAACGTGGCGGTGGCGCTGGGCAGGCTGGACGTGCCGACCGGGTTCGTCTCCCGCCTGTCCACCGACCAGTTCGGCGACGCGCTGCTGGACCGGCTGGTCACCGCGGGCGTGGACGTCGGCGGCGTGCAGCGCGGCGCGGAGCCCACCACGCTGGCCGTGGTCGGCCTGGCCGCGGACGGCTCGGCCCGCTACTCCTTCCACACCGAGGGCACCG
Source organism: Crossiella cryophila (assembly GCF_014204915.1). NCBI lineage: Bacteria > Bacillati > Actinomycetota > Actinomycetes > Pseudonocardiales > Pseudonocardiaceae > Crossiella > Crossiella cryophila. The sequence goes on from NZ_JACHMH010000001.1 coordinate 1,767,385, forward strand.
CGGACCGCCTGGTCACCGACCCCGGTCCGCTGGACTCCAGGGCCACCGCACTGGCCCTTGGCACCCTCTCGCTGGTGCTGGAGCCCGGCGCGAGCGTGTACGAGCAGATGATGCGGCGGGAGGCCGGGCGCGGCCTGTTCGTCTCGCTGGACCCCAACATCCGGTCCGGACTCATCCCGGACGCCGAGGCCTACCGGGCCCGGTTCCGGAGCTGGCTGCCGCACGTCACCCTGCTCAAGCTGTCCGTGGAGGACGCCGCCTGGCTGGCCGACGGCGACCCGCAGGCCGCGGTCGCGGACTGGCTCACCGCCGGACCGGCCGCGGTCGTGCTCACCAGCGGCGGCGAGGGCCTGACCGTGCGCACCGCCGAGGGCCTGACCGCGCACGCGGCGGCGACCGCGGTGGACGTGGTGGACACCATCGGCGCGGGCGACACCGTGCACGCGGCCACCCTGGGCTGGCTGTCCCAGCAGGGCGCGCTGTCCCGGCAGGCGCTGCTCGCGCTGACCGGGCAGCAGTGGCGGCAGGCGCTGGAATTCGCCGGGCGGGCCGCCGCGCTGACCTGTTCGCGGGCCGGGGCCGAGCCGCCGTATGCGGCCGAACTCCAGGCTCGCTAATAGGTCGGATTTCGGCTGGAAAATATCGGATTCCGGTGTGTTCCGGCACACCGGACCGATATTTCCCCGTGCTGGATCAAGGCCGATCAAGAATCACCGTGGGTAGCCGAACTGCGTTGCGCGGCCAACTGGTCCAGTCCACTGAGTGACCCCGGTTACTAGTGGGTACTCCACTACCCGATTGCGATCTTGATCGATGCATCTGGCACTGTAGTGAGCGTCACGTACCCCGCTGGCCTGCGGGGATCTGGTCTTGATCGATCGGATTCCCTAGGTTGGACCCCACCGGTTCCACTCAGGTAACCGGACGGGCGTTATGTGATACCTGTCCCAGATGTGCCGCAAGGCCACTCACGCGGCTGCGCTGGGATGTAACGCCCACTAGCGTGACCACTGACAGGACCCCAACGAGGCGGTTGCTGCGGGTGGTGGCAAACCCACCCCGCGCGCGTGAAGCGCCTCGCCTTAGCGTGAGAGGGACTCGCATGCCCGACGCGACGACCGCGCCAGATTCGACGGTGAAACCAGCCAACGTCGCGCTACGTTATGAGGGCGGGGAGCATCCGATGCCGGTGGTCTCGGCCACCGACGGAGCGCCCGGCTTCGAGCTTGGCAAGCTGCTCTCCACGACCGGGATGGTCACCCTCGACCCCGGTTTCGTGAACACCGCCTCCTGTGCCTCGGAGATCACCTACATCGACGGTGACGCGGGCATCCTGCGCTACCGCGGTTACCCGATCGAGCAGCTCGCAGCGCGCTCGAGCTTCGTCGAGGTCAGCTACCTGCTGATCTACGGCGAACTGCCCACCCAGGCGCAGCTCGACGAGTTCACCGGCAAGATCAGCAGGCACACCCTGCTGCACGAGGACCTGAAGCGGTTCTTCGACGGCTTCCCGCGTGACGCGCACCCGATGCCGGTGCTGTCCTCCGCGGTATCCGCGCTGTCCACCTTCTACCAGGACAGCCTGAACCCGTTCGACGACGAGCAGGTGGACATCACCACGATCCGGCTGCTGGCCAAGCTGCCGACCATCGCGGCGTACGCCTACAAGAAGTCGGTCGGCCAGCCCTTCCTCTACCCGGACAACTCCCTCGGCCTGGTGGAGAACTTCCTGCGGATGACCTTCGGGCTGCCCGCGGAGCCCTACGAGGTCGACCCGGCGCTGGCCCGCGCCCTCGACCTGCTGCTCATCCTGCACGCCGACCACGAGCAGAACTGCTCCACCGCGACCGTGCGGCTGGTGGGCTCCTCGGAGGCCAACCTGTTCGCCAGCGTCTCGGCGGGCATCAACGCGCTGTTCGGCCCGCTGCACGGCGGCGCCAACCAGGCCGTGCTGGAGATGCTGAACAAGATCCACGCGGACGGGGGTGACGTCGACTCGTTCGTGAAGAAGGTCAAGAACAAGGAGGACGGCGTCCGCCTGATGGGCTTCGGCCACCGGGTCTACAAGAACTACGACCCGCGCGCGGCGATCATCAAGAAGACCGCTGACGACGTGCTGGGCAAGCTGGGTGTGCAGGACCCGCTGCTGGACATCGCGCTCAAGCTGGAGGAGTACGCGCTCAGCGACGACTACTTCGTCGAGCGCAAGCTGTACCCGAACGTCGACTTCTACACCGGCCTGATCTACAAGGCCATGGGCTTCCCGACCCGCATGTTCACCGTGCTGTTCGCGCTGGGCAGGCTGCCAGGGTGGATCGCGCAGTGGCAGGAAATGATCAAGGACCCCGCTCGCAAGATCGGTCGTCCGCGCCAGGTCTACATCGGCGCCGCCGAACGCGACTACGCGCCGATCACCGCCCGCTGATCGCCTGACACCACAGAAGCGGCCCCGGTTCGCATCCCCTGCGGATGTGCCGGGGCTGTTTGCTGTGGGTACCTTCCCGGCATGACGGCTGTGCTCTGGTTCCGGCGGGACCTGCGACTCGGCGACCACGCCGCCCTGCTGGCCGCGGCGGGCCGCTCGCCTGCCGTGCTCGCGGTGTTCGTGCTCGACGACGCCCTGCTCCGCCCGTCAGGGCCGGTGCGCCGGAGTTTCCTCTACCGGAGCCTGCGCGCGCTGGAGGAGCAGCTCGACGGCCGCCTGCTGGTGCTGCGCGGCGATCCGGCGGCGGAGATCCCGAAGATCGCGGCGGCGGTCGGCGCGGGCAGCGTGCACGTGTCCGCCGACACCGGTCCGTACGGCAGGGCCAGGGACGAGCGGGTGGCGGAAGCCTTGGCGGACAAGGGGATCGAGTTCGTCCAGACCGGTTCGCCGTACGCGGTCACGCCCGGCAGGGTGCGCAAGGGCGACGGCACCCCGTTCAAGGTCTTCACCCCGTTCCGCCGCGCCTGGGCCACCCACGGCTGGCGGGCGCCCGCGGACACCGATTCGTCCACAGTGGACTGGATTGCGCAGGCGGGTGGCGTGCCGATTCCCGCGGAGGAGGACCTCGGTGGGATCGTGTTGCCCGAGGCGGGCGAACGGGCCGCGCTGGCCGCCTGGGAGTCCTTTGTGGACGAACGGGTGACCAGGTACGCGGAACGGCGGGACCGGCCCGATGTGGACGGCACCAGCCGGATCTCGCCCTACCTGCGCTGGGGGCAGCTGCACCCGCGCACGCTGCTCGCCGAACTGGCCGGGCGGGAGGGCGAGGGCGCGGAGACCTACCGCAGTGAGCTGGCCTGGCGGGAGTTCTACGCCGATGTGCTCTGGCACCGCCCGGACACCGCCCGCGGCAACTACGACCGCCGCTTCGACCGGATCGAGCACAACACCGACGAGGAGCTGTTCACCGCCTGGCGGCTGGGCCGGACCGGCTTCCCGATCGTGGACGCCGGCATGCGCCAGCTGCTGGCCGAGGGCTGGATGCACAACCGGGTCCGCATGATCACCGCCAGCTTCCTGGTCAAGGACCTGCACCAGCCGTGGTGGCGCGGGGCCAGGCACTTCATGCGGCACCTGGTGGACGGCGACCTGGCCTCCAACCAGCACGGCTGGCAGTGGACCGCGGGCTGCGGCACCGACGCGGCCCCGTACTTCCGGGTGTTCAACCCGGTCACCCAGGGCGAACGTTTCGACCCGGCAGGGGACTACGTGCGCCGGTACGTGCCCGAACTCCGTGGTGTGCCGGGGAAACGGGTGCACAAGCCGGGCGAGGTGCCCGGCTACCCGGCGCCGATCGTGGACCACGCCGAGGAACGCGAGGTCGCGCTGGCCCGGTACGCGGCCACCCGGGACTAGGCGCCGGGGCAGGAGCCCGAACTAGCGCGGCCGGTGCGGAAGAACTCCACCGCCTCGCGCGCGCAGGGCAGTCCGGACAGCGAACCGTGGTGGTCGTCCTCGACGGTGAGCACCGTGCCGCCGATCCGCTCCCGCATCAGCCCGGTCCACTCGTACGGGGTGACCGGCTCGAACCGGTGCCCGACCAGCTGCAGCGGACTGGTCCCCGGCCTGAACTCCCAGGGCCGCACCGGCAGCTCCCAGCCCGCGCAGGTGCCGTCCCAGAAGCCGGGGGAGCCCAGCAGCGGGTACTTCTGGATCCGTTCCTGGCGCAGCCGGTAGATCGTCTCGAAGTCGCGGGCGCTGGTCGAGGAGTTGCACAGCACCGCGGTCTGCTGGAAGGAGTTGCCGCCGGTGGGCGTGGTGTCCCAGCCGGAGCGCTCCGCGCCGCCACCGCCGTCGCGCAGCGCGGCCAGTGCCTTGGCCGCGCTCGGCCAGTCCCAGCGCGGCCCGGCCAGGTGCTGTTGCGCCTGCTCGCCGTGCTTGTCCCGCAACTGCTTCAGCGCCGCCAGCACCGCGGCCTGGGTGCGGCCGAAGTGGTACTCGCGGTCGCGCTGGGCCAGCCAGGCGGCGAAGTCGTGCACGGACCGCTCACCGGCCGCCACCTGCCCGTCGTCCATTGTGGACAGACTCAGGTCCGGCGTCATCACCGAGTCCAGCAGCATCCGGTCCACCTGCCGGTCGAACTGGCTGCGGTAACTAGCGCCCAGCGCGGTGCCCCAGGACACCCCGTAGAAGCCGATCTTCCGCTCGCCCAGCGCGATCCGGATCCGGTCCACGTCCCTGGCGATGTTCTCGGTGGTCAGGTTGCGCACGAACTCGGTGTCCAGCCCGACGCACCGCCGGTTCACCCTGGCAGCACGCTCGAAGACGAACCAGGCCTTCTCCTTGTCGGACAAGGACGGCGGCGGTTCGGCGGTGTCACCGGGTTCGTGCGGGCAGGGCACATCCGCGCTGTACTGCACGCCGCGCGGGTCGAAGCCGATCAGGTCGTGCTCCCGCCCGATCCCGGCCGCCCTGCTCTCGCTGATCTTCCCCGGCTGGGTGATCCCGGCATGCCCCGGACCACCGGGGTTGAACACCACCACACCCCGCCGGCGAGCCGGATCGGTGGGCCCGCACCCGAGAGACCGCGATACCGATGCTGCGCCCGCCCGGCCGCGCGTAGTCCACCGGCACGGTCACCATCGCGCACTCGGTGCGCAGATCCTCCGGCGACCAGTCCCTGGCAATGTCCTTACACAACCGCCAGCCCAGCCCAGGCCCCGCCGGCGTGTTGGCCGTTGTCGTACACAGTGTTGGCCGAACTGGTACGCCATCCGGCCAAGACACCGTCCACAACGGCCAACACACCGTACGAGAACGGCCAACACGGTCTTCAGGCGGACTTGAGTGCGTCGCGCAGCTTGACGCGGCCGCCGGTGCGCAGCACCGCGCTGGAGTAGATCCGTCCGGCCAGCCGGATGAAGGCGAACAGTCCGGCCACGGTGAGCACCACTGACACCGCGATCTCCCAGCCCGCGGCCACATCCATCGCGATCCGCGCGGGCATGATGATCGGCGCGAACGGCGGGATCATGGACAACACCTGGAGCAGCGTGCTGTCCGGGCTGCGCGGCAGCATCAGGAAGGTGAGCACCGCTGGCAGCACCGCGGCCATCATCACCGGCTGCACCACCGAACCGACCTCCTCCTGCCGGGCGACCAGCGCGGCCGAGGCGGCGAAGAGGGTGCCGAAGGTGAAGAACCCGGCCAGGTACCACAGCACCCCGGTCACCAGGGTGCCGGTGATCTGCCCGCCGGGCAGGGTGAGCTGGTCGGTGCTGGTGGCCGCGGTCAGCGCCACCGCGGTGATCACACTCATCTGCAACAGCCCGGCCAGCCCGATCCCGGCGACCTTGCCTGCCAGCAACTGCCACGGCCGCACCGTGGAGAGCAGCAGTTCCACCACCCGGCTGGACTTCTCCTCCACCACGCCCTGCGCCACCGCCATGCCGAAGATCATCAGCGACATGTAGAGCAGTGCGGTGAGGCCGATCGCGATGCCCAGCCGCTGCCCGCGTTCCGGATCCTCCGGCTCGATCTTGTCCACCTGCACCCTGGCCTCGGCCAGCGTCCGGCGCACCTGCGCCGGGTCAAGCCCGGTCTGCGCCTGGGCCAGCTGGGCGTCCAGGGCCTGCTGCCGGACCACCTCGTCCAGGCTGCCGCGCACCGCGTCGTTGAGGCTGTTCTTCACCAGCACCCGCAGCGAGCCCGGCGCACCGCTGACCAGCACGTCGATCGCGCCGTCCTTGAGCTGCTTCTCGCCGTCGGCGGCATCGGGCACCTCGACGGTGTCCACCTGCTCGCCGAAGCCCTTGGCGGTGGCCTTGAGCTGCTCAGCCACCGCGCTGGCCTGACCGGTCAGGCCGACCGTGCTCTTGGAGTTGGACTGGCTGATGAAGTAGATGAGGCCGACGTAGGCGCCGATCAGCGCGATGATCACCAGGGTGCTGATCACGAAGGACTTGGAGCGCACCCGGGTGTTCAGCTCGCGGCGGGCCACCAGCCACACCGCGCGGGCCGGGGTCAGGGGGCTGCTGCTCATGCCGGGGTTCCCTCGGTGACGACGTTGCGGAACAGTTCGGTCAGCGTGGGCCGGTGCGGGCTGAACTCGCGCACCTCGCCGGTGCGTACCGCCGCGGCCAGCACGGTCTGGCTGTCCGTGCCCGGCGCCAGCTCGATCAGGAACCGGGACCCGTCCACGCTCAGCTCGGTGACCCCTGGCAGCTCACGCGCCCAGTCCGCCGGCGCGTAGGGCAGGTCGAGCAGGTAGCGGTCGCTGCCGCCGGTGCGCAGCTCGGACACCTTGCCGTTGACCACCATCTGTCCACTTCGGATGATCCCGACCCGGTCGCAGAGCCGCTCAACCAGGTCGAGCTGGTGACTGGAGAACATCACCGGCACCCCGGCCGCGCACTTCTCCCGCAGCACCTGGCTCATCACGTCCACCGCCACCGGGTCCAGCCCGGAGAACGGCTCGTCCAGCACCAGCACCTCGGGATCGTGCACCAGCGCCGCGGCCAGCTGCACCCGCTGCTGGTTGCCAAGGCTGAGCTTCTGGACCTCCTCGTCCCGGCGCGGGGCCAGGCCAAGTCGTTCGGTCCACTCCTCGGCGGCCTTGCGCGCGCCCTTGCTGGAGAGCCCGTGCAGTTCGGCCAGGTAGACCAGCTGCTCAAGCACCTTCATCTTCGGGTACAGGCCGCGTTCCTCCGGCATGTAGCCGATGTTGCGGCGGGTCTCGAAGTCCACCGGGCGCCCGTTCCAGCGCACTTCGCCGGAGTCGGCGGCCAGCACACCCAGCGCGATGCGCATGGTGGTGGTCTTGCCCGCGCCGTTGCTGCCGACGAAGCCGAACAGCTCGCCGGCCCCGATCGAGAAGGTCATCTCCCGCAGGGCGACCACTTCGCCATAGCGCTTGGAGACCCGATCGATCTCCAGCACTGCCTCAGCCACGGCGTTTTCCTCTCGGTTGTCCACTTCGCGCCCAGGACGCGGGTGCCGGTGTCCACTATCTCCCAGCCAGCCGATAATCGAGCTGATTCCGGGCCGTCGTGAGCAGCCTGACACCCAGCGCCCAGAACCGCAGCGGCTAACCCGCGCGTTGCGCGAGCACCCGGTAGGCGTTGCCGCCGTTGCCGCGCTTGATCACCTGGTGCGCCAGCTTGTCGGTCAGCCAGCTCAGCACCAGCAGCGGCGCGCCCGCCAGCATGATCGTCCGGTACCGGGCCCGCCGCCACCAGGTGGCAGGCACCGGCCGCCAGGGCTGGTTCGGGTTGCGGGCCAGCCGGTTCAGGCCCAGCGCGAGGGCCATGGTGAGGTCCATCGACTGGTCCGCGCGGCCGCGGTCCTGGGCCACCACGGCGAAACCGCGTTCGGTCAGCGCGCGCACCAGGTTGTCCCTGGGGATCATGTGCTGGTGCTGCGGCGGGAACCAGGGCATCCAGTAGGTGCGCAGCAGCCGCCCGTAGCCCGAGGCCGGGTTGGGCACCTCGATGAGCAGGAAACCCCCTGCGGACAACACCTTCGCCGCCGCGTCCAGCTCCTCGAAGGGCTCCCTGGTGTGCTCCAGGTAGTGGAACATGCTGAGCACGTCGTAGCGACCGGCGAGTTCGGCGGCCAGCTCCGGGAACTGGCCGCGGTAACCGCGGTCCACCCAGCCGCGCCGGGCCGCCTCCTCGATGCCTGCGCCCAGGTCCAGGCCGTCGAAGGCGGTCTCCGGCCAGACCTCGCGGGCCAGGTTGGCGAAGTGGCCGTGCCCGCCGCCCACGTCCAGCCAGGTCTTCGGGGTGGTGAACGGGGCCACCATCTCGGCCCGCCGCCGGTACACCGCGGGGCCGGCGGAGAACGCGGTCTCCGCGGTGCGCGCGCCCTCGCCGTCGTAACAGTCGCGGTAGTAGAAGTCGAGTCCGGCCAGGTTGAGCCGGGGGTTCTGGAACACGTGCCCGCAGCCTGCGCAGCGTTCCAGGGTGAACCGGCCTGGCTTGTTCAGCACCAGGTCGGCGCAGCGCACGTGCGGGGACAGCGCCGCCGAACCGCACCACGGGCAGTCCGGGCGGCGGGACTCGAAGAAGCGGTCGGTGCCCTGCGCGAGTTCGGCGGCGTAGGCAGCGCGCAGTTCGGCCACCCGGTCGCCGCGGGTCCTGGTGCGCCACAGCGCGGCCAGTGTGCGGGCCCAGTTCGCCGGATCCAGCACCAGCCGCAACGCGACCTGGCGGTGCAGGTCGGCCGGGCGGACCGGGCTGCTCGCGAAGACCAGGTAGGGCTGCAGGCTGAACAGCGCGAGCGCGCCAAGGCCCAGGATCGGTTGCGCGACAACGGAGGTGAGCAGCGCGGCGTAGCAGACCAGCGGCGGCAGCACGGCGCGGAACAGCCCGCGTTCGGCGCGCAGCCGCCCGGCACGCTGGGCCGGGGACTCGGTGAGCGCGCCGAGTCCGGGGGCGACCGCGAAATCCGTTGCGGTGCAGGCCAATCGCTTCAGTCTGGTGGTGAGTCCGGCGGTGGTCACGGTGTCCGGGTCCGCGATCAGTTCCTCGCGTTCGGCCACCCTCGGCGCGACCAGCAGCGCGTGCCCGGCCCCGCCCGCACTGGCCAGCCGGTTGGCCAGGAAGTCCTTGCCCAGCCCCGCGCGGGCCAGGTCCAGCGCCCTGGTCACGCCGAGACCGCGCGGGATCAGGTCCAGCACGGCCAGCCCCTGCCTGCGCGCCCAGTCCTCGGCCGCGGCCATGGTCCGCTCCGGCAGTTCGGCGCCCTTGGCGAGCACGAACTGGAAGCGGCCGTGCGGACCGGGTTCCTCATCATCGAGCACGGGCAGCCAGCCGAGCTGCCCGCGCAACCGGAAACCGTTGAGCACCAAGGCGATCATCGTGATCACCGGCAGCCAGCCCAACATCGAACTCATGTCAGCATCTCCACCTGGTCGGCCGCCGCCGCGGTGCCACCGGCGTCGGCGAAGGACGCCCGGATACGTTCGGCCGCCGCTCGGTACCCAGGGAAGGTCAGCACATCCAGGATCGACTCCCGCAGCTCGGCCGGTCCGACCCGGCCGAACCGCACCCGGCGCCCCGCCCCCGCTTCCACCACCTGGTTGGCGATGGTCGGCTGGTCGTCGCGGATCGGTGCGACCACCAGTGGCAGGCCATGTGCGAGTGACTCGCACACCGTGTTGTGCCCGCCATGGCATACCACCGCGTCGGTCCTGGCCAACACCTCCAGTTGGGGCACGAACTCCCGCACCAGCACATGGGCCGGAAGTTCTCCAAACAACTTGGGTGGCGCGGCGATGGTGACCTGGAGCCGGGAGCCCAGCGGCTCGACCGCGGCGAGCACCGCGTTGAGGAAGCGGGCCCCGTTCTCCCGGTCCACCGTGCCCAGGGTGACCAGCAGGTGCTGCCGCCGCCCGTCCAGCCAGTGCCACGGGTAGTCCACGGTGGCGGCCCTGGCGCCGAGCGAGGGGCCGACGAAGGCGTAGTGATCGGGGAACTCCCGCTGCGAGCCGACCAGGCAGCGGGTGGTGTAGGCGAGCACCAGGTACTCGGAGAAGCGCAGGTCGCCACGTTCGGCCACGGCCAGCGGCACCCGGTGCGCGCGTTGCAGCCCGTCCAGCTGCTCGCGTACCCAGGCGCCGAACTTGGGCACGGTGACGAACGGGTCGGTCAGTTCGGCCGAGGTGGTGGCCGAGGTGACCCAGGGCAGCCCGTGCTGCCTGGCGACCACGCCACCGGCCAGCGCCTGCTGGTCCACCACCAGCAGGTCGGGCCCGAACCGGCCGACCGCCTCGGCCACCCCTGGCAGGCTGGACTCGGCCAGCGGGATCAGGAAGTCCCGCCAGAGGAACTGGAAGGCGGCCGGTCCGCGTAAGCCGTGCGAGCGGGCGACCACCTCGGTCAGCCAGTCATCCGGCCCGCGCTGCACCGGGATGAGCCGGTCCGGGTCGGGCAGCAGCGGGGCGATCACCTCGCGGTGCCCGACCCAGGCGACCTCGTGCCCGCGCCCGGCCAGCTCGTGGCCCAGCGCCACCGTCGGCAGGGTGTGCCCGGCCAGCGGCGGCACCACGAACAGCACCCTGCTCACCGCAACCACCTGGCCAGCACTTCCCTGACCAGGCCGGTCGCCCTGGTCAGCAGCATGTGCGACTGCTCGGGCAGGATCTCCAGCTCCAGCTGCGGCAGGTACTTCTGCAACACGCTGACCTCCGGCAGCAGCTCGGACTCGGACCCGTAGACGGCCAGCACCGGCATGCTCACCATGGCGTAGCGCTCCGGGCTGAACGGCTCCTGCTCGCCCATGTCCGCGACCAGGGTGGTGTGCCCGATGAGCTGTTCGACCTGGTTGACCGTCCGGTCCCACTTGCGGCCGCTCATGTGCGTGAAGTTGTGGTCGAAGGCCCCGACGGCGGCGTCGGTGAGGGTGTCGGCCATCCGCTCGCCCCAGCCGGGGGTGGGCACCAGCGACTCGATCAGCATGATCCGCTCCACCCGGTCCGGGCAGTGCGCGGCGAAGGCCAGCGCGAGCAGGCCGCCGTAGCTGTTGCCGACCAGCCGGACCGGGCGGTGCTCGCCGAGGGCGTCCAGCAGCGCGTGCAGGTCGGTGACCGAATCGTCCAGGGTGTAGCCGGTCGGCGGCCGTTCGCTGCGGCCGTGGCCGCGCAGGTCGTAGCAGAGGGTGCGCGTTCCGGTGGTGGCCGCGGGGGTGGCCAGGGTGAGGTAGAGGCCGGAGAGGTTGTCCACGACCAGGCCGTGCAGGAAGACCACCAGGGGGGCATCAGGGCTGGTCTGCGGGGTGGACAGGGGCTGGACGTGGAAGGTGAGGTTGTTGGCGCGGACCTCGGTCATGGGGCGGCTCCGCGCTCGCCTGCCAGGCAGTCGGCGAGGTAGCGGACCAGGTGGCCGACGGTCAGCCCGACCGTCTCGGCCACGTCCTTGTCGGCCAGGAAGGCGGCGAAGTTGACCCTGCTGCCGTAGTGCTCGCGCAGCTTGGCCGAGAGCGCGACGAACTCGATGCTCTCCAGTTCCAGGTCCTCGTTGAACGAGGTGTCCATGGTGATGTCGATGCTCTGCGCGTACTCCTGGCCGATCACGGCCGTGAGCAGCTCGGTCACCGTGGCGAGCACCTGCTGCTCCACCGCGGGCGCCAGATCTGCGTAACTCATCGCGTTTCACTCCTGTCACGGTGGCTGCGAACACCGGTGATGACGGGACACCGCGGACGTGGGCCGCAGGGGGCCGTCCTTTGTGGAGGGTCCAGGGCGGTGCTTTCCCCAAGGTGACAGGATTCAAGCCGGAATTGCTTGTCGTTGCGGCGAAAACGCCGCCAAGACAACCCGTTTGAATGACGCCGCAAGCAATTTACCGGCGGCGGCTACGCTGTGTCGTCAGAGACCCTCGTGCGCCCTGCGCACCAGCTCGGTGACGGAGTCCAAGGCCCGCAACCGATCCGCGGGCACCAGGCCGATCCGGCTGCGCCGGTCCAGCACGTCGTCGGCGTCCAGCGCGCCCTCGTGCCGCACCGCCCACACCACCTCGGCCGCGGTGACCCCGAGTCCGTCGGCGACCTCGGCGCCCAGCCTGGGGTCGAGCTGGGCCAATGCGGACAGTCGCACGGCTTCCGCGCCATAGCGGGCAACCAGCCGCGGCGCAGCCTCCATTGTGGACAGATATTCGGCAGGCGCGGCGCCGACCAGCGGGACCTGGGTGCTGCGCGAGGGGCCCGCGGCCAGGCCGCGGCGGGCGATCGCGGCGTCCACCGCGTCCGCGGCCATTTTCCGGTAGGTGGTGAGTTTGCCGCCCACCACCGTGGTAACCCCGTCCGGCGAGGTGAGCACGGCGTGTTTGCGGGAGAGGTCCGCGGTGCGGCCACGAGTACCCGGAAGATCGATCAAGGGGCGCAGACCGGCGAACGCGCCGAGCACGTCGGCCGGGCCGAGCCGCCGGGCCAGCACGGTGTTGGCCACGTCGAGCAGGAAGTCCACGTCGGCCTGCGGGACCTCGGGCACGTCGGGGACCGGGCCGTCCATGGGTTCGTCGGTCAGGCCGAGGTAGACCCGGCCGTCGAGCTGGGGCAGCAGCAGCGCGAACCGGTTGCGCTCGCCGGGCACCGGCACGGTCAGCGAGGTGCCGCCGATGCCCACCGTGCCCGCGTCCAGCACCAGGTGGGAGCCCCTGGAGGGCCGCAGCCGGACCCCTGGCACGAGGCGGTCGGCCCACACGCCGGTGGCGTTGACGACGGCCTTGGCCCGGATGGTGACCCTCGCGCCGGTGAGCCCGTCCACGATCTCGCCGCCGGAGCCGTCCAGGTGCAGGGCCCTGGCCCTGGTGATGATCCGGGCGCCGAATCCGGCCGCGGTGCGGGCCAGCGCGACCACCAGGCGCACGTCGTCGACCAGCTGGCCGTCGTAGGAGAGCAGTCCGCCCCGCAGTCCGCTCACCCGCAGGCCGCCTGCCAGCGCCAGCGCCTCCGCGGCCGGGACCCGGCGGGGTGGCGGCAGCAGGGCGCCGGGGGTGCCCGCGGTGCGGCGCAGCAGGTCGCCCGCGCGCAGGCCGGTCATCAGCACGGTCTCGTTGCCGCGGCTGACCCCGGCGCCGCGGGCGCTGCGGTGCAGTGGGATGAGCTGGGGCAGGGTGCGCACCAGGTGCGGGGCGGTGCGGGTCATCAGCAGGCCGCGTTCGACCGCGCTCTCCCTGGCCAGGGCCACATCGCCCTTGGCCAGGTAGCGCAGGCCGCCGTGCACCAGCTTGCTGGAGAACCGGGAGGTGCCAAACGCCAGGTCCTGGGCCTCGACCAGGGCCACGGACAGGCCGCGGGCGGCCGCGTCCAGGGCGACCCCGGCGCCGGTGACGCCGCCGCCGACCACCAGCAGGTCGACCTGGCCTCCGGCAGTGAGCCAGGCCAGGTCAGCGGCCCGGCGGGTGGCGTTGAGCGAGGTCGCGCGCAGGGACCCGGTGGGCAGCGTGGGCACGGTCATGGGCGCAGCACCGCGTCCAGGCCGTGTCGCAGCTCGGCCAGCAGCCCGGTCTCATCCGGTTCGGCCACGGCCAGCCGCAGCGAGAACACCACCGACTGCACCATCAGGAACAGCAGCCTGCACTGCGCGGCCACGTCGCCGGGCCGCACCGAGCCGTCCGCGTGCCCAGCGAGGACCTGTTCGCGCAGGAACTGTTCGGCCAGCCGCTGGGTGCTGCCCACCCGTTGCACCAGGTAGGGCAGCAGCAGTTCGGGGTCGACCTCCAGGATGGTGCGCATCAGCGGGTTCACCGCGACCGCGTGCCCGGCGGCCACCGCCCCGGCGACCAGCCGGGCCCGCGCGTTCGGTTCCGTGGCCGCCTCGGCGGCGACCGCGCTGAGCAGGCCGCGGAACTCGCGGGTGAGCAGTGCGGCGACCAGGCTGGTGACGTCGGGGAAGCGCCGGTACAGGGTCATCCGGCTCACCCTGGCCCGCCGGGCGACCTCGGTCAGCGTGGTGCGGCGCACGCCGACGGCCAGCACGCAGTCCTTGGCCGCGGCGAGCAGGACCTCGTCATCCACCCGCTGGCCGCGGACCACCGGTGGTGCTTCGGAGGTGTGACACTCGGACCCCATGTGTCACACTGTAGCGGTGACCGAGCGCATCGACCACACCCTCCGCAACACCTGGACGCCCGAGGGCGCGAAGGCGGCCCACCTGCCGCCGCACGCGCTGCGCTGGCTCCGCTCCCGGATCGGCCTGGCCGAGGTGGCCACCCCGGTCGGCCCGGCCTCGCTGCACACCGTGGCCGATTCGGCGCTGCCCCCGGCCGCGCTGGCCGCCCTGGTGGCGGTGGTCGGCACGGCAGGCGTGCTGACCGACCGGGACGCCAGGCTCGGCCGCTCCGGCGGACTGTCCTATGTGGACCTCATGCGGCACCGGGGCGGCGGCGAGCCCGCGGTGCCGGACGCGGTGGTGCTGCCTGCCGATCCCGAGCAGGTGCAGCGGGTGCTGGAGGTCTGCGCCGAACACGGCGTCGCGGTGGTGCCCTTCGGCGGCGGAACCTCGGTGGTCGGCGGGGTCAACCCGCTGCGCGGGGACAAGGCCTCGGTCATCGCCCTCGACCTGCTCCGGCTGGACAAACTGGTCTCGGTCGACCCGATCTCGCACACCGCGGTCTTCCAGGCCGGGGTACGCGCGCCGGACGCGGAACGGCTGCTGGAGGCGCACGGCTTCACCCTCGGCCACTTCCCGCAGTCCTTCGAGCGGGCCACCCTCGGCGGGTTCGCCGCCACCCGCTCGGCCGGGCAGGCCTCGGCGGGCTACGGCCGGTTCGAGGACATGGTGCACGCGCTGCGGCTGGCCACCCCCGCCGGTGAGCTGCGCCTGGGCGGCAGCCCAGCCTCGGCCGCCGGTCCGGACCTGAAACAGCTGGTCATCGGCAGCGAGGGCGCGTTCGGCGTGATCACCGAACTCACCCTGCGGGTGCGCGAGGCGCCCACCTTCCACCACTACGAGGGCCTGGTCCTGGACGGCTGGGAACGCGGTGCGCTGGCCCTGCGCGCACTCGCCCAGCAGCGGGTGCTCGCCGATGTCACCCGCCTGTCCGACATGGACGAGACCGAGGCATCCCTGGAACTCGCGGGCGGCTGGAAGGGCAAGGCACTGCGGGCCTACCTGCGCACCCGCGGCGTGGTCGCGCCCTGCCTGCTCATCCTGGGCTGGGAAACCACCTCCCCGCGCGAGCTGGCCACCCGGCGGCAGGCCGCGCTTCGCGCGCTGCGCGAGTTCAGTCCGGTGCGGCTGGGCCGCCCGCTGGGCGAGGCCTGGCGCAAGGGCCGCTTCGGTGGACCCCGGCAGCGGGATCTGCTGCTGGACGCCGGGGTGTGCGTGGAAACCCTGGAGACCGCCACCGACTGGGCCGGGCTGGCCGCGTTGCGCACCGGCGTGCGCGGTGCGCTCACCGACTCGCTGAGCACCGCGGGTTCGCGGCCGGTGGTGATGTGCCACGTCTCGCACGCCTACGAGACCGGCGCCTCGCTCTACTTCACCGTGCTCAGCCCGCGTGCCGAACAGGCGCCGCTGGAACAGTGGCAGCGCGCCAAAATCGCGGCCTGCGAGGCCATCGTCAACCACGCCGGCACCATCACCCACCACCACGCGGTCGGCGTGGACCACGCGCCCTGGCTGGCCGCCGAGGTGGGCGAACTGGGCCTGGACGTGCTGCGCGCGGTCAAGGCCCGGCTGGATCCGACTGGAGTTCTTAACCCCGGAAAGCTGGTGTCACCGGGGGAGAGGCCCTAGGGTCCGAAAATGGCCGGTGATGTGCTGATCCGTTCCGTCCGCCCGTGGTCCTCCGCGGCCGACACCCCGGCGATCGATGTGCTCTGCCAGGCCGGGGCGATCGCCGCGCTGGGATCCGATCTCACCGCGCCACCAGGGATTCCCGAGGTCGACGGCGGTGGCGGGGTGCTGCTGCCCGGCCTGGTCGCCGCGCACGTCCGGCCGCGCCCGGGACAGGCCGAGGCCACCCTGGCCCGGCTGGTCGAGGCCGGCGTCACCCTCGCACGGGTGCACGGACCGGCCGAGGACCTGGACGAGGTGCTGGCCGCCCGCGAGCTGTTCGCCGACCGGGCCAGGATCCAGGTCGTGGCCTTCGTGGCCGGTGGGCTCATCCGCGAGGAACGCGGCGAGAAACTCCTGGACGCCGCGGTGGCCGCGGGCGCCGACCTGCTCGGCGGGCTGGACCCGGCCGGGCACGACCGCGATCCGGTGCGCCACCTCGACCTGCTCTTCGAGCTGGCCCAACGGCATTCGGCCGGCATCGACCTGCAACTGCGCGACCCCGGCGAACTGGGCGCCTTCGAGATCGAGCTGATCTGCGAACGGGTCGCCGCCCTTGGCATGCGTGGCCGGGTCACCCTCTCGCACTGCCTCGCACTGTCCACAGTGGAGGATCACCGGCGCGAGCTGCTGGCCGAACTGCTGGCCGAGCACGGCATCTCGGTCACCACGCTGGCCACCGCCTGGGGCGATCCGCTGCCGCTGCGCCGGTTGCGCTGGGCCGGGGTGCCGGTCGGCCTCGGCGATGACGGCGGCGATCTGCTCGACCAGGCCTGGCTGCTGGCCCAGGCCAATGAGTTCGAGCGGGACGACGAGGTCGAACTGTGTGCCGACGTGGCCACCAGGGACGGCGCGCGGGCGCTGCGGGTCGGCGGCTACGGCGTGATCGAGGGCGACCGGGCCGACCTGATGGTGCTGGCCGCGGACTCCGTCGCCGAGGCGGTACGGCAACGGCCGCCGCGCACCCTGGTGGTGCACGACGGCCGCGTGGTCCGCAACGCTTAGACGGTCACCAGCATCTTGCCGGTGTTGGCGCCCTTGAGCAGGTCAAGGAACGCCTGCGGGGCGTTGGTCAGACCGTCCACCACGGTCTCCCGGTAGGTGAGCTTGCCCTCGGCCAGCCAGGTGCCGACCTCGGCGAAGAACTGCTCCTGCATGGGCTGGTACTCCGAGACGATGAAGCCGCGCACGTTCAGGCCCTTGGCCAGCACCTGGATCATGTTGCGCGGGCCGACGGTCTCGCCGGTCTCGTTGTACTGCGAGATGGCCCCGCACAGCGCGAACCGGGCGCCCTGCTTGGCCGAGTAGATCGCGGCCTCCAGGTGCTCCCCGCCCACGTTGTCGAAGTAGACGTCGATGCCCTCGGGCGCGGCCTCGGCCAGCAGCTCGGCGACCGGGCCGTCCTTGTAGTTGAACGCGGCGTCGAAGCCCAGCTCCTTGACCAGGTACTCCACCTTCTCCGCGCTACCGGCCGAGCCGATCACCCTGGAAGCGCCCTTGAGCTTGGCGATCTGGCCCACCAGCGAGCCGACCGCGCCGGCCGCGCCGGAGACGAACACGACATCGCCCTCGCGGAACTGGGCGGCGGCCAGCAGACCGGCGTAGGCGGTCAGGCCGGGCATGCCAAGCACACCGAGGAAGGCGCCTGCCGGGGCCAGGTTCGCGTCCACCTTGACCACCTGCTTGGCCGCGACCTTGGCGTACTCGCGCCAGCCGCCCATGTGCAGCACCAGGTCACCGACGGCGAAGCCGGGGTCGTTGGAGGTCACGACCTCGCCGACCGCGCCGCCCTGCAGCGTCTTGCCCAGCTCGAACGGCGGGATGTAGGACTGCGTGTCGTTCATCCGGCCACGCATGTACGGGTCGACGCTCATGACCTTGTTGCGCACCAGCAACTCACCCTCGCCTGGGGTGGGCACCTCGGCCTGGACCAGGTCGAAGTTGTCCTGGGTGGGCCAGCCCTCGGGACGGGAGGCGAGACGGATTTCCAGGCCGGTGGACGGGGTGGTCATGCTGAGCTCCTCAACTGAGAATGTGTCACTCACTGACAAAAAACATACCATGACAATAGGCGTTCGGCGACACCTGGCGTAGACTGACGGATGTGAGCATGGTCAAAGAGGAGCTGGGCCTGCGCGAGCGCAAGAAGTTGCGCACCAAGAACGCGCTGGTCGACGCCGCCCTGGAGCTGTTCTTCAGCAAGGGGTTCGAGGCCACCACGGTCGAGGAGATCGCCGCCGCGGTGGAGATCTCGCCGCGCACCTTCTTCCGGTACTTCGCCGGCAAGGAGGACGTGGCGCTGTCCCAGTTCGCCGAGCTGGACGAGTTCTGCATCGCCGCACTGGCGCAGCGTCCGGCCGACGAGCCACCGGTGGCCGCCACCCGCACCGCCTACCTGGCCATGTTCGACCACATCGCCGCCTTCGACGGCGGCCCGGCCCGCTACAGCGCCACCCACCGGCTGATCAGTCAGACGCCGACCCTGTTCGCCCGCTGGCTGTCCACCTCGGCGGTCTCCGAGCGCAGGCTGGCCGAGGTCATCGCGACCCGGCAGGGCGTGTCCGCGGCCGAGGACATCCGCTGCCGGCTGCTGATCCGGGTGCTGTGCGCGAGCGCGCGACTGGGCATGGAGGTGGCCTGCCAGCGCGGCTACTCGACCCTGGACGAGCTGCGGGCGCAGGTGATCGAGTCGATGGACCTGGGCATCGCTGGCCTGCCCGCCGCCTGGTCCAGCTCCGGCGAACGCTGGTGAGTCCGGTCAGTCCCGGCGCCGGATCAGCCCGCCTCGCTTGCGCAGCAACTCCTCCAGCGCGGTCTGCGCGGCCTTGATCCGCGCCGTGCGCTGCTCCATGGACAGCCCGTCGGCTGGCAGCATCGGCTTGGGCAGCGGCTTCATCTGGAACCAGCGCTCGTCGTAGAACAGGTTGCCGACCTCGCGCCAGCTCTCCTTGAGGTCCGCCTCGGTCTCCTCGAGCTGCCGCTCGGCCTTCTCGTGCCGGGCCTTGGCCTGGCGGACCACCTCGGACAGCTCCTTGGCGCGTTCGGCGTCCACCTTCTGCATCCGGCGCACCGCCTCGTCCACCTGGCCGGTGATCGCCCGGTAGCGCTCGCTCGCGGACGGCTCGTTCACGGTTGGCCCTCCCCGCTGGCCTCTGCGGTGTCGAACGGGATGACGACCTCGGGCCTGGCGTGCTCGGCCCGGTCGAAGAACAGCCCGCGCCGGGGCCGCGGCGACCAGCTGATCAGCTGCCCGGCGGCCAGGCTGGACAGGTCCGGCCCGTGCACGTCCAGCGCCACCCAGGCGCCAAGGTCCTCGATGCCGCCGCCCAGGAATCCGCCCTTGAGCCGCTGCACGCTGCGCCACCAGCCAATGGTGTGGGTGGCCAGTTCGGGGCCGTGCTTGAGGATCTGCTTGAGACTGTCCACTCCGGACTGCCGGGTGCCCGGATCCTTCTGTTCCAGCAACGGGTAGGCCGCGTCGATGGCGTAGAGCACCAGGTAGTGCGGGCGGGCCGGTTCGTTGTTGCCGGCGCCGCTGGCCGCCCGCGCGCCCAGGTCGGCGGCCAGCGCGTCCAGCGCGGCACGCACCCCGTCGGTGTCGATCAGCTCGACCTCGTTGCCGGAGTCCTTGAGCGCGCAGGTCAGCGTCTCGGCCTGGGGCCGGGCGTCCTCGGCCACGCAGACCAGGGTGAACCTGGCCTCGCCGGGCAGGTGCTGCCGGGACAGCGACAGCGTGGCCGCGGCCAGCACGCTGGTGGCATCGCGCAGCACCGAGCCGAAGGCGGCGATGTTGCGGCCGGGGGTGCGGGCCAGGGTCACCCCGGCCGCGCTGCCCGCCACGTCGATCACCTGTCCCAGCAACGCCACCGGCGGCCTGCCGCGCCGTGGTTCCAGCAGCCGGAAATCCTCCACAGTGGACAGTGCGGGCACGTGGTCGCCGTCGAAGAGCCGGGGTTCGCCCAGGTGCGCCGGCCGGCGTTGCCACAGCTCGACCTGGAGCGCGTCGAAGGTGCCGCGGCTGGTGGCGTCCGGGATCCGGGCCACCTCGTTGCCGTGCCGCACGCCGGAATCGTGGTTGATCACCGCGTGCCGCCGGGGGATCTCGATCGCGGCCTGGTTGGTGTCCACCAGCACCCGGCGTGCCTTGGGCAGCGCGATCCGCACGATGAACTGCTCGAAGATGGCCGGCTTGCCCCAGAACGCCTCGATGCCGGAGACGTCCTGGCTGGAGAGCACCAGGTGGATGCCCTGCGAGCGCCCGCGCCTTGCCACGTCCTCCAGCAGTCCGGCCGCCTGGTTGGTCACCGCGTCGCGTTCGGCGAAGAGGAACTGGAACTCGTCGATGACCGCCACGATCCGCGGCCAGCGCCCCTCCGGGTCCTCGGTGCGCAGTTCCTCCAGCTTGGTGACCTCGTGCCGTTTGGCCGCCTCGGCCCGGCGGCGCATCTCATCGGCCAGGTACTTCAGCAGTGCCAGCCCGAACTCGCGGTCGGCGTTGACGTTCACCCCGACCAGCCGGGCGTGCGGCAGCCAGCTCGGGTCCTTGCGGCCGGGGGTGAACTGGGCGAAGGAGACGCCCTCCTTGAAGTCGAGCACGTACAGCTCGAGTTCGTCGGGGGAGTAGCGGGCGGTGAGGCTGCCCAGCATGGCGTAGAGGAAGTTGGTCTTGCCGGAGCCGCTTGGCCCGCCGATCAGCGCGTGCGGCGAGGAATCGCCAAGGTGCAGCAACACGTCCTGGCCGTCGCTGCGGCCGATCGGCGCGCTCACCCCGGTGGCCGAGTGCTCGGCCCAGCGGGTCTCGGGCAGCAGGTCGGCGAAGGTGCACACCCGGCTGCGCCGCTCCAGCAGCGCGTCCGCGATGGCCCCGCAGGCAACCGGCACCCGGTCCCTCGGCAGTGGATCGTCCAGGGTGACGGTGGCGTGCTCGCCGGTCATGCTGGCGGTGACGGTGCCGTCCCGGTGCAGTTCCACCGTTTCCAGCGGGCTGTTCACCGACAGCCGCATGTCCACCATGATCAGCTGGATGCCGCAGGCCAGTCCGTTGCGGGCGACCCGCTGCAACTGCTGGCGGAGCTGGTCGTCCAGGTCCTCCCGGTTGCCGAAGAGGATCGCGATCCGCCACGGTTCCGAACGTTTGCCGGTGGCCGTGGTCAGCGCGCGCAGCGAGGCGTGCCCGTCGACCAGGATCCGGGTGTGCACCCGGCGGATGTGCTCGGAGAACTCGGTGAGCAGGTCCTGCAACCGGCTCGGGTCGTGCACGGTGAGCAGCCCGGCGCGGGCCAGCGGGTACAGGCCGGGCAGCGAGCCGGTGAACTGGCCGGTGTCCCACACGTGCACCTGCACCAGCCCCGGCTGGAAGTAGGACAGCGCGCGCAGCACCAGCGTTTCCACCAGTGCCTCGGCGTGCATCCGGGTGCTGTGGTCGGAGAGCACGTGCAGGTGGCCGTGGTCGAGCAACGGCACCGCGGCCGGGAACTCCTCGGCCAGCGAGGCGTCCTCGATCCGGGCCGAGCCGATCCGCCACAGCCCCGGCGCCGGGACGCTGCCGTCGTGCGTGCCCGGCAGGCCAAGCCAGTGTTCCCAGTGATCCCCTGCCGAGCCGGGCGCGTGCTCGCGGACCAGTTCGGCCAGGGTGGCCGGGCCGTTCCCGGTCCACTGCGCGAAAACCTGCTCGTGCTCGGCCAGCGCGTGTTCGGCCAGCGGGCGCAGCGCCGGGTCGGCGTACTGCCCGGCGAAGGCCGGATCCGCCTGCACCGCACGGATTCCCTGCTTGCGCAGGGTCAGCTCGAACTCGGCCCGGCGGTGCTGCGCCTCGGCCACGGTGTGCTCCTGCCTGGCCGCGCCCAGCGCCATCGCCACCGCGTCGTGGAACTCGCCGAAGACCTCGCCGATCCGCGCCCGCCGCTCGATTTTCTTGCTCACGCTGCACCGCCCAAGATCACGCCGCCAGTCTCACAGGGAGGTCATCAGGCCTTCCACCCGGTCCAGCGCCGCGGTGAGCAGTTCCACGCTGCGCTGGTGCTGGGTGCTGGCGCCGAGCAGTTCGGGCGGGGTCAACGACTCCGAGTGGTGCTTGCCGAGTCTGGCCAGCACGGCCAGGGACTCCCCGAGCAGCTCATCGGCCTCGGTCAGGCCCTGGTGCGCCTGGAGCAGTTGGTCCCGCACGGTGCCCAGTACGGCCAGCACCTCCGCGACAGAGGACACCGGCGCCTACAGCCGGTTGGCGTAGCCCTCGGCGGTGCTGATCGCGCTTTGCACCTGACTCTGCGTCTCGCCGATGCTCGACACGGCCTGGGTGAGCAGGTTGGCGGCCTGTTCGGCGTCGGACTGGCTGCTGCCCTGGGTCACCTGGTGCAGCGCGGTCTGGGCTTCTTCGAGGGCTGTCACGGCCTGTTGGAGGGCGTTGACGCTCTCCCTCGCCTTCTCCGTGGCCTGTGAGATCCCGTGGCGTACCTGCTCCACACTTGCCATCTCGCGCCCAGCTCCTCCATGCGACTCCAGCCGTGCCACGGACATGGCACGGCTTATTTAGTTGAAGGTAGTACCCAAACACCTCCTCAGTACAACCAAGATCGGGTTGATTTCCACCGCCATTGGGGTGAGGGCGGGGACTACGCGCCGTGCCGTCCACCAGCCGTCTGGGGCTTGCTCCAGGTCACGGGCGCATCACAGGATCGAGCGGTACTGATCCTCTGGAAGGACGGCTGCTCACATGGCGAAACGCCTTTCCGTGCTGCGCACCGCGCTGGCCGCCACCGCGGTCGCCGCGGCCGCGCTGCTGCCCGCACCCGCGCTGGCGGCACCGGGAGCCGCTGCCGACGCGGCGCAGATCCTGCACGTCACCGCCCCCGGCGACCCGGCCGAACTGGGCCGCAGGCTGGCCGAGGCCGGTCTGGACGTCCTGGGCCGGGAGGGCTCGGCGATCCTGGTCCGTAGCCAGGACGGCGTGCCCGGCACGCTGGCCGGGCTCGGCGCGCGCACGGTCCGGGTCCAGCAGGTCCCCGCCGCGGTCACCCCGCGCGCGGCCGCGGCCTACCCGAAGCCGAAACGACTGGCGGGCAAGGAATATCCGACGTTCTACGGCGGCTACCGGACGGTCGAGGGTTTTCACTCCTTCGTGGCCGACGTTGCCAAGCACTACCCGGACCTGACCAGGCGGGTGGCCTACGGCGAGTCCTGGGAGCGCGGGCAGGACCCGGCAAAGGGCAACCAGCTCGAAGCGCTGTGCATCACCGCCGAGGCCTGGCGCGGCTGTGAGCTGAAGCCGGACTCGGCCAAGCCGAGGTTCCTGCTGATGGCCCAGATCCACGCCCGCGAGGTGACCACCAGCGAGCAGGCATGGCGGTTCATCACCCGGCTGCTCGACGGCGCCTACGGCGAGGCCGAGGTGGCCGCGCTGCTGGGCGGCACCGAGGTGTGGGTGGTGCCGCAGGTGAACCCGGACGGCATCGGCGTGGTCCAGGACGGCCTGACCAACGCGGGCACCTCGGCCAACAGCTCGGCCTGGCAGCGCAAGAACCGCAACGACAGCAACAGCGTCACCCCGTGCCCCGGCCCGTGGAGCAGCAACCACGAGGGCATCGACCTCAACCGCAACTGGGACTCCCGCTGGGGCGGGGTCGGCACCTCGGGCAACGCCTGCGCGCAGACCTACCGCGGCCCGAAGGCGGCCAGCGAGCCGGAGACCCACCAGCTGGCCGGGCTGTTCGAGAAGCTGTTCCCGGACCAGCGCGGACCGGGCGAGACCGACGCCGCCCCGGCGACCGCCCGCGGTGCGATGATCACCTTGCACACCTACGGCAATCTGGTGCTGATGCCATGGGGCCACGACCCGAAGGTCAAGACCCCCAACGACGCCGGGCTGCGCTCGATGGCCTTCCGGATGAGCGGCTACAACGGCTACACCACCGGCCAGCCGGGCGAGGTGCTCTACAACGTCACCGGCGCGGCCGACGACTGGGCCTACGACAAGCTGGGCATCGCCGGTTTCACCTTCGAGATCGGCCCGAACAGCGGTGAGTGCAACGGTTTCCACCCGGCCTACACCTGCCAGGACAGGTTCTGGGAGCTGAACAAGGACGCGCTGCTCTACGCGGCCAAGTCGGCCAGGCAGCCCTACGTCTCCACGCTGGGCCCGACCGTGTCCGGCCTGACCGTCAAGCGCGGCCTGTTCAGCGTCGAGGTCAGCGCCAAGGCCGATGACAACGCCTACGGCACGGTCGGCGTCGGCCGTCCGGCCGCGCAGAAGGTGGTCGAGGCGGAGATCTACTTCGACCGCGCGCCCTGGGACGGCGGCCGGGCCCGGCCGCTGAAGGTCAGCGGCGACGGCGCGACCGTGGAACTGGGTGGCAAGGCCGGCGCCTGGGGCCTGGAGCGACTGGCCTACGTGCGGGCCAAGGACGCCGACGGCAACTGGGGTCCGGTCACCGCGGCGTGGGTGAAGTAGCCACTTCCGGCACCCCGGCCGGTCCGGCGCTGAGCTGCAGGGCGATCACGCCAGCACTCGGCGCCGGGTCGGCCGACCAGTAACTGGCCGCGTGCTCGCCGTCCCATTCCAGCTCGGACCAGTTGTCCTCGCCGATCCGGGCCATCGCGTCCTTGAGCGCGGTCGCGGTGTCGCCGGGCACCAGTCCGAGGTCGAACTCGACCCCGAGCACCCCCGGTCCGCACGGGGTGAAGTCGGTCAGCTCGCCGTCGTGGGTGATCCGGCTGGCCACCGCCCTGGCCTGCCACTCCGCCCCGGCCCGCCGGTCCGCGGCCACGTCGACCGACAGCCGCAGCCGCTGCACCGGCCCGTCCGGCAGCACCACCGGCTCCGGCTCGGGGATCACCTCGTCCGGGTCCTCGTCGGCAGGCGCCTGCGGAAGCAGCGGACTCGCGCCCAGCCAGGCCTCCACCAGCACCCGCTCGCCGCCGGGCACCAGCTGGGTGACCAGGTCGGGATCGTCCAGCACGGTCCAGGCGGTGGGTAGCTCGCAGGACACCCTCGGCACGCTGACATCGGGTCCCAGCCCGCGCACGAAGGTGCGCACCGCCCTGGACAACGCCCCGGCGTCACTGGCCGCGGCCCGCTCGTCACTCGGCTGGCTGATCGTCACCGACCAGCAGCCCGGCTCCTCATCGGAGCAGTCACCCGCCTCGACGATCCGCCCGCCGCCCAGCGCTACCAGCCCCAGACAGGCATTCCGGGCCTGGGACTCGTTCTCGGCGGCGACCACCACGGTGATCAGCAGCTCCAGCTCGTCTTCCACCATCGCCGGCCAATTGTCCCTCAGTGGTGTGAACAGGAGGTGCGGTGGGCCTCTTCCGCGGCCAGCACCACCCCCGCGGCGTGCACCACGGCCGCCACCCGCAGCACCTCGTGCACCTCATCCGCCGAGGCCCCGGCCGCCCGCGCCTTGCGCTCGTGCAGCTCAAGGCACACCTCGCAGCCGTTCACCGCGCTGACCGCCACGCACCACAGCTCGAAGTCGCCCTTGTCTACACCCGGCCGCGCCACCACCCGCATCCGCAACCGCGCGGGCATCTTCAGGTACTCCTGCTCGCCCAGCAGGTGCTTGGCCCGGTAGTAGACGTTGTTCATGGCCAGCACAGCCCCGGCCGCCCTGGCCGCGTCCCACGCCTGCGCCGACAGCCGGCCCTTGGCCTCCTCCACCAGCCCCGCCAGGGCCCCGGTCCGCCCGTCGGTGAGCGCCACCGCCACCACCGCGCCCCAGAGCCGCTGGGTGTTCAGCACGGACTCCCCGAGCACCGATTCCAGGCTGGCCCGGATGTCCTCGGCGTAGTCCGGCATCGCCGCCAGCACCGACCGCAACGTCACCCGGGAAACGCTAGGGCATGTCCGCACAGCCACGCACGCGATAGCCGCGCCGAGGCGGCCCCTGGCGGCACGGCCGGACCACCCGAATACGCCCGGTATGAGGGCGGCCCGGCCGCGCCACCAGGAACCACCTCGATCACGACTCTCGCCCACGCGGCTCCGCGGACATGCCCTAGCCCCGGCAGCTGTCGCGGTACTCCGTCGGGGTGCGGCCGGTCAGCTCCAGGAAGGCCGCGTTGAACGCCGACAGCGAGGCGTAGCCGACCCGGAAGGCCACCTCGGTCACCGGTGCGTCCCCGGCGACCAGTTCCTCGATCGCCCGCGCCAGCCGCATCCGGCGCAGCACCGCCCGCCAGGTCATCCCGGTCTCCGCGGCGAACCGGCGGGCCAGCGACCGGGGCGCCAGCCCGACCCGCGCCGCCACCTCCTCGAAGCGCACTTCCTCGCCGAGTCGCGCCTCGGTCAGCCGCAGTGCCTGCCGCAGCTCCGCCGACCGCCCGGCCGGGATGGTGACCGGGCTGGGCTGCTCGGCCAGCCGCCAGGTCACCGCGGCCAGGGCGGCGAACATCGTCTCCGCGTAGGGCGGCAGCTCCGCGTCGGGATCACCCCACGCCCCGCACTCGGCGACCAGGCACCGGGCCAGCGGACTGAGGTCGAACACGGCCAGCGGCGCGGACGGCGGCGGGGCGAACCCGGTGTCGAAGAGCACCGAGGCCGTGCGCACCGGCCGGGGGATGCTCACCTGGATCGGCCGCCCCGCCTCGACCAGCGCGGCCCTGGCCGGCGGCAGCAGCCACACCTGGCCGTCGGCCGTCAGTCGCAGGGCCCCGGCCGAGGCGTACAGCAGGTAGTGCCGGTCGGTGCGGAGTTCCCGTTCGGGCCCCGCCTCGACCTCCCGCACGAAGCTGTACGCCTTGGCCGTCATCCGATCTCGACCGGCTCGGCCAGGAATCGCCTGCTCACCGGCGCCCCGACGGTGAGCGGCCGGACCACCGCGCCGAAGCTGGCGAAGGATTCCGAGGCCAGGTAGCCGCGGAAGGACTCCTCGTCCACCCACTCGTGCAGCACGGTGATCTGCCCGTCGTCCTCCCGCGAGGCGAAGACCCGGAAATCGCGGTTGCCCGGCATGGCCCGCACCCGGTCCCGTTCGGCGTCGAACTGGGCGAGCGCGGCGACCCGGTCGGCGGGCGCGGTGCTGAAATCTACGGTGGCGATCAACATGTGGACCTCCTCTGTCGTGGTTGCTGAGAAGATCCTCGCCCGAACACCACCTGGCACACTGCCGCCAGTCTGACAGATTCACGCTCCTATCGGACAGCCTCAGTCCAGCAGCTCAGCCACCCAAACCTGCCGCGTCGGCTCCCACCGAGCCTGCCCACCCCCGGTGAAGTGCACCGCGATCAGCCCATCCGTCCACGGCGTGGCCGACTCCACCCGGGCCACCGGCCCGATCTGGCCGTACCGCCGCACAAAATCGCCTTCCACCAGCTCCCGCGCGGTGATCAGGCTGTGGTTGCGCACCCGGGAGGCGGGCCGCAGCCGCACCACCGTGAGCTTCCACAGCCCGTACCCCAGCGCCGTGGTCAGCACCGGCCACAACGCGTTGCCCGCCAGGAACCCCAGCGAGACAAGGAATCCGCCGATGGCGCTGAGCAACCCCGAGCTGACCGGCCGATTGCCGACGAGCAGCCACCCATGCGTGCGCACCAGCCCGTTGTCCAGCTGCCCACGCCAGGACCCGTGGCCCGCCGGGATCTCCTCCGCGCCGAAGGCCATGGTCGGCGGGGTATCGGCCGCCGCCGCGGCCCGGTCCACGGTCGCGGCGTCCACCGGCACCCGGTGACTGCACGCGGCACAGGCCAGGATCAGCCCCGTATCCGCCTCCCGATCACTGAACAGTCCAAGCACCCCGTGCCCCTGCGGACAGCGGTAGGCCACCGGATTGGTCGGCGTCTGCCAGACACGCAGCACGCGCACCGCGTCGGTCGCATTCGTCATCACGCGGACCTCCAACGCAACCGGCCGTCACTGGCAGGCGCGCACACCATGGGTTTGCCGGTCTTGGACACCCCGACCGCACCCGCGGTCGAGCAGAACGCGCCGGGCGTCACCACCCCGGCGGGCGGCGGTTTCTGACTGCTGGGCGGAGGCGGCGGCGGCTTCGGCGTGCTCGCCCTGGTCGTCCGCGGCGGCGGTGGCGGTGGCGGTGCGGCCCTGGTGGTCCGCCCACCGGGCGGGGCAGGCGGCGGCTCCGCCGAACTCGACGGGACGGCCTCGGTGCTGCCGACCGGCGTGCTGGTGGCGGTGACCGAGCTGACCACGACGCTGGTGGTGCTGGTCCCCGCGGTGGTCGCGGACAGCGGCACGGTCGAACTGGCCGCGGTGGCGGCCACGGTGACCGAACTGGTCACCGGCGGCATCGGCCCACGGACCGCACCCACCGTGCCGATCAGCCCGAACAGCAACAGAAACGCCCCGGCGAAGATCGACACCCCCCGCTTCCAGTTCGCGGCCGACCACCACCACAGCCGAACCGGCCCAGGTTCCTCTTCCGGCACTTCGACCCCTCGCTGTCCCGTTTTTCCGAGCAGAGATGGTGGTCAGGTCGCCGGAACCACGCCGGTTGTTACCAGGTACGACCAATCGGGTTCGAATTGGTCTCGATCGGCCGGATGCCGAAACAACCTGGCCCGTTCAGCCGAAAAGACAACCCTGGTCTCAGCCCAGCCAGGGCTTGCTGATCCGCGCCCAGGTCCCGTCGTGCAACGCCAGATTCAGCCACTGGTCGACCCACTGCTGGAACACCACATCGCCCAGCGGCACCAGGTACGCCTTCTCACTGAAGGTGAACGGGGCCTCCGGGTGCACCGCGCACAGCTCCGGGCGTTGCCTTGCCTGCCAACGGGTTTCGGTCGCATCCGTCATCATCAGGTCCACCCGGCCGGCGATGATCTCGTCGAAGATCGTGTTGTTGTCCGGGTGCACGACGATGGTGGCGCGCTTGAGGCTGGCGCGGGCGAACTGTTCGTTGGTGCCGCCGGGGTTGACCACCGCGCGCACACCCGGCTGGTCGATCTGGTCCAGGGTCTGGAAGCGGTCCTTGTTCTCGCAGCGGGTGATCGGGGTTTTGCCGTCGCGTACGTAGGGCTTGCTGAAGAAGGCCTGCCGGGCGCGGTCCAGGGTGATCGAGATGCCGCCGACGGCGATGTCGCAGTGCCTGCGGAAGTCGGGCAGCAGGGTGGACCAGGTGGTGGGGACGATCTTCAGCCGGACGCCGAGGCGGGTGGCCAGGTCGCGGGCCAGGTCCAGGTCGATACCGGTCCAGCTGCCGTCAGGGGCGCGGTAGGTGAACGGGCGGTAGTCGCCGGTGCTGCACACCCGCAGCTCACCGCGTGCGGTCACCAGGTCAAGGCGGCCGCGCGCCCCGGCGTCACCGGCCGGGGCGGCGGCGGAGACCCCGCCGATCAGCAACAGGCCGACTACCAGCGGCAGGATCCTGGACCTCATCGGCGCGCTCCTAGCTCACAGGGCGTGATAGGCGGAGCCCTCGATCTTGCCCTGCTGGCACACCGGGCCGAAAGACCAGCCGAGTTCGAACGGCGTGCGCTCGTCCGGCGGGATCACGCTGATCTTGGCCGGGGCGGGCTGGCAGGGGCCGGAGGTCGGCTCGCCGGGACCGGGCACCGCGCCCCAGTGCAGTTCCTTGCCGGCCTTGCCGCCGGGGCGCAACGTCACCAGCTTCGGTCCGGGACTGGGCTTGCGTTCCAGCTGGGTGCGCAGCGCGTTGCCGGAACCGTCCAGCAGGGCCAGGCCGCCGTAGCCGTAGAGCGTGCAGTTGGCCTTGCCGGTGTTGGTCACCAGCAGCGTCGCGTAGCGCTGTCCGGCACCGGGATCACCGGCCTTCAGCTCGCCGCGCAGCGTCGCCGCGGTGCACCGGCCGACCTGGGCCGCCGCGGTCACCTCCGGCGGCTGTTCCCTGGCCGCGGGCGTGCTGCTCGGACTGGCCGCCGCGCTGCTGCTCGCCGTGGCACTGCTCGGCGTGCCGCTGCCAGGGGACTGGGCGGCTGGTTGGCCGCAGGCGGCGAGCAGGGTCAGCGCGGACAGCGCCAGCAAAGGTCGGATGCGCACGTCAGTTCTCCTCCCGAGTCGGCCCCCTCGGGTTTCCCGCTGCCGGTGATCTTCACACGTGCCCGGCCGGCCAGCACGGCACCACGCGGAACCCGTCGGTGGCCGCGGTGAAGACGTAGGTCCAGCACACCGTGCCGTCGGCGAGGGCGAGCCGGATCCGTCGGTACTCCGTGCCCTCGTACTCATCCAGCACCGGCAGCGCGGCCACCGGATCGGCCAGCGGCAGCAGCCAGCCCGGCACCTCGCCGGCCGGGTCGATCCGCAGCCCAGGCCAGCCCTCGCCGGTGTCGTACAACGTGCCAGGCACACGCACCCGCCGCGGCGTCCCACCGACCAACGGGGCAGCCAGCGACCAGGCCGAACCACCCGGCTGCAGGGTGCCGTAGACGAACACCCGGTCCGGCCACAGGCCCGGATCAGGGTCGCCGGTGATCTCGGTGACCGCCAGCCCGCAGGACCCCGGCTCGCCGGTCAGCTCCCGCGCCGCGGCCTGGGACAGCTCCTGACAGCGCACCGGCTCGCCGTCCACCAGCAGCGGTTCGCGCACCTCGCCGCGGGCCACGTAGGCGAGCACCCCGTCCAGGTGCGCGCCGGTGCCCAGGGTGACCCGGCCGGTGTGCACCCTGGCCAGCCGGTAGCGCTCGCCCCGCCCCTCCACCACGTCCAGCACCCGGAGCTGTTCGGGCGTGGCCAGCCACACCGCGTGCGTCTCGGTCACCCCCGGCATGGCGGCCAGGGTGGCCGGGCGGGCGCCGTCGCGTAGCCGGAACCCGCTGGCCCACACCGCGGCCAGGTCCGCGCAGTGCGCTCGCAGCACCACCACCGGCCCGGGTAGACGAAGGTTTTCCCGCAGCCAGGTGATCTTGGACGGGCATCGGTTGGAGCCGTAGGTCAGCACCGGGATCCGCCCGGACAACGGCGCCTCGCCGCGCTGGAGCAGCCATTCGTCCAGGTCAACCCCGTCGGGCTGGACCAGCGCGCCGGTGCTGGTCTCGTGCAGCGGCAGGCCGAGGCCGTCGGTGTGCAGGTAGGAGGTGGGCGGCACCGCGCCCGGGTACGGGTCGGCGGGGAAGTCCTCGTCGCGGTACACGGCCCCAGCCAACCATCGACTTTCGTCAGCGCACCGCTCGACCTCCGGTCGTACTTCCGCACCGGGGGCCGCGGATAACGTTCGTGGTGTTCAAAGCCCCACTGCGCAAAGCTCCGGCGAGAGGCCCCAACCCGGACCGCTGGAGCCGGGGGCGCTGACCAGGCGGGCGTCCATCGGCATGGGGGAGAGATGGGCGCCCGCCTCCCTTACGAACGCGGCCGTTGCGTGTGACGCACCGGCCGCGTTCGGCTGCGTTCGGCCAGTTGGCACAAACGATTGCCCCAAGCAGGCCAGTTTGCGCCGCAATAGACAGGAAAGTTACCTAACAACCTTGACGGCCGACGTGGCCTGGGTCACCCTCGGATCCCCCTGCCGCTTCTCCCGATCCGCTAGTCGAGAGGACGCGAAACCATGAACGGCTCACCTCGGCTGATCACCGGTGTCGTGGTCACGACACTGCTCGCCGGTCTCTGCGTCGGCGCGGGCACCGCCTCCGCCGCCACCAACCTCGCCCTGGGTGCAAACGTCAGCACGTCCTCCGTGGAGGAGGCGTCGCTGGCCGGCCCCTCGGCCGTGGACGGCAACACCGGCACCCGGTGGGCCAGCGCCGAGGGCGCCGATCCACAGTGGATCCAGCTGGATCTGCGTGCTGCCAAGGACATCCGGCAGATCCGGCTCAACTGGGAGGACGCCTACGCCAGGGCCTACCGGCTGGAGGCATCCGACGACGGCAACACCTGGCGTGCCCTGCACAGCACCAGTTCGGGCGACGGCGGCCTTGACGAGATCAACGTCAGCACCACCGCCCGGCACCTGCGGCTGACCGGCACCCAGCGCGGCACCGTCTACGGCTACTCGCTGTGGGAGTTCGAGGTCTACGGCGTCGGCGGCCAGGAACCGCCGCCCACCGGTGGCTACCTGCCCGGCACGCTGCGCCCCTCGGTCTCCCAGGCCGAGCAGGACCAGGTGCTCTCCCGCTACTACCAGCAGTGGAAGACCAACTTCCTCACCACCAGCTGCGGCGGCGGCCAGTGGGCGGTGCGCTCGGTGGACGCCGACCACGCCTTCGTCGGCGAGGGCCAGGGCTACGGGATGACCATCTCCGCGCTGATGGCCGATGTCGACCCGCAGGCGCGCACGGTCTTCGACGGCATCCTGCGCTTCGTCAAGAACCATCCCTCGGTGATCGACCGGGACCTGCACGCGGCCGAGCAGAACCCGGACTGCGTCAGCGTCAACGGCAGCGACTCGGCCACCGACGCGGACCTGGAGATCGCCTACGCACTGCTGCTGGCCGACCGCCGGTGGGGCAGTGGCGGCGCCTACAACTACCGCCAGGAGGCGCTGCGGATCATCGCCGCGATCAAGCGCAGCGAGGTCCACGCCGGCAACAAGCTGCCGCTGGTGGCCGACTGGGCCAGCTCCGGCTCGCACAACAACGGCTCGCGCTCCTCGGACTGGATGCCCGGCCACTTCCGCGCCTTCGCCAAGGCCACCGGCGATTCCTTCTGGCACAACGTGCGTGGCGCGACCGAGAACGCGGTCACCCGGTTGCAGCAGCAGTTCGCGCCGAACACCGGTCTGCTGCCGGACTTCGTGCAGGACACCCAGTCCTCGCTGCGGCCCGCGATCGGCAAGTTCCTGGAGAACGCCGAGACCGACGGCAAGTACAGCTGGAACGCCTGCCGCGACCCGTGGCGGCTCGGCGTGGACGCGATCACCGTCTCCGGCAGTGCGGCCCAGGCCCAGGTGCGCAAGATGAACGCCTGGATCAAGCAGGCCACCGGCGGTGACCCGAACCGCATCGCCAAGGGCTACGACCTCAACGGCGCGGTGGTGGAGAGCGGCAGCTCAGCCGCGTTCTTCGCGCCGTTCGCGGTGGCCGCGATGGCCGACCCCGGCAGCCAGGCGTGGCTGGACCGGTTGTGGGCCAAGCTCGCCAGCACCTCGCTCAGCACCACCGACTACTACGCCAGCAGCATCCAGGTCCAGGTGCTGCTCGTGCTCGCCGGACGGTACGTGGCGGCATGACCGGTTTCCGACAGAAGAGACGATCGGGGGTTGTTTAGCCCAGTGCCGCAGACCAGTCTTTCGGGTGGTTGGGAGCGGTCTCACGAATTGGGTTGAACCATCCCGGCACTGCGATCCGTACCAGGTACAGCAGGTCGCACCATGAACGTGAGGGGTTGTCCGTCTGGCGGCGGGGGCAACCCCTCACCCCTTTCGAAGTCCGGGGGCGCCGGGTTTGATGAGACGGTGCCCCCGGACTACCCGCCGAGCCGGGTGAACCCGCTCGACCCACCACCGCGCTTCGCCCACCTGCGCGCGCACGAGCCGGTCTCGCTGGTGCGCACCCCGCACGGCGAGACGGTCTGGCTGGTCACCCGGTACGCCGATGCCCGGTTCGTGCTCGGCGATCCGCGCTTCTCCAGCGACCCGGCCAATCCGGGCTTCCCGCAGATCCGGCCGGCGCCGGAAGGCCCCCGGATGCCCGGCATATTCCTCTCGATGGACCCGCCGGAACACGGCCGGTATCGCCGGATGCTCACCGGCGAGTTCACCGTGCGCCGGATGGCCGCGCTGCGCCCCGGCATCCAGGCCGTGGTCCGGGACTGCCTGGCCGGGCTGCTCGGCCAGGGCCCGCCCGCCGACCTGATGAGCGCCTTCGCCCGGCCGCTGCCCGCGCTGGTCATCTGCGACCTGCTCGGCGTGCCCTTCGCCGACCGCGAGTTCTTCGCCGGCCGCAGCGAGATCCAGCTCGACCGCTCCCGGCCGGGGCACGAGGTCACCGCGGCCATGGCCGAGCTGTGGGACTACCTGGACGGCCTGGTCGCCCGCAAGCTCGCCGACCCGGCCGCGGACCTGATCAGCAGGCTGGCCGTGCAGCGGGTGCGCACCGGCGAGCTGACCAAGGACGACCTGGTCGGGATGAGCAGGCTGCTGCTGGTCGCCGGGCACGAGACCACCGCCAACATGATCGGCATCGGCATGCTGCTCCTGCTGCGCCGCCCGGCGCTGTGGGCACAGCTGCTGGCCGATCCGGGGCTGGTGCCCGCCGCGGTGGAGGAGCTGCTGCGGCACGCCACCGTGGTGCAGCAGGGCGTGGTGCGGGCGGTGCTGGGCGAGGTGGACCTCGGCGGCGTGCGGCTGGCCCGCGGCGACGGCGTGATCGTCTCGCTGTCCTCGGCCAACCGGGACGCCGCGGTCTACCCGGAGCCGGACGAACTCGACCTCCAGCGGCATGCCGCCCCGCACCTGGCCTTCGGGCACGGGGTGCACCAGTGCCTCGGGCAGTTGCTGGCCAGGGCCGAGCTGACCGAGGCCGTGCGCGCTCTGTTGCCAGTTCCGGGATTGCGGCTGGCCATTGCCCCCGATCAGGTGAAGTTCAGGCACGAGATGGCGGTTTACGGCGTGCGGGAGCTGCCGGTTGAGTGGCACTGATAATCGGGAGGACGAGATGACGACGCCCCAGCGCGCCCACCGGCGCTTGGTGCAACGCGCCTACGGCAGCCTCGCCGATCCCGCGGATGCCGCGCGGACCTGGGCTGACCTGGCCGGACTGGTACGCGGTGCGGGCGCTTTCGACCCGAGCTGCACCACCTTCGTGGCCGCCTTCGACGCCCAGACACCCGCCGGTGGCGAGGCCGCCTACCGGCACCTGCTGCTGATGGCCGAGGAGGACCGTCGCCGGGACGCCTCGGAGGATCCGGTCCCGCCGCGGCGCACCGGGGTGGACTTCGTGATCACCGTGGCTGATCAGCGTTTCTTCGTCAGCCTGCTCGCGCTGGCCGCGCCCGCGCTGTCCTTCACCCCGTGCGCGCAGTTCGCCAGGGGCACCGCCATCCCGGCCCCGCGCTGCGCGGAAACCCCCGTGCTCTGGGACTGAACTCCCGAGCCTTCCGCTCTCCCGGGTCTCAGCCCGATTCCGCGGAACGCGGCTCGGGCAGCCATTCGCCGCTCTGCCGGGGCGGGTTGAGCACGCGCCCGAACTCCGCCCGGTCCAGATCCAGGCTGTGCGCGGCCACCGCGGCCCACAGCAGCGCCTCCCGGCGGCGGGTGATGCCGACCAGCACGACCACCAGCACGAGCAGCGCGCCGACCGCGCAGCCACTGGCCAGGAAACGTGGCACGTTGAAACTGTGCAGCGTCACCGAGACCGCTACCAGCGTGAATCCCACCAGTGCGGTATAGACCAAAAGTGAGGAGCGGCGGTCGAAGGCGCGGAATTCGACGCTGCGCTCGCGCAGTGAGGCGAGCAACAAACGTTGGTCACGTAGCGACATGTGCATGTATTCGGCAATACGTTCCTCAATCGGGTTCAGCTCGCCTGCCCGATGTCGGTGAGTGCTGACCGAATGCGCGGCGGGCGACGGAAAGGTCGCCGGGGTGGTCATGGTCCTGGTCCCTTCCTGCTGCCTTGCCGGGGTCACTCGAATGAGTGAGACGGGGTGACCTGTACCGTGCGGCCACCCAGACTTATCGCACAGTAAAACAGAATGTTCCATTTTCCACATCCCTCGAAGGTGTAACTGTGCGTGCCGGAGGTTGACGAGGAGGCCCTACATGGCCGAAAGCCCCACGGTGCGTCGCAGGCACGTCGGTGCGGAACTGCGTCGGTTGCGCGAGTCCGCAGGCGTGGACCGGGAGAGCGCGGCCGAGCTGCTCGACTGCTCGCTGTCCAAGATCACCAAGATCGAGCTGGGCAATGTCGCGGTGAAGCGGGCCGAGCTGGAGAAGCTGCTCGAGTGTTATTCCGCCCCCGCCGAGCTGTCAGCGTCCCTGCTGGTCATCGCGGCCGAGGCGAAGAAGCGCGGCTGGTGGTCGCGCTACGGCAAGGCGGTGCCGGACTGGTTCCGCACCTTCGTCGGCCTGGAGTCGGCCGCCTGCGAGATGCGGGTCTACGAGGCCGAGCTGATCACCGGCGTGCTGCAGACCGAGGCGTACACCAGGGCGGTGATCGCCGCGGTCAGCCCGGAGCTGGCCGAGGAGCAGGTGGAGCGGCTGGTGCGGGTGCGGGCGGAGCGGCAGGCCCGGCTGCTCAGTGGTGACCCTCAGCGACTGAATCTCATCATGAGTGAGGCCGCCGTTCGCCGGATGGTGGGTGGTCCGGCGATTATGCGAGAACAACTCGCATTTCTGGTGGCGGTGCAGCGTCGCCCCAACGTGACCATCCAGGTGCTGCCTTTCCGGTCCGGGGCGCACGCGGCCATCGGATTCACCTTCACCATGCTCCGTTTCCCTGACGAACCGGCTCCCACGCTGGTGTATCTGGAGGATCTGACCTCCGCCGCCTATCTCGATGAAGCCGCGGATTTGGACGTGTATAAGCTCACGTTCGACCGCCTGCAAGCGTTGGCACTCGGCCCGGCCGAGTCCGTCGCGGTCATCGAGCGGGCAGTAAGTGAATTCTGAGTAAATAGGGGTCAGTATGTTGTCCTCCGACCTTTTCTACGCCACCTGGCGCACGTCCAGTCGCAGCAGCGGCAATGGCGGCCAGTGCGTGGAGGTCGCTGTCGTCCCGGACGTCGTCGGCGTGCGGGACTCCAAGAACGCCAGTGGCCCTGCCCTGGTGTTCACCCCCGGCGCGTGGGGCACCTTCCAGTCGACACTGCTGGCCGGGTCCTTCGACCTGGTCTAGTCGCACCTGGTGGACGAGGGCGGTCGACATGGTCGGCCGCCCTCCCTTCATATGAAGGCTGAAAACGTATACAGGAGTACTTCACGCGACCGGGTTGACTCGGAGTGCCTGCCGCCAGGTATCTGGGAGGGAACGCACGATGAGACGACAATCGCCGCACCGCAGCGGCGCCAGGGTCGCGCTGGTCTGTGTGCTGGCCGGTAGCGCGGTCACGCTCAGCCTGCCCGCGATCGGCAGCGCCAGCGCCGCGACGAACTGGCAGCTCACCGCGCCCGGCGCCCGCTCCGTGCCAGGCGCGGCCGCGACCCCGTCGGCCGAGCTGGACCTGGGGCAGGACGGGCGGCTGAAGCTGACCGTGCGCCGGGGTGAGACCACCGTGCTGGAGCCGTCCGCGCTGGGGGTGGAGACCGCGCACGCGGACTTCACCAGCGGCCTGCGGTTCACCGGCATCAGCCAGCGCGCGGTGCACGAGAAGTACACGACCACCGTTGGCAAGCGCCGCGAGCACAGCACGGACGCGGCCGAGACCACGTTGCGCTTCATCAAGGACGGCCAGCGGATCGACGTGGTGGTGCGGGTTTCCGCCGACGGCGTGGCCTACCGCTACGTGCTCTCCGGCCCGAAGTGGGTGACCGTGGTCGGGGAGGCATCGGAGTTCGCCGTGCCGGCCGCCGCGGACTCCTTCCTGCTGCCCTTCGACAACGGGCGCGGGGACTACGAGTCGGCGCACAAGCACAGCAGCGTGGCCCAGGCCGAGGCCACCGAGTACGGCTACCCCTCGCTGTTCAAGGTCGGCGACAGCTGGCTGCTGCTGGCCGAGTCCGATGTGGACGGTCGCTACGGCGGCTCGCGGGTGCGGCTGGACCCGGCCGACCGGCGCTTCAAGCTGGTGCTGCCGGACCCGGCCGAGGTGAGCAACGGCCCGCTGGCCACGCCATGGCGCACCCTGGTGGTCGGCGACCTGGCCACGGTGACCGAGAGCGACCTGATCACCGACCTGGCCCCGCCGTCCAAGATCGCGGACACCTCCTGGATCAAGCCCGGCGTCGCGGCCTGGTCCTGGTGGGCGCTGGGCACCGGCGACCTGAACCTGCAGAAGCGCTACGTGGACTACGCGAGCAAGCAGGGCTGGGAGTACAACCTGGTCGACTCGGGCTGGGCGGACGCCTGGATCCCGGACCTGGTCGCCTACTCCAAGGCGCGCAACGTGGACACCTGGCTGTGGGTGCGCTGGCAGACCATCGACACCCCCAGCGAGCTGGAGCGGTTGTTCAAGCGGTACCAGGACTGGGGCGTGGTCGGCCTGAAGATCGACTTCGTCGAGTCCGACGGCCAGGACCGGATGCGCTGGTACGACATGGTCTTCGCGGCCGCGGCCAAGTACAAGCTGATGCTCAACTTCCACGGGGCGCCGATCCCGCGCGGCACCGAGCGCACCTGGCCGCACGTGATGACGGTGGAGGCGGTCAAGGGCGCGGAGGGCACCAAGCCGCGGCCGGGGCGCGAGCCGTTCCCGATCGAGCACTACCTGACCTTGCCGTTCACCAGGAACCTGACCGGCTCGATGGACTTCACCCCGGTGACCTTCAGCGGCGTGCGGCCCAACTCCGACGCCGGTGAGCTGGCCCTGTCCGTGGTCTTCGAGTCCGGCGTGCAGCACTTCGCGGACAGCCCGGAGAACTACGCCAAGCAGCCACTGGCCGAGGAGTTGCTGCGCTCGGTCCCGGCGGCCTGGGACGAGACCAAGCTGGTCGACGGCGACCCTGGCAAGCACGCGGTGTTCGCCCGGCGGGCGGGCGCCGAGTGGTACGTGGGCGCGGCACTGGCCGGTCCGGGCCGCAATGTGGACGCGGCGCTGTCCTTCCTGCCCGCGGGTGAGTGGACGGCCGACATCTACGGCGACGGCCCGGAAGGCAAGATCGTCCGCACCAGCCAGCGGGTGAGTCGGGACAGCACCCTGTCCGTGCCGGTGGCCAAGAAC
This sequence comes from Crossiella cryophila, assembly GCF_014204915.1. NCBI lineage: Bacteria > Bacillati > Actinomycetota > Actinomycetes > Pseudonocardiales > Pseudonocardiaceae > Crossiella > Crossiella cryophila. The sequence goes on from NZ_JACHMH010000001.1 coordinate 1,805,746, forward strand.
GGGGGCTACGTCGTCCGGCTGCGCCCGGCTGGCTGATCGGCCGAATTCCCGAAGATAGTTCGCGTTACCGCCGTTCGGTGCTACCGACCGGTAAACCTCGCGGTCACGCTGTCGTCACGCGCCTGCACTGCACTTGCCGGGCGCGTGACGACAGCGCGCTGACTGCGAGGAGGCGACATGCGGGTTCTGCGATCCGCCCTGGTCGGGATGATCACCGTGGCGGCACTGGGCCTGGGCGCGCCCGCGGCGCTGGCCGCGCCGACGGCCCCCGCCCCGGCCCGCCTCGCGGCGGACAAGCCCCCGTACGAGACCTGGATCCGGGACGTCACCGCGGTGACCACCCAGCTCAGCAGCTACCTCGACAGCAGGCTGCCCGGCGGCGGCAAGAAGGCCGTGGTCTTCGACATCGACAACACCACGCTGGAGACCGCCTACAACTTCGGCATCCCCACCCCGGCCATCCCACCGGTGCTGGCCGCGGCCAAGCGGGCCAAGCAACAGGGCGCGTCGATCTTCTTCGTCACCAACCGCCCGTACCTGCTCGGCCTGCCAACCGAGGACAACCTCAAGCGGGTCGGCTACGCCGTGGACGGCCTGCACCTGCGCCCCTGGTTCAACTTCGACCCGACCGAGAAGGTCAAGACCGACGCCCGCATCGCCATCGAGAAGCAGGGCTACACCATCGTCGCCAACGTCGGCAACAACACCTGGGACCTGGCAGGCGGCCACGCCGAACGCACCTTCAAGCTCCCCGACTACGACGGCGCTTTGGACTGATCTGGCCGGACCCGAGCAACAAACGTGGGCGCCACCCTGACCCGGTGGCGCCCACGAATGTTCGCGCTTGCTTTGTCCAGCTACGCCGACGGCGCGGGTGCGGTGGAAGCCCGCACCACGAGTTCCGGCGGTGTGGGGAGCACCAGCTTGCTGGGCCGGTTCCCCTGGAGCACCTGCAACAACATGTGTGCCGAGGCACGGCCCAGCTCCCGTTGCGGCGTCTTCACCGCGGTCAGGGGAGGGTCGGTGTGCGCCGCGACGATGTGCTCGTCGATGGCGATCACGCTCAGGTCGTGCGGCACGGAAAGGCCCAGCTCACGGGCTGCGCTGAGAGTGCCGAGGGCACTCAGCAGGTTGGCCACCACCAGGGCGGTCGGCCGTTGGGCGGCCGGCGCGTCCAGGATGTGCAGGGCTGCCTGGTGGCCGCCCCGCCAGTGGAAGTTGCCGTCGCAGATCCATTCCGGGCGCACGGTGAGCCCGTGCGACCGCATGGCCGCGGCGAAACCCTGGCGCCGCCGCAGGCCGGTGTCGGTGCGCAGTGGTCCGCTCACATGACCGATCCGCCGGTGCCCCAGTTCCACCAGGTGATCGACCATGATCGAGACGTTGCGCACCTCGTCCATCACCACCGCGGCCGGGTAGCCGGGGGTGCCGCGCTGCACGAGCACCATGGGCAGGTGCTCGCGGGAGGCCCACTCCTGGATGTTCGGGTCATCGACGCTGGCGAAGGCCACCAGCACGCCGTCCACCTTGCCTTCGAGCCCGAGCTTGTCGTAGGCGTTGCCCGCGCCCTCACCGCTGCCGGCCTCGACCACCATCAGTGTGTAGTCCTGCTCGGTCGCCACTTCCTGGACGCCCCGCATTATCTGCGTGAAGCCGAAATTGTCCAGGTCGGGCACGAGCAGACCGATGGCCTGCTGTCGTTGCAGGCGCAGTGCGCGAGCCTGTGCGTTCGGGCGATACCCGAGCGCTTCGGCGGCGTCGAGTACCCGCTGCCGTGTCTCCGCCCGATAGGCGGTGTCCTGTCCCCGCAACAGCCGCGAGGCTGTCGACACATCCACCCCGGCCGCCGCCGCCACCTCGCGCAAGGTCGGACGATCACGCCGCCGACTTCGAGTGAGGGACAAGGACGCGCCGGGCGAAACTGCCACTGGCCGCCAGCCAGCGGCCTCTGGCCGAGTTACCACTCCAACCCCCTTGAACCCCCTCCGGTACAGCCGTCACTCTAGGGGGTTTGTCGGCTGCTGAGTGTGGGCTGTCCAGGTGTCTCGGTGATCCCCACCCGAACGGCCGCAGTCAACTGGCGGAAGCTCGACAAAAGTGGAACTCCTGGATGCCGGACGCTACTCCGAACAGGCTCCCCGCACGACATTCGGCAACACTGATGGTTTAGGGAAGCTGTTGTAGGCAATCGGTTTCTGCCCCCGGACACGACAACGGGGGTGCCGCACCCTCACCTGGTTGGCAAGAATGCGACACCCCCGCAGGGTGTGTCGAGTTAGGACATCAGCCGAAGTAACGGCCCTGGGTCTGCACGTTCAGCTCGTCGAAGTGCTGGAACTTCGCGAGGTCGGTGCGCCAGTCGTCAAGCCGGAGGACGTCGAAGCCCTTCTGGATGTCCGAGGAGTAGATGTAACCGTTGTACCAGTAGGCCGACCAGGAACCGCCGGTCTTGAGCTGGGTGTCCGAGAGCGGGCCGCGCTCCCAGAAACCGATCTCCTTGGGCTTGCTGGAGTCGGTGAAGTCCCACACCGACACGCCGCCCTGGTACCAGGCCTGGACCATGATGTCCTTGCCGGGAACCGGGATCAGCGAGCCGTTGTGCGCCACGCAGTTCTCGGTGTCCTTCTGCGGCCGCGGGATCTTGTAGTAGCTGCGGAAGACCAGCTTGCGCTTGTCGCCCTTGCCCACGATGTCGTAGACGCCGTTCGCGCCGCGCTTGTCGCCGGTGGCCGCGTTGCAGGTGGCGCCACCGCCGCCGCCGAGCTCGTCGGTGAAGACGACCTTGTCGCCGCGGTTGTTGAAGGTCGCGGAGTGCCAGAACGCGAAGTTCACGTCATCGCGCACCCGCTCGATCACCTTCGGCTTCTCCCGGTTGGAGATGTCGAAGAGGATGCCGTCGCCCATGCACGCGCCGGCCGCCAGGTCCAGCTTGGGGTAGACGGTGATGTCGTGGCAGCCCGAGGTCGCGGACAGGTTCGGGTTGGTGCTGGGGCTACCGCCGGGGTTGCCACCGTCCGGGAACAGCACCGGCGCGGAGATCACCGAGGCGGCCGCCGGGTTGCGCAGCGGCACCTTCACGATGGAGATCTTGTCGTGCGGCGGCTGGCAGTCCGGGAAGGCGGCCGACGGGCCGTAGGAGGAGCTGTACAGGTACACGTTCCGGTTGCCCTTGTCGGGCACCAGGGTGTGCGTGTGCGAGCCGCAGTCGTTCTCCACGGCGGCGACGTACTTGGGGTTGCGCACGTCGCTGATGTCGAAGATCTTCACGCCCTCCCAGGACTCCTTGACCGTGGCCGGCTGGCTCACGTTCTCGCAGGAGTTGTTGCTGCGGGAGGAGTCGGTGGACAGGAACAGCAGGTTCCCGTGCACCGAGACGTCGTTCTGCCCACCAGGGCAGAGCACCTGGGCGACCCGCTTCGGCTTCGCCGGACGGCGGATGTCGAAGATGTCGAACCCGTTGTAGTTGCCGACGAAGGCGTAGTCGCCCTGGAAGGCCATGTCGGTGCCGAGCGCGTTCTCCGGTGCGAACGGCCCTTCCTTCGGCAGGTTCGCGACCTGCTTGATGTTCCTGCTGCTGACGATCTGGTCAACGCCGGGGATGCCGTCGGTCGGCTCGGCTGCCACAGCGGGCGAGCCGGCGAGCGTGGAGGCGGCGACGAGCGCCGCTCCGGACAGCACCATCAGTAAACGGCGTGCAGTGCGTTGGGTAGACGCCACCCTCAAAGCTCCCATCGCGTGACGGCTGGATCTGTGCAGTATCTACGTGTGCTTTCGGTTAGGAAACAGCCTTTGGCCCCCCGCTGCACACAGTTTTTCCAGGTTCCCAGCAGGCGGACGCCCAGGTAGCGTCGCTGGTCGTGAGCCGTCTGCCCTGGAAAACCGGTGTCCTCGCGGTATTCGCCGTCCTGTCGCTCACTGCCTGTACCGGCAATGGCACGCAGGGTGCGCCGCCGGAGGCCACCGAGCGGGTGCCGGTGATCGCGCCGGGCAAGCCTGGTGAGCCGGCGAAAACCCTGTCGAGCATGCCGCCGCTGGCCGAGCGGCCGCCCGGTGATGCCGATTTCCGCTATGTCTCGATGATGATTCCGCATCACCGGCAGGCGCTGGAGATGACCGCGCTGGCCCCGGACCGCGCCCAGCACCAGGATGTGCGCGGGCTGGCCGCGCGGATCGACGGCGCGCAGGCCCCGGAGATCCAGGCCATGTCGGCCTACCTGCAGCGGCACAAGAAACCGGTGCCGGAGGCGCATGCCGGCGGCGGACACGGTTCCGGTGACGCGGCCATGCCGGGGATGGCCTCCTTCGCGGACATGGTCCACCTCAAGAACAGCAGGGGCGCGGACTTCGACAAGCTGTTCGTGCGCTTGATGATCGCCCACCACGAGGGCGCGGTGAAGATGGCCAACGACGTGCTGGCCAGCGGGCACGACATCTTCGTCGAGGAGATGGCCCAGGACGTCATCGCCACCCAGACCGCGGAGATCAAGCGGATGAAGGAAATGCGGTTCTGAACCGTTTCCGGCGGAAGCCTTGACGCACAACCGTTATGTGGGATGGCTAACGTCCATAGTGGACTGTATTGAACAGTATTGAGTGCTCCGTTTGCGCCATTGAACTTCCCCTGGCGGCGGGTTCTGCTCTTGGGCATCGTTCCCAAGAAGGGATCAGCCGTGACCAACCCCTCCACCCGCCGCTGGCGTGCGCCTGCCGCGGCCGTGCTGGCCGCAGCGCTGGGCACCGCCGCGTTCGGCCTGGCCGCGCCCGCCTCGGCGGCCCCGCAACAGAATCCGCCCCAGGCGGACAAACAGCTCGACAAGCGCGACCGGGAACTCCTGGCCGAGGCCGCCCGCGAGGGCAAGCAGAACGTGACCCTGCTGGTGGCCGCGGCCAAGGGCCGCACCGACAAGGCCGTTGAGGAGCTGCGCTCGCTCGGCGGTGTCGTGGAGTCCACCGAGAAGAGCGTGGACTACGTCAAGGTCTCCGTGCCGCGCGAGAAGGCCGAGCAGGTCGCGAAGCTGAAGTCGGTGGACGCCATCGACGTCGACGCGGTCATCCCGGTCGACGACCCGCGTCCGCAGCCCAACGGCGCGGTGCAGCCGCTGCCGCAGAAGGCGCCCGACGCCAAGACCCCCCGGGTCAACCCGTACATGCCGACCGGCGACATCGGCGCCGCGCAGTTCGGGCAGACGCTGCCGTTCTGGGACGGCCGGGGCACCACCATCGCGATCCTGGACTCCGGCGTCGACCTCGACCACCCGGCGCTGGCCACCACCAGCACCGGTGAGCGCAAGATCGTCGACTGGTACACCGCGAACTCGCCCACCTCCGGCGACGGCACCTGGGTCGCGATGACCAAGAACGGCCGCACCGGCAAGTTCACCGAGGCCGGCCGCGAGTGGACCGCGCCCAGCACGGGTGGCCCGTACTCCTTCGGCCTGTTCAAGGAGACCGCGCAGGACCTGGGCGCGGCGGGCAGCGAGATCGGCGGCGACGTCAACCGGGACGGCGACCGCGCCGACTCCTGGGGCGTGCTGCAGGACATCGTCACCAAGGAGGTCCGGGTCGACCTCAACGGCGACGGCGACTTCACCAACGACAAGGTGATGATCGACTACAAGGTCAAGCAGGACGTGCAGTACTTCGGCACGGACAAGGCCGAGACCGCCAACATCGTTGAGCGGATGGCCTTCGTGGTGCAGACCGACCGCTCGATCTACGACATCGGTGGCACCCCGTACGTCAGCCTGGGCATCGCCTCCGGCTCGCACGGTTCGCACGTGGCAGGCATCGCGGCCGGGCACAAGCTGCTCGGCGGCAACATCGCAGGTGGCGCGCCGGGCGCGAAGCTGATCTCGATCAAGGCCTGCCTGTCCAGCCCCGGCTGCACCTCCAGCGGTCTGCTCGACGGCGTGCTGTACGCGGCCAAGAACGGCGCGGACGTCATCAACATCTCCATCGGCGGACTGCCCGGCCTCAACGACGGCAACAACGCGCGGGCCGCGCTCTACAACCGCACCATCGCCGAGTACAAGATGCAGATCTTCATCTCGGCCGGTAACAGCGGCGCAGGCGCGAACACCGTCGGCGACCCCTCGGTGGCCACCGACGCGGTCAGCGTGGGCTCCTCGATCACCGCGGCGACCTGGCTGAGCAACTACGGCTCGGAGGCCGCGGCCAAGGAGGGCCTGCACCCGTTCTCCTCGCGCGGTCCGGCCGAGGACGGCGGCTTCAAGCCGAACATCATCGCCCCCGGCTCGGCGATCTCCACCACGCTGCGCTGGCAGGCCCCCGGTCCGACCGTCGGCACCTTCCAGCTGCCTGCCGGGTACTCGATGTTCAACGGCACCTCGATGGCCTCCCCGCAGGCGACCGGCGCGGCCGCGCTGCTGCTCAGCGCGTACAAGGCCACCCACGGCGGGCAGCGTCCGACGCCAGCCCAACTGCGCAACGCGATCTACTCGAGCGCCAAGTTCCTGCCGAACCTGGGCGCCTACGAGCAGGGCGCCGGCAAGTTCGACGTCTGGGGCGCGTTCTTCGCGCTGCAGCGCGGACCGGCCACCGACACGGTGCGCACCGAGGTCGAGGTGGACACCTCGCTGGAAGGCCAGCTGGCCAAGCCCGGCTTCGGCGTCGGCATCCACGACCGTGAGGGCGTGGCCGCCGGCAAGTCCTACACCAGGACCTACACCCTGACCCGCACCACCGGCGCGGCCGGCAACCACCGCTACTCGGTGGACTGGGTGGGCAACGACGGCACCTTCTCCTCGGCGCGTTCGGTGCAGCTCCCGCTGAACACCCCGGTCAAGTTCGAGGTCAAGGTCAACCCGAAGTCGGCAGGCGCGCACTCCGCCCTGCTGCGCCTGGACAACCCGGCCACCCCTGGCATCGACTCGCAGGGCCTGGCCGCGGTCTTCGCCGCCCAGGACTTCACCGCCGCGGCCGGGTACAAGGTCACCTCCACCGGTGAGATCGGCCGCAACCAGGCCAAGTCGGTCTTCGTGCGGGTGCCCCAGGGCGCCAGCGCACTCAAGATCGACCTGGCCGCCGGCGGCGCTGCGGGCAAGGGCCAGGTGCGCTTCCTGCGCTACGACCCGACCGGTGTGCCGAGGGATGTCACCTCGACCACCAACTGCTACAACCCGGACGCGGGCGCCGGTTGCTCGGGCGGCACGCCGAACAGCCGCACCATCACCAACCCGCAGCCCGGCGTGTGGGAGATCATCATCGAGGCCCGCCGGACCTCGGATGTGAAGGTCGCGCCGTACTCGGTCACCGCCGAGGTGCTGGGCACCAAGATCACCCCGAACCCGGACGTGATCCCCACGGCCGCGGTCGGCACTCCGCTGGAGCGCCAGTACACCGTGGCCAACAACCTGGCAGGCTTCACCGGCAAGCTCGTCGGCGGCACCCTGGCCAGCGCGAAGACCGACCGGCCGAGCATCGCCAACCTGACGTCCCAGCAGTACGACGTCACGGTCCCGGCCGGCGCGTCCAGCTTCACCGCCACCATCGGCAACACCGCCGACGCCGCCGCCGACCTGGACCTCACCGTCCAGAACTGCACCAGCGGCACCTGCGTGGACACCGCGGCCAGTGCCGACGGTGACTCGGAGGAGTCGGTCACCATCGCCAACCCCGCCGCGGGCAAGTGGCGCGTGGTGATCGACGGCTACTCGGTGCCCGCCGGCACCACCGCCTATGACTACCTCGACTCCTTCGTCGCGGCGGCCCTTGGCAACATCACGGCGACCGACACGGACGCCGCGCACGCGGCGGGCACCTCGTGGGCGGTCCCGGCGAAGATCAACGTCGGCGGCCAGCCCGGCGCCGGGCGGCACCTGCGCGGCGATCTGCTGGTGCAGACCGCCGACAAGGTGACCGTCGGCCGTGGCGCGGTGCAGATCCAGGCCGTGACCGGCTGACCAACTGAATGAACGAAGACCCCGTCCGGGCTGCACTCCCGGACGGGGTCTCGTCCTTTCCGGCCAAGGCACCCGTCTCGAAGCGCCGAAACCGTCCATTGTGGATACCGTGCGACCGATGCTCCGCTGATCGTCCGTACGAAGGGTGCCGCCGTGACCACACCGCTTCGCCCGCCGCGTCATCCCGGCGCGGTGCTCCTGCTCGCCTGCTCGGTGCTGGCCGCGATGAGCCTCACCGCGCTGCCCGCGACCGCGGCCCCGCCGGGCGAGGCGGTCAAACAGCTCGACAAGGCCGACCGCGGCCGGATCGCCGAGGCGCGCGGTGCCGGGCAGGCCACGGTCACCCTGCTGGTCGCCGCCGAGACCGGGCGGGCCGGGGACGCCGAGGCCGAGTTGCGGGAACTGGGCGGGGTGGTGCGGGCGAGTGAGCCCGCGGTGGGGTACCTCAAGGTCGACCTGCCCGCCGAGCACGCCGAGCGGGCGGCCCGGCTGGCCTCGGTCAAGGCGGTGGACGTGGATCACCTGGTGCGCCGGGAGAATCCGCGGCCGGACGGCGCCGAGCAGCCGATCCCGCAGCCCGCGCCCGGCCCCGCGACCCCGCGCGACAACCCCTATCTGCCCACCAGGGACATCGGCGCGCCCGGCTTCGGCGCCGACGGCCGGGGCACCACGATCGCGATCCTGGACTCCGGCGTGGATCTGGATCACCCGGCGCTGGCCACCACCAGCACCGGTGAGCGCAAGATCGTCGACTGGTACACCGCGAACTCGCCAACCTCCGGCGACGGCACCTGGGTGCAGATGTCCACCAAGCTCCACAGTGGACAGTTCAACGCCGCCGACCGGGACTGGTCCGCACCCGCGACCGGTGGGCCCTATTCCTTCGGCCTGTTCCGGGAAATCGCGCAGGACCTGGGTGCGACGGGCAGTGAGATCGGCGGCGACGTCAACCGGGACGGCGACCGCGCCGACTCCTGGGGCGTGCTCCAGGACACGGTCACCAAGCAGGTCCGGGTCGACCTGGACGGCGACGGCGACTTCACCGACGAGACGCCGATGATCGATTACAAGGTGAAGCACGACATCGGCCACTTCGGCCAGGACCGGCCGCAGACGCCGGTGCTGGACCGGGTCGCCTTCGTGGTGCAGACCGACCGCTCGACCTACGACGGCAAGGCCACGCCGTATGTGAGCCTGGGCATGGCCAGCGCAGCGCACGGCTCGCACGTGGCCGGGATCGCGGCCGGGAACAAGCTCTTCGGCGGGGCGATGGCCGGTGGCGCGCCGGGTGCGAAGCTCATCTCGGTCAAGGCCTGCCTGGCCACCGTGGCCTGCACCTCCAGCGGCCTGGTCGACGGCGTGCTCTACGCCGCGCGCAACGGCGCCGATGTCGTCAACATCTCCATCGGCGGCCTGCCCGGTCTCAACGACGGGGACAACGCCCGCGCCGCGCTCTACAACCGCACCATCGCCGAGTACAAGGTCCAGCTCTTCATCTCCGCGGGCAACGAGGGCGCGGGCGCGAACACCGTCGGCGACCCCTCGGTGGCCGCGGACGCGGTCAGCGTCGGCTCCTCGATCACCGCCGAGACCTGGCTGGCCGACTACGGATCCGTGGTCTCGGCCAAGCAGGGCCTGCACCCGTTCTCCTCCCGCGGACCGGCGGAGAACGGCGGCTTCAAGCCGAACATCATCGCCCCCGGCGCGGCGATTTCCACTGTGCCACCGTGGCAAACGCCCGGTCCGATCGCCGGCACCTATCCGCTGCCCGCCGGGTACTCGATGTTCAACGGCACCTCGATGGCCTCCCCGCAGGCCACCGGCGGCGCGGCGCTGCTGATCGGCGCGCACAAGGCCGCCCGCGGCGGCGCCCGGCCCGATCCGGCCTTGCTGCGCAACGCGATCTACTCCACCGCACGCTTCCTGCCGAACCTGGGCGCCTACGAACAGGGCGCCGGACTGATGGACGTCCCGGCCGCTTTCGCCGCCCTGCAACGGGATCCGGCGCCAGAGGTGATCAAGGCCGAGGTCGGAGTCAAGACCGTCCTGTCCGGACAGCTGGCCAAACCCGATGTGGGCGTTGGCATCCACGACCGCGAGGGCGTCCAGGTCGGCGTGGGCTACACCCGCACCTACACGCTCACCCGCACCACCGGATCGCCGAACCGGGCCTGGCACCGGGTGGAATGGCTCGGCAACGACGGCACGTTCAGCTCCGCGAGCAGCATCCGGCTGCCGCTGAACCAGCCGGTCACCCTGCCGGTGCGGATCACCCCGCGCACCGCGGGCGCGCATTCCGCGCTGCTGCGCATCGACAACCCGATGACCCCCGGCATCGACCTGTTCACCCTCAACTCGGTGTTCGCCCCGCTGGAACTCAACGCCGCCAACGGTTTCACCGCCAGTGCCAGCGGCGAGGCCGGGCGCAACAGCACCCGCTCGACCTTCGTCAGGGTGCCGGCGGGCAGCACCGGCCTGAAGATCGATTTCGCCGGTGGCGGCGCGCCGGGCAAGGGCCAGCTGCGGTTCCTGCCGTTCACGCCCACCGGCCAGCCGTACGAGGAGACCGGGTCCCGGTTCTGCTACCTGCCCGACGGCGGCGGTGGTTGTCCCACCGGCTCACCGAGCAGTCGCACGGTGCTCGCGCCGCAGCCGGGGGTGTGGGAGATCGTCGCCGACGCCCGGCGTACCTCCGACGCGCTGGCCGCCCCGTTCACCGTGACCGTGGCCGCGCTGGCGATCAAGGTCCAACCGGATCCGGACGTGGTGGCCACCGCGCCGCTCGGCCGGCCGGTGTCCAGGGAGTACGCGCTGCACAGCACCATGGCCGCGTTCACCGGACGGCTGGCGGGCGGCCCACTGGGCAGTGCGCGCACGTTGCGGCCCACCATCGCCGCGGGTACTCAGCTGAGTTACGAGGTGACCCTGCCCGAGGGCACCTCCACGCTCACCGTGCGCACCGGCAACCCGGCCGACCCCGGCGCCGACCTGGACCTGCTGGTCTTCGACTGCTCAAGTGGCACCTGCGCGCAGGCCGGGTCCAGCGGCGGACCCACCGCGACGGAGAAGGTGACCATCAGCAACCCGAAGGCCGGGCGCTGGCGGATCGAGATCGACGGCTACGCGGTGCCCACCGGCAGTACGGCCTATGACTACCTGGACCTCTACGCCGCGCCCTCACTCGGCGCGGTCGAGGTCAGCGACACCGATCAGGCGAGGCCGAGTGGGAGTACGTGGACGGTGCCGGGCACGGTGACCGCGCGCAGCGGTCTGGCGCCGGGCCGGGCGTTGCGCGGTGAACTCCAGGTCCGCACCACCGCCGAGGGCGTGGCCGCCATCAGCGGGGTCGAGGTCCGCGCCACCAGCGGCTGAACCGGCCGATCACGACGGCCCCACACCGGGCTGCACTCCCGGTGTGGGGTCGTCTCGCGGGATCAGCCGATCCAGTTCCACTGATGTGACAGAGGGCAGCGCGGCGGCTCGTTCCACGGCGTCGAGGGGCACTTCGACCCGCAGATAACCGACCGCACCGTCACTGACCTCCACAGTCGCCCCGAGTTCGCGTAGCCCCGTGGTGACCTTCTCGGTCGCACCGGGTTCGGTGAACACCATGAGCAGCATGGTCTTCCGGCCCTCCTGACGGGCCTTGGCCACCTGCTGGCGTTTCGCCTCATCAAGCTTGCGCACTGGCGACTCGCTACTGACCTGCGTACTGGGCGAACCACTGGACGTGGCCGAGGGCGGGGAACCGGCCTGGGGCCGCGCGCCGCATGAGCCGAGCGCGAGGGCGGCCGTGACCGCGAACACCCCAGCACCGACCCGGCAGAGCGAACCCATCCGAACTCCTCTTCTCCTCGTCCCAACCGCAAGGACGGAAGCCCGGCGAAAGACGGTTGCACCCGAGTTCGCAATGAATGAAAATACGTGACCATGCATACTCAGTCGATCTCGTTCGGGAGGCTCGCCTCCGAGGCATGGCCGGGCCTGCACACCCGCGAGGTGGACGGCTGGCTGGTGCGCACCGCCGGCGGGGTGACCAACCGGGCCAACTCGGTCCTGGCCGAACAGTCCCCCACTGACCTGGAGGCCGCACTGACCGAGGTCGAACGGCACTACGCCCGCCTCGGCCAGCCCAGCGTCTTCCAGGTAGGCCCGGACAGCAGACCAACAAACCTGGACGAGGTCCTCGCCGCCCGCGGCTACCGCATCGTCACCCCGGTCCACGGCCAGACCGCCCCCATCCCCACGGCCCTGGCGGCCCTCGGCGAGCAGACCCGGCACCCCGTGGTCACCGATCACCCCACCGAGACCTGGCTGGACCTGCATTGGGCGGAAAGCGGCCGCACCGACCCGGCAGGCAGGTTCATCACCCACCAGATCCTGACCGCGGTCCCGGCCGGCTACGCCAACCTGAACGACCAGGCCCTGGCCAGGGGCGCCCTGGTGCGGGACTGGGTCGGCATCTTCGGCATGTGGGTGGACCCCGCGGCCCGCGGCCAGGGCCTGGCCCGCGCGGTGCTCGCCGGCCTGCTGCACTGGGCAGCGGACCGGGGAGCGACCCACGCGTTCCTCCAGGTGATGGAGCAGAACACGGTCGCGCAGCGGTTGTACGCCAGCGCCGGATTCAGCACCGTCAGCCGGTACCACTACCGCGTACTCGACCAGCCGTGATCGGTCCCCGCTAGCCGAGGAACGGCCCGGCCATCGCGTTGAGCAGGCTGTGCTGGGCGTCGTCATCGGACAACTCCCACATGAACGTGCCGCGCAACCCGGTCTGCTTGGCGTAGGCCGCCTTCACCGCGATCGAGGTCGGGTCCTCGTAGCTGATGAAGGTCTTGCTCGAGGCGTTGTACAGGTACGGCACCTGGGCGGCGCCGTGCCGGAGCTGTTGCCAGGCCGGGTTGTTCAGGTACTGCGCCTTGATCGTCTTCCACTGCGGCGCGTTGATGGTGCCGGAGTAGGGCAGGAACAGCCCCTTCCGCGCGTCCGCCTGCGGGCTGTTGATGGTGAAACCCCGCGAGTAGAACGGCGTGCCCAGCACCATCTTGTTCTTCGGCACCCCGTTGGCCAGGTAGTGCTCGATCCCGCCGATCACGTTGTTGCCGCCCTTCATCGGCTGCCCGGTCGGGTCCTCGGCGGCGGCCCGCATCGGCGCGTTGAACATCGAGATCGGCGAGTAGCCGGTGCCCATGTCGTAGGTCATCACGTTGTAGAAGTCGAGCGTCTTGGCCACCTCGGCCAGCTCGAAGCTCTGCGTCACGTCGTACGGGCCGTCGTCCTGGAACCGCCCGACCGGCGTGGCCGCGATGAGCTGCAGCCTGCGGCCCTGCGCGACACCGACCGCGTCGATCTGCCGCCGCAGCTCCTGGAACAGCAGGGTGGCGTTGCGCTTGTCCTCCGGCCGCTTGGTGATGATGCCGCCGGAGACCGGGAACTCCCAGTCGATGTCGATCCCGTCGAAGACATCCCGGTGCTGCTTGAGGTACAGGTCAACGCACGAGCTGGCGAACGCGCTACGCGCGGCCGGGGTCAGCGCCCCGTCGGAGAACCCGTCCGCACCCCAGCCCCCCAACGAGATGATCACGTTGAGGTGCGGGTGCCGCTGCTGCAGCGTGCGCAGCTCGGCGAAGTGGTTCAGCGCCGCGGCACTGGGCGCCTGGCACCGACCACCCTGCACCGACCCGAAGGCGTAGTACAGGTGGGTCAGCTTCTGCGCCGGGATCTGCGCGACCGGGAACCCGGTCCAGCCCGCGTAGTAGGCCCCGACGATCCCGCCCCTGGGCGCACTGGTGTCCGCAGGCGTGCTGCCGGTGACAGCCTGGCTGCGCCCGGACTCGTTGCCGGCCGCGTCCACCGCGGTCACCACGTAGGTGTGCGTGCTCTCCGGCGCCAGCCCGGACACGGTCACCTCCGCACCCGCGCTGGTGCCGACCAGCACCGAGCCCTCGTACACCCGGTACCCGGCCACACCCACGTTGTCCGTGGCCGCGGTCCAGGCCAGCGTCAGGCTGCTCGCCGTGCTCCCACTGACCCGCACCGCGCCAGGCACACTCGGCGCCAGGGTGTCGACGGGCCCGCCGACACAAGGCGCTCCGTTGACCGTGCAGCCGGTCGGCCCGGCGAGGGCGCCGGTGAAGCTGCCGTTGAAGCCGACGGTCACACTCTGGCCCGCGCCGATCGTGCCGTTCCAGGACAGCGCCTGCACGGTGTTGCGGTTGCCGGACACCGAGTGCTGCCCGTTCCACAGGCTGGTCACCCGGACGTTGTCCGGCAGGTCGAACACCAGCGTCCACCCGCTCGCGGGCGAGTCACCGGTGTTGCGGATGGTGTACTGCGCCCCGAACCCGGAATCCCAGGTCCCGGTGGTGGCGAAGCTCGCGGACAGCTGCGCTGCCGCACTCGCCGAGGGCGGTATCAGGAGCCCGGACAACGCGAGCAGTCCTCCGGACAACAGGGCCAGCAGACGGGTACTCGGGCGGGAACGCGGATGGGACACCGGCAGTCCTCCAGCAGCTCGTGCGGTGGCGGCGGCGAGCCCACCGAGCATCTGGTCTAGACCTATTCGCTGTCAAGCAAGGGCACCGATCCGGGCCCCGGCGGACATCCTGGCCGCCACCCCGGTGGAGACCGCGGCGCGGCATTGCCGGTTGGCATTCACCTCCAGTCGTTGTCGCAGGTAGCCGACCTGAGTCGGTGTTTAGCGGCGGTATTGGCGCCGCGGTTAGCGTTGGTCCCGCTGCCCCGGGCACCCGGAACCCTCAGCAGAGGGATGCCCGGAACGCGCGCGACCGGCTTCCGGCATTCCTCGGCCCCGAGCCCCGGAAGCCGGTCAGCCCGCCCAGCGCCCATCCAGCCGCGCCCGACACACGCCGCGCCCAGCACACCGCGCCACACTTCCGGCCGCGCCCGACACACGCCGCGCCCAGCGCGCTGCGCATCCGGCCGCGCCCAGCTTTCCGCCGCGCCCGGCATCCCGCGAGGTCCTGGACCGGCCGCGCCCGGCGTCCGGCCGCGCTGGGCAACCTGCCAGATGCTGCACCGGCCGCGCCCGGCATCGGGCCATGCTGGGCAACCCGCCAGGTCCTGCACCCGCCGGGCCGCGCATCCGGCCGTGCCCGGCAACCTGTCAGGCCCGGCGCCCCGGCGCGCTCAGCATCCCGCCGGGTCCGCCGTCCGGCACTCCGTCCGGTCCGGCGCCCGGCTCCACCCGGAGCCCAGTCGCCGCCGCTGCCCGCATTCCCGGCCCAGCCACCAGCCCAAGCCGCGCCCATGCTCCAGCCCATGCCCCGGCCTCGGCCGGGCCGCTCCGTCCGCCCTCGTGGCCGGCACCGTGACACCTCGCCCGCTCCCGGGCGCTTCGCTGCGAATTCCGCGTTCCATGCCTCCACCCTGCCCACATCCGCCACCTCGCACCAGGGGACTCCGAGTCCCAGGGACTCCCCGTCCCTGGGACTCAGAGTCCCTGGTTAGCGGCCCCGTCAGCCGAGTAGCGTCATCGACAGCCGCCCGAGTCGCTCCGGGTCGGCAACGACGTCGATGCCGACGATCCGATCGTCGACAACGGTGAGCGCGAAGGCGACCCGGGTCCGACTGCCCGTGACGACCACCGCGCCCACCACGCCGTCGAGCAAGGCCGGCTGGGCCGCCCGAGCCCGGCCGGAGAAGGTCTTCGCGACAGCCTCGGCGCCCCGCAGTTCGGCAGTCAGCAGTGGTGCGCCCTGCTTCGCGTAGGTCTTGGCGGTGGTGACCGCCACCTGGTCGGCGCGGAGCACGACGTCGGGGTCGAGCACCGCGAGCAGGGCCTGGAGATCACCACCGCGGGAGGCGGCCAGGAACGCCTCCACCACGGCGCGTTGCCGGTTCTGGTCGGGTTCCGGCTCGGCGGGTGCGCCCTGCACCCGCCGGCGCGCCCGGCTGGCGAGTTGACGGGTCGCCTCGGGCGAGCGGCCCACGATCGGCGCGATCTCGTCGAAGGGCACCGCGAAGAGATCGTGCAGCACGAAGGCGAGCCGTTCCGCGGGCGCCAACGTCTCCAACACGACAAGGAGGGCAACACCGACTGAATCAGCGAGCAGGGCCGCCTGCTCCGGGCCGTCCGCCTCGGCGACCTGCTCGGGGAGCTGTTCCCCCGGCAGTTCCTCCCGCCGGGAACGCTTGGCCCGCAACATGTCCAGGCACACCCGCCCCACCACGGTGGTCAGCCAGCCCGCGAGGTTGTCCACCTGGTCCGTATCGGTCCGGCTCAGCCGGAACCAGGCTTCCTGCACCGCGTCCTCGGCCTCGGTGCGGGAGCCCAGCACGCGGAAGGCCACCGCCAGGAGGTGGTTGCGGTTCTCCTCGAATCGCGCCGCGAGCACATCGTGTTCGTCCATCGGTCACATTCCTTCGCCGGGGTCCGTCACTGGCTCTGACGGAGCAGAACCGCGGGATGTGACAGAAGCAGAACACCAGGTTCGCCCGGCCGGCCGGGCGGGCCTGGCGGGACCCACCGGCCGGGGCGGCCGGGCACACCGGGCCCGGCTGGTCAGCTGACCTTGCCGACCGGCTGCTCCTCGCCGTGGATCTCCTTGTCCCACAACACATCGCACAGTCTGCTGAGGCCGGTCTGCAGGTGCCGTCGATAGGTGCTGAACGGCAGGCCGAGGCGGGACGCGGCGGCCTCCTGGGTGGGGGCGCCGCGGGTGTAGGTGGCGGTGACCGCGCGGTGGTACTTCTCGCCGCCGCGGTCCTCGCGCAGGGACTGGATGGCGCGCAGCAGCAGGTCGTTGAGGGGTGTTCTGGTCTCGGCGACCAGGCGGCTGTGGGTCAGTGGGTTGGCGGTGTGGGCTTCGGCGTCGCGCAGGCAGCGCAGGGCGTCGCGGACCGCGCTGTCGAACTCCGGGCGGGTCAGCACGATCAGGCCGCGTGGGCCGGGCCGTTGTGCCGCGGTGCCGCGCAGCGAGGTCAGGCGGGGCGGTGTGCTGTGGCTGCGCCAGTCGCGGGCGAACAGGGTGTAGCTGTATTCGCCGACGGTCGGCCGGTCCGGCACGGGGTGGTTGCCCCAGTGGGTCAGGTGCGGGGTCCAGAACTCCGGGTCCCGCAGCACGGTGTATGTCCAGGCAATGCGGTGTGGGCGCAGGGTTTCCGCGATGGCGCCGCAGCGCATCAGGTCGAGCACAGGGGAGGGACGCTGGTAGGACTCCGGGTGTACCGCGAAGCGGGCCACCGCGAGGGTTTCGCCTTCGCGTAGTGGCGCGGTGGCGCGGGCGTGTGCCCAGGCGGCGGCGACCACCGGGTCGGTGTCGGTGCCCTCCTGGTCGGCCAGGCGCAGCCAGGCGGCGAAGGCGATCACCCGGCTGGTGCGGGTGCACTGGTAGAGGCGGAACGCCTCGGGCTGGCGGGCC
This sequence comes from Crossiella cryophila, assembly GCF_014204915.1. NCBI lineage: Bacteria > Bacillati > Actinomycetota > Actinomycetes > Pseudonocardiales > Pseudonocardiaceae > Crossiella > Crossiella cryophila. Next base: position 1,823,051 of record NZ_JACHMH010000001.1, read on the forward strand.
AGCCAGTAGCGGGCCAGGTCGGCGGCGTCGGGGCCTTCGGCGGCCTCGGTCAGTGCGAGCACGGTGGCGTGTTCGGCCGGGGTGTACGGCAGTTCGCGTACCGAGCCCGCGTCGCGGAAGGTGTGCGTGGCCCGCACCGCAGGGTCGCGGCGCAGGTAGAGCAGGGCGTCGATGAGTGGCAGGGCCTCGGCGCGGGCGGCGGCGTGGGTGGTGACGCGGGCGGCTGGGTGGGCGGCGGAGTTGGTGGCCGTCTGTACGGCGGCGCGCAGGTGTTCCCGGATCTGGCCGTGCATGGTCTGGTGGGCGTCCGGGTCACGCCAGCGCAGGTCCGCCTCCAGGGCCGCGCGCACCACCGGGCTCGGGTACAGCCCGCGTTCGGTGACCGCGACGAACGGCAGTCCGCGCAGCCAGCCGAACAACTCCGCGGCGGCCTCGCCGAGTACCGCGCGCAGCAGGCCCTCGGTGGTGACCCGCGCGTGCGCGCACACCTCCAGCGCCCGCCGGTGCAGTGCCGAGGGCAGTTCGCCGATCAACTGCGGCAGCAGTGCCTCCAGCACGCCGTGCCCCGGCGTCCAGTCGGCCGGCGGTGCCGACTCGTGCTGGGCGAGGGCGGCGGCCAGGGCCAGGGCGAGTGGGTTGCCGCCGGTGAAGGACAGCAGCGCGTCGATCGCCTTCGCCGGCACGCCCCGGTCACCCAGGAAGGTCGCCGCCTCGGGCGGGGCCAGGTCGCGCACGGGCAGCGGGCGGAACAGTCCGGCCCAGCCCGGGTCGACCAGCCACCGGCTGCCCGGTGGGCGGCGGCCGGCCAGCACGGTGACCACGCCGATGGGCAGCCGGGTCAGGAAGTCCTCGCGTAGCCAGTCCGCCAGGCCCGCGCAGGCGTCGAAGTCGTCCACCAGTAGCACCGCGCGCTCATCGGCGAGGGCAACCTGAGCGCTATTCGCGAATTGCCCTGGATCGGTCCCGGTAATACGTCCGTCGATCTCCACAACGGTGCGGCCGGCCGAACGGGCAACCTGCCCGAATCGTCGAAGCAGGGTCGACTTGCCAATGCCGCCCGGACCGTGCGCGAACAACACGGACGCGGCCTGACCGGTCCCGGCCAGTGCCTCGGTGAAGGCGCTGAGCTGGGCTTCCCGGCCGATGAAGGCGCGTTCCCGCATTGCCTGCACGCGGCGGCCGAGTAGGGACTTCTCATTTCCGGACATGAACCACCTCGGGTCGGATGTCACGTTGCTGCCAGTGCCGTGACGAGGTTGTTCTACGTCGAAAGACCTTCTCCGGGCCAGGTCGCGGCCGTTGTCGGCCAGATCATTGCCCGCGAATAGCGCATTCGGGATTTCTATATCGAGCTGTTTGGCTGGTTGCGTGTACGTAGGAGTATACGTATAGTCGGCGACGCCACCGACCACACCGGAACCGAGGGGGACCACGAGATGACCCAGGCAGCCGCGTTACCGCTGGGCGAGCACGTGCGGGTGGCCGGGCGGAGCTTGTTCACGCACCGATCCGGCCGGGGCGGGCCGCCGGTGGTGTTCCTGCCAGGGGCGAGCATGGTCGGCCTGCACTACCTCAACCTGCACAACCGGATCGCCGAGCACACCACCTGCGTGCTCTACGACCGGGCGGGCACCGGCTTCAGCGAGCGGATCCCGTTGCCGCGCACCGCGGCCGAGGTCGCCGACGAACTGCGCGAACTGTTGCGGGTCAGCGGGATCAGCGGCCCGTACCTGCTGGTGGCGCACTCCCTCGGCGGGGTCTACGCCCGCCGCTTCGCCCAGCGCTACCCGGACCAGGTGGCCGGGCTGGTGTCACTGGAGGGCGCGCACGAGGACTGGGACGACTACATGCCGCCGGAGCTGCGGATCCAGCACGGGGCGGCGGACGCGCCGATGCCCGAACCATCCACCGAGATCATCCAGCGGTTCCGCGAGCTGATCACCGCGAAGCTGGCCGACTGGCCTGCGGAGATCCGCGAGCTGCTGATCGAGCGGCAGCTCGACCTGGAGTGGATGCGGATCGGCGCCCTGGAGCGGTCCAACCTGGCGACGGTGTTCGCCGAACTACGCCGTGGCGGGCCGATCCCGGATGTGCCGTACCTGCTCTACACCGCCAACGGCATCGACCCGAGCCAGCGGCTGTTCCTGTCCGAGGAACTGCTGCGGGTGCAGGGCGAGCGCAAACTGGCGATGTACCGGGCACTCGCCGCCGCCGCGCCGCGGGGCGAGCACCGGGTGCTGGCCCATGGCAGCCACAGCTGGCTGCACATGGACCAGCCCGAGGAGGTCGTCGAGGGCATCCTCGACGTGCTCAAGCGGGTCTGACTCAGCGCCCGCTGCGGCGAGCGCCCGCCCTGCTCTTCGCGGAGAAGCTCGCCGCGCTGCCGGCCGGGGTGGCCGCGGCGACGGGCGAGGCGGGAGCCCGGCGTGCGCCGGATCCACCGCGCCGGGCGCCGGTGCTGGTGTCGGCGTCCTTGGCCGCCCGCGGACCGCCGCGCTGGCCGGAACCGGAGCGCTGGTCAGAGCCGCCCCGGCTGGAATCGCCGCGGCCGGAGCCGCCCCAGCCGGAATCGCCCCGGCCCGAGCCGCCACGACCGGATCCACCCCGGCCGGAGCCGGTGCGCTGGCCGGAACCACCGCGCTGGCCCGCGCCCTCGCGGGAGCCGGAGCCCTCGTCGGGAGCGGCGCCGTTGCGCGGCGCGGCGCCTGCGCGACCGCCCGAGCCCCGGCGGGCGCCCGCACCACCACGGCCACCGCCACCGGCTGCGGCGCGGCGCGCCGGCTGGCGCTCCGACGGCGCCGGGGTGGGCGGCGGGGTGACGTAGGAGCGTTCGCCGACCGCGAGCTGTGCCAGCAGCGGGTGCTCCGGCGTGACCTTGGTCAGCTGCGGGGAGATGCCCGCCTTGCGGGTCAGGTCCCGGACGTCGGCGGCCTGGTCGGCGGTCATCAGCGTGACCACCGTGCCTGCCGCGCCCGCCCGTGCCGTGCGGCCCGAGCGGTGCAGGTACGCCTTGTGCTCCATCGGCGGATCGGCGTGCACGACCAGCGTGACGTCGTCCACGTGGATGCCGCGGGCGGCGATGTCGGTGGCCACCAGGGTGCTGATCCGGCCCTCGGCGAAGGCGCCAAGGTTCCGGGTCCGCGCGGACTGGCCGAGGTTGCCGTGCAGTTCCACCGCGGGCACGCCCGAGGCGATGAGCTGCTTGGTCAGCTTGGTGGCCCCGCGCTTGGTGCGGGTGAACACCACGGTCCGGCCCGGCGCGGCGGCCAGGTCGGCCAGCACCGGCAGCCGGTGCTCGGCGCGCACCTGCAGCACGTGGTGGGTCATCGCGGTGACCGGCGACTGGGCCGAGTCCACGCTGTGCGTCACCGGGTTGCTGAGGTAGCGGCGCACCAGGGTGTCCACCCCGCTGTCCAGGGTGGCGGAGAACAGCAGCCGCTGCCCGCCCTTGGGCGTGGTGTCCAGCAGCCTGCGCACCACCGGCAGGAAGCCGAGGTCGGCCATGTGGTCGGCCTCGTCCAGCACGGTGATCTCCACCGCATCGAGGTTGGCGTGGCCCTCGCCCATGTGGTCGGCGAGCCTGCCGGGGCAGGCCACCAGGATGTCCACACCGGCACGCAGACCGTTGATCTGCGGCCGGGGAGCGACCCCGCCGAAGACGTTCAGCGTCCGCAGGTTCAGCGCCTTGGCAAGCGGGGCAAGGGATTCGGTGATCTGGCCGACCAGTTCACGGGTCGGCGCGAGGATGAGCGCGCGCGGCCTGCCCGGCCGCCGGGGGGTGTTGCTCGCGGCCAGCCGGGCCAGCATCGGCAGCAGGAACGCGTAGGTCTTGCCGGAGCCGGTGCGGCCGCGGCCGAGCACGTCGCGACCGGCCAGGGAGTCCGGCAGGGTCGCGGTCTGGATCGGGAACGGGGTGTCGATGCCCCGCTCCGCGAGCACCGCGGCCAGCGCCGCGGGAACGCCGAGACCGGTGAAGGTGGCGGCGGGCTGAGCAGGCGAAAGAGTCGTGTGAGGGCGGCGGGCCGCCATGAAGTCTCCGAACGTATGAGGTGTCGTCCTGCCCGGCGCGGATCGTCCGCAGCGCAATGGTGGATCGACCAGAAGGGCAGCCCGAGGCAGAACTGAGCGGGCCGCGTCTCCAGTGTAGCCCAGCCGGGCCAGGTCAGACCGAAATAACGACCTTGCCCCTTGCCTTGCCCTCGTGCAGGTACCGGATCGCGGCCGCGGTCTCAGCCAGCGGGAACGTCCGATCCAGCGCGGGTGTGAGCTTGCCCTCCTCGGCGAGTTCGCCCAGCAGCGCGAAGTCCGTGGCCCGTTCGGTGGTGAACAGCCCACGCAGGTTCTGCTTGAGCAACGGTGACCACAGCGCGGCGCGCAGCACCCGGTCGATGCCGCCGAACCAGCGCCCGGAGCCCTCGCCGCCGACGATGACCAGGGTGCCCGTCGGGGTCAGTGCCCGGCGCAGGTGGGCGAGTGCGCAGAGCCCCGAGTTGTCCAGGATCAGGTCGTAGCGGGTGCCGTCGACGAAATCCTGCCGGCTGCGGTCGATCACCCGGTCCGCGCCGAGCGAACGGACCAGCTCGACCCGCTCCGGCCCGCACACCGCGGTCACCTGGGCGCAGAACTCCTTGGCCAGCTGCACCGCGAAGCTGCCGACCCCGCCGCCCGCGCCGGTGATCAGCACGTGCTGCCCGGCCCGGATCCGGCCGGCGTCCCGCAGGCCCTGCAACGCGCTGCCCGCGGAGATGGGCATGGCCGCCGCCTGCTCGAAGGTCAGGTTCGCCGGTTTGGCCGCGAGCCGGTCCGCCCTGGCGCACACATACTCGGCGAAGGAGCCCTCCGCGGTCCCGAACACCGCATCACCGGGCTGGAACCCGGTCACACCGGGCCCGACCGCCTCGACCACGCCGGCCACATCCCGGCCGCGCACCGCGACCTTCGGCCTGCGCAGGCCGAAGCCCATCAGCCGGAGCAGGTAGGGCTGCCCGGTCATCAGGTGCCACACCCCGGGGTCCACCCCGGCCGCCCGCACCCGCAGCAACACCTCGCCGTCCTTGGGCGTCGGCACCGGGATGTCCTGGAACGCCAGCACATCCGTCGAGCCGTAGCGGTCCTGCGCGATCGCCTTCATGATCTCTCCCCTGCATCGCCCGGATACTGGAAAACGTCGTCGAGCCCCACGTTGAACACCCGCGCGATCTGGAAGGCCATCTCCAGCGACGGCGAGTACCGGCCGCCCTCGATGGCGATCACCGTCTGCCGGGTCACTCCGATCAGATCGGCCAGCTCGGCCTGGGTCATCTGGTCCTGCCCGAACCGCAGCGCGCGGATCGAGTTGGTCACCTTGGTCGGCTTCACCACGGCTGGAACCCCTGGCGGTAGGCGCTCAGTTTGGCCGCCGAGCCGAGCACCGCGGAGAGCACGAAGCCCAGGTAGATCGTGTTGGCGATCCAGAAGTGCGGCGCCTCGGCCATGGTCATGACCAGCGCGGACATCGCGCCGATCACGATGAAGGACCCGCCGACGTGCTCACCGAACTGGTTGATCTCCCGGTCCCGCTGATCGGTCCGGTTGGCCGCGGCGGAGGTGCCGATGGAGGCCAGGATGTGCAACACGATCCCGGCCACGATGCCACCGCCGATGGTCCACAACATCGTTGCGACATAGGGGGTTTCCGCCAGCGGCCCGGGTCCGGACCGCCCCAGCACGAGGATCAGGTAGGTGGTGTAGCCAAGGATCGCCACCACCATCAAGATCCACGCACGCTTCTCATCGATCGCCACGCCGGGCTCCTATGTAAAGGAAACTTGACACGACCGAATGTAAAGCAGACCCGACACCGTGTCAAACATTCTTGACCCGGATGTGGCGCGGTGATCGTGGAGCACCACGCCAAGATCATCGATGGCGGCGATGCTGACGTGCCGTGCTGGATCTGCGCGCGTGTTTGGCGTGGACACCCGCAACGGCCCGGACCCAGCTGGACATGTCCGGACAAGACAAGATCGGCCCGCTACCCTGTTTGTGCAGGTAGCGGGCCGATCTTTGCTGTTCAGTGGTGGTGGCCCCGGCAGGATTCGAACCTGCGACACCCGCTTTAGGAGAGCGGTGCTCTATCCCCTGAGCTACGAGGCCGGGACAAGCACCGCCAGCCTAGCGGGTGGGCGGCGGCTTGTCCTCGGTGGATCGGGCTGAGCCCGGAGGGGTGGCGGAGATCGCACCCACAGCCCCTCCGGGCGCCCGGCACTCAGCCCTTGGCGAGCTGGGCGTTGATCCAGTTCTTCAGGTCGCGCTCGGCGTTGGCGCCGCCGTAGCCGATGCGGCGGGAGTCGGGCAGGTCCTTGGCGTTGCGGATGCCCTGCAGGGTCGGCAGGTACTTGATGTTGTGCTTGTCCAGGATCGCCTTGGACTCGTCCGCGTCGACCTCGGCGAGCACCCACTTGCCGCCGTTCTCCTTGGCCATCTTCTCGATGACCGGCTTCATCTTCTGGCACGGAGGACACCAGGTGGCGCCGAAGTCCATGATGACCAGCTTCTGCTTGGAGCTTTCCATCACCTGGTCGTAGTTGGCGCTGGTCACGTGGACGATGTTCTCCTCGGCGCGGACGCCCGAGGTCTCCACGCTGCTGGGCGCGGCGGCGGCGGTGCCGGCGAGAGCGGCCGTGGCCAGGGCGGCCGCGGCCAGCGCGGCGGCGAAACGGGTCTTGCGCATGGTGGTTCCTTTCGATCAATGGTGGGACATCAGGCGGGGAAGAGGTGTTTGTCCGCCGGGATGGCGGTGCCGTGCGACCAGGCGTCCAGGAACTCCTTGAGGTCCATCTGCGCCTCGGCCTCCAGGTACAGCTCCAGGTCGTGCCAGCCCTGGTTCCAGCCCTGGTTTATGGTCGGGAAGTTGGACAGGACCGTGTTGAACGCGCGTTCGCCGATCTTGCGGCGCAGCGCGTGCACGAACAGCGCGCCCTTGTCGTAGATCGCGCTGAACTCCTTGCCGCGGCCGGGATCGGCGAGTTTGCGGGACCAGAAGTCGGCGTTGTTCCTGACCGACTCGACGAGCTTGCGGTAGTGGGCGTCCAGGTCCTTGTTCTCCTTGGCCTCGGCCCACATCCAGCTCAGGTAGTTCGCGAAGCACTCGTGCGTGCAGGTGTCGGCCCAGTTCTCCACCGACATCGACCCGCCCCACCACTGCGCGGCCAGGGTGCGGATCAGCGCGTTGAGATCGGCGTTGCGGCCCAGCACCGGGCGGGTCTGACTACCCACCTGGTAGGGCAGGTTGTCGGCCAGGTGCACGCTGCCGACGGTGCCGAAGTGGTAGTCGCCGAGCTTGCCGTTGAGGAACTTCAGCACCTCGGGCAGCTTGTCCGCCAACGCCTTCCCGTTGCTGCCCGGCGCGAACGCGGAGAGCACCGATGTGCTGTCCACTGTGGACTCCTGGAAGGTCCACTTGTCGATGCCCAGCATGATCAGGTGCGGTGCCACCGGGTCGGTGGCGGTCCAGGTGGTGGTGGTTTTCCCGTTGCTGGTGCTGGGTTTGTTCCTGGTGCCGTTGGAGACGCTGTGCCAGCCCTGCGGCGTGGTGGTGGTGACGGTGAAGGTGGCCTTGTCCATCGGGGTGTCGTTGACCGGGAACCAGGTGCTGGCCGAATGCGGGGCGCCGGCGGCGATCACGCCGCCCGAGGGGGTGCCGCGCCAGCCGCCGAGGCCGGTGACCGGGTGCCGGATCGGTTGCGGCTGGCCGCAGTAGGCGACCTCGACGACGATCTCGGCATCCTTGGCCAGCGGGCCGGCCGGGGTGATCACCAGCTCGTGCTCGCCCGCTCGGGTGAACTTGGCGGGCTGGCCGTTGACCTTGACCGAGCTGACCTTCAGGCCGCGCAGGTCCAGGTTGAACCGGCTCAGCTCCTGGGTGGTCTTCGCGGTGATCTTGGCGATGGCGTCCAGGCCGCGGGTGGCCGGGTCGTAGGACAGTTTCACGTCGTAGGCGCTGACGTCGTAGCCGCCGTTGCCGTCGGTGGGGTAGTAGGGGTCACCGACGCCGTCCTTGCCCGGTTCGGCGGCGGCCAGTGCCGTGCCGGCACCGAGGGCGAGTGTGCTGACCAGGGCGCCCAGCACCAGGCTGACCTTGCGCATCAGGCCACCGCCCGCTCGGTGGACAGGCCGGCGCCCGCCCAGTCCTCGATGCCCTCGCGGTACTTGCGCACGTTGGCGTAGCCGAGCTGCACCAGCCGCTGGCCGACGAACTCGCTGTTGCGGCAGGGCACGTTCGCGCAGTACACGACGACCGCGACGGCCTTGTCCGGCAACACCTTCGGCGCGTACTCGTCGGTGAAGTCCGCGGCCTGCTCGTACGGGAAGCCGGGGATGTTCACCGCGCCGGGCAGGTGCTCCCGCTCGTAGTAGGCCACCGGCATGGTGTCGACCACGACGACTTTGCCTTGCGCCAGTTCGGTTTCCAGCTCGGCGCGACTGATCAGGGGCAACACGGTGCTTCCTCCTTTGTGGACGGTTCGGTGCGCGTGGTCGGCACGCTGCCGAGCCCGCGGGTCAGGCCGAGGCGGCCCAGCAGCAGGTAGCCGAAGAAGGCCGCCAGCACCGAGGTGAGAGTGGGGATCCCGAAGGGCAGCAACGCGCCCGCCACCGCGCCGAGCACCCAGCAGGCAGCGGCCGCGGGCACCCAGTCCGGCGCGGTGGCGGGCAACTCGCCCCGGCCCCTGGACTCCTCCAGGTCCCGGCGCCAGGTGCGAACCAGGAAGTACTCGGCGATCACGATCCCGGCGATCGGCGGGCTGATCACCCCGATCCAGGTCAGGAACCCCTGGAACTGCTCGAGGATCCCGAGCGCGGACAGCACCGAGCCGAGCAGGCCGAGCCCGACCGTGGCGGCGATCCGGTTGGTGCGCCTGCCCAGCAGCACGTCGATGGTGTTCACCAGGCCGAGCGAGGCGCAGTACAGGTTCCAGTCGTTGACCTTGAGGATGGCCGCGACCAGGATCAGCGTGCCGAGGAAGCCCGAGGACGAGGTGATGATGTGCACCACGTCGGAGGTCTTGGCCGCGTGCGCCAGCAGCACCCCGATCAGCCCGATCACGAATTCGCCGAGGGTCACGCTGAGCACGGTCTGCTTGACCACGTCGGAAGTGCTGCGGTTGAACCTGGTCAGGTCCGGGGTCATGATCGCGCCCATGATGAACGCGCCGGAGACCAGCGTGGTGCCCGCGGCCAGGGACAGCGCCGGACCCGGCGGGGCCGCGCTCATCAGCTCGCTCAGCGAGTGCATCCGCAGGCCGTCCCAGATCGCGTAGCCGCTGAGCAGCAGGAAGGCCGGCACGGTCAGGTAGGCGGTCCAGGCCATGCCGTGGATGCCGAAGACCACGATCGCGGTCACCAGCAGCCCGCCGATCAGCGACCAGGCCCACAGCGGCGGCCCGCCGAGCAGGTTGCGCAGGCCCTGGGCGAACGCGCCGTTCTGCACGCCGAACCAGCCGGCCAGGCTGATCGTCATCAGCAGCCCGACCAGCGCCGAACCGCGGTGCCCGAAGCCGGACCAGCGGGTCAGCACCGAGGTGGACAGCCCCTCCCGCATCCCGGCCACGCCGAGCAGGACGGTGATCACCTCCATGATCGCCGCGCCCAGCGTGATGGCCAGCACCGCGTTCCAGAACGTCATTCCGAATCCGAGCACCGCGCCCAGCAGGAACTGGTGGAAAGAGGCAATCTGCCCAAATCGCTGCACGGCGATGGAAAACCACGGCCGGCGGGCTGACTCCGGTACCCGGGTCAGCGAGTAGTCGTCGCGGCCCACCGCGTTCGCTGTTCCGCTCATGGCCAAAAGTCTGTGCATTTCGGCATTCGATTGCACCCTACTTCTGGGGGGTGCTTTTCGAGGTGCCTTGAACTGAATTTCAGGCGTTCACAACGCGTTGACGTGCGGGTTTGCTCCGACGTACGAAGTGGTCAGCACGTACTGGAAACAGCGACGAACGGAGCGCGCGATGTATGTTGTGAGTCCGCTGGTGGAAAGCTGTCCGGCTTCGGTGATCGAGGCCGAACATGCCTGTGTCGGTATCAGCCCGTTTAATGGATATTTCACTCCGGAGCGAATCAACGAACTCGCCGCCTGGGCGGTTCGGACGTTCCCGAGTTGCCACTTCTTCGTGCCCGACGGGCCATCGGTGCACACCCTGGAAGCCCTCGGCTATTCCCCGAGCAAGGCGCGGTCCAAGGCCCGCCGGCAGGGTTGCTACGTCTACAACAAGATCCACAAAGCCCTGTCCGAGCTGGGGGTGCCGGACCCGGGCGCGCTGATCCTGGACTCGGCCGCGCTGGAGCACAACCCGGACTACCAACGGCTCTTAGCCCACGGCGAGCAGCTCTACCGGGTGGACGAGGAGTTCCGCGCGGCCTGCCTGCGGGCCAGCCACTGGGTGCTCGACCGCAAGCTGCCCGACGGCCAGCGGCCCAGCCCCGAACAACTCGCCAAGGCGGTGCGTTACTTCCTCGCCGAGCTGCCGCTGTTCGCCGACACCACCGGCATCGTCGGCCGCCGCGCCTCGGTGTTCGTCTACCACCAGCGGGTGGCCTTCCTCGAACGCTTCTACCGGCGCGAGCTGAGCTGGAAACCCGCTGCGGGACAAGGGTTCCTGGTGGTCACCCCGGTCGGCGAACTGGTCAGCGCCACAGCCAGCTGATGCCGTGCCCGCCGGGCCCGAGGTCGAAACCGACGAGCTGCGCCTCGTTGCGCGCGCCCAGGCGCAGCTCGGTCGCCTCCCGCTGGCCGTCCCGGCCCGCCGGGTGCGCGGCGGCGCGGTGCACCCGCCACACCTTGGCCGGGGTGGCCCGTGGATCGAAGGCCACGGTCAGCCGGTACTCCCGGCAGCCCAGCAGGAACCGGCGCTCGCAACTGGTCACCAGCGCCTCCTCCGGCCGGTAGCCCAGCTCGTAGTCGGCCAGGCAGGTCTCGGTCTGCCGCAGCGGCCGGTCGAAGCGCAGTTCGGCGAGCACGCCGCCGCCGTCCGGGTCGGTGTGGATCCGGCCCAGCCGGCAGGTGTCGCTCTGCCAGCGATTGGGCAGCGCGCCCGCCGGTGCGGCCAGCCGCACCAGGTGCCGGTCCACGCCGTCGACCATGGCCTGCAGCACCGCCCGCACCCGCATCGCGCGCACCGCCCGGTCCGGCCCGACCGTCCAGTGCTCGTGCACGCTCAGCGGCACGATGGCATCGGCCGGGTGCGGCAGCCTGCGGCCGGAGATCGGCGCGCCGCGGCGGCCACGCAGCACCAGCGGGTGCGCCGGTGCCACCGGGGGTTCCGGCGCCGGGCGGTCCAGCAGGGCCAGCAGGGCCCTCGGCGGCAGCTCCAGCACCTCCTCCAGCTCACGCACCACGCGCAGCGAGGCGTGCCGGTGCGGACGGCTCTGCCCGCGTTGCCAGTAGCTCAGGCTGGCCAGGCTCACCCGGTGCCCGCGATCGGCCAGCCGGACCTGGATCCGTTGCAGGGTCAGGCCGCTGAGCTGGATGGCCAGGTACAGGGCGTGATGGAACGGGCCGCCGCGCAGCGCCGCGGTCAGTTCCTCTGGCACCGTCGCCGCTGTCATGGTTTCCCCCATCCGCCGCCTGCTTGATGTGCGCCATTGTTGAAAACTGGTGTCGAGAACAGCACCCCACCATGGGTGTAGGGATTTCACAATATTTTCAGTTTCAGTCTGTTTTCAGTTGACCGATGGTCAGTTCCAGCACCAGCGCATGCCGTAATAGCCGGGCGGCAGGTCGAAGTCGATGAAATGGGCAACAAGGTTGCCATCAACCTGAATGTCCCCGACATCCACCGTCGGCGAGCTGTTGTCCGGCCGGAACACCCGCCACACCCTGGCCGGTGGATCACCGGCCGGGAACCGCACGGTCAGGCAGTAGGTCTGCGCGCCCGCCCGGAACCCGCCGCCCCATGCGGTGCAGGCCGAGCCGCGGCCGGTGAACTCGAAGACCGTGTCCACCAGCAGGTTCTCCCCGCGGTGCAGCGGGTGCGGGAAGCGGGCCTCCACCACCATCACCCCGGCCTGGTGATCGGTGGCCACCCGGCCCAGCCTGGTCCGGTCGCTGCGCCAGCGCACCGGCAGCTCGCCCGGCTCGCAGGCCGCGATCACCGCGTCCCGGTCCACCCCGTCGATCCTGGCCTGGCGCAGTATCTGCAAGTCCAGCTCGTCGATGCCGCGTCCAGGGGCCAGTGCCAGGTGCTCGTGCACGCTCAGCGCGATGAGCTGCCCGTCGAAGGGGTTGGCCAGCTCCACCAGCAGCCGCTGCACCGTCTCGGCGTTCGCGCACACCTGCCGGGGCGTCACCGCGTACCAGGGCCGTTCCGGGGCAGGCTGCTGCTGCCTGGCCGGGCTGAGCAGGGTCTGCAGGGCGCCCTGGGGCACCCCGACGACCTCCTCCAGCGTCCGCACCAGCGCGGCCGAGCGCGGTCTGCTCCGGCCCCGCTGCCAGTAGCTCAACGTGGCCAGACCGACCGGCATGCCGCGCTCGGCCATCCGGGACCTGATCCGGGCCAGGGTCAGCCCACTGGCCTGGATCGCCAGCCGTAATGCGTGCTCGAACGGACCGGTGCGCAGGGCCTCATGCAGTCCGCTCGACGCCATCTCCGATTTCCGCACACCGGTGATGGTGGCAGACAACGGCTTTCCAGAACATTTCGGTTTTCAGTGCGCGTAAACTTCAATTTCGAATAATGAGTAGCCGTAGCGGGTGGCCCGGCTGATCCCGGTCATCCGCACGAATCGGGCCTGGGTGGCCGCGAACGGGATGTTGTCCTCGCCGCCGTCACCCTCGGCCACCGTGGCCACCGGCCGCCACTGCTGCCCGTCGGCGGAGACCTCGATCCGGTAGGCCTTGCCGTAGGCGGCCTCCCAGCGCAGCACCGCCCTGGCCACCTGCTGCACCGAACCGAGGTCCACGGTGATCGACTGGTTGTCCGACCAGTCACTGGCCCAGCGGGTGCCGCGGTCGCCGTCCACCGCCTTGCCGGGCGGGGAGGGGTACATGCCGGTCTCGTGGCTGGACGCGCTGATCGCCTTGGCCTGGGCCAGGTTGCCGATCTGCTCGCCGCGGCGGGCCGGGAACTCGACCACCTGCTGGTAGGTGGGCCGGTTCTGCCACTGGGTCTTGTCCTGGGTGATGCCGCCGGTTGGCCGGTGGATGATCTGGTCCCGGCAGAACTGGTCGCCCGGCTTGCAGTCGGCGTCCCCTGGGTAGGTGGTGGTGGCCGGGGTGTTCACCGCCGCGCGCAGCGAGTCCAGCAGCGCGGTGCGGCAGGCGGCGGCGTTCCCGTTGCCGCAGAAGGCGTTCGGCGTCCACGCCTGCACCGGGTCGCCGAGCACCTTGCGCAGGTCCTTGTGCACGTAGCCGTACCAGCCGTACTGGAAGGCCGAACCGGTGTGCCCAGGCTGCTCGTCCACCCGCATCGCGGCCAGCAAAGCCTTGTGCAGTGCGGGTTCCAGGCCGGGCTCGAAGATCGCCTTGGCCAGCAGCGGGAACCAGGCGTCCAGCACCCGGATCGCCTCGCTGTGCAGGTAGACGTACTTGCCGGAGGCGGTCGGATCGCCGTCGGTGGTGCGGTGCCCGCCCGCTCGCTGCCAGAGGCGGAGCTGCTCCACCGCGGTGGCCAGCGCCGGGTCGGTGACCGGGGCCTGGTCGAGCACCCGCAGCAGCAGCGGCAGCACCTTGTCCGCGCGCAGGTCCACTGTGGACGCGTCAGCCATCGCCTTGGTCAGCTTGGCCCTGGTGAACTTCTCGCCGCGGTCCAGCAGCGGCTTGATCCGGTCGTCCAGCGGCTGCGAGCGGTGCACCGGGCCGAAGCTGAAGTTGCCGTCCGCGGCCGAGAAACCGGGCGCCTGCTTGTTGTTCCAGCTGGTCAGGTAGTCCTGGTTGATCACCTGCGGATGCTGCTCGAACGGGGTGTACCTGGCCTGGTTGTCCGCGGGCCGCCAGTCCTGCCACTCATACGCGGTGTCCCCGCGCACCGGCAGGTTCGGGTCGTGGCCGGGCTTGCGCACCGGGTTGAAGCCGGAGTTGAAGTAGGCGATGTCCTTGCTGTCGGCGTAGAACCAGTTGAAGCCGTAGCCGATCTGGTTGGCCGCACGCTGGAAGTCCGCGGCCGAGCGGATCGCGTCCGGGTCGTTGAACAGCTGGAAGCCCAGGGTGGACTCGACCTCGCGCAGGTAGGTCGAGCGCAGCTTGGTGAAGGCCATCGGCTTGCCTGCCACGGTGCCGCGGTGGGAGATCAGGCCGAGCTTGGTGCGCTGGGTGACCAGCGTGTACGACCCGGCCGGGGTGGCATCGGCCAGGCTGGGCTTCCAGGCGTTCTTCTTGGTCAGCTCCTCGATGGCCAGGCACTCGCCGCGGAAGCGGTAGTGCGCCGACTGCAGGGTGGGCGCGCCGCCGCCGGGCTCGCACAGCTCGACCGCGTAGCTGTCGGTGATGTCCTGGGAGGCGGTGGTCGCGCTCCACGCGTAGTCCTGGCCGCGGCCGAGCAGCACGTACAGGCCGAGTCCGGCGAAGGAGGCGCCGCGCGAGCTGATGCCGGGGGCCTGGATCTCCTGGATGGTCAGCAGCTGCGGGGCGAAGTAGCCGGTCTGCGGGCCGAACACGGCCACCGGGTGACCGCTCTCGGTGTGCGCGCCGGAGACCAGCAGCGCGTTGGACATGCCGCGCTGGGCCGGCGGAGCAGGGGCCAGTGAGTCCTTGCTGGCCGGGCCGGTGGGATCGCGCACGATCGGCTGCTGCACCACCGAACCGCGGTCGGGCAGCACCACGCCCGCGGCGTCCGGATCGCTGGAGCCGTAGGGGAAGGAGGTGCCGTTGTGCACGGTCACCGGGGCTTCCGGGTCGTTCTGCGCCCGGAAGGCCGACCAGACCGCGTCGCCCTGGGCCTTGCCGTAGCGGGCCCGTGCCTCGACCAGGGCCACCGCGGAGATGACCTCCTGGCCGCCGCCCGCGCCGAAGATGCCGCCGACCAGCGAGGCGATCGCGCCGATGTCGGTGGGCTTCCAGGGTTCCGGGCCGCCCTCGTTGGTGATCGCGTTGGCCTTGCCGATGGCCACGTACTCACCGGGGAAGTACCGGCCTGCCTTGCTCTGCGAGATGTAGAGGTTGATGCCGGCCACGTAGTCCAGCACGTCCTGCTTCATCTGCTTGCCGCGCGCGCCGAGCTGGTCCAGCCGGTCGAACTGGGCCTGCAGGTCGGCCTCGGTGTAGGGCGCGATGGACCACTGCTGCTGCTCGAACTCGCGGTTGCCCACGGCGCCGCCCGCGAAGGAGGAGACCTCGCCGCGGCCGACGTGCCGGAGCACGTCCATCAGGAACAGCCGGTCCTGCGCGGAGGCGAAGCCGGAGCCGAACATGCCGCCGGAGCGGGTGGTGCCGGTGATGTGCGGGGTGCCGGTGGCCTTGTCCCGCACGATGGTCACGTCCGGGCGCGGCGAGCTGGTGCTGGCCACCTGGTCGGCTGGCACGCCGAAGGAGGCGTCGTTGAAGTAAGTGTTGAGCTGCTCGTCGGTCAGGCCGCTGTAACCCCAGACCAGCTTCTCGTAGCGGGACTTCTGGTCGCTGGAGTGCGGTGGCCGGATGCCCAGGGCCTTGAACAGCAGCAGCTCGGCGAAGGTGGCGTTGCCGTTCTGGCCGGGCGGCAGGATGTCGTCGCACTGACTGATGCAGTAGTCAGGTGGTGGCGCGGCGGCTCGGGTGCCGGTGGGCTGTGCGGCCGCGGGCGGGGCCCCTAGGAGGGCGATGGCGGTCGCGGAGGTGAGCAGCAGGGCCAGGCTTCGTCGCATCGCCATCACTCCTCGTGGGTTGTGACGCACGTTACGGGCGAGTAGCTTCTCGTGAAAGAGGTTCACGTTCGTGCGTTCGGATGATCCGAAAATGCTGGCGAGAGCGCTCTACTCACACGTTCGGTAACTCTGCGTGGAGATCCGGTTCCCTAAGTGGATGCTGCGCAAACGTCTCGAACGTGATGGGATAACCGCAAAGTGACATAGATAGGCAATACTGCACGCCCACGCTTACTCGTGACCACGTCACGCCCAATCGGGGAGGCGTCCGTGATCAAGGTGCTACTGGTCGACGATGAAGACCTGGTGCGCTCCGGACTTCGCATGATCCTGTCCCGCGCAGGCGACATTGAGGTCGTCGGCGAATGCGACGACGGTTCTCTCGTCGTCGATCGGGTCCGCCAACTGCGGCCGCACGTCGTGCTGCTCGACATCCGCATGCGCACAACCGACGGCCTGTCCGCGCTGCGCAGGTTACGTTCGCTGCCCGAGCCGCCCAAGGTGGCCATGCTGACCACGTTCGACATGGACGAGTACGTCAGCGAGGCGCTCCGGCTGGGCGCCAGCGGATTCCTGCTCAAGGACACCGAGCCGACCCAGCTGGTCAAGGCGGTGCGCGATGTCGCCCGTGGCGGCGCGGTGCTGGATCCTGGCGTGGCTGCCAGGGTGCTGGCCGCGGTCGCGCACGGCGAACGGGCCGCCGAACCGGCTCGCAGCCTGCTCGGCAACCTGTCCGAACGCGAGCGCGAGGTGCTCGCGCTGATCGGCCAGGGCATGTCCAACGCCGAGATCGGCAGCGCGCTGCATCTGTCCGAGGCCACCGTGAAGGGCTACGTGTCCTCGGTGCTCGGCAAGATCGGCGCGGTGAACCGGGTGCAGGCGGCGCTGGTCGCCTACCGCGGTGGCCTGATCGCCTGAGGTGCCGGGTGGCGGTGCGCCGCCACCCTCACTTCGGCGCCCTGCTTACTTCGACGGCAGCAGCGGCGGGTGGACCTCCACCCGGTTCCGCCCGTGCCGCTTGGCCCGGTACAGGGCCTCGTCCGCGGCGTCGAAGAGGTCGTCCAGGTTGGCCGGTCCGGCCGCCACGCCAATGCTCACGGTGGGTCGCCTGGTGCTGCCCAGCACCAGCGACCAGTCGTGGCAGTCCACCGCGGACCGGATCCGCTCGGCCACCGCGGGCCCGGCGTCCTGCCATTCGTCGGTGGCGTCCACCAGCAGCACCACGAACTCGTCCCCGGCCCAGCGGGCGACCACGTCGTCGGCCCGGCACTCCGCGCGCAGCAGCTGGGCGATCTCGCGCAGGGCCACATCGCCCGCGGCGTGCCCGGCGTCGTCGTTGAGGCCCTTGAACCAGTCCACATCGACCAGCACCAGCCAGGGCACCCTGCCCTTGGCCGCGGTGCTCTCCAGCAGCAGCGGCGCGGCCCGTTCCAGGCCGAGCCGGTTGGACAGGCCGGTCAGCGGATCCCGGGCGGCGGCTTCCTGCGCGGCCATCGCCAGCCGCTGCGCCTGCACCGCCAGCCGCCGCTGCTCCAGGGCCTGGCCGAGCCCCTCCTGCAGGGTCTCCACCGCCTTGCGCCCGGAGGCCACACTGCGCCGCAACGCCTCGGACTCGCCGACGTAGTCGCCCAGTTCGGCGCAGATGTTGGCCAGGTCCAAGGAGAACCGCAGCAGCAGCGTGGTGTCGTTGATCTTCTCCGCCTCGGCCACCGCGCGGCTGGCCATGGTGCGCGCGTCGGTGAGCCGGTTCTGGGTGTGCCGGACGGTGGCCAGCACCCAGTGGCACATGGCCAGGCCCCAGCGGTCCTCGTGCGCGGTGGCCAGCCGTTCGGCCGCGCGGGCGGTGCGCTCGGCCGCGGCCAGCTCGTTGATCCCGGCCAGCGCGCGGGCGTAGGAGCCCAGCAGCGCCCGGTGCACGTAACCGGTGTCGACCAGCTGCAGGCCCTCCCTGAGCAGTTCGCTGGCCTCGGCGAAGATCCGGCCGGAGGCCTCCGGCGGGGCGTCCACCGCGCGGAAGTTCAGTGCCGCGCCCAGTCGTTGCAGGCAGTGCGCCAGGGTGTGCGGGTCGTCGGCGTCCCTGGCCACCTGGACGGAGAGCCGCATCATGTCCAGCCCGGCCCGCCGGTGCCCGATGCCCTCGAGCAGGTAGGCCAGCATGCCGATGGTCTGCGCCGCGGCCGGGCCCTTTGGCTGATCGGTCTCCAGCTCGGTCCAGCCGTCCGCGGCCAGCTCAAGGGCCAGCGGCAACCTGCCCAGCCGCCAGGCCACCACGGCCCGGTAGACCAGCACCGTGGCCCGCCGCCAGCGATCGCCGTCCTCGGCCGCGGGGGAGCGCACCACCACGTCGTCGAAGAGGGTGTTGGCCTCCACGACCCGGCCTGAGTCCAGCAGGATCCGCACCTCGCGGTCCTGCCGCGGGATGTCGCCTTCCTGCCTCGGGAGATCGACCCCCGTCACCGGATCGTCCTGCCTCACCGTGCCCTCGGCCTCCACCACCTGGTACGACCTGCCCGACAGGCTACCGTCACCGTCGCTGCCCGTACCGCTCATGGTGCACAACGTCATCAAGCGGCAGTCTCTTCCGCCAGCCGTGCCGCTCCAGATCCGGCGTTTGGGCGAGTCCGCGCACCGGTCCGAGGCAGAGCCAGGCCACCGGCCGGACCCCGCCGGGGATGCTCAGCAGCCTGCGCAGGAAGTCCTCCCGGTAGAAGCTGACCCAGCCGACGCCCCAGTTCTCGGCGGTGGCCGCCAGCCACAGGTTCTGGATGGCCAGGCACACCGAGTACAGGCCGGCGTCGGCGATCGCGTGCCTGCCGAGCACGGTGGGCCCGCCGCGTTCCGGGTCGTAGGTGACCACCACGCCGAGGCTGGACTCCAGCACGCCCTCCACCTTGATCCGGGCGAAGGTCTCGGCCCGCTCGCCCGAGAGGTCGGCCGCGAAGACACTGCGTTCGGCCTGCACGTGCTCCTGGAAGGCCCGGCGCAGTGCCCGATCGCGCACCACGACGAAGTCCCACGGCTGACTCAGCCCGACGCTGGGCGCGGCGTGCGCGGCGGTGAGGATGCGGCGCAGGGTCGGCTCCGCCACCGGTGCGCCGGTGAACTCGGCGCGCACATCGCGCCGCCGGTGCAGCACCTCGTAGAAAGGGGTGTCCAAGGGGGAGTCCATCCGGCCGATCCTGCCTGACCGCGGTTGGCCTGACCCCGGCGGTCCGGTGGTCAACACCGCGTAAAGGTGCGGGTACTGAGCGTCAAGATCGCGTTTACGGCGGTCGCGGCCGGATCGGCGGCGGGGTGCACTGGGGCGTGCTGTTCGTTCCGGTCGCCCCGGACACCGCACGGCTGCCCCGGCTGGCCTGTCCGCAGGGCTCCGGGCTCGGATTCGGTGTCGGGTTCACACTCACCGGGGTCGTGGTGCTCGCCGCGGCCCGGCCGGTGCTCGCCCTGGTCATCGCGGTCGCCGGGGTCGCCCTGGTCTCCGTGCTGACCACGGTGCCGGGCGCGTTGCTGGTCGCGGCCCAGTCCTGGGGGCTGCACGTCGGTTTCGTCGCCGGGCACTTCGGCGAACTCAGTTTCGACGAGCACGCCCAGCGGACCGGCGCGCTGCTGGTCGTGGTGGCGGTGCTGGCGAGCGTGCTGGGGGCGGTGGCCAGAAGCGTGCGCACCGCCCCCTCGCTCAGCGCGCGGGCTTCGCCGGTCCGGGGTAGGGCAGCAGGGCCATCTCCCGCGCGTTCTTGATCGCGGTCGCCACCTCGCGCTGCTGGGACGGGGTCAGCCCGGTCACCCGGCGGGAGCGGATCTTGCCGCGGTCGGAGAGGAACTTGCGCAGCAGGCCGACGTCCTTCCAGTCCACGTGGAAGATTCCCTCGCGCAGCAACAGGTTCGGCTTGCGCTTGAGGCCGGGTCGGCGCTCGAACTTGGCCATGGTCTCCCCCTCACCAGCTCGACTTGCGGACGCCGGGCAGTTCGCCGCGGTGGGCCATCTCGCGCAGCCGCAGCCGGGAGATGCCGAAGGCGCGGAAGAACCCGCGTGGGCGGCCGTCGGCCACGTCCCGGTTGCGCAGCCGGGTCGGGCTGGCGTTCCTGGGCAGCTTCTGCAGCGCGGCCAGCGCGGCGGACTGCTGCTCGACGCTGGACTTCGGCGATCGGATGATCTCCTTCAGCTCGGCCCTTTTCTCCGCGTACCGGCTGACGATCTCGCGCCGCTGCAGGTCGCGGGCGATCTTGGACTTCTTGGCCATCAGCGCTCTTCCTTGAACTCGACGTGCTTGCGCAGCACCGGGTCGAACTTGCGGATCACCAGCCGGTCCGGGTCGTTGCGGCGGTTCTTGCGGGTCACGTAGGTGTAGCCGGTGCCAGCGGTGGACCGGAGCTTGATGATCGGGCGGAGTTCGTTGCGGGCCATCAGAACTTCTCCCCTCGGCGGCGCAGTTCGGCCACCACGGATTCGATGCCGCGCTTGTCGATGGTCTTGATGCCCTTGACCGAGACCCGGAGGTTGATCCACCGGTCCTCGCTGGCCAGCCAGTAGCGGCGGCGCTGGATGTTGGGCAGCCACCGGCGCGAGGTCCGCACATGCGAGTGCGAGACCTGTTTGCCGTAGCCCGGCTCTCGGCCGGTCACCTGGCAGCGGGCGGACATGCGCGGCTCCTTCACGATCTTGTTGCGAACGACATCCATTTTCGTTTAGCTCGCTCCGAGGGTAGCCTGCGCTTGTCGGTGATGGAAATCGTTCCCAACTGGAGGACAACGTGACGCCACCCCGCACCTCGTTGGTGCTGGTCGCGGGCCTGGCGGCCGGACATGCCAGCGCCGTGGCCGACCGCTTCGCGGCTGATCCGGGCACCGTGGTGGTGCACCACGACCTGCGCGAGGTGACCCACGGCGTGGTGGTCCGGCGGCTGCGGCACGGCACCCTGGACGCCACCGAGACCCTGGAACTGGCGCACGGCTGCGTGTCCTGCACGCTGCGCGAGGACCTGCTGCCACTGGTGCTCCGGCTGGCCCAGGCCCCCGACGTGCGCCGGATCGTGCTGCACTGCGACCGCGCGCTGGAACCCGAGGCGGTCTGCTGGGCGCTCCAGCACGTGCTGATCGACGGCCGCACCGTGGACGAGGTCGTCTACCTCGACGCGGTCCTCACCGTGGTCGACGCGGAAACCTGGTTCGCCGACGCCACCGGCGACATCGAGCTGAGCGAACGCGGTCTTGGCGCCAGCGCCGACGACGAGCGCACCATCGCCCAGGTCGCGGTCGGCCAGGTCGAGTTCGCCGACCTGGTGGTCATCGCGGGCAGCGCCCCGGACGCCTGGACCGCGGCCCGCACCGACGCGGTGCTGGACCGGCTGGCCCCGCTGTCGCCCCGGATCCGGCTGGCCGACCTGGACCCGCTGAGCGCACTCGACCTGGTGCCGGCCGGCTCCCGGCGCGGCGAGATCGACGACGCGCACTCCCCGCTGCTGCGCGGCCAGCCGCCGCTGGAGGCCGAATCGGGCGTGCAGGTCACCGTGTTCAGCCAGCGCAGGCCGTTCCACCCGGACCGGCTGCACGAGGCACTGGACTTCCTGCTCGACGGCGTGGTCAGGGCCAGGGGCCGGGTGTGGGTGGCCAGCCAGCCCGATGTCGCGCTGTGGCTGGAAACCGCGGGCGGCGGCCTGCGGATCGGCCACGCCGGACCATGGCTGGCCGCACTGGATGACTGGTCCGGTGTTGACCCGGACCGCCGCGCCATGGCCGACCTGAACTGGGACCCGTACTACGGCGACCGCGCCCAGGACATCGTGGTGCTCTCGCACACCGCGGTGCCGGCCGAGATCGCCGAGGCGCTGGAATCCGCGCTGCTCACCGACGAGGAACTGGCCGAAGGACAGGACGCCTGGCTGGCCTACGCCGACCCGTTCGGCTCCTGGCACGAGGACCCCTGCGACGACGACCGCGCACCGGCGGACGTGATCATCAGCAACCAGAAGGAAGAACAGTGAAAAAGGGCATCCACCCCGACTACCACCCGGTGGTCTTCCAGGACTCCTCCACCGGGATGACCTTCCTGACCAGGTCCACGGCCACCTCGAACCGGACCATCGAGTGGACCGACGGCAACACCTACCCGCTGCTGCTGGTCGACGTCACCGCGGACTCGCACCCGTTCTGGACCGGCGCCGCCAGGGTGATGGACACCCAGGGCCGGGTGGAGAAGTTCCGCCGCCGCTACGGCGACCGCGCCGACCGGAAGGGAACCAACTGAGATGGCCGTCCCCAAGCGCCGGATGTCCCGCAGCAACACCCGCAGCCGCCGGGCCCAGTGGAAGGCCGAGGCCCCTGACCTGGTGCCGGTGGTGGTCAAGGGCAAGAAGATGCTGGTGCCCCGGCGGCTGATCCGCTGGGCGCACAGCCAGGCCTGACCGAGCAGCCCGTCCCGGCCTGAACCGGGACGGGCCCAGGGCCTCCTACGCCGGGCGGGCGACCTCGCCGTTGCCGTCGACCTGCACCGCGCCGTCGGGGGAGTCCCGCCACTGCTCGAACGGGCGGTCCAGGCTCCACCGGCCGTCCGGGCCCTTGTGCAGGATCCGCTGCTCGCAGTGCCGGGGGTTGGACAGCGACTCGAACAGCTCGATGCTCCACATGCACAGCCGCCGCACCAGCAGGCGCAGGGTCAGGCCGTGCGAGACGATCAGCACCGTGCGCGGGTGCGAGGGCTCGGTCTCCATCCGGCGTTCCAGGTCCGACATGAACCCGGCCACCCGGTCGTCCACGTCCGCGCCGGACTCGCCGTGGGCCAGCCGGAAGAAGAAGTGCCCGAAGGCGTGCCGCGCCTGCTTCTGCCGCTCCTGCTCGATCGGGTCCTGCAGGTTGCCCCAGTCCTGCTCGCGCAGCCGCGGCTCGTGCACCACCCGCTCGAACACCTCGCCCAGGTCGAGCCCGCGCAGGGTCTGCTGGGTGCGCAGGTACGGGCTGACGTAGACCGCGACCGGGCCGGGGCCCAGCGCGGCCCGCACCGCGGTCCGCGCGGCCCTTGCCTGTTCCTGACCGCGCTTGGTCAGCGGGAGGGCATGGTCGGGCACCCGGCAGTACGCCATCTCGTCGACGTTGCCGAGGCTCTCGCCGTGCCGCAACAGAATGATCCGCACAACACCATCGTGCCTGGTTTCCACTACTCCAACCGGTCGAACATCAGGAAACCGGGCCCTTCGAGGTGGTCAAGCACCCGATCGGCCCGCACTCCAACGGATGCTCGCTGTTACAGTCCGATCGGAATAGTGGACGGGAGTGTCACATGATCGAGTGCATTGCCGGGTTCCGGGCATGACCGCGCCGAAGCGGGCCGTGGTCGTCGGCGGCGGCACCATGGGCGCGGGCATCGCGCACGTGCTGCTCGTGGCGGGTGCCCAGGTGACCGTGGTCGAGGCCGACGCCGACCGGTGCGCCACCGCCCGCCAGACCGTGACCGCCTCCCTGCGTAAGGCGCAGGAGCGCGGCAAACTGCCCGAAGGCGTGACCGCGGAGTCCTGCGCCGGGCTGCTGAGCACCGCCGACGACCTGGCCCGGCTGAGCCCGGATACCGAACTGATCGTCGAGGCCGTGCCCGAGCGGGTCGACCTCAAACGGCAGGTGTTCGCCGCCGCCGCGACCGCCTGCCCGAACGCCGTGCTCGCCTCGAACACCTCCTCGCTGTCGATCTCCCAGATCGCCGCCGGACCTGCCGCCGATCGCACCCTGGGCATGCACTTCTTCAACCCGGTGCCCGCGCAGAAGCTGGTCGAGCTGGTCACCCACGCCGAACTGGCCGAGGCCAACCTGACCAGGGCGAAGGACTGGGCCGAAGCGCTGGGCAAGACGGTGATCGTGGTCAACGACTCGCCCGGCTTCGCCACCTCCCGCCTCGGCGTCGCGGTCGGCCTGGAGGCCATCCGGATGGTCGAGGAGGGCGTGGCCAGTGCCGAGGACATCGACACCGGCATGACCCTGGGCTACCGCTGGCCGATGGGCCCGCTCAAGCTCACCGACCTGGTCGGCCTGGACGTCCGGCTGGCCATCGCCGAGCACCTGGCCGCCCAGCTC
Organism: Crossiella cryophila; assembly: GCF_014204915.1. Lineage (NCBI taxonomy): Bacteria > Bacillati > Actinomycetota > Actinomycetes > Pseudonocardiales > Pseudonocardiaceae > Crossiella > Crossiella cryophila. Next base: position 1,846,922 of record NZ_JACHMH010000001.1, read on the forward strand.
GGCCCCCGGTTCGAGCCGCCGAGGCTGCTGCGGGACAAGGTCGCCCGCGGTGAGCTGGGCCGCAAGTCCGGCAAGGGCTTTTTCGATTGGCCCGATGCTTAGGCTCTCCCCATGGGAGACGTGACAGTCCGGGACTACCGGTCCAGCGACGCGGACGCGGCCTGGCGGCTGCGCGAGGTGCCCTTCGGCGGGCCCAAGGAAACCCCCGAGCTGTGGCGTGGGCAGACCACCTGGCGCGGGTTCGTTGCCGAGAGCGGCGGCGAGCGCACCGGCTTCGCCATGGTCCGGCCCTACCGCCAGTTCTTCGGCGGCCAGGCGGTGCCGATGGGCGGCATCGCCAGCGTCGCGGTCGCCCCGCAGGCCCGTGGCAAGGGCGTGGGCAGCGCGCTGCTGGACACCATGCTGGCCGCGATGCGCGCCGACGGGCAGCCGATCAGCGCGCTGTACCCGACCGTGCCCGCGCTCTACCGCGGCCGCGGCTGGGAACGCGGCGGCGTGCTGGAGTCCATCGACCTGCCCGTGCACGCCTTCCAGGGCCGCCGCTCGAACATCGAGCTGCGCGCGGCCACCGAGGCGGACATCCCGGCCATGCAGGACTGCTACTACCGGATGGCCCAGTCCGTGGACGGCATGCTGGACCGCCGCACCAGGTCCTTCCGCACCGTCGAACTGCTCGAAGCCGACGCCTCGCTGGTCACCGACGGCGGCTACCTGCTCGCCCAGCCCGACCGCAAGCAGCGGGTCCTGGAGGTCCGGGAGCTGGTCGCGGACACCCCCGAGGTCGCCCTCGGCCTGCTCGACTCGATCGGCTCCTGGACCGGGCTGCTCGACCGGGTGAAGTTGCACATCGCCGACGAGACCCTGCTCGGCGTGCTGGAGTGGTCCGGCCTGGACGGCAGGAAGCGCACCCAGCCCTGGCTGCTCCGGGTGGTCGACCTGGCCGCCGCGGTGGCCGCCCGCGGCTGGCCAACCGCGCCCTACCTCGACGACCGGACCGTGGACCTGGAGATCGAGGACCGGCACGCGCCCTGGCAGGCCGGGCGGCAGCGGCTGATCGTCAAGAACGGCGAGGTCGCGGTGGAACCCGGCGGCACCGGCGAGGTCCGGATCACCGCCCGCGGCCTCGGCGCCTGGTACTCCGGCTCGGCCAGTACCGCCGGACTCCGCCGGGCGGGCCTGCTGCGGGGCGATCCCGAACACACCGCACTGCTGGACCTGCTGGTAGGCGCACCGGGCACGGCCAGGATGGCCGACTATTTCTGACCAGGATGCCTAAGATCCGCTGGTGCTGCTGACCGTCCTGGAACTCGTCGGCATCGCGGTCTTCGCCGCCTCCGGGGCGCTGGCCGCGGTGCGGGCCCGGCTCGACGTGTTCGGGGTGGTCGTGCTCGGCATGACCACCGCGCTCGGCGGCGGGATCATCCGGGACGTGCTGCTCGGCATCCACCCGCCCACCGCCCTGCGCACCTGGCCCTACCTGCTGGTCTCCGCGGCCACCGGCCTGCTGGTGTTCGTCTTCCACCCGCAGGTGGCCAAACTGCGCCGGGCCGTGCTGCTGGCCGACGCGGTGGGCCTCGGCCTGTTCACCACCGGCGGCACCACCACCGCGCTGGCCGCTGGCGTCCCGGTCTACACCGCCTGCCTGATCGGCATGACCACCGGCATCGGCGGCGGCGCCCTGCGCGACCTGCTGCTGCGCGAGATCCCCACCGTGCTGCGCCAGGAGATCTACGCGGTGGCCGCGCTCACCGGCGCCATCGTGGTCGCCATCGGCCACCGGCTCAGCCTGCCCGCCGGACCGACCGCGGTGGTGGCCGCCGCGCTGATCTGCGGGCTCCGGCTGCTCGCGCTCTGGCGGCGCTGGGACGCGCCAAGGCCACGCGAACGATAGTTTTTGCTGGTCCAGGTTCAGCGTGCTCTCAGGCGACTCTTAGGGAAACCGGTCAGACTACCGATATGCGCATCCTCGTTGTGGACGACGACCGAGCCGTTCGGGAGTCGTTGCGGCGGTCCCTCCAGTTCAACGGCTACCAGGTGGAGCTGGCCAATGACGGTCAGCAGGCCCTGGAGGTGCTGGGGCACAACCGGCCGGACGCGATGGTGCTGGACGTCATGATGCCCAGGGTGGACGGCCTCGAGGTGTGCAGGCGGCTCCGCGGCACCGGCGACGACCTGCCCATCCTGGTGCTCACCGCCAGGGACGCGGTCTCCGACCGGGTCGCCGGCCTGGACGCGGGCGCCGACGACTACCTGCCCAAACCCTTCGCCCTGGAGGAGCTGCTGGCCCGGCTGCGCGCGCTGTTGCGCCGGGTCGGCCCGGAACAGGACAACGCCAACGCCCAGCTGGCCACCCTCAAGTTCGCCGACCTGGACCTGGACCCCGGCACCAGGGACGTCAACCGGGCAGGCAGGCCGATCAGCCTGACCCGCACCGAGTTCTCCCTGCTCGAACTCCTCCTGCACCACCCGAGACAGGTCCTGACCAGGGGCCGCATCCTCGAGGAGGTGTGGGGCTACGACTTCCCCACCTCGGGCAACGCCCTTGAGGTCTACGTCGGCTACCTGCGCCGCAAAACCGAGGCCAACGGCGAACCCCGTCTGCTGCACACGGTGCGCGGGGTCGGATATGTACTGAGGGAGACCCCTCCGTGAGCGAGGTGCCCACCGTGCGCGTCGGTCGTGACGCGCACCAGCCCCGCATGCAGCGGGTCACCCTGCAGAACCGGCTCACCCTCTTCGCCGCGATCGGCGTGGGCACCGCGGTCGCCCTGGTGTCCGTCGCCGCCTACTTCACCGTGCTGCGCAGCCTCTACAGCGAGCTGGACGAGCAGCTGATCAGCCGGGCCAACGTGATCGCGGACAGCGCGCTCGGCCAGGGGATCGAGCTGGAGCGGCAGTCCGCGGCCATCTTCGCCGCGATCGACCTGCGGGTCGGGCTGGCCGAGACGTTGCCGGACGGCCGGGTCAAGGTGACCTCCCCGCTCAACTCGCCGCAGGTACCGGTCGGGCCGGAGGAGATCTCGGTGATCACCGGGCAGCTGGACCACTCGGTCCGGACCGACGCGCGCAGCGACCAGCGGGTGATCGCGGTGCCGGTGTACCGCAACGCCGCACTCGTGGTGGCCCAGCCGCTCAAGCCCACCAGGGACACCCTGGGCAGGCTGGCCTGGGTGCTGTTCGCGGTCGGTGGCGCGGGCATCGTGCTGGCCGCGGCCGGTGGACTGGCCGTGGCGCGGACCGCGATCCGGCCGGTGCAGCGGCTCACCAAGGCCGCCGAGCACGTGGCCAGAACCGGTGACCTGCAACCGATCCCGGTCACCAGCGAGGACGACGAGCTGGCCAGGCTGACCAACAGCTTCAACGCCATGCTCGGCGCGCTGGCCGACTCCCAGGAACGTCAGCGCAGACTCGTCGCCGACGCCGGACACGAGCTGCGCACCCCGCTGACCTCCTTGCGCACCAACCTGGAACTGCTGGTCGCCTCGCAGCAGGCCGACGCCAGGTACCGGCTCTCCGATGAGGACCGGGCCGAGATCTACGCCGATGTGCGGGCCCAGATCGAGGAGCTGACCACGCTGATCGGCGACCTGGTCGAGCTGGCCCGCGACGACGCGCCGCTGGTGGTGCACGAGTCGGTCGAGCTGGTCGATGTGGTGGAGCGGGCGCTGGACCGGGCCCGCCGCCGGGCGCCGGGGGTCAGCCTGGACATCCGGTTGCGGCCGTGGACCCTGGTCGGGGACGCCAACGCGCTGGAGCGGGCGGTGATGAACCTGCTGGACAACGCGGTCAAGTGGTCTCCGCCGGACGGCAGGGTGCGGGTGGAGCTGCGCCAGGCCGGGGCACAGGCGGTGGTGCTGGAGGTGGCCGACAGCGGTCCCGGCATCGCCGAGTCCGACCTGCCGCACGTCTTCGAGCGCTTCTACCGCTCCACCGAGGCACGCACGCTGCCCGGTTCGGGGCTGGGGCTGGCGATCGTGAAGCAGGTGGCCGAACGGCACGGCGGCACCGTCACCGCGGGTCGTTCACATGAGGGTGGCGCGCTGATGTCGTTGTGGCTGCCGGGAAATCCGTCGGAGACCTTCCACTCGGACGGGTTCCCGGAACACCAGAACTAAAAGGCCGGAACCCCGCGTCGCCCCCGGAAGAAGGCGACGCGGGGAGCCTTGTCAGCCCTTCGTCGAGCCGAGGGTGAGCCCGGCGACGAAATGGCGTTGCAGGGTGAAGAAGACGACCAGCGTGGGCACCGCGACCAGCAGGGAGCCTGCCGCGATCAGGTTGTTGTCCTTGAAGAACTGGCCGCCGAGGTTGTTCAGCGCCGAGGTGATCGGCATCTTGTCCCCGGTCTGGATCAGCACCAGCGCCCACAGGAAGTCGTTGTAGATCCAGGTGAACTCCAGCGTGGCCAGCGCGGCCAGCACCGGACGGCACAGCGGCAGGATCACCTGCCAGTACTGCCGGAACACCCCGGCCCCGTCCACCCTGGCCGCCTCGGTCAGCTCCATCGGGATGGTCTTCATGTAGTTGCTGAGCACGAAGACGCAGAACCCGGTCTGGAAGGCCACGTGGATCAGGATCACGCCGAGCTGGGAGTCCAGCAGCGAACCCGAGTCACTGATCCACTCCGGCACCTCGATCAGCCGGTACAGCCGGTAGAGCGGGGTGACGATCACCTGCTGCGGGAACAGGTTGCCGGCGGTGAACAGCATCAGCAGCGCCAGGTTGAAGCGGAAGCTGAAGCGGGAGACCACGAAGGCGACCATCGAGCTGAAGAACAACGTGATCAGCAGCGCCGGGATGGTGATGATCAGCGTGTTCAGGTAGTAGTGCGGCAGGTCCGCCTGCTCCCAGGCCTTGCCGAAGTTGTCCAGGGTCAACTCGGTCGGCCAGGAGAAGTAGCCGTTCTGGTTGGTGTCCTCGATGGTGCGCAGTGAGGCGAAGGCCGCCCACAGCACCGGGGCCAGCCACACCAGGCAGGTCGCCACCAGGAAGGTGTGCAGCGCGATCCGCCCGGCCCGGCCGCCGGCCGTGTTCGTCGTGCCGGTCACGGCCGCTCCTCCTTGCGGAAGGTCTGCATCAGGTAGGTGATGATGAAGCCCATCGAGATCAGCAGCAGCACCACGGCCAGCGCCGAGCCCCAGCCGATCCGGCTGGCCTCGCCGATGATGTTGTCGGTGACCAGGATGGACAGCAGCTCCAGCCCCTGCCTGCCCTTGTTGATGATGTAGACGATGTCGAATGCCCGCAGCGACTCGATCACCGTGATCACCAGCACCACGATGTTCACCGGCTTGAGCGCGGGCAGCGTGACGTGCCAGAAGGTCTGCCAGCCGGTCGCGCCGTCCAGTGCGGCGGCCTCCTTCAGCGAGGGGTCCACCGCCTTGAGCCCGGCCAGGAACAGCAGCATCACGTACCCGGCGTGCCGCCAGCCCGCGGCCACCAGCACCGCGTACAGGTTGATGTCCGGATCACCCAGCCAGTTGGTCGGATGATCGTTGGCGGTGCCGAGCAGGTTGTTCAGCAGCCCCTGGTCCGGCTGGTAGATGAGCTGCCAGATGAACCCGATCAGGGCCAGCGACAACATCATCGGCAGGTACAGCACGCTCTGGTAGATCCGGCCCATGCGCAGCTTGCGGTCCAGCAGCACCGCCATGAACAAGCCGAACATGGTCGGCAGCACCAGCAGGAACACCAGCCAGGTCAGGTTGTTCCACAGCGCGGGCCAGAACCGCGGGTAGGTGGTGAGGATGTCGGTGTAGTTCTGCACCCCGACGAAGGCGATGTCCTCCACCCCGCCGATGCCGTCCCATTCGGTGAAGGACAACAGGATCGAGCCCAGCGTGGGAAACCACACCAGGCCCAGGTGCAGCAGCGAGGGGACGCCGAGCATCACCGTGAGCACCAGCTTGTCGGCGGTGGTGAACGCGCTGGCCCGGCGTCGCCTGCGCTTGCGTGGCGGTGCGCTCGCGGCGGCGCCCGCCTGCTCCAGAACAGTCATCAGCCTCAGCCCGTGAAGATGTTCTTGGCCTGGTCGGCCATGCCCTTGAGCACCGTGTTGACGTCGTTGGGGTTGGTCAGGAAGGCGTTGATCCCGTTGATCGCCGCGTCGTTGGCGAAGCGCGGGTCGGTGTCGCGGTCCAGGAACTGGGTGATGTGCTTGGCCTCGGCCACGAACTTCACGCACTTCTTCTGCAGCTCGTTGTAGCCGCTGGTGTCGGCCTTGCCGCTGGCCGCGATGGTCACCGGGTCGGTCTTGAGGTAGGCCAGCTGCGCGGCCGGGCTGGCCAGGTAGGTCAGCAGCTTGCGCGCGCCGTCCTCGTTGCCGGGCTTCTTGGCCAGCATGAAGCCGTCGATCGGGGCTTCCACGGTGTCCGTGCCGTAGGTCGGGTTGATCTCGGGGAAGGCGAAGAAGTCCAGGTCGTTCAGCTCGTTCTTCATCTGCTGACCGATCTGCTGGGACCCGACGATCATCATGCCGCCCTTGCCCTGCTGGATGGTCTGCGCGGCTTCCTGCCACTCCCGGCCCAGCGGGTTCTCCTGGTACAGCGGCAACATCCGCTTCCAGTTGTCGAAGACGTCGCGGACCTTCTTGCCCTGCCAGTCCTCCTTGCCGGCCATCAGGCTGACGTGGAAGTCGTAGCCGTTGGTGCGCAGGTTGAGCTGGTCGAAGGTGCCCAGCTGCGGCCAGCCGTTCTTCTGTCCCACCGCCATCGGCACGATGCCGTCGGAGCGCATCTTGGTGCCAAGCGCGATCAGCTCGTCGAAGGTCTTGGGCACGGTGTAGCCGCGCTGCTTCCAGATGCTCGGCCGGTAGAAGACCGCCCACGGGTAGGAGTAGAACGGCACGAAGTACTGCTTGCCGTCGCTGCCGGTGGCCGCTTCCTTCTGCGCGGGGGTGAAGTTGTCCCCGATGGTCTTCCACAGCTCGGTGAGGTCCCCGGCCAGGCCCTTGCTGGCGAAGAAGCGCATCCGGTAGCCGGCGAACCAGGACCAGACATCGTCCGGCTTGCCCTGCAGGTAGTTGTTGATCTGCTGCTGGTAGGTCTCGTGGTCCTTGGTGTTGATTTTGACCTCGAGGCCGTTCTGCTGCTTGAAGGTGTCCAGCACCCCGGCGATGCCCTCGCGCGGCACCGCGTCGGAGTAGTTGGAGCCGAAGCCCACCGTCTTGCCGTCACCGGCGGATCCGCCGGAACCACAGGCGGCCAGGCCGGGCACGGCGGCCAGCGCGGAGGCGCCGAGCAGGCCCTTGAGCACGGTGCGACGGCCGAGCAGCGGGTTGGGCGGTAACGGTGTGTTGGCCATGGTGACTCCTGTCGCGGCTACCAGGTTGTATCGAACTATTTCCAACAAAGTTGCGCACAATGTGGTAGCCGCCACGGTCCGGTGTCAAGGGCGGGAACGCTCCGGTCAGGCCAGACAGCGTAAGAAGATGCCGGTTCGTTAGGCGTGTTCAGATAGGTGAACCAGTCAAACACGGACCAACAACCTCCGATGTTCGACTATGTTTGACGTGTGCGGTTGTTGTGAGTCAGGCTTGAGCCCGTGTCGAGCTGGCTGACCGAGGACGCCTGGCGTCTCCGCCGAGTGCCGCTCGGGTCCACTGTGGACACCGGGCCGGCCCGCGCGGTCCGCGCAAGTCCTGGTGTCGCACCCGTTATCCAGGTCACGAGCGGGGACGCGGTGGTGCGTCGGCGCGCTCGGCCCGCCGGTGAGCCCGTATCGTGGCTGGTCGCGCTGACGGTGCCGGCCGGCGTGGTCGCCGTGGTGCGGGAAGAGGGGTAGAGGTGCTCGCTCGGCAGCGGCAGGCGGTGATCCTGGAGGAGATCCGGCGCACCGGTGCGGTCCGGGTCTCCGACCTGGTGACCCGGCTCGCGGTCTCGGACATGACAGTGCGCCGCGACCTGGACGTGCTGGCCCGCAGGGGACTGGTGGAAAAGGTTTACGGCGGCGCCACCTCGGTGGTCGGGCGCAGCACCGACGAGCCGGGGTTCGAGGCCAAGTCGGTGCGCCAGCTGCCGGAGAAGGAGTCCATCGCCGCGCTGGCCGCGGGCATGGTGCGGCCGGGCACCGCGATCGGCCTGTCCGCCGGGACCACCACCTGGACCATGGCCCGCTACCTCGACGACGTGCCGGACCTGACCGTGGTGACCAACTCGATCCGGGTGGCCGACGTGCTGCAACAGCGCGGCCGCACCGACCGGACCGTGGTGCTCACCGGCGGGGTGCGCACGCCTTCGGACGCGCTGGTCGGCCCGGTGGCCGTGCAGGCGTTGCGCGCGCTGCACCTGGACGTGGTCTACCTGGGCGTGCACGGGATGGCGCCGCAGGCCGGGTTCACCACGCCGAACCTGAACGAGAGCGAGACCGACCGCGCGCTGGTCGACGCGGCCAGCAGGCTGGTCGTGCTCGCGGACAACACCAAATGGGGCACGGTCGGCATCTCCACGATCGCCGACCTCGATGAGGCGGATGTGCTGATCACTGACGAGGGACTGGGCTCCGACGCCCGGCAGGTCCTGTCCGAGCAGGTCGGCGAGCTGGTGCTCGCCCCCGTGTCCGCACGGTCCCGTGCCGAGGAGCTGGCGTGAGGCGCACGACGGCCAAGCTCGCCGACGGCCGCGAGATCATCTACTTCGACGACACCGAGGACGCCCCCGCGCGCACCGCGGTGGACACCAGGGACCTGCCGGAGCAGAAGCCCAGTTCGGAGATCCGCCGGGATCCGCTCACCGGTGAGTGGGTGGCCATGGCCTCGCACCGGCAGACCCGCACCTACAAGCCACCGGCCGACCTGTGCCCGTTGTGCCCCACCACGCCGGGGCGGCCGACCGAGATCCCCGAGTCCAGCTACGACGTCGCGGTGTTCGAGAACCGCTTCCCGTCGCTGTCCCAGCACGTGCCGCCGGTTCCGTCCACTGTGGATGGTCTGCCGATGGCCGAACGCCGTCCGGGCTACGGCCGCTGCGAGGTGGTCTGCTTCACCTCAGACCACAACTCCGCCTTCGCCGCGCTGACCCCGGGCCGGGTGCGCACCGTGGTGGACGCCTGGGCCGACCGCAGTGCCGAACTCGGCGCGCTGCCAGGGGTCGAGCAGGTCTTCTGCTTCGAGAACCGCGGCGAGGAGATCGGCGTCACCCTGCACCACCCGCACGGGCAGATCTACGCCTACCCGTTCGTCACCCCGCGCACTGAACGCATGCTGGCCACCGCCAAGGAATACCGGGCCCAGCACGGCACCCACGTCCTGGGCGACGTCATCGAGGCCGAACTCGCCCAGCGCGCCCGCCTGGTCGCCACCACCGAACACTGGGTCGCCCTGGTGCCGCCCGCCGCCCGCTGGCCGGTGGAGGTCATCCTGGCCCCGCGCAGCCAGTGCGCCGACATCCCGGAGCTGACCCCGGCCCAGCGCGACGACTTCGCCCTGCTGTACCTGGACGTCCTGGCCCGCCTGGACCGCCTCTACGACCGCCCGCTGCCCTACATCGCGGCCTGGAACCAGGGCCCGGTGCACGCGCCGAAGGAACTGTCCTGGCTGCACCTGCAGGTCTTCTCGGTGCTGCGGACCGCGGACAAGCTGAAGTACCTGGCCGGTTCGGAGTCCGGCATGGCGGTCTGGATCAACGACGCCACCCCGGAGCAGATCGCCGAACGCCTGCGCGCCGCCGGAAGCTGAGAACAACTCACGGCGGAAACACAAGAGAGCCAAAGCTGGATCTCAGCACGTTCTCAGGTCCACGCCGCAGAGTGAGTCCCATGACCGAGAACACCCCCGGCGCTCCGGGCCCCCAGCCAGAGCGCCCGCAGCAGTCAGCCGAGGGCACCACCCCCGCGGAGCAGCCCCAGGCCTCACCCTGGGCCGCCGCCCCGCAGCAGCGGCAGGGCGGCCCCGCCGAACCCGGTTTCGGCGAGGCCCCCACGCACCCGGCCACCCCGGCCGCGTTGCCGGCTCAGGGCACCTCGGCCACTTCACCGGCTTCGGGCACCCCGGCCGCTCAGCCGGGCTCCGGCTACGGCCAGCCGACCTCGGGCAACCCCGCCGGTCTCGGCACCCCCGGCGCCTACGCCGGCTCCGCCTACGGCACGCCGTCGAGCCACGGCGCCCAGTCCTCCGATGTTTCCAGCGGCGGCTCCGGCGGCTACCCGCCGCCCGGCGGCCCCGGCTACGGCGCCCCCCTGACCAACCCGCTCGGCGTGCCGGTGCAGACCGTGCCCCAGCAGCGCAAGACCGGTGGCCGCGGCAAGCTGGTGGCAGGCGCCCTCGCGCTGGTCCTGCTCGGCGGCGCGATCGGCGGCGGCATCGGCGGCGCGGTCGCCTACAACCTGGCCGGTTCCTCGAACAGCGCCTCCTCCGGCAACGCGCTCAACCAGCCCAAGCCTGCGGCCAAGGACATCAACAGCCCGGCGCCGCAGGGTTCGATCGAGCAGGTGGCGCAGAAGGTGCTGCCGAGCGTGGTGCAGCTCAAGGTCACCGGTCAGACCGGCTCCGGTTCCGGCTCGGGCATCATCCTCAGCAGTGACGGCATGATCCTGACCAACAACCACGTGGTCGAGGCCGCTGCCAACGGTGGCGAGATCCTGGTGCAGCTCAACGACGGCCGGACGGCCAAGGCCAAGATCGTCGGCCGGGACGCCACCTCCGACCTGGCCGTGGTCAAGATCGACGGGGTCTCCGGACTGACCCCGGCCGAACTCGGCCGCTCCGACGACCTGCGGGTCGGCCAGCAGGTCGTCGCCATCGGCGCCCCGTTCGGCCTGTCCAGCACGGTCACCAGCGGCATCGTCAGCGCGGTGCAGCGCCCGGTGCGCACCGGCGAGAGCCAGGACCAGGCCACCGTGATGGACGCGGTGCAGACCGACGCCTCGATCAACCCCGGCAACTCCGGCGGTCCGCTGGTGGACATGCAGGGCAAGGTCATCGGCATCAACTCGGCCATCCGCACCGCGGCCAGCGGGGGCGCGGGCGGTCAGCAGCAGGGCGGTTCGATCGGCCTCGGCTTCGCCATCCCGGTGGACCAGGTCCGCCGGATCGCCGAAGAGCTGATCAAGAACGGCAAGGCCACCCACTCGCTGCTGGGCGTCGGCCTCGCCCCGGCCACCCGCAACCAGCAGACCCAGGGCGCCACGGTCTCCCAGGTCACCCAGGGCGGCGCGGCCGAGCAGGCGGGCATCAAGGTCGGCGACGTCATCACCAAGATCGACAACCGTCGGATCGAGGACGCCGACTCGCTGATCGCCGCGGTCCGCTCCTACGCCCCCGGCAGCAAGGTCAAGCTGACCATCAACACCGCGGGCGGCGACCGCGTGGTCGAGGTGACCCTGGGCAGCCAGAACCTCGACAACGGCCCCCGCTGACCCCACGACTCCCGGTCACCACCACCCGACCGGGCCGATAGCCGCGGCGTCGAAGTCTCGCGAAGCCCTCTCGCGGAACTTCGGCGCCGCGGACGCGCATCCGCCCACACCCGCCGAGGAGAGCCAGCTAACGTGATCGGCATGGAACGCACCGCGCAGCGCCTGGGACGGGCATTGGTCGTGCTTGTGGACGACCGGGTGGCACAGAAGGAGCACGAGGACACCACCGGTCCGCTGGTGGGCGAACTCCTCGAAGAGGCAGGGTTCATCGTCGACGGCACGGTCGCCGTCGCCGGTGAGGTCACCGACATCCGCAACGCGCTCAACACGGCCGTCATCGGCGGTGTCGACCTGGTGGTCACCGTCGGCGGCACCGGCGTCTCCCCCAGGGACGTCACCCCGGACGCCACCCTCGGCCTGCTGGACCGGCCGATCCCCGGCATCGCCGAGGCCCTCCGCGCCTCCGGCCTGGCCGCGGGCGCCACCGACGCCGGCATCTCCCGCGGCGTGGTCGGCGTCTCCGGCAGCACCCTGGTGGTCAACCTGGCCGCCTCCCGCTCCGCCGTCCGCGACGGCATGGCCACCCTCACCCCGCTGGTCCAGTTCGTCATCGAACAGATCAGCGGCCTGGAGGAGAGCTGACCAGCCCCGACTCCGGTGCCGGGGCGGAACGCCCCCGCCGCCGCGTGGAGGAGGTCTTCGGCGAGGTCCTGCCGGAGACCACCTCAGACGAACGTGACCCCAGCACCACCAACCGCCGAGACGACGACTGGTTCCTGGAGAACCGGCCCCCGCATCACGACCGCTGATCCGGGGCGATCCGGGCGAGGCAGGGCGGGGCGGGACGGTTTGGCGACGGCGCGGGTTGGCGGGGTTCCCGCCCGGCTGGCTGACGCGCGGCTGTGCGCTGCGCGCTCACCGGCCTGACCGAACACACTCACCGCCGATCACGGGCACTCGAGGCAGCTGATCTTTCGCGCCCGGGGTCGTGGCCGGCGGATTTTGGCGTTGGTTGGTGGGTTTTGGCGTTCAGGGGTGGTCGGGTCGAGGGGATGGGCGTCGTTCCCGGGGACCGGCGGTGGTCGGCGGCGGACCTGGCAGGCCGCGGTGGACCACAGCGGAACCGGCGGACAAGGGCGGATTCGGCGGGCGCTGGCGAGCTGAGGCAGCCTCGGCAGACCAAGGTGGGCTGCGGCGGCCCCGGCAGACCAAGGCGGACCCGGTGGACCCGGCCGACTCGGCGGATCCGGGCGGACCCAGCGGGCGCGGGCGGGCTGAAGTAGGCCCGGCAGACCGAGGCGGACCCGGCGGTCCCAGCCGACTCGGCTGACAAGGCGGAGCCGGGCGGGCTGAGGCAGACCCGGCAGGTCAAGGTGGGCTGCGACGGTCCGGCAGGGCGTGGTTGGTGCGGGCCGGGGCGGGGTTGTCGTGGGTGGGTGGCGGCTCCGGTTGGGTGGGGGCTGCGGTGTGGTTGTGCCGGCCGGGTCCGGCCGTCGGTGTGCCCCGGGGGTTGGGGGATGAGCAGCCTGGCCGCCCAGGAGGTTGGTGGGGTTGGGTGGGCGGCCGGGCTGGCTGGGGGTGGGGTCAGGGGGTCTTGTTCTGGTTGCGGAGCAGGTCTCGGATCTCGCCGAGGAGTTCGACGTCGGTGGGCTCGGCGGGGCCGGCTTCCTGGCCGCGCTTGCGGCGTTCCTGGAGCTTCTGCATGGGCAGGACCAGCAGGAAGTAGACGACCGCTGCCACGATGACGAAGTTGATGGCCGCGTTGATCACCTCGCCGAGGTTGATGAACGTGGAGTCCTTGCCGGAGATGATGTGGAAGCCCAGCCCCTTGGCCGGGTCGGAGCCGCCGATGGAGTTCACCAGGGGCTGGATGAGGTATTTGGTGACCGTGGTGACGATGGCGGTGAACGCGGTGCCGATGACGACGGCGACGGCGAGTTCGACCACGTTGCCGCGCATCAGGAAGTCCTTGAAACCCTTGAGCATTAGCGCAGCGTAATCGCCACCGATCGGGTGAGTGACGAGGTGGCCACCCTTGCGGCGTCCTGCCTGGGTACGGCGATCAGGACCAGGCGGTGGGACTCGCCCGCCTCGGCCCTGGGGGCTAACGCGGTGAGCACGGTGGCTGCCTCGGCCAACTGCTCGGGTGGGTCGGCGGAGAAGACGTCGACCTGGGCGCCAGGGGTCAGCAGCTCGGCCAGGGCCGGGTCGGACAGGCGGACCGGGACGGCGGTGGTGTCCTTGCCCGCGGTCAGGGCGGTCAGCCTTGGGCCGGTGAGGCTCAGGTCGGTGAGGGGTTCGCCGCGGCGGGCCGCGCGGGCCAGCAGGCGGCCGGTGGCGGCTGCCGGGTCGGTGAGGGCGCCGTCGGGGACGGCGTCAGTGGGGTGCTGGGACTGGCGCAGGTCGGTCGCGGCGAGCTGGGTTCCTGGCGACAGGTCCTTGGCGGCGAGCAGGACCGGGGTGGTGCGTGGGCCTGGGCTGCCTGGGTGCGCCAGCAGGGCCAGGGCGAGCAGGGTGCACAGGGCGGCGGCCAGCCGGCGCAGGGCCGGTGGCCTGGCGCCGGGCAGGCGGGTCAGCAGGGTGCGGAGGCGGTCCCAGGGGGTGGGGTCGAGGGGCATGGCTCGACGTTAAGGCCGCTGGGGGTGGGGTGGGGCTGGCCGCCGGGGTGGCTGTGGATAAGTGGGCGGCTGTGGATAACTCCGGGGTCAGCTCGCGGCGGAGCTTGTGGAGGTGGTGCTGGCCGAGGATGATGCCGGGCTGCTCGACTCGGACTTGGTCGAGGAGCTGCCCGAGTCCGCCTTCGACTCCGACTTGGACGAACCGGCCGACACCGTGGACGAGCCACCGCTGCCCCGGCTGTCGGTGCGGTAGAAACCGCTGCCCTTGAACACGATGCCGACCGCGCCGAAGAGCTTGCGCAGCTTGCCCGAGCAGTTGGGGCACTCGGTGAGGGTGGCGTCGGTGAAGGCCTGCACCGCCTCGAAACGGTGCTCGCACTCGGTGCATGCGTACTGGTAGGTCGGCACGACAGTCCCTCCGCGAACGGCTCTGACTGGCACTCGTGCTGACAGAGTGCCAACAAATATGATGCGTCAGCCGAGGGGGCGAACGCAAACAGGCGTCGCTCACACCCGTTCGGGGAATTCCACCAGTCCGCCATCCGGCGTCAGCGCGCCGGTCATCCGAATGTCGTGCGGCTCGGCGGGCAGCAGGTCCAGCAGCTCCTCGTCCCGCACCACCGCCAGCATTGGCACACCTGGCCTGACCAGCGGCAACGATCGATCGTAGTGCCCGGCCCCTCGTCCGAGCCGCACCCCGGACCGGTCCACCGCCAGCGCGGGCACCAGCAACCCGGCCAGCTCGGCCACGGCCGCCGGGCCAAGGCGCGGCCCACTCGGTTCGAGCAATCCGTAGCGAGCCGGGGCCAGCGACTCCGGCCCCGCGTACTCGGCCCAGTCCAGCGGGGCCGCGCCGACCACGATCGGCAGCAGCACCCGGCGGCCCGCCGCGCGCAGCGCGTCCAGCAGCGCGGCCGAACCGGGCTCGGCGCCCACCGGCACGTAGGCTGCGACCGGTCCGGCCAGCCGGGCCGCCCACGCCGCCGCGGCCGTGGCCAGCGCCGCCGCCTCGGCAGCCCTGACCTCCGGCGACAGCGCCCGCCGGGCGGCCGTCAGCCGGGTCCGCCACTCGTTCTTCGAGGTCAACGCGCTCACAGTCGCTGACCCTAGCGTCGGATACGCCCGTATTCGAGGCGTCACGAAACGTGATTTACAGCCCCCGTTAGGCTCGCTTCCCATGAGCTCGTCGAGCGCCTTCCGTACCGCCATCGTGCCTGCCGCGGGGCTGGGCACCCGATTCCTGCCGACCACCAAGACGGTTCCCAAGGAACTGTTGCCGGTCGTGGACACCCCTGGCATCGAACTGGTGGCCGCCGAGGCCGCCGAGGCCGGCGCCACCAGGCTGGTGATCGTCACCTCGCCCGGCAAGGACGCCGTGGTCAAGCACTTCGAGCCGCAGCCAGAGCTGGAGGCGACCCTGGAGAAGCGGGGCAAGGACGCCCTGCTCGCCAAGGTCCGCCGGGCCAATGAGCTGATCAAGGTCGAGACCGCCATCCAGGAGGAGGCCAAGGGCCTCGGGCACGCGGTCGGCTGCGCCGAGGGCAACCTCGACGGCCAGGACGAGGCGGTCGCCGTGCTGCTGCCGGACGACCTGGTGCTGCCCACCGGCGTGCTGAAGACCATGGCCGACGTGCGCGCCCGCTTCGGCGGCAGCGTGCTCTGCGCCTTCGACATCCCACGCGCGGAGATCTCCGCCTACGGCGTCTTCGACGTGGCCGACACCGACGACGCCGACGTCAAGCAGGTCCGCGGCATGGTCGAGAAGCCGAAGGCCGAGGACGCCCCGTCCACCTTCGCCGCGGCCGGTCGCTACCTCCTCGATCGGGCGATCTTCGACGCGCTGAAGCGGATCACCCCGGGCGCCGGCGGCGAGTTGCAGCTCACCGACGCGATCGCGCTGCTCATCGCCGAAGGCCACCCGGTGCACGTCGTGGTGCATCGCGGCGGTCGGCACGACCTGGGCAACCCCGGCGGCTACCTGCGCGCCGCGGTCGACTTCGCGCTGGAACACCCTGAGTACGGCCCCGGCCTGTTGCAGTGGCTTCAGGGGCGGGTTGGCGCATCCTGAATGCCATGAGGTCAGTAGACGAGCAGCTAGCCCGCGTCCTCGCCGCCGCGGTGCAACCTTCACCGGTGCGGGTGGCCATCTCCGAGGCGCAGGGTCTGCTGTGCGCCGAGGAGGTCGTCGCCGAGCGGGCGCTGCCCGGCTTTGACCAGGCCGCCGTGGACGGCTACGCGGTACGCAGCGTGGACGTCCAGGGCGCGGCCACCGAACCGGTGGTGCTGCCGGTGGTCGGCGAGATCGCCGCCGGCTCCCGGCAGCCCAGCAGGCTCCAACCGGGTCAGGCGGTGCGGGTGGCCACCGGCGCCCCGCTGCCCACCCTGGCCGACGCGGTGGTGCCGCTGGGTTACACCGACGGCCACCAGGCCAGGGTCTCCGTGCAGCAGCCGGTGCCCTCGGCCGCCTACGTGCGGCGCACCGGCGAGGACGTGCAGACCGGCGATGTCGCGGTCCGGCGTGGCGCGGCCATCGGCGCCGCCCAGGTCGGGCTGCTGGCCGCGGTCGGCAAGGACAAGGTGCTGGTGCACCCCCGGCCGCGGGTCTCGATCGTGTCCATCGGCGACGAGCTGGTGGACGTGGACCGCTCGCCGGGACCAGGCCAGGTCTACGACGTCAACTCCTACGCGCTGGCCGCGGCGGCCAGGGACGCAGGCGCCGAGGTCAGCCGGGTCGGCATCGTCTCCAGCGACCTGCGCAGGCTGCGCGAGGTGATCGAGGGCAGGTTGCTGCTCTCGGAGATCGTGGTGGTCGCGGGCGCGGTCGGCGGTTCGGCAGGCACGGAGATCTGCGCGACCCTGGCCGATCTCGGCGACCTGGACACCTCCAGGGTGGCCATGCACCCCGGCTCGGTGCAGGGCTTCGGCAGGCTCGGCCCGGACGCGGTGCCCACCTTCCTGCTGCCCGGCAACCCGATCAGCGCGCTGGTCGTCTTCGAGGTGCTGGTCCGGCCGCTGATCAGGG
Organism: Crossiella cryophila; assembly: GCF_014204915.1. Lineage (NCBI taxonomy): Bacteria > Bacillati > Actinomycetota > Actinomycetes > Pseudonocardiales > Pseudonocardiaceae > Crossiella > Crossiella cryophila. The sequence goes on from NZ_JACHMH010000001.1 coordinate 1,863,911, forward strand.
CCTCCCTCGGCAAGAACAACCCGTACCGGCGCACCGTCACCGCCCGGCTGGTCTCCCCGGTCAGCTCCACCAAGGGCCGCCGCGGCTACCTGCGCGGCACCCTGCTGCGCGACACCGACACCGACGACTACCTGGTGCAGCCGCTGGGCACCGCCGGTGCGCACCTGCTGTCCTCGCTGGCCGAGGCGAACTGCCTGATCGTCATCGACGAGGACACCGCGGACGTGCCGATCGGCGAGCCGGTGCGGGTGAGCTTCCTCGCGCAGCGCGGGTAGCCGGCGATGACCCGGCCCGAGGAGGCCGAGTACGGCAGGCATCCGGGCTGGCCAGCCCGGCTGGGCCCGATCGTGACCCCGGCCGGACACGTCGCGCTGCGCCCGCCACGGCTCCGGGACGCGGGCGCGTGGAGTTCGATCCGGCTGCGCGACCGGCCGCACCTTGAGGACTGGGAACCCAGCGGCTTCGGCGACTGGTCCGACCGCAACGCCACCTTCGCCTGGCCGGCCCAGTGGTACGCGCTGCGCGCACTGGGGCGGCGTGGGCAGGCGCTGCCGTTCGTGATCACGGTGAACGACCAGTTCGCCGGGCAGATCACCATCGGCAACGTGGTCCGCGGCGCACTGCGCTCGGCCTGGCTCGGGTACTGGGTGAACAGCGCGCTGACCAGGGGCGGGATCGCCACCGCGGCCGCCGCGCTGGTCGTGGACCACGCCTTCGGCCCGGCCGGGCTGCACCGGATCGAGGCCACCGTGCGGCCGGAGAACGCGGCCAGCCTGCGGGTGCTGGGCAAACTCGGCTTCCGGCAGGAGGGCGTCTACCGCCGCTACCTGGACGTGGCCGGTTCCTGGCGGGACCACCTCTGCCTGGCCCTGACCACCGAGGACACGCCCGGCGGACTGGTCGCCCAGCTCATCCACGAACGGCTGGCCTGGTACCCCGGAGCACGCCTGTCCGGCGGCGGTCGTTAGCCCCAACGGGGGACAGACATAGCTTGACTACGGCCACTATTGCGGCGTGCCTCCGACACGGATGTGACTGCTGTGACTAGCGTGGCGGGTGGTAATGGCCGCTCGGACCGCGGGGGAGGTGGCGCGGGATGCCAAGTTCACTGATTTTCGCGGCGCTCGCAGCCGCTTGGCTGATCGTCCTCGTGCCCATGGTCGCCCGTCGCAGGGGCCCGGTGGCCCGCACCGCGGACTCGGCGCTCGCCGCCAGAGTCGTGCGCCGCGGCGGTTCGACGGGCACGGTGGAAGAGGTGCTCGCCATGCCAGAACCCGAAGACGGCCACCACGACGATCCAGTCGAGGCAGCGCCGGAGCGCCCACGCCGGGCCAAGTTCGCCCCACTCGACGGCGAAGAGGCCACGCCACGCCGCTACCGCCCAGGTAGAGGCGGTTTCGACCCCGAACAGGCCGCCCTGGTCGCCGAGGCCAAATACGCCTTCCGCCAGCGCGTCGTGCTCGCCATGCTGCTGCTCGCCCTGGGCACCGGCCTGGCCGCCGGGTTCCTCTGGCCGATGCTGTGGTGGGGTCACGGAGCCGTCGACCTGCTGCTTGTGGGCTATCTCACCTACCTGCGCAGGCAGGTCCGGATCGAGGCCGAGGTGCGCGAACGCCGCCTGGCCCGGCTCGGTGGCAGGCGCGCGGTCGCCGAGGACGCGGACGAGGCCGAGGAGGCCGAGGTCGAGGGCGAGTACGTGGCGCCCAAGCCCACGGCGGGCGTGAAGCCCACCCCGAAGCCCAGCTGCACCTCCCGTCCTGGCACGGTCATGGTCGAGATCGACGACGGCGACCCCGCCTTCGACGAGCTGGACCCGCCCGGTCAGGTGTCCTACCGACGCGCCGCGGGCGAATAGACCCCCCGCTGCGCAGCCCCCCTCGGATCAACTGCTATGCTCTGCGAGCACGAACACGGGGCTGTAGCGCAGTTGGTAGCGCGTCTCGTTCGCATCGAGAAGGTCAGGGGTTCGATTCCCCTCAGCTCCACCCAACAACGGGAGCGCCCTGCTTAGCGGCGGGGCGCTTTCGCTGTTTGTTGGGTTCTTTGACCCGGGGGCCCGAGCCCCCGGACCCCCACGGTGCGGTGGGTGGCCGAACCAGCGGGGCTGGGTTCGCTGGAAGTTTTTCTTTTGGGTTTGTTTGTGGGTTCTGTTCTGTTTTTTTGGGCTTACTTTGTTGTGCTTTTTTGTGGTTGTTTTTGGTTGGGGAGCTGCGCCGGTCAGGTGTTTTTTGTGGGGGTTTTGGGGGTTTTCCGTCACACTGGGGCGCTCGGGGTGTGGGGTGGGAGAGGGGGCGGTCTTGTTTCCTCGGTTTGTGGACTGGTTGGACGGCTTCCTTGCTGAGGAGGGGGCTCGGGGGATCGTTCGGGGTGCGTTGGGGTTGATGTCGTTCGGGGCTGTGTTGGGGGTGTTGTTCGGGGACGCGGCTGTGCGGGCGGGGGTGATGGTGGGGACGTTGCTGGTGGTGTTGGCGATCATGGTGGCGTTGACGGGGGATCGGCGGCGGTTGCTGGGGGAGTTGGAGGAGCAGAAGCATCTGGTTCGTAGTTATGGGGATGCTTTGTGGGAGCAGCATCCGCGGAATTTTCGGGTGTTGAGTTGGGAGCAGACGGCTTATATCGAGGCTAATGGGGATACTCGGGAGTTTATTGTTATTCATGCGGTGATTGAGGGGCAGGATGCGCCGTTTGTGCGGTTGCGGTTTGGGGCGGGGTGGCCGCAGCCGAAGCGGTATCAGCGGAAGGTGTCGGTGAACGTTCGTAGTGTGGCGGTGGATGGGCGGGCGGGGACGCGGTTCCGGGTTACCAAGGACTGGATGCCGGATGGGCGGATCAGTGTGATGTCGCACTTCACCACGCCGGCCGCGGTGGGCACCGATGTGCGGTTGCGGATGGAGTGGTTCTGGCCGGGCAAGAGCGTGCCGCTGACCTCGCGGCGCAACCCGGACGACTTCACCTTCAAGTTCGGCAACCCGGTGGAGCGGGCGGTGTACAAGGTGATCCTGCCGCTGGGGGCGACCGTGTACTGGGAGCCGATCGGGTTCCGGACCGGGGACGGGGTGGCGACGCTGGCGGTGGACGAGAGCGGGGAACGCACGCAGGTCACCGTGGAGGTGCAGCGGATGCCGGTCAGCCGCAAGGTCGGCGTGCGGCTGGAGCTGAAGAAATAGCGAAGGCCCGCTCGGGTGGGAGCGGGCCTCGCTGAAGTCTTGGTGGTGGCGGGTTACTCGTCGCCGTTCTCGCCACCGGTGTGCTGAACCACGGTGTTGCCTCCTGGGTGGATGTGGGCCAAAGCGGCACTCTAGCCCCTCGCTGGCCAGGGGATCCGTGCGCTGGCTCGCTTCTGTGGGCAATCGACACCCAATCGTGTGGGTCAGTCGGCGGCGCCGGAGCGGTAGACCAGGCAGCCGCGGGACTCCAGCTCGGCGATCCAGGGTGGTTCGGTCTGCAGGGGGTTCCAGCGGAGGTCGAGTTTTTCCAGGGCTGGGTGGGTGTGCAGGGTGTCGGGGAGGGTCTTGATGCCGTTGGCGCGCAGGTCCAGGTGGCGGAGGCGGGGCAGGGTCAGCAGGGCGGTGGGGAAGGTGGTCAGGGCGTTGTTGCGCAGGGACAGGGTGTGCAGGGCGGTCAGGCCGGGCAGGGGTGGGAGTTCGGTGAGGGTGTTGTCGTCCAGGTGGAGTTCGCGCAGGGCGTGCAGGTTGGTGAAGGTGGCGGGCAGGGTGCGCGCCTTGTTGTCGTAGAGGCGGAGTTCGACCAGGTTTCGCAGGTTGCCGAGGGTGGGTGGGAACTCGGTGAGCTGCTGGTGCGTCAGGTTCAGGTAGCGGAGGTTGGTGAGGTTGCCCAGGGTGTCGGGGGCCTCGGTCAGGTGGCCGTCGCTGGCGTAGAGGAACTCCAGGTTTGTCAGGTTGCCCAGGGTGGTGGGCAGGCTGTCCAGCTGGTTGTGGCCCAGGTCGAGGATGCGCAGGGCGGGGTGGTCGCCGAGGGTGTCCGGGAGCGTCCGCAGGGCGTTGTCGTGCAGGTACAGCTCGGTGAGGGCCGGGGGGAGCGGGGGCAGTTCGGTGAGGTTCCGGTGGCCCAGGTTGAGGATCATGCGGGGGTCCCATCGAGAAGTTCGACCCGGTGTCGGGGCGGGGCGTACTGGTTGGTAGGCTTCTTCGCGCGAAGTGGCTGAGGTCACCGGGGAAAACCGCGTAAGCGATGAATACCTGGGGCGTCTCCACCGTTGTACAGGGCAGAACCGCAGGACAGCACAGCAAGGCAACCGTCGCCCACCGAAGGGTCTGGGCCGGTTATGGGTGCCGCCTTCATAAGCCGCACAGGGTTCGACTCCCTCGGTTGCCACCGCAGCGCCCCTTGGCCTCCCGCCAGGGGGCGCTTCGTCATGTCGGGGTGTCGGCGCTGAGCAGGGCGTAGCAGGCCAGGTGCAGGGCCAGGCGCTGGTCGGGGGAGTCCAGGTCGATGCCGCGGGCACGGATGCGTTCCAGGCGGCCGAGCACTGTGTTGCGGTGCACGCCAAGGCGGGTGGCCGCCTGGCCGGTGGAGCCGGCGCAGTCCAGCAGGGCGGTGAGGGCGGTGAGCAGGACCTCGGCGTCCGGGGCGTTGATCAGGTCGACCAGGGCGACGCGGGCCGCGGCGGCGATGTCGTCCACCGGCAGGCAGGCCAGGACGGCGCGGGGGCCCAGGTCGCCGAACTGTTCCACCGGGTTGCCGCCGGGGCGGCTGGCCACGGCGGCGGCCAGGATGGCCTCGCTGATCGAGCGGGTCAGGCCGGGCAGGTCCTTGCCGGGCACGCCGATGCCCGCGACCAGCGGGATGGGCAGGGCGGCGGCGGCCAGGTGGTCGTGCACCCTGGTGGCGATCTCGGCGGGGCCGCCGGGGACCGCGGTCCACCAGCTCAGCCAGCCGTCCTCGCGCGGGATCAGCGGCAGGTCGCCGAAGGACTCGCGCCAGGCGACCACGACGCCGGGGGTGGCGACCTCGGCGGGGCCTGGCACGCGTTCCGACGGTTTGAGGAAGACCGCGATGTGCTCGCCGTCCAGGCGCCAGCCGACGTCGCGGGCCTGGCGTTCGACAGTGGCGTCGGGGGCGGTGAGCAGCGTGTGCAGCAGGAGTTTTTCTTTGGCCGCTTGGAAAACCGGGGTCAGCCAGGCCCGGCCGACGGTGGCGGCCAGGGGTGCCCTGGCCAGGCGGAGGATGGTGCGGACGGTCTCCACCCAGGACGGGGACCAGGCGGCGAGCTGGGCGACCAGGGTGGCCCATGGCCTGCCGTCGGGGCCGGGCACGGCGACCTCGACCCGGTGGCTGCCCTGGGATCTGTCCGCGGCGGAGCGGCCTGCCAGCACGTGGCCGTCGTCGGTGACCAGGGCGGTGATCACGCCGGGGACCTCGGTGTTGATCACGCCGACGATGTCGCGGGCGGTGGCGCGTTCGCCGAAGAGGACCGCGCAGCGGGCGGTCAGCCGGGCCCTGGCCGCCTCGGTGTCGGAGATCGCGGCGGCCAGTTCCAGTGCGCTCCTGGCCGGGTCGGCGACCACGAACAGCGGCACCCGCAGGCGTTCGGCGAGTTGCGCGGTCGGGGTGGTCACGGTGATCTCGGCGGGGGCGAGCAGGCAGGCCGCGTTGCGTTCCCAGGCCAGCCGCAGCGCGGATTCCAGCGCCCACGCGCCCAGTGCAGCGGCGCCGTGCAGGACCACCGCGGAATGCGGTTCGCACTGGTGGATCTGGTCCAGTTCGGCGACCAGCGCGACCGCGGCGACCTGACGGTCCAGATCGTCCGCGGCGAAGACCTGGGCCTTGGCCAGCGGGCCGAAGTGCAGCAACTCGGCCACGCTCAACGGCTCTGGCACGCGGCTGCGGCTCATGCCTCCTCCTCACGCGGGTGCCGGACCGGGAAACCGAACGCGCGCGGACCGGCCATGGCCAGCCCGGCCGGGGTGTGCCACATCGGCGATACCGGCAGCACCAGCACGTCAACGTGGTGGCCGAGGCCAACCGACTCCATGCCGACCACCTTCAACTCGTGCCGGTCCAGCAGGCACAGCACATCGGGCACGGCCGCGGCGACCGCGCCGTCGATCACCGCGAGCAGCAGTTCGCTGTGGCCCTCCAGCCGGATCAGCCTGCCCGCGCTGCCGTACTCGCCGACCACGATGCTGGTCGGCACGGACGGGTAGATCCGCGGGCCGACGGTGCGGGTGGCGTGCCCGAGTTCGATCACCCGGCCGCTGCCCAGCACCCGCGAGCCCATGATCCTGGTCAGCCCGGCCAGCAGCGCCTCGCGATCGTCGGCGGTGGTGAGCATCCGGCCCACGGTCAGCGCGCGGCTGGTCGCCCCGCGCAGCGCGGCCGGGCGCAGTGCGGCGACCGTGGCCGGGTAGCTGGCGCACAGCAGCCAGCCGCCTGCCGCCTTCATCGCCGCGCGCAGCAACAACTCCGAGCGGTGCTCACTGCTGTCCAGCACCAGCACGTCCCCGGCCAGCCCGACCCCGGCCAGCGGACCGATCGGCAGGCCGGCCAGCGCGTAGGTGGTCTGGATCATCAGCGGCAGCACCCGGCCCATGCCGTCGCAGTCCACCAGCGGCAGGCCGAGCGCGGCGGCCGAGGCGACCGGGAAGACCGCGTTGGGACCGGCGGAGTTGAGCGAGACGATCGCGTCCACCTTGCGGCCCAGGCGTTCCTCCAGCGCGCGGACGGCGAGCACGCCCTCGTCGCCGTTGGGCGGCAGCTCGATCATCGGGGCGAAGCCGCCGAGTGCGCCGATGGACACGCACAGCGCGTCCGGTGGCAGGTCGTCCAACGCCACCAGCGGCACCGGACCGTTGCGGCGCAACACTTCCTCGATCGCGGTGCGGTAGCCGTCCAGTGCGATCGAGCCGGCAGAGGAGCACAGCAACTGGGCCCCGGCCAGCAGCACCGGGATGTCCTCGGCGGTGATCTGGGTGATGGTCATGTGCGCTGCTCCGGCTCCGGGCGGCTGCCCACGTAGACCCAGAGCCGGTAGGCGTCGCGGCCGAGGAAGGCCAGCGAGGTGGCCACCGAGCGGATCACCCGTTCCCGGCCCGGCCGCGCGCCGCTGGCCGCGACCAGGGACAACGCCTGCCGTTCCAGCATGCTCTGCCTGCGTTGCAGGTCCTCGGCGGTGTCCGCGGTGACCACCAGGTCCAGCCAGGCGCTGGGCTCGCTCACCGCCGCGCCGACCGCGCACAGGTCGGCCGGGGTGCGCACCATGGCCAGCACCGGACGGGTCTTGCGGTGCAGGTGTTCGGCCAGGTCCTCGCCGCCCTCGTCGAGCACGCCGACCGCGCCCGCGCCCTCCTGCTCACGCAGTTGCGCGGCCACCGCGTCGGCGGTGGCGGCCGGACGCGTGCTGAGCACCGCCTGCGGGGCGACCAGCCGGACGCCGAGCCCGCCGAGCAGATCGCCCTCGACCCGCGGCAGCCCGGCGCGGACCTCGCCGACGAGCAGTTCCCTGGGGCCGGTCAACACAATGGGGCCGTCGGTGCGGCCGGAGAGCAGGGCCGCGCCACGCAGTGCGGCCGCGGCGGTGGCGGCCAGGCCGCGGGCCGGGACCGAGCGCAGCCGCCGCGCGGAGACCCTGCCGCCGTCGCCGGTGGCGAACCAGCAGCTCGGCGGGCCGTCCAGGGTGGCGGTGATCCGCTCACAGCGGTCGACCAGGTCCTCGCAGAAGTCCAGCAGGGCCGCGTTGACCACGTTGGTGGCCTCGCGTTCCACCAGGCCGAGCCCGCCGACCTCGTGCGAGAGGCAGACCCGCAGGTCAGGGAATTCCTCGGCGACCCGGCCCGCGATGGCCTGCTCGTGCTCGGCGCAGCCGGAGGCGCCGGTCGCGGTGACGGTCAGGGTGCGAATGCCTTGGGCGTAGGCGGTTTCGACCTGTTTCAGCGCGCCGTCCAGGTCCAGCGCGGCCATTTCCGCGCCGAAGATGTCGTGCCCGCCGGTGACCACGGCCTCCCACGCGATCAGCGCGCGGACCAGCTCGAACGGATGCCCGCGATGCCGTGGCGCGCGCGGCAGCACCCGGATCGCGCCCACCGGCTGCACCCCGCTGTTGCGGCGCAGCGCGCGCTCGAACAACGCGGAGACGTCCCAGGTGACCGAATCGACGATGGACGGCGAGGAGGCGGCCAGTTGTTTCAGCAGTCCGCTGAGCTGGCGCCCGCCCCGGCCGGCCACCGTGTTCGCGGCGGTGGCCAGCACCTGGCCTTCATGGGCCAACGCACCGTGCGCACGGTTCACCCCGAGGCGGACTCCGATGCGCATTCCTGATCAGTACACCGGAATGGAGGCATTGTCGAATGCCGGATCGGCTTGTCTGCCGGATAGTCCTCAGTGGACGCCGTAGACCACTTGCGCGTGCTCAGCGGTGAGGTGACCGTCCAGCACATCCGCCCTGACCGCTTCCGGCGCGCGTTTGTCCGCCGCGCCGAATCCGCCGCCACCACCGGTGACACAGCGAACGACATCGCCGGCACGTAAATGCAAACCGTTGCATTTCAGCATTCGCTGTTCATCGGCGCGACCCGGATTGATCGTCACCGCCGGGGGTTCGGCTGGATTACCGCCGAACAATCCCCAGGCCGGGGTGACCGAGCGCTCGAACCAGAGCGAGACCGTGCAGTCGGCGAGCACGATGTACTCGCGCAGCACGCCGTTGCCGCCGCGCCACTGGCCGGCGCCGCCGGAGTCCGGCCGGATCTCGTACCGGGTGATCCGCAGCGGGAACCGGCTCTCCAGCACCTCGATCGGCATGTCCCGCAGCGAGCCGTTCACGTTGTTGATCAACGCGCTCTCCCCGTCGCTGCCCTGCCAGCCGCCCCAGCCGCCGACGGTGGCCTCCTGGCTGACGTACTCGCGGCCGGTGCGCGGGTCAACGCCCGCGTACATCACGATCATCGAGTCGCCGTGGCTGGCCGCGGCCACCCGGTCCGGCAGCGCGGGCGCGAGGGCGCGCGCGACCAGGTCGATGAGCAGGCCAAGGTGGGAGAAGTACCACTGGCAGGCGGCAGGGGCCTGCGCGCCGAAGACCGATCCCGGCCGCACCTGCACGGTCAGCGGCCGGAACGAGCCGCCGTTGCCGGGCACGTCCGGGCTGACCAGCAGCTTGTAGCCGACCCGGCAGGCGGACACGGTCTGCGCCGCGCCGCAGTTGATCGGGCCCACGGTCTGGTCGGCGGAGTCGCGCACGTCGAAGTCGAGGGTCTCGCCGGCGACGGTGACGGTGAGCCGGACCGGGATCGGGGTGGCCAGGTCGATGCCGTCGTTGTCCAGGAAGCCTTCCGCCCGGTAGACGCCGTCCGGGATGGCCCGGATGACCTCGCGTTCCAGCCGTTCGGTCTGCGCGAAGATCTCGTCCCTGGCCGCGCGCACGGTGGCCAGGCCGAACCGGGCCACGATCTCGGCCAGCCTGCGCTGACCCATCTCGATGGTCGCGGTCATCGCCCGCAGATCGCCCGCGGTGGGGTAGGGGAAGCGCACGTTGGTGGTGATGGTGTCGATGACGTTGTGCACCGGGACGCCGGCGTCGAGCAGCTTCTGCGGGCCAAGGCGCAGGCCCTCCTGGAAGATGGTCACCGAGTCCATCGAGCCGCCGGGGTCCTTGGAGCCGACGTCGATCCAGTGCGCGCGGGTGGCGGTGAACCCGGCCAGCTCCTCGCCGACGAACACCGGGCCGAACAGGGTCACGTCGTTGAGGTGGGTGCCTGCCAGGTAGGAGTCGTTGAGGATCCAGACGTCGCCGGGTTTCCAGGCGTCCCGGCCGAAGCGTTCCTCGGTGGCCCTGGTGCAGATCTCCAGGTTCCCCAGGAAGATCGGTAAGCCCGCGGACTGGCCGAGTACCTGGTGCTCGTCGTCGAGCAGGGCGACCACGCAGTCCCCGCACTCGTAGATCACCGGGGTGTAGGCGGAGCGGATCAGGGTGGCGTTCATGTCCTCCGCGGCCGCCGCCAGGGCGTTGCGGATGATCTCCACGGTGACCGGGTCGACGGTCATGACTGGTCCTCCCTGCGCACCACGAGCGAGCCGAGCGAGTCAACGGACAGGGCGAATCCCGGTGGCACCACGGTGGTCGCGGTGTCCTCCAGCACGATCGCCGGACCGGCCAGCGCGTGCCCGGCGGCCAGCTCGGCGCGGTGCAGGATCGGGGTGTCCCGCCAGGCCCCGTCGAAGAAGACCGGGCGTTGTCGTTGCGGCCCAAGGGGTTCGGTCGCCGCGGCCAGTTTCTCGGGGGCGGCCCGGCCGAGGTCGCCCTGCACGGTGGTGCGCAGTGCGACGAACTCGATCGGCGCACCGGGGTTGGCGTGGCCGTAGCGGGCCTGGTGCACCTGCGCGAACCGCTGCGCGACCGCGCTCAGGAAGCCGGGCTCGGCGGGTTCGGACGCGCTGAGCAGCGGCACGGTGAGGGTGTATTCCTGTGCGGCGTAACGGATGTCGGCCGCGTGCGTGCTGCGCCGGGCCGCCTCGGGGACGTGTTCCTCGGCCAGCCAGGCCAGCCCGGTCCCGGCCATCGCGGTGAGGCGGGCGGACATGGCCGCGCCGTCCAGGTCGGCGTCCAGCCGGAAGTGCGGTTCGACCAGGTCGCGGCGGATCTCGGTCTGCAGCATGCCCCAGGCGGAGAAGGCACCGGGGAAGCGCGGCACCACGACCTCGCCGATGCCCAGCTCACGGGCCAGGAACACCGCGTGCATCGGGCCCGCGCCACCGAAGGCGACCAGGGTGAACTCCCGCGGTTCGATGCCGCGGGAGACGGTGATGGTGCGGATCGCGCCCGCCATGGTCGCGTTCGCCACCGCGCACACGCCCTCGGCCATCTCCGGCGTGCCCAGGTCGAACTCCGCGCCCAGCTTGGCGATCGCGGCCTCGGCCAGTTCCGGCCGCAGGGTCAGCTCGCCGCCTGCGAAGGAACCGGGTTCGATCCGGCCGAGCACCAGGTTGGCGTCGGTGACGGTGGGCTCGCTGCCGCCGTGGCCGTAACAGGCCGGTCCGGGTGCGGCCCCGGCCGAGCGCGGGCCGACCCGCAGGCCGCCGGCCTCGGTCCAGGCCACCGAGCCGCCACCGGCGCCGACGGTGTGGATGTCCACCGCGCTGAGCAACATCGGCAGGCCATCCAGCCGGATCTCCGGGGTGATATCAGGCCGGCCGTTGATGACCAGGGAGACGTCGAAGGAGGTGCCGCCCATGTCCACGTAGATCAGGTTGTCCCTGCCGAGCGCCGCGGCCAGCGCGACCCCGCCCATGGTGCCGCCGACCGGGCCGGAGAGCAGGGTCTGCAACGGGCGCTCGCGGGCGGAGTGCGCGGAGATGATGCCGCCGGAGGACTGCATGACGTGCAGTGGCGCGGCCACGTCCTGTGCGGCCAGGTCGCGGGTGAGGCCGCCGAGGTAGTCCCGCACCACCGGGCCGATGTATGCCTCCACCACCGCGGAGGAGGTGCGCTCGTACTCCCGCCACTCGTTCGCGCTCTGGTGCGAGAGCGAGACGGCGAAGTCCGCGCCCAGCTCCTCCCGCAGGATCTCGCCCGCGCGCAGCTCGTGCGCCGGGTTGGCGTAGCCGTAGAGGAAGGACACCGCGACCGCGCCGAAGCCCTCCGCGCGCACCCTGGCCGCCGCGGCCCGCACCACCCGCTCGTCCAATGGGGTGAGTTCGGCGCCCTCGGGGTCGATCCGGCCGGGCACCGGCACGATGTCCCGGCGCGGCACCAGCGGCTCGGGTTTGCGGTACTGCAGGTCGTACATCCGGGACCGCGGACCACGCGCGATGTGGTAGACGTCGGCCGCGCCGGCCGAGGCCAGCAACATCACCCGAACGCCGCGACGCTGCAGCAGCGCGTTGAGTCCCTGGGTGGTGCCGTGCACCAGGAAGCCGATTCCGGACAGCGGATCGACCACCGCGCCGAGGGCGTCCAGCACCCCGGTGGCCAGCTCACCCGGGGTGGTCGGGCGCTTGCCGACCCGGTACCCGCCGGTCTGCTCGTCGTAGGCGACCACGTCGGTGAACGTGCCGCCGATGTCCATGGAGACCCGGAGACGACCCATGGCGGTGAACCCTAGTGAGAGCGCGTTCTTCCGGGCTGTGCAATCGGACCAGGTGTGGGCGGGCGGGCAGGGCAGCGCGCATATGCGGGAATAAGAGAGCCTGATCACGCTCAGACATCCCATGACTTGCCCAGTGCACAGTCGGCCTGGTCCCAGGTGTGCTCGCTGCCCAATCCGGCTCTCGCGCCGTGTCCCTACAGTTCGACCGGTGTGCAGGCGCCTCGGTGCGAGGCAGGAGGAGGTCGGACCGCCATGACGACCCTGGAGGAGGTCCCCGCCCCGAGCGTGGACTTCCAGGCGTGCCAGATCTTGTGCCTTGACCTTCCCTCCGACGTGCCACCGGCCAGGGTGGTGCACGAGCTGGACGGGGTGGCCCATCCGGTGGAGCCGTCCCGGCTGCTGGCCGTCGGCCACGCGCTCTGGCAGAGCTGGCTGGGCGATCCACACCACGACCGGCCGGACGTGCTGCTCGGCTTCGACACCAGCGGGATCGTGCCGACGCTCGCGGTGGCCATGGCCTCCGGCCTGCCGTACCACCTGGCCTGGAAGCTGGACACCGAGCGGCACGGCGTGCCGAGGCGGCGCAGTGCGGAGATCTTCACCTACGGCCGGTTGCAGGGCCGCCGGGTGCTGATCGTCGATTCCGCGCTGACCCACTGCCACGCGATCGGCAGCCTCATCTCGGTGCTCCGGGACGAGGCGGCGGACGTGGTCGGGGTGGCCGCGCTGACCGAGGACGCCGACGGCCGCAGCCGGATGCACATCGAGTCCGCAGGCGTACCCCTGGTCTCGCTCACCAGGATGCGCTGAGTCCGACGGCGGTCTGTCCCCACGGGGAATGGGGTCAGGCCGCACCCGGTGTCAGGGGACCCCCAGCTCCCGGCACCGGCGGTCCACCGTCCGTGGCACCCGCGCTCACGCGCGCTGACCTCCCCAAGAGCGGGGTGCGGGGCCACGGGCGGTGCGTTCAGAACCGTGAATCGTTGACAGTCTTTTCCTTGTGCCGTCAGCATGTAAGCGCTTACTCAGGGTCCGCCGCCATCCCTGACGACGGAACTGAGGAGAAGACCGTGAGCAACGCACGCGAAGTCAGCCGCCGTACCGCGCTGTCCCTGTTCGGCGGCGCCGCCGCGCTCTCCCTGGCCGGTCCCAGCGCGCTGGCCGCGCCGATGGCCTGGCAGCAGCGCTGGGCGCCGGTGCCCAGCCGGGACGGGCTGGGCGCGTTCGAGGGGGTGGAGGACGACCGGGCGAACTCGCACCCCGGCGTCAAGCACATCTACGCCTCGGGCGATACCTACCGCTTCGACATGCACAAGCGGGACCGGGACACCTCCACCGACCGGCAGCGCAATGAGGTCCGCGGCATGCGCAGCGGCGGCGCCAACGTGGACCTGTTCAACGGGCAGACCTGGCGGTTCACCTACTCGATGTTCATCCCCAGCTCGCTGAAGGCCACCACCAGCTTCACCCACATCATGCAGACCAAGATGCCCGGCCTGGGTTCCGCGCCGGTGACGGTGATGTCGTTGCGGCGCAAGGGGACTCGCTCGACCATCGAGTTCAAGGTGTGGGAGGGCGACGTGACGGTCGGGGACACCGACCTGGCGCCGTTGCAGAACAAGTGGATCGACACCGAGGTGGAGATCAAGGTGGGCGACGGCAACGGCGCGGTGCGCTGGGTGGTGCGCGACGGTGGCAGCACCGTGCTGGACGTGCGCAAGTCCAATGTGGACACCTGGCTGGGCGACCGGCTGCGGCCCAAGTGGGGCATCTACCGCTCGCTCAGCGACGCGGCCAACATCAACGACACCCACCTGCTGCTGCGCAATCTCAAGGCGTACCAACAGGTCTGAGCCTTCGGGACGCGCCGGTCGGCTCAGACCGGCGCGTCCCGCGCGCTATCGGCGCACCAGGTAGACGTCCGGGTGCCTGCCCTCGCCGAGGCCGAGCCGGGCGTGCGAGGCGAAGGCGATGCTGCGGCCGTCCGCGCTCAGCGCGGGCGTGACGGAGAAGCCGTCGGCCTGCTTCCCGTTGGCGCGCAGGCTGATCCGGGTCAGCACGCCGGTGCGCAGGTCCTTGAGGAAGACGTCGTCGACGTTGTTGGTGTCGCCGGGCACCAGGTTCGCCGCGATCGAGGAGAAGCTCAGGTAGCGGCCGTCCGCGCTGATCGTGGGCTGGTAGGGCTGGGCGTCCGCGGCCCGCCCGTCGCCGGCGGTGTTGACCCGGCGGATCTCCCCGGTGCGCAGGGTCTTCACGAACACGTCCGGGGTGTCCTCGGTGTCGCCGGGCACCAGGTTGTCGCCCCAGGCCACGAAGAACACCTGCCCGCCGTCGGCGGTGATCGCCGGCATCAGCGTGTACGAGCTGCTCTGCTCTCCGGTGGCGGTGGTGTTCGCCCTGGTCACCGTGCCGGTGGCGCGGTCCTTGAGGAACATGTCCACGCTGCCGTTGGTATCGCCCGGCACCAGGTTGGTCGCGGCCGATGGGAACACCACGAACCGCCCGTCCGCGCTGACCGCGGTGCCGTGGTGGGCCAGCTTGTCGCCCTGGGTCCCGGCCGCGGCCACGCTGACCCGCTCGATCCCGCCGGTGCGCAGATCCCGCACGAAGACGTCCGCGACCCCGTTGGTGTCGCCGGGCACCAGGTTGGTCGCGGCGGAGCGGAACACCACGAACCGCCCGTCCGCGCTGATCGAGGGCGCGCCGAAGGACTCCCCGTCACCGCCGGTGCTCACCCCGGTGGTGCGGCCGGTGCGGCGGTCGGTGACCACCACGTCCGGCAGGCCGTTGGCATCGCCGGGCACCAGGTCGGCGGCGTCGGTGAGGTAGGCGACCAGTCGCCCGTCGGCGCTGATCGCCGGGGCGTCGTACGCCGGACCGTCACCCCCGCTGACCTGTGTCGTCAGCCCGGTCCAGGTGTCCCGGACGAAGATGTCGGAGTGCCCGTTCCGGTCGTGGGGGACCAGGTTGGTCGCGGTCGAGGCGAAGGCCACGAACCGGCCGTCCGCACTCACCGCCGGCGTGCCGGATGGGCCGTCGGCGCCGCCGCCGAACCAGGCGCGGCTGACCACCGAGGCCGGGAGCGCGGCCGAGGCCGGACTGGGGAGCAGGGCGGCCGCGGCGGCTACGGCGAGTACAACTGCGGTACGTGCGGTCACCCGCACATGCGACCATCCCGGCAGGTCATCGCGACAGGTCCGGTCGGCCGAATTGGAAAGCGTTTACATTCACTGGAGAGGCTGGCGTGTCCCGGTCCGGGCTGGTCATACTCACCCATCCCGAGAGGCTGGGGAGGCCTCGATGGCAATGATGCGTCTGACGGCGTACGAACGAGCCGATCGCGACGACTGCCTGCGGCTGTTCGACAGCAACGTGCCGTTCTTCTTCGCCGCGAGCGAGCGCGCGGAGTTCACCGAGTTCCTGGACAAGCTGCCGGGGGTCTACCTGGTCGGCCGGATCAACGGCGGACTGGTGGCCGCGGGCGGGCACGCGCCCAACGGCGCGCAACCGGGCGTGTGGACGCTGTGCTGGGGGATGGTCGAACGACGCAGGCACCGCCAGGGCCTCGGCCGGGCACTGCTGGAGGCGAGGCTGCGGCTGATCGCGGCCGATCCGGATGCGGTCGCGGTCACCCTGAGCACCAGCCAGCACAGCACCGGGTTCTTCGAGCACCTGGGATTCCGGGTGGAGAAGATCGTGCCGCAGGGGTTCGCGGCGGACATCGATCAATATGACCTGCGGTTGGACCGGGCGGAGCTGATCGCCCGATTCGGCTAGGCGATCAGGCCAGGGCGAGCAGGGTCACCGTGATCACGGCCCGGCTGGTGTGCCGGACCCGGACCCGCGCGCTGAAGACCGGCGGCTCGTCGATCCGGTGGCTGGAGTAGTCCTCGCAGTCGAGCAGCTCCGCGTTCCTGGCCCAGCTCTCGATCCGCCCGGTGATGCGCGCGCGGGTGGCCGCTGGCAGCCCGTCCAGGGTCTTGCGCGGTTGGTCCTCGTAGACCACCAGGTAGCCGCCGGTCACAGTTCCCCCCGCTCCAGCCGGAGCCTGCGTACCGACTCCAGCTCCCCGTCCCGCCCCTCCGCGATCAGCCGGGCCGCCCGCTGGTACTCCTCGTCGTGCAGGTGCACCGCGTGCGCGCCCCAGTCCTGCACCACCGCCACCAGCTCATCAAGCCTGGCCCCGGCCAGCTGTCGCTCGAACTCCGCCAGCGCCTTCGCGGGCAGCAGCCGCCGGATCTCGGCGATGGTGGGGAAGCGGCCGACCTCCAGGTTGGGGGGTGTCGGGGGTAGGGGGCCTTCGTAGGGCGGGATGCGCGGTGCGTCCCAGCCGTAGCGGAAGTCTTCGGTCATGGCGGCCAGTGTTGCGTTTGCCCCGTTGGCAAGCCATCACTCGATGGCGGATCCCGGTAGCGTGCGGACATGGCGGAGATCGTCGCGGCGGGCCTGGGGGTCCGGGTCGCGGAGCGGTGGCTGTTCCGGGAGCTGGACCTGACCGTGGAGTCCGGTGAGTGCGTGGCGCTGACGGGGGCCAACGGCATCGGGAAGTCGACCCTGCTGCGCTGTGTCTACGGCACCCAGCCGGTCAGCGAGGGCCAGGTGCTGGTGGCCGGGGTGGTGCCGGATGAGACCTCGGTGGCGTTCCGGCGGGCCGTGTCGGTGAAGCTGGACGACTCCGAACTCTTCGCCGAACTCAGCCCACGTCAGCACATCGACCTGCTGCTCGGCTCCTTCGGCCGCCCGGCCACTCCAGCGGATGTGCAGGAGCTGCTGGAGTACGCCGGACTCGGGGTGTGCGCGGACGTGGCCGCGGCGGCGCTGAGCGCGGGGCAGCGGCAGCGGTTGCTGCTGCTCGGCGCGATCGCGCGGCCGCACGACGTGCTGTTGCTGGACGAACCCGAGCGGGCACTGGACGCCGGGGCGCGGGGCTGGGTGGCGGAGTTGGTGCGGCAGTGCACGGCCGAGGGGGTCGCGGTGGTGGTGGCCACGCATGATCCGAACCTGCGGGCGGCCATCGCGGATCGCACGGTGGAGCTGACGTGACCCGCCTGCTGCCGGATGACCGCGCCCTGGGCTGGGTTTTCCTGGCCGCGGTGCTGGTCTACCCGTTCTTCGACCTGGCCGACGTCCGCCGCACCCTGGGCGTGACCACCGGGGCGGCCGCCGAGCCCGCGGTACTGGCCCTGCTCTGCCTGGCCGCCGCGCTGGCCTGGCGTTCACTGAGCCAGCGCGGGTTCCAGTGGGCCAGTCCGGCCCAGCTCACCTGGTCCGACTTCGGGCCCGGCGGGCGGGTGCGCACCCTGGGCCGCCGGATGTGGGCGGCCTGGGCGGCCCGGCTGGGCGGACTCGGTTACCTGTGGGGGCTGGCCGCGCTCGTCGGCGGGCTGTCCGTGCCCGCCACCCTCGCGGGCACCGCGCTGCTGCTCAGCAGCGCGCTGCTGACCGCGGTGCTGGTGTGGCGGCTGCCGACCGAGTTGACCAGCGCGGTCGAACTCGCGCTGCCCGCGGTGCTGGCCGCGGTGGCGATCGTCGCGCTCTGCGGACTGCTCACGCCGATCCTGCTGGCCACCGTCTCCGGCGCCTTCCTGGCCCTGACCGGGGCCGTTCTGCTCGGCGCGAGACGGGCGGCCGATCGGCTGGGCCGGGCCGTGCTGGTCCGGCGCTGGGCGGGGCGGGTGGTGCGTGGCACCGCGACCCGGTTCCTGGACGTCCTGCTGCTGCTCCCGGTCGGCGAACCCGTCTCCGCCCGCCTCACCCTGCGCAGGCCGGTGCTGCTGCGGCTGGAGCTGGTCCGGCTGCTCGCCCGCCGCCGCTTCGTGCTGCCCGCGCTGCTGCTCGCGGGCCTGGCCGCGGCCGGGACGGCCTGGGGGCTGTCGCCGGTCTGGCTGTTCGGGCTCGGCGGCTACTTCGCCGCGCTGCCCTTCACCGGCGGTCTCGGCGGGCTGTACCGCGGCGCCGGGCTGCGCCGCTGGCTCGGCTTCGACCGCCGGGTGATCTGGTGGACCTGGGCCGGTCTGCTCACCGCCCTGGTCACGCTGTGGACCGCGGCCGCGCTGCTGCTCGCCCCGGCCGCGCTGACCCCGGCGCTGGCCCTGGTCGTGCCGCTGGTCGCGGTGTCCGCGCTGCGCACGGTCGCCCGCGACGCGGCCAGCTACGAGACCAGCACCGCCACCATCGAACTCGGCGGCGGGCCGATCCCGGTCGCCTACCTGGCCAACACCTTCCGCGGCCTGGTGCTGCTGCTCTTCGGCCTGGTCCTGCTCGGCTGAGCTAGTTCCAGGACGGCAGCCAGACCTCGGCCTGCCAGCGCCACGGGGTCACCGAATCGCCGTTGAGGATCGGCCACAGCCAGACGAAGTTGGCGATCACCAGGCCCACGTACAGCGCGACCACCAGCAGCCCGGTCTTGCGTCTTTCCACGCCGTCGGTGGCCTTGCCCAGGATCTCGCCCAGGATCAGCACCAGGCCCAGCACCATGAACGGGGCCATCGGGGTGGCGTAGAAGTAGTACATCTGGCGGTCCAGGTTGGTGAACCAGGGCAGCCAGCCCGCGCAGTAGCCGACCAGCACGGCGGCGTAACGCCAGTCCAGCTTGCCGAAGGCGCGCCAGACCGCCCAGCCCAGCATCGGGAAGGCCAGCCACCACATGGCCGGGGTGCCGATCAGCTTCACGCCCGCCATGCAGTCGGTGCGGCCGCAGCCGGGCACCACGCCGTTGGACTCCAAGTAGTAGAGCATCGGCTTGAGACCCATCGGCCACGCCCACGGCTTGGACTCGTACGGGTGTTTCTCGGTCGGGCTGAGGTTGTTGTGGAAGGTGAGCACCTCGCCGTTGTTGTACAGCAGCGCACGCAGCGCGTCCGGGATGAAGCCCCAGGTCCCGCCCTCGGGCAGGGTGCCGCCGACCAGGTGCCGGTCCACCCCGGTCTCACTGGCGTACCAGGCCCACCAGGTGCCGAAGTAGACCAGCACCGGCACCACCGCGAAGGCGGCGAAGGCCGGGAACAGGTCCCTGGCGATGGTGCCGCGCCACGGGCGGCGCACCCCGGCCGCGCGGCGGGCGGTGACGTCCCAGAACACGCTCAGCGCGGCGAAGGCCAGCACGAAGAAGGCCGCCGACCACTTCACGCCGAGGCCGAGCCCGAGCAGCAGCACACCGGCAAAGCGCCACCAGCGGAAACCGAGCCGCGGCCCGTACTCACTGGCGTTGATCCAGCCCTCGCGCACCGCCACCGCCAGCCGGTTGCGCACCAGGTCCCGGTCCACCAGCAACGCGCCGAACCCGGCCACGATGAACACGGTCAGGAAGATGTCCAGCATGCCGACCCTGGACTGCACGTGGCTGACCCCGTCGGCCACCAGCAGCACCCCGGCCAGCGCGCCCAGCAGCGTGGAGCGGGTCAGCCGCCGCGCGATCCGGACGATCAGGATGATGCACACCACGCCCGCGATGGCCGCGGTGAACCGCCAGCCCAGGCCGTTGTAGCCGAAGAGCCACTCGCCGAAGCCGATCAGCTGCTTGCCCAGCGGCGGGTGCACGATCAGCCGGAAGCCGGGGTTGTCCTCGTAGCCGCCGTTGCGCAGCACCTGCCAGGCCTGCGGCACGTAGTGCTTCTCGTCGAAGACCGGCGTGCCCTTGTCGGTGGGGTGGGCCAGGTTCCAGAACCGCACCAGCCCGCCCAGCAGCGCCAGCGACAGGGTCACCAGCCAGCCACGCAGGCGGTCGGTGGGCATGGGCGGGCCGAGCCTCTCGGCCGGGTCGTGGACCACGGCGCCACCCGGTGGTTCGGGCGGCGGCGCCTTCTCGGCTGCCAGCCAGCCCTCGTCGGTGGAACGGCCGGCGGCGGGCGGCACCAGAACACTCACGGCGTCGATCGTAGGGTGAGGAGCATGGACGCCCCACCCGGATCGGGTCGATTGGTGCTCGCCGCCACCCCGCTTGGCGAGATCGGCGACGCCTCACCGCGCCTGT
Source organism: Crossiella cryophila (assembly GCF_014204915.1). Lineage (NCBI taxonomy): Bacteria > Bacillati > Actinomycetota > Actinomycetes > Pseudonocardiales > Pseudonocardiaceae > Crossiella > Crossiella cryophila. The sequence continues at coordinate 1,883,924 of NZ_JACHMH010000001.1, forward strand.
CCGAGGCCCTGCGCAGCGCCGATGTCATCGCCGCCGAGGACACCCGACGCCTGCGCAACCTGTGCGCCGCACTCAAGGTCGAGCCACTCGGCCGGATCGTGAGCTTCTACGAGCAGAACGAGGTGGGCAGGCTGCCCGGCCTGGTCGAGGCCATCCGCGGCGGGGAGACGGTCGTGCTGGTCACCGACGCCGGCATGCCCAGCGTGTCCGACCCCGGCTACCGCCTGGTCGCCGCCTGCGTGACCGAGGACCTGCACGTCACCTGCCTGCCGGGGCCCTCCGCGGTGACCACCGCGCTGGCCGTCTCCGGCCTGCCCTGCGAGCGGTTCTGCTTCGAGGGCTTCCCGCCGCGCAAGTCTGGCGACCGGCGGCGCTGGCTGGTCCAGCTCAGCAGCGAGCAGCGGACCTGCGTGTTCTTCGAGGCCCCGCACCGGCTCGCGGACACCCTGGCCGACGCCGCCGACGTGCTCGGCCCCGACCGGCAGGCCGCGGTCTGCCGCGAGCTGACCAAGACCTACGAGGAGGTCCGCCGCGGCACCCTCGGCGAACTGGCCGAGTGGGCGGCCGAGGGCGTGCGCGGGGAGATCACCGTGGTGCTCGCGGGAGTGTCAGCCGAGCAGGACGAGGTCGAGGTGACCGCGCTGGTGGAGGTGGTGGAGGAACGGGTGCGCGGTGGCGCCCGGCTCAAGGACGCCACCGCCGCGGTCGCGGCCAGCACCGGGGTCAGCCGCAAGGCCCTCTACGACGCGGTGCTGCTGGCCCGCAAGACCTGATCAGCCCAGGCAGACCTTGCGCACGGTGTTCAGGTTCTGCACCGTCTGCTTGGCCCAGTTGCCCAGGTTGACCACGCCGTCGACCTTCTCCTTGGCCAGCGCGGTGTAGTGGTCGGCCACCGTGGTCAGCGCGCCCTTGACGTCGGCCTCGGCCACGTTCTTGGTCAGGTCGATCAGCCGGTCGGCCTTCTCCTTGGCCTCGTTCCTGGTCTGCTGCGGGTCGTCCGGGTTCGGCTGCAGGGTGGCCAGGTTGATCGCCTCGGTGCACACCTTGGCCTTGTCCGCGAACGCGCTCGCCTGCTGGCAGGCGCCGAGCACGGCGATCGCCGGCACCGCGGCGAGTGCGAGTAAGACCAGCCGTGACCTGCGCATCGGAACCCCTCCAGTGGTGGACGTCGTCAGTGGCGCCAAGGCTAGGGAGATCGGAAGTCAGCCCGCGTCGGTCCCCGGGTTGACCCCGATCTCCTCCGCTGGGTGGACAACCTCGCCCGCGTAGAGCCGGCGGATCACGTCGTCGATGCTGGGCTCCACCACCGAGATGTCGTGCACCGCGGCCCGTTCGGCCACCGCCGCGATCAGCGCGGCCGCGGTGATCCGGTCCCGCCGGAAGGTCAGGTGGTGCCGCCTGCCCTCGTTCTCCACCCGGCAGCCGGTCACCCCCGGCAGCCCGGTCAGCGGCTCGGCAGGCTGTTCCAGGTCGACCACCAGGGTGCGCTCACCGACCGCCTCGGTGCGCAGCCGGGACAGCGGCCCGTCGGCCAGCACCCGGCCGTGGTCGATCACCAGCAACCGGCGGCACAGCCGTTCGATGTCGTCCAGGTCGTGCGTGGTCAGCAGCAGGGTGACGCCGCGGGTGGCGTTCAGCTCGGCCAGGAACTCACGCAGCCGCTCCTTGGACTCCAGGTCCAGGCCGATGGTCGGCTCGTCCAGCACCAGCAGTTCCGGGGCGTGCAGCAGGGCCGCGGTGACCTCGCCGCGCATCCGCTGGCCGAGGGAGAGCTGGCGCACCGGCGTGCCCAGGAAATCGCCCAGCCCCAGCAGTTCCACGCATTCCGCGAGCCGGGAGGCGTGCTCGGCGGCCGGCACCCGGTAGATGTCGCGCAGCAGCGCGAAGCTGTCGGTCAGCGGCAGGTCCCACCAGAGCTGGCTGCGCTGGCCGAAGACCACGCCGATGCGCGCGGCCAGCTCCACCCGCCGCCGGGACGGGTCCAGCCCGCAGGTGCGCACCCGGCCGCCGGTGGGGGTGAGGATGCCGGTGAGCATCTTGATCGTGGTCGACTTGCCGGCGCCGTTGGGCCCGACGTAGCCGACCGCCTCGCCGCGCTCCACCGCGAAGGACACCGAGTCCACCGCGGTCACCTCGTGCCGTTCGCTGCGGAACCGGCTGAGCTTGCGGCGCACGGTGAAGGTGCGGGTCAGGTCCTCGGCTTCGAGGTGCGGGGTCATGATCCAGTCCCTCGGTAGTGTCTGACCGCGGCCCGCCACACCAGCGCGGCCAGCCCCAGCGCGAGCACCGCCACGAGCGGGCTGATCCAGCCCAGGAAGGCAGGCGTGCCAAGGGGATCGGGCTTGCCGAGCAGGGCGAGCGCGGGGAAGTAGGCGATGAAGGCGGCCGGGATGACGAAGGCCAGCGCGGTGCGCAGCCAGGCCGGGTAGACGGTGATCGGGTACGAGGCGAGGAAGTGCCCGCCGTAGGTGAGGCTGTTGGCCAGGTCCGAGCCCTCGATCAGCCAGAAGCACACCGAGGCCGCCATGATCCACACCGCGCTCATCAGCACCGCGCCCGCGATCGGGGTGATCACCAGCAGCAGCGCGGTCGGCAGGCTCCACGCGATGTCCACTGTGGACACCACATAGGTCAGCACGCCGATACCAAGGCAGATCCGGCCCAGCCGCCGCAGCTGGAAGTCCGAGACCATGATCTGGCCGAGGCTGCTCAGCGGCCGGGTCAGCACCGAGTCGAACTTCCCGGTGCGCAGGTACTGCGGCAGCCGGTCGAGCTGGCCGACCGCCAGATCGGCCAGGCCGAAGGAGGTGCTGGCCAGCGCGTACATCAACAGCACCTCGGCCCGGCTGAACCCGCCCAGATCGGTGATCCGGGAGAAGATCACCAGGATCGCCACCAGCTCGGTGGCCTGCGCGACCGCGTCGCCGACACAGGCCATCGCGAAGGAGGCCCGGTAACTGAGCTGCGAGCGGATCTGGGCGCCGATCAGCCTGCGGTACACCGCGACGCTAGCCACCCTGCACCACCACCTTGCGCACCGCGCCCAGCATGGCCAGCCGCCCGCCGAGGTAGAGGATGCCGAACCAGGCGAGCTGGTAGGCCAACGGGATCAGCGGCGAACCGGCCTCGGTGAACACGTCGATCGGGGCCTGCACCAGACAGGGGAACGGGGTCAGCCAGAGCACGGTCTGCACCCAGTCCGGGAAGAAGGCCAGCGGCACGATCAGCCCGCCGAGGATCCCGGCGGACATGCCGTACAGCGAGACCGGACCGCGGTTGTCCAGCAGCCAGAACGCGCTCAGCGCCAACAGGAACCGGGCGCTGAAGCTCACGCCGACGGCCAGCGCCAGGCTCAGCGGGAACAGCAGCCAGGTCAGGCCCTGTCCCGGCCACAGGAACGGGAAGAACAGCGCGCCGAAGACCACCGGCGGCAGGAACCGGGTGAGCACGGCGTACCCGGCCCGGCCGAGGTCCTCGGCGAGCAGGGCCAGCTGCAGGTTCCACGGCCGGGACAGGTCCACCACGACGTCCCCGGTGCGCACCCGCTCGCCGATCTCGTGCTGTCCCCACAGCACGACGGTGGCGAGCATGCCCTGCCCCAGCCAGACGTAGGTGGCCGAGCGGGCCGGGTCGTAGCCGGCGATCTCCCGCCGCCCGTCGAGCATGGCGAAGAGCACCGAGACCCGGAGCAGCCCGAAGACGACGTTGGTGAACAGGCCCGCGACGGTGGCCTGACGATAGGAGGAGTAACGACGGAAACCCGCGCCGATCATGCGCGCATAGGGAGCTGCCGAAGAGCGCACGTCCAGCAACGCTACGGCGCGGGGCAAGTCAATTAGGGGATGAGCACGATCTTCCCGACCCCGCGGGAGCCGGTCATCCTGGTCAGTGCGGCGGCGGCCTCCACCAGCGGCAGCCGCTCGGCGATCGGCACCTCCAACTGTCCACTCCGGACCAGCTCGAACACCTCGGCCAGCGCCGCGTTCGCGCCTGGACCCGGCCGGATGCCGTAGAAGTCGGCCCGCCGCCCGTTGCTCGCACCGAGCAGCCCGCGCACCTTGTAGCCGAGGATCCGGCCGACCAGCGGCAGGTACGGCAGGAACCGGTTGCCGGGCTTGTCGTAGGTGCTGGCCGAGCCGTAGCCGATGACGATTCCCTTGCGCGCCAACAGGTTCCAGCTCTGCGCGTAGCTCGCGGCGCCCAGGTGGTCGAAGATCGCGTCCACCCCGTCGGGCGCCAGCTCGCGCACCCGCGCCGGCACGTCGCCGCGGTAGTCGATGGGTTCGGCGCCCAGCTCGCGCACGGCCTCGTGCTTGGCCGCCGAGGCGGTGCCCAGCACCCGCGCGCCCGCGTTCAGCGCGAGCTGCACCAGCAGCGTGCCCACCCCGCCGCTGGCCCCGTGCGCCAGCACGGTCTGCCCGGAAGCGAGTTTGGCCCTGGCGGCCATCTGGAAGGCGGTGATCCCGTTGAGCACCGCGGCCACCGCGGTCGGGCTGTCGATGCCCTCGGGCACCGGCACCAGCTTCGCGGCAGGCACCTCGGCGAAACTCCGCCAGCCGCCGGTGACGGTCAGCGCGGCCACCCTGGTGCCTGCCAGGTGCTGGGAGACGCCGTCGCCGATCGCGCGCACCTTGCCGACCAGGTCGTAGCCGGGGGTGAACGGGAACTTGGGTTGGGCGGGGTAGGTGCCGTGCAGCATGTGCACGTCCGCGAAGGCCACCCCGCTGGCCTCCACCTCGATCAGCGCGGTGCCTGCCTCCGGGTGGTGCGCGGTGCGTTCCCGCACCTCAACCGGTCCGCCCTTGGCCGCAACCACGATCTCGCGTACCCGAGTCACCAGGGCACTCCTCCCAGTCAGGGGGTGAGCACGATCTTGCCGGTGACACCGCCCGCGGTGAGTTCGGTCAGCGCCTCACCGGCCCGGTCCATCGGCAGCAGTTCGGCCACCCGTGCGTCCAGCTTTGCACCTCGCACCAAACCGAGAACTTCAGCCAGTGCGGTTCGGCTCCACCCTCAGCCCGCCCACCCCGCCGCCCACGCTGACCCCTAATAGGCTCTTACTCATGTAACAACTTCTTACATGAGTTTGAGTCTGTTACATTCACCCTGTCAAGAGGGCGGGAGGACACGGGTGAACGACCGGCGTGAGCGGTTCCGCGAGCAGACCATCGCCGAGGTGAAGGAGCACGCGCTGGCCCAGGTGGCCGAGGCGGGTGCGACCGGGGTGTCGGTGAACGCGATCGCCAAACGCATGGGCGTGACCGGCCCGGCGCTCTACCGCTACTTCGCCAGCCGGGACGCCCTGCTCACCGCGCTGATCTCGGACGCTTACCACGACCTGGCCGACACGGTGACCGAGGCGACCACCGGCGCGGCCGGGCAGCGGGCCCGCGCCTACGCCGCCGCCTTCCGCGGCTGGGCGCTCGCGCAACCGCACCGGTACCTGCTGCTCTTCGGCACCCCGGTGCCCGGCTACCAGGCCCCAGCGGACACCATCGCGGCCGCGAACCGGGCGATGACCGTGCTGCTCACCGTCTTCGACGACACCGAACGCAAACCCGGCCCTGACCTGCCCGGTCAGCTCCAGGACGAGCTGGCCGCCTGGGCTGCCCGCGCCGGGCACGGCGGTCGCAGCCCGGCCGAACTGCACTGGGCGCTCACCGCGTGGAGCCGCCTGCACGGCCTGGTCAGCCTGGAGGTGACCGGGCAGTTCGGCCCGATGGGCATCACGGCAGGCGCGCTGTACGAGCGCGAGGTGGACGAACTGGTGGCCGAGCTGCCGGGTTAGGACCTAGCCCGCGGCCACCGGCGGCAGCGAGGACCAGCCGCCGGGCAGCAGGTCCCACTCCAGCCAGGGCACCGCCCCGGCCCGCTGCAACGCGGCCGCGGACAGCCACACCGCGGCGAAGGTCAGCACCGGCAGGATCAGGCTCAGCTCGACCTTGCCGCCGGTCTTCATCCGCAGCAGCTTCGGCGGGGCCACCGGGAACCACAGCCTGCCCATGATCGGCACCGGCCACAGCATCGGGCAGCCCTGCTCGGTGATCGCGTCCCCGAGGTAGTGCGCGACGCAGCCGGTGATCACCGCGATGCCCAGCGCCGGGGCCTGTTCCGGCCCGTTCTGCGCCCAGGACCAGCACAGGATGGTCAGCAGCGCCGAGGTGCCGCTGATCGCCCAGGCGTCCCGCTTCGGGCACCACTTGTGCATCAGCCCGCGCACGGCCAGGCCGCAGAAGAAGAACAGCAGGATCGGCAGCGCCCACCGGTTGGTCGCCTGCACCACCGCGGTGGTGCCGATCCCGGCCAGCAGCGCGAAGACCACGGTGTGGGTCAGGCCGCGGTGGCCGCCGTCCCGGTTGGAGTCCCGCTTGGTCCTGGTTCCCCGATACACCGCGTGACTGACCGTGTTGATCGCCTTGGACGCGGCCTTGCTGATCGGGCCGAAGGTGCGCGACACCGTGGAGCCGGGGTGGTCAAGATCGGGCAGCAGGGCCGCGCCGGAGGCCATGATGGCCCCCACCACCACGGTCTGCGGGGTGAAGTGCCCCAGGTCGTAGGCGCCGAAGCCGACCACCACCGCCCCCCAGGCGGCGGTGCCACTGATCGCGTGCGTCGGCCCTGTCGACATGATTCCCCCCGCAGATTCACCCGGTTCAGCGAGGAAAACCTATCGGTCGGCACCGACAGCGAGTGTGACGGTGTTCCCTTTTCCCGAGGGCCGAAAGCGACTACCCGCCGCTACCAGTACGCTTGTCTTGCTTGCATTGTCGCGAGAGGAGAGCCCGCCGCATGGGCAAGATCAAGGTTCACGGGACCGTCGTCGAGCTCGACGGCGACGAGATGACCCGCATCATCTGGCAGTTCATCAAGGACAAGCTGATCCACCCGTATCTCGATGTCAACCTCGAGTACTACGACCTCGGCATCGAGTACCGGGACGCCACCGACGACCAGGTGACGATCGACTCGGCCAACGCCATCAAGAAGCACGGCGTCGGCGTCAAGTGCGCGACCATCACCCCCGACGAGGCGCGCGTCGAGGAGTTCGGCCTGAAGAAGATGTGGCGGAGCCCGAACGGGACCATCCGCAACATCCTCGGCGGCGTGGTCTTCCGCGAGCCGATCATCATCTCCAACATCCCGCGCCTGGTGCCCACCTGGACCAAGCCGATCATCATCGGTCGGCACGCGCACGGTGACCAGTACAAGGCCAGCGACTTCAAGGTCCCCGGCCCCGGCACCGTCACCATCACCTACACCCCGGCCGACGGCTCCGCGCCGGTGGAGATCGAGGTGGCGCAGTTCCCCGAGGGCGGCGGCGTCGCCATGGGGATGTACAACTTCCGCAAGTCCATCGAGGACTTCGCCCGCGCCTCGCTGTCCTACGGGCTGCTGCGCAACTACCCGGTCTACATGTCGACCAAGAACACGATCCTCAAGGCCTACGACGGCATGTTCAAGGACGTGTTCGAGGAGATCTTCCAGGCCGAGTTCAAGGCCGAGTTCGACGCCAAGGGCCTGACCTACGAGCACCGCCTCATCGACGACATGGTCGCCGCGGCCATGAAGTGGGAGGGCGGCTACGTCTGGGCGTGCAAGAACTACGACGGTGACGTGCAGTCCGACACCGTGGCGCAGGGCTTCGGCTCGCTGGGCCTGATGACCTCCGTGCTGATGACCCCGGACGGCAAGACCGTCGAGGCCGAGGCCGCGCACGGCACCGTCACCCGGCACTTCCGCCAGCACCAGGCGGGCAAGCCGACCTCCACCAACCCGATCGCCTCGATCTACGCGTGGACCGGTGGCCTGAAGCACCGCGGCAAGCTGGACGGCACCCCCGAGGTGACCGGCTTCGCCGAGGCCCTGGAGCAGGTCATCATCAACACCGTCGAGAGCGGCAAGATGACCAAGGACCTGGCGCTGCTGATCAGCAAGGACCAGGAGTGGCTGACCACCGAGGACTTCCTCGGCACCCTGGATGAGAACCTGCAGAAGAAGATGGCCGGCTGAGTCCGGGCACCACAGGTTCCGAGGGCCGTCTTCCCGCGCCGGAAGACGGCCCTCGGGCTTTTTCCGCTCACGGTTCGTTGCCGCCGCAAGCACGTTCGGGTGGCCGGTCCGGCCACCCGAGTGCACTTGCCCGCCGCCCTCTTCGCAGCTCAGGGCCAGCCCGCTATACCGGGTACAGGCCCGTGAGCGTCGAGGAGGCCGCCGTGTTCATGATCCGTCCGGTGCTGTTGGTGGGCGCCGCAGCCGCGGGGTTGTTCGTGTTGTCCTTCGGCGGCAGCGCCCAGGGTGACAAGCCGGGGGAGGCCCCGGCCGACGGCAAGCCCCGCTGCGAGTTCCACGTGCAGGCCGACCTGCTCAACGTCCGCTCCGGCCCCGGCACCGCGCACAAGGTGGTGGCCAGGCTGCGCAAGGACGCCCAGACCGGCGGCCACGGCGAGACCAAGGACGGCTTCCGCAAGCTCGCCGACGACCGCTGGGTGGCCGCGGAGTTCCTGAAACCGGACTCCCGCAACACCTGCCAGTAGCGCCTCAGCGCACCCCGGTCGCCACGCCCGCGGCCCCCAGTTCGACCCGGGGCCGTTCCCCGTCCATGTCCAGCCCCCGCACCGCGAGCCCCGAGACGCCCGCCGGCAACTGCGCGCGCCGCGGTGCCGCCGCCGCTCGCGCGCCAGGGGGCAACGCGTCGATGGCCACCGGATCCCCGGCCACACTCGCGCTCTCCGCCACGACCACCACCTGGTTGCCCTCGAGCCGGGCCCCCAGCACGAGGTCCACCCGGACCCCGTCCACCTCGCCGCTGAGCCGCGCGCCCTCCACCGCCCGCAACCCGGTCACCGCGGGCAGTGAGACGAACCAGGACACGTCCTCGGCCCGGTGCTGCCCTGGATCCACCTGCCGGGCCACCACCCGGACCGAGTTCCCCATCCCGTCCACCCCGGTCGCCTCGACCAGCTCGAACCAGCTTCCCTGGGAGTCCACCCCCGGCAGCCCCTCCACCCTGACCTCGGACACCTGCCCGCCCACCAGCGGCCGCACTTCCGCCGCCGCGGCCTCCGAGGCCGAATTCCCGGCCAGCAGCAGGGGCGCGATCAGATAGCCCACCACCGCCAGCCCCGCGACAAAGGCCGCCACCCGCCCCAGATTGACCCGCCGCCCGGTCCCCATGTCACGTGCTCCTCCCAGTGAATGAGGTCAACCCTGCCGGGCCACCGGCGGCCCGGCCTCGGCTGATGAGCCGAAGATCAGGCCGCCGGATCGGTCATTCGGTCAGCCTCGGGCACCGCTCCGACCAGCCTTGACACCCTCAAGACGACTGGTCATATTTAACTCATGCCACGTCCAAGCGTCCGTGAGGTCATCGTCGAGACGGCCCTCGTCGAGTTCCACCGCAGCGGTTATTCCGCCTGCTCCGTGGACGCCATCACCCGCGCCGCCGGCGTGCCCAAGGGCTCCTTCTACAACCACTTCCGGAGCAAGGAGGAGCTGGGCGTGGAGGTGATCGGGCGCTACGCGGCCAACCCGGAGTGGAGCCGGGACCCCGATCCCTCGGCACCGCCGTTGCAGCGGCTGCGGGCGCGGTTCGGGATCATGCGGGATGTCATGGTGGGCAACGAGTTCACCCGCGGCTGCCTGATCGGCAACATGGGCTCGGAGCAGGCCGATCACAGCGTGGCGATCCGGGCCGAGGTGGACACCGACCTGACCGCCTGGTCCGGGGCGATCGCCGAACTGGTGCGACAGGCGCAGGCCGGTGGCACCGCACCCGCAGGGCTGGACCCGGACCGGGTGGCCCGGTTCGTGCTCAACGCCTGGCAGGGCACGGTGTTGCGGACCAAGGTGGTGCGGTCCGGGCAGGCCTTCGACGACTTCTTCACGACCGTCTTCGACGACCTGCTCGCCGCGGGCTGAGCTACGCGGTCAGGTCGAGCACCACGCGGAAGCGGGCGTTGCCGGAGAGCATGTGCTCGTAGGCCTTGGGCGCCTCGCTCAGCGGCAGCACCTCGTTCATCGCCCGGATCCCGCCGCGCACGCTGAAGGCCAGGTTGTCCTCGTTCTCGATCGAGGAGCCGGTCAGGCAGCCGGTGATGGACCGGGTGCCGAAGATCAGGTCGGTGGTGTTCACCGTGATCGGGTCACCCGCCGCGCCGAGCACCAGCAGCACGCCCCGCGGCGCCAGCCCGGTGACCAGCGGGGACATCGAGGCCCCGCTGGCCGCGGTGGCCAGGATCGCGGCCGCGCCGCCGAGTCGCTGCAGCGCCTCGCCCGGGTTCTCGGTCCGGCTGTCGATGTAGTGCTCCGCGCCCAGCCTGGCCGCCAGTTCCGCCTTGTCCGTGCCCCTGGCGATCGCGGCCACCCGGTAGCCGAGCGCGCGGGCGTACTGGAGTCCCAGGTGCCCGAGTCCGCCGATGCCCTGCACCGCCACCAGCGCCCCGGGCCGCGCGTCCAGCCCGGCCAGCGCGCTGTAGGTGGTCAGCCCCGCGCACAGCAGCGGCGCGGCCTCCACCGCCGACAGCTCCTCGGGGATCCGGACCAGCCCGGACGCCCGCGCGTAGACGACCTCGGCGTACCCGCCGTCCACGCTGGTGCCGGTGCGCGGCTGGTCCGCGCAGTTCACGAAGTCGCCCCGGCGGCAGGGGTCGCAGGCGCCGCAGTGCCCGCCGAGGAAGCCCACGCCCACCCGCTCGCCGACCTGCCAGCCGCGCACCCCGGCGCCGAGGGCCTCGACCACCCCGACGACCTCGTGCCCAGGCACGATCGGCTGGCTCGGGTCCTCGCGCAGCCCCTCGGCCGCGATCGCGTCGGTGTGGCAGACACCGCAGGTCAGCGCGCGCAGCCGGACCTCGCCGGGGGCGGGCTCCCTGATCTCCCGCTCGACCAGCGTGAACTGCCGGGAGCCGGTCGCCTCGACGGCGCGGTAGGTGGTCTTGGCATCAGTGCTCATGCGGTCAATATGACCGGTCGTCTTAAACCCTGTCAAGCGGCGCCCGGAGGCTCGCGCCGTCGCGACCCGTGTCGCTAGCGCGCCTTGCCCTCCTTGAGCAGCTCGACCGACTTCGCGACCCGCCGGGCCCTGGTGTCCGCGGTCTTCGCGCCGTCGATGTTGAGCGTGTGCCAGCGCTGGTTGCTGTAGGACAGGCTCCGGAAGAACTCCGCGGCGGCGGGTTCGGCGGCCAGCGCGGCGGCCAGGTCCGCAGGCACCTCCACCGTGCGCGGCGCGGTGTCCAGGGCCACCGTCACCTCGATCCGGTCACCCGCCGCCACGCCGGCCGCGGTGCGGTTCTCCGCGCTCAGCGGCAACCAGTACTCCCCGCCCATCACCGCGACCGTGCTGCGGTAGCTGTGCTTGCCGATGGTGACCTTCACGGCGGGCCGCTTGCCCGCGTCGAGCACCTCCACCACCTCGACCGGCACCCGCAGTCCGGTCGCGTTCTTGCCGCCAAGCTCAACGGTGGTCAGAAACTTCATCGCGGCGCCCTCTCCACTCTGGTACCAACGCGATCGTGAGCACTGCCGCGGATCGCCTCGACCACTGGATCCGCACGCGGTTCGCCGACCTCAACACCGAACTGGAACAGCGCTACTTCGCCGCCCACACCGAGATCCTGCTGGGTGACCCCGAGATCGACCGAGTCAAACACACGATCGTGACCCAGGGCGCGGCGCTGATCGCCGAGCTGGACCCGGTCACCAGCTACGACCTGCTCGGTCTGGTCGGCTTCTACCTGGGCGCCTGCCGCAGGCACGAGGTCGGCAGCCCCGCCGAGCTGACCCCGGCCTACGCCGTGGCCAACCGGATCGGCCTGGCCCTCGGCGTCGCACCGCGCTACGTCTTCGCGCACCAGTCGCTGTACAACCTGGCCGGCCGCGAGGGCTACCGCACCTTCACCACGCTGCCCGACGAGCGGATCTTCATCGAGTACAACGGCCTGGCCGTGCTGGCCTACCAACGCGCCGCCACCGCGCTGCGCCGCATCCCCACCCTGGGCGTGGGCAACCCGCTGGCCGGCTACCTGCTCGAGGACGCCCGTACCGCGCTGCTGGATGTGTTGCGGTTCAACCAAAGCCTGGCCAAGGAACTGGACGTGGACCGGTTCTTCCTCAACATCCGGCCGTACTTCAAGTCCTACCGGGTCAACGGCATCGAGTACCGCGGCGCCAACGCGGGCGACTTCGCCGCGGTCAACGAGATCGACCTGCTGCTGGGCCTGTGCCGCCAGGAGGACCCGTTCTACCAGCGCGTGCTCAGCGAGAAGGCCCCGTACCTGCCGCCGGAGGACCAGCCGCCGCTGCGTGCCGCGATGACCACCGAACCCCTGCTGACCGCCTTCCTCCGCGAGTCAGCCGAGCCCATGCCACCCCAGCTCCGCGCCAACGCGGAACTCTTCCTCGAGGTCTGCCGCGCGCACGCGGCCGCCTACGCCTTCCACCACCACCGCCTGGTCAAACCGTTCCTGGAGGTCCCGGCCCAGCACGCCCCGCCCAGCCGCCAGGAGGACCTCACCGCCAGCGGCCCGCCGCTGTCCGTGGTGATCGAGTCCCTGGCCCGGCTGGCCGACCTGCGTGCCGCCAGGGACCGTCCCGGCCTGACCACCGCCCGCGCCGCCCTGGATCAGCTCCGCGACCGCTGCGCCTAGCCCGCCTCACCCCGGCAGCGAGGCCCCACCCAGCCGCTCCGCCACCGACCACAGCGAGGCAGCCAGATCCACCCCGCGGGTACTGCGCGGCAACCCGGCCTTGATCGTCGGCCCGACCAGCCCAAGGTGCCGAGGCCCGTAGTACGCGCCCTGCTCCGCCGCCGGATCCGCCGCCGCGAACAGCAACGGCTCGGTGCCCTGGGTGACGCCCTGGGAGGGCAGCAGGGTGAAGTCGCCGCGGAACAACGTGCGCTGCCGGGCCCGCCCCAGATTGGGACCGCTGCGCTGCAGGTTCGTCCTGGTGTAGCCGGGGTGCGCGCTGGTGCTGAGCAGGTCCCAGCCGCGTTCGGTGGCCACCGCGGCCAGGTGCCTGGCCATCAGCAGGTTGGCCAGTTTGGACTGCGCGTAGGAGAGGTTCGGGCGGTATCGCCCGGCGAACTGCAGGTCGTCGAAGTGGATGCGACCGAAGTTCGCGGTGCCGCTGGACATGGTCGCCACCCGGGGTGAGTCGGCGCGCAACAGCAACGGCAGCAACAGGTTCGTCAGCACGAACGGCCCGAGGAAGTTGCTGCCGAACTGCAGCTCGAACCCGTCCGCGGTGGTCATCCGGCTGGGCGGGGCCATCACCCCGGCGTTGTTGACCAGCGTGTGCACCGGCTCGCCCTGCTCGAGCAGCTCCCGCGCGAACGCCCGCACACTGCCCAGGTCGGCCAGATCGACCCGCCGGACCTCCAGCCGCGCCGAGGGCACCCGCGCCAGGATCTCCGCCCTGGCCGCCTCACCCTTGGCCGGCGTCCGCACCGCCATGACCACCCGCGCCCCGGCCGCCGCCAGCCGCGCCGTGGCCTCCTTGCCGGTCCCGCTGTTCGCCCCGGTCACCACGATCCGCCGCCCACTCTGATCAGGCACCTGGTACATCGCAACTCCTAAAGTTCCGCCGGTCTGTTACCTCCCCCAAGTTAACAGCCCGCCGGTCTCATATCAACGGACCACCGGTCCGCTATCTGTGACGCCCACCTCTCCAGTGCGGCTACGTATTTAATTCGCCCGCTCTTGACTGTGATCGGCGTCACCGGCCACGCTCGCCCCATCTTGCTACTCGTGAGTAGGGAAGGTCCCCCATGGCTTCAGGTGTTCGTGCTCCCGGCCGCCTCCTGCTCGCGGCCGGCCTGGCCGCGACGATGGCCCTGCCCGCCGCGTCCGCCATCGCCGCCGCCGCACCGGCGGGCGTCGGGCGCTACGTGGCGCTGGGCGACTCCTTCGCCTCCGTCGGCACCCTGACCAACATCCACCTCGACCCGGTTGGCTGCGCCCGCTCCAAGGACAACTACCCAGCCCAGCTGGCCGCCCGCCTCAAGCCGAAAACCTTCGTAGACCGCACCTGCGGCGCCGCCACCACCCCAGACATGACGTCACCCCAACAGGTCCCCCTTGGCGTCAACCCACCCCAGTTCGACGCCCTGACCCCCGACACCGACCTGGTCACCCTCACCATCGGCGGCAACGACATCGGCTTCGCCGAGATCGTCCTGACCTGCGCCACCCTCAGCATCACCGACCCCGGCGGCACCCCCTGCAAGAAGCACTTCACCAAGGACGGCGACCAGATCCAGCGCCGCATCGCCGAACTGGGCCCCAAGATCACCAAGGTCCTGACCGGCATCAAGGCCAAGTCCCCCAAGGCCCGCATCGCCGTGGTCGGCTACCTCCGCATCCTCCCGCCCGGCAAGGGCTGCTGGCCGCTCGTCCCCATCGCCGCAGGCGACGTGACCTACCTCGACCAGGTCCAGTCCCACCTCAACACCAGCATCGGCGGCTGGGCGAAGACCGCGGGCGCCACCTTCGTCAACCCTGGCCTGGTGACCGGGCACGACGTGTGTCAGCTGCCGGGGACGAAGTGGGTCGAGGGTTTGATCCCGACCTCGCTGTCGGTGCCGGTGCACCCGAACGCGCTGGGACAGGACTACGTGGGGGGCCTGGCCGCCGACGCGCTGCGCTGACCACCCTTCTCGCGACGGCATCCGTCCGCCGCACCGTGGCCGAGGCCGCGGGCGGCGGACGGATGCCGTCGCGGCGCTGTTCGACCCGCCGATCGCCAACTTGATTCATTCCAGAAAATGGGCCAGACTGCCGCCTGTGCCCACCACCTCGGACTTCGAGCGCATGTTGCGTGGGGCTGCCCTGCGGGTGACCCGGCCGCGGCTGGCGGTGCTCGCCGCGGTGCACACGAACCCGCACGCCGACACCGATTCCATCCTCGGCGTCGTGCGCACGGATCTCGGAGCCGTGTCACACCAGGCGGTCTACGACGTGCTGCGGGCGCTGACCGGGGCGGGTCTGCTGCGGCGGATCGAGCCGCCGGGTTCGGTGGCCCGCTACGAGGCCAGGGTCGGGGACAACCACCACCACGTTGTGTGCCGGTCTTGCGGAGCCATCGCCGATGTCGACTGCGCCATCGGCGCCGCGCCCTGCCTGACCGCCTCCAACGACCACGGGTTCGTCATCGACGAGGCCGAGGTCATCTACTGGGGCCTGTGCCCCGGCTGCTCCACCACAACCAGTTCCTGAGCAACCCTTTGATCTTGGAAGGATTCCCGTGGCTGACAGCCCTGACGCCGTTGTTGGAGACATGAATGAGGAAACCGCGGGCGGGTGCCCGGTCTCGGCGGGGCGCTTGGGCCACCCGACCGAGGGCGGCAGCAACCGTGACTGGTGGCCGAACCAGCTGAACCTGGCCATCCTGCGCAAGCACTCCGAGGTCGCCAACCCGATGGACGGGGACTTCGACTACGCCGCGGAGTTCCAGACCGTCGACCTGGACGCGCTGGCGCGCGATGTCGACGAGGTGCTGACCACGTCCAAGGACTGGTGGCCCGCGGACTTCGGCCACTACGGGCCGTTCATGATCCGGATGGCCTGGCACAGCGCGGGCACCTACCGCACCCACGACGGCCGTGGTGGCGCAGGCGCCGGCATGCAGCGCTTCGCGCCGCTGAACAGCTGGCCGGACAACGGAAACCTGGACAAGGCGCGCCGCCTGCTGTGGCCGGTGAAGAAGAAGTACGGCCGCAAGGTCTCCTGGGCAGACCTGATGATCTTCACGGGCAACCGCGCCCTGGAGACCATGGGCTTCACCACCTTCGGCTTCGCCGGCGGCCGCGCGGACGTGTGGGAGCCGGACCAGGACGTGTACTGGGGCCCGGAGCGCACCTGGCTCGGCGGCGACGAGCGCTACTCCGGTGACCGTGACCTGGAGAACCCGCTGGCCGCGGTCCAGATGGGCCTGATCTACGTCAACCCCGAGGGCCCCAACGGGAACCCGGACCCGCTGGCCGCGGCCCGCGACATCCGCGACACCTTCGGCCGGATGGCGATGAACGACGAGGAGACCGTCGCGCTGATCGCCGGCGGCCACACCTTCGGCAAGGCGCACGGCGCGGCCGACCCGGACAAGTACGTCGGGGCCGAGCCCGAGGGCGCGCCGCTGGAGGAGCAGGGCCTCGGCTGGCGCAACAGCTTCGGCTCCGGCAAGGGCCGGGACACCATCACCAGCGGCCTCGAGGTCACCTGGACGGCCACGCCGACCAAGTGGGGCAACGGTTTCTTCCAGAACCTCTTCGGTTACGAGTGGGAGCTGACCAAGAGCCCGGCAGGCGCCCACCAGTGGCAGCCCAAGGACGGCGGCGGCGCGAACACCGTGCCCGACCCCGAGGACGGCTCGCTCACCCGCCCGCCGACCATGCTGACCACCGACCTGTCGCTGCGCTTCGACCCGATCTACGAGCCGATCTCGCGCCGGTTCCTGGAGAACCCGGAGGAGTTCGCGGACGCCTTCGCCCGCGCCTGGTTCAAGCTGACCCACCGCGACATGGGCCCGCTGCAGCGCTACCTCGGCCCGCTGGTGCCGCAGGAGAAGCTGCTGTGGCAGGACGTCATCCCCGAGGTGACGCACGAGCTGATCAACGCCGAGGACGTGGCCGCGCTCAAGGCCAAGGTCCTCGACTCCGGCCTGTCGGTCGCCCAGCTCGTCTCCACCGCGTGGGCCTCGGCGTCCACCTTCCGCGGCAGTGACAAGCGGGGCGGGGCCAACGGCGCCCGCATCCGCCTGGAGCCGCAGCGGGGCTGGGAGGTCAACGGTCCGGACACGCTGGCCACCGTGCTGCGCACGCTGGAAGGCATCCAGGAGAGCTTCAACAGCGCCCAGACCGGCGGCAAGCAGGTCTCCCTCGCCGACCTGATCGTCCTCGGCGGTGCCGCCGCGGTCGAGCAGGCGGCGAAGAACGCCGGCCACGACGTCCAGGTGCCGTTCACCCCCGGCCGCGCCGACGCCACCCAGGAGGCCACGGACGTCGAGTCCTTCGCCGCGCTGGAGCCGACCGCGGACGGCTTCCGCAACTACCGCGGCAAGGGCCACCGCCTGCCCGCCGAGTACCTGCTCATCGACCGGGCGAACCTGCTCACCCTGAGCGCCCCCGAGCTGACCGTCCTGGTGGGCGGCCTGCGCGTGCTGGGTGCGAACCACCAGCAGTCCACGCTGGGTGTGCTCACCGCCGCGGTGGAGTCGCTGACCAACGACTTCTTCGTGAACCTGCTCGACATGGACACCGAGTGGAAGCCGGCCAACGCCGACGCGGAGACCTTCGAGGGCCGCGACCGCGTCACCGGCGAGGTCAAGTGGACCGGCAGCCGCGTCGACCTGGTGTTCGGCTCGAACTCCGAGCTGCGCGCCGTCGCCGAGGTCTACGCCAGCGATGACGCCCAGGAGAAGTTCGTCAAGGACTTCATCGCCGCCTGGGACAAGGTCATGCAGCTGGACCGCTTCGACCTGGTCTGATCCGCCCCGTCCAGGCCGGCCACCACCCGGCCGGCCTGGACGCCCAGGCGTCGCGTCACCAATTGAGGTGAACTCCCCAACCCGCTAGACCCGTACTCCTGCACAAGTCGGAATCACCCCGGTGCAGGAGGTCGTCGAATGCCCGCTCGACACAAGAGGCTCAACCGCCCCAAGATCGTGGTAACCGCCGCCACCATCACCCTGGCTGCGGCAGTGGTCATCGCCCTGCCCCAGGCCAACGCAGCCAACACCGCCACCGAAGCGGACCCCACCGCCTCCCCCACGGAAACCTTGCGCAGCAAGGCATCCATCCCCGGCACGGCGTGGGCCGAAGACCCCCAGACCGGCCAGGTAATGGTCACCGCCGACAGCACCGTCAAGGGCGACAAGTGGAACACCCTGATGTCCACCGTCGGCTCCATCGGCACTGACAAGGTCCGAGTCCAACGAGCCCCCGGCAAATTCACCCTCCTCGCCGAAGGCGGCGACCCCATCTTCAGCGGCAACTCCCGCTGCTCCCTGGGCTTCAACGTCACCACCAACACCGGCGCCCCCGCCATCCTCACCGCAGGCCACTGCGTAACAGCAGCCCGCCGCTGGTCCCTCACCCAAGGCGGAACCCCAGTCGCCACCGCCCGCCAATCCAGATTCCCCGGCACAGGCGACTTCGCCCTCCTGACCTACGACAACCCCAACACCCGCGCCCCCAGCACAGTCGACACCGGCGGCGGCCGCATCGTGCAGATCCGCCGAGCCGCCGCGGCCACCGTCAACCAACGCGTCTTCCGCATGGGCAGCACCACCGGCCTCCGCAACGGCCGGGTGACCGCGCTGGGCGCGACGGTGAACTATCCGGAGGGCACGGTCACGGGCCTCATCCAGACGACGGTGTGCGCGGAGCCTGGGGACAGTGGGGGGTCGTTGTTCACGCAGGATGGGAGTGCTGTTGGGCTGACTTCGGGGGGTAGCGGGGATTGCCGGTCCGGCGGGGTGACGTTCTTCCAGCCGGTGACCACGGCGTTGGCGGCGGTCGGCGCCAAGATCAGCGGGACCTGACCTTGCGCCACAACTTTGGGCTGCTTGGCGTAGGAGAGCAGGTGCCGGCCGGATAGGGCGGTCGTCAGCTGTGGCTCGGCGGCGAGCGCCAGCAGCAAACTAGCCAACCCGAACGGCCTGAAAGGTTGTCGCCAGCCTGAGCGTGAGACAGAACAGCGGTGCATGGTCAAGGCTTCCAGAAGGCCCGCCACGCCGGTCCTGCAGGCGGTACCGGTGTGGCACCAGCCGGCGGTGGCAGCGTGCCGAACAGCTTGTTGCGATCCAGCTCTGTGTTGAACCGCTCGCAGGCCACCTCGCTGGTGTACAGACAAGTCGCACACGCACCGCCGAATGATCGGCGACATGGCGGATCGAATACACAGCGAGGGTCAGCGTCGAGTTCGGTGAGGGCGGCGTCTAGGTCATAACGGAACACATGTTCGATGCCTCCCAAGGTGAATTCGTTGCGAGAGTTGGCGTAAATCAGGAACGCCGCTGCCGACGGGAACAGGTACTCGGACAGAGAGTCGATGTGCAGGCCACAGCGGACGGCCAGCGCCTTCATGAACCGGTGTGACATCGAGTGAACGAGCCCCAGGACCGCCGCCGTCTGCGGAGCCTCCGGCGGGTTGAAGATGTCGGATACTGGTGGGAGGTTCCGCAACAACCAGGCATATGCGGCTTGTGTGTCACCGACGTGCGGGTCTTCTGAAACGCCCGAATCCGCTAACCATGAGATGACCGCCCGCGGGTCGATGCGGACTAGCAGCGCCTCAGTAGTGGCTTTCCGCCCGTACATCGGGAACTTGTCCGAACGGCCGTTGTGGAAGAAGTTGAAGGTGGTTGGAACAGGTCCACGTCGCGTCGACTGCTCGTGGGTGGGCGACAGCCGGGTAAAACCGGCGACGATGTGTGCGACCGGTAGTTTCTGAAGCAGGGTAACTTCGGCTAGCTGGTATTTCTCCAACAGTTCCTGGTAGCGGCGATAGGTAGGCATTAGATCCGGCGTAGGGGAGAACTTGATCAGGTCTGTGATGGTGACCGGTTCGGCCACGCGGGCGCGGGCTAGTGCCAGAGCTTCGTCACCGGCAGCCTCGAGCCGGTCTTCGTCCAATTCAAGCTCGTCCACGGCCTCGCGCCACCCGCCGGCTGCCTCCGTCTGCTGCCGTTGGTGCGCCACCAGCTGCTCAAAAAGCGGGTTGTCCATACTGATGTTGAGCGCGGCAGCGACCGCCTTCACCCGGGCTTCAGGTTCGCCGGCGGCGACACTGGTGCTGGCAGCCTCGCTCAGCGCGGCCAGGCCGGGCTTGACCACGCCGATGAGTTGGCCCACTGCGGCGGCGCGGACATCGGTGGTGGCCAACGTGCCGTATGTGGTTCGGTCCGGCGGGTTGAGCACTGTCAGGTGTTGTGGGTAGTGCGCTGAGGTTTGCGCGACTCGGTCCACCCGTGCCCAGCCATTCCTGCATTGCGAGCAGAATCGCTGCAGTCTGGTTTCGGAGCGTCGGCCGCATCGTGAACAGCTCCAGAACCACTGCGCAACCTGGAACTGGGTGGTGTTTCGCAGCTGCATAGGTGCCCGGCAGTCACGTGCGCATCTCGGCGGGGCCAGTTCCCGTAGCAATCCACAGTTATGCATCTCGACCCACTGAAACTGCAGCAGCTGCCCGCAACCCCTGGGGCAGCGCGGAACAGGGTCTCCGGGGTGGGTGACATCGAAATGGTCGCATTCGCGGCAATGGAAGGTGTTGGGGAACCGTTCGGCGGAGACGCCGTCGACAGTGACGAGTTCGTACATGCCGCGGTTGACAATGTCGAGCTGAGTGAAGCCCGGCTCGCTACCCACGCTGCGCGGCCTGGTGAAGGGACGAATAAGGCGGCGCAGCTGCGGTGCCACCCACTCCTCGGGAACGTTCAGCGGGTTCGGATGGGCCGGTGCGTGGCCCAGGACCGTGACCTTGTGGTGCCCCCATTGGTAAGGCTGCTGCGGTAGGTGGCTCCACAGCACCTGGGTGGTCGAGCGGTTGAGTTCATCAGTTGACATGACAGCGGTCCTCACACGTTCCCGATAATGGTGATGGGCGCTTCGATATCCCGCAGCGAGCGCGGCACTGGTGGGTGGAGCAGATCGGCGGTCCGACGTACTCCGCCCGTGCTGACCTGCAGGCGGATGAGGGTGCTGTCGACGAATTCCTCGACCGTGTCCCGATGCCGTTCGTGATACGGATTGCCCGGCTGCAGTCCCAGGCCTGCCTGTAGCTCAGCGATCAGCCGGCTGCGGTCGAGAAACCCCGCCGTGACTGCATCGCGGACCTGGTCAGCGTTTGCGAGGGACGGGCGGGTACGTCCAGAGGCCATCCACAGCCGGTCGTGGACCTGCAGAAGCCGGGCCATCAGCGCACCAGGAAGTGCACGCTGCAGTACTGGCAGGGACTCCCGGTTGACCGGCACCTTACTAACCAGCCGGTCGAGGTAGCTGACCCACTTGGCATACCAGCGGAACACTGACGTGTCTCGATCTCGGGATGGATTGAACACGTGCACCACGAGTCCGGGATGGGTGCGGCCGACGCGGGCGGTCGCCTGGATGATCTCGGCAGCTTGGATGGGGGTGCCCATGAGCACCATGATTCCTAGCCGGGGGGAGTCGAAGCCGTGCCCAATGGCCTTCGTGGCAGCGACCAGGCGGGTCCGTCGCGCCGGGTCAGGCGGCGGGTTGTTCAGCCGGGACACTGCCTCCCGGATAGCCGCGATGTCCTGGCTGCCTGAGATGACCGCCTGGCTCTCCGCGCTGACCAGCAGGTCGCCGACCCGGTCATCGGTGATGTAGGCCGCCATGTCTTCATTGCGCAGGCAGTAGCCCAGCAATACCTCGTAGTCCTCGGCGACCGCGCGCCTGACCACCTCTACTACTTCCGGGTCGTCGGCCTGCAGACCGGCTGCTCTGGCTGCCGCCGCCGGGTCCGCGAGCGCGTCGCGTAGCCATTCGTTGTGGATACGGGTGACGTCCGCTCCGGCGGTGACCATCGTGGTGCCCCGCGGGCAGATACCCAAGTAGCGGCGCAGTGGATCGTCGTGGTGGACGCTGGAGAAGAAGTTCTGCTCACTTCCAGGGCCCGGCTCGGGGAAACGTCGCGCGGGTCGCTGGTACAGGTGCTGGACCTGATTGTCGTAGCCCTCAATCGTGCCGGTGGCTGCGAGGATATGAAGGGGACGATTCTCCAGGTCTTCACCGATGTGCTGAACGACGGTCTCGTACATTCCGTCGAGTGCCCCCAGGCTCTCGTCCAGCAGGTGCAACTCATCGGTGATTTCGCAACGTAGATGCCCGAAACCGTTAGAGACGGGGACCCTGGGCTCGGTGCAGTCGTGGACGCTGCAGCGAGCGGGGTTGACTGTCCAGCCGTGTTTGGCACAGCGGGAGACTGCCTGACCAAAGATGATCTTAAAGGAGTTGCTATGGGCAACCTGGGCCAGTTTGTCCACCGTGCCGACGAGTACTGAGGGCGCGTGCCGGTAGATGTCGTCATCAACCACCCATAGCGGGAGCGGACCGTACATCCGGCATGAGCGGTTGGTGCACCGGTGCTGCATGGTCCAGCTGTCCTCGTTGAAAGCAACCCTGAGCCTCGTTCCGGTACCACGCGGGTCGCAGACGGGGCAGTGCTCGAGAACACGGCATCGGGCCGCCTCAGCTGGATTCGTCGGGTCGATGCCCCTCGCCCATGGAGTGTTCGGCGGCCAGTAGCGATTAGGGGTGGTGGTGCTGCCGACGAAGTAGCCGATGCCGAAGGGGTCGCCTTCGCGCAGGTCTTCCGTGTCGCGACGGATCAGCTCGGCGACGAAGACCGCGACGGCGAAACGCTCGGTCTGCTGGGCCGCCAGTAGTCGTAGCGGGAAACGGGCCCAGACGGTGACACCGTGCCGATCCCCGCAGATCCGGGCATAGAAGAGATGGACAATTGCGACGGCTGTGAAGCCCTCTGTCTTGCCGCCCCCGGGTGGCACAGTGAGGATTTGTACGGCAGGGTCGATCTCTGGATCAGCGACCGCGGGCAGGCAGCCGATAATCCAGGCGATCTGGAAAGGGAACCAGTCGGTGAATCCCTTGTCCGCAGACAGCTGCTGCATGGCTTGGTTCATCAGTACGAACGCTCGCCGCAGCTGCCCATTGGTGGCGAGTACAGCGAGTCCGTTGCGTAGCCACTGCACTTCGTTGTGGGCGGCCTTCGCCTCTAGTTCCGCGGCCCTGCGGGCTTCAGGCGACCAGCCGAGCGTGGCCTGACGATCGTTGAGAGCCTGCTGCGACCAGTTTTTGTCGACCCAGGCGGCATGCTTGTCAAGCAAAGCAGTTGCCGCCGCGACTGGGGCGTCGATGAAGGCTGTGAAGGAGGTGTCCGCTCCACCCCCTCCCGGGTGCGCCCGGCCAGTGGTTGACACCGCGCCGTAGCTGGTGCGCAAGGTCGTTTCGCCGGGGCCAGGACCAGGCATTACCTGTACGGGGCAGGCCTGCCCGAACGCCTCGACCGTGCGGTCATAGCGGTGAGAACGGACAACCTGCTCCAGGGTGTAAACGTCCAGTGGCGCGCGAGCGGTGATGGTCAGTCGGACTTCGTACAGACGGGTGTCCAGGTGGTTGCGGTCGAATCGGACCTGCCCCTTGTGGTCCGCGAATTGAGCTGCGTCAGCAGGGGAAGTGTTGACCACGGTGACCATCAGGTCCCGGCCGCGCTCGGTGCCGGTGACGTCGACATCAATTGCCGCTGACAGGGTCGGCGCAATGGCGTGGTCAGCCGGAAGAAGGTTGGAGCTGGCGTAGGCATCCCAGGATGCGGCGTCGACGAAGTCATCGTCGCGAGGCAACCTGCCGTAGCCTCGGCGGGCCCGGTACAGCTGGGTTCCTGTGGCGGCACGGACAGCGGAGTCGATCGCGGTGGCGATCTCCATGGCGCCGAAGCGATAGCTGGCGATATCCGGACTGACGGTCGCCCGCAGGCGCACGGGTCCGACTGGGACCTTGAGCCACACCGTGGCCAACTGGCGCCCCAGCTGACTGCAGCTGCCTCTGGTCGTGCGGATCGAGGAGGCCTTGCTAACCGGTGCAGCATTCGTGAACGTCTGCTGTTCCCCGACCGTTGGGTGCAGCGGCACGTATACCGCGAAGGCCAGTTCAGCTTCGAGGGGGACTGCGGAGCTGCCACGCACAAGAAACGAAAAGCCCTCGGCGGCGGGAACCAGTCGATCACCGCCGAGGTTGCGACTCCGGTCGGCGGATAGCTGTGGCTCGCTGGCTAGCTGGCCCAGCCAGAGTTTCGCCTGCTGATTGTTCTGCAGTCTGGTGAAGGGTTGAATGTCCTCGCCAGCGGCTACCCGGAGAGTACGGTTTTGCAATTGTTCCAGCAGTGAATCGCGGACTTGTGCTGGTGTGGGCTTGGTGTTAGTGGAGGATGTGGTGTGCATGGGCGACATGGGCGGAATTCCTTCTGGGTGTAGCGGTGGCCAATTACGCAGTGCGGTCAACTCGGTGCAGGTGGCGATCTGTCAACAAATTCAAGACCGCAAGCTCGGTGTGGTTTTGGTGTTACTGGATGGCATCGTGGTGGCGGAACGTCCGTCGGCCTCTGCCAGGATTGCCACGATTGTCTCGGAGCTGGAGAGAACTCCGAGCGTCGCAGCTGGTGCCATGACGAGGTCTCCCGCCACGTCGGCGACCTGGTGCAGGGTCACAGCATCGAGCAGATCGGCAACGTGCACTCGGAGCTGAGGGTCAACAAGCGCGTCGTTGGTTTTCAGGCGGACGCCGTTGATTTGTGCGGACAGCCAGCGGCCGACGGCCTGATGAATGGTGCGCAGGTAGGTGAAGGCATCGCCTATAGCGCTGGAATTGTGCGCGAGTTCGGAGTCGCCAACAGCGACGGCGAAGCGGTGGACGTCGGCTGCACGCAGTGGGACGGTGTTGTGCTTGAACCAGTTCCGAATCGTCTGTTCGGTGGTCAGCTGGGTTGGGTTGAGGCCGGACTGCATTCGGGAGAGGACCTCTTGGTAGGTCAGACCTAGGTCCCGGGCTGCGTCGACGCGGATGTGCCACAACTTCTCAAAGAAGGTTAGCAGGTGGTACTCGGGGTTGATGCTGGCGAGCACGTTGATGACCGAGTTGAACAGGTCTCGCCGTGCGGTGGTGTCGACCAGTGCAACGACATCACCAGGAACCAATGCCTTCGCCGCCACCCTGCGGGTCTCGGTGCCGATACTGCGGTAGACGGGATCATTAGGTGCGAGCAGTAGGCCACAGTTGCCGGTGAATATGATGTGCAAGGCACTAACCTGCTCATCGGGGCCGACGTCAGTGTCGCGGCCCGGAGGGATTAGGTCGGCGTTGTCAGTTGCCCAGCCACGAGCCTGCGTGAGCATGGTCTGGATATCGAAAGTGAATGGCTCCCACGGTGAGCCGTCTTCGATAGCAGGCTCTACCGGTGATTGGTCGCGCCAGATGAGTACTTGCTCCGGAGCATCGACGTGTTTGTCAAGGGGTACTCGCAATTTCGGCGCGCTGATCGCAGTGGTCTCCTGACGCAGCGCGGTGAGCGCTTGCAGTGTTTGCCGCGCCTGCCGAGCGGCGCGACTGGCCTCCCAGACACCAGCTGTGGCGATGACGACCTGCCTGGCCCCAGGTGCAGCAACCATGCTCGCGAACGATCTGGGCACCGGCCCGGTTAGAAGCATTGAGTCGACAGGCAGGTTGGTTACCCTGCCGTACAGCACCTCCCGCAGGCTGACGACGCGTACCCGGGTGTGCCAGCGGAACGGTGTGCCGGTGTGCTCCTCCAGGGCGTCGACGAGCGCTTGCGTTGCGGCCCGGTTGCGGGTGACAAGCAGGCCACTGCAGTCCGTCTCAGTCAGATCGACAAGCCATCGCTGTACCAGTGGCAATTTCGGTGCATCGGCGGCGCTGCACAGCAAGTGATCGAAGGAGTCGGTGAGTGCCAGCCACGCCTTGCGAGTAGCGCCGGTGCGGTTCCGCGCAATGGCTCGGGCATGTGCCGGGGAGTCGGCCAGCCGTGTCATGTACGGACTGCGAGGCACGTGCCGGTCGTGCTGGTCCGGGCTGGTTGCTGACAGGGCGAAGCTGTGGAACGTACTCCAGGCCCAGCCCAGCGCAGCTGCGGTGGCCACATTCTCGTTGTCTTCCGCGGTGAGCGACCTCAGGGCATTCCAGGCAACGCGCATGGCCTCGTCCAGTGGGGCGTCGCACGCCGGAACCAGTACCTGCCGGTTGGCAGTGCCGGCAGCAGCCAATAGCTCTGGAGATGCAGCGACCGCGTGCTTGCCGTCGTGGGTTTGACCGGGCAGACTGGTCGCGAGCCGGGCCATAGTTGGCGGGTCGAATGCCCACACCACGCCACCCGCATCGCGCACCTTGGCCAGTGCCTCGTCGAATGGGTTGTCGGTGATGTACACCAGCTCTGGCCGGGAGCGCAGCAATCGACTGAGATCAATAGGTCGGCCGCCAGTACCGTCGATAACCAGGCTGCCACCGAAGTCGGGAACGCGCTGAGGATCCCCGGTGAGGATCATTCGGCCCCCGCCGGATCCCGGATAAGGTTCTCCCACGGGAACGATATCGCCGTCAGCGGTGATTCGAGCCCGTGGGATCACTGATACCAGAGAAGAGTCGCGGACATACAACCGGTCGTAGAGGGTTCGCTGAGAAAGCCTGGCAGAGACGACCGTTGCGGAGACGGCAACGCTCCAACTACGGACGATCTCCGCTGATAGTGAGGCGGCGCCCAGCACTATCGGCGTGTCGGCTGCCGGCAGTGGCAGGACCAGTGCGATCGGTCTGCGGTCTGCTGCTGCGGCGTCGACCGCCGTAAGCAACTCCTTGTCGAATAGCGTTGGATTGATGCGGCGCAGGCCAGCGTCGGTGCGCAGTCGTAGGTCGCCGCGACACACGACCTGCGACAGTCCGGGGAGTTCCGGTGCGGTCATCCTCAGCACCTCTGTTCAGACAGTAATACCAAGAACAGGAATTAGGACTGGTTTCGGAATAGAATATGGAAAGATCCGCTGTTCATTGAGCTGAGGACCAGTGCCCGGTGGGTGCTATCGCCTGGCCTCGCATCGACAGCCGTGTGGCGAACGTCGCTTGGTTGTGACGCTCGCCATGCACCAGCATGACCTCGTGAGCACCGATGTCGGCGCTGATGGCGACCAGTTCGTCAGCGTTGGCATGCGCGCCCAGCCCGTAACGGTTGACCTGGGCCCGAACTGGGACCCGGATCAGTTCTCCCTCGAAGTTGGGCAGCTCGAACTCGCCGCCGCCGGTGCGAGCTAGCTCAAGCAATCGTGCGCCGGGGGAGTCCTCATCCTGATAACCGACGACCATCAGTCCGGCTGCTGGGTCGGGCAGCAGCGCCTTTGCCCAGGCGACTGCAGGTCCGGCGGTGAGCATCCCCGAGGTTGCGATCACCACTCCGCTGCGTAGGTTGCCGATTGCGTCACGAGTGCCACCCGGCGGTACCGCCCGCACTCGCGGGCCGAAGATGCGCAACGGTCCCCCATCCGGCGCAGGCTGCTGCTCGTAGACGGAGGCCACACTGCGGGCCAGGCCGTCGATGAGCACATCCACCTCAGGCAGACCCTCTGCGAGGGTGAGGGCCACTTCCTGTGCGCGACCAAGGGCAAATGCGGGAATGAGCACCCGGCCGCCGGAGCTGGTCACCGTCGCCACATCGCTGATCAGTTGCGCTGCCTCCGCCGCTCGTGGCGGCATTCGCCTGGAGTTGGCGTAGGTCGACTCCAACAGCAGCAGGTCCGCGCCACGGGCGGCGTCAGGCACCTCGATGCCGCCGACGGTTCGCTGACCGGGCCTGGACACATCGCCGGAAACGACGACACGCTGGTCACCGGCGTGAACAATCACCCCAGCAGCGCCGACGATGTGCCCGGCTTGGAACAGCTCGATGTCCACGGTGCCGAGCCGGTGCCGCCGACCGAACGGCAACGGCCGCATGCGGTCGAGTGCGTGCCGCACGTCATCCTTGCCGTAAGGGACGGGCGGACCGGTCCCGTCCGCCTCGACGCTTCTGCGCGCTAGCACCTTTGACGAGTCGAACCACATCGTGCTCAGCAGAGCCGCGGTGGCGTCGGTGACCAGTACTGGCGTGTCTGGACGCCGGATCAACACCGCTGGCACCCAGCCGGCATGGTCGTTGTGGGCGTGTGTGACGACGACACCGTGCAGTGGTCCGTCGAAGGCCCGCTCGATTCCCGGCGGAGCAAGCTCGGAGAACGTGACCGCGCCTGGCCGGGTGCCGGCATCGATCAGTAGACGTGTGTCGCCTGCAGTGATCAACACACATGAGCCGCCGATCTCGGTGCCGCCGCCGAGCACCTCAACTCGAAGCTCCCGCCCACGCACCTGCGCCACGGGGCGTGGCGGGGTGATGAACGCACGGAGCAGGGCTGGCAACCACATCGCTGTGGCTCCAGCGATGTCGTCGGGTAGACCAGCGATTCGGGCTGCTGCGGTCACACGTTCGGGGTCGACCGCCTGTGCTGGAGGAGGTCGTCCGGGATCAACCCTTGTTGGTTCACCCGGGCCAACACCGCGACTGTCGTGCAGACGCCCCTTGATCTGTGGCATGAGCGCGGAAGCCAGGGCCGCCGCGGCTCGCACTGGATCAGCCGCGTCGAGCCGGGCAGCATTCAACCGCGTCTCCGCTACCTCGGCGCGCCCAGTGACGGCAGCCAACTCGCTGGCGAGCTCCACCAACTCGGCTCGGAGTTCTGCGGCCTCTGCTTCGGCCTGCCTTGCCTGGACCTGAGCGCGATCGCGGGCCGCACGCACTTCCTTCAGTCGCCGCGCGGCGCGCTCCTCCTCTCGCTGCGCCACGGGCGCCCGCTCGGACCGCTCGACTTCTCGTGCCGCCCGCCTGGCAGCTCTGCGAGCGGAACTGAGCAGGCCGCGGACACTGGCCACGCCACGGGATGCAGCGGCGGTGTCCGGTGCCAGCAGACATGCGGCCAACTCACCGCCATCTGACTGCTCAGGGCACGGCTGGCCGTATCGGGCGGCCACCTCGGCTCTCAGCCCGGCTGACTGCTCGAGAAGCGCCAACAGCGTTGCCACGCCTTGTGATTCGGTCACCACCCGGTCGGGGTCCAACGGCTCAGTTGACCGTTCGGCCACTACGACGGCTGCGCTGCGCAGGACCTCCCGCACTGCGCCAGGCAGCACTGCGGCCGCATTGCCGCTCATACCTCGGCCCCAACTGGCGCCCCGGTGACGAGCGCGGCCAACGTCAGCTCCGGACGCAGCCGGCCTGTGCTGGTGACAGTGAGGCAACCGAGCGTGGCCAGCACCGCGATGACATCGTCGAGTGAGCCGAAACCGGCATCGACCGCCATGGCGGTCAGATCAACGCGGTCATCAAGTTCGAGCAACTCAACGAGTTCGTGCGGATCCTCCCCACTGGCTCCGACAAGAGCCACCACGGAGTGGAAGACCTGGGCAAGCATCGTTGTCTCTGGCCCGAGCCCGGCACGGGCCGGAAGCTTGTGTCCTTCTCGTCCGGACAGCCAGGCCGTGAGGTCTCCCAACAGTTTGCCGCTGCCAATGGCAGCTCCCGCGGATTCCGTAAGTCTTTTTGCCTGGGTGATCGCCTGCGGCCATCCGCCGGTCACCGCCAGCAGTCGGGCACGAGACTCGTCGTCGCGAAACGGCAGGTTGTCCTCGTCGCACCACATCCGCAGGCCGGGCTCGTCTACACGGATCAGGTCGACCCTGGAAGCCCGGGTGATCCAGGCGGAGGCATTGGCCGGAGACACGATCACTGCCACAGTGACGTCGAGCCAGGCAGCTGCTACCGCCTCCTCGGCAGTGGCCAGGAGCGCAGTCAGCGCTACCGGTGTCAGTGCCAATGCGTCGACTAGCAGCAGGGTGGTGTTGGCGGCGGCGCGCGCCACCGCGGCCCGAACCCCGTCAGGGGTCACCGTGCGAGCACGGTTCACTGTGGTCAGGCGTGCTCCCTCGGCGGCTGCGGCCTCGACCGCGGTTAGCACCGCGTCCACTCCCAGAGCCAAGGAACCAGTTACCGTCAACACTTCGCGGCGAGCATCGAAGAGCCGCCCGAGCTGCCGCTCAGTCAGTGGAGACCTGGCGTGCCCCACCCGGCGCCGGTAGGAACCAGCATCCGAAGGTGACGGCACCACCAGACGTTCCGAGGCGGTGTAGAGGGTTTCGAGTACCTCCTCCTCCGTACCCAGCAACCGCAGCACTGTGGGTGTGCGCAGCCGGTAGCTGCCGCCATCGATGGCCAGGACACCGAGATCAACGCACTCAGCGACCAGGCCGCGGAAGTCATCGGCACTGACACCGCTGAATCCGGCCGGCCAATGCAGCCGCGCGATCTCGGACAGTTCACTCAGCCCGAGGCTCGTGTCGATGCCACGTTCGTGCGCAGCCTCGGCGACCGCGTACGCGATCACCAGGTAGCGGTGGTCAAGGTTGAGGGTCAGCACGTACTTCTCGCGGAACGCCGCGCGTAGGTCGGCGTCGGCGAACACCTCGTCGACATCAGCGTCGGTAATGCGCTGCGGCGGCCCGTCAGCCGGGACCGAACGGGAGGCAAGGTGCTTGACCAGAGCCTCGCCAAACAGCTGGAGCAAAGCCGGCATGTTGTTCGCCATCGCCAGGATCCGCGCCGGCAGCGCGATCGGTTCGGCGAAGGTGAACCCCAGCGCGGCCAGCGGCTCGGTGAGCAGATCGTGGGCATGCTGCGGGCGCAGCGGCCCCACACTGATCGGGCGGCCCAGGTGGGACAGTGGCTGATTGGGCAGGGACTCGAAGCGGGCAGTGCGGTGCAGGCCGGCGAAAACGACCTTGACCCGGCGACTGGTGTCCAACATCAGTCGCCGACACCAGTCGACGTGGGTAAAGCGAACACCGGCGGCGTCGGCGTCGAGAAACGCGTCAGCCTCGTCGAGCAGGATGAGCAGCGCCCGGGTCGGGTCGTCATCCAGCCACCGCAGCACCGAGTCGTAGACGACCTGCGCGATGTCGACATCCTTGGCCAGCACGGTTTCCGTCACGATGCCGATGCGGGCCAGGTGGGGCCACAGCGCGTCCCACAGTCGTTCTGGGCGCCCGTCGCCACCCACAGTGAACACACTGGTCAATACGGCGTGCCGACGGGGACCGGAAGCCTCGAAGCGACGCGCGGCGACGCGCAGCAGTGCGGACTTACCCAGCTGCCGGCCACCGGAAACGAACGATGGGCCGTTGAGGTCCACGACGGCGGCCAGCTCATCGGTACGTCCGTAGAACATCTCCGGTGGGGTATCGCCTGGCGTGTCGCGGTACGGGCTCGCCGCAGTAAATGGCAGCGCAGTCGCCGCGAACGTGGACCGCCGTGGCTCGGGCTGGCACACCAGGTAGGCCAGGGCGGCTGTGTCCAGGACGAGCAGCGGAGGAGTAGGCCGACCACGAGCGGCGTTGGCGATCGCTCGTCGGTCAGTCGGGGAGAGCGCTCCGCTCAGCCACAGCGCCAGCACGGTGTGATCTGGAGTTTCGCCGCTCATCCACTCGATGAGCGTCGTTGGCGTGGGCGCGCTGCGGACGAGTAGCACCCGCAGGGTGGCGCCGTCCGGGCTCATCGCCGATCCCAGCGTCGGGGTGAGCGCCTGCCCGGTGCCAGTGACCCCGGACAGGCGAATCCATTGCCGGCCGGTCTGTCTGGTGCTGGACTGATCCATCTTTGCGCCGGTGAACTCCAGGCCGGCTTGGGCGAGCACCGCCTGCAAGGCGGTGGTGATGTCGGCCTTGCGTGCGCCGGCTCCTTCGTGTCCGGCAAGTGCCTTCCAACAGCCCAGCGCGCGACGGCCAGCGTCACAACGGGCCTGTGAGAGGTCGGCAAGATTGAGCCCGGCAGCATCCAGAGACGCCACACTGACGTTGGCTGGCCCGCGGGAAAAGGCTGCGTGCAGCTCGTCGAGCAGGTTGGGCCGCTCGATGGCCAGCTGAGGCACAGCGGGAAAGTACTTTTCCAGATGGTCCACACCCCGGCTGGCAGCCGGCAGCGCACCGCCGGTCAGCGCTGTCTCCAGGTACTCCTCGGCGCTGGCGACCTGACCGTCACGAGTCAGCCCAGTCAGTACCTCGGCAGCCTCGGCCACGGCCTGGTTGCTGCGAGCTCGTTCCTCGATGCGGGCCAGTGTGGCCGTGATCTTGTTATCGACAAGCGCGTTGAGGTCGGCAGTGATTTCGGCGACTGTGGCGCGGATGCGGCCGAAGTCCCGTCTCGCGGGGTCAGCGAGTGCCTCGGCACGAGCGGCCAGGGCTGCCCACGGCTGGTCGTCGAGGGTTCCAGCAAGTCGCCGTGTGTCGATGAGCCTGGCCATCGCGGTGACCTCGTCTGCCACGTCCGCGGCCTGCTCAGCGATGTCGCTGCCGCGGCGGCGTTCCAGCGCGGCAGCGGAGGTCGGGTCGGAGGTCCGCACGCCGGTGATCAGAGTGGCGGTCAGGTCGTGATCTCCACGCTCAGCGCGATGCGTGTACATGTCGACCGGGTCGGCAGGATCGGTGCCGGCAACTGCCAGCAGCGCCGGCACGTGTTCAGCCGAGAGGCCACCGGCGGGCAGCAGCGTGTTTGCCTCCAGCGCCAGTGGCGTGGCCAATAGTTCGGCGTGAGCGGCGAATGCCACCGGCAGTTCGTCGGAATCGGGAGCCGCGCCGTCGCAGATGGCGAATGCGTCGGCGAGCAGCTGCCCCGCCGCCTCAACCGCCGCTGTGGTGTCTGGGTCCTTGCCCGACTGGGCGGCCAGCTCAGCTACCGCCTGCTCACGCACCCCGGCGATGCGGTGTCGCATTGTGGTCAATGGTCCGGCCTGCCACGCGCCCGTAGCGACGGTCACCTGTCTCTCGGTGGTGCGTTCGGTCAGCTCAGCCCAGCGGGCGGCCAACTCGATTGCCTCCTCCCAGCGAGTCAGGAGGGTGCTGCGGGCACCAGCGATGATGCGGTTGGACCGGTTACGCCGCTGCGCGGCGAACGTGCTGTCGATAGCCTTGTGCGCCCTGCCGCGCAAAGCCACGACCTTGTCGCGGACCGACGTCAGGGTGTCGGGGTTGTTGGTCGCGACCAGAGCGAGCAGCGTGCCGAGTTCCCCCTCGGGGCTCATCCAAGCCTGGTACACGCCGTTGGCCGGGATGTACTTGATTGTGCGGCGTGTGGCACCGGACAGCAGCCCCGCAGCGTCGCTAGCTGCTTCAGCAGCTGCGTTCTCCGCGGCTGCCAGCGTGCCGACTGCGTCCGCGGCTTCGGCCAGCACGACAATCCCGGCCCGGCTGGCGTCGGCCAGCGCGGTGAGCGATTCGGTGAGCGCCGGTTGCTCGCTGACGCACGGGAGGAGTTCCAGTAGCACGGTTGCCGGGCCCGCGGACGGTGCCAGCAACGCGATTCGCCCGGCTGCGGTGAGCGCGACGAGCTGCCCAGCGCGGTCCTCGCCAAGTGCTTCCCGGCTGACCACCGGGGCGAGTTCGGCAAACGCGGTCGCGAGGCGACCCGTGGGACTGGTCAGCGCCGCGGCGTAGGCGGCCAAGCGACGGGCGGCGACGCTCGGTGCCGATGCACCACTGGCCTCCAGCAGATCAGCGGCAAGACCGAACCGACCCGCGGGCAGCAGAGCAGCGGCACCGACTCTGTCCACGGTGCCGGTGCTTTCCACCTCGGTGGGGCGTGAAGGTGCGAAACCGGTTGGCGTTGCCACGCCGGCGTCTTCCAGCGTGGTGTCATGGACTGCTGACGCCGTCGAACGCCGTCTGGGGTTGCTGACCGCAGCCAAAGTGGCACCAGCGCCTGCTTTGAGCAGAGCGTCGAGGTCAGCAAGTTCGGCGTCTCCGCTGTTGGTCGAGGGCACCAGGCCCGAACCGGGGTCCTCAGTCGGAAGGTCGCTGGCTCCTTCCGCCAGTGTTGCCATTTCAGGGCCAGTTCCATCGAGGACACCGGGCCCAGTCGACTGCACCGACGGCTCGGGTGTCGCAACGGGCTCTGATGGTTCGGCGGGAGGTACCCGCTCCACGCCTGACTCCGGGACCTCAACGACTGGCTCGGTTGTCGATTCCTGATTCGGGACAGTGACCGCACCGTAGGCAATAGCGGCGATGAGCGGCCCCGCAGTTGGCCAGGCAACCTGCGCAGCGGTCTGCGTCTCGCTGAGCACGGCGAAGTCGACTGTCGCACCGCCCCGGGCAGCTTCAGTGAGTTCGAACAGCGCCCACAGCGCGGCCAGATGTCCCCGCGGTGCTGCTGGGGCGCTGATTGCGGCAGTGGCTGACTCGCGCACCTCGGCGACAGCGCCGTCAATGCCTTGCGGTCCCTCGATCCCAGCCAAACGACGAAGCCAGATTATGTCGGCCGCTGCCTGTGCGCGCTGGGTGAGCGTTTCGACGGCGCTCAGCAGAGCATCCCGAGTGCCGGGAATCGCCTCTCCTAGCACGGAGTGCAGATCATCCAGGACGGTCAAACCGGTTTCGGCGTGCTTGGCTATCCGGGCAACGTCTCCGGCAGCGGGGAATCGCCCTTCTTTGAGCGCATTTGCAACGGCATCGGCGGCAGCACACGCCGCGTCCCACTCTGTGAGCAGAGCCTGGGCACGTTGCGCAGGAGATGACTGGTCGGCTGAGGCGAGAACAGCGCTCGCTGGATTCTCCTCCACCGGAGAATCAACCTCCTGGGCGAGGACGGCCGCGTCGTCAGGGCCATTGGGCAGCTCGTCGAGTAGGTCAGCGAGGTCTTCGCCAGAGATGTTGGTATTGGTCACTCCGAGCGCGGCGAGTCGCGCCGGCTGTACAAGTTCACTCAGCGGGGCGGCAGGGATCGGCGGCAGCTCGGGATAGGACTCGCTCAGGTGTTGGTATGTGGCGCGGGCGGAGTCATGCTCTCGGGCCAGCACGGCGAGTGCCGCTGCAGCAGCAGCGGTGTCCTTGGTAATCGCGACGGTCAGTCCAGCAGTGAGCAGCCGGGGGCTCAGGTCGCGCACCGCAGCTTCGAGGCTGCCCGCTAGAGCACGGTTGTCCGCGTAGACGTTGAGCGCGAGTCGAGGGTCGGAGCCCAAGAGCGCGGTCCACTGCCCAGGGTCGGCGCCAGCGTCGAGAGCCACACTGACTGGTGCCGTGATATTTCCCAGGAGGTCGGAGTGTGCTGCTGGGTGGTCGGCGCGTAGGCGGGCCAGCATCTGGGCAGCCATACCGCGATTTACGGTTGCCACCACGCGCAGCCCAAGCACGCTGAGCACGTACTGGCGGTGGCGCGGCTGCATGGCACGAAGAACCCTGAGGACGTCGTCCGCAGTCACCTGTTCCAGCGCCTCGGTAGCGATCGCATCGAGGTCGCAGAGCTCCGCGATCTCGCGACCTGACGGCCACTGAGTTGGCCTGGTTGGCAGAGGTTCGTGGTGGTGGGCGCGACCGTTGCAACGGCAACGGCCGGGCTTGCGTCGTCGGGGGTTCGCCATGATGAAGCCTTCGGGTCTCCGTGGATGAGTGTTACTGCACGTAGTCAGTTCTGGACACAACGTATCTTTGTTGAGATCTTTTTGAACCCATGCTGCGACTACTTCGGGGCTAGCTTGCGTAGCGATTGAGCTGACCTCTGGCGCAACATAGGGCTGGAGCAGCGACAAACGTGCCCCGTCGGCATCCCGGAATCGACAATTTTGGTGCGCGTTTTGTCTATAGAAGTCCGGGTGGCAGGTGGCGTCAGGTGCATCCGCTTGTTGAGAAGTTGCGATCGTGGCCTGCGGTCTGCTATCGCTCCGGCATGCTGCTCCGGCTGCCGCTTACGGTGCAGGAAGGCGGTACTCGGATATGTAGATTCGCTACCTGTATCTTTCAGGGATTGTGCTTCGGGTGTGGCGTCCGGCGTCAGTCGATCCACGTGGCGACGACAGGTGAAAGCAGTCAATGCTCGATTCGGTCAGTAGTCCGCAGTAGGCGATGTGGCAGTCTGTCGAGCAAGTCCGGGGCGGAACTTCGTAGTCGTCAAGGTGATCCGGTCGGTTTTCGACCCGCTGTTGTTGTATTAGCTGGGTGCGATCGGGTAATTCCTGATGGTGCGAACCATGATGGCGAAGCAGTGCCGTTGAATGTGCAGTGGTTGACTTGATTAACGTCTAAGGATATTTGCGAAGAGTGCGAAGCAAGTGGCATGACGACATTCTTGCAAGTCTGCTGCATAAAAAAGACCCATCTGGCTGATGTGAGAATCAAGCCAGTGGGTCATATGAACAGTGAAAGTGTCCGAGGGGGGACTTGAACCCCCACCCCCTTTCGGGGACTAGCACCTCAAGCTAGCGCGTCTGCCATTCCGCCACCCGGACCGGTGGAAGGACCCCGTTGACCAGCGTCAGCGGGCTCCGTCCCGCTCAGCGTAGCGCACCCCCTCCGCCACCCCCGCCACGGGGCGCTCCACCCGGCCCGACGCGACCACCAGCACCACCGCCACCACCAGCGCCGCCCCCGCCCACTGCGGTCCGCTGAACTCCTCGCCCAGCACCACCGCGGCCAGCAGCACCGTCACCACCGGCTCGAACGTCGAGATCGTCGCGGTCGGTGTCGCGCCGAGCCTGCGCAGCGCGCCGAAGAAGGACAGCACCGCGCCCACCGTGCAGGCCAACGCAATCGCGGCCAGGGCCAGCCAGCCTCCAGTGGTCGCTGGGAAGGACGGGGTGTGGGCTAGGGCGGAGCCCAGGTAGACCGCTGCGGCGGCTGTGCAGACGACCGCGGTGGCGCCCAGTGGGGCTACTCGGGAGGACGGGGCTGCTCCGGTGAGATGTAGATCGCGTAGGTGACGGCCGCGGTCAGGGCGAGGGTGGCGCCCAGGGGGTTTCCGGTGAGGATGGGGCCTGCTACCAGGGCGGTGCCGGTGGCGGCGAGGGTGGCCATGAGCAGGAGGGTGGGGGTGGGGCGGCGGCGGTGGATCGCGGCGTCCAGGAGGGCTACCAGGATGGGGTAGGTGCCGAAGAGGATGCCTACCAGGCTCGCGGGGGCCAGGGCGACGGCGCCGAAGTAGGACAGGGACTGGGTTACGTAGCCGATGCCGCCCAGGGCGGCGAGTAGCCACAGGTCTCGGCCTCGGGGGAGTAGGCCCTGGTGGGCTGCCAGGGGGAGGAGGAGCAGGGCGGCCAGGGTGAAGCGGGTCAGCAGGAGGCCGTGGACGTCGGCGCCCGCGGTGTAGGCCACGCCGGCCAGGACGGCCATGGCGCCGAAGCCGGTGGCGGCGGCCAGGGCCAGCAGGGCGCCGGTGGTGCGGGGGGACATGGGATGTGTGCCTACCGGGCTCGGTGGGCTGGACCAACCGGGTTTCCCGCGTGGTGGGCTAAGGGTTGTCGGGGGTGGTGGTTACCCTCGCGCCGTGCTGACCGTCTCCACCGTCAATGTCAACGGCCTGCGGGCCGCCGCCAAGAAGGGCTTCCTGCCCTGGCTCGCCGCCACCAGCGCCCAGGTGGTGTGCCTGCAGGAGGTGCGGGCCGAGCCGGGGCAGCTGACCGAGGAGGTCAGGGAACCCGAGGGCTGGCACGTGCTGCACGCGCACAGCGAGCTGAAGGGGCGGGCGGGGGTGTCCCTGCTGACCCGGGAGAAGCCTTCGGCGGTGCGGGTCGGGTTCGGTGTCGCCGAGTTCGAGCGCAGTGGGCGTTATGCCGAGGTGGATCTGCCTGGGCTGACCGTCGGCAGCCTGTACCTGCCCAGTGGGGATGTCGGCACCGAGCGCCAGGACGAGAAGGAGCGGTTCATGGCCGCCTTCCTGCCCTACCTGATCGAGCGCCGGGAGAAGGCCGCGGCCGAGGGGCGGGAGGTGCTGGTCTGCGGGGACTGGAACATCGCGCACCAGGAGATCGACCTCAAGAACTGGAAGAGCAACCAGAAGGAGTCCGGGTTCCTGCCAGAGGAACGGGCCTGGCTGGGACGGGTGCTGGGCGAGGAGGGCGGCTACGTGGACGTGCACCGCGCGCTCCAGCCCGAGGGGCCTGGTCCGT
Source organism: Crossiella cryophila (assembly GCF_014204915.1). NCBI lineage: Bacteria > Bacillati > Actinomycetota > Actinomycetes > Pseudonocardiales > Pseudonocardiaceae > Crossiella > Crossiella cryophila. The sequence goes on from NZ_JACHMH010000001.1 coordinate 1,921,469, forward strand.
ACACCTGGTGGTCCTACCGCGGCAAGGCCTACGACAACGACTCGGGCTGGCGGATCGACTACCACCTGGCCACCGCCGGACTGGCCGGCCGCGCCCGCACCGCGGTGGTCGAGCGCGCCGCGACCTACGCCGAGCGCTGGTCCGACCACTCGCCCGTCACGGTGACCTACGCCGCCTGATCCCAGCCGCGTCGCATCGGGACTCCCTGGTTTCTTATTCCCGAATTCTCGGTGATATTTGGTACGACGCCCTCGGCCCGCGCGTCGTTCCCTCCGGTCACCGCTGGTGCCTAGGCTGCTGTGGTGACCGCGGAAGATCAGCGACCCAGTCCATCGGCGATCCGGCGCGCGCTTCGGCGGGCCAGGGACGGCGTCAGCCTGGACGCGGCGGAGGCGGCGGTGCTGCTGGCCGCGCGGGACGAGGAGTTCGAGCAGCTGCTGGCCGCCGCGGCCATGGTGCGGGACGCGCACCTGCGGGCCGAGGGCCGGGAGGGCCTGGTCACCTACAGCCGCAAGGTGTTCATCCCGCTGACCCGGCTGTGCCGGGACCGCTGTCACTACTGCACCTTCGTCACCGTCCCGCACCGGGTGCCCGGCGCCTACCTCGAACGCGAGGAGGTGCTCGAGATCGCCCGCCAGGGCGCGGCCATGGGCTGCAAGGAAGCCCTGTTCACCCTGGGCGACCGGCCGGAGGAGCGCTGGCCGCAGGCCAAGGAGTGGCTGGACGAACGCGGTTATTCCTCCACTGTGGACTACGTCAGGGCCTGCGCCATCGCGGTGCTGGAGGAGACCGGGCTGCTGCCGCACCTCAACCCCGGCGTGCTCAGCTGGGAGGAACTCCAGCGGCTCAAGCCGGTCGCGCCCAGCATGGGCATGATGCTGGAGACCACCGCGACCCGGCTGTGGAGCGAGCCGGGCGGCCCGCACTACGGCTCGCCGGACAAGGAGCCCGCGGTCCGGCTGCGCTCGATCACCGACGCCGGCCGGGTCGGCGTTCCGTTCACCACCGGCATCCTGATCGGCATTGGCGAGAACCTCACCGAGCGCGCCGAATCCCTGCTCGCGATCCGCCAGATCGCCCGGCAGTACGGGCACATCCAAGAGATCATCGTGCAGAACTTCCTGGCCAAGCCGGGCACCGCGATGATGCACGCGCCAGACGCCGACCTGCGCGAACTGGCCGCCACCGTCGCCGTCGCCCGGCTGCTGATGCCGTCGGGGGTGAGCGTGCAGGCGCCGCCGAACCTGGTCGGCAACGAGCACCTGCTGATGCTGCGCGCCGGCATCGACGACTGGGGCGGCGTGTCCCCGCTGACCGCCGACCACGTCAACCCGGAGAAGCCCTGGCCGCAGATCGAATCGCTGGCCGCGACCACAGCCGAGGCCGGGTTCACCCTGGTCGAGCGGCTGACCGCGTACCCCAAGTTCGTCCGCCAGGGCCAGCCCTGGTTCGACGTCCGGGTGCTGCCGCACATCACCGCGCTGGCCCAGCCGGGCGGGCTGGCCGACATGGCCGCGCCGGTGGTCGGGCACGAGTGGCAGGAGCCCGACGGCGGACTGGCCGGCACCGGCCGGGTCGATCTGCACACCAGCATCGACACCGAGGGCCGCACCGAGGACCGCCGGAGCGATTTCGACTCCGTCTACGGCGACTGGGACGAGCTGCGCAGCCAGGCGGGCGGCGCGGTCACCCCCGAGCGGCTGGACGCGGACGTGCGGGCCGGTTTACGGCTGGCCGAGTCCGATCCGGCCGCGCTGCTGGAGGAGGGCAACGCCGCCGCCGCGCTGGCCCTGTTCACCGCGGACGGCCCGGCGCTGGAGACCATGACCAGGCTGGCCGATGAGCTGCGCGCCGAGGTGATCGGCGCGGACGTCACCTACGTGGTCAACCGCAACATCAACTTCTCCAACGTCTGCTACGTCGGCTGCCGCTTCTGCGCCTTCGCCCAGCGGGAACGCGACGCGGACGCCTTCCGGCTCTCCCCTGAGCAGGTCGCCGACCGCGCCGAGGAGGCCTGGAACGAGGGCGCCACCGAGATCTGCATGCAGGGCGGTATCGACCCGGAGATCCCGGTCACCGGCTACGCCGACCTGGTGCGCGCGATCAAGGCGCGGGTGCCCGGCATGCACGTGCACGCGTTCAGCCCGATGGAGATCGTCAGCGGCGCGACCAAGGCCGGGGTCAGCATCGCGGAGTGGCTGACCGAGCTGCGCGACGCCGGGCTGGACACCATCCCGGGCACCGCCGCGGAGATCCTCGACGACGAGGTCCGCTGGGTGCTGACCAAGGGCAAGCTGCCCACCGCCACCTGGCTGGAGGTGGTCGGCACCGCGCACAAGCTGGGCATCCGGTCCAGCTCCACGATGATGTACGGCCACGTCGACCACCCCGGCCACTGGCTCGGGCACCTGCGCACGCTGGCCAGGCTGCAGGACGAGACCGGCGGCTTCACCGAGTTCGTGCCGTTGCCCTTCGTGCACCGCAACGCCCCGATCTACCTCGCCGGGGTGGCCCGTCCGGGTCCGACCCGGCGGGACAACCGGGCCGTGCACGCGATGGCCCGGCTGGCCCTGCACGGGCGGATCCGCAACATCCAGTGCTCCTGGGTCAAGCTCGGCGACGAGGGCACCGCGGACGTGCTCACCGGTGGCGCGAACGATCTCGGCGGCACGCTGATGGAGGAGACGATCAGCCGTATGGCCGGGTCAGAGCATGGTTCGGCGCGCACTGTCCAGCAACTTCACTCGATCGCGGCCGCGGTGCACCGGCCCGCGCGACAGCGCACTACCACGTATGCCCAGTAGATGATCAAGTAGCCGGGTGAAAGCGGGTTGTCACCGGCCCGCTACTCTGCCTCACGTAACGAAGGTGCAACCGGCGGCAAATATGAGCGGGTTGACACGTTCGGTAGCTTTTCCCCGCAGAACCACAGGTACCCTCACTCGAACGGGTTAACCGTGCTTTGGGAGGAACGCTCGTGAGCAGCCGCACCGCTCGTGCCGTCCCGCGCGTGATCACCACGCTGCTGGTCGTCCCGGCAACCGGTCTTCTCGCCTCCGGAGTCGCCAACGCAGGCGAGACCGCGCAGGCCGCGGTCGCCGCGTCGGTGGGAACCACCGGCCTGGTGCCGATCGTGGCCGTCGCCCTCGGCGTCGGCGGCATGGTCGCCGGGGTGGTCCGCGGTCTGCGTGGGCAGACCAAGGTCGACCCGGCCAACGAGCGAATCAACCCGTAGCTCCCACGGCCGTCACGGCACCTGCGAGAATCGCGGGCGTGCCAAGTGACGCGTCCACTCCGGTTACTGAGCCCCGTCCGCGGGTGCTCTCCGGGATCCAGCCCACCGCCGACTCCTTCCACCTCGGCAACTATCTCGGTGCGCTGCGGCAGTGGGTGGCCCTCCAGGACGACCACGACGCCTTCTACTGCGTTGTCGACCTGCACGCGATCACCGTCGAGCAGAACCCGGCCGAACTGCGCCAGCGCACCAGGGTCTCGGTGGCCCAGCTGCTCGCGCTGGGCATCGACCCGGAGCGCTCCACCCTGTTCGTGCAGAGCCACGTGCCCGAGCACGCCCAGCTCGGCTGGGTGATGCAGTGCCTGACCGGCTTCGGCGAGGCCGGGCGGATGACCCAGTTCAAGGACAAGTCGGCCCGCCAGGCCGCCGAGCACGTCAGCGTCGGGCTGTTCACCTACCCGATCCTGCAGGCCGCGGACATCCTGCTGTACCAGGCCAACCGGGTCCCGGTCGGTGAGGACCAGCGCCAGCACCTGGAGCTGACCCGCGATCTGGCCAACCGGTTCAACTCCCGGTACAGCCCCACCTTCACCCTGCCCGAGGCGCACATCGTCAAGGGCACGGCCAAGATCTACGACCTGCAGGACCCGGCGGCCAAGATGAGCAAGTCGGTCCCGGCGGGCATGATCGAGCTGCTGGCCGACCCGAAGGCCTCGGCGAAGAAGATCCGCTCCGCGGTCACCGACACCGAGCGGGAGATCCGCTTCGACGCCGAGCACAAGGCGGGCATCTCCAACCTGCTCACCATCTACTCCTCGCTCACCGGCAAGACCGTTGCCGAGCTGGAGACGCAGTACGCCGGGCAGGGCTACGGGGACTTCAAGAAGGACCTCGGCGAGGTCGTGATCGAGTGGGTCACCCCGATCCAGGACAAGGTCAAGTCCTACCTGGACGACAAGGCCGAGCTGGACAAGATCATGCAGCGCGGCGCGGAGCGGGCCAGGCACGTGGCCGCGCGCACGCTGGCCAAGGTCTACAAGAAGATCGGCTTCCTGCCGCACGGCGGCTGACGGCTGCTGACTGCGCCGTGCGGGTGAGTTGATCAGGCGGATGGCGGCTCACCCCGGTTAGCGTTCCGGGGTGAGCACCGAGAAGCCGTCCTGGTTCGCCAGGCAGCGGCAGCGTTTCCCCTGGCTGGACCACCTCGTCCGGGCAGGCGGGCGCTACCAGGAGCGCTACGGCGACCACTACGCGGCCGCGATCACCTACTTCAGCGTGCTCTCGCTGGTGCCGGTGCTCATGGTCGCCTTCGCGGTGGCCGGCCTGGTGCTCTCCGGCAACACCGAGCTGCTGGACCAGGCCAGGGCCGAACTGGCCGCCGCGGTACCGGACAAGGGCCTGAGCGACACCCTGGGCAAGGCGGTCAACCAGGCCATCGAGCAGCGGTACGCGGTCGGCATCACCGGTCTGGCCATCGCGCTGTACTCCGGCATCGGCTGGATGACCAACCTGCGCGACGCGATCACCGCGCAGTGGGGCCAGGCCCGCGAGGAGCTGCCGCTGCTGCGCACCTACCTGGTCGACTTCCTGTCCCTGATCGGCCTCGGCCTGGCGCTGCTGGTCAGCTTCGGGCTGACCACGCTGGCCCAGGGCTTCGCCGAGGACCTGCTCGAACTCGTCGGCCTGCACAACCAGGGCCTGCCAAGGGTGCTGTTCATCGGACTGGCCGTGCTGCTGTCGGTGGCGGCCAACTTCGGCGTGTTCCTCTGGGTGCTGGCCTGGCTGCCGCGCCAGCGGGTCAGCGCCCGCAGCGCGCTCAAGGGCGCGCTGGCCGCGGCCGTCGGTTTCGAGCTGCTCAAGCAGGTCGGCGGCATCTACCTGCGCAGCATCAGCGCCAGCCCGGCAGGCGCGGCCTTCGGCTCACTGCTGGGTCTGCTGGTCTTCGTCTACCTGGTCTCCCGCTTCCTGCTCTTCGTCACCGCCTGGACCGCCACCGCGCGGGACAACCTGGCCGTGGAGCCGATCCAGCCGCCGCCACCCGCGGTGATCCGGCCGGTGGTCGAGCTGCGCGAGGGCCCGGCGCCCCGGCAGACCGCGGCCCTGCTGGGCATCGGCGCGGTCCTCGGACTGCTGCTGCGCGGGCTGTTCCGGTCCCGGCGGGACTGAACGGGCCGGGAAGGACCGGTCAGCGACTGGCGTTGAGCCGGGCGGCCTGGCGGGTCAGGTGGGCGACCTCGGCGAGGTTGCTCGCCTGCTGGGCCGCCTCGGCGTAGAGCCGGGCCGCGGTGGCCAGATCGCCGTCGCGCTCGTGCAGGTAGGCCGCCACCGCGGTGTAGCGCGGCAGCGAGCTGTCCAGCTTGGCCAGTGCCGCCAGCCCGGCCCGCGGTCCGTCCGCCTCGCCGACGGCCACCGCCCGGTTGAGCCGGACCACCGGGTTGCCGGTCAGCCCCGCGAGCTCGTCGTACCACTCCACGATCTGCACCCAGTCGGTCTCCGCGGCCGCCGGCGCGTCGGCGTGCAGGGCCGCGATGGCCGCCTGGGCCTGGAACTCGCCCAGCCGGTCGCGGGCCAGCGCCGCCTGCAGGATGTGCACGCCCTCGGCGATCAGGGCGGTGTCCCACCGGGAGCGGTCCTGTTCGGCCAGCGGCACCAGCTCGCCCTCGGGCGTGGTCCTGGCGGCGCGCCGGGCGTGGTGCAGCAGCATGAGCGCGAGCAGGCCGGCCGCCTCGGGGTGGTCGATGGCGGCCGCGAGCTGCCGGGTGAGCCGGATGGCCTCGGCGGCCAGGTCGAGGTCGCCGGAGTAGCCCTCGTTGAAGACCAGGTAGAGCACCCGCAGCACGGTGGCCACGTCACCGGGCTGGTCGAAGCGCACCTCGCCGACGGTGCGCTTGGCCCGGCTGATCCGCTGGGCCATGGTCGCCTCGGGCACCAGGTATGCCTGGGCGATCTGGCGGGTGGTCAGCCCACCGACGGCGCGCAGGGTGAGCGCGACCGCGGAGGAGGGCGTCAGCGAGGGGTGCGCGCACAGGAAGTAGAGCTGGAGCGTGTCGTCCGTCGCCGCCGCCGGGCCGGGCGCCGGCTCCTCCTCGAGGAGGTCCTCCCGGCGGCGGCGGGCGGTCTCCGCCCTGGTCGCGTCCAGGAACTTGCGCCAGGCCACCGTGACCAGCCAGCCCTTGGGATCGTGCGGCTGGTCTTCCGGCCAGACCCGGAGCGCCTCGATCAGGGCCTCCTGCACGGCATCCTCGGCCGTCGCGAAATCCGCTCCGCGACGGACGAGGATGCCGAGCACTCCAGGGGTGAGGCCGCGGAGCAGGGCCTCGTTCAGCTGGGCGGTCATTCCGTGACGGTGGGCGCCACGCCGTAGAACGGGCGCAGCTCGAGCCACTCGTGGATCGGCTTCCCGCCCGCGCCCGGCGCGGCCGACAGCTCGCCGGCCAGCTCGATGGCGCGGTCCTGGCTGTCGACGTCGATCACCATCCAGCCCGCGATGAGGTCCTTGGTCTCGGCGAACGGGCCGTCGGTGGCGGGCGGGCGTCCCTCGCCGTTGTACTGGACCCACAGGCCCTCGGGGGCCAGCGCCTGACCGTCGACGTACTCGCCGGTCTGCTTCAGCCGGTCCGCGAAGTCCTGCATGTACTGCACGTGGGCCGAGATCTCCTCCGGCGTCCACTCGGCCATCGGCACGTTGTTCACCGCTGCCGGGGCGCCGCGGTAGTGCTTGAGCAGCAGGTACTTGGCCATCGTCGTTCTCCTCGGTGCTGTGGTGCGGCCCATTGTGGTCGCTTTCACGGCAGGGACGGAGCTGGAGGAGGGATCTCGACATCCCCGGCCAAGATTTCTCGGATTTTCTTCGCCGGACCGGCTGAGCTGCGGAGAAGCCCGGAAAAGCACGATGCCGCCCTCCCGGCGGTGGGAGGGCGGCATCGTCAGGTTGACGCCGCTGCGGGCCGCTCAGACCGCCGCGGCGGCCGCTCGTGCCCTGGCGGCCGCCTTCGCCCGCTTCTTCCGGACGTAGAGGAAGGCGAAGATGAGCACGAACACGCCGGCCGCGATGGTCAGCGGCAGGCCCACGTTGCCGAAGGGGGTGACCGCGGCGGCTGAGGGGTTCTCCGGGGCGGTGATGCCGCCGTTGCCGTCCTGCTTGGCCTGGGCCGCACCGCCGTCACCGCTGGCCGCAGTCTCCGCGGGGGCCCGCTCCACCAGCTGGCCGACCGGCTCGGCAGCGGCCTTCACGCTGAAGCCGTAGTCCAGCAGCTTGGCCGCCTGGGTGTAGACCGACTGGGCGCCGATCTTCTCCGCCCTGATCAGCACCGCGACCAGGCGGCGGCCGCCCTTCTCCGCCGCGCCGATGAAGGTGTGCCTGGCGTCGTCGGTGAAGCCGGTCTTGCCGCCAAGCGCGCCGGTGTACAGGGCGAGCAGCTGGTTGTCGTTGCTGACCTTGAAGGCCGGCTTGTTGCCGTAGCCGGGGAAGTTGAAGGACTTGGTGGCGACCGCCTTGGCGATCTCCGGGTTCTTCAGCGCGGCCTTGAAGATGACCGCCTGGTCGTAGGCCGAGGTGGACATGCCGGGGCCGTCCAGGCCGGAGGGGGTGGCCGCGCGGGTGTCCAGCGCGCCGAGCTGGCGGGCGAGCTGGTTCATCTTGCGCACTGTCTCGTCAACGCCGCCGAGCTTGCGGGCCAGCGCGTGCGCCGCGTCGTTGCCCGAGTCCAGCATCATGCCGGTGATCAGGTCCTTGACGGTGTACTTGCCGCCGACCCCGACCCCGACCTTGCTGCCCTCCTGCTCGGTGTCCGCCTTCTCCCCGACGATCACCGTCGAGGGGTCCAGCTCCTTGAGCGCGACCAGCGCGGTGAGCACCTTGATGATGGAGGCGGGCCGGTGCCGGGCGTGCGGGTCCTTGGCCGCGATGATCGCGCCCGAGTTCAGGTCCGCGACCACCCAGGACTGGGCGTTGAGCAGGTTCGGGCCCGGCGGGGCGGCAGCGCCACCAGGTGTGATCACGCCGCAGTCGTAGAGCCGCGAGCCACCGACCGGCTTGGCCGGGACCGGCAGCGGGCCGGGCGCGGTCTTACCGGGTTTGGGCTGCTCGGACATGTCCACCGCGGGCGGCGGAATGCTGCGGTCCTGACAGGAGGCAGACGGAGTCGACGAGGTCGGCGTCGTGGTCTGCGACGGCTGGGCCAGCACGACCGGAGCACTCAGCACCGCAGCGGCCAGCAGCGCGCAGACAGAGGCGACCAGCGCCGTTGCGGGGCGGTGGGCGGTAGATGGCACAAGGGCAGGCTAGCCACCCCAGCCCGGGAACGGTATTCGGCCCACCGGAATACTGCGCTGGTGACCCTGTCCCGCCGCGCCTCGCTGTTCCTGCTGGCCTTCGCGCTCTGGAGCTGGTGGATCTGGCCGACGTTCCTGGTGAACATCTCCCGGGACGCCCGTTCCTGGGCCGCCGACGGCTCCCCGACCGGCTTCTTCACCGTGCACCTGGTGCTGGTCATCACGTCGCTGGTGCTCGGAACTGTGATCGGCGTCATGGGTTGGCGCGGCTTCCGTGCCATACGTAGGCAGACTACGGCATCCTGATCTGAAGAACTGCTGAATTCTTCCCACCACGAAGGAGACCGCCGTGGAGTTCGTGCGGCTTGTCCTGATCTTCCTGCACCTGCTCGGCATGGCGATGCTGGTCGGGATGATCCTGCTCCAGCTCAAGACGGCCAAGGACGGCCCGCTGAACAAGGGCTGGCTGCACGGAGTGCTGTTGCAGCTGGTCACCGGGGTCGCCCTGGTCGGCATCGCCTACCCGCTCGGCAAGGACGTCGACAACATCAAGATCGGCGTCAAACTCCTGGTCCTGATCGCCATCGGCGCGGTCGTAGCAGCCAACCTGAGCAAACAGAAGATCGCCACCTGGCTCGTCCCCACCCTGGCCGCCCTCACCGTCCTCAACGTCGGCGTAGCCGTCTTCTGGCGCTGACCCCAGCACCCAGCCGTACAACAACAGCCAAACCGACGTACAACAACGGCCAACACGCCGACGAGGGTTTCAACCCTCCGCGCGTGTTGGCCGTTGTCGTACGGAGTGTTGGCCGTTGTTGTACGCCACGTTGGCCGTTTTGGGACGCCAACCAGGCAAGCGGGCGAAGCCCGGGAACGCTGCGGCTAGGCGGTTCACGCGCGCCGCGACCGGGCGAAGCCCGCACAGGCGGCCGGGGTGGCTTTTCAAACATCCCCGAGCGGTTCCCCCATCCCCGTCAGCCTGGAGAGGACACACCGCATCCCGGGCAAGCGGCCCGCAACCTGCGAAACCCTAGCCACCCAACCGCAACCGGCCGCTTGCCCGGGATGTGGTTTGGTATCGGAGGGCTGACGGGGATGGGGGAACCGTACGAGCACTGCTCTTTGTCTTTGCTCTTGTTTTTGATTTTCCCCCCATCCTTTGATTTCTGCCCGTCCGGCGAGGACGCCCTTGACTGTCGCTCGTGTACCTCAGCAACAGAGGCCAACAGCGCAAAGATCAAGAGCGGAAAAGATGGCCTCGCCGGCCGGGCAGACCACCGGAGGGGGGAGGGCAGATCAAGAGCCGGGATGAGCAGGTTGCGGGGCGGGGTTTGGGCTGCCGGGGCCGGATCCAGCGTGGCTCCGAGGGCTCGCGTGTTCTCCGCACGGCCTTCCGCAAGCCAACCACACCTCACCGAGTGGCCCCCGTTGCGGATTCGTGGGCAGGCGGCGGCAGGTTGCAGGGGCCACTCGGTGAGGCGCGGTCAGCAAGCTCCAGGCCGTACGGAGAACACGCGAGAACCCTCGTCGTGGGGTTTCACCCCCAACCCCAAACCCCGCCCCGTCCCATAACGGCCAACGACCCGTACAACAACGGCCAACACGGCGTACAAGAACGGCCAACACGCCGGGGGCTTGTGAAGCCTGTCGGTGTGTTGGCCGTTGTCGTACGTTGGTTTGGCTTTTGTGGTCAGCGGCGGAACAGCAGTGCGCGCTTTACTTCCTGGATCGCCTTCGTCACCTGGATCCCGCGTGGGCAGGCATCCGTGCAGTTGAACGTCGTCCGGCAGCGCCAAACGCCATCAACGTCGTTCAGGATGTCCAGCCGCTCCTCAGCGGCCTCATCCCGGCTGTCGAAGATGAACCGGTGCGCGTTCACGATCGCCGCGGGCCCGAAGTAGGACCCCTCCACCCAGTACACCGGGCAGCTCGTGGTGCAGCAGGCGCACAGGATGCACTTGGTGGTGTCGTCGAAACGCTCGCGGTCGGCCGCGGACTGGATGCGTTCCTTGGACGGGTCCTGGCCGTAGTTGATCAGGTACGGCTTGACCGCCCGGAATGCCTCGAAGAAGGGCTCCATGTCCACCAGGAGGTCCTTCTCGGCCTGTAGGCCCTTGATCGGCTCCAGGGTGATCGTGGTCGGCTTGCCCTTCTTCGCCATCAGGTCCTTGACCAGGACCTTGCAGGCCAGTCGGTTCACGCCGTTGATCCGCATCGCGTCCGAGCCACACACACCGTGCGCGCAGGAGCGGCGGAAGGTCAGCGAGCCGTCGACGTACCACTTCACGTAGTGCAGCAGGTTGAGCACTCGATCAGTGGGCAGTGCGGGCACCGAGAAGGACTCCCAGCGCGGCTCCGCGTCGGTCTCCGGGGTGAAACGCCGGATCCGGACGGTGACGAGCGTGGACCCCTCGGGGGCGGGGGGAAGGGCGCCGCGGGAACCAGCCGCGGGGGCCTGCGCAGTCGCGGTCATCAGTACTTGCGCTCCATCGGCTGGTAACGGGTGATGGTGACGGGCTTGTAGTCCAGGCGGATGTCCGCGGCCAGGCCCTCACCGTGCTTGTAGGCCATGGTGTGCCGCAGGAAGTTCACATCGTCGCGCTGCTGGTAGTCCTCGCGGGCGTGCCCGCCGCGGGACTCCTTGCGGTTGATCGCGCCCTGCACCAGCACCTCGGCCAGTTCCAGCAGGAAGCCCAGCTCGATCGCTTCCAGCAGGTCCGTGTTGAACCGCTTGCCCTTGTCCTGGATGGCCACCCGCGCGTACCGCTCCTTGAGCGCCTGCACGTCGTGCAGGGCCTGCTTGAGGGTCTCCTCGGTGCGGTACACCGACGCGTTGAGGTCCATCGTGGTCTGCAGCTCGCCGCGGATGTCGGCCACCCGCTCGCCGCCGTCGGCCGTCAGCATTCCGCTGACCATGCTCTCCACCAGCGTGGCCGGGTTGTCCGGCAGCTCGGTGTGCTCGACCGTCTTGGCGTACTCCGCGGCGGCGATGCCCGCGCGGCGGCCGAAGACGTTGATGTCCAGCAGCGAGTTGGTGCCCAGCCGGTTCGCGCCGTGCACGGACACGCAGGCGCACTCACCGGCGGCGTACAGGCCGGGGACCACGTTGTCGTTGTCCCGCAGCACCTCGCCGGAGATCTTGGTCGGGATGCCGCCCATCGCGTAGTGCGCGGTCGGGTACACCGGCACCTGCTCGGTCACCGGGTCGATGCCAAGGTAGGTGCGGGAGAACTCGGTGATGTCGGGCAGCTTCGCGTCCAGCACCTCGGCGCCCAGGTGGGTCAGGTCGAGGTAGACGTAGTCCTTGTGCGGGCCCGCGCCGCGGCCCTCGCGCACCTCGGTGGCCATCGCGCGGGCGACCATGTCCCGCGGCGCCAGGTCCTTGATGGTGGGCGCGTAGCGCTCCATGAACCGCTCGCCGGAGGAGTTGCGCAGGATGCCGCCCTCACCGCGGGCGCCCTCGGTGAGCAGGATGCCCAGGCCGGCCAGGCCGGTCGGGTGGAACTGGTAGAACTCCATGTCCTCCAGCGGCAGGCCCTTGCGGAAGACGATGCCCATGCCGTCACCGGTGAGGGTGTGCGCGTTCGAGGTGGTCTTGAAGACCTTGCCGAACCCGCCGGAGGCGAACACGACCGCCTTGGCCTGGAAGACGTGGATCTCGCCGGTGGCCAGCTCAAGGGCGACCGCGCCGGTGCAGACCGGGCCGTTGTCGGTCTCGGTCAGGCAGATGTCGAGCACGTAGTACTCGTTGAAGAACTCGATGCCGTGCTTGACGCAGTTCTGGTACAGCGTCTGCAGGATCATGTGACCGGTGCGGTCGGCGGCGTAGCAGGCCCGGCGCACGGCGGCCTCGCCGTGGTTGCGGGTGTGCCCGCCGAACCGGCGCTGGTCGATCTTGCCCTCGGGCGTGCGGTTGAACGGCAGGCCCATCTTCTCCAGGTCGAGCACCGCGTCGATGGCCTCCTTGGCCATGATCTCCGCGGCGTCCTGGTCAACCAGGTAGTCGCCACCCTTGACCGTGTCGAAGGTGTGCCACTCCCAGTTGTCCTCCTCGACGTTGGCCAGCGCGGCGCACATGCCGCCCTGGGCCGCGCCGGTGTGCGACCGGGTCGGGTAGAGCTTGGTGAGCACCGCGGTGCGGGCGCGCTGGCCGGACTCGATCGCGGCCCGCATCCCGGCGCCACCAGCGCCGACGATGATGACGTCGTACTTGTGGAACTGCATGGTGGGAGCCTCGCTCAGCCGAAGTTCGGGGTGAAGGTGAAGATCACGAACGTGCCGAGCGCGACTGTCAGGATCACGGACACGTACAGCAGCGTGGTCAGCCAGAACCGGGTGCTGTCCTTGCGCGAGTAGTCATTGATGATCGTGCGCATCCCGTTGCCGCCGTGGATCATGGCCAGCCACAGCATGGACAGGTCCCAGAACTGCCAGAACGGCGAGGCCCAGCGGCCGGCCACGAAGGCGAAGTTGACCTTGTGCACACCGCCGTCCAGGTACAGCATGATCAGCAGGTGGCCGAGCACCAGGAACACCAGCACCAGGCCGGACAGGCGCATGAACAGCCAGCTGGCCAGCTCGAAGTTGCTCCGGCGGGCGGCCCGGCGGCGCGGATGCCGCGGCGGCGCCAGGTCGGGCGCGTTGAGGGTCGCTTCGCTCATGTCACATCCCGCCCATCAACATGCTGTACGCCTTGGCGAGCAGGTGGTACGAGCCGGGGATCATCAGCGCGGCCCAGATCACCAGCACGGTCCACATCATCGGACGCTGGAATCGCGGGCCCTTGCCCCAGAAGTCCACCAGCATGACGCGGATGCCGTTGAGCGCGTGGAAGAGCACCGCGGCCACCAGGCCCAGCTCGAACAGGACGAAGAACGGTTCCTTGTAGGTCGCGATGACCTTGTCGTACGCCTCCGGCGACACCCGCACCAGCGCGGTGTCCAGGACGTGCACGAACAGGAAGAAGAACGTGAGCACCCCGGTGATCCGGTGGGCGACCCACGACCACATGCCCAGGTCTCCCCGGTACAGCTTGCCGCCGCCGCGGGAACCCCGCTGCTGCTGCGTCGCCGCGGCCTCTGTGCTGGCCATGGTGGACGGCCTCCAACGTCATTGCTGGATCTCTGGCACCGGTGTTCGGGCAGCCGGGGCCTTGACCCACGGGATGCTAGCCGTGTAGGCGCCGGTCGACCCACTTGGCGTCGCCCGCTGTGATCGACGAGACAGCCTCCAGGGGGACTCGCGCACGCGACGCAACACGCGCGTAACCCGCGCGCGCGAACTTCGGCGCGAACGGGGGCGGCCTGTGGATGGAGCGGCCAACAATTCGGTCACGTACGGCAGACTGCCTGCGGAGTACGCCATACCGGCGGGTACGGTTCGGCGTTTGTAGAAGCCCCCGTCGATGGAGCCGGGGGTTGTGCCGGGCGGCCGTGAGGTAGCTCGGTGAGGCCATGTGAAGGAGACGAGAGCCGTGCGTCGGATGCGAAACGCCGCGGTGGCCGCGGTCGCGATCACCAGCGTCCTGTCGCTGGTCGCGTGCGCGAAGGACAGCGGGACGACCCCGGGCGGCAACGCCGCCGGGGCCGAGTGCCAGAAGGCCACCCCGCCCACCGTGCAGGCCGGTTCGACCAGCAGCAGCACCACCGGGACCAAGCCCGACGCCAAGGCGCTCAAGGTGGGTCTGACCTACGACATCGGCGGCCGGGGCGACGCCTCGTTCAACGACGCGGCCGCCGCGGGCATCGACCGCGCGATCGCCGAGCTGGGCGTGCAGAAGAGCAACGTCAAGGAGGCGTCGGCGGCCGCCGGTGACACCGAGGACGTCAAGGCCAGCCGCCTGCGCCAGCTGGCCAGCGAGGGCTTCAACCCGGTGGTCGCGGTCGGCTTCGCCTACGCCGACGCGCTCAAGGTGGTGGCCGCGCAGTTCCCGAACACCCGCTTCGCCATCGTGGACGCGGGCGTGGACGGCGCCAAGAACGTCACCCCGCTGGTCTTCGCCGAGGAGCAGGGCTCCTTCCTGGCCGGGGTGATCGCCGCGTACAAGAGCAAGAAATGCTCAGTCGGCTTCGTCGGCGGCGTGAACGTGCCGCTGATCCAGAAGTTCGAGGCGGGCTTCTACGCGGGCGCCAAGGCGGCCGCGCCGAACATCAAGATCGAGAAGAAGTACCTCACCCCCGCGGGTGACGTCTCCGGCTTCAACGACCCGACCAAGGGCAAGGTCGCCTCGGACGGTCTGATCGACGGCGGCGCGGACGTGCTCTACCACGCGGCCGGCGCCTCCGGTAAGGGCGTGTTCAACGCCGCCAAGGCCCGCGGCGCGCTGGCCATCGGCGTGGACTCCGACCAGTACAAGCAGACCACCGTGGCCGAGTCCAAGGACATCATCATCTCCTCGGTGCTCAAGCGGGTCGACGTGGCCGTCTACGACTACATCGCCGCGGCCGCCAAGAACGACCTGAGCACGCTGCCGAAGTCCTTCGACCTCAGCGTCGACGGCGTCGGTTACGCCACCAGCGGCGGCAAGGTCGACGACATCAAGTCCACTGTGGACGCCTACAAGGCCGCGATCGTCTCCGGCCAGATCAAGGTCTCGGACAAGCCGAGCAGCTGAGCAAGCATCAACACGCGATGGGCCCGGGGCGAGGCTCCGGGCCCATCGCGTGTTAGCCGCCACCCACCGGGAGAACTCGACGATGAGCAGTTCCCTCGATGCCGCCCAGCACTCGCGCCCCGCGGTCCGGCTCACCGGCATCACCAAACGCTTCCCCGGCGTGATCGCCAACTCCGACGTGCACCTGACCGTGGCGCACGGCGAGGTGCACGCGCTGTGCGGGGAGAACGGCGCTGGCAAGTCCACGCTGATGAAGATCCTCTACGGCATGCAGCAGCCCGATGAGGGCATGATCGAGGTCAACGGCGAGCAGGTGCACTTCCGCTCGCCATCGGATGCGATCAAGGCCGGCATCGGCATGGTGCACCAGCACTTCATGCTCGCCGACAACCTCACCGTGCTGGAGAACGTGGTGCTGGGCGCGGAGGCGCTGCACGGCATCGGGTCCAAGGCACGCAAGCGGATCGCCGAACTGGCCAAGCAGACCGGGTTGCACGTCAGCCCGGACCTGCCGGTGGAGCACCTCGGCGTGGCCGACCGGCAGCGGGTGGAGATCCTCAAGGTCCTCTACCGCGGCGCGCGGATCGTCATCCTGGACGAGCCCACCGCGGTGCTGGTGCCGCAGGAGGTCGAGGAGCTGTTCCTCACCCTGCGCGGCATGCGCGAGCAGGGCTACACGTTCCTGTTCATCTCGCACAAGCTGGACGAGGTCAGGGCCATCGCGGACAGCCTCACCGTGATCCGCCGCGGCAGCACGGTCGGCACCGCCGACCCGAGGACCGTCACCTCCCGCCAGCTCGGCGAGCTGATGGTGGGCAGCGAGCTGCCCAGCCCGGAGACCCGCGAGTCCACCGTCACCGACCGCGCCGTGCTCACCCTGTCCGAGGTGCGGCTGTGCGCCGCGGGCGGGCAGCGGCCGCTGCTGGACCACATCACGCTGACCGTGCACGCGGGCGAGGTGCTGGGCATCGCGGGCGTGGAGGGCAACGGCCAGACCGAACTGGTCGAGGCCGTGATGGGCATCCGCAAGATCGACAGCGGCTCGGTCACCCTTGGCGGCGAGGACATCACCAAGACCCCGACGCTGGCCAGGCGGGAGGCAGGCATCGGGTACGTGCCCGAGGACCGGCACCGGCAGGGCCTGCTGCTCACCCAGACGTTGTGGGCCAACCGCATCCTGGGTTACCAGACCCGCCGCCCGGTGGTCCGCGGCCGCTGGCTGGACATCGAGGGCGCGCGGGCGGACACCCGGCGGATCGTCGAGCAGTTCGACGTGCGCACCCCTGGCATCGAGGTGCCCGCGGCCGCGCTCTCCGGCGGCAACCAGCAGAAGCTCGTGGTCGGCCGTGAACTCTCCGGCGACCCGGTGCTGCTCATCGCCTCGCACCCGACCCGGGGCGTGGACGTGGGCGCGCAGGCGGTGATCTGGGAGCAGATCCGCACCGCCAGGGCCAACGGCCTGGCCGTGCTGCTGGTCTCGGCCGACCTGGACGAGCTGATCGGGCTGTCCGACTCGATCAAGGTCATGTCGCGCGGACGGCTGGTGGCCGACGCCGACCCGAACGTGGTGACGCCCGAGGACCTCGGCGCGGCCATGACCGGCGACTGCGAGTACGAGGCCGGCGCCATCGACGAGGGGACCGAGCAGTGAAGCTGAACGCCCGCGCTGTCCTGCTGCCCCCGCTGCTGGCGATCATCGCGGCCCTGCTGCTGTGCTCGATCGCGCTGATGATCTCCGGCGGCAACCCGCTCGAGGCCTTCGGCGCGATGATCGCGCAGGTCGGCAGGGGCACCACCGCGGTGGACATCGTCAACACCGGCAGCACCTACTACCTGGCCGCGCTCGCGGTGGCCATCGGCTTCCAGATGAAGCTGTTCAACATCGGCGTCGAGGGTCAGTACAAGCTGGCCGCGATCGTGGCGATGATCGCCGGTGGCGCGGTCGCCCTGCCGCCGGTGCTGCACACGCTGTTCATCCTGGTGGTGGCGGCCCTGGTGGGTGCGATGTGGGCGGCCATCCCGGCCATCCTCAAGATCACCCGCGGGGTGAACGAGGTCATCTCCACGATCATGCTCAACTGGATCGCCACCGGCATCGCCGCGTACCTGATCCAGCAGTCGGTCTTCGGCGAGCTGCGCGGCAACAACCTGGGCACGCCGGTGGTGGCCGAGTCCGGCTGGGTGCCCGGCATCTCCCTCGGCGGCGCCGGGACGATCTTCGGCCTGGTGGTGCTGGCCGTGCTGGCCGGGGTCGGCTACTGGGTGCTGATGAACCGCACCCGGTTCGGCTTCGAGCTGCGCGCCTCCGGCGAGTCGGCCACCGCGGCCACCGCGGGCGGGGTCAACGCGAAGAAGATGGTCCTGGTCGCGATGCTGCTCTCCGGGGCCACCGCCGGCCTGGTCGCGATGCCCGAGCTGCTCGGCCGCGACTACACCTACACGCTGAACTTCCCGGCCGCCTACGGCTTCACCGGTATCGCGGTGGCGCTGCTGGGCCGCAACCACCCGGTCGGCATCGCCTTCGGCGCGCTGCTGTGGGCCTTCCTGGACAAGTCCTCGGTCGCGCTGGAGAACGTGGGCGTGCCCAAGGAGATCGTGACCATCATGCAGGGCTCGATCGTGCTGTCGGTGGTGGTGGCCTACGAGGTGGTCCGGCGGATCACCCTGGCGGCCGAACAACGCAAGGTCGGGCAGCAGCTCGGCACGACGGACGAGGTGGCCGCATGAGCGCCGTAGTCGACACCCCGCAGAGCCCGGACAGCGCGGCGTTCCTGGCCGGTCCGGGACCGAAGCGCAAGCTGCCCGGCTGGAGCGTCGGCCTGCTGCTGGTGGCCGCGGCCATCGGCGCGCTGTCCACCGCCTCCTACCTGACCGGCGTGCCGCAGCTGACCTCCTCCGGCACCTTCCAGACCGCGGTCCAGCTGGCCATGCCGATCCTGCTCGCCGGGCTCGGCGGCCTGTGGGCCGAGCGCGCGGGCGTGGTCAACATCGGCCTCGAAGGCATGATGATCATGGGCACCTGGGGCGGGGCCTGGGCCGGTTACCAGTGGGGCCCGTGGGCCGGACTGGTCGCGGCCGCGGTCTTCGGCGCGCTGGGCGGCCTGCTGCACGCCATCGCCACGGTGACCTTCGGGGTCAACCACATCGTCTCCGGTGTGGCGATCAACCTGCTCGGCGCGGGCGTGACCAAGTACCTGTCCACGCTGCTGTTCCAGCCGGTCTCGCACAACCCGCGGGAATCACCGCCGGTGCCCAAGTTCGACACCTTCTCCATGCAGCCGCTCGGCGACTGGCTGGCCGAGCTGGAGAACGAGCAGCGGGTCGGCATCTCCGATGTCGCGGGCATCCTCAAGGGCCTGGTCACCGGGGTGTCCCCGCTGACCATGCTGGCCATCCTGCTGGTGCCGATCACCTACCTGGTGCTCTGGCGCAGCCGGTTCGGCCTGCGGCTGCGCTCCTGTGGCGAGAACCCGGTGGCCGCGGAGTCGCTCGGCGTCAACGTCTACCTGCACAAGTACGCCGCGGTGATCGTCTCCGGCGCGCTGGCCGGTCTCGGCGGGGCGGCGCTGCTGCTCAACCCTGGCCAGTCGGGTTACCTGGAGAACCAGACGAACGGCCGCGGTTACATCGGCCTGGCCGCGATGATCTTCGGCAACTGGCGGCCCACCGGCCTGCTCGGCGGCGCGGCGCTGTTCGGCTACGCCGACGGGTTGCAGCTGCGCAGCGGTGGCGGCGCGGTGCTCGCGCTGCTGTACGCGGCGGTGCTGGCGCTGGGCGTGGTCGTCATCTGGCAGCTCTGGCGGCGACGCTGGGTGGCCACCGCGGTGACCGTCTCCGGCGCGCTGATCCTGTACTGGGTGTACTGGTCCTTCAACGAGTTGCCCAGCCAGATCACCACCTACCTGCCGCACCTGGTGACGCTGGTGGTGCTGGCGGTGTCCGCGCAACGACTGCGCCCACCGGCGGCGAACGGCGTCGAGTACCGGCGCGGCTGACAATGTCCACTGTGGACTGGGAACTGCTGCGCGAGACCGCGGTCAAGGCCGCCGGGCACGCCTACTGCCCCTACTCGGGGCTGCGGGTGGGCTCGGCGGCCGTCTGCGACGACGGCCGGATCGTGACCGGCTGCAATGTGGAGAACGCCTCCTACGGCCTCGGGCTGTGCGCGGAGTGCACGATGGCCGGTCAGCTGCGACTCACCGGCGGTGGCCGGTTCGTCGCGGTGACCTGCCGCAGCGGCACCGGCGAACTGCTGATGCCGTGCGGCCGCTGCCGCCAGGTGCTCTACGAGCTGGGCGGTCCGGACTGCCTGCTCGACACCCCGCGCGGGATCCTGCCGATGAGCGAGGTCCTGCCGGATGCCTTTGGACCCGATCAGCTGCCGGAGCCGCCAGCATGAGTCACAACGCCATTGACGTGATCCGCGCCAAGCGCGACCGCAATCGATTGACCGACGAGCAGATCGACTGGGTGATCGACGCCTACACCCGGGGTGTGGTGGCCGACGAGCAGATGTCCGCGCTGGCCATGGCCATCTTCCTGAACGGGATGACGGCCGAGGAGACCGCCCGCTGGACCGCCGCGATGGTCGCCTCCGGCGAGCACCTTGACCTGTCCGCGGTCACCCGGCCCACGGTGGACAAGCACTCCACCGGCGGCGTCGGTGACAAGATCACCCTGCCGCTGGCCCCACTGGTGGCGGCCTGCGGCGCGGCCGTGCCACAGCTGTCCGGCCGGGGCCTCGGCCACACCGGCGGCACCCTGGACAAGCTGGAGTCCATCCCCGGCTGGCGGGCGAACCTGTCCACCGAGGAGATCACCGCCCAGCTCAACTCGGTCGGCGCGGTCATCTGCGCGGCCACCGAGGGCCTGGCGCCGGCCGACCGCAAGCTCTACGCGCTGCGCGATGTCACCGGCACGGTCGAGGCCATCCCGCTGATCGCCAGCTCGATCATGAGCAAGAAGATCGCCGAGGGCGCCCAGTCCCTGGTCCTGGACGTCAAGACCGGCACCGGCGCGTTCATGAAGACCGAGGCCGCCGCCCGCGACCTGGCCAAGGCCCTGGTAGCCATCGGCAAGGCCAACGGCCTCAACATCAGCGCCCTGCTCACCGACATGTCCATCCCGCTGGGCCGCGCGGTCGGCAACGCGGTGGAGGTCGCGGAGTCCATCGAGGTCCTGCAGGGCAACGGCCCAGCCGACGTCACCGAGCTGACCGTGGCCCTGGCCAGGGAAATGCTCACCCTGGCAGGCATCGACACCGACCCGGCCCCCGTACTCGCCTCCGGCCAGGCCTACGAGACCTGGTGCCGGATGATCAAGGCCCAGCACGGCGACCCGGACGCCGCCCTGCCCAAGCCCAACCACATCCACGTGGTCGAGGCCCCTGCCACCGGCACCCTCACCACCCTGGACGCCTACGCCGTCGGCGTCGCCGCCTGGCGCCTGGGCGCGGGCCGGGCCCGCAAGGAAGACCCGGTCCAGCACGCCGCCGGCATCCTCTGCCACGCCAAACCCGGCGACCACGTGACCAAGGGCCAACCCCTCCTGGAACTCCACACCAACACCCCAGAAGCCTTCACCGGAGCCCTGGCCGCCCTCACCGGCGGCTACCAAATCGGCGACTCCACCCCCGAAGCCAAGCCCCTCATCCTCGACACCCTCCGAGGCTGACCCACAACAGCCAACACCCCGTACAACAACGGCCAACACGGCGTACAAGAACGGCCAACACACGGTACGACAACGGCCAACACGCCGACAGAGCTTGAAACCCGTCGGCGTGTTGGCCGTTGTCGTACGCCACGTTGGCCGTTTTGGGACGCCAACCAGGCAGGCGGGCGTAGCCCGGGAACGCTGCGGCTAGGCGGTTCACGCGCGCCGCGAGCGGGCGGAGCCCGAACAGGCGGAGGGGGTGGCTTTCAACACTCCCCGAGCGGTTCCCCCATCCCCGTCAGCCTGGAGAGGACACACCACATCCCGGGCAAGCGGCCCGCAACACAAACCGCCGCCGAACCAACACCAACGCGACCGGCCGCTTGCCCGGGATGTGGTTTGGTATCGGAGGGCTGACGGGGATGGGGGAACCGTACGAGCACTGCTCTTCTTCTCTGCCTTTGATTTTCCCCCCCATCCTTTGATTTCTGCCCGTCCGGCGAGGACGCCCTTGATCTTCGCTTTTGACTTTGACCCGCGCGGGCGGGCAAGGGCAGACAGCACTGCGCCCCGGGAGCCTGGGGCTCCCGGGGCGCGATGGTCGGTCCTGGTGTGCGTCAGCTGTCGATGTCCACGTCCACGCCATCGGGGTCGACGGACTTCTCCGCGTCGCGGGACTTGCCGGTGCTCTTGGCGCGGCTGCGGCGCTGCTGGCGGGGCATGACCGCGGGGGGCGGGGGCGGGGTGGGGGCGCCGCCGCCGAGGATCAGCTCGGCGAAGGTGGCCATGGCCTCGTCCAGCTGGCCGGCGTGGCGCTGGTCGGACTCCTGGTTGGCCTGGCGGACCAGGCCGATCAGGGCGTCGTTGTCCGGGCGCTCGGTGACCGCGCCGGTGACCCGGTTCAGGCCCTGCTTGACGTTGCCGTCCAGGTCGCCGAGGCGGCCGCTGACGTTGTCCTCGACCTCGTCGATCCGGCCGCCGACCTGCTCCAGCCGGGCGTTGAGCGCCTCCAGCCGGTCGGCAAGGCCCTGCAGCCGCTCGGTGGGGTCGACCGCGGGGCGGCCGAGCAGGTCGTCCAGCTTGTCGTTCTGCTCGTCGCGGGCCGCGGCCAGCGCGTTGTGCAGGCTGTTGTTGCCGTCGCCGATGGTGTTGCGCAGGCCGGTGTTGCCCTCGGTGATGGTGCTCTTGAGGGTGTTGTTGCCCTCGGTGATCGCGCCACGCAGCGAGCTGGTGCCGTCGTTGATCGAGCTGCGCAGGGTGTCGGTGCCCTCGGAGATCAGGCCACGCAGGCTGTCGGTGCTCTCGGTCAGCGAGCGCTGCAGCGCCTCGCGGGTGCCGTCGAGGTGCTCGTGCACGCCCTCGTCCACCTCGTCGATCCGGCCGCGCAACACGGTCTCCAGCGCCTCCACGCGCTCGCGCACCGGGTTGGTGATCGCGGCGGGCAGTGCCTCCAGGCGGGCGTCCTGCTTGTCCAGGTGCCGCTCGACGTTGCCGCCGAGGTCGTCCAGGCGCTTGTGGATGTTGGAGAGCTTGTCCTCAAGCCCGTCCATCTTGCCCTGCACGCCCTCGAACCGGCCCGCGACGCCGTCCAGGCGGCCGTCCAGCTGGGCGAAGGGCTTGGCCAGCTTGTCGACCAGGCTCTCCACCGCGCGGCCGAGCCCGGCGATCGCGCCGTCCTGGGCCTCCAGCCGGGCGAGGGTCTCGTCCAGGCGCTCGGCCAGCACGCTGACCTCGGTGCGGTCGGGCAGCTCGGAGAGGCGCTTGCGCACCGAGCCGAGCGATTCCAGCGGCGAGAGTCGAGCGTGGATCTCGTCCAGCGCGTCGAAGATCTGCTGCTGTTCGCTCTCACGGATCTCGGCTGCGCGGATCAGCGTGTTGCGCATCCGATCGAAAGACATTGTGGAGTGGTTGTTCTCGCTCACGGCAGGGACCTTCGTCGAAGGGAGGGGACCGACGGACGCGACTCTAGCCAGTCGCCCGAGTTGTTGGTCACCGACCCCCGGCCGAACTTCGGTGAAAGTTGGCTAGGAGTACGCCATTCGGGTGACTGGCTGCAGGAAACGCCAGTGGTTTGATCTTCAGTGGTTGATCAGCGCAGAACCGCGTTCCCCATTCGAGCTACTTGCTTCCCCGACCATGATCGACGTTCCGTGGCGAAGGAGCCGCGAGAACATCAAAGAACCATCCGACAGAGTGGACTTGCCACTCGTCGTACAGGTCAAATGATCATAGCGGGTGCTCTCCGGAACGGCTTGCCAACACGCCGGTCGAGCACGGGTACCGTGTCGCCATGTCAACCCCGGTGACTCTGGAAACCATCCGCACCGCACCCAAGGTGCTGCTGCACGACCACCTCGATGGCGGCTTGCGACCGCAGACCGTGATCGACCTGGCCGACGCCGGCGGCTACGCCAACCTGCCCACCACCGACGCCGAGGAACTGGGCGTCTGGTTCGCCGAGGCGGCCGACTCCGGCTCCCTGGTCCGCTACCTCGAGACCTTCGCGCACACCGTCGGCGTCATGCAGAACACCGACGCGATCATCCGGGTGGCCGCCGAGGCCGCCGAGGATCTCGCCGACGACGGTGTGGTCTACGCCGAGGTCCGCTACGCCCCCGAACTGTTCACCGAGGGCGGCCTGTCCCTGGAACAGATCGTGGAAGCCGTGCAGGAGGGCTTCCGGCAGGGCGAGGCCACCGCCGCCGCGCGTGGCAAGAAGGTCCGGATCGGCACGCTGCTCTGCGCCATGCGGCAGAACGCCCGCTCGCTGGAGATCGCCGAACTGGCCGTGCGCTACCGCGACGCCGGCGTGGTCGGCTTCGACATCGCGGGCCCCGAGGCGGGCTTCCCGCCCACCCGCAACCTGGACGCCTTCGAGTACCTGCGCCAGCAGAACGCGCACTTCACCATCCACGCCGGTGAAGCCTTCGGCCTGCCCTCGATCTGGGAGGCCATCCAGCACTGCGGCGCCGAACGGCTCGGCCACGGCGTGCGCATCGTGGACGACATCAAGGTGGAGGAGGACGGCACCGTGCACCTGGGCCGCCTCGCCAGCTACGTCCGCGACCGCCGCATCCCGCTGGAGATGTGCCCCAGCTCCAACCTGCAGACCGGCGCCGCGGCCTCCATCGCCGAGCACCCGATCGGCCTGCTGCACCGGCTGCGCTTCCGGGTCACCGTCAACACCGACAACCGGCTGATGAGCCACTGCTCGATGTCCGGTGAGATGGCCGCGCTGGTGGAGGCATTCGGCTACGGCTGGGCCGACCTGCAGTGGTTCACCGTCAACGCGATGAAGTCCGCCTTCATCGGCTTCGACGAGCGCCTGGCGATCATCAACGATGTGATCAAGCCCGGTTACGCCGCGCTCCAGGCATGAGCACAACAGTGGGGCCGCACCGATGATCCGGTGCGGCCCCACTGTCTATAAAGGAGTTACAGCGCTCAGTGCGCGCGCAGGCGTTCCTCGAAGCCGGCGACCAGCTTCTCCCAGGACTCCACCTCGGCGGTGAACGGCGCGCTCGGCGCCAGCCGGTTCGGGTCCGGCCGGATCACGAAGGACACCAGCCAGCCAAGGCTCTCCGACTTGGCCAGCGCCTTCTCCGCCGACTCGTCCTCGGCCCACTGGGCCGAGTCGGTGATCAGCTCGACGGCCAGCTCCAGCTGGTACGGGTCCACCTGTTCGACCCCACCGGCCAGGTCGTCGGACAACCCGGTCAGCACGTAGGTGTTGTCCTGCTCGACCTCGATCTCCAGGTCGCCGTTGGTGGCCGCGGCCACCACGTCCTCCCAGGTGACCACGGCGGACAGGTCGTTGGCGTGGTCCTCGGCCGAATCGCCCTCGCCGGTGGCCAGGAAGCGGGCCAGCGCGCGCGGCGTGCCGAAGACGTCGATCTGGCCCTCGGAACCGAGGAAGACCGGCTTGTCATCGAGGTAGCAGCGCAGCGTGTAGTGCTCGCCAACCGAGGTGATGATCTTGATCGGGTCGATGCCGACCTCGGCCCAGAAGCCGGTCGGCGCCTCCTCCTCGGCCTCGGCCTGCTCGCCCTCGGCGGCTTCCTCGTCGGCCTCGGTCTCCAGCTCGTCCAGCTCGGCCTGGGCCACGGTCAGCGCGGCCTCGTCCACCTCGGGCTGGGTGACCACGGCGTCGATCGCGTCCAGGACCTTGTCCCACTCGTCGATCACGACCTTGGCCAGTGCGTTCCACCTGGCCTCGCCGTCGCGCCCCTGGAACGGGTAGGTGCCCTGGTTGAGCAGGGCGAACCCGTCCGCGGAGTCCAGCACCTCGTGCACGGCCTCCAGCTCGCAGACATCGGCCAGCGAGCGCACGATGGCCACGGTCTCGGCCAGTTCGCCGATGGTCCAGGTGTCCGGCTCCTCGGCGACCAGCTCGGGCACGCCGACCAGGTCGAAGCGGTGCTCGTCGTCCGGGATCAGCTCACCGGCGTGCAGGCCGGGCACCTGCGCCCAGGCCGGGTGGTCGGTGAGGTCGTGCTCCTGCGCCTTGCGCAGGTAGGCGGCCAGGTGGGCGGCGTCGGCGAAGCCGTAGAGGTCCTCGCCGTGGCCGAGGAAGGCCTCCCACTCCTCGCCGTCCTCACGCCATTTCGGCGCCCACAGTGTGACCAGGTCACCCTGCGGAAGACCGAGTTCGATCGGGACGATGTCCTGGGCCATTCCCTGCCTCCGGGTCGCCGACGGATTCGGCCGCAGCCTACGGGTTCACCGCGCGCTGCGGATCACCGGTCCGAACGAAGGCTCGACAGATCGAAGGAGAACACGTCCTCGTCCTCCTCAGCGGCGAGCGCGGGCCTGCCGGGCGTGGCGGCCGGACCGGTCACCGCGGCGCTGTCCCAGCCGGCCGCGCGGGCCGGCACGGTGCCGCCGACGGCCTCCACCACCGCGGTGAACTCATCGCCCAGCGCGCGGGCGAGCACGTTGTAGGAGCGCTGCACGGCGAACTCGGCGGCCTGCCGGGCGGTCTCGGTGATCGCCTGGCCGAGCCGGTCCGCGCCCAGGTTCACCGCGGCCGGGTCCAGCCACAGCTGCAACAGTTCGCCGCTGGCGTTGACGGTGGCCGCGACCAGGCCGTCCTGGCTGCGTGCCTGGCCGACCACCCTGGCCATGTCGGCCTCGAGCCGCTGACTGGCCAGCAGCCGGTCCTCGGCCTCGCGCACCTCATCCGGCTCGCTCATCGCGCCCTCCGCAGGAAAGACCCGCCGTCCTCGTCATCGTCGTCGGGCACCGGCTGCGGCGCCATGCCCAGCGCGGTCAGCCCCTCGGCCGCGCGCGTGTCCAGCACGCCGTGCAGGGTCCGGTGCAGCCGCCCGGCCGCGTCCCTGGTGGCCCGCTGGGCCTGCTTGAGCACCTCGGCGGCCAGCTGCGCGGAACCCAGCTGCAGGGCCCTCGGGTCGATCAGGACCTCCTGGATCTCCCCGCCGGGCACCACGGTCACGCTCACCGCGCCGTCGCCGGAACGGGCCCGGCCGAGCACCGGCCCGGACCGGGCCAGCCGTTCGGTTACCCGCTGATCGGTCTCGGCGATCCTCGCCGCCGCCCGCGCGTTGTCCGCCTCGACGTAGTCCTCGTGCATCGACCTACCCCCGCTCAGCCGGTGGGCCGGAAGAAGCCCATGAACGGCATGCCGCTGTTGGTGGTGCGCAGCTTGCCGATCTGCACCGGGTCACCGGCCTCGATGATCTGCCCGTCGCCGATGAACATCGCCACGTGACCCTTCCACACCACCAGGTCGCCGGGCAGCAGCTGGCCGGGCGGCACCTGCGCGCCCATCGCCTGGGCCGCGGAGTGCCTGGGCAGCTCGAACCCGGCTGCCGCGTAGGACCACTTGGTCAGCCCGGAGCAGTCGGTGCCCTGCGGCGGATTGGAGGCCGCCCAGACGTACGGCGTGCCCAGCGCGGTCAGCGCCTTGCGCACCGCGGCCGCGGCGATCTCGTTGGGCGCCTGCACGGTCTTGCCGCCGGGCAGGTTCACGTCCACACCCGAACCCGGCTGCGGCGGGATGGCCACCGGCAGGTTGGACGCGGGCGCGCCGCCGCCACCGCCGCCCCCTCCGCCGCCACCACTGCCCGAACCGCCGCCGCCGCCCCCGTTGGAGCC
This sequence comes from Crossiella cryophila, assembly GCF_014204915.1. Classification (NCBI taxonomy): domain Bacteria; kingdom Bacillati; phylum Actinomycetota; class Actinomycetes; order Pseudonocardiales; family Pseudonocardiaceae; genus Crossiella; species Crossiella cryophila. The sequence goes on from NZ_JACHMH010000001.1 coordinate 1,948,360, forward strand.
GCTGCCATTGCCGCCGGAACCGTTGCGGCCGTTGGACCCCGCGGTGCCGGTGCCGTCCACGCCGCCGCCGAGCGCGCCGCCCATGCCGCCGAGTGAACCCACGTCCACCCCTGGCAGGCCGCGCAGTTTGCCCGCGGCCTCGCTCAGTGCCTGCTTGGCCTTGGTGATCTCCTGGGTGCCCTTGAGGTGGAAGTTGGCCGCGGTGCACCAGCACTGCTTGATCGCCTCGGGCACGCTGGCCTTGTTGCCGCCTGCCTTACCTGCCAGCGCCGCCTGCACCTGCGGGGTGACCGCGCCACGCAGCTCGTTGACCAGCCGCTCGATGTTGCCCTTGGCCGAGGTGACCGCGTTGTAGGCGCCGTTGACCGCGTCCTGGGCGGTCTTGCAGTTGGCGGCCAGCTTGTCCAGCGAGCCCTCCAGGGTGGCGACCCGGCCCTGGAAGACGTTGGCCCGGTCGCCGTACCAGCCGTTCATCGCGCCCTTGAACGCGCCGTTGTGCCTGCCCTTGAGATCGGCCAGCGCGGTGTTGGCCTGTCCGAAGGCGGTGGCCGCGCGCTGGGCGGCGCCGTGGTCGCCCTCGATGTCCTTCAGGTTGTTGCGCAACGGTTCGGTGAGTCCGTTGAGCACTGCTTCGACGTCGGACATGTCCTGGATCCCCCTGTGCTCAGCGCTGTCCGGCGCGCTTCACGCTGGCGGCGTGCTCGGCGTCCTGCTGGTGGTAGTCGGTGACCGTGCCGCTGACCGCGGTGCCCAGCTCGCCCAGTGCCTTGGCCGCGGCCGCGATGGCGTCCATGATCGACTGCGCGGCCGGGGTCAGCGCGCCGGAGACCTCCGCGCCGATCTTGCCGAAGGCGTTGCCCGGCACCGCGTTGGCCCCGGCCAGCGTGCCGCTGCCGACCTTGCCGATTTCGCCGGACATGCCCTTGGCCGCGTTGGCGTAACTCGTCAACGCGGCCGGGTCGACCTTGAAACCCTTCTCGGCCATCGCTCCCCGTCTGCCTCTCCCCATGAGCCCCTGTGTGACCGGTTCGACGCGGGTGCGCGCTCCGCGGTTCCGGCCGGATAGCCCAGCTTGCCGCACGTCAGGCCGCTTGGGGGCGTGGATGGCCGGATTCACGCGACCGACTAGGTTGCACAGCCAGCTAGATGGCGATACCTTCTAGTCGTGAGTCCGGTCGAGGTGCGTCAGGCGCAGTGGCTGCGCGGCGTGCTCGACCTGGCCGTGCTCGCCCTGCTCGCCGAGAGCGGGGAGAGCTACGGGTACCTGATCTCCCAGCAGCTGGCCGAGTCCGGCCTTGGCGAGGTCAAGGGCGGCACGCTGTACCCGTTGCTCAACCGGCTGGAGGAGGCCGGGCTGCTCAACAGCGCCTGGCGGGCCGGCGACGGCGGGCCGGGCCGCAAGTTCTACGAGATCAGCGGCGGCGGCAGACGGCTGCTGGCCGAGCACGCTCCACAGTGGACAGCCTTCGCGGGCGCGGCGACCACGGTCGTCCAGCGCGGTATGCGTGAGGCGGCGCTGAGCGGCTGACCTGCCGCGATGATGCTTCGGTGGGGCCGGCGTCGGGGGCCGGCTCCACCGAACCTGATCGGGTACTTGCTCCGACCGGCCCAACGATGATCACGGGTTGGCGGCACCGATCAAGCCCGTGAGCTGCGATCATGTGCTTATGGACGTTGCCGAGGGCTGGGGCCGGCTGAGGACCTGGCTGGCCGCGAGCGCGCCCACCACCTACGAACTCCTCCGGCCGGGTGCGGCGCCCGCCGAGGTCGAGGAGCTGCAACGCCGCCTGGGCCTGGGTTTCCCGGCCGACCTGTGCCGGTGGTGGACGCTGTGCGACGGCACCGAGCGCACCGAGTTCGCCGAGATCCTGCCGCCCTTCTACACCCCGCACAGCACCCGCAGCGCCTTCGACGCCAGGGAATGGCGGCGGCTGCGGTACCGCGCGACCTGGGCCGAACCGGACGCCGAACCGGAGGCGGGCACCGCGGCCCGCAGCTTCCACCCGGCCTGGGTGCCCATCGCCTTCGACGGCTGCGGCGACGCCCTGGTCGTCGACCTGCGCCCCGGCCCGCTGCACGGCTGCGTGCTGGAGTGGGACCAGGAACGCTCCGAGGTGCACAAGCCGGAGTGGCCCAGCCTGGGCGAGATGGCGGCCGAGGTGGCCGAGGCCCTGGAGACGGGCACGCCGGTGCGGCACAGCCACCCGACCGTGACCCCGGACGGCAGGCTGGACTGGCGGATCCGCTGAATCCGGAGTTCTTCCCTGGTGAGCGGTGGTTTCCCGGTACGATGGGTGCTCACATCGGGGAGCACTGGGGGGCGGATGTACAACGTTGCAAAGGACCGCACGTTCTTAGGCTGGTACGTGCTGGGGTCGGTGGTCGGCGTGCTGCTGATCGCCGCTGCCTTCCAGGGCCTGCTGCACACGGGGCAGGGGCGGACCGTGCTGACCGGCGATGAGCTGCTCGACGCGGGAGGCACGGTGCTGAGCACGCTGGGCGGGGTGTCGATCGTGCTGGTCCTGTTCGCCGTCTCGGCCGGGCGCACCGGGCCGGAACGGTCCAGGGCGCTGCGCAAGCGGGGTGTGCTGGTGGCGGTGGGGTTCGTCCTCTTCGTGGGCGCCACGGTCTTCGTCCAGATGTTCTTCTACGAGCAGATGGGCCGGGAGGTGCGCCGGAGCGTGCTGGTGGACGTGCCGGTGCTGGTGCCGATCGGGCTGCTGATCGCGGGTCTGCTGGCCTTGGGGCTGATGGGCTGGGCCGGGGCGCGGGCGCACCGCCGGGTCCAGGCGGCGCGGGCGGCGAACGTGCAGCCGAGCCAGTACTGGCTGGACGTGCCGAGGTGAGCGAGGCGGGAGGTCTGCGCCACCTCGGGATCGGTCGCGCGCTGGGCTGGACCTGGGTGCTGATGGGCGTGGCAGGGGTGCTGATGCTCATCGTGGGGACACGGGGCCAGCGGCAGATCAGCGACGGTTGGCTGTGGCTCACCACCGGCGGGCTGGTCCACCTGGTCTTCAACGCGGTGCTGCCGCTGAGTGTTGTGGTCTACGCGCTGGGGATGGCGGTGCTCTCGGCGCGCCAGGTCGAGCCGGGCCCGAACCCGAGGCTCCGGCGCTGGGGCGTGCTGGGCGCCGTGCTGGTGCTGGCGCTCGCCGGGCTGAGCAGCTTCGGCGAGCCGGTGGTGCGGAACGGGTTGAGCGCGGAGGTGCGGGACACCGTGCTGTTGCTGGCCCCGGCGGAGCTGGTGGTGATCCTGATGGTGATCGGGATCGTGCTGCTCCTGCTGTGCCTGGGCGGCGCCAGTTGGCTGCACCAGCAGGGGCGGGCCCGCCGGGCGGTGCACGTGCAGGCGAGTGAGTACCGGCCGTACGTGCCGCACTGAGCGGGGTGGGGGCGGCCGGAACCGCCCCCACCGTCGGGCTCAGACGCCGGTCGGGTGCCAGACCGTCTTGTGCTCCAGGAAACCGCGCAGCCTGCTGATGTCCGGGGTGGCGGTCCAGTCCGGTTCCTTGGCCGGGGCGCGCAGCACGCGCTTGACCGTGCCTGCCGCCGAACGTTCCAGGTCGGCCCTGGCCTCCAGCGGCACGCCGGTGGGGTCGATCGCGTTCACATCGGCGTGCTCGGCCAGCCACGGGGACAGTTCCGCGGCCTTGCCGGTGAGCAGGTTGACCACGCCGCCGGGCAGGTCGGAGGTGGCCAGCACCTCGGACAGGGTGATCGCGGGCAGCGGGCGGTCCTCGCTGGTGACCACCACGCAGGTGTTGCCCGCCGCGATCACCGGGGCGACCACGCTGACCAGGCCCAGCAGCGAGGATGCCTGCGGGGCGAAGACCGCGACCACGCCGGTGGGCTCTGGGGTGGTGAAGGAGAAGTACGGGCCCGCGACCGGGTTGGCCGAACCGAGCACGGTGGCCAGCTTGTCCGTCCAGCCCGCGTACCAGACCCAGCGGTCCACCGCGGCGTCCACCAGGGTCTCCGCCTTCTTGGCGGCGATGCCCTCGGCGGTGGCCACCTCGGCGATGAACTGCTCGCGGCGGCCCTCCAGCATCTCGGCCACCCGGTAGAGCACCTGGCCGCGGTTGTAGGCGGTGGCGCCGGACCACTTGGCGAAGGCCGACCTGGCCGCGCCCACGGCGTCCCGCGCGTCCTTGCGCGAGGCCAGGGACGCGTTGGCGAGGAACTTCCCGCGTGCGTCGTTCACCGGGTACACCCGTCCGGACTCGGAGCGGGGGAACTTCCCGCCCACGTACAGCTTGTAGGTCTTGGCCACGCTGATCCGCTCAGACATCGAGGTACGCCTCCAGACCCGCCCGGCCGCCCTCGCGGCCGAAGCCCGACTCGCCGAACCCGCCGAAGGGCGCGGTCGGGTCGAACCGATTGAACGTGTTGGCCCACACCACACCGGCCCGCAGCTGCTCGGCCATCCACAGGATGCGCGAGCCCTTCTCGGTCCAGATCCCGGCGGAGAGCCCGTACGGGGTGTTGTTGGCCTTGGCCACCGCCTCGGCCGGAGTGCGGAAGGTCAGCACCGACAGCACCGGCCCGAAGATCTCCTCGCGGGCGATCCGCATGGCCTGCTGCACACCGGAGAACACGGTGGGCGCGAAGTAGAAACCCTTGTCCGGCACCGGGCACGGGCTGGTCCAGCGCTCCGCGCCGTCGGCGTCACCGGAGGCGACCAGCTCGCGGATCCGGTCCAGCTGCGGCTTGGAGTTGATCGCGCCGATGTCGGTGTTCTTGTCCATCGGGTCGCCAAGGCGCAGCGTGGACACCCTGGCCCGCAGCTTGGCCATCAGCTCCTCGGCGATGGACTCCTGCACCAGCAGCCGGGAGCCCGCGCAGCAGACGTGGCCCTGGTTGAAGAAGATGCCGTTGACGATGCCCTCGACCGCCTGGTCCAGCGGCGCGTCGTCGAAGACCACGTTGGCCGCCTTGCCGCCCAGCTCCAGGGTCAGCTTCTTCCCGGTGCCGGCCAGCGACCGCTGGATCAGCTTGCCGACGTCGGTGGAGCCGGTGAAGGCCACCTTGTCGATGCCGCCGTGGTTGACCAGCTCACTGCCGACGTCACCGGCGCCGGGCAGGATGTTGACCACCCCGGCCGGCAGTCCGGCCTGCTGGCAGATCTCGGCGAAGACCAGCGCGCTCAGCGGGGTGGTCTCGGCTGGCTTGAGCACCACGGTGTTGCCGCAGGCCAGTGCGGGCGCGATCTTCCAGGCCAGCATCAGCAGCGGGAAGTTCCACGGGATGACCTGACCGGCAACGCCAAGCGGCTTGGGGTCCGGCCCGTACCCGGCGTAGCCGAGCTTGTCCGCCCAGCCCGCGTGGTGGAAGAAGTGCGCGGCCGCGGTCGGGATGTCGACGTCCCGCGACTCCTTGATCGGCTTGCCGTTGTCCAGGGTCTCCAGCACCGCCAGCTCGCGGCCGCGCTCCTGCATGATCCGCGCGATCCGGAACAGGTACTTGGCCCGCTCGGCGCCGGGCATCCGGCCCCACACCTTGTCGTAGGCACGCCGGGCGGCCTTGACCGCCTTGTCCACATCGGACGGCGCGGCGGTGCTCACCTCGGCGAGCACCTCCTCGGTGCCCGGGTTCACCGTCTTGAGCGGCTCGCCCTCGCCGTCGACGAAGTTGCCGTCGACGAACATCTGGTAGTTCGCCTTGAGGTTGGCGATCGCCCTGGACTCAGGGGCCGGGGCGTACTCCCACACGGGATTGCTCATCGTCAGTCCACCGTCACGTAGTCGGGGCCGCTGTAGTGGCCCTCAAGCTGGGTCCGCCGCTGCATCAGCAGATCGTTGAGCAGGCTGGAGGCGCCGAACCGGAACAGCGTGTTGGTCAGCCATTCCGGGCCCGCGACCTCGTGCACCGCGACCAGGTACCGGATGGCGTCCTTGGTGGTGCGGATCCCGCCTGCGGGCTTGACCCCGCGCAGCTCGCCGGTCTGGTCCTTCCAGTCCCGCACCGCCTGCAGCATCAGGTGCGTGGTGGGCAGGGTGGCCGCGGGGGAGACCTTGCCGGTGGAGGTCTTGATGAAGTCGCCACCGGCCAGCAGCGCCAGCCAGGACGCGCGCCGGATGTTGTCGTAGGTGGCCAGCTCGCCGGTCTCCAGGATGACCTTGAGGTGCGCCGACCCGCAGGCCGCCTTGACCGCCTTGATCTCGTCGAAGACCTGGCCGTAGCGCCCGGAGAGGAACGCGCCCCGGTCGATCACCATGTCGATCTCGGTCGCGCCCGCCTGCACCGCCAGTTCGGTGTCGGCCAGCTTCACCGCGCGGTTGGACCGGCCGGACGGGAAGGCGGTGGCCACGCTGGCGATGCCGACCCCGCTGTCACCGAGTGCCTCGACCGCGGTGGCCACCAGGTCGGGATACACGCAGATCGCGCCGACCCTGGGCACCTCCGGGTACTCCGGATCGGGCCTGCGGGCCTTCGCGCACAGGGTGCGCACCTTGCCCTGGGTGTCCGCGCCCTCCAGCGTGGTCAGGTCGACCATGCTGATGGCGGTGTCGATGGCCCAGAGCTTGGAGGCCTTCTTGATGCTCCGGGTGGCCAGGGTCGCGGCGCGCTGTTCGAGCCCGACCGCGTCGACGCCGGGCAGGCCGTGCAGGAACCGGCGCAGTGCGGTGTCGTCCCTGGTCGCGTCGGCCAGTTCAGGGGGGAGCGCCGGTCCACCGGAGGGGGCGGGTACGCCCGGTCCGGCAGCCGTCGCCGATGACGGTGCAGCCATGCGCCAGAGTCTAGGGTCGTGACCCCGCTCACCCGGTCATCCATCCACAACCGGCAGTTCAAGACCCAAATGGCCTACCGCGCTACCGTCTTGGACCATGGACGTTCTCGTCGTCGAACACCCGCTGGCCCGCGCCCGTCTGACCACCATGCGGGACGCGAGGACCGACAGCGCCGCGTTCCGGGCCGCGCTCCAGGAACTCACCCAGATGCTGATCTACGAGGCGATGCGGGAGGCGCCGGTCGCGGTGGAGCGCATCCACACCCCGGTGGCCCGCACCGACGGGTTCCGGCTGGCCAACCCGCCGCTGCTGGTGCCGGTGCTGCGGGCCGGGCTGGGCATGGCCGACCAGGCGCACAACCTGATCCCGGACGCCCAGATGGGCTTCGTCGGGCTGGCCCGCGACGAGCGGACGCTGCAGCCGACCCCGTACCTGGAGTCGCTGCCCGCGGACCTGGCCGGGCGCCCGGTGCTGGTGCTGGACCCGATGCTGGCCACCGGTGGCTCGATGATCTACACGATCCGGCTGCTGGTGGACCGGGGCGCCACCGACATCACCGCGGTCTGCGTGCTGGCCGCGCCGGAAGGGGTCGAGAAACTGGCCTCCGCGGACCTTCCGGTGCGCGTGGTCACCGCCAGCGTGGACGAACGGCTCAATGACTCCGGGTTCATCGTGCCCGGCCTCGGCGATGCCGGGGACCGCCTTTACGGGGCGGTGTAACCGCAGCTCCCAGCCGGTCAACCCGCCGAAGGGCCTCCTCGCGACAGTCGCGGGGAGGCCCTTTGAGTTAGCCCGTTCGTGGGTCCGTTTGGACCAGTGCGCACATGCCCGGTTGGCCCAAACGGTTGGGGTTGAACGACTTTCACGTTTTGCTAGGCCGAACGAGTGACTGATTGGTCTAGACCTTGACGATCTGTGGTCTGAACCACATGGTGATTGCAAGCGCGGCAACACCGCGCAAGCACCACCTGAGTTTCGCCGCCGCCTCGCACGTGCTCCATCCACGCCATGGGTCCGCCAACCCAGGGAGCCCTGAAGAGATGAGGTCGCGATGGCTGCCGCAGATCGCCGTACCCGCGTCAAGACTCCCTGTGCTCGGCTGACCGAGGTGACCGGCTTCCGGCCGGCTCCGGGGTGCCGTTAGTCCCCCGGAGCCCGGCCGGTCTCACCGCACCTCCAGTCTCACCACCCCCTGCTGCGCCTTTCGCTCCTGACGCGAGGAGAGACATGCCCATCCGCCGATGGCGTGCCACCGCGATGCTGACCGCCCTGCTGCTCACCCTGGTGGGCCTGGCCGCCCTGCCCGCCCACGCGGCGACCGGGGTGACCGCGAAGTTCACCAAGACCTCCGGCTGGGAAACCGGCTACGAGGGCAGGTTCACCGTGACCAACAACGGCCCGGCCTCGATCACCGGCTGGACCGTGGAGTTCGACCTGCCCTCCGGTCAGCGGCTCGGTTCGCTGTGGGAGGCCACGCACACCGTCAGCGGCCAGCACGTGACCGCGAAAAGCCAGTCCTGGAACGGGAATCTGGCCGCCGGGCAGTCCGCGAGCTTCGGCTTCGGGGTCCAGTTCACCGGCGCCTACGCCGACCCGTCCGGCTGCAAGGTCAACGGCGCCTCCTGTGACGGCGGCAGCAGCGAACCCGACACCCAGGCGCCCACCGCGCCCGGTCAGCCGACGGTCACCAGCGTCAGCAGCTCCACCATCTCGCTGAGCTGGCCCGCCAGCACCGACAACGTCGGCGTCACCGGCTACGAGGTCCTCGGCGCCGGCGGCGTGGTCACGACCGCCACCGGCGCCTCGGTCACCGTGACCGGCCTGGCCGCGGACACCTCCTACAGCTTCACCGTGCGGGCCAAGGACGCCGCGGGCAACACCTCCGCGGCCAGCCCCTCGGTCAGCGGCAAGACCTCCACCGGCGGTGGCGACCCGGGCCCGGCGGGCAACCGCAAGGTCGGCTACTACACCCAGTGGAGCGTCTACGACCGCGCCTACCACGTGAAGAACCTGGACACCTCCGGCACCGCGGCCCGGCTGACCCACCTCAACTACGCCTTCGGCAACGTCAACGCCGAGGGCAAGTGCTTCCAGGTCAACCAGGCAGGCCAGGGCGACTCCTGGGCGGACTACCAGCGCAGGCTGCCAGCCGAGCAGGCCATCGACGGCGTGGCCGACGTCTACAACCAGCCGGTCGCGGGCAACCTGAACCAGCTCAAGAAGCTCAAGGCCAAGTACCCGAACCTGCGGGTGCTGATCAGCCTTGGCGGCTGGACCTGGTCCAAGTACTTCTCCAACGCCGCGCTCACCGACGCCTCGCGCAAGGCCCACGTCAGCTCCTGCATCGACATGTGGATCAAGGGCAACCTGCCGGTCATCGGCGGCGACCCGCAGGGCGGACCTGGCTCCGGCGCAGGCATCTTCGACGGCATCGACATCGACTGGGAGTGGCCCGGTTCCGAGGGCAACACCGGCAACATCGTGCGGCCGGAGGACAAGCGCAACTTCAGCCTGCTGGCCGCGGAGTACCGGGCCCAGCTGGACGCGCTCGGCGCGAGCACCGGCAAGAAGTACGACCTGACCGCGTTCCTGCCCGCCGACCCGCGCAAGGTCGACTCCGGGTTCGAGGTCGGCGAGGTCGTGAAGAACCTGACCTTCGGCAACGTCCAGGGCTATGACTTCCACGGTGGCTGGGAGAACCGGTCCAACCAGCAGTCCTCGGTCAAGCTCCCGGCGGGCGACCCGGGTCCGATCGCCTACTCCGACGAGATCGCGGTGGACGCCTGGACCAGCCGCGGCGCACCGGCCAAGTGGGTCGTGCTCGGCGTGCCCTTCTACAGCCGGGGCTGGACCGGGGTGACCAATGCCAACAACGGTCTCTTCCAGACCGCCACCGGCCCCGCGCCGGGCAGTTTCGAGCCCGGCATCGAGGACTACAAGAAGGTCAAGAACCTGATCGCTTCCGGCTACACGGTGCACCGCGACACCACCGCGGGACATGCCTGGCTGTTCAACGGCAGCACCTTCTGGACCTTCGACGATCCCACCGAGATCACCAGGAAGGTCAACTGGGCCAAGAGCAAGGGCCTGGGCGGCGCGATGATCTGGTCCCTCGACGGCGACACCGCGGACGGTGAGCTGATCAAGGCCCTGGCCACCGCGCTCGGATAGGAAAACCACGGTCGCGGCCCGGGACTCCCTGCCCCCGGGCCGCGACCACCCTCCGGAATCAAGGAGAAGTGCTCGCAGATGATGACCACTCAGCGCCGCGGCCGGATCGCCGCGGTCGTTGTCACCACCTTGGCCGGTCTCCTGGCGTCACTGGGACCGGCAGCCGTGGCCGATGAGGCCGCGGCCGAGCACTGGGGGCAGTCCCAGCGCAGGGTCGGCTACTACACGCAGTGGAGCGCCAACCAGTTCGGCTACACCGTCAACAAGCTGGTCAGCTCCGGCACCGCTGGCAAGCTCAGCCACCTCAACTACGCCTTCGGCAACGTCAGCGAGGAGGGCAAGTGCTTCGCCAGCAGCACCGCCGGACTCGGTGACGCCAAGGCCGACTACCAGCGGCTGCACACCGCGGCCGAATCGGTGGACGGGGTGGCGGACAAGCCGGAGCAGGCACTGGCCGGCAACTTCAACCAGATCCGCAAGCTGAAGAAGAAGTACCCCAACCTCAAGGTCAACATCAGCCTCGGCGGCTGGACCTGGTCCAAGTACTTCTCCAACGCGGTGCTCACCGACGCCTCCCGCAAGGCGTTCGTGAAGAGCTGCGTCGACCTCTACCTCAAGGGCGACCTGCCCAAGCTGGACGGACTGGCCCAGGGCGGCCAGGGCGCGGCCGCTGGGCTCTTCGACGGCATCGACCTGGACTGGGAGTGGCCCGGCGCGGCCGGTGCGCCCGGCAACGTGGTCCGGCCGGAGGACAAGCAGAACTTCACCCTGGCACTGGTCGAGTTCCGCAAGCAGTTCGCCGAACTGTCCTGGCGCACCGGCAAGCACTACGAGCTGACCGCCTTCCTGCCTGCCGGGGCTGCCACGCTGGACGCGGGCATCGAGGTGCCCAAGGTGTTCCGGCTGCTGGACTTCGCCACCATCCAGGGCTACGACATCCACGGCGCCTGGGACTCGGTGACCAACCACCAGTCCGCCATCCACGCCCCGGACAACGACCCCACCCCCGGGAAACTGGACCTGGACCAGGTGATCAAGGACTACCTGGACCGCGGCGCCCCCCGGCGTTCGCTGGTGCTCGGCGTGCCCTTCTACGGGCGTGGCTGGACCGGCGTGACCGGTGGCGGCAACGGCCTGTTCCAGCCGGCCACCGGCTGCGCGCCCAGCACGCACGAGTGCGGCTACCTGAACTACAACAAGATCAAGCAGCTGCCCGGCTTCACCCTGCACCGGGACCCGAAGGCGGCCACCGGCTGGCTGTACGACGGCAACACGTTCTGGAACTTCGACGACCCGGTCTCCATCGGGGCGAAGACGCGCTACATCCGGCAGCAGAAGCTGGGTGGCGCCATGGTCTGGTCGCTGGACGGTGACACCGACAACGGTGAGCTGTTCTCGGCGATCCACAGAGGACTGTCCTAGACGGACAGTTCAGCGAGGCCCGGGGAACCGTTGGCGGCGGGGTGTCCCGGGCCTCGCGCCCTCTGTCAGTCCGACAGGGGCGCGAGCCAGCCGCGGGTGTGCGCGGCCATCGCCCGCCGGTAGTTCTGCTCGGCCGCCGGCCCCGGCACCAGCCGCCCGGCCAGTTCCAGGCTGACCAGCCCGTGGGTGAGTCCCCAGGCCGAGTTGGCCAGCTCCTCCGGCGACTCCGCCGCGAACACGCCTGCCTCGATGCCCCGGCGCACCACCGCGAGCAGTGGCGCCAGCGTGTTCATCGCGGCCGCGATGGTCTCCTCGTCCGGCTCGAAGTCCAGTTCCAATGAGCTGAACAGCACCGGGTACAGGTTCGGGTCGGCCAGTGCGGCGGAGCGGTAGGCCAGCCCGAGTTCGGTCAGGTCGTGCGCGGGGTCCTCGGTCACCGGCACCGCGGCCTGCCACTGCCCGAAGCGCCGGAACGCCTCCAGGTACAGCTCGCGCAGCAGCCCCGGCTTGCCGCCGAAGAGCGAGTAGACCGCGGTGGTGGAGGTGCCCACGTCCTGGGCGAGCCCGCGCAGACCCAGTGCGCCGGGGCCCTTGGCGGCCAGCAGTTCTCCTGCCCGGTCGAGCAGCTTCCCGCGCAGCGCTTCGTCGTGCGTCTTCGGTCGAGGCACCCCTCGATCGTACTGCAACACTGTTACGTAACCCGAATGGACGTATCTGACCTCTGGATACGGTGATACCAGATCGGTACCATCCCCCGCATGGCCATGACGCTGCGGTTGACCGAAGAGGAGAATCGGCAACTCGACGAGCTAGCCACCGTCGAGGGCCGCTCCAAACAGGAGATCGTGCGCCTGGCGCTGGCCGACCGATGGTCGCGGTTGCACAAGGAGCAACAGCTCTCCGATGCGCTGGAACGTGTTCTTCCCCGCTATCGGGGATTGCTCGAAAGGCTCGGCTCGACCTGATTTTCTGGTATTCCCTGGCTAGTGATCACTTATCTGGATGCCAGCGACCTGCTCGTGCTGGCCACCGCGGTCACTGGGGGTGACCTTGTGGTGCGCGACGTCGGACTGCTGGACTCCGCCGCGCACCGACCTCGTGCCGCCGTACTCGGCGTCGAGGCGTACGCGACGCTCTGGTTGAAGGCTGCCGCTCTGCTCGATTCGATCGTGCGCACCCGTCCGCTGCTCGAAGGGAACTGGCGACTGGGCTGGGTTGCCGCGGTGACCCTGTGTGACATCAACGGCTGGTGGATCGACGCCGACGAGGACGAGGCGCTCGACGTCGTCCGCGATCTGGGCCGCGGTCTGATCGAAGTATCTGAAGTGGCCGACCGGTTCGAGGAGTGGGCCAGTCCCAAGGACGAGGACTGAGCGAAAACCCGTTCGTGGTTCCGGGTTGACCTGGAGTGCACTCCAGCTCCTACCGTCGACGACGTGAGCTACTCCATCGCCCAGGCGGCCGAGCGCAGCGGATTGTCCGTGGACACCCTGCGGTACTACGAGCGCATCGGCCTGTTGGACCCGCCGGCCAGGGACTCCGGCGGGCGGCGGTCCTACTCCGATGACGACCTGGGCTGGCTGGGGTTCCTCACCAAACTCCGGCTGACCGGCATGCCCATCCGGATGATGCGGGAATATGCCCAGCTCCGGCACCGCGGCGCGGCCAGTTACGGCCGCCGCAAGGCGATCCTGACCGATCAGCGCGCCTCGGTGCGCGAGCGCATCGCCGAGCTGCAGGCCTGCCTGGAGATCCTGGACTACAAGATCGAGCACTACGACCAGATCGAGCAGCAGATGACCGCGGCCGATCTGATCCACGAGGAGGCGAGCGCATGACCACCCTGCCCACCCGAAAGATCGGTGCGTTGCAGGTCGGGGCCCAGGGCCTGGGCTGCATGGGGATGAGCGAGTTCTACGGCGAGACCGACGACGCGGCCTCGATCCAGGTGATCCACCGCGCGCTCGACCTCGGCGTGACCCTGCTGGACACCGCGGACGCCTACGGCCCGCACCGCAACGAGGAGCTGGTCGGCCGGGCCATCAAGGACCGGCGGGACCGGGTCACCCTGGCCACCAAGTTCGGCATCGTGCGCTCGGCCGACCCGCACGTGCGCGGGGTCCGCGCCGACGCCGCCTACGTGCGGGAGGCCGCCGAGGGCTCGCTGCGCAGGCTCGGCGTCGACCACATCGACCTGTACTACCTGCACCGGGTCGACCAGAACGTCCCGATCGAGGAGACCGTTGGCGCGATGGCCGAGCTGGTCGCCGAGGGCAAGGTGCGCTACCTGGGCCTGTCCGAGGCCAGCGCGCCCACCCTGCGCCGGGCGCACGCGGTGCACCCGATCACCGCGCTGCAGACCGAGTGGTCGCTGTGGACCCGCGACCTGGAGGCGGAGATCCTGCCAACCGCGCGCGAGCTGGGCATCGGGCTGGTGCCGTACTCCCCGCTCGGCCGCGGCTTCCTGACCGGCAAGTACGCCAGCACCAAGGACTTCGACGCGAACGACTTCCGGGTGGTCGGACAGCCCCGGTTCAGCGAGGAGAACCTGGCCCGCAACCTCGGCATCGTGCGCGCGCTGGAGGCCATCGCGGCCGAGCGCGGCGTGACCACCGGTCAGCTCGCGCTGGCCTGGGTGCAGTCCCGCGGCCAGGACGTGGTGCCGATCCCCGGCACCAAGCGGCTGAAGTACCTGGAGGAGAACATCGCCGCGGCCACGATCACCCTCACCGCCAAGGAGATCGCCGCGGTCGAGGCCGCCGTCCCACTCGCCGAGATCGCCGGCAACCGCTACCCCGACCAGGGCATGGCCTTCCTCAACGGCTGACCCCAACACACCGTCCCAGAACGGCCAACACGGCGTACAACAACGGCCAACACACCGTCCACAACGGCCAACACTCGGTACGACAACGGCCAACACGCCGGGAGGGTTGGACCCCGCCCGGCGTGTTGGCCGGTTTGGTACGGCGTGTTGGCCGTTGTTGTACGGGTGGTTGGCCGTTGTGGGGCGGGTGGTTGGCTGTTAGGGGGCGGTCAGTAGGGCTGTGATGGCCTCGCGGACCTTGGTCAGGCGGGTTTTGCCCTCGGCTCGGGCCTGGGGTAGGGCGTCGAGGCCGGTGACCGGGGTGACCACCTCCAGGTACGCCTTCACCTTGGGCTCGGTGCCGGAGGGGCGGATCAGCACCCGCAGGCCCTCGGCCCGCAGCACCAGCACATCCGCCTTGGGCTCCAGGTCCGTCTGGCTGACCTCGGTGCCGCCCAGCTCGGTGATCGGCGTGCCGCGGAAGCGGCGCATGGTGGCGCCGATCAGGGCCAGGTCGGCCACCCGCAGCGACACCTGGTCGGTCAGGTGCAGCCCGTGCGCCACGGCCAGGTCGTCCAGCGCGTCCAGCAGGTCGCGGCCCTCGGCCTTGAGCGTGGCGGCCAGATCGCAGGCGAGCACCGCGGCGCTGATGCCGTCCTTGTCCCGCACGTAGTCCGGGTCCACGCAGTGACCCAGCGCCTCCTCGTAGGCATAGACCAGTCCGGTGCCGTTGCCATCGCCCGCGCGCACCAGCCACTTGAAGCCGGTGAGCGTCTCGTCGTAACGCGCGCCGTGTGCCTTTGCCACCGAACGCAGCAGTTCCGAGGAGACGATCGTGGTCGCCACCAACGGATCCGGGTTCGCCTGCTTGTCCAATGTGGACAGAACCTGGTTGCCGAGCAGCACGCCGGTCTCATCGCCGCGCAGCATCCGCCAGCCGTCCGGACCGCGCACGCCCAGCGCGCACCGGTCCGCGTCCGGGTCCAGCGCGATCGCCAGGTCGGCCTGCACCGCGGCGGCCAGCGCGAGCAGTTCGTCGGTTGCGCCCGGCTCCTCCGGGTTGGGGAAGGAGACGGTCGGGAAGTCCGGGTCCGGGCTGGCCTGCGACTCGACCAGGTGCAGATCGGTGAAACCGGCCCGCCCCAGCACTTCCAGTAACGTCTCCGAGCCCACCCCGTGCAACGCGGTGACCGCGACCCGCAGCTCCCGCGCCTTCCCCCGCGGCAGGCTGGAGGCCCGGTCCGCGTAGGCCTCGATCAGGTCCTCGCCCACCGGCTGCCAGGCGGCCACCCTGGGCACCGAGACCGCGGCAGGCACCTTCGCGATGGCCGCCTCGATCTGCCGGTCGGCGGGCGGCACGATCTGCGCGCCCGCGTCCAGGTAGACCTTGTAACCGTTGTCCGCCTTGGGATTGTGCGAGGCGGTCACCTGCACCCCGGCCACCGCGCCGATCGCGCGCACCGCGAAGGCCAGCACCGGCGTCGGCAGCGGCCTGGGCAGCACCCGCACGTCGAAGCCCGCGCCGGTGAGCACCTCGGCCACGTCGGAGCAGAAGTTCTCCGAGCCGTGCCGGGCGTCCCGCCCGACCACGACCAGCCCGCCGGAGCGGCCCTGCACCCGCAGGTACTCGGCCAGCCCCGCGGTGGTGCGCACCACGACCGAACGGTTCATCCCGTTCGGCCCGGCCCGCAGCGGTCCGCGCAGCCCAGCGGTGCCGAACTGCAACGGCCCGGCCATCCGGTCGGCCAGTGCGGCCACCGCGGACTCATCGCCCGCCATCGCCGTGGCCAGCACCTTCTGCAGCTCCAGCCGGGCATCAGGGTCGACGTCATCGGCGATCCAGCGGAACGCGGCGTCGCGCAGCTCCGTGCCCAGCTTCGTCATGCGCGCTCCACGAGCTTCCGCAGCAGCTCGCCCATCTCGGTGGCCGCGGCCTTGCCCGCCTCCAGGACCTCGATGTGGTTGAGCGGCTCACCGGTGATGCCCGCGGCCAGGTTGGTCACCAGGGACAGCCCGAACACCTCGGCCCCGGCGGCGCGGGCGGCGATGGCCTCCAGCACGGTGGACATGCCGACCAGGTCCGCGCCCATGGTGCGCAGCATCCGGATCTCGGCCGGGGTCTCGAAGTGCGGGCCTGGCAGCCCGGCGTAGACGCCCTCCTCCAGCGAGGAGTCGATCTCCTTGGCGATCCCGCGCAGCCGCGGCGAGTACAGGTCGGTGAGGTCGACGAACCTGGCGCCCACCAGCGGCGAGGCCGCGGTCAGGTTCAGGTGGTCGCTGATCAGCACCGGCTGGCCGACCCGCATGCCCTGGCGCAGGCCACCGGCGGCGTTGGTCAGCACCACCGTGGTGCAGCCTGCCGCGGTGGCCACCCGCACGCCGTGCACGGTCTGCGGGATGCCCCTGCCCTCGTAGTAGTGCGTGCGGCCGAGCAGCACCAGCACGTTCTTCTCGCCCACCCGGACCGAGCGGACGGTGCCGCCGTGGCCGACCACGTTGGGCGCGACGAAACCGGGTAGTTCGCCGATGGGGACCTCGGCGACCGGCTCGCCGAGCACGTCGGCGGCCGGCCGCCAGCCGGAGCCCAGCACCAGGGCGATGTCGTGGGATGCGATGCCGGTTCGAGCGGCCAGTTCCGCGGCAGCGGCGGCGGCAGCCGCGTCGGGGTCCGCCGCGGGGCTGACGTTCAGAGAAGTGCTTGTCTCGGTCACACCAAGGACCCTAGCCAGCGGGGATGAAGCTGGCAGCCATCGGCCCGAACAGCTCCTTCTGCCCGGTGTCCTCGGACTCGGTGGGCACGGTGACCTGCACCACCCACAGATCCCGCACCTTGGGCAGTAGCAGCAGGTAGGTGGAGCGCCGGACCAGGTTGCCCTCGGCGCCGGAATCGGTCGGCTTGGGCACGGTGGTGAACGGACCGGGGTCGGCCACCCGGTACAGCAACTCGACGGGCGCCTCCGGCGAGTCCGGGGCCTTGGTCCCTGGCCGGGTCGGCGTCTCGTTGTAGGTGCCCTGAGTGCTGACCGCGTTGCGCGGCAGGTTGCTGAGGAAGTTCGACAGCCGGAACTGCGGGTAGTAGTTGGCGAAGCGCTCGATCACCAGCTCCTGGCGGCCGTCGGCGGAGACGAAGCGCACCGCGGCGCTGACCGCCGGCGAGCCGACCCGCAGCTCGCGGAAGGTGGTCCAGTCCTTGGGCACGTTCACGGTGAACTCGCCGCCGGAGTCATTCGGCGTGCTGCTGGCCCGCTCGGTGCGCGGCCCCAGCTCCAGCACCGGGGACAGCAGCTGCTGCTCGGTGGTGCGGGCGGGCGCGGTTGTGGGCAGCACCGGCTTGCCGCCGAGCACCCTGGCCAGCGCGAACCCGCCGCCGCTTGCCCCGGTGAACAGCACGAAGGCCAGCGCGGCGAGCAGCACCTTGCCCGTGCGCGAGCGGCGCCTTGGCTCGCCCGCACTGGTCATGAAGGGCAGCGGACCGGGGTCGCTGGCCAGCAGCGCGGGCAGCACCCCGGAGCCGGGGGTGGGCGTGCGCGGCTGTTCCAGCAGCTCGGCGGACTCCGGCTGGAGGTCCTTCGGATTCACCTCGAACAGGCGCTCGCCGGGTTCGGGCAGCAGCGGGTGCAGCAGCCTGCGCACCTCGGCCAGGGACATCCGGGAGCCGGTTTCCTTGGTCATCAGGCCGGCGATCACCGGGTGCAGCGGATGCTCGGCGTCGACCTGCGGCACCTCGCCGTGCACCACCTCGGTGACGGTGTCCAGCGGGTCGCCGTCGGCGTCATACGGGGGCCGCGCCTCCAGCGCCGCGAACAGCGTCGCGCCCAGTCCCCACAGGTCGGCCGAGGGGGTCGCCGGATCGCCGGAGGCCACCTCCGGCGAGATGAACGCGGGCGTGCCGAGCATGATCCCGGTGCTGGTCAGCGTGTGGTCGCTGACGCTGCGGGCGATGCCGAAGTCGGTGAGTTTGATCTGCCCGTCCACCCCGACCAGCACGTTGCCGGGTTTGACGTCGCGGTGGGTGACCCCGGCCCGGTGCGCGGCCTCCAGCGCGGCGGCCACCGCGTCGCCGATGGCCGCGGCCTGCGTGGTGGACAGCGGGCCCTGCTCGCGGACCAGTTCGGCCAGGCTGAGCGAGGGCAGCAGCTCCATCACCACGAACGGCTCGCCGTCCTGGCGGACCACGTCGTAGAGGGTGATCACGTTGGGGTGGGAGAGCACCGCGATGGCCCGCGCCTCGCGCAGGGTCCGCTCGCGCAGCGCGTCCGCCTCCGCCACCGGGATGCCCGGCGGCAGCCGGACCTCCTTGACCGCGACCCGGCGGCCGAGCATCTCGTCGTGCGCCGACCACACCGTGCCCATCGCGCCCCTGCCGAGCAGCCCGTTCAGCCGGTAGCGCTCGGCGATGCGGCGGACCGGCAGGTCCGGCTCGACCGGGACATCGGTCGGCTCGGGCTGGTCGGAGGGGGTGTCAGCGGGTGGCACAAGGTCCATTTTGCACGCTCGGCCGCTCGGCCGGACGGTGGCGCGCTCCTCCGCCGACAGCGCATGATGCCGCGCTATGGCACTCACCATCGGCATCGACTCCTCGACCCAGTCCACCAAGGCCCTCGTGGTGGAGGCCGAGACCGGCCAGGTCCTCGCCCAGGGCCGCGCCGCGCACCCGGACGCCACCGAGGTCGATCCCCGGGTCTGGCTGGCGGCCTGCCGGGACGCGCTCGCCCAGGCCACCGCCGAGCTGCCGGGGCCGGTCAGCGCGCTGGCGGTGGGCGGGCAGCAGCACGGGCTGGTCACCGTGGACGCCGAGGGCGCGCCGGTGCGGCCCGCGCTGCTGTGGAACGACCTGCGTTCGGCCCCCGAGGCGGCCGAGCTGGCGGCCGGACTGGGCGGGCCGGGGGAGTGGGCGCGGCGGACCGGCTCGGTGCCCGGCCCGAGTTTCACCGTGACCAAACTGGCCTGGCTGGCCCGGCACGAGCCCGCGCTCGCCGACCGGGTGGCCAGGGTGCTGCTGCCGCACGACTGGCTGACCAGCCGGCTCGCCGAACCCGGTCAGCTCCCGGCGACCGACCGCGGTGACGCCTCCGGCACCGGCTACTTCGCCCCGGCCACCGGGGAGTGGCTGCCGGAGATCCTCACCGCGGCCTTCGGTCGGGTGCCGGAGCTGCCGCGGATCCTCGGACCGGCGGAAAGCGCCGGTCAGACGCCGGAGGGCTGGCTGCTCGGCGCGGGCACCGGGGACAACATGGCCGCCGCGCTCGGCCTGGGCGCCGGGCCGGGGGACGTGGTGGTCTCGCTGGGCACCTCGGGCACGGTGTTCGCGGTGGCCGAGCACCCGGCCGCGGACGCCAGTGGCGCGGTGGCCGGGTTCTGCGATGCCACCGGCCGCTACCTGCCGCTGGTCTGCACGCTCAACGCGGCCAGGGTGCTCACCGCGACCGCCCAGCTCCTGGGCGTTGACCTGGCCGAACTGGACCGGCTGGCGCTGGCCGCGACGCTGGGTGCTGGCGGGCTGGTGCTGCTGCCCTACCTGGACGGCGAGCGCACCCCGGACCTGCCGAACGCCTCCGGCACGCTGACCGGGCTGCGCCGGGCCAACATGACCCCGGAGAACCTGGCCAGGGCCGCGGTCGAGGGCATGCTCTGCGGGCTGGCCGACGGGCTGGCCGCGTTGCGCGCGCACGGGGTCGAGGTGCGCCGGGTGCTGCTGGTCGGCGGCGCGGCCCGCTCGGCCGCGGTGCGCGCGGTCGCGCCGGGGCTCTTCGCCGCGCCGGTGGAGGCGCCCGAGCCCGCTGAGTACGTCGCACTGGGCGCGGCCCGGCAGGCCGCCTGGGCCGCGGCAGGCACCGCGGAGCCGCCGGTGTGGCAGCTCCGGTCCGAGCCCTGCCCGGCCGCGAACCCCGACGATTACGCCGAGGTCCGCGCCGCCTATTCCACCGCCAGGGGTCAAGTACACGATTACTGATGGACTGAACGGGTGATCCACTCTTCAGCGGGGTGACGTGCGGCCGTTCAGCCGATAGGCACTCAGGGCGGGGTCAGGTTGACCTGCGGCCGTCGGAGTCTTAGTTTGACTGGGCAACAAACGAATCGAGGTGCAGGGTGCAGGGTCCGGACCGTCCCGCCGACCATGCCGGGTTGCGCAAGGCGAACCTGGCCCTGGTGCTTCGTGCGTTGCGGTCCGACGGGCCGCAGTCCCGCGCCCGGCTGGCCCGGATGACCGGGCTCAACAAGGCGACCATGTCCAGTCTGGTCGCCGAACTCGAGCAGCGCAGGCTGGTCCGGCTCGGCGCCGTGGTCGGCGGCGCCATCGGCAGGCCGGGGCAGCTGGTCGAGCTGCGCCCGCGCACGGTGTGCGGCATCGGCCTGGAGGCCAACGTCGACTACGCCGCGGTCGCCGTGCTCGACCTCTCCGGCGACCTGGTGCTGCACCGCAGGGTGCCCACCGACGTGGCCGGGCTGGGCGCGGTCGGCGCGATCGACCTGCTGGCCGGCCTGGCCGCCGAGGCCCGCCGCACGGTGGAGGCCATGGGCGGCTGGGTCGCCGGGGTCACCGCCGCGGTGCCCGGCCTGGTCGACGTGGACGGCGGCGTGGTCCGGTTCGCGCCCAACCTGCGCTGGCGGAACGCGGCCGTGGTCGATCAACTCAGCGCCAGCCTGGACCTGCCTGCCGGGCGGATCGCGGTGGACAACGACGCCAACCTGTCCGCGGTGGCCGAGCACGTCACCGGGGTGGCCGCGGGCGCGACCGACCTGCTCTACCTGACCGGCGAGGTCGGCGTGGGTGGCGGCGTGATCGCCGACGGGCGGCTGCTGCGCGGGGCCACCGGGTTCACCGGCGAGGTCGGGCACATGCCGCTGGACCCCTCCGGCGCGGACTGCGGCTGCGGGCGCAAGGGCTGCTGGGAGACCCAGGTCGGCCTCGGCGCGCTGCTGCGCTCGGTCGCCGAGGAGGGCGACCCGATTCGCGATCCCTCGCTTGACCTGGAGAAACGGCTGGCCACCATTGTCAGCCGGGCCCGCGAGGGGGACAAGCGCACGCTGGCCGCGCTGGAGCGGATAGGCGCCGCGCTCGGCGTCGGCGCGTCCATCCTGGTCAACATCCTCAACCCGGCCGCGGTGGTGCTCGGCGGCTACTTCGCGGTGCTCGCCGACTGGCTGATCGCCCCGGCCGAGCGCGAGCTGACCGCCAGGGTGGTCGCCACCGGGGCCGAACAGCCCGGCGCCTGCCGCCTGCTGCCCTCGGACCTCGGGTTCACCGCGGCCGTGCGCGGCGGCGCGTACGCGGCCATG
The DNA here is from genome assembly GCF_014204915.1 of Crossiella cryophila. Classification (NCBI taxonomy): domain Bacteria; kingdom Bacillati; phylum Actinomycetota; class Actinomycetes; order Pseudonocardiales; family Pseudonocardiaceae; genus Crossiella; species Crossiella cryophila. The sequence continues at coordinate 1,969,768 of NZ_JACHMH010000001.1, forward strand.
GAGCACGTGCTGACCGACCCGACGCTGGCCCCCGTGCCCGCGCCGGGCAACCGCTGGGAACTCGTCCCCGCACAGTCCACAGTGGACAGCCGGAGGTAGTCGTGAGCACTGATCCGTATCGGCCGCGGCCGGAACACCGCTTCAGCTTCGGGCTGTGGACGGTGGGCTGGCGCGGCAACGACCCCTTCGGCGAGCCCACCAGGCCCGCGATGGAACCCGAGCACGCGCTGGGCAGGCTGGCCGAGCTGGGCGCGTGGGGGGTGAGCCTGCACGACGACGACCTCATCCCGTTCGGCGCGCAGGACGCCAGTCGTGGGCGACTGCTGGACCGCTTCCGCAAGGCGCTGGCCGACACCGGGCTGGCCGTGCCGATGCTGACCACCAACCTGTTCACCCACCCGGTGTTCAAGGACGGCGCGTTCACCGCCAACGACCGCGACGTGCGCCGGTTCGCGCTGCGCAAGACCCTGCGCAACCTGGACCTGGCCGCCGAGCTGGGCGCCGGCGTGTACGTGCTCTGGGGCGGGCGCGAGGGCGCGGAGACCCCGGTGGCCAAGGACGCCAGGGTCGCGCTGGACCGCTACGCCGAGGCGGTGGACCTGCTCTGCGGGTACGTGCGCGAGCAGGGCTACGACATCCGGTTCGCGCTGGAGCCCAAGCCGAACGAGCCGCGCGGGGACATCCTGCTGCCCACCATCGGGCACGCGCTGGCCTTCATCGAGCGGCTGGCCCATCCCGAGCTGGTCGGGGTGAACCCGGAGGTCGGGCACGAGCAGATGGCCGGGCTGTCGGTGACGCACGGGGTGGCCCAGGCGCTGTGGGCAGGCAAGTTGTTCCACATCGACCTCAACGGCCAGACCGGGCCGCGCTACGACCAGGACCTGCGCTTCGGCAACGGCGATGTCAAGGCCGCCTTCCACCTGGTCGACCTGCTGGAACGGGCCGGGTACGACGGTCCGCGGCACTTCGACTTCAAGCCCGCGCGCACCGAGGACGAGCACGGCGTGTGGGCCGCGGCGGCCGCCTGCATGCGCAACTACCTGATCTTCGCCGAACGGGCCGCCGCCTTCCACGCCGATCCCGAGGTGGCCGCGGCCAAGGAGGCGTCCCGGATCAGCGCACTGGCCGTGCCCACCCTGCTGCCGGGGGAGGACCTGGCCGGACTGCGTGCCGAGTCCTTTGACCCGGAGTCGGCGGCGACGCGCGGAATGGGCTACGAGCGACTCGATCAGTTGGCACTCGATCACCTGTTCGGGGTGCGCTGAACTCACGATCCGCCACCAAGATCCCCGGGTGGGGTGACCATCGACCGGGCGACAGGGCATGCTCTTCTCGACGGTGCACACATGGTGCGCGCTTGTGGAGGAGGCGACGATGCGAGGTCGGGCCAACGCGGTGGTAGCCGCCCTGCTGGGCGGGCTCGCGCTGCTGGCCACGCCGACCGCGGCCGCCGCGGCCGAGCCGGTGGCCGTGGTCCGGGTGCTCGCGCAGCAGCAGCCCCCGAGTTCGCCGAAGCCGAGCGGCACGAGCCCGTCCTCGACCAGCACCGCGCCGCCGATCACGCCGGAACAGCAGGCCGACAACGAGCGTCGGGTGACCATCGCGATCATCGCGGTGGTGCTGCTCGGCATCGTTTTTCTCGGGCGGAAATACCGCAAGAAGTGGGGTAAGAGCGCCGGGTGACCCCGCTCTGACCTGGTATTTTGGCCAGCCGGAAGAAACGCTGTCCGGATAGGAACCCCTTCGTCCGCATTGACTGTGGTGGAGTGGGCACGTTCGGATGGACGGGACCGGGGTACAGCCAGACCGAAGGGCACGGCTCCGCTCGGCGCAGCGAACCAACCGCCAGGCGGCTCGTTGTCGATCTTTGGATCTTGGCCAAAACGGGTAGTGCAGGATTGGATGCAAATGAGTACCGACACCAAAGTCCAGTGCCGCTCCGCCGTCGAGCGGTACTCGGACGCGCTGGTCGGGCTCTCCCGGAGCATCCACGCCGAACCCGAGCTGGCCTTCGCCGAGTACCGCAGCGCCGACAAGGTCGCCGAGCTGATGGGCCGCGAGGGCTTCAAGGTCGAACGCGGCACCTCGGGCCTGGACACCGCGCTGACCGCCACCTATGGCTCTGGTGAGCTGGTGGTCGGGCTGTGCGCGGAGTACGACGCGCTGCCCGAGGTCGGGCACGCCTGCGGGCACAACATCATCGCCGCCTCCTCGGTCGGCGCCGCGCTCGCGTTGCGCGAGGTCGCCGACCGGCTCGGCATCACGGTCAAGCTGTTCGGCACCCCGGCCGAGGAAGCCGGTGGCGGCAAGGTGCTGATGCTGGAGCGCGGGGCCTTCGACGACGTGTCGATGGCGATGATGGTGCACCCCGCCCCGCACGAGACCTGCGCCTGCTCCTCGCTGGCCATCACCGACCTCGAGGTCGCCTACACCGGCCGTGCCTCGCACGCCGCCGCGGCGCCGCACCTCGGCGTGAACGCCGCGGACGCGCTGACCGTGGCCCAGGTCTCCATCGGCCTGCTGCGCCAGCACCTGGAGCACGGGCAGATGGTGCACGGCATCGTCACCCACGGCGGCGCCGCGCCCAACATCGTGCCCGCGCGCACCGCCGGGCTGTTCTACCTGCGAGCCGAGAACATGGACTCGCTGAGCCACCTGGACGAGCGGATCCGCCGGTGCTTCGAGGCCGGCGCCGTGGCCACCGGCTGCGCGCACGAGATCACCCAGGTGTCCCCGAACTACGCCGAGCTGGCCCCGGACCCGTGGCTGGCCCTGGCGTACCGCGCTGCCGTGACGGAACTGGGCCGGGAGCCGTTGAGCCCCGCCGAGGAGGCGAACCGCCAGACCGGCAGCACCGACATGGGCAACATCACCCACGCGTTGCCCGCCATCCATCCCACGATCGCCATCGACTGTGGCAGTTCGGTGAACCACCAGCCGGAGTTCGCGGCCGCCTGCGCCTCGCCCTCCGCGGACAAGGCGGTGCTGGACGGCGCGCTCGCGCTGGCCTGGACCGCGGTGGCCGCCGCCTCGGATGATGCCCAGCGAGCCCGGCTGCTCGCGGACACCGCTGATCGTGTGAACAGCCGCGTTGCCGTGCCAGCCACGGCAGGAGGTTTTGAGGCGTGACAGTCCTGGATTCCCGACCCGGCCCGCCCTTCGGACCGGAGTCCCGCGGACCCATCGACGTGCTGAGCCCCGGCTCCGGCCGCACCATGTCCACTGTGGAGGATCTTGGCGCGGGGCGGGGACCGTCCTGGCTGGACAAGTGGCTGGGGAAGAACCTCGGCCAGGTGGTGGCCTGGCGGCGGCAGATCCACGCCAACCCCGAGCTGTCCCGCAACGAGCACAACACCACCAAGTTCCTCTTCCGCGAGCTGGCCAACGCCGGCCTGCGGCCCCGCGTGCTGCCCGGCGGCACCGGCCTGATCTGCGAGGTCGGCAGCGGCTCGCGCTGCGTCGCGCTGCGCGCCGACATCGACGCGCTGCCGCTGACCGAGGACACCGGCCTGCCCTTCGCCTCCACCGTGCCCGGCGTCTCGCACGCCTGCGGGCACGACGCGCACACCACCGTGCTGCTGGGCACCGCGCTGGCCCTGGCCAGTGCCGATTCGCTGCCCGGCCGGGTCCGGCTGATCTTCCAGCCCGCCGAGGAGGTCATGCCAGGCGGCGCGCTGGACGTGCTGGCCGCCGGTGGCCTCGACGGGGTGGAGCGGATCTTCGGCCTGCACTGCGCGCCGCGGCTGCAGGTGGGCAAGCTGGGCACCCGGATCGGCGCGATCACCTCCGCCAGCGACCTGCTGGAGATCCGGCTGACCTCGCCCGGCGGCCACACCTCCCGCCCGCACCTGACCGCCGACCTGGTGCACGGCCTCGGCACGCTGATCACCAGGCTGCCCGAGCTGCTCACCCGCCGGGTCGACCCGCGTTCGGGCACGGTGCTGGTCTGGGGCGCGGTGCACGCCGGCGACGCGGCCAACGCCATCCCGCAGGACGGTCTGCTGCGCGGCACCCTGCGCACCGGCGACCGGGACACCTGGGCCGAGCTGGAGCCGGTGGTCCGCGAGCTGGTCGGCGCCCTGCTGGGCCCGCTGGGCATTGGTTTCGACCTGCTGCACCGCCGCGGCGTGCCGCCGGTGGTCAACGACCGGGAGAGCACCCGCCTGCTGCGCACGGCCACCCAGACCGCGCTCGGCGAGGACGCCATCACCGGCACCGAGCAGTCCTCGGGCGGCGAGGACTTCGCCTGGTACCTGGAACACGTGCCCGGCTCCTTCGCCAGGCTGGGCGTCTGGTCCGGCCAGGGCCCGCAAAAGGACCTCCACCAACCCACCTTCGACCTCGACGAGCGCGCCCTCCCAGTAGGCATCCGCATCCTCACCCAAGCCGCCCTCGACACCCTCCAGTCCTAACCCCCCACTCGTGTTGGCCGAACTCGTACGGTGAGTTGGCCGAACTCGTACGGGGTCTTGGCCGTTGTGGGACGGAGTTGTCCACAACCGGGCAGTTATCCACAGCTCGTCGATCGACGCCTGGCCCGCACCCCGGGTCAGCGTCGATCGTCATGCCATGCCCACGACCATCCCGCTCCCCGTCCCCTGTACCCGCGCGCAGGCCGTCGCCGCTCTCGGCGAACGCGGCCTGCGCACCGCGCTGAACTCCGGCTGGCTGACCCGGATCTGGAAAAACCTGTTCGTGCCCGTCACCCGTGCGCACGACCCTCGGACCAGGGCCAGGGCGGCCCTGCTGCTGGCTGGTCCGGAGGCCGCGCTGAGCGGGCCGACCGCCGCCGAGGTGTACGGGTGGACCCCGTTGACCAGCTCAGCCGTGCACATCACGGTGCCGTACTCGCGCTGGGCCAAGAACCGGCCGGGGCTGGTCGTGCACCATGACCGGTTCACGCCGGAGGACGTCGTCGTGCTGGATGACCTGCGGGTGCTCGCCCCGGAGTACGTGCTCGCCGAGTTGCTGTGCGGCCGGTCGCACCGGGACGGGTTCGCCTGCACCGATCAGGCGCTCCGATCGCTGCCGCCGGGGCTCCAGGAGGAGCTTCGGCAGGAGATCGACACCCGGTTGCGGGCCAGGGACGATCACCGAGGGGTGGGGCGGGCCCTCCTGCTGCTCGAGCTGGCCACCGGGCTGCCGGAGTCACCCGCGGAGAGCCTGATGCTGCTGACCCTCGTGCTCGACGGCCAGTTCCCGATTCCGGATCTCCAGCACGAGATCCTGGACCTGGACGGCCGGGTGGTGTGCAGGCTGGACTTCGCCTGGCGGCGGCACCGGATAGCGCTGGAGTACGACGGGTTCGAGGCGCACGAGAACCGGGCCGAGCAGGATGCCGATCGAGACGAGCGGATGGCAGGGCGGGGTTGGCTCACGGTGCGGGCCGGTGCGCGGGACCTCCGGTCGCCGGAGGCGCTGTTCGGGCGACTCCGGGCGGCCTTCGAGAGCAGGGAACGGCCAACATGAGGTCCACAACGGCCAAGACCCGGTACGAGTTCGGCCAACACACCGTACGAGTTCGGCCAACACTCGGGTGGGGTTAGTTGTTGCTGTTGGGGCCTATGCCGTTGCAGGGGCGGGTGCGGAGGTCGTTCACGTAGTCGGCGGGGGCTCCGGCTGCTTCGGCGGCGTCGGCGACCACGCCTACGTAGCGGGCTGAGGGGAGGCCGCCCTCGTAGGCGTCCAGGACGTAGAGCCAGGCCAGGACCGAGCCTTCCAGGGTCTGGACCCGGAGGCGGATCTTTTTGTAGAGGCCCAGTTCGGCGCCTTCCCAGCGGTCCAGGCGGTCCTCGTCGTTGTTGACGTCGTAGAGGACCACGAAGACCTGGCTGCCGGGATCCTCGACGATGGTGGAGAGCGCGCCCTCCCAGCCGAGGTCTTCGCCTCCGAAGGTCATTCGCCAGCCGACGAGCCACCCCGTACCGGCCATCGGCGAGTGCGGAGCGCGCTCCGTCATCTGGTCCGGATCCATGTTGGACCCGTAAGCGGCATAGAGCGGCACGGCCCTAGCCTAGCGACCCGCTCGCGCCATCGGGACGCGCCGTGCGCACAGCCTCCGAACTGACCCCGGACGGGTAGCGCGTACGGTTGGACCCGCCGACAACCTGACCGCATCACCCACCACAGGAGGACCCCCGTGACCCGCATCGTGATCATGGGAGGCGGGCCGGCCGGATATGAGGCCGCGCTGGTCGGCGCCCAGCACGGAGCCGACGTCACCCTGGTGGAGAGCGACGGCCTCGGTGGCGCCTGTGTGCTGTACGACTGCGTGCCCTCCAAGACCTTCATCGCCTCCGCGGGCGCCCGCTCCGCCTTCCGCAACGGGCCCGAACTCGGCATCAACACCGGGGACGGCCCCATCGGCGTCGAGCTGCCCGTGGTGCACGGACGGGTCAAGGGGCTCGCACTGGCGCAGTCCGCGGACATCAGGGCGCGGGTGCAGCGCGAGGGTGTGCGGATCATGAACGGGCACGCCCGGTTGTGCGATGACGCGCCTGGGCTGGCCCAGCACCGGGTGGCGGTGCGTGGGGCCGACGGGTCGGTGGAGAAGCTGGCCGCCGATGTGGTGCTGATCGCCACCGGCGCCAACCCGCGGATCCTGCCCGGCGCCCAGCCCGACGGCGAGCGCATCCTGACCTGGCGGCAGATCTACGACCTGCCGCAGCTGCCCGAGCACCTGGTGGTGATCGGCTCGGGTGTCACCGGCGCCGAGTTCGCCTCCGCCTACACCGAGATGGGCGTCAAGGTCACCGTGGTCTCCAGCCGGGACCGCATCCTGCCGCACGAGGACGCCGACGCGGCCGCCGTGCTGGAGGACGTGTTCACCGAGCGGGGCACCGCGTTGTTCAAGCACGCGCGGGCGGACAAGGTCGAGCGGACCGCGGGCGGGGTCAAGGTCTTCCTGGCCGACGGCCGGACCGTGGAGGCCAGCCACGCGCTGATGACCGTCGGCTCGATCCCGAACACCGCCGACATCGGCCTGGACAAGGTCGGCATCGAGGCTGGCCCCGGCGGGTTCGTGCCGGTGGACCGGGTCTCCCGCACCACCGTGCCGGGCATCTACGCCGCCGGTGACTGCACCGGACTGCTGATGCTCGCCTCGGTCGCGGCCATGCAGGGCCGGATCGCGATGTGGCACGCGCTGGGCCAGGGCGTGCAGCCGATCAAGCTCAAGACCGTGGCGGCCAACGTCTTCACCCACCCGGAGATCGCCACCGTGGGCATCAGCCAGCAGGCGATCGACGCCGGTGAGGTGCCGGCGCGCACGATCATGCTGCCGCTGGCCACCAACGCGCGGGCCAAGATGGAGGGCCTGCGCCGCGGTTTCGTGAAGCTGTTCTGCCGCCCGGCCACCGGTGTGGTCATCGGCGGCGTGGTGGTGGCCCCGGTGGCCAGTGAGCTGATCACGCCGATCGCGCTGGCGGTGCAGAACCAGCTCACCGTGGAACACCTTGCCTACACCTTCTCGGTCTACCCCTCGCTGTCCGGTTCGATCACCGAGGCCGGGCGCAAGCTGATGCGGCACGACGACCTGGACTGAGCGGACTCCAGGCACCAGGTCTCGACCTGGTCACCGCGGACAACGGATACCGGCACTCGCGCGTGTCCCCTACATCACTCGCTGATGAGGGAGGCACATCATGCGACACGCGCGAGTGCCGGGGTTACTGACGACTACCGCGGCTCTGGCCACGGGTCCGGCCGAGTCCCCGGCGTTCACCGCGCCCGCCCCGTTGCACCGGAGGGCGGCCGGCAAGGCTGAGCTGATCGGCGCCGCCACCATCCGGCGGGACGCGGTGCCGGGTGCGCACAAGCTGTCCTTCTACTGCGGCCCGAGCCGGTACAGCAAGACGATCACCGTGCTGGACAAGGACAAGCCCGCCCCGCCGCCGGGCCCCGGCCCGGTGGTGGTCAAGCCCAAGGGCGGCGTGGAGACCGGAGGAGGTCTGTCATGAGGGCACGAGGCATGGGGGTGCTGGCGGCCGCGGCGCTGCTGACCGGGCTGGCCGCGGGGCCCGCGGTGGCGAGCACCGAGCCGGTGCTGCACCTGCCGACGATCTACCTGGGCAGCGAGCACATCCCGCTCAACGTGGTGTGCCCGGAGCAGGACTGGCAGCCGGTGCGCTCGACGCTGTTCACCGAGCCGGTGCGGCTGGCCTCCTACCCGGCCAACCCGACCTGGGGCTTCGGCACCGGGTACCTGGCCAAGGGGCTGACCGCCGGGTCCACGCACGCGGTCAGCTTCGGCTGCGGTGCGGTCAGCCGCACCCTGCGGGTGACCGTGCAGCCGCCGGAGACCATCGGGCAGGCGCGGTTGCAGGTCAGCCCGTCCGCGGGCCGGGTCGGCGACAAGGTCAAGGTCGTGCGGACCTGCTACAAGGCCAACAAGCCGAACACGGTGCCGGTCTCGGCCGCGCTGGAGCCGATGACGCACTGGACCGGCACCGCGTCCGAGCAGACCTTCGAGACCAAGGTCAGGGCCGGGGTGAAACCCGGTCGCTACCAGGTGTCGTTCCGCTGTGGTGGGACCGGTCGTACGGTGTTCTTCATCGTGGAGGCCCCGCCCGGCCAGCAGCCGCCACCGCCGGTGAACGGCGGCCAGGTGCGGATCAAGCCGGTGGGCGGCGTGGAGACCGGAGGGGGTGAACCGGCGTGAGCAAGGTCGGTGTGGCCGGGTTGTCGCTGGCCGCGATGGTCGTCCTGACCGGCTGTGGTGCGCCCGCGCCCGCAGCGGGCCCGCCGCCGTCCGCACCGGCCAGCAGCAGTGCGGCGGCGCCCGAAGTGGCCGTGCTGGCCAAATCCACGCCCACCAGGGTGCGGGTGCCCAGGATCGGCGCGGACTCCAGCCTGGTGTCGCTGGGCCTGAACAAGGACCAGACCGTGCAGGTGCCGCCGGTCACCCAGCCGATGCAGGCCGGGTGGTACGACGGTGCGCCGACGCCGGGGGAGAAGGGGCCAGCGATCGTGCTCGGCCATGTGGACGGGGCCGGGAAACCGGGCATCTTCTACAAGCTGCGCGATGTCGCGGTGGGCGATGAGATCCTGATCGACCGGCAGGACGGGAAAACCGTCCGGTTTGTCGTGCACGAGACCCAGCAGGTCGCGAAGAAGGGTTTTCCCACGGACCGTGTTTACGGCGACACGGACCGTCCGGAACTCCGCCTGATCACCTGTGGCGGGGTATTCGACAAGGGTGCGCGCAGTTATCAGGACAACATCATCGTGTATGCAACCATGGTCGAATAGTCCGCGTAGGACGTTCGATCAACGTCGGGGTTGCCTGGCTTCTCGAAGAATGGCCATCTGGTCATAGGTCGCTGACCAGCGCCGATCCAGGCAACCCAACGACGGCCCTGGCGTCTTAGGTGGTGTGGGCAGGCGAACTGCCCGCCATTGGACAAGTCGGGGAATAGGGGTAGTAGCAATGGGTATTGGTCGCATTCTTGCCGCCGGTTCCGCACTGGGTGCGACCGGCGTGCTCATCGCAGCGCCGATCGCGTTGGCCGCGGTTCCGAGCATCAGCCTGTCCGCCACGGACGTGCGTCCGGGCAGCCGGGTGGAGATCACCACCGAATGCGGACTCACCTCCAACTTCCGCGAGCCGAGTGCCGCGGTGCTGGAGAACGTGAAGCGGGTCAGCTACGACGGCAAGACCCTGATCGCCAAGTGGTCGGCGAATGTGAAGAAGGACGCGCAGCCCGGTCCGTACGAGGTCTCCTTCGCCTGCCAGGACCAGACCAGCAACGCCAAGTTCGCCGTCTCGGCCACCGGGACCGAACCCACCAAGCCCACCGAGCCGACCGTCCGGCCCACCACGTCCAAGCCGGTGCCGTCGAGCACCTCGGTCCGGCCGAAGCCGAGCACCACCGCGCCGACCACCTCCACCAGCGCGAAGACCCCCAAGGGCGCGCCGGAGACCGGTGGCGGCGGCACCGCTGACGGCGGTGGCGAGGGCCTGGCCATCGCCGGTGGCGCGGTCGCGCTGGCCGCCGGGGCCGGCATCGGGGTGATGGCGCTGCGGCGGCGTCGTGCGTCCGCGCAGGGCTGAGCGGCGGGGCGGGCGTGTCCTCGCCGCGGTCCTGTCCGTACTGCTGCTCGCCGTCGGGGCGGTGCTCATCAGCGGTGGCGCACGGGATCTCTGGGGTGACGTGTTCGCCGAGGCAGCCCACGATCCCGGCGGCCAGCCGGTCGCGGGCACACCGGGCAAGCCCATGCGGAAGTCCGACCCGGTCTCCATCGAGATCCCCAAGATCGGGGCCAGGTCCTCGCTGAGCAAGCTGGGCCTGAACAAGGACGGCACCGTGCAGGTGCCGCCGGTGAGCCAGCCCATGCAGGCGGGCTGGTACTCGAAGGGCCCGACGCCAGGGGAGCAGGGACCGGCGGTGATCCTCGGGCACATCGACGGGGCGAAGAAGCCGGGCATCTTCTACAAGCTGCGCGAACTGAAGCCAGGGGACGAGATCCTGGTCAAACGGGCCGACGGCAGCACCGCGAAGTTCGTGGTGCGGCGCTCGGCGCAGGTGCCCAAGAGCGACTTCCCGACCGATGAGGTCTACGGCAACACCACCAGCCCGGAACTCCGGCTGATCACCTGCGGCGGCAGTTTCGACCGCGCCGCGGGCAGCTACCGGGACAACACCATCGTCTACGCCACGCTGGTGGCCTGAGACCCGCGCTGAAGCGCCGGCCCCCAGCGGTGACTTCGGTGCGACAGAACGGGGCGTGCCCAGGCGGCACGCCCCGTTCTCGCGTTCAGCCAGTCCGGTTGGTCAGTCGGCCTCGACCCAGTCGAAGGTCTTGGTGACCGCCTTCTTCCAGTTGCGGTACTGCTTGTCGCGGTGGGTCTCGTCCATGGCCGGGTCCCACTGCTTGTCCTGCGCCCAGTTGGCCCGGATGTCGTCCTCACTGGCCCAGAAGCCGACCGCGAGACCGGCCGCGTAGGCCGCGCCCAGCGCGGTGGTCTCGTTGACCACCGGCCGGATCACCGGCACGCCGAGGATGTCCGCCTGGAACTGCATGAGCAGCTCGTTGACCACCATGCCGCCGTCGACCTTGAGCGAGGTCAGCGGCACGCCGGAGTCGGCGTTCATGGCGTCGATGACCTCGCGGGTCTGGAAGGCGGTGGCCTCCAGCGCGGCGCGCGCCAGGTGGCCCTTGTTCACGAACCGGGTCAGGCCGACGATCGCGCCGCGCGCGTCGCCCCGCCAGTACGGCGCGAACAGGCCGGAGAAGGCGGGCACGAAGTACGCGCCGCCGTTGTCCTCAACGCCCTTGGCCAGCGGCTCGATGTCCGCGGCCGAGCTGATCAGGCCCAGGTTGTCCCGCAGCCACTGCACCAGCGAGCCGGTGACCGCGATCGAGCCCTCAAGGGCGTAGACCGGGGCGTTCTCGCCGATCTTGTAGCAGACCGTGGTGAGCAGCCCGTTCTCGCTCATCACCTTCTCGGTGCCGGTGTTGAGCAGCACGAAGTTGCCGGTGCCGTAGGTGTTCTTGGCCTCGCCGGGGGACAGGCAGGCCTGGCCGAAGGTGGCCGCCTGCTGGTCGCCGAGGATGCCCGCGATCGGCACCCCGGCCAGCACGCCGCGCTCGCGCACGTTGCCGTATGGCTCGGAGGAGGAGCGGATCTCCGGCAGCATCGCCAGCGGGATCCCCATCTCGCCGCAGATCTCCTCGTCCCAGTTCAGGGTGTCGAGGTCCATCAGGAGCGTGCGGGAGGCGTTCGTCGGGTCGGTGTAGTGCAGACCGCCGTCCGGGCCGCCGGTCATGTTCCACAGCACCCAGGTGTCCATGTTGCCGAAGAGCAGCTCGCCCGCCTCGGCCCTGGCCCTGGCGCCCTCGACGTTGTCCAGGATCCAGCGGATCTTGGGGCCGGAGAAGTAGGTGGCCAGCGGCAGGCCGGTGCGCGAGCGGTAGCGCTCCTGGCCGCCGCCGAGCGCGGCCAGCGACTCGCAGATCGCGTCGGTGCGGGTGTCCTGCCAGACGATCGCGTTGTACACCGGCTTGCCGGTGCTCTTGTCCCACACCACCGCGGTCTCGCGCTGGTTGGTGATGCCGACCGCGGCGATCTCGGAGTTCTGGATGTCGGCCTTGGCCAGCGCGCCCCCGCACACCTTGCGGGTGTTCTCCCAGATCTCCTCGGCGTTGTGCTCTACCCAGCCTGCCTTGGGGAAGATCTGCTCGTGTTCGGTCTGGACGGCCGAGACGACCCGGCCGGAGTGGTCGAAGACCATGCAACGCGTGGAGGTCGTGCCCTGGTCGATGGCGGCCACATAGCGCTTCTCAGCGGACATGATGCTGCTTGCCTTTCGTGTGGACGTTGATCAGGCCAGTGCGAGGGACAGGAGTCCGGCGAGCACCGCGCCGATGAGCGGGCCGACGACGGGAACCCAGGAATAGCCCCAGTTCGCGCCGCCCTTGCCCTTGATCGGCAGCAGCGCGTAGGCGATCCGGGGGCCGAGGTCGCGGGCCGGGTTGATGGCGTAGCCGGTCGGGCCGCCGAGCGAGGCGCCGATACCGACGACCACGAACATCACCGCGGCGTAGCCAAGCGCGGAGTTGCCGAACTGCGGCACGCCTTCGGCGGCGGCCTTGGCACTGGGGCTCAACAGGATCCACAGCACCAGCACGAAGGTGCCGATGACCTCGGTGACGGTGTTCCAGAACTTGTTGTCCACGGTCGGGCCGGTGGAGAAGATGCCGAGCGTGCCGCCGGGGTCGTCGTGCGTGTCGAACTGGAGTTTGTAGGCCAGCCAGCAGAGCACCGCGCCGATGAAGGCGCCGAGCAGCTGGGCGCCGAAGTAGACCGGCACCAGTGCCCAGTCGAGTTTGCCCGCGGTGGCCAGACCGAGGGTCACCGCCGGGTTGAGGTGCGCGCCACTCGGGGCCGCGATGCTGGCGCCGGCGAAGACCGCGAAGCCCCAGCCGAAGTTGATCAGCAGCCAGCCGCCGCTGTTACCCAGTGAGTTCTTCAGCACGGTGTTGGCCACCACACCGGCGCCGAGCAGAATCAGCACCGCGGTGCCGATCAGCTCCCAGACGAAGATTGCTCCGCTGGACATGCGCGTCCTCCCTCAGTCCGCTCCATTGCGTCTGAGGTCGGGAACGTAGTCCTGGGCCGATCAACTGTCTACGGTAGAATTCGAAACGGGACAGTTTCGTTATTACTGTCAGTGCACGTGGACACGTGTGGACCGGTAGCGTAAGGGCCGCGTCCAAGCCAAGCAGGGAGGCGACGTCAGTGGCCAAGGCCAAGGAGAGCAGCGCGGAGATCGTGCAGGGTCGTTTGGGACCGGCCGAACGGCAGGAAGCCTGGCGCAGACTGGGTTCCGAGCACTTCGACGTGGTGATCATCGGCGGCGGCGTGACCGGCGCGGGCGCGGCCCTGGACGCCGCCACGCGCGGGCTGCGGGTGGCCCTGGTCGAGGCGCGGGACCTGGCCTCCGGCACCTCCAGCCGCTCCAGCAAGCTCTTCCACGGTGGCCTGCGTTACCTCGAACAGCTCGAGTTCGGCCTGGTCCGGGAGGCACTGCGGGAGCGGGAGCTGATGATCACCCGGATCGCCCCGCACCTGGTGAAGCCGGTGAGCTTCCTCTACCCGCTGACCAAGCGGATCTGGGAGCGCCCGTACACCGCGGCCGGGTTGTTCCTCTACGACACCATGGGCGGCTCCAAGTCCGTGCCCGGTCAGAAGCACCTGACCAGGGCGGGCGCGCTGCGGATGGTCCCCGCGCTCAAGCGCAGCGCGCTGATCGGCGGCATCCGCTACTACGACGCGCAGGCCGATGACGCCCGGCACACCATGACGGTGGCCCGCACCGCGGCCCACTACGGCGCGGTGGTGCGCACCTCCACCCAGGTCACCGGCATGCTCCGGGAGGCAGACCGGGTGGCGGGCGTGCACGTGCGCGATGTGGAGACCGGCGCGGAGATCGAGGTCAAGGCGCACGCGGTGATCAACTGCACCGGCGTGTGGACCGATGAGATCCAGCGGCTGGCCGGCACCCGCGGGCGGTTCCGGGTGCGGGCGAGCAAGGGCGTGCACATCGTGGTGCCCAGGGACCGGATCGTGTCCGAGAGCGGCATGATCCTGCGCACCGAGAAGTCCGTGCTGTTCGTCATCCCGTGGCGCAATCACTGGATCGTGGGCACCACCGACACGGACTGGAACCTGGACCTGGCGCACCCGGCGGCCACCAAGAAGGACATCGACTACATCCTCACCCACGTCAACAAGGTGCTGGCCACGCCGTTGACCAATGACGACATCGAGGGTGTGTACGCGGGCCTGCGGCCGCTGCTGTCCGGGGAGAGCGAGGACACCTCCAAGCTCTCCAGGGAACACGCGGTGGCCAGGGTCGCGCCCGGCCTGGTGGCGATCGCGGGCGGGAAGTACACCACCTACCGGGTGATGGCGGCGGACGCGATCGACGCGGCCAGCCCCGACCTGCCCGGCCGGATCATGTCCTCGATCACCGACAAGGTGCCGCTGCTGGGCGCGGACGGGTACCACGCGCTGGTGAACCAGGCCGACCAGCTCGGCGCCAAGCACGGCCTGCACCCCTACCGGGTGCGGCACCTGCTGGACCGCTACGGCTCGCTGGTGCACCAGGTGCTGGCCACCGCCGACGGCAACCCGGAGCTGCTCCGCCCGCTGGCAGGCGCGCCGGACTACCTCCAGGTCGAGATCGTCTACGCGGCCGCCTGCGAGGGCGCGCTGCACCTGGAGGACGCGCTGACCCGGCGCACCCGGATCTCCATCGAGTACCCGCACCGCGGTGTGGAGAGCGCGGAGGCCGCGGCGAAGCTGATGGCAGGCGTGCACGGCTGGGACGACAAGCGGGTCGCGCACGAGATCGAGGTCTACACCGCCAGGGTCGAGGCCGAACGGGACTCGCAGACCCAGCCGGACGACCAGGCCGCCGACGCCCGGCGCTCGGCCGCCCCGGAAGCCCGCCCCGAGGTCATCGAACCAGTCAGCTAACGCCCACAACGGCCAACCCGCCGTACGACAACGGCCAAACCGGCGTACAAGAACGGCCAACACACGGTACGACAACGGCCAACACGCGCGGAGGGGTTCATACCCGCCGCGCGTGTTGGCCGTTCTGGGACGGTGTGTTGGCCGTTTTCGTACGGTGTGTTGGCTGGTTTGGGTTAGGGGGTGAGGAGGTCGGTTAGGACCTCTTCCAGGTGTTGGGTGAGGCGGCGGGTGTCGACGGGGGCGATGGTGCTCCAGGCCGCGCCGCCGTCCTGGCTGCGGCGGGTTTGCAGGTAGCGGCCCGCCGGGGTGTCGAAGAAGCCGATCACCCGGTCGGCGCGGCGGCGGCGGGACCACTGTTCCTTGGCGGCAACGCCGAACTGGCCGAGGTCGCCGGCGTCCTTGGTCATCTCGCTGATGACCTGGGCGTCCTCCGGGCGGATGCCGCGTTCGATCAGTTCCGGGCCGAGGCGGTCCGCTGAGTTGCCCGCGGCCGCGGCGGCGGCGTCCAGGTCGGCGCTGGGCAGGGTGACCGAGCGGCCGGGCCCCGCGGCCAGCGGACGCAGCACGGCGATGGCCTCGCGGGGCAGGCTCAGGCCGGAGACGGCCTTGACGGTGAGCTGACCGGAGTCCAGCACGGCCAGCGCGCCCTCCTCCTCGCGCGCGGCGGCCAGCACCCGCACGCTGCGGCCCAGCCACAGCCTGCCGTCCACCTCACGCGCCGGATCGGCGAGCAGGTGCAGCAGTTCGGAGAGTTCGGCGTCCACCGCGACCGGGCGGCCCAGCCCTCGGGACTCCAGCGCGTCCCAGGCCTGCCGTTCCAGCCCGGCCCGCTCGGTGTGCGTGCGGCCGGGCGAGGGCACCTTGATCACCAGTGGCGGCTGGCCGAGGCCGAGGTGCTGCCACAGCACGTCGAACTCCAGCGCGGTCAGCGCGAACGGCTCCCGCAGCCCCTGCTCGAACAGGGTCACTCGCCGATCACCGGTGGCGCGTACTGGCGGGCGTCGCCGAAGACGTCGTCGTCCTCGACCAGGAAGCTCTGGTGTTCCCCGTCCTCCTCGCGCCGGGCCCGGCCCACCGGGGCCGCGGCGGCGGATCGGGCCGCCGGAGCCGGTTCTGGGTCGAGGCCGAGCACGCCGCCGGGGACATCGCCGCCGCGGCGGGACTCGGCGAGGTGGGTGGCCTCGGCCGCGTCCCAGGCCGGTCGGTGCTGCGGGCCGGGGCGGGTGGTCGCGGCCGAGGACGTCGTGCCCTCCACGCGGGGGTGCGGCAGGCCGCGGGCCGGTGCTGGGCTGGTGTTGCCGCCGGAGGGCGCGGTGGCGCTGGTTCCGGTGCTGGGCGCGGGGGTGGCCGCGGGCGGGGTGACGCCGCTGAGCCGAGTGCCGGGCCCGACCGGGGTGGTGCTGCCGCCGGTGGACATGGGCGTGCCGGCGCGCGGTGGGGCGGGCACCGGCGCGGAACCCGACCGGCCGCTGACCGGGCTGGGCGCGCTGCGGGCCGGTGGGACCAGGCGGGGCCGGGCCGGGGGTGGCGCGGTGGTGCCGATCGGGCCGCTGCCCTGCGGGCTGCCGTGGCCGGTGTCCAGGTGCAGTTCCGGCGGCTTGCTGAACTGGCCCAGCGTGGACACGTTGGCCGCGGTGCTGGTCTGGTAGACCTCCATCACCTCGAAGGCCCGCTGCTCGGCCGCGCTCTGCGCCGCCTCCTGGATCTCGTAGTCGGTCTGCCCGCCGAAGAGGTGCACGATGCCGGTGACCACCGGGTTCGGCTTCTCCGCGCTCACTTCCTTCGGCGCTGGCATGTCGGCGCGGGCCTTGCCAACGTACTCGGCCTGGAGTTCCGCGGACACCCGCATCACCTCGGCGCCTGCCTGCGCGTCCCGGGCCCACTGGGCCAGCGGGTGCAGCGCGGCGTCGGCGGCGTCGGCGGCCTTGCCGGTCCAGTCCGCCCTGGAGTTGCCGAGGGCCTGCTTGATGTCGGCGTCGATGTCGGCCAGCGCCGCGGACATGTCCGACCAGCGGGTGATCGAGGCGGCCGAGGCGGCGGGTCCAGGTCCGTTGTGCAGCTGTCCGTACAGCTCCGCGTGCGAGTAGCCCTGCCAGCGGTGGTCACTCATCGTCGCCCCCTAGATCAGCAGCCGCTGGTGCGCACCGAGTCGGCGTTCCCGCGCTCGGTGGCGCGGTACTCGTACTCGACCTCCTGCAGCGCCCGGACC
This sequence comes from Crossiella cryophila, assembly GCF_014204915.1. Classification (NCBI taxonomy): domain Bacteria; kingdom Bacillati; phylum Actinomycetota; class Actinomycetes; order Pseudonocardiales; family Pseudonocardiaceae; genus Crossiella; species Crossiella cryophila. The sequence goes on from NZ_JACHMH010000001.1 coordinate 1,986,960, forward strand.
GCGGTCTGCAGCTGCTGCTGGTAACCCTCCAGCGCGCTCAGCGCGGCGTCCCCGCCGTCCATGGAGCGGTCGTTGAACTTCTGCGCGGCCTCATCGCTGACCGGATCACCGGCCCATGGCCGCATCCGCAGGTCGGTGCGGGCGTGCCCGATCTGCGGGGTCAGCTTGTCCAGCGCCTTCTGGAACGCCTTGCGCATGGTCGGGATGGCGGCCTGCTCGACCCGGACCCGCGATCCGCCGCCGTTGACGGCGTCGAGACCGGACTGCACTGCGTCGCCACTGGCGGAGTTGGTGCGCGGCACGGTGTCTCCCCGAACTGGACAATCCTTGCGCGGCCACTGTAGCGACCGTCAGTGATCACTTGGGGTGGTCTCCGTAACGATCCCACCTACCGGTGAACTGTCAACGGGCCATCAGGGTGGTCATGGCCGCGGTCGCCACCTCCTGTGCGGAAGCGCACATCGCGTCCAGACCCGGCGGCGCCGCGTTGCCCGCGTCGCCGAACTGGATGTCCAGGAACTGGCCCTGCGCCACGTCCACCTCGACGTTGCAGAAGCGGGTCTGCTCGGCGGTGCGCACGATCACCGCGGGGAACTCGGCCACGGTGGCGGCCTTGACGTCGGCCTGCGCGGTCTCCTCCAGCCACACCCCGACGCCCTGCACCAGCACCAGCCCGATGCGCACGGTGAGCGCCCTGGTGGAGTCGCGGAAGTCGCACACCCTGGCGTTGCCCATGGTCGGGTAGCGGGTGGCCAGCGGCGGGCGATCCATGCCGAGTGCCTTGCGCTGGCGGGTGGTCAGCAGCGCGCACGGATCCACCCGATCGAGTTTGATCTCGCGCGGGCGCGGCGGCAGCGAGATCGACGGGGTGGTGATCGCCACCGGCGGCGGATTGGGCGCGGGCTTCTGCGGCGGGGGCGTGCACGCGGCGAGGGCGAGGCAGCCGAGCAGCAGCACTGGGAGCCGGGGCGGTCTCGACATGCCGGGCAGGCTAGCCGACCTCAGACCACCAGCGACCAGGCGAGCACGTCGTGCAGTTCGCCGTCGACGGTGGTGGCCTGGTGCAGGGTGGCCTCCAGGGTGAAGCCGCACTTCTCCGCGACCCGGCGGGAGGACTCGTTGGCCGCGGCGTGCCGGTAGCCGATCCGGCGCAGGCCGAGGCCGTCGATGCCGAAGCGCAGCGCGGTCTGCAGGGCCTGGGTCATCACGCCGCGGCCGCGGTGCTCCGGATGGGTCCAGCAGGCCGCGGAACCGATGCCGCGCACCAGGTCCAGGTCCTTGAGACCGACCTCGGCGAGCAGTTCGCCGGTGGTCGGCTCGGCCACCGCCCAGGAACAGCGCAGGTCGTCCTGCCACTCCCGGTCGCGCAGCGCGATGTAGCGGCCCGCGCTGTCCAGGTCCTCGACCTGGTAGCCGGTGACCCAGCGCCGCAGCTCCGGGTCGACGAAGGCGGCCAGCACCGCGGGCCGGTCGTCCAGCAGCCGGTCCGCCCGCAGCTGCCGCAGGTAGTACGCGCCCGCGTTGATCTCCACCGGCTCCATGCCGCTGAACCTACTTGCGCTTCTTCTTGCGCTTGTTCCTGCCCTGCCCGCCGTTCCAGTCCTCGCCCCACAGCGAGCCGTACACCGCGCCGACGCCCATCAGCACGAAGATCCACCACCACCAGCCCAGGAAGATCAGCAGTGGGATCCAGGCCGCGCCGAGCACCACCAGGCTCACCGCGGCGGCCCGCTGGGCCGGTGTGCGCGGGTCGGTGGGGACCGCGACCTCGCCACCGCCCTCGACCTTGGCCACCGCGGTGGTGGCAGGCAGGCCGTCGAAGCGCGGGTGCGGTTCGGGCAGGTCTGCGAAGAGTCCGCGCAGCTCGCCGCGGGTCATCGAGGCGGCCACCTTCGCCGCCCGCTGGTCGTACTCGGTGAGTTGCAGCCTGCCCACGGCGAAGTGCTCGCCGAGCGCGCTCAGCGCCGCGGACCGTTCGGTATCGCTGATCCGCAGTTCAGGCTCGTTGTCCGGCACAACCCGATGCTACTTCGGCTTGAACCGCTGCACTCCGACCACGATCCCGGCCAGCACCAGCACGCCGATGGCGGCCGCGGTCAGCATGGCGAGCGAATGCGGCAGCCGGTCCACGATGGCCAGGGTGAAACCGCCACCGGCCAACAGGGTCAGCCCGGCCACCGGGATGCCGATCAGCACCGCCAGCACCTTGGCCACGGTGTGCGCGGCGTCAGTGGACTGCGACCGCATCGGCACCATCCCGACCGGCATCGCCACCGGCTCGGTCAGCGGCTGGTACTGCAGCGGCGCGGGCAGCTCGAAGGTCGGGTGCGGTGCCGGCAGGTCCTCGAAGAGCATGGACAGCTCCCGGCGGGTGCGGGCCGAGACCGCGATGTTGGCCCGCTCGCCGAATTCCTCCGCGGTCAGCCGACCGACCCTGAGGTGCTCGCCGAGCAAGCGCTCGGCCTCGGTCCGCTCGGTGTCCCCGATCCGCAGCTCGACGTGATCCCCATGTGTGCTCACACCGTCGACGTTAGGGATCGGGGACGGGTGCGCCCTCGGCCTTTTGGCTATCGGTCGCCGACTTTTGGCTAAGGCTGGCTGACGAAGCCGTCGTGCGCCTCGGCCAGCTCCTCCAGCCGGTCCTGCCAGCAGGTGGCCGCCAGGCCGTCGGGGGCGGTCTCCAGGACCACCACCCAGTCCACGTCCTCGGCGTCGTCCTCGCCTGCCAGCATCTCGCGGTGCACGCCGCCGACCACCCAGCCGTCGGCGCGCAACTCCGCCGCGAGGTCCTCCGCCTCCTGGCGGTCGTGCAGGACCAGTAGGAGACTCTGGTTCTCAGTCTGGATTGGACTGTCCACTGTGGTCAGTCTTTCAGCTCGCAGAGCACGCTGCCCTGGGTCACCGTCTCCCCGGCCTTGGCTGACAGGCCGGTGACGACGCCGTCCTTGTGCGCGGTGACCGGGTTCTCCATCTTCATCGCCTCCAGCACCACGAGCAGCTCGCCCGCGCTGACCCGCTGGCCGTCCTCGACCGCGACCTTGACGATGGTGCCCTGCATGGGCGCGGCCACCGCGTCGCCGGAGACCGCGGCCCCGGCCTTGCCACCGGCCCGCTTGCGCGGCTTGGCCTTGGCCGCGGGCGCGCCACCGCCGCCGATGGCCAGGTCGCCGGGCAGCGAGACCTCCAGCCGACGGCCGCCGACCTCGACCACCACGGTCTGCCGGGGGCTGTCCTCCTCGGCCTCCGCACCGGCGCCGAAGGGCGGGATGGTGTTGTCGAACTCGGTCTCGATCCACCGGGTGTGCACGGTGAAGCCGTCCTCGGCGGTGAACGCCGGATCGCGCACCACGGCCTGGTGGAACGGGATCACGGTGGCCATGCCCTCCACCACCAGCTCCTCCAGCGCGCGCCGGGAGCGTTCCAGGGCCTGCTCGCGGGTCTCGCCGGTGACGATCAGCTTGGCCAGCAGCGAGTCGAACTGGCCGCCGATCACGCTGCCGCTCTCCACACCCGCGTCCACCCGCACGCCGGGGCCGGTGGGCGGCAGGAACCGGGTGACCGTGCCGGGTGCGGGCAGGAAGTTGCGGCCCGCGTCCTCGCCGTTGATGCGGAACTCGATGGAGTGGCCGCGTGGTTCCGGGTCGGTGTCGAAGCGCAGCTTCTCCCCGGCGGCGATGCGGAACTGCTCGCGCACCAGGTCGATCCCTGCGGTCTCCTCGCTGACCGGGTGCTCGACCTGGAGCCGGGTGTTGACCTCCAGGAAGGAGATGGTGCCGTCCTGGCCGACCAGGAACTCCACCGTGCCCGCGCCGTGGTACCCGGCCTCGGCGCAGATCGCGCGGGCCGCGGTGTGGATGGTGGCGCGCTGCTCGGCGGAGAGGAACGGCGCGGGGGCCTCCTCGACCAGCTTCTGGTGCCGGCGCTGCAGTGAGCAGTCACGGGTGCCGACCACGATCACGTTGCCGTGTGTGTCCGCCAGCACCTGGGCCTCGACGTGCCGCGGCTTGTCCAGGTAACGCTCCACGAAGCACTCGCCGCGGCCGAAGGCGGTGACCGCCTCGCGCACCGCGCTGTCGAACAGCTCCGGGATCTCCTCCAGCGTCCTGGCCACCTTCAGCCCGCGCCCGCCGCCGCCGAACGCGGCCTTGATCGCCACCGGCAGACCGTGTTCCTGCGCGAAGGCGATGATCTCCGCCGGTCCGTTCACCGGGTCCTTGGTGCCGGGCACCAGCGGGGCGCCCGCGCGCAGCGCGATGTGCCGGGCGGTCACCTTGTCGCCGAGGTCGCGGATGGCCTGCGGGGTGGGGCCGATCCAGGTCAGGCCCGCGTCCAGCACCGACTGGGCGAATTCGGCGTTCTCGGAGAGGAAGCCGTAGCCGGGGTGCACCGCGTCCGCGCCCGCGCGCTTGGCCACGTCGATCAGCTTGTCCGCGACCAGGTAGGACTCGGCCGCGGTGGCGCCGCCCAGCGCGAACGCCTCATCGGCCAGGCGCGCGAACGGCGCGTCCCGGTCCGGGTCGGCGTAGACCGCGACGCTGGTCAGCCCGGCGTCCCGGCAGGCCCTGATGACTCGGACGGCGATCTCACCGCGGTTGGCGATGAGCACCTTGCGCAGTGGCACGGCACCTCCATGTGCTGGCGACCCCGGAACGACACGTTCATACGAGACGACACGTCATCGAAAAGGGTGGTGTTCGGCGAGTCTAGGGTCCAGGGGTGATGCACTGGGCGAGAGCAACCTCACGTGGTGTGTCCGCGTCGGTGGTATGAGCGCGTTGGGTGAAAGGCGGAGGTGAGCTGCGGTGGCCGAGCAAACGGCCAGGGTGCCACGGGCGGTGAAGGTCGCGATGTGGTTGTCCGCGGTGCTGACGGTCGCGGCGTTGCTGGGTTCGGCGATGCTGCGGGAGGCGCCCTCGGCCTCGGGCGGTGTGTCGGGTTCGGCGCTGCCCAGCACCGAGCTGCGCGCCCCGGCCAGCAGCGCGCCAGCCGGGCCCGCGTTGCGGTGCGGCTCCGGTCCCTGCGTCGAGGTGGACAGCGCCACCCTGGACGGGGTGAAGGTGGAGCTGCTCGCCGACTCGGCAGGCGCGTTCAGCCGGGTGCGGTTCAACGAGGGCGGCGACTCGCCGATCAACGTGCACGAGACGCTGGCCATCTCACTGGGCGGCCGGGTGCAGAAGGGCTCGCTGACCTGCGTGGCCGCCAGCAAGTACCAGGCCTGCCTGGTCACCTTCGCCCAGTCCGACGACGGCTCCAGGATGGGCACGCTGTATGAGAAGCCGCCGGGCAGGCCATGGGTGCGGGTGGAGGCCTCCTACCCGTCCGACCTGGGTGTGCTGCAACTGCGGGATGTGAACAACGACGGCATCCCCGAGGTGCTCAGCGTGGAGACCGCCTGCGACGGCAACGGCAACTTCCAGGGCTGCAAGCGGTTCGTGCTCCGGGCGTTCAACCACGACGGCAGTTTCCTCGGCTGCACCGCGGTGGTGAACCGCAAGGAGCTGCTGCCCGGCTGGCCCAATCTGGCGCCGACCAAGCAGCAGCTCCGGGAGTGCTGAGCGGGGATCAGACCGTCGCGGGCACCCGCTGCTCGTCCTTGCTCTCCTCGGTCGCGTCCTGGGCCAGCGGGTCGCCGGTGGCCGGGGCGTTGAACACCTCGTCGTCCAGGGTGCCCTCGCTGCGCGCGACCAGCACCGGAACCACCATCTGACCGGCCACGTTGGTGGCGGTGCGGATCATGTCCAGGATCGCGTCGATGGCGATGATCAGGCCGACCCCGGCCAGCGGCAGGCCAACCGTGGACAGGGTGAGGGTGAGCATCACGATCGCGCCGGTGAGCCCGGCGGTCGCGGCCGAGCCGAACACCGACACCGCGGCGATGAGCACGTAGTCGGTGAAGGAGAGCTGCACGCCGTAGACCTGGGCCACGAAGATCGCGGCGATGGCCGGGTAGACCGCGGCGCAGCCGTCCATCTTGGTGGTCGCGCCGAAGGGCACCGCGAAGCTGGCGTACTGCTCGGGCACGCCGAGGCGGCGGATGGTGGTCTGCTGGGTCAGCGGCAGGGTGCCGATGGAGGAGCGGGAGACGAAGGCCAGCTGGATCGGCGCCCACGCCTTGGCGAAGAAGCGGACCGGGTTGACCTTGCCGACCAGGGCCAGCAGCAGCGGGTAGACCACGAACAGCACGATCGCGCAGCCCGCGTAGACCGCGATGGCGAAGGTGGCCAGTGGGCGCAGCAGGTCGAAGCCGTACTGCGCGGTGGCCCGGCCGATCAGGCCGAGGGTGCCCAGCGGGGCGAGCCGGATGACCCACCACAGCGCCTTCTGGGTGATCTCCAGCAGGGACCGGTTGAAGTTCACGAACGGCTCGGCCTTGCTGCCGACCTTGTACGCGGCGATGCCGATCACCACGGCCAGGAACACGATCTGCAGCACCCGGCCCTCGGTGAAGGCCAGCACCGGGTTGGTCGGCAGCAGGCCCTTGAGGAAGTCCAGCCAGCCGCCCTGGCTCTTCGGCTTGTAGCCCGGGTCCACCGGCAGGGTGACCCCCTGACCGGGGTTGGTCAGCAGGCCGACGCCAATGCCGACGAGCACCGCGATCAGCGAGGTGATGCCGAACCAGAGCAGGGTCTTGCCGGCCAGCCTGGCCACCGTGCCGGGCCCGCCGTTGACGTTGCGCAGGTTGGCGATGCTCACCACGATCGCGGTGAACACCAGCGGCACCACGGCCAGCGTGAGCAGCTGCACGAAGGTGCTGCCGACGGTGGCCAGTGTGGTGGAAAGCCAGGTCAGATCGTTTGCCCTGGCGAGAACACCGAGTAGGACGCCGAGTACGAGACCGGTGACGGTCTGCGCCCAGAACGGAAACTTCTTGAGTGCGGACAGCACGAATTCCCCCAGGGAATCATGGGTTGGGACGGTTCAGGGCTGAGCGGGGGCGAAGCTCAGGCCGGACAGAGCGAACTCGCCAGACGTCCCAGATCGACGTGGCGGCGCTCGGTGAAGAACCATCGGATGCCCATGACTATGGGTAGAACTGTAAATCCTGTTCACGTCTTCCCCGACCCCCTAACGGGTGAGGACAGTCACGTTGAGCAGGCTATTTAACCCAAAGATCAACTACCGAGACGCCGACCGCGCTGAGTAGCCGGCGGGTCAGCGGCAGGCTGATCCCGATCACGCTGCCGTGGTCGCCGTCGATGCCCTCGACGAACCAGCCGCCCAGTCCGTCCAGGGTGAACCCGCCAGCCACGTGCAGGGGTTCGCCGCTGGCCAGATACGCCTCCAGCTCGGCCTCGCTGGGCGCGGACCAGCGCACCGTGGTGCTCATGGTCTCCTGCGCGCGGGCCACCACCTGGCCGCCGCTGATCCGGACCACGGCGTGCCCGGTGAGCAGTTCGCCGGTGCGGCCGGCCATCAGCAGCCAGCGCTGCCGGGCGATCTCGGTGTTCGCGGGCTTGCCGACGATCTCCGGGCCGTCCGGGGTGTCCATCAGCAGCATCGAGTCGCAGCCGACCACCACGGCCTCGGTCAGTTCGGCGGTCACCACCGGCAGCACGGCCTCGGCCTTGGCCGCCGCGAGGGCCACCACCACCTCGGCGGGCTTGGGGTCGGGCAGCGCGGCGGCGACCGCGTCCTCGTCAACGCCGGAGACGTGCACCACGGGGTCGATGCCCGCGGTGCGGAGCACGTTGAGCCGGGCGGGGGACTGGGAAGCCAGAACAAAGCGCACGGCCGGGCAGCTTAGTTGCCCGGCCGTGCGCGTTGATCCGGCTCTACTTCACGACCTCGACGCGGTCCAGGTCCGGGGCGTAGTTGCCCGGGTTGCTGAACTTCAGCGAGTTCGCGCCTGCCTTGAGCTTGACCACGATCTCGGCCACGCCGGGGGTGCCCCAGCCGCCGGTGGGCGGCAGGTCGAAGTTGATGTTCGCGGCCCCGTTCACGCCGACCGCGAACGACCGCTGGTCGCCCGAGACGTAGCCCACCCGCACGGTGTAGTCGCCCGCCCTCGGCACCGTGATGCCGTTGAGGGTGACCGAGCCGTTGCCCAGGTCGCCGACCTTGCGGCCGCCCGAGCAGCCGGCGCAGTCGGCCAGCTTGGCGCCACCGGCCAGCACGCTCTCGGTCGCCTCGGCCTCGACCCCGGTGGGCTGGCCGCCCGGGGTGATCTTGAGCAGCCGGGTGCCGTGCGTGGGCACCTCGGCGGTGAAACCGTGCTGGTAGGTGCCCAGCGCGGCGCCCGCCCAGACGTCGCGGACCTGGGCCGGGCCGGTGATGCCCAGCTCGGCGAAGACCGCGTCCACCGGGGCCTTGGCCGCGCCCAGGTTGAACAGGGCAACGGTGTGGCTGCCGTCGGCGTTCTTGACCGACCAGACCTGCTGGTCAACCCCGGTGCGCACCGGCTTGGCAGGCATGCCGTTCTGGTTGATCGCCAGCACCTCGCGGTTGGTCAGCAGCGATTTGCCGTAGCTGTCCAGCTGGGTGAGGTCGTCGCCGATGTAGAGCGGGGCGTTGGTGACCGCCCACAGGGTCATGTAGCTGCGCCGCTCGTCCGGGGTCAGGCCGTCCATCACGCCGTTGCCCACGTTGAGCGTGTCCAGGTCGTTCCACTGGCCCGGCTTGGCGTGCTGGAGCCACTGCGGCAGGTCGGCGAACCGGTCGTCCACGGAGTTCTGCCAGGTCACCAGGGTCGGGCAGTAGCACTCGACGTCGGTGTTGATCCGCCAGCCGGTGGCGTGTTCCTTCCAGAAGTCGATCGCCTTGATGTCGATCGACCAGGAGAGTTCGAGGATGATCTTGCGGCCGGTCTTGTCCAGGCCCTTGCGCCAGGCCGCCACGTCCGGGCGGTTGTCGTAGTTGGGGCCTTCCTTCCACGAGCCGGGGCCGACGCCGTCCAGCTTGAAGAAGTCGACCTGCCAGTCACCGAACATCCGGGTGATCGAGTCGATGTACTTCTGCGCGCAGGGCTTGTCGAAGTCGATCTTGTAGGCGTTGTCCCAGCCGTTGGTGGTGCGCCAGTCCGGGTAGACGATGTCGTTGCCGGTGCAGCCGGGCGCGCCCTGGATGGGGAAGTTGCGCCGGTTGGCCTGGTCCAGGCCGAATGCCTCTTTCTGCAGGCCGACGGGCTGGTAGATGCCGAACTTCAGCCCCTTGCGGTGCAGCTGCTCGGAGAGCCACTTGATGCCGTGCGGGAACTTCTCCTGGTCGGCCTTGGGGCGGCCGTACTCGTCGAACTGGGGCACCCAGCCCCAGGTGTGCCACCAGCCGGCGTCGATGTTGATGTAGTTGTAGCCGTACTGCTTGAGGTCGCGGGCCAGCACCTCGGCCTGCTTGAGCACGTTGGCCTCGGTGAGGAAGCTGGCGCGCCCCTTCGGGTTCACCCCCGGGTAGGAGGTGGTCTGCAGGCTCCAGCTGCTCCAGCCCATGTAGGGGCGCACCGCGGGCGCGGCCTGGGCGTCGGCGGACTGGGTTTCCTGCTGGCTGGCCGGCGCCTGGGCAGCGGGTGCGGCCTGCGCGGCGGCGCCCAGTCCGCTGGCCACGAGGCCGAGCGCGAGCAGGATTCGGGGTAAGGACCGCATCGTTGCTGACCCTTCACTGGCGGGGACCGGGTTTTCTTTCCTTGGGAAGGAAAATTAGCATCGTGGTGTGCACTACAACAGCCCCCAGCCCACACCGGCCGGTGCGCTGGTCTTCACCACGGTCCTGACCAGGGGTCCGCTGTCCAGGGTGGAGATCGGCGAGCTGACCGGGCTGTCCTCGGCCACGGTCACCAAGGCCACCCGGCCGTTCCTGGACAACGGCTACCTGGTGGAGGAACCGGCCGAGGACCCATCCGGCAGGGGCAGACCGCGCAGCCCACTGGCCATCCGCGCGGACCGCGAGTTCTTCCTGGGCGTCAAGGTCACCGCGGCCGAACTGATCGCGGTGGTCACCGACCTGCGCGCGGGCGTCCGCGCCACCACCCGCCGCCCCCTGCCCGAGTGCACCCCCGAGGCGGTGGTCCCCGCCATCGCCACCCTGGTCGAGGAACTCCTGACCGAACCCGGCCGCAGAGCCCGCGTCCGCACCCTGGGCGTGGCCGTCTCCGGCGACATCGACCGAGCCACCGGCGTGGTGCGCTCCTCCCCCTTCCTGGGTTGGACCCAGGTGGACCTGGCCGCCCAACTGCACGCCGCCACCGGCCTGTCCGTCCTGGTGGAGAACGACGTCAAGGCCCTCACCGCCGCCGAACGCTGGTTCGGCAGCGGCCTGGGCGCCAGCTCCTTCGCCCTGGTCACCCTGGGCACCGGCGTCGGCTGCGGCCTGGTGGTCAACGGTGCGCTGGTGGCAGGCGCACACGGGGTCGCCGGGGAGTTGGGCCACGTCCCGGTCGTCCCCGACGGCCCCCGCTGCCCCTGCGGCCGAACCGGCTGCGTCGAAGCGGTCGCCGCCGAACGCGCGATCGTGGCCAGAGCCAGCGAGGTGGCAGGCACCCCCCTGACCCTGGCCGAAGCGGTAGCCAAGGCCCGCTCCGGCAACGAACCCCTCCGCGAGGTCTTCGCCCAAGCAGGCCACGCCATCGGCCTCGGCCTGGCCGCCCTGGCCAACCTGGTCGGCCCAGAACGCATCGTCGTCTCCGGCGAGGGCCTGGCCGCCTACGACCTCATCGGCGAAAACCTCCGCCAAACCTTCACCGCCCACGCCTTCGGCGCCGCATCCCGCTGCACCCTGGAACTACGCCCCCTCTCCTTCGAGGACTGGGCCCGAGGCGCGGCAGTAGTAGGCATCGAAGCCCTACTCAGCCCCACCTGACGTACAACAACGGCCAACGTGCCGTACAAGAACGGCCAACACACCGTCCCAGAACGGCCAACACACCGTCCCAGAACGGCCAACACGCCGACGAGGGTTTCAACCCTCAACCCTCCGCGCGTGTTGGCCGTTCTTGTACCCAGTGTTGGCCGTTGTGGGACACCGTGTTGGCCGTTCTTGTACGCCTTAGGCGATTGCGTGCGGGCGAAGCCCGAACACCAGCGGCCGGGGTGGCTTTTCAACACTCCCCGAGCGGTTCCCCCATCCCCGTCAGCCTGGAGAGGACACACCACATCCCGGGCAAGCAGACCGCAACCTGCCGCCGCCCTAGCCACCCAACCGCACGGTCTGCTTGTTCGGGATGTGGTTTGGTATCGGAAGGCTGACGGGGATGGGGGAACCGTACGAGCACTGCTCTTTGCTCTTGTCTTTGACTTTCCCCCCCATCCTTTGATTTCTGCCCGTCCGGCGAGGACGCCCTTGATCTTGACTTTGGGTTTTAGGTCAAGATCAAAAAAGGATGGCCTCGCCGGCCGGGCAGACCACCGGAGGGGGGAGGGCAGATCAAGAGCCGGGTAAGCAGGTTGCGGGGCATGGGTTTGGGTTGCCGACTCGAGAACCAGCGTGGCTCCGAGGGCTCGCGTGTTCTCCGCACGGCCTTCCGCAAGCCAACCACACCCCGAGGAGCGGCCCCCGTCACGCTTGGGTGGCTAGGGCGGCGGCAGGTTGCAGGGGCCGCTCCTCGGGGCGCGGTCAGCAAGCTCCAGGCCGTACGGAGAACACGCGAGAACCCTCGTCGTGGGGTTTCACCCCAAACCCCCAACCCGCCCCGTCCCATAACGGCCAACGACCCGTACAAGAACGGCCAACACTCCGTACAAGAACGGCCAACACGCGTGAAAAAGAAAGGCGGGGCAGCCCCTGGGGGAGGGGTGCCCCGCCTTGGGATTCGTGTGGAGTGTCAGCGCCGCACGAAGTCTCCGTTGGTCTGCTCGGCCGGGTCGAGTTGCGGGAGGTGGCCGGGCAGGTCAGGGGTCAGGGTGTCCTGGGCCGCGGGGGGCACTGTGGCCGCGCCGCCCACGATGGGGAGGGTGACGAAGGAGCGGGCCAGGTCGATGGTGACCGTGGGGCGGTTGGCTGGGGCCACGATGCGGCCTGAGTCGGTGCCGGCGATGATCACCGCGAGGCGGTGGCCCGCTGGGATCACGTGGTCGGTGCTGGCCAGGCGGAAGGTCATGGTTCTGGCCTGGCCGGGCACGATGGGGGTCTGGCTGGTCAGGGATTCCGAGTTGGCCAGGTCGGCCCAGCCGCGGGAGAAGACCTCCAGGCCCACGTTCGCGGTGGTGGTGGCGGTGTTCTTGTAGCAACCGTTGTCGCTGGGGGTGGCATCGCCCCAGCAGGACTCGGTGGCCAGGGTGCTGATGCCCTCGCCGGAGCCCGCGTAGTTGCGGATGGTGGTCGGGCCGTAGTGCACCAGGACCGCGCTGAGGTGGGCGGTGCTGGTGTTCGGGGTGACCCGGACGGTCACCGAGCCGGTGCCGGAGATGCGCAGGTCCTTGGCCAGTGGGCCGGTGCTGAACAGGGTCCGGGCGTTCGACGCCGTGTTGGGGTTGGCTGCCCAGTTCGCCGAGCCCTGGCCCGCGGTGTCGGTGAACTTCTCGGTGCTGCCGGGGGTGGCCTGGGTGGTGCCCAGCTGGCCGAGGCCCGCGGTCTGGCCCTTGCGGATGCGCAGGTTCACCCGCTCAGTACCGGCCAGCGGCCAGGTCGGTTCGTTCACCCAGGTGTCGGGGGCGCGTTCGATGGTGGCCCTTGGCTCGTTCTCGATGCCGTTGTTCACGCCCAGCAGCCAGCGGTCGAACCAGCGGTGCAGGGTGTCCACCCACACCGAGCGGCGGAAGTCGAACGGGTCCACGTGTCCGGCCTGGGTCAGCCAGATCTTGCGGGTCACCCCGGCCGCGCCGAGCTTGTCCCACCACTGCCCGTAGTGCAGCGCCTTGACGTTGAGGTCGCCCTGGCCGTGCACGACGAACACGCTGGCCTTGACCTTGCTCGCGTTCGGCAGGTAGTCCCGCTCGGCCCAGAAGGCGTTGTAGTCACCATTGCCGGTGGCGCCGTTGGTGAGCTTGGTCTTCTGCGCGCCGCAGTCCGGGCGGCCGCCCTTCTCCACCGTGTTGGCCAGGCCGACCGGGTTGAAGCCGAAGGACACGCCGTCACTGCGGTAGTAGTCGTACCAGGAGCTGATCGCGCCGATCGGCACGATCGTCTTCAGGCCGGGCACGCCGGTGGCGGCCACCCCGTTGGCGATGGTGCCGTCATAGGACTTGCCGATCATGCCGGTGGCGCCGGTGCTCCACGAGGAGGACGCCTTGACGTTGCCCGCCTTGGTGGTGAACCCGTCCGCGTTGCCGTTGAGCCAGTCGATGACCACCTTGGCCGAGGCCACGTCCGACTTGCCGCCGATGTCGCTGCAACCCTCCGACCGGGTGGTCCCGGCCAGGTCCACCAGCACCACGGCGTAACCGCGCGGCACGAAGTAGTTGTCGTAGAACAGCGGGAAGCCCTGCGGCCGCTGCTGGCCGTCGTAGGTCTTCTTCTCGCTCTCGTTGCCCCGGCCCAGATTGTCGTAGTACGGGCTCGCGTCCATGATCACCGGGACCTTCTTGCCCTGCTGGGCGGCTTCCGAAGGCCGGACGATGTCCGCGGCGACCCGGTCGACCACGTTGTCCCCGTCCAGGTCGAACCCGGTGGGCACGTACACGGTCTCGCGGATCGCGTTCGCGTAGGAGTAGATGGGGTCGCTGACCCCGGCCCGCGGCTGGGGCGCCTGCTCTGGTGCGGCGCCTGCCATGGGGACGAGGGTCAGCGCGCCGATGCTGCTGGCCACGGTGGCCAGCAGCGCGGTCAACGCGCGCACGGGTCGGCGGTGGGTCACGAACACCTCCTGTGATCTGGCTTGGACGCTAGGCCCACTCCTTTTCAGTTGCCAGGTCCGACTGTCCGGACTATTGGGCGTGTCCTTGGTTTTGCTCGGCTGTGCTACTTTTTGCTCAGATGAGCAAAAAGACCTTCACCGAGACCGCGCGGCGGGCGCAGATCGTGGCCGCCGCGATCGAGACGCTGGCCGAGCTGGGCCACGCGCGGACCTCGTTCGCCCGGATCGCCAGGCGGGCCGGGCTGAGCAGCACCGGGTTGATCAGCTACCACTTCGCAGGCAAGGAGGAGCTGATCACCGAGGTGGCGGCCACCGTGCTGACGGAGTTCCGGGAGCACGTGCTGCCCAGGATGGCCGGGCTGGACTCGGCAGGCGCCCAGCTGCGCGCGTTCCTGCTGGCCAACTTCGACTTCATGGCCACGCACCGGCCGAAGTTGCTGGCCCTGCTGGAGATCGGCCCGGCACTGCGTTCTGGCGCGGGGGATCCGGGCCTGCTGGAAAGCGATCTGGCCGGGCTGGCGGAGTTGCTCCGGGATGGCCAGCGGCGCGGGGAGTTCCGCGAGTTCGACCCGAGGGTGCTGGCGCTGGCGATCCGCTCGGTGCGGGACGGGGTGCTGCGCAGGCTGGCGGTCGAGCCGGAACTCGACCTGGCCGCCTGCGCGGTGGAGGTGGTGCGGATGTTCGAGTTGGCCACGTGTGAACCGGGGGAGACATGGGCGGGAGAACAGCGGGACTAGTGCTGGCGGCATTGCTGCTGGCCGGATGCACGAGCGCGCCGCCGACGGCGGACGGGCTGGTGCGGATCGACACGGGTGAGCTGCGCGGCACGGTGGCGGCCAATCACCTGAGCTACCAAGGGATTCCGTACGCCGCGCCGCCGGTGGGCGCGGATCGCTGGCAGCCGCCGAAGCCGGTGGCGGCCTGGACCGGCGTCCGCGAGGCGACCAAACCGGGCAACGCGTGCCCGCAGGAGGGCACCCAGTACGCGAAGACCAGCAGCACCACCGAGGACTGCCTGTACCTCAACGTGACCACGCCGGGACTGGGCGGCAGGCGGCCGGTGCTGGTGTGGATCCACGGTGACGGCGTGGTCGGCTCCGGGGCGTTGTTCGACGGGGCGCCGCTGGCCACCGCCGGGGACGCGGTGGTGGTGACCATCAACTACCGGCTCGGCGTGTTCGGCGGGTTCGGCTACCCGGGGCTGGCCGGGTCGGGCACGTTCGGACTGGCCGATCAGCAGGCGGCCCTGCGCTGGGTCCAGCGCAACATCGGCGCCTTCGGCGGGGATCCGGGCAACGTCACCGCGATCGGCTCCTCCTACGGCGCCTCCTCGATCAGCGCGCACCTGGTTTCACCTGGGGCACAAGGACTTTTCCAGCGGGCGTCCCTCCACAGTGGAGAGGCGTTGATGCCGCTGCCCGCCGGCGCGTTGCTGCCGGGGATCCCGGCGGTGGACTGGTTCATCTGGCGTTCGCTGGCCGAGACCGAGCAGCTGGGCGCGGCCGTGGCCGGGGAACTGGGCTGCGCGGACCTGGACTGCCTGCGCAAGCTCCCGGTGGACAAGCTGTTCCCGCTGATGCGGATGTTCCAGAGCTACGCCTTCGGCGGCGAGGTGCTGCCCGAGCTGCCCGCGAAAGCGTTGCGGGACGGGCGATCCCAGGCGATGCCGGTGATGACCGGGATGACCAGGGACGAGCACCGGACCTTCGTCGGCGTGTTCCGGGAGAAGGTGACGGCGGCGGAGTACCCGGGCCTGGTGACCGAGGCATTCGGCGGGCGGGCGGCGGCGATCCTGCGCGAGTACCCGCTGAGCCGGTTCGACTCACCGGCGCTGGCCTGGTCCACCGTGCTCACCGACGGCCTCTGGGCCACCGCGACCTTCGAGCAGGCGGAATTGGCCGCCCGCAAGGGAAAGACCTTCGCCTACTCCTTCGCTGACCGGGACGCGCCGGTGTACCTGCCGTTCCCGGAATCCTTGCCGCCGGGCGCATTCCACGCCGCGGACACGCCATACCTGTTCCCGGACCAGGGTTTCCGGGACAAGGCCAAACCGGAACAACGCGAACTGTCCGAGCGGATGCTGAAGTACTGGGCCAATTTCGCCCGCACCGGCGATCCGAACGGCCCGGGGTTGCCGCGCTGGGCGGAGTTCGGCGGCGAGAAGTACGTGCAGGCGCTGGCGCCCGGCGCCGGGACGCGACAGGTCGACTTCGCGGCCCAGCACCGGCTGGAGTTCTGGCGGAACCCGCGCTGATTCAGCGCGGCAGCCCCGAGGCACGCCAGGCGCCAGGACCGGGGCGCAGTTCCGGGCGGTGCAGACGGGCCCGGTCACCCCAGGCCGAGCGGGGCTCCGGCTCCGGCTCGGGCTGGGGTGCGCTGGCCAGTCCGGCCACCACCGCGGTCAGCGCGGCCAGTTCGAGGTCGTCCGGGGTGCCCCGGACGACCCTGAGCAGGGGACGTTCGCTCATGGCTTCAACTCCCGCAGTTTGTCCAGGGTGCGCAGCACCAGTTCCCGGTCACCGACCGCGGCGAACACCTCGGCGTTGAGGCCGCGGAACTCGTGCGTGTAGTTGGTGATCTCCATGGTGTAGGCCCCGCCCCAGGCGTTGTAGGCGCGCGGCGCCTCACTGTGCGCCCAGAAGTAGGTCCCGGAGGCGGGGAACCGGGACCGCTGCAGGTAGAAGGCCAGGCAGTGCGAACCGGTCGGCGTGCAGCGCAGCACCGGCTGGTCCTGACCGCCCTCGTCGTGGCCGAACTCGGCCAGCGCCTTGGTGTCCGGGTTGTACTTGTACTGCGCGCTGAAGTCCCGGTGGGTGTAGGCGACCAGGGTGCCGGCCACCGTGCGCGGGACGTCCTCGGTGCTGATGTCACCGCGGATGCGGAACACGTTGGGCAGCGGCAGCTCGTGGTCCGGCGCCAGCGCGATCTGGCTCCACAGCACGTAAGGGGACAGGCCGTCGCTGAACGGGGACTTGAACTCCTGGTAGTCGGTGGCCTTGCAGTTCGGTGTCTCGCCAGGGTTGGGGTGGCCTTCCTGGCCGTACGGCACGTAGTTGGCCATCCGGTTGACCGAGCTGATGGTGGCCCCGGTCAGCTTCGGGTCGTAGAGCGCGCTGGTGCTGTCGCCGTGGAAGGGCGGCTTCGTACCGCGGTCATCGTCCTGGCTGCCGGCCTGGGTCGGGTTGAAGCACTCGGTCGGCCCCGGCTTGCCGCCCGGGTTGTCCAGCCGGTTCACCAGCGGGCGCAGTGCCCACTGGAAGGCCGCGCCGTGCCCGCCGCTGCCGATGATCTCCCTGCCGCCCCAGCGCACCGAGGCGATCGACCCGGCCAGCGCGGTGGAGGTGGTCACCGACACCGTGCCGTTGTCCGCGGTCAGGTCAGCGAACTCGCGGTTCCAGTTCCTGGTCACGGCGCAGCGCGACTTGTAGATCATCGTGAAGTCGTAGTGCGCCTGCTTGCGCAGGTCCAGGTTCGCCGGTGCGACACACAGATCCGGGGGCGCCGCCGCGGCGGCCGGCGCGGGGACCGCGACGGCCATGGCGGCGGCCAGCAGCAGCAAACCGGTTCTCACAGCGGGATGTTCCCATGCTTCTTCGGCGGCAGGGTCTCCCTCTTGTCCTTCAGCAGATTCAGCGCGCGGGCCACGTAACCCCGGGTGTAGGAGGGCGGGATCACCGAGTCCACGTAACCGCGTTCGGCGGCCACGTACGGGTTGCACAGCGCGTCCTCGTACTCCTGCTGCAGCTTGGCGCGCAACGCGTCCACGTCCTCGCCGCGCTCAGCGGCCTGGGCCAATGTCTTGCGGTGCACGATGTTGGCCGCACCCTGTGCGCCCATCACCGCGATCTGCGCGGTGGGCCAGGCCAGGTTCACATCGGCGCCAAGGTGTTTGGAGCCCATCACGTCGTAGGCGCCGCCGTAGGCCTTGCGGGTGATCACGGTGACCAGCGGCACGGTGGCCTCGGCGTAGGCGTAGATCAGCTTCGCGCCGCGCCGGATGATGCCGTTCCACTCCTGGTCGGTGCCCGGCAGGAAGCCCGGCACGTCCACGAAGGTCAGCACCGGCACGTTGAACGCGTCGCAGGTGCGCACGAACCTGGCCGCCTTCTCACTGGCGTCGATGTCCAGGCAGCCGGCGAACTGGGTGGGCTGGTTGGCCACCACGCCCACGCTGCGCCCGTCCACCCGGCCGAAGCCGATCAGGATGTTCGGCGCGAACAACGGCTGCACCTCGAGGAACTCGCCGTCGTCGAGGACCCTGGTGAGCACCTCGTGCATGTCGTAGGGCTGGTTCGCCGAGTCCGGGATCAGCGTGTCCAGCTCGCGGTCCTCATCGGTGAGCGAGTCCGCGATGGAGGACTCGGTCAGCGCCGGACCCGGGTAGGCGGGCGGTTCGGTGAGGTTGTTCGAGGGCAGGTAGGACAGCAGCGCCTTGACGTAGGAGATCGCGTCTTCCTCGTCCGAGCCGAGGTAGTGCGCGTTGCCGGACTTGGTGTTGTGCGTGCGCCCGCCGCCCAGCTCCTCGAAGCCGACCTCCTCACCGGTGACGGTCTTGATCACGTCCGGGCCGGTGATGAACATGTGCGAGGTCTTGTCCACCATCACGGTGAAGTCGGTCAGCGCGGGGGAGTACACGTGCCCGCCCGCGGCCGCGCCCATGATCAGCGAGATCTGCGGGATGACCCCGGATGCCTGCGTGTTGCGCCGGAAGATCTCGCCGTAGAGGCCGAGGGAGACCACGCCCTCCTGGATGCGCGCGCCACCGCCCTCGTTGATGCCCACCAGCGGCCGCCCGGTCTTGAGCGCCAGGTCCATCACCTTGACGATCTTCTCGCCGTAGACCTCGCCCAGTGAGCCGCCGAAGACGGTCACGTCCTGGCTGAACACGCAGATCGGCCGCCCGTCCACGGTGCCGTAGCCGGTGACCACGCCATCGCCGTAGGGCCGGTTCTTCTCCTGGCCGAAGTTGGTGGAGCGGTGCCGGGACAGCTCGTCCAGCTCCACGAACGAACCCGGGTCCAGCAGCAGGTCGAGCCGCTCGCGGGCGGTCATCTTGCCCTTGGCGTGCTGGCGTTCCACCGCCCGCGCCGACCCGGCGTGCACCGCCTCGTCGTTGCGCCGGTACAGGTCGGCCAGCTTGCCTGCCGTGGTGTGGATGTCCGGTTCGGCCGGGGCTGACTCCAGCGGCTGCCCCATCGGCGCGGTGGCACTGCTCATGACCAGGCAGCGTAACCAGCATCACGGCGGAAGCTACCGGCCCGTAGCCCATGTCACGTCGACGTCACCCCTTGACCTCCACCGCGCTGGAGGTCACACCGTGGACCCATGCGTGATGACCTGGACAAACTCCTCGCCAGCCTGGAGGTCTTGGCCGGCACCGGGGCCGAGCGGCGCGGCTACCTGGCCAACCACGGCCCGATGGCGGCCGAGGCGCTGGTGACCCTCGGCCAGTCCGCGGCCGCCCCGGACTGGGCCCTGCGGTACCGGCCGATCCTGGAACCAGAGCCCGCCGAACGGTTCCGGCTGGACCCGGCGGACTGGCCCGAACACCTCGGCGAGATCGACCGGCTCGGCGACTGGACCGGGCTGTTCCGCCGCGAACTCGCCGAGCGGCCCTGGCCGGAGGTGCTGCGTTCCTGGTGGCCGCGGCTGCTGCCCGGCCTGGCCGCCAGCGCCACGCACGGGGTGATCCGGACCGCGCACGGCGTGCGCGCGCTGGAGCTGGCCGGGCCGGATCCGGACCCGCTGCTGGTGGACGAACTGGCCAAGGGCCTGGGTTTCTGGGCCGCCCGCTACCAGGAGCTGCCCGGCTCGCCCGCGCTGCGCGGCCCGGACCCGCTGGGCGTCGCCCTGGCCCGGCTGCCCCGGCTCACCCCGGACAAGATCGGGCTGGGCGGCGGGATCAGCGGCGATCTCGCGCACCTGGACGAGCTGCCCGGCTTCGCCGAGGGCCTGGACGGCTACGGCGCCCCTGCCGATCCCTCGGCCGTGCTGGACGAGTTGATCAGCGCCGCGGCCAGGGTGTTCCTGGCCAGGCCGGAGGCGCCGATCGAGTTCTGCCACGCGGTCACCGCACCAGCCGCGGTCCGGCTGGTGCTGCCGCACCTGCCTGCCGAGTTCGCCGCACCCGCGGTGGCCGCCTCCTGGCAGGTGGTCGGCGGGATCGTGGCCGCGTTCTCCCCGGACCGGCTCGACGGCCTGGACGTGGTGCCGGCGGAACCGCCGGCCGCCGAGGAGCTGGTGGCGCGGGCGGTGGCCTCCGGCGACGCGCACGTGATCAAGCTGACCGAGGCCGCCTTCCGGGAGCACGCGCGCACCGGCGACGCGGCGCTGCTACACGCCGCGCACGCCATGGCCGACCGGTGGCCCTAGGCCCGGCCGTAGATCACCGTCCAGTAGTAGTGGCATTCGCCGCCGACGGCCCGGCTGATGCCCACCGAGCGCACATCGCAGCGCAGCGCGGGTGAGCCGTCGTCGGCGACCGTGGGCGCCATGTCCTTGGCCGATTCCCGGTAGGCGGCCACGTAGGCGCCCGCGGTCTGCTGGTAGCCGGCCGCGCGGGCCCGGTCGTCGATGGAGGTGCCGTCCGGGCTGGACATGCCGACGTAGCTGTTCTTCATCATGTCCGCGCTGTGCTGGCGGGCCGCGGTGTTCAGCCGAGGGTCCTGGCGCAGCGGCTGGCAGCCCGCGGCCGAGCGGCGGTCGTTGATCAGCACCGTGAGCGCCTCGCCGGGGCCGGCCGGGGCGGTGGTCGGCGGGGTGCTGCTCGGGCGCGGGCGGGTGGTCGAGGTCAGCGGTGTGGAGCTGCTCGGCGGTGGCGGGGTGGTCGTGCTGGGTTCCGCGGTGGTGGTCGAGGTGCTGGTGGCCGGGGGCGGTGGGGCGGCCTGCGGCTGCTCGACCGGGTGCGGCAGCAGGTAGTAACCCACGGCCAGCGTGGCGGCCAGTGCGACCGGCACGGAAGCCTTGAACACCAGGGAGTTCCCGGCGTTCACCGGCAGCAGCGCCGGGTGGTCGGCGGCCACCGAGGCGCCCGCGAACAGCACGCCCAGCACGGTCAGCGGCGTGGTCAGGCGGCCGGCCAGGTCCCGGCACTGCGGGCAGCGGCGCAGGTGCCGGTCCACGCTCATCCGCTGCGGCAATGACAGCGATTGCGGCCGGCCGGGCACCAGCTCGGCCAGTCGCGGGCAGCGGCGTGGGTTGCGCGCCACCAGCAGCATGCGCACCGCGTTGCCCAGCGCGGAACGGGCCCGGTGCGCGAGCACCGCGGCGTGGTTGGCCCGCACGTCCAGGGCCTGTGCCAGCTCCGGACCGGACAGGCCCTCGCGCACGGTCAGCTCCAGCACCGCGAGCTGCCGCGGCTCCAGGCTGGCCGCGGCGTCCCAGACCAGCCGGGCCGCCTCGTGCGCGGCGGCGGCCTCGGCGGGGGACGCCTCGCCGTCGACGAGTTCGGGCAGCTCCGGCAGCAGCGCCGGACCTGGTTTGCGCAGGTGATCCAGTGCGGCCCGGTGCGCGATGCTGACCAGCCAAGGCCGGAAGCGTTCGGGTTCGCGCAGGTCGGTCAGGTTGCGCAGGGCGCTGACGAAGGCTTCCTGGCTGATGTCCTCGGCCAGATGCGGATCGCGGACCAGCCTGCGGACGAAACCGGCGACCGCTGGCCGGTGCCGGGCGTAGAGGGTCGCGAACGCCTGCGACGAACCGGCGGCCGCGGCGCGGACGAGATCCGCGTCAGTGGGTTCCTGGGTCTGCACGAGCGGGGCCTCCGGACGCGAGTGCCAAACCTTTCCCGGACTTTTTCGACTCAGACCGTAATCCCTCCGGGCGAGTTTCCGTCCTCCAGACGAGTGGCTGGGCCCGCACCCCTGCTCGGGCCCAGCCACTACCCGTGTCCGGCACCCCGGAAAGGAACCCCTGACAAGTGACCGCACTCGAGAGGAGCAGACGATGGCGGCGGAACCGGACGATCATCGCCGTGCTGGCCGCGGCGACGGTGGGAGTGGGTGTGGCGGTATGGCTGACCACGCCGGCGCCGCAGCCGCTGCCGGTGGCGGCATTGACGACGCTGCCGCCAGGGATCGTCGACCCAGGTTCCGGCGTGGGTGGCCCTGCCCCGTCCGCATCCGCCGACCCGAGTGAGACCAGCACGACCACCAGCACCACCTCGGTGAAACCCAGCCCCACCAGCGCGAACCCGACCAGCAGCGCGAAGCCGAGCCCGAAGCCCAGCCCGAAGCCGACGCCCAGCGGCCAGGCGCCCAGCCGCACCCCGAACCCGCCGTCCGGGGACGCGGCCGAGCAGTCCGTGCGCGCGCTGGTCGACGCCGAACGCGGCAAGGCCGGCTGCACCGCGCTGCGCTGGGACGACCGGCTGGCCAGGGCCGCGGACAAGCACAGCGCGGACATGGCGAACCAGGACTACTTCTCGCACACCTCCCAGGACGGGCGATCCCCGTCCGACCGGGTCAAGGCCGAGGGCTACAACAGCGGCGCCGGCGAGAACATCGCCGCAGGCCAGGAGACTCCCGAATCGGTCATGAAGACCTGGATGAACAGCCCTGGGCACCGGGCCAACATCCTCAACTGCGATTACAAGTCGCTCGGGGTCGGCCTGCACCGCGGTGGCAGCTACCGCTTCTACTGGACGCAGAACTTCGGGCTGTCCTGACCGGCTGCTCACCCGGGTTTTCGTACACTGGCCCGGTGCGTGATTGGGACGATCAGGCGCCCGCGGAACGGCCCCCGCTGGACGCCGAGGGGCTGCGCGAGAAGCTCGTGCGGCCAGGTGGGCCGTACGCGGCGCTGGAGGTCGTCTCCTGCACCGGATCCACCAACTCCGACCTGGTCGCCGCCGCGCAGTCCGGCGCGGCCGACCGGACGGTGCTGATCGCCGAGACCCAGACCGCCGGTCGTGGCCGCAACCACGACCGGCAGTGGTTCTCCCCGCCGAGGGCCGGGCTCTACCTGAGCGTGCTGCTGCGCCCCGGCGGGGTGCCGTTCCCGCGGCTGGGCTGGCTGGTGATGCTGGCCGGGGTCGCGGTGGTCAACGCGGTCGGCGAGCTGTGCGAGGTGCAGGCCCGGCTGAAGTGGCCGAACGACCTGCTGGTCGGCCCGGACCTGGCCAAGTGCGGCGGCATCCTGGCCGAGGTGGTCGCCGGGCAGCTCGAACCCGCGGTGGTGCTGGGCATCGGCGTCAACGTGCACCACACCAGGGACGAGCTGCCGGTGGGCCCCGGTGGGCTGCGGCCGACCTCGCTCGCGCTGCAACAGGCCGCCAGCCTGGACCGCCAGCTCATCGCGGTCCGGCTGCTGGAGGAGCTGGCCAAGGCCGAGGCGCACTGGCGGGACGCCGAGGGCGATCCCGGCCGGTGCGGACTGGTCGGGGACTACCGCTCGGCCTGCGCGACCCTGGGCAAACAGGTCAGGGTGGAACTGCCCGGCGGTGCGGACCTGACCGGCTTCGCCGCCGACGTGGACCTGGACGGCCGCCTGGTGATCCGCACCACCACCGGCGAACTCAAACCTGTTTCCGCAGGTGACGTGGTGCACCTGCGGCCGGTCACGCCGACCGGCGTGCCTGGTTAGGGCCTGTCGCCGGGGTGCGCGGTCAGTGCGCGCCGGTACCGTGATCGTCGACCGAACGGTGTGCCATTCCTGGAGGAAGAGCCGTGGCCTATCCGGACGACCTGCTCGCCGACAACGAGCACGTCGTGGTCCATCGACATCCGCACTGGAAGATGCTGCTCATCCCGGTGCTGGTGCTGCTGGTCACCATCGGGCTCGGCCTCTACCTCGCCGCGCTCATCCAGGACCTGAGCTGGGCAGGCATCGGCTGGATCGTGCTCGGCGCGCTCGGCGTGCTGGTGGTGGTGGTCTTCGTGCTGGTGCCGCTGGTGCGCTGGCGGTCAACGCACTTCGTGGTCACCACCCAGCGGATCATGGTCCGGGAGGGCGTGGTCACCCGCACCGGCATCGACATCCCGCTGTCCCGGATCAACAGCGTCCGGTTCAAGCACGGCCTGCTGGACCGGGTGCTCGGCTGCGGCACCCTGATCGTGGAGTCCGCCTCGGACGAACCACTGGAGTTCGACGACATCCCCGGCGTGGAACGCGTGCACACCCTGCTCTACCGAGAGGTCAACGATGACCCTGACGACGACTTCGTCCGCAATCGTCAACCGCGTGAGGACGGCCGCTGATGGGCGCGCGTGAGGTGGGGCTGCCGAGCACGGTGCTGCCGGTCAACACCGAGGACCTGCCCGGCCGGGTGACCATCTGGGAGGTCGGCGCCCGCGACGGGCTGCAGAACGAGCAGAGCGCGGTGCCGGTCGAGGTGAAGCTGGAGTTCCTGGACCGGCTGGCCGACAGCGGCCTGTCCGTGCTGGAGGCGACCAGTTTCGTGCACCCCAAGTGGGTGCCGCAGCTGGCCGACGCCGAGGACCTGCTGGCCGGGCTGACCCGCCGCCCGGACGTGATCTACCCGGTGCTGGTGCCCAACGAACGCGGCCTTGACCGCGCGCTGGCCGCCGGGGTGGACCACATCGCGATCTTCGGCAGCGCCACCGAGACCTTCGCCCAGCGCAACCTCAACAGCAGCCTGGACGTGCAGTTCGCCATGTTCGACCCGGTGGTCACCAGGGCGCTGGAAGCGGACATGTCGGTGCGCGGCTACGTCTCGATGTGCTTCGGCGACCCGTGGGAGGGCCCGGTCCCGGTGCAGCAGGTGGTCGAGGTCGGCCGCCGGATGCTGGAGATGGGCTGCTGGCAGCTCTCCCTCGGCGACACCATCGGGGTGGCCACGCCGGGGCATGTGGAGGCGGTGCTCGGCGGCTTCATCGAGGCCGGGGTCGACCCGTCCATGCTCGCGGTGCACTTCCACGACACCTACGGGCAGGCGCTGGCGAACTCGTTGAGCGCGCTCTACTGCGGAGTGTCCACAATAGACTCATCAGCCGGTGGGCTTGGTGGTTGCCCGTACGCGGAGTCGGCCACCGGCAACCTGGCCACCGAGGACCTGGTGTGGATGCTGGACGGCATGGGCATCGAGCACGGGGTCGACCTGGACAAGCTGGTCGCCACCAGCGTGTGGATGGCCGAGCGGCTTGGCCGGCCGAGTCCGTCCCGGGTGGTGCAGGCACTGGCCAAGTGACGCCGGAAACCGAGTGGCTGGACGGGTTTCCGGTGCTGGCCTGGCAACTCGACCGGCCCTGGCTGGCCATCTCCTCCGCGGTACTCGGCGGTGGCCTCGGCGAGCGGGACTGGGTGCTCAACGCGACCGTGCCCACCGGCTACGACCGCACCGACCCGGAAGTCCACTGTGCACAGATGGCGGAGCGGATCGGCTTGTCCGGCAACGGAACCGCGTTGCTGACCGCGGTGGACGTGCGGCACGCGGTGCTCAGCGAGGGCGCGGGGGTCAGCGTCACCGCGACCACCGGGGTCGGTCAGCCGCTGTGGGCGGCCTCGGCCGAACCGCCGGTGTGGTTGCCGCCGCCGGGCACCATCAACGTGGTGGGCTGGCTGCCGGTGCGGCTGACCGAGGGCGCGCTGGTGAACGCGGTGGCCACGGTGGCAGAGGCCAAGGCGCAGGCGCTGGTGCAGGCCGGTATCGAGGGCACCGGGACCTGTACGGACGCCACGGTGCTGCTGTGCCCGGCGGATGGCCACGCGGAACGGTACGGCGGGCCGCGTTCGCTGATCGGGTCGGCGCTGGCGCAGGCCGTGCACACCGCGATCAGCACCGGGCTGCGGCTCACGGCGGGGGAAGCTCGGTTCGGCTCGTGATGCCGAGCTTGCGGTAGGCGCTGCTCAGGTGCAGTTCCACGGTCCGGCGCACCACGAACAGCCGGGCCGCGATCTCCCGGTTGCTCAGCCCGTGCGCGGCCAGGTTGGCCACCCGCAACTCCGTCGGTGTCAACGCTTCCAGGCCGCTGTGCGCCTGCCGCCGGGGCCGGGCGCCGGAGACCCGGAGTTCGGCCCTGATCCGCCGGTCCACCACGGTCGCCCCGCACTGCTGGGCCAGCGCGCCTGCCAGCCGGAGCTGGTCGCGGGCCTCGGCGAGCTGGTTGGTCTTGCGCAACGCGGTGCCCAGGTCGGCCAGTGCGCGAGCGTGTTCGAGGGGGGCCTCGGCCTCGGCGAGCACCCTGGCCGCCTCGCGCAGCAGCTCCACCGCCGCGCTGCCGCGGGCCAGCACGCCGGAGACGCGCAGCGCGCCGCCGATGGCCTGCGGGCTGCCCCAGGCGCGGGCCAGTTCCAGCTCCTCCATGGCCAGCGCCTTGGCGGTGCCGAGCCTGCCCAGGGTGGCCAGGCCGATGGCGGCGGCCGAGCGCCAGGGCACCACCGCGGGGTTGGGCATCCGCCAGGCATCCAGCCGACGGCCCGCGCAGAGCAGGTCCTCCACGCCCTCGGCCGCGGCGCCGGTGGCGATCCGCAGCCTGCCGCGACCGGCCAGCAGCCAGGCCCCGGCCAGGCCGCCGGGTAGCTGGTCGGCGGCCAGGATCTCCTCGTAGAGCCGGTGCGCGCCTTCCACATCGCCGGTCTCCGACAGCGTGTCGGCCAGCCTGGTCGCTGCGGTCACGGCCAGGCCGTGCGCGTACCGGGGGCCGAAGCGGACCAGCGCGTTCAGGCAGGCGCGGGCGTCGTCGCGGCACTGGGTGAGCCTGCCCAGCCGGTAGCCGACCTCGGTGCGCACGGCCAGTGCGAAGGCCAGGTCCGCCGGTGAGCTGGCGGCGTCGAAGAGCCGGTCGGTCTCCTCGGCGGCGGCCGCGTTGGCCCCGGCGATGGTGAGTGCGAGCGCGGTGGCCGGACCGGCCAGCAGCGCGGTGTCCGCCTCGGCACTGGCCCAGGTCAGCACCTGGTCGCGTTCGGACCCGGCCAGGATGGCACGCACGCTCCACAGCACCGGCGGCAGTTCGGCGCCGGCCTCGGGGGTGAGCCGGGCCGCGGCGGTGGAGGAGTGCAGCAGGGCCAGCAGGGCCTCGCCGACCAGCAGCGCCTCGGTGACCTCGGGGTCGGCGCACTGCTCGCGCACCTCGGTCAGTACCCGCAGCCCGTCCTCGTGCCGACGGCTCAGGCAGAGCAGTCCGGCCAGCTGGCGGGCGATCTCCGCGCGTTGCGCCGGGTCGGTGCTCACGGTCAGCGCGCGGCGCAGTGCGGCCACCGCGCCCGCCACGTCCAGGTGGCTGAGCACCGAGCCGAGCCGGACCAGGATCCCGGCCCGCTGCCGGTTGCCGAGCTGTTCGCGCAGCGCGGCCCGCAGGTAGCGCACGGCGTGCCCGGTGCGGCCGGCGGTGACCGCCTCGACCGCGGCCAGTTCCAGCACCTGCGCGGCCCAGGTCTCGCCGAGTGGTCCGGCGCGCAGCAGTTCGGCGCCGACCTGTTCCGCGCCCGCGCCCCTGGCGTGCAGCAGCCGGGCCGCGCCGCCGTGCACGTGCTGCCGGGCCTCCTGGCTCAGATCGGCCGCCGCGGCCGCCCGGACCAGTGGCTGGCGCAGCGACACCTGGTCCCGCCGCCAGTTCAGCAGCCCGGCCTCGGTGAGCGCGTCGGCCAGCCGGGCGGCCCGCTCCGGGGACAGCCCGCGGATGGCGCCTGCCAGGTCCAGCTCGACCTCGTCGCCCAGTGCGGCCAGGGTGCCCGCGAGTTCGGCGGCGCCCGGTCCGAGTTCGGCCAGCACCAGCCGCAGCCAGCTCACGATCTCCGCCGGCGGCCGCTCCAGCAGCGCGCGCACCGTGCTCACCGTTGGCGGCACGCCGCCCTGGCGCAGTCCGCGCAACAGGGCGTGCACCAGGAACGGGTTGCCCGCGGTGGCCGCGTGACAGGCCGCGCCGACACCCTCGGCCACCGGCACCCCGAGCAGCGCGCCCGCGATCGTGGTGACGTCCGGGATGGACAGTCCGTCCAGGACGATGTGGTGCGCGAACCGGTCGGCCAGATCGGCCGGCCACACCTCGGCCGGCGCGGTGGTGCCCAGCACCAGCACGCGTTCGCCGCCGATCCGGCGCAGCAGGTAGGCCAGCCAGCGGGCCGAGGCGGTGTCCGCCCAGTGCAGGTCGTCGATGGCGATGACCAGCGGGCGTTTCTCGCTGAGCCCCACCGCGACCCGGTACAGCTCGTCCACTGCGTCATAGCCCAGGTACCGGGTCTCGTGCCGCCCCAGTGAGCGCACTGCGGCGGCGGGCACGCCGGGGGCGCGGCCGCCCGCGCTGACCGAGGTCAGTTCCCGGCCGCGGTCGATCTCCTGGCCGAGCAAACGTTCGGAGAACAGTTGGCGCAGCAGGCAGAGCGGGAAATCCGCCTCCCACCGATCCGCGCCCGCGGCCAGCACCAGATCGCCCGCGGCCCGCGCGCGGGCCAGCACGGCGCGCAGCAGCGCGCTCTTACCGGCTCCGGCCGGGCCGCGCAGCAGCGCGCTGGTCCCGTGGCCCGCGTGCGCCAGGGAGAGCAGCTCGTCGACCGCGTTCAGCTCGACCGCACGTCCGACGAGATCCACCCACTCCCTCTTTCTCTTCGCGGGCCGCCTTCAGCATGGACGCCTGATCCTCACTCAGGTTGACCCGATTGAGCGATACCTCTCGTGATCTGTCCTACCGGGAGCAGTGCAAACCCGAAACCTTTCGGACCCTGCCGAGAGGCCGCGACTTTCGCTGATGAGCAGGCTCAAAGGTGCACACGAACGAATGACCACGGATGAGTGAACGGGAGGTCCGAAGTGGCCGGTTCCACACTGCGCCTGCGCGGTCCGAGTGGCCGGGAGGTGACCGTCGGGCTGCCGGATCAGGCCCGGGTGACCGCGGTCGCGGCAGAGGTGCGGTTCGCCGGCGGCGTCTACAGCCGGGGCTTCCAGATCGGCCCACGCGGCTACCACGAGTTCGCCTGCCGGGAGGTGCTGCCTGCCACGCCGGTGGACCGGTTCCTCGGCGCCGGGCGGGAGATCGTGGTCGCGGCCACCGCCGACCGGGACACCACGGTGGTGAGCTGGCTGGGTCCCTTCCACGAGCTGCTCACCGTGTTCAGCGGTCCGGCGCCGGACCGGGAGACCCTGGTCGCGCTCTTCGCCGGACTCGACCTGGACGATCAGCCCGCTGGCCTGCGGGTGCGGGCGGTGGTCGAGCAGGTCCTGGAACGGATCACGCTCACCGTGCACGGCCGCGGCACCGTGACCATCCCCGGCCCGGAGACCGCCCGCCAGGTGCTGCCCAAGCATCGCGGCGCGGCCACCCCCGGCGGCGAGCTGTGGCGGCTGGCGCTGCCCGGCCGCACCGGCTCGGCGGACGCGCGGGATTACCTGTTCGTGCTGGCCGGACCGCGCGGTGCGGCCGAGGTGCAGCTCAGCCGGGACACCGTGGCCTCCACCGAGGAGCTGCTGGACTGGGTCGGCGGCCTGAACGTGGCCTGGGCGGGCCGTTGATGGATCCCGTGCTCGCCCTGCTGATCCTGGCCTGGGCCGCGATCGTGCTGCTGTACCTGGCGCTGGCCGCGGTGCTGCGCGAGGTGCGGCTGCTGCGCAAACAACTCACCGCGGGCCAGGCCACCGGACTCGGCGTGACCGACCTGCGGTTGCCGGACTCGGTCACCGCGAAGCTCGGCGGCCCGCGCACCGTGCTGGTCGCCGACTCCGGCTGCCCGCTGTGCCAGTTCACCGCCGCCGAACTGGCCCGGCACGCCGACCGCCCGGCCCTGCTCACCTACGAGGACCGCGCCGCCTGGCCCGAACTGCCCGAGTCGGTCGAGTTGATCACCGACCGGGACGCCTGGCAGGGCCTGGCCCACCTCAACCCGCCGATGCTGCTGTCGGTGGCCGCCGACGGCCGGATCGACTCCCTGGTCCTGCCCACCTCCGCCGCGGACGTGCTCCGCGCGCTGCGTGCCCCGGAAAGGCAGCCCTCGTGACCCTCCGCCTCGACCTCA
This sequence comes from Crossiella cryophila, assembly GCF_014204915.1. NCBI lineage: Bacteria > Bacillati > Actinomycetota > Actinomycetes > Pseudonocardiales > Pseudonocardiaceae > Crossiella > Crossiella cryophila. Next base: position 2,016,580 of record NZ_JACHMH010000001.1, read on the forward strand.
TCCCGCACGCCGACGTCGTCCCCGAGGGCGGCTACTCCTCCACCGGCGGCCTGCGCGCGCTGCGCACCCCGGCCAGCCGCCGGGGCGTGCTGCGCGGGATGGCCCTGTCCGCGCTGACCCTGGGCACCCTGTCGCTGACCTGGGGCGACCGCAAGGCGCACGCCGAGACCGGGCCGGGTGGCCTGGAGGGCTGGGACCGCAACGACTGCAAGGACGCCTACCCGCAGGGCTACGAGGAGGACAAGGACACCGGCGGCCAGTTCCGCACCGCCGCCGGCGCCTGCTTCGGCGGCGAGTTCCGCTCCAGCGAGTACTGCGCCAACGGCTGGCACCGCTCCGGCACCTTCGGCGCGGAGGTCTACGCCACCGTGAGCAGCTCGTGCAGCGGCAAGAACGCGTGGAAGTGGCGGACCCCGGACGGCCGGGTGTACCGCTGCTCCGACGGCAACCTCACGGTCACCAAGAACGGCACCACGAACACCTACTTCACCATCTGCCGAGCCCTGGTGCGATGAGCAGGCTGCTCTGGCATCCGCTCACCTCGGCGGTCCTGCTCGCGCTGGTGGCGCTGGCCGGATTCGCGCTCGACCGCGGTGGCGCCGGCTGGTCCTGGCTGGTGGTCGGCGCCGCCGCGGGCTTCGCGGTCAGCGGCTCCACCTGAAGTAAGAACTCAGCCTCGGTGCTGGCCTCGCCGGTCTGGCGGGGAGTCGCGCCCTTCGCGTTCGCGGGGGGATTGTTGCTCGGTGGGGTGCTCAGCGCCTTCGGGCTGCTGGTCCTCGGTTCGGTGCTGCGGCCGTTGCTGCCAACGGTGGTGCTCGCCGGGCTGGTCACCGGGTGGCTGATCACGTTGGTGCTGCGGGAGTTCGGGTTGCTCCGGTTCCCGTTGCCGCAGAACGCCCGGCTGGTGCCGGAGACGGTGTTCCGGCACGGCCCGGTGTTCGGCCCGCTGCAGTTCGGGCTGGAGATGGGCACCGGCATGCGCACCTACGTGACCAGCGGCCTGCCGTACGCCGCACTGGTGTTGCTGGCCCTGTTCGCCAGTCCGCTGACCGCGGTGCTCACCGGACTGGCGTTCGGGGCCGGGCGGGCCGTGATGACCTTCGGGGTCCGCCGGCACGGCCCGCCCGGCGCCTGGGACGCGGCCTGGCTCCGGCACTCCCGGTCGCTGGCCGCCTTGCTGTGCCTGGCTTTCGTGCTGGCTCAGACCAGCGTGATCGTCGGGCCCTGAGCCGCCACCAGCTCGCCGATCACCGGTGCGCCCGGCACCTCGCCCGCCACCAGCAGGCCGCCGGAGGTCTGCGCGTCGGCCAGCAGCAGGGCGTCCACTTCGGACAGTCCGGCCAGCTCGGCGTGCGGGCGCACCCAGTCCAGGTTGCGCCGGGTGCCGCCGCTGACGTACCCGGCCTCGGCGGCCGCGCGGGCTCCGTCCAGGTAGGGCACCGCGGCCGGGTCGAGCACCGCGGTGACCCCGCTGGCCCTGGCCAGCTTGTGCAGGTGGCCGAGCAGGCCGAAGCCGGTCACGTCGGTGGCACAGCGCGCGCCACCGGCCACCGCGGCCTCGGCGGCTTTGTCGTTCAACGCGATCATGGTGGCGATGGCCTGCGGGAAGACCTCGCCGGTCTGCTTGTGCCGGGTGTTGAGCACGCCGGTGCCCAGCGGTTTGGTCAGCGACAGCGGCAGGCCGGCGCGCCCGGCGTCGTTGCGCAGCATCCTGGCCAGCTCGACCAGCCCGGTCACCGCCAGCCCGTACTTGGGGTCGGCGTCGTCGATGCTGTGCCCGCCGCCGATCGGGCAGCCTGCCTTGGCCGCGATCTCCGCGCCGCCGCGCAGCACCTCGGCTGCCAGCTCCATCGGCAGCACCTCACGCGGCCAGGCCAGCAGGTTCACCGCCAGCACCGGCCGCCCGCCCATCGCGTAGACGTCGGAGAGCGCGTTGGCCGCGGCGATCCGGCCCCAGTCCGCCGCGTCGTCGACCACCGGGGTGAAGAAGTCGGTGGTGAGCACCAGGCCGCGGGTCTCGTCCAGCCGGCGCACGGCCGCGTCGTCGCCGTTCTCCGCGCCCACCACCAGATCCGGGTGCGGGGCGGCCAGGCCGGAGAGCACCGATTCCAGCTCACCTGGCGGGATCTTGCAGGCGCAGCCACCGCCGCGCGCGTACTGAGTGAGTCTCACTCACCCGATCATGGCTCGCGGGTGCCGAACATGCCGACAAAGGTGGTCCGCATGACAACCTCGGCACCCCGGTAGGCGCGTCCGGTGATCTCCACCAGCCCGAGCCGCTCCCGGCTCTTGGACCGGCGCGCGGAGATCACCTCCAGCTCGCTGCGCAGCACGTCGCCGGGGAAGACCGGCTTGGGCCACAGCAGTTCGGAGCAGCCCGGCGAGCCCTGCGAGGTGGAACCGGCCAGCACGTGGTCCACATAGGACCGCATCCACAGCGAGCTGGTGTACCAGCCGGAAGCGCACAACCCGCCCAGCACCGAGGCCGCGCCCGCGGCCTCGTCCAGGTGGAAGGGCTGCGGGTCGAAGCGCTCGGCGAAATCGAGCATCTCGTCCTTGTCGATCACGATCTCGCCGAGCTGGATGATCAGCCCTGGAGTGAGGTCCTCGAACGCGATGGCTGGCATGCCAACGATCGTGCCAGGAGAAAAACCTCGAACGAGAGGGAACCGGGAGGGGTGTTCGGCCGTCAAAGGGGTGACCTGCGTCCCACCCCTGGAGGTCTCGTGCCGACCGACCACAAGGCCCAGGTGGCCGAACTGATCGCCGACTACCGGCGCAGCCGTGACCAGCTGGGCACCGTGCAGCGCGCCTTCCGCGAGGTCAGGGAGACGGCCAGCAGTGAGGACGGCCTGGTCACGGCCACGGTCGGCCCGCGCGGCACGCTGGTCGATCTCCGGATCACCGAGAACGCCTACCAGCGCTACCGGGCGGCCGAACTGGCCCAGGTGGTGCTGCGGGTGACCGAGGCCGCCGCCGCGCTGGCCGCGGTCAGCGCCGAGCGCGCGCTGGCCCCGCTGCTGCCGGTCGACGCGGATCCGCGGGCGGTGCTCGACGGCAGCGGCGATCTCACCGAGGCGGAGCTGAACCTGCGGCCGCCGCGGGCCGATGAGGACTTCGAACAGCAGAACTGGCTGCGTGCGGGAGGAGAGCGGTGAGCGGGTTCCGGGTAGAACACGAGCGGCTCAGCCGGGCCGCCGGGGACTTCGACGACTACGGCGACCGGGCCGGGACCATCGCCACCGAACTGGAGCGGGCCCTGACCGAACAGGGCGAGTGCTGGGGTTCGGACGCGGTGGGCCGCAACTTCGCCCGGACCTACCTGCCGGACGCGGAGGCGACCTTGAAGGCCCTCGGCGACCTGCCGGAGGCACTGGTGGCGGTCAGCGGCAAGCTCGCGGACACCGCCGAGGAGTACCGGAGCAGCGAACGGGACGCCGAGCAGAAGCTGAAACTCACCTGAGTCCAGGTGGGCGCCGGGAAGTCGGGGAGAGGACGGTATGGGGATCGAGCTACCGCCGGAGGTGGCCCAGGTCGCCAAGGCGCTGCGGGTGCAGTGGCCCAAGGGCGATGAGGACAAGATGCGGCTGGCCGCCAAGGCCTGGCGCGCGGCCGGTGACGGGGTCACCCGGCTGTCCACCGAGACCGACGCGGTCGCCCAGCATGCCTTGCAGGCGGCCAAGGGGGACGCGGCCGAGTCGGCCAGGAAGCACTGGAACGGCTTTGTCGCCGCGGACACCGGCCGGATGCCCGCCATCGCCAAGGGCTGCCTGCGGGCCGCCCAGCGCCTGGAGCACGCGGCCACCGAGATCGCGGCCACCAAGACCAAGATCATCGCAGAGCTGCTGAAGCTGGTCCGGCAGAGCGAGGTCGCCCAGCTGCTGGCCTCCGAGGGCGGCCTGGAGGCACTCGCCTCGGGCAACTCCCAGGCCAGCAGCGCACTGGCCAACCTGACCAGCCTGACCGACAAGCTCGCGGGCACCGTGGTGCTCGGCGGCGACGGCTCGGTGGAGTCCGACGCCTACCCGGTCACCGGCCCCGGCGCCAGGGACGGGAAGACCGGCTACCAGGTCGACCCGGCCACCGGCTGGCTGCTGGACCCGAAGAGCGGTCGACTGATCCACCCGGAAAGCGGCAACCTGCTGGGCATGCCAGGTGAGTACGTGCGTGACGGCGAGGGCAACCTCGTCTACCAGAACTCCGGCCAGCCGGTGGACCTGGCCAAGGTGCTCCAGCCACGGGACGGCGAGTTCCCGCTCCCCGGCGGGGCAGCGGGCGCGCCCCCGGCCGCCGCACCCGGCACCCTGCCCGGCCTGCCGACGGATCCGCGTCAGCCGGACCCCGGCCGCGCTGGCGACCACGAGCAGCCCTCCTTCGGCCCGCAGCCGGGCAAGGGCGCGCCGCCGCCCTACTACGACCCGAGCCCACGGACCGGCCCGATCGAGCTGCCCAGACAGCCCCAGCCCGGCCCGCCGGCTCCGCCGCCGGTCTACTACGACCCCACGCCGACCCCGGTGCACAACGCACCGGCCAAACCGGCCCCGAACCAGGTCCAGCTCTCCTGGGCGGGTTCGCCGGAACCAGTCGCCGCACCGCCCGCCGCGCCGGCCCCGGTGACCGCGGCCCCCGGGCCGCCCCCGCCACAGCCGCCACCCAACTTCCAGCAGTTCGGACCGGGTGCGCCCGCCGCACCGCTGGCGCCGCCCCCGGCCGCGCCGCCCGCCGCCCAGCCGATCGCCGGACCAGGTCACTCCGCCGTCGGCGCCCCGCACGCGGGCGCCGGTGCTGGTGCCGCCGCCGGTGTCGCGCCGGTGCCGGTGCACGGCGGGCGTGGTGGCGTCGGGATGGACGGCGGGTTCGGCCCGAACAAGGACTGGCGCGGGGTCCGCCCCGGCGCCGGGTACCTGGACATGGCTCCCGGCGTGCAGCCGATCGTCGAACCGGACCGCCCGGTGGCCGCCAAGGTCCCGCTCCCGGCCCGCAAGGACGACGAGCTGGCCCTGTTCCTGGTGCACCTGTTCCCGTTGGGACACCTGCCACGGCCGGCCAACCGCCCGGACCGCCAGCTGCCGAGGCCGCGCGCCGAACTGGACTACGCCGCCGGTCTGCGCTTCGCCCCGCACGACCATCCCCAGTCCGGGCTGATCACCGGCTACCCGGTCGCGCCGGTGCCGCGCACCCCCGGCCTGGCCGCCGACCACCCGGCCGTGCTGGCGCTGATCCCGGACTACGACCCGCTCGGCGGCCAGCACGAACGCGACTGGGACCGCCGCTTCCTGGCCCGCGCGGCCAGTGCTGACCGGCCTGCCGAGTACGCCTGGCCGCCTGCCGAGCTGTGCCCGGAGGGCGGGGTCGACCCGGACGGGGCTGAGCCGATCGTGCTCTCGGTCGGCTCCGTCGTGGACCGCTTCGGCCCCCGGGACGGCCGGGTCTTCGCCGTGGACGGCACCCCGTTCACCGAACGCGGCCTGCCGCCGGAGCTGATCGGCCTCGGCTACCACCGGTTCCAGGTGGCCCGCGAGCTGCCGGTGTGGCGCACGGTGGCCGCGCCGTGGTTCGGTCAGGCCGGCGGCGGGGTCCGGTTCCGGGCCACCCACTCCGTCGCCGAACTGCTCGCCCTGGGATTCCTGGTCGAACTGGGAGAGGAAGTCAACGCGTGAACGCCGAGTCGATCGGGGAATGGCTGCGTGCGCTGGGGGTGCCGCCGCAGGTGGTGTCCATCGGCGCGGAGGCCGACAACGCCTGGTGCCTGCTGCGCGACGAGGTCGCCGACGAGGAGGGCCAGTTCGGCTGGGAGGTCTTCTGGCGTGAACAGGGCAACCGCTACGACTGGGCCCGCTTCTCCAACGAGCAGGTGGCCTGCTTCTACCTGTTCGGCAGGCTGACCTGGGCGCAGGTGTCCCGAGGGGCATTGGGAGTCGTGCAGCAGGTGCCGTGACATCGGCGTGCCCCGCGCGGGTGTTCTCGCCATGGGGAGCCGGTGGCAGCGGGTGCGAACCGGCGCGGCTCTCCGCCGCACCGGCCGCTCCGGCGGCGCTGACCGGTCTCAGCGGAACGCGGCGATATTGCGGGCGGCCCAGTCGGCGAAGGAACGCGGGTCGCGGCCGAGGACCTGTCGCACGTCCGGACTGACCCGAAGCTCGGCCGGGTTCGGGGAGCTGAGGATGTCCAGGGTGTCATCGGCGAGTTCGGCAGGCATGCTCTGGGTCATGGTGGCCTTGGCCTGCTCGCGGGTGAGTTCGTGAAACCGCACTGGCGAGCCCAGCGCGGCGGCGATGACCTCCGTCTGCCGGCGCGGCGTGATCACCTCCGGTCCGGTCAGCTCGTACACGCCGCGGGTGTGCCGGTCATCCAACAGGCAGGCCGCGGCGACCTCGGCGATGTCCGCCGGGTCGATGATCGGCACCCCGGTGTCGCCGAAGGGCGCGGCGACGACCTGTCGCGCGCGGATGGACTCGGCCCACCACAGGGCGTTGGAGGCGAAGCCGCCCGGCCGCAGGATGGCCCAGTCCAGGCCGGACTCCCGCAGCACGTCCTCCAGCGCGCTCAGCGCGATCCGCGTCGTGCCGAAAGGCCTGGTCGCCACGCCCAGTGAGGAGAGCAGGACGACCCGGCGGACCCCGCTCGCCGCGGCCTGGCCGATGATGTCGGCCGGGCTGGCCCCGGCCGCGTGCAGGTCGCCGGACAGCAGCAGGAACAACGCCTTCGCCCCGGCCAGCGCGGGCTCGAGGCCTGCCGGGTCGGCCAGGTCGGCCACCACATGGCGGACGCCGTCGGGCACCGCCGCGGCGTGCCGCGACACCGCCGTCACCTGCCGGCCGGCCTCGGCCAGCGCCCGCGTCAACGGCTGGCCCACATTCCCGGTAGCCCCGGTTACCACGATCATGAACAGCTCCTTCGTCCGATGTCCGCTGTGGGCACGACGCTAGGAGCTGAGCTAACTCTCGGTAAGGACATACCTTGAGGTAAGCTCAGTACATGACGGGAGGCGCGCAGCTCACACCGGCCGAGGCGGGTACGCGGTATGAGGTGTTTCACACCGACTGCCCCGCACGCGAGGTGGTCGACCACGTGACCAGCAGGTGGGGCATCTGGGTGCTGATCTCCTTGCGGAGCGGCGACCTCCGGTTCTACGAGCTGCGCGAGAGCATCCAGGGCATCAGCGAGAAGATGCTCGCCCAGACCCTGCGCGCGCTGGTCAAGGACGGCCTGGTCTGGCGAGAGGTCGAGCCGACGACACCGCCCCAGGTCACCTACGGGCTGACCGAGTTCGGCCGGGACCTCGGCGAGCCGCTGGCGGAGCTGTTCGACCGGATCACCCGGCGGCTGCCGCCGCGCGAGTTGGGATAGCGCGGCGAGGGCCTGGTGCGACTGGTCCGTATCCGCCGCCCGTGGCGGGAAAGGCTCGCCGCGATCACCTGGCGAGCTGGTCCAGCGCCGGCTGGTGCAGCAGCCCGTTGCTGGTCAGCACGCTGCCGCCGGTGTAGTCGGGCTTGCCGGACAGGTCGGTGAACCGGCCGCCCGCCTCCTCCACCAGCACCTGCGCCGCGGCCACGTCCCACGGGTTCACGATGGCCTCCGCGGCCAGGTCGATGACACCCTCGGCCACCAGGCAGTGCTGCCAGAAGTCGCCGAAGGCCCGGTTCTCCCAGCAGGCGTCCACCAGCCGCAGGTAGGCCTCCCGCGAGTGGTACTCCACCCAGGAACCCAGGTGCGTGGTGGACAGGTAGGCATCCGCCAGCTCGCGCACGCCGGAGACGGCCAGCCGCTGCGGCTCGCCACCGGTGGGCGCGGCCCAGGCCCCGGCGCCGCGGGCCGCCCACCAGCGGCGGTGCAAGGCGGGGGCGCTGATCACGCCGAGGACCGGGCGGCCGTCCTCGACCAGGGCGATCAGGGTGGCGTAGGCGGGCACGCCGCGCAGGAAGTTCTTGGTGCCGTCGATCGGGTCCAGCACCCAGACCCGGCCCGCGCCGGTGTCGGTGCCGCCGCGTTCCTCCCCTGCCACCTCGTCGCCGGGGCGTTCGGCGGTCAGCACGGCCCGGATGGCGTCCTCGACGGCCAGGTCGGCGTCGGTGACGGGGGTCCGGTCCGGTTTGCGCTCGACCACCAGGTCGCGGGCGCGGAAGCGGTCCAGGGTGATCGAGTCGGCGGTGTCGGCCAGGCGCAGCGCGAGATCAAGATCCGCGGAATACGTGGTCACGCCGATGAGCCTAGGCTGGTGCCGTGAGTGTGGTGCTGCTGGCTGAGGACGACCCCGCGATCGCCGACCCGTTGTCCCGCGCGTTACAGCGTGAGGGCTACGCGGTGCACGTGGTCGCGGACGGGGTCAGCGCGCTGGAGGCGGCCAGCAACGGCGAGGTCGACCTGCTGGTGCTGGACCTCGGCCTGCCCCGGCTGGACGGCCTGGAGGTCTGCCGCAGGCTGCGCGCGAACGGGCGGGGCATCCCGGTGCTCATGCTCACCGCGCGTGCCGACGAGGTGGACTTCGTGGTCGGCCTGGACGCCGGCGCCGACGACTACGTGGCCAAACCGTTCCGGCTGGCCGAGCTGATGGCCCGGATCCGGGCCCTGCTGCGCCGCCGTTCGCCGGGCACGCTGGAGGCCAGCGGCGTCCGGCTGGACCTGGCCGCGCGCCGGGTGCTGGTGGACGGGCACGAGGTCACCCTGGCCAACAAGGAGTTCGAGCTGCTGCGGGTGCTGATGCAGCGGGCAGGCCAGGTGGTCAGCAGGGACGAGATCCTGGAAGAGGTCTGGAACGACCCCGAACTGCGCGGCAGCAAGACCCTGGACATGCACATCTCCTGGCTGCGCCGCAAGATCGGGGACACCCAGGGCGGCAACACCGAACGCCGGATCGCCACCGTGCGCGGCGTCGGCTTCCGGTTCAACAGCGACTAGGAGCGGAGGGGTGCCGGTGCGTCGCCGAATCCTCCAGTCCACCCTGCTGGCGGTGGCGGTGACCGGGGTCGCCCTCGGGCTGCCGCTGGGGTACACGGCGCTGACCGTGGTGCACGACGTGACCCACCGGGACCTGGCCAACCGGGCCCGGCAGATCGCCGCGGTGCTGGACAGCCAGCTCGCCGAGCGCAGGCAGATCGACATGGCCGCGGTGGACGTGCTGCGGCCGGAGGGCGGGCAGGTCAGGGTCACCGGGCTGTCCTCAGGCGACCGGACGCTGGGCACCAGCCCTGGGCCGGACGAGATGAGCGAGTCGGTGCCGATGGCCCAGCACGGCCAGGTGACGGTGGCCGCCAGCGCCGCGCCGCTGCGCACCGACCAGCTGGAGGTCGCCGGGGTGGTGACCCTGCTGGTGGTGCTCTCGGTCGGCATCGGCGCGACGGTGGCCACGGTGACCGCGCGCCGGCTGGCCGAGCCGCTGCGGCACGTCGCCGACCGGGCCGCCCGGCTGGGCGCCGGTGACTTCCGGCCCGATCCGCGGCGCTACCGGATAAACGAACTGGACAAGCTGGCCGAGGCGCTGGACACCTCGGCCTCGGCACTGGCCCAGCTGCTGCAACGGGAGCGGGAGCTGATCGGTGACGTCTCGCACCAGCTGCGCAGCAGGCTGACCGCGATGCAGCTGCGGCTGGAATCGCTGGCCATGCACGCCGAGGAGGCCACCGCCGAGGACGCCAACGCCGCCCTTGAGCAGTCCGAACGCCTCTCCACGGTGCTGGACGAGCTGCTGGCCGCCGCGCACGCGGCCCGCGCGGTGGACGCCGAACCGGTGGACCTCGCCTCGCAGTTGCCGATCATGGTCCAGGAGTGGCGGGCCTCGCTGCGCCAGCACGGCCGCGCGTTGCGGCTGCGCGCGCCCAACGGGCTGCTGGCCAGGGCCACCCCGTCCCGGCTGCGCGAGACCCTTGGCGTGCTGCTGGACAACGCGTTGCGGCACGGCGGCGGCACCGTGCACGTGAGCGCCCGGCGCGGCGACGCGATGATCGTGGTGGAGGTCACCGACGGCGGTGGCGGGGTGCCGGAGGACCTGGCCGCGCACATCTTCGAGCGTGGCGTCTCCGGCGGCGGCTCGACCGGCGTTGGCCTGGCGCTGGCCAGGGCGCTGGTGGAGGCCGACGGCGGGCGGCTGGAACTGTCCGTGCCGCGCACGGCCACCTTCAGCATCTTCCTGCCGGTGCCGCGCGCCGACGACGTGCCCGACCTGCGCTGGCCGACCGAGGCCAGCCCGCGCTGAGCCTCAGGAGTGGCCGAGCTGCTCTTCGTCCTCATCGGTGCGCTTGGGCGCGCTCCGCCGGACCTTGCCACTGCCGTTGCCGTTGGTCGCGGTCCCGTTGGCCGCGAGGTCGGTGACCACCGGCTCGCCGACCTGGTAGGTCTTGTGCGGGCGCACGCCCTCCTCCGGGAAGACGAACTTCCGGAAGGCCCACCAGCGGAACAGCATGCCGATCAGCACGCCGCCGATCTGGCCGATGAAGAAGTCGCCCAGCTCCTGGGAGAGCAGGCTCACGTCCGGGTAGCGCAGGTCCAGCACGTACCGGGAGAAGGCCAGCGGGGCCGTGTAGATGCCCACCGCGATGCCGCTGACCAGGAAGTACAGCGCGGCCTCGTGCTGCTTCTCGCGGCCGCCTCGGGTGCGGAAGGACCACTCCCGGTTGAGCACGTAGGAGACGATGGTCGCCATCAGCACCGCGATGCCCTTGGCGATCAACGGCTTGGTCTCCAGCACCGTCAGCTTGAGGCCGTAGAAGATGCCGCTGTCGATGAGGAAGGTCGTTCCGCCCACCAGGGCGAACTTCAGCAGCTCACGGTGCTTGAGCAGGTGCCGCCGCAAGCCCTGCGGCAGCATTCCGAGCACGGTCTCCACTACGGCCACTCCGGCAGTCTACGGATCCCGTTCACCCGGTTGGCCTCAGCGCAGCGGAACGGACCGCTCCTCCGCACTGGCGAGGCGCTTCTCCGCGCGGACGGTGCGGATGATGGTGTGCACCTCGGGCTTGCTCGGCGTGGCGGCCTTGGGCGCGGGGAAGACGAACTTCCGGAAGGCCCAGTAGCGGAACACCATCGCCAGCAGGGTGCCCAGGATCAGGCCGCTGAGGAAGTCCGACATCTCCTGCACGGCCCAGCTGACGTGCGGCTCCTCCAGGAACAGCGCGTACCTGGCCACCCACATCGGCGCCGAGCTGATCACCACGCCGACGCCGCTGATCAGGAAGTACAGCGCGGCCTCGTGGTGCCGCTCGCGGCCGCCGCGGGTGCGGAAGGACCACTCCCGGTTGAGCACGTAGCCGACCACGGTGGCCACGATCACGCCGATCGCCCGCGCGGTCACCGGCTTGGTGTCCAGGATCGTCCACTTGAGGCTGTACATCACCACGGTGTCGACCAGGAAGGTCGCGCTGCCGACCACGGCGAAGCGGAACATCTCCCGGTTCTGCCGAATCCAGTCGCGGTATCGCGGGGGCAATTTGGCGAACACGGCTTCGGCTGCGAACACCCGGGGGAGTTTAGAGATCGACGATCACACCCCCCGATCGGCCCGTGCCTTATTCACCAACTAACGGCCGGGTTTGCCGGGTTTGTCAGTGACACTCCCGGCCGACACGCCAGATCAACACTCCGGCAGCAGCCAGGACAGCCACGGCGGCAGCGTCGGCTTGCACGTCGGCGGTGGCGGCGCGGAGGTCGTGGTGCGGGCCGGGGAGGTCGGTTTGGGTGGCTGCACCGGCTTGGTCGACGGCGGAGCGGCGGGCGGTGGCTGGGTGCTCGGCTGCTCGGAGTTGCCCGGCTCCCGGCCGCTCGTGGTCGGCTTCCGGCTGCTCGGCGTGGTCGGTTTCACCGGAGTCGTGGTGGTCGTGGTCGGCGTGGTGGTGCCGGGCACCGGCGGGTTCGGCGGGCGGTCCGGGTCGACCGGGCCGGGGTGCTCGCGGATGTGGATGGGCACCGTGATCTCGGCCTTGGCCTCGCCGAGGGTGCCGCTGACCCGCGCCTCGTCCTTGATCACGCCGAGCGAGGTGAGCCAGGTGCGGAACACCACCCGCTCGCCGGGCTTGAGCCTGCCGGTGCAGGTCACCACGTTGCCGAAGCCCTTGCAGTGCTTGGTCCAGGCGAAGGACACGGTTCGCTCGGGCAGCGTGATGGTCACCGTCAGCGGCGCCTCCCTGGTGCCCCGGTTGATCGCGGTGACATCCATCCTGATCGGCCACCACCAGCCGTGGTGCCAGGTCTCCGCGCGCAGTTCGAGGGCGTCGTTCTGCTTGACCCGCACGGTCACCTCGGACAGCGACAGGCTGATGCTCGCGCCCGCGTTCACGTTGCCGGTGATCCGCCCCGGCTGCACGTCCGGCCCGGCGCTGAGCCGGAACCCGAAGGTCACCGACTCACCCGGCTCCAGCCCGCGGCCGGTGACACAGGAGATCTTGCCGGTGCCGCCCTGGCAGCTGATGCCGATGGCCTTGGCGCCCTGGGCGAGCACGCCGGTGCGGGCGAAGCGCTGCCCGGCGCCGGGCACCTCGGCCAGCACACCCGGCGGCAGGTTCAGCGCCGCGGTGACCGGCTCGGACACCCCGGTGCCGCTGTTGCGCACGGTCACCGGCAGGTCGACCGGGGCGCCCCCGGGGGTGAGCTGCACCGGCTCGCTGGGCGCGGAGGCGGACAGCGCGGGGGTCGGCGCGGGCGGCGGCGGGGTGGTCGTCGGCGGCGGGGGCGGCGGTGGGGGCTGGCTCGGCTGGGAGCTGGGCGGCGGCTGCGAGGGTGGCGGCGGCTGCGGGCTGGGCGGCGGCGGAGGCTTGGGGGTTGGCTGGGCCGGGCTGGGCACCACCACCGAACTGCTCGACGGCGGTGCGGCCACCGGCGGGCTCTGCGGGGACTCGCCGGCGGCCAGCGCGACCGCGACCGCGGCCACCACGGCCGCCGCCGAGGCCCCGGTGGCCAGGAACTGCCGGGGAACCGAACTGGCCGCCCCGGCCATGCCACCCGCGCCACCGGCCGCGGCGCCCGCGGTGACCGCGACCGCGGCCACGCCAGCCGCCTTGGCCGCGGTGGCCGAGAGCGCCAGGTAGGCCATGACCGCGCCACCGAGCACCAGCGGGGCGATGAACACCCGCATGGCCCCGTTCACATCGTGCAGCTCAGCGGCCAGCGCCCGGCAGTTCGCGCAGGTGTCCAGGTGCGCCTCGACCTGCGCGGTCTCCCGCTTGGACAGGCCGTCGCGGGTCCACGCGCCGAGCCGGTCCACGGTGGCCCGGCACTGCTCCTCGGCCACCGAGTCCAGGTGCACCTGCAGGTAGGCCTGGCGCAGGCCCTCGCGGGCCCGGTAGGCCAGCGCGGAGACGCCGTTGGCGGTCAGTCCCAGGATCGGCGCGATCTCGGCCGGGGACTGCTGCTCGACCTCGGTGTGCCAGAGCACGGCCTGCCAGCGCTCGGGCAGCCGGGCGAAGGCCTTGGCGGCCAGGGTCTTCTCCAGCCCGGCGACCGCGGTGTCGGTGAAGGGCACCCCGGAGTCGAAGGCGGCCACGTCGTCGGAGACCTGGACCTTCTTCTCCCGGCGGGACCGGTCGTAGGCGTTGTGCCGCAACGCGGTCAGCAGGTAGGCGCGGAAGGCCGCGTCCGGGCCCTTGCCCGCCCGCAGCGTGTCCAGGACCTTGGCGAAGGCGTCCGACACCAGGTCGTCGGCCTCGCCGGGGGAGCGCGACATCTGCCGGGCCAGGTTGTAGGCGGCCGACACGTGCCGCTCGTACAGCAGGGCGTAGGAGTCCATCGAACCCGAGCGCACCGAGTCGATCAGCTCCGCGTCACTGGGACCCTGTACCTCGTCCTGAACTGTTGCCACGCCCGTCCTCCATGTGTGGCGCACGACATCGCACCGGCTGCTCCGATGTCGCCCACCTGGTGTGCTCGCTCAGTGTGACGGAACGGTTTGTGCTTCGTCACCTCGAACGGCGTCACGAAGAGGTGTCTGGCGCGTCACCGCATCGGAGCAGAACCAGGGGCCTTTCGAGAAGGAGACCGATCGAGCGTGAGTGTGCGTGAGGTGGCGCCCCGGCCCAGCCGCGGTGGCAGCGACGCGGACCTGCGTGCACTGCGCTCGCGGTGGCGGACCGCGAGCCTGGCCGCCGGCTGGCCGTTCCCCGCTGACTGGACCCTGCCCGAGGTGGACGCGGTCTGCCGGGCCGTGGTCGAACACGGGGATGTGGCATCCGCGCTGATCAGACTGGGGCACCGGCGGGCAGAGGCCGGGGCCAGCCTGGCCGAGACACTGCAGGATCTGGCCGCGCTGCACGCGGTGCTGGAGGCCCCCGACGGCCGGGACGGCATCGTCTCCGCCGACCCGGACGCGGTGCCGGCGCGGCTGCTGCGGGTGGTCGCGCTCGGCTGGGCCGAGGAGATGTCCGGCCGGGTCACCACGGCCGAGGCCACCGACGGGCTCACCGGCCTCGCCACCGCCTCCTACCTGCGCACACGGCTGCGCGAGGTCTACCACGAGGCCACCGCGGCAGGGGAGCGGACCGAGGACCGGCACGTGCTGGCCATGGTCGGCATCGACCTGAGCCAGGCCACCGGCTGGTCCCGGGTGGTGGCCATGGTGCTGGTCGCCGACGTGCTACGCCTGGTGTTCAACCGGGGCGAGACTCTGGCGGTCGTGGGTCCCTCGGTTGGAGCAGTACTCACTCGGCGTGATCAAAGATTGCCTTTGCGACTGGCCACCGCCCGCTGGTTGGTGGAGCAACGGTTGGCGGCCGACCCGGATCTGGAGGGCAGCGTGCCGTTGCGGGTGTGGCTGGAGGCGCTGCCACCCACCCATCAGGCGGCCTGCGACCTCGTCAACGACCTCGGTCGCGGCTGACCTGCCCCGCTGCACTAGGCTGACCTGCCCGTGGACCCCCGAACCGGCACCCCAGTAGTTGGCATGGTCGGCGGCGGACAGCTCGCGCGGATGACTCACCAGGCGGCGATCGCCCTCGGTCAGTCGTTGCGGGTGCTCGCCGTCTCCGAGGCCGATCCCGCCGCGCTTGTCGCGCGGGACGTGCAGATCGGCACGCACACCGATCTTGAGGCCCTGCGCAGTTTCGCCAAGGGCTGCGAGGTGCTGACCTTCGACCACGAGCACGTGCCTGCCGAGCACCTGCACGCGCTGGTCGCCGAGGACGTCACCGTGCACCCCGGCCCTGACGCGCTGATCTACGCCCAGGACAAGCTCAGGATGCGGGTCAAACTGCGTGAGCTGGACGTCCCGGTGCCGCCGTTCACCGAGGTCACCGAGGTGGCCGAGGTGCTGCGCTTCGGCGCCGAACACGGCTGGCCGTGCGTGCTCAAGGCCGTCCGCGGCGGCTACGACGGGCGTGGCGTGTGGATGCTCAACACCCCGCAGAGCGCCGAGCGCACCGTGCCCGAGCTGCTGGCCGCGGGCACCCCGCTGATGGTCGAGCAGTGCGTGCCGATGCGTCGCGAGCTGGCCGCGCTGATCGCCCGCTCGCCGTTCGGGCAGGGCGCGGCCTGGCCGGTGGTGCAGACCGTGCAGTCCGACGGCATCTGCGTCGAGGTGCTCGCGCCGGCCCCCGACCTGTCCGAGGCACTGGCCCAGCAGGCCCAGGAGCTGGCACTGCGGATCGCGGCCGAGCTGGGCGTGGTCGGCGTGCTCGCGGTGGAGCTGTTCGAGACCGCGGACGGCGTGCTGGTCAACGAGCTGGCCATGCGCCCGCACAACTCCGGCCACTGGACCATGGACGGGGCAGGCACCTCCCAGTTCGAGCAGCACGTGCGCGCCGTGCTGGACTACCCGCTGGGCCTGACCGACCTCAAGGCCCCCGCGGTGGTGATGGCCAACGTGCTGGGCGCCCCCGCGCCGCCGAAGATGGGCGTTGACGAGCGGATCCACCACCTGTTCGCCCGGTTCCCGGAAGCGCGGGTGCACCTCTACGGCAAGGCGGAGCGGCCCGGTCGCAAGGTCGGGCACGTCAACGTGCTCGGCCAGGACCTGGCCGAGACGCGCAGGCGGGCCACGCTGGCCGCGCACTGGCTCTCGCACGGCGAGTGGACCGACGGATACGACGTGCACGGAGGGAACTGACGTGGCACCGCAGGTTGGCGTGATCATGGGAAGCGATTCGGACTGGCCGGTCATGCAGGCCGCCGCCGAGGCGCTCACCGAGTTCGAGGTGGCCCACGAGATCAGCGTCGTCTCGGCGCACCGCACCCCGCAGCGCATGCTCGACTACGCCCGCGAGGCGGCTGGCCGCGGCCTCAAGGTGATCATCGCCGGCGCGGGCGGCGCGGCGCACCTGCCCGGCATGGTCGCCTCGGCCACCGCACTGCCGGTGATCGGCGTGCCGGTGCCGCTGAAGTACCTGGACGGGATGGACTCGCTGCTCTCCATCGTGCAGATGCCCGCGGGCATCCCGGTGGCCACCGTGTCGGTGGCGGGCGCGCGCAACGCGGGCCTGCTCGCGGTGCGCATCCTGGCCTCGCACGACGAGTCGCTGCGGGTCAGGGTGGAGAAGTTCCAGGCCGACCTGGAGGCCATGGTGCTGGACAAGGACGCGAAGCTGCGGGAACGCATCGCTCAGGGTTCGTAGGTGGCGAACTCCGTCAGCAGGGCCTCCTGCTGACGGAGTGCCGTCGAGGCGGCCTCCCCGCGTTCCACCGCGACCGCGGTGGCCAGCGCCTGCACCAGGCTGGTCAGCGCGGTCACCGAGCGCAGCAGCCCCGCCCCGGCCATATCGGCCAGGAACACCGCGTCGGCCAGTCCGGCCAGTGGTGAGGCGGCGGTGTCGGTGAAGGCCACCGTGGTGGCGCCGACGGCCTTGGCGTGCCGCACCGCGCGCACCGTGTCCGCGGCGTAGCGGCGCAGCGAGACCGCGATGAACACATCCCGAGGGTCCAGCCGCCGCAGCTTGTCGGTGAGCGTGCCCGGCCCAGGGGTGACCAGCGTGACGTCCTGGCACACCAGATCCAGCTGATAGCCAAGCAAATAGGCCACGGTGTGCGACTTCCGCAGCCCCATCACGTGCACCCGCCGCGCCCGCGCGATCGAGGCCACCGCCAGCCGCCACGCCGCCGGATCAACCTGGGCGAAGGTACGGGCCAGGTTCTGCCGGTCCAGTTCGGCGGCCCGCTCCAGCACGCTGTCCCCGTCCAGCGCGTCGAACCGCCGGACCAGTTGCGCCTGCCCCGACAGGTGCGCCCGGCACAGCTTCACCAGCGCCGGATACCCGGAAAGCCCACACCGCTGGGCGAACCGCACCACGGTCCCCTCGGTCACCCCCACCGCCCCGGCCAGCTCCGCGGCGGTCTGGAAGGCCACGCCCTCGGGGTCGGCGAGCACCCGCTCGGCCAGCGTGCGCTGGGCCGGGCTCAGCTCGGCGGTGCGCAGCAGGGCGGTCAGTTCAGCGAAGGTCTCCATGGCCCTTTCCGGTCAGTTCCGCGACGGCCGTGCCCAGCCGCGCCAGTGCTTCGGCGATCCAGGGCAGCCGCGCCGGATCGGTGCTGCGCAACGCGGTCCAGCGCTGCTCGTCGGTGTCGCCGTAGAGCAGGCTGGTGGCCAGCCGGAACCGCAGCCCCCGCGGATCATCACCGAAGGCCGAGCCCGGCAGCACGCCGATCCGGTAGCGCTCCAGCAGCAACTCGGCGAGATCCGCCGCGCCGCCCAGCCCGGCCCCGCTGCCCGCCGCGTCCCGGTCCGCCCTGCTGCTCGCATTTCCTCGTGCCGCTTCCAGATCCGGGTACAGGTAGAAACCCCCGCCCGGCGCGGGACAGCCGGCCCCCGCCGCGAGCACCGTCTCGTAGGCCGCCCGCACCACCGCCCGGTGCAGCCCCAGCCCGGCCGCGACAAAGGCCCGCACCGGTTCCGGCTCGGCCAGCACGTAGGCCGCCGCGACCTGCACCGGCGTGGTCGGGTTCGACCAGATCTCACTGGCCACCCCGATCAGCCGCGCGGTCAGCTCCGCCTCCGGCAACCGGCAGACCCCGAGCCGCCAGCCGCCCAGCGCGGTCGCCTTGCTCAGCCCGGTGGTCACCACGGTCCGCTCCGGGATGATCTCCGCCGGACTGAGCACCGAACCCGGCTCGTGCGCGAGATCCCGGTAGATCTCATCGGAGATCACCATCAGCCCGTGCTCGGCCGCGATCTCGCACACCGCCCGGACCGTCGAGGCCCCGGCCAGCGCCCCGGTCGGGTTGTCCGGCAACGTCAGCACCAGGATCCCCGGCCGCAGCCCACGTGCCCGCGCCGCCACCAGCGCCGGTCCGAGCAACGCCGGATCCGGCACCCCGCCCGAGCCCTCGGGCACCGGCACCCACACGACCTCCTTGCCCAGCAACGAAGCCTGCGCCGCGTAGCTCACCCAGCTCGGCCGCGGCAGCACCACGTCGCCGGGCAGCACCGACAGCAACGCGTGCAGCAGCGGTTTGCTGCCCGGCCCGGCCACGATCTGGCCGGGCGCGGTGGGCAGGCCGCGGCGGTCGAAGTACCCGGCCGCGGCGGCGCGGAGTTCGGGGATGCCCGCGGTGGGGCCGTAGGAGTTGCGCCCGGCGGCCGCGGCGAGGGCGGCGGCGATCTCCGGCGCGACCGGCAACCCGGCCTCCCCGAAGGCCAGGTGGGTCACTGGCACGCCATTGGCGCGCAGGGCCTGGATGCGTTCGTTGGTGGCGAGCGTCGCGGACTGGGTCAGCATGGCCAGCACGCTACAAAGATTGCTGAGGATTCAGTGGATCCTGCAAGTTCTCTTGCATCCGGGGTGGGCGAGGGCACAGGGCGCACTGGGTGAACGGGGGTTAACATGCTCGACAGCGACGCTGCTACTCGGAGGTAACATACCGTGGACTCGAGCTTCGGCACCTACCAGCTGGCCGAGGAGCATGACGCGCTCCGCGAAGCGGTGCGGGCCTTGGCGGACAAGGAGATCGCGCCCTACGCGGCCGCGGTCGACGAGGACGAGCGCTACCCGATCGAGGCGCACGAAGCCCTGGTGAAGGCCGGCTTCGCCGCCGTGCACGTGCCCGATGCCTACGACGGCCAGGGCGCCGACTCGGTCGCCACCTGCATCGTGATCGAAGAGGTCGCCCGTGCCTGCGCCTCCTCCTCGCTGATCCCCGCGGTGAACAAGCTCGGCACCATGCCGATCCTGCTGTCGGCGTCGGAGGAATTGAAGAAGCAGGTCATGCCCAGCATCGCCAGCGGCGAGGCGAGCGCCAGCTACGCGCTGAGCGAGCGCGAGGCCGGTTCGGACGCGGCAGGCATGCGCACCCGCGCCCGCCTGGACGGCGACAACTGGGTCATCAACGGCACCAAGTGCTGGATCACCAACGCGGCCAAGTCCACCTGGTTCACCGTCATGGCGGTCACCGAACCAGGCAAGGGCGCCAACGGCATCTCCGCCTTCGTGGTGCACAAGGACGACCCCGGCTTCGAGGTCGGCCCGAAGGAGCGCAAGCTCGGCATCAAGGGCTCGCCCACCAACGAGATCTACTTCACCGACTGCACCATCCCCGCCGACCGCATCATCGGCGACCCCGGCACCGGCTTCAAGACCGCCCTGCGCACCCTGGACCACACCCGCCCGACCATCGGCGCCCAGGCCGTCGGCATCGCCCAGGGCGCGTTGGACGCGGCACTGGGTTATGTCAAGGAGCGCAAGCAGTTCGGCAAGTCGATCAGTGACTTCCAGGGCGTCCAGTTCATGCTCGCCGACATGGCCATGAAGGTCGAAGCCGCCCGCCACATGGTCTATGTCGCCGCCGCCCGAGCCGAACGCGGCGAACCCAACCTCGGCTTCATCTCCGCCGCCGCCAAGTGCTTCGCCAGCGACGTCGCCATGGAGGTCACCACCGACGCGGTGCAGCTCTTCGGCGGCGCCGGCTACACCAGGGACTTCCCGGTGGAACGGATGATGCGCGACGCCAAGATCACCCAGATCTACGAGGGCACCAACCAGATCCAGCGGGTCGTGATGAGCCGGGCCCTGCTCAAGGGCTGAGTGGTTCGGCGGCTGACCGGTCATAGGCCGCCTGGGTGTTTCGACAGCCAGGCGGCGTGCCGGTCGCGTAGGGCGTCGCGGTCGGCGGTGCTGGGCAGGAAGATGTCCTGGCCGCCGTCGTAAGGGTGGTGCAGGCGGGTCAGGTCCAGGCTCATGATCAGTGCCCCGGCGTGCTGGTCGTCGGCCGCCGCGCGCAGTAGTTCGTCCAGGCAGCCTGGCCGCCAGGACACCCGGCTCAGGTAGAGGTGGGTGTAGGCGCGGTACTCGGGGTCGTTGTCGGTGCAGACCGAGGTCCAGTGTTCGGCGCCCGGGTGCCAGGCGGCGTGGTCGGCGGGGCGGGGGTCCGGGGCGGGGCGGTCGTTCCAGTCCGGGGTGAGCAGGTAGACGTCCTCGCCGGCGAACAGTTCGTCGAGCACGGTGTTGTAGCGGTGCAACAGGATCTCGTACTCGGCCGGGGTTTCGGCGTAGCGCTGGGACTTGGGCAGGCTGTGGAAGCGGACCCAGCGTTCGCGGTGCGGGCCGCGCAGTTCGTGGCCGATCGGGTCGCAGGGGTGCCACTGCTCGTGCCAGCAGCGGAGTAGGTCCTCGGGGATGGTCACAGCGCCGCCAGCCAGGTCAGGTACCAGTCGTGGAAGTTCGCGGCGGAGCCAGCGCCGGAGTTCGGGTCGAGCCAGATCCGGCCGCGGGACGGGCCGGTGAGCACCAGATGGTGGTAGTGGTCGCAGCCGATCTCGGCGATTTCCAGGGTGCCGCCGGGGCTGGGTTCGGTCTCGCCAAGGGGATGCACGCCGTAGTCGGGGCCCGCGCCGCCGTTGCCGACCTGGAGCAGGAAGGTCCGGTAGTCCTCGGGCAGGGTGATCCCGTGCTGGGCCTCGAATCCGGCCACGGCGGCTTCGGACAGGACCGGGTGCAGTGTGTAGTCGCCTGCCGGGTCCTTGGCGGCCGCGGCGGTGAGGGTGGCGCGGATGTGATCGGCGTTCCAGGTGGTCATGAGCGGGCCAGCCAGGTCAGGTACCAGTCGCGGAAGTCGCCGTTCGGGGTCAGGCCACCGTCACTGCCCAGGTCGTCGAACCAGACCTGGCCGCGGGCGGGGCCGGAGACGATCAGGCGGTGGTAGGCGCCGCAGCCGAATTCGCCGATGACCAGGGAGCCGGTGACCCAGGCGTCGTCGTAGTCCTGCTCCGGGGGCAGTGGCTCGGGCACGGCCGGGTTGTAGTGCTCGGTGTGCGGGAACGGGGTGGCCAGGAAGCCGCGGGTGTTGTGCTGCTCGACGACGTAGCCGGGCAGCAGGGGGTCCTCCAGGCGGAACAGGCCGTGGTGCGGACCCGCGCCGCCGTGGCCGACCTGGCACAGGAAGTCGCGGTAGTTCGCGGGCAGGCGGATGCCGTGGCGGTGCTCGAAGTCCTGGATCCCGGACTCGGACAGCGGTGGGCCGAGGCGGTGCCGGTGGCGGGCGGCGCCGAGGGCGGTGTTGCCCGGGTCGGCGGTGGCCGCGGCGGCCAGGGCCGAGTGGATCTCTTCGGCGTTCCAGGTGGTCATGAGCGGGCCTGTCGGTTGTCGGTGGTGTGGTTGGCCGGGCAGGCCGGGTGTAGGTCGTGGAAGTCGCCGGGCGGGGGAGCGGTGGCCGCGGGGTTGTTGGGCGCGGTGTGTGGGAGCGGGGTGGCCGGGAAGCCGGAGTGCGGTGCTGGTCGGCGGCGTGGCCGGGCAAGTGGGGACTGGGGATCTGGGGGCTGGTCGACGGTGCGGGCGGGCGGTTGGGGTGCGGTGCTGATTGATCACCTTGTGGGGCGGGCGGGGCTGCCAAGCGGGGCAGCCGTGGTGTGGGATCGCGTTGCCGTGGCCAGCCTGGCGGAGGAAAGTCGAGGCCGGCCGTGGCTGGCCTGGTACGGGAGGTCGGGGTAGTTCGCGGGCGGCCTGGTGTGGGAGGTCGTGGTGGGCCGTGGGCGGGCGGGTGGCGTGGCTGTGCTCGCAGTTCTGGGTCTCCGGTTTGGGCCGTGGCGGGCCTAGGTGGTGTCGAAGCCTGGGTGGCCGGGGTGGTCGTGAGTGGGGTGGTGGGGGTTAGGGGTTGGCTCGTACCAGGCCGTTCTCGTAGGCGATGATCACCAGCTGGGCCCGGTCGCGGGCGTGCAGCTTGGCCAGCAGGCGGCCGACGTAAGTCTTCACCGTGGCCAGGCTCAGGTGCAGCTCAATTGCGATCTCGTCGTTGGCGCGGCCGCGGGCGATCAGGGTCAGGACCTGCTGTTCGCGGTCGGTGACGCCGGTGAGCGGGCGGACCGGACCTGGGGTGAGGGTGGGGGTGGGGTCGGGGCCTCGGGTGAACTCCTCGATCAGGCGGCGGGTGACGGTGGGGGCGAGCAGGGACTCGCCCGCGGCGATGACGGTGATGGCGCGCAACAGGTCCGCGGGTGGGGTGTCCTTGAGCAGGAAGCCCGCCGCGCCCGCGCGCAGGGCGGTGAACACGGCCGAGTCGTCGTCGAACATGGTCAGGACCAGGACGCGGACCTCCGGGGCCTCGGCGCGCAGGCGGCGGGTGGCCTCGATGCCGTCCAGGACGGGCATGCGCACGTCCATCAGCACCACGTCGGGGCGCAGCTCGACCGCCAGCCGGACCGCCTCCGCGCCGTCGGCCGCCTCGCCGACCACGGACAGGCCGGGCGCGGTCTCCAGCAGCACCCGGAAACTGCCGCGGAGCAGCGCCTGGTCGTCGGCGACCAGCACTCGGATGCCGGTCACGGGTGCCGCCGGTGCGGCAGGGTGGCGTGCACCCGGAAGCCGCCGTCCGGGCCGGGGCCCGCGCTGAACTCGCCCTCGTGCAGGGCAACCCGCTCGCGCATGCCGGTCAGGCCGTGGCCACCGGGACGGGGTTCGCCGCCAGGACCGTTGTCGGTCACCTCGATCGTCACCGCCTCGCCAGTGTTGATGACGCTGACCCGGCAGTCCGCCGGGGCCGCGTGCCGGATCACATTGGTCACCGCCTCCTGCACGATCCGCAGCACGGCAGGCCGCACCGCCTCGGGTAACTCCGCCATCGGCACCGCGGCCTCGATCCGCACCCCGGCACCACCGGCCTGCTCGAACAACTCGTCCAGGTCCGGCGGATCCGGGTCCTCGGCGCGCAGCACGCCGAGCAGCCGCCGGGTCTGGGCGAGGGCCTCCTTGCTGGTCGCCTCGATCACCCGCAGCGCGTCCCTGGTCTCCTCCGGCCGGGTCTCGGCCACGAAGTTGGCCACCGCGGCCTTCACCGCGATCAGCCCCATCCCGTGCGCCACCACGTCGTGCAACTCCCTGGCGATCCGTAATCGCTCGTCCAGCCGGATCTGCCGGGCCTGCTGGGCGGCCAGCAGGCCCGCCTGCCGTCGCCGCTGCCGCACCGCGTCCCCGGCCAGCCAGGCCAGCACGCACAGTCCCGCCGCGACCGGCCCGAACACCCAGCCCAGCGGTAACCACAACGCGCCGAGCCCGGCCGCGACCAGGCACAGGGCCAGCACGCGCAGCGAGTCTCGCCGCGACCACCGGGTGCTGCCCACGTAGAGCACCAGTGCCACCGTGACGAACGGATCCCACAGCAGTCCGGTGAGCGCGATCGCCACCGCGATCCCCAGGCACGGCAACGGCCATCGCCTGCGCAGCGCCACCGCCGTGCCGGCGAGCAGCGCGGCCGCGGTGGCCAGCAGCATGGTCGGCACCTGGTTCGCCTTGGCCAGCCACAGGTTCCCGGCCACGCCGAAGTTGGCGGCGGCCAGCAGCAACCCGGCGAGCACGTCCAGCAGGACCAGGTGACGGCGTGGGGTGGGTGGGGGCATGGGGAGCACGCTAATCCGCGGACGGGGATCTGGGATCAGCCCAGGGTGGATCAGACCCAGGTATGACCTGGCGGTCAAAGGTGTCCATTGTGGTCCGATCCGCGGCGGCCGCCCGCACGGCACGGTGGTGCCATGACCACGCAGCCCCAACAGTTTCCCGGCCGCTGGCTCGGCGGGATCAGCCTGGTACTCGGCCCCGCGCTGCTGCTCGCCGGTGTGCTGACCCGCTTCGGCGTGTACTTCTTCTTCCCGGCCCAGCTCGCCGGTTACGCCGCCGAACCCCTCCGGCTGACCGTGTCCTACAGCCTGGTCGCGGCCGGGCTGGTGCTGCTGTGCCCGGCCGTGCTCGCGCTGTCCGCCCGGATCGGCAACGCCTGGGGCGCGTTCGGCACCGCCTTCGTGCTGATCGGTTTGTTCGCCCGCGTCTTCCACGCCGGCGTCGACCACCTGGCCTTCCGACTGGTCGACTCGCGGCAGTCGGCCGTGGCCACCGAGGTGGTCGCGGCCGGGTACGGCGTGCCGCACGTGTTCAGCGTCACCGCGGCCGCGGCGGTGTTCGGCTGGCCGCTGCTGGCCTTCGGCGCCTACCGGGCCGGGGTGTTCGGGCCATTAGGCGGGCTGGCGCTGGCGGCCATGGCCGCGTTACCGGTTGGCGTGCTCAAGGGCAGCACGATCTCCTCGGTGGTCGCGGCGGCGGCGCTGTGCCTGGCCCTGGTCCCGCTCGGGGTGCGGGTGCTGCGCACCGGCGGGCGGCCGGACCGCGCGGGCATGGTCAAGTTCGCCGCGGTGGTGGTAGGCGCGGCCGGCCTTGGCTGGCTCTCCACCATGGGCTGACCACCGTAATTCGCACGGATGTTTCGTCGCGCACCTATTCCGGTAACCTACGACTGCATTGACGCGCAAGTATTTCCCTGGACATGGGATGAGCTGACGGAATGACCCTTCTTTCGTAGGGGGTTTCCTGTCTGTTTCCTGTTGGAAAGCGCCATCCCGTAGGTGGTTCCAAGTTGAACCAGTACTTTCGGCGGTACTGGGGATCTCCGGCGCTGACGGCGGCGCCGGAACTGGAAGGAGTCAAGTCAATGCAGCCACTTCGGGATCTCACCCTGCTGCTGGGGCGGGTCGTCGTCGGCGTGGTGTTCATCTACCACGGCTGGCAGAAGCTCGTCACCGGCGGGATCGACGGGGTTGCGGCAGGTTTCGGGAAGATGGGCATTCCGCTGCCCACGGTGTCCGCGTGGTTCACCGCACTGGTCGAACTGGTCGGCGGCGCCGCCTTCATTGTCGGCATCGGTTTGCCGCTGGTCGGCGTGCTGTTCGCGTTCGTGATGGCGGGCGCTGGATTCTTCGTGCACTTCAAGAACGGCTTTGGCCTGCCCGGCGGATTCGAGTACATCCTGACCCTGCTGGCGGCGGGTCTGGCCCTCGGTTTCAACGGCGGCCGGTACTCCCTGGACGCGGTCTTCGGCATCGGTCAGCCCAAGCGTGAGCGGCAGACCGTATCAGCCTGATTGCACGCTCAACCGAAACCCGCTGACGCATCGACGTTCACTCGCTCGTGTGACGGGGAACTCCGGTACCCGGAACTCCCCTCAACGAGCGAAGGAGCCGCAAGATGGTGCGCTCAGCGGGTTTCGCGTTGCTCATCGGCCGCATCGCGGTCGGTCTGGTGTTCATCCTGCACGGCTGGCGCAAGCTGATGACCGACGGGATGGACGTCACCACGGCCAACTTCGGCAAGCTGGGCTTCCCGGCCCCGGAGTTCATGGCCTGGTTCACCGCGCTGGTCGAGCTGCTCGGCGGCGCGTTGTTCATCCTCGGGGTGGCCCTGCCGCTGATCGGCGTGCTGCTCGCGATCGTCTCGGTGCTCGGCATCCTGT
This sequence comes from Crossiella cryophila, assembly GCF_014204915.1. Lineage (NCBI taxonomy): Bacteria > Bacillati > Actinomycetota > Actinomycetes > Pseudonocardiales > Pseudonocardiaceae > Crossiella > Crossiella cryophila. Next base: position 2,042,191 of record NZ_JACHMH010000001.1, read on the forward strand.
TCGTCACCGCCAAGAACGGCTTCTGGGCCGGGAACGGCGGCTACGAGTACGAGCTGGTACTGGCAGGCACCGCGCTGGCACTGGGCTTCGCCGGTGGCGAGGTCAGCGTCGGCGGCTACTACCGCCGACGCCGTCATCCCGTTGCCGCCTAACGAAGTTCGCGGGTGATCTTCTCGGTTTCCTTGCGGGCGGCGAGTTTGCTCTCGTCCAGATTGACGCACTGGACCAGCGAGCCGCCGCCCGCGAGCACCGCGAGCAACCCGTCCAGCACGCCAGCGTCCGTGTTCCAGTCCACAGTGGACAGAATCCGGTCCTCGGCGCCGAAGCCGAGTTCGGCCGCCCGCTTGGCCGCCAGGTCCAGCAGTTCGTCCACAGTGGACGAACCAAGGGCCGGGGTGTCGCCGGGCACCGGCTCGTACGGCAGGAAGTCGTCGCCGTGCACCCTGGCCTCGGAGATGTAGTCCAGCACGCCCGGCGGGGTGCTGGTCAGTCCGCGGCCCATCGGGTCCAGCGAGGCCGCCGCGACCGTGCGCGCGCCCGGCGCGTCCCCGCCGGGCGCGGTGAAGCACACCTCGGTGCCTGCCGGGTCGAAGCGCACGCTCGCCCCGCACCACCACGAGCCGAGCAGCACCCCGACGGTCTGCCAGTGCGTGGGCAGCAGCACTCCGACCGGGGTGCCTGCCTCCACGTCCAGCTCATCACGCAGCCAGTTGGCGGTCTTGCTCGCCCAGTTGGCCATGGTGGCCCTGGACAGCTCGATCCGGACGCCGGTCGCGTCGTCGTAGTAGGTGATCAGCGGCCGCGCCGGGTCGGCGCGCAGCAGCGGGCGGAACAGCTTCTCGGTGATGCTCATCTCGGCCCCAAACTCAGTACACGCAGCGAACACCGTTGGCGGTGATCGGCTCGTCCACCTCGACCGGCTGCTGCCGGGCGCCGGGCGGGCCGACCGCCCCATCCAAACGCACCGACCCGGCCGCACCCAACCGTGCTGGTGGCGAACTCGGCGGCGGCGCCGAGGACGACGGCGGTGGCTGCGGCGAGGCGGGCGGTGGTTCCGGCTTGGTCAGCCCGGCGACGAAGGACCGCACCTGGTCCCGGTTCACCGTGATGATGCTCTGCCCGCGCTCGTTGCGAGCGCCGACGCCGGTGACCGGGATGGTGCGGAACTCCACGTTGCCGCCGGCCAGCCCCTGCATCTGCTGGGCGAACTGCAGCGGGTCCCAGCCCGAGTCCATCACGATCGACTTCTTCGCCGCGTCCATCAACGCGCCCAGCTTGCCGGGGTTGGTCAGCGTGCCGGAGGAAAGGATCTTGCTCACCACCGCGGCCATGAACGTCTGCTGGCGCACGATCCGGTCCAGGTCGCTGCGGGGCAACCCGTTGCGCTGCCGGACGAAGGACAGCGCGTCGCCGCCGGAGATGGTCTGCGGCCCGGCCCGGAAGCTCGCGCCGGAGTCCGGATCGCTGGTGGAGCGGCGCAGGCACACCTCCACCCCGCCGACCGCCTCGGTCAGCAGGTAGAAGCCGTACAGGTTGACCTCGGCGTAGCGGTCGATGCGCAGCCCGGTCAGCTCCTGCACGGTCAGCGCCAGCGCCAGCCGCCCGGCCTGGTGACCTTCCTTGTCCAGCTTGGCGTGCTCGGTGACGCCCTCGGCCCGGAGCTGGTCGATCTTGCGGTTCTTGCCCCGGGTGTAGGCGGAGTTGATCTTCTCCTCGCCGATGCCGGGCACCGTCGTGTAGGTGTCCCTCGGGATGGAGAAGGCGGTGGCCTTGCGGCCGTCGTCGGGCACCCGCAGCACGATGATGGTGTCGGTGTTCACCCCGCCGTCGTTGGCCTCGGTGCGCAACTGCTTCAACACCTTGGCGGGCAATGGATTGCCCTCGGCGTCGGTGCGGCTGTCACTGCCCACCAGCAGGATGTCCGTCGCACCGTCCTTGGCCTCCGGCGCGTTCGGCGCCTGGCCCAGTTCGTCGATCAGGTTGGTGGTGGTGACGTTGTCCTCGATGCGCGAGACCGTGGCCCAGCTGATCCCGGTCGCGGTGAGCACCGCCACCGAGAGCAACGCGGCCACGGTGCGCACCGAGACCAGGCCCGCGGTCTTCCACCGGCTGCGCCTGCGCGGCACTGGTGGTGACTCGGCGTCGTCCAGCGGCGCCCACTTCTGTTGCGGCCCAACGGCGACGGCCGCGGTCGCGGCGTCCGCGACCGGCTTGGCCGCCGGTTCCGCCGCGCCCTCCGCCGGTTCGGTCGCTCGCTGGTCAGCGGGCGTGACCGATTCGACCGCCGGCGCACCGGCAACGGCGGCCTGCCCGGCCCCCGCCCCCACACCCGCCGCGGTGGCCCGCCCGGCCACCTCGACGGCGTCGTTCCGCTCGTCCTGCTCGGCGACCCGCCCGGCCGCCGTGTCCGCATCCATGTCCCCGGCCGACGCCTGCGCGTCGTCCTGGTTCGGACGTGGTTTCTGCTCCTCCACGTCCCTGCCTCCCTATTGAACGTGCTGGATTTCCCCCGGTCACCAGCCTAGTTCACGCAGGTGACACCGTCCGCCGTGATGGGTTGCTGGCCCGGTGCGGCGGCCGGGGCGACCGAGTCCACTCCATCGAGTGAAACCGGGCCTCGGGCGGTGAACCCGCGGGCGCCGGGGCCCTTGTAGTCCTTGCCGAGGTAGACCTCGACGGTGCCCGCGACCACCTTGGCGTTCTCCTCGACGGCCACGCCGCCCAGCGCCTCGGACACCTTGTCCGCCAGTGCCTTCTCGCCCTTGGCGTAGCGCACCACGGTCTTCGGCCTGGCCGGCGCGTTGTCGCTCTTGCCCTTGGCGAATCCCTTGGCCGCCAGCGCGTCCTGCACCTTGGTGGCCAGGCCGGTGGTGGTCGTGGTGTTGAACACGTCGACCTTGGCGGCCGCCGTGTCGTTGCCGCCGTTGCCGCCGTTGTTCCCGCTGCCTGCCTGGGTGCTGGTCGGTGCGGCGGGGCCGCCGGTGATGAGCTGCTTGGCGAAGTCCTTGACCTTGGACGGGTTGACGCTGAACGCCTCCTGCCCGTCCGAGGTCTTGATCGGCTCACCCAGCGGCATGGTCTCGAAGCTGATCCGGCCGCCCGCCATGCCCTGCATCTGCTGGGCGAAGGCGATCACGTCCCATTCCTTGTCCAGCACGATCGACTTCTTCAGCGCCTCGAACAGGTTGCTCAGCTTGGTGGGGTCGGTCAGCGTGCCGCCGGAGAGGATCTTCTTGGCCAGCCCGGCCATGAACACCTGCTGGCGCACCACCCGGTCCAGGTCGCCGCGGGGCAGGCCGTAGCGCTGGCGCACGAAGGCCAGCGCGTCGCCGCCGGAGATGGTCTGCGGGCCCGCCTTGAAGTTCGCGCCGGACTTCTCCTCCTTGGCCGCCTTGGTCAGGCACACGTCCACGCCGCCGACGGCCTTGGTGATCTCGTAGAAGCCGAGCAGGTTGACCTCGGCGTAGTGGTCGATCTCCACCCCCGACAGGTTCTCCAGGGTCTTGATCAGCACCTTGGAGCCCTCGGTGTTGGCGTCGCGCTCCTGCTCCGGCTTGCTCTTGCTGCTGTTGCGCAGCTGCCGGAGCGCGGCGTTGCGGCCGAAGGCGTAGGCCGAGTTGACCTTGTTCTTGCCGTGTCCCGGCACATCGACGTAGGAGTCGCGCGGGAAGGACATCGCGCTGGCCTTGCTGCCGTCGTTGGGGATCCGGATCAGGATCAGCGAGTCGGTCAGGTGACCCTCGTTGTCGCCTGCCCGCAGCTCCTGCAGGATCTGCTTGGGCAGCGGGTTGCCCTGCGCGTCGACCCGGGAGTCGTTGCCCACCAGCAGGATGTCCGTTGCCCCGTCGGCCGCGATCTCGCCCTGCTGCTTCTTGCCGATCACGTCGTTCTTGGTGAGCCCGCTGTCCAGGTTGTCGAGCATGCCGTAGGCGACTCCGGAGGCCAGTAGCACGGTGGCCGAGCTGACCGCGAGCACGATCTTGGCCACCCGCAGCGCCTGCCGCCTGCCCTGTTCCTGGGCGGACAGCTTCGGCTGCTCGGGCGTGCGCGCCTTGGTGGTCACGGCGGCGGCGTTGGCACGGGTCCGCTCGCCGGGCCGGGCTCCGGCCTGCTCGCGCGGTGCCGGACGGCCGACTCCCCGGTTGGCCGCGCCTGAGTCCGGGGCGAGACGTCGCCGGTCGCCCTGGCCAGCCGGCGGTGCGGGGCGGCGCGGGCGACCCTGGGGGTCACCGGGCCGCGGGGGCCGCTCGTCCAACTCCGTTCTCCTCCCGGTCGATCGGACCAGATTATCTGGGGTCCGGCACCGCGTTCGCGGTTGCCGACATAACGTGGACGCATCAGAAGGTTTCCTGGTTGCTGCTCGTGACAGACTGCGACCGGATCAGCACGAGATCACGCGGCAGGGTTTCGGGGAGGATACGGATGCGGGTACTGGTCACAGGCGGTGCCGGGTTCATCGGCTCGCACTACGTCCGTCAGTTGCTGGGTGGCGCTTACCCGGCCTTCGCCGAGGCGGAGGTGACGGTGCTGGACAAGCTCACCTACGCGGGCACCAGGACGAACCTCGAACCGGTGGCCGACAACCCCCGGCTGACCTTCGTCGAAGGCGACATCTGCGATCCCGAGCTGGTGCGCAAGCTCATGTCCGGCCAGGACGTGGTGGTGCACTTCGCGGCCGAATCGCACGTGGACCGCTCCATCCTGGGCGCGGCCGACTTCGTGCTGACCAACGTGCTGGGCACGCAGACCCTGCTGCAGGGCGCGCTGGAGGCCAACGTCGGCCGGTTCGTGCACGTCAGCACCGATGAGGTGTACGGCTCCATCGAGTCCGGTTCGTGGACCGAGGAGCACATCCTGGAGCCCAACTCGCCGTACTCGGCCTCCAAGGCCAGCTCGGACCTGCTGGCCCGCTCCTACTTCCGCACCCACGGACTGCCGGTCTGCGTGACCCGTTGCTCGAACAACTACGGTCCGTACCAGTTCCCGGAGAAGGTCATCCCGCTGTTCGTGACCAATCTCATCGACGGCAAGACCGTGCCGCTCTACGGCGACGGCCTCAACATCCGGGACTGGCTGCACGTGGACGACCACTGCCGGGGCATCCAGCTGGTCGCCGAGGGCGGCCGGGCGGGTGAGATCTACAACATCGGCGGCGGCACCGAGCTGACCAACAAGGAGCTGACCGGGCTGCTGCTGGAGGCCACCGGCAAGGACTGGGGCAGTGTGACTCCGGTCACCGACCGCAAGGGGCACGACCGCCGCTACTCGGTGGACATCACCAAGATCAGCACCGAGCTGGGTTACGCGCCGAGGGTGCCCTTCACCGAGGGCCTGGCCCAGACCGTGAAGTGGTACCGGGACAACCGCACCTGGTGGGAGGCGCTCAAGCAGCGCGCCGAGCTGGCCAAGGGCTGAGCCGGTGCCTGGACTGGGACTGCTCGTCACCGGCGGCCGCGGTCAGCTCGGCACCGACCTGGCCGCACTCGCGTCCACAAAGGACGGTTGGCTGACGCACGCGCCCGGCTCGGCCGAGCTGGATGTCAGTGAGGCGGACGCGGTCGAGGACGCGGTGCACGGGATCGCCTGCGCGGCCAGGGACGCGGGCCTGCGTCCGGTGGTGATCAGCGCGGGCGCCTACACCGCGGTGGACGCCGCCGAGACCGACGAGGACCGGGCGCTGGCGATCAACGGCACGGGTGCCGGGCTGCTCGCCAAGGCCTGTGCGGCAAGGGATGTGCCGCTGATCCACCTCTCCACCGACTACGTCTTCCCCGGCGACGGCACCCGGCCGTACGAGCCGAGTGACGCCACCGGCCCTCGGTCGGCCTACGGGCGGACCAAGCTGGCCGGGGAACGCGCGGTGCTGGACTCGGGCGCGCTGGCCTACGTGGTGCGCACCCAGTGGGTCTACGGCTCCACCGGCAAGAACTTCGTGCGCACCATGGTCCGGCTGGAGTCCAGCCGGGACACACTGTCCGTTGTGGACGATCAGGTGGGCTGCCCGACCTGGACCGTGGACCTGGCGGCCGGTCTGCTGGACCTGGCTGTGCTGGCCACCGGCCCGAACCCGCCGGAGCAGCGGCTGCTGCACTGCGCGGGCGGCGGGGAGACCACCTGGTACCGGTTCACCCAGGCCATCTTCACCGAGCTGGGCGCGGATCCCGAGCGGGTCAAGCCCTGCACCTCGGCCGATTTCCCCAGTCCGGTCAAGCGTCCGCCGTACTCGGTGCTCTCGCCGAAGTCCTGGGAGTCGGCCGGACTGACCCCGCTGCGCCCCTGGCGGGAGGCGCTGACCGCCGCCTTCGCCGAGCAGGGCGAGCGCTTCCGCGCGGCCTGAGCAACCCCGCGACACCCGCCGCACGTACGGCGGGTGTCGTAGCCGGGGCGTACGGCGGGTGTCGACCGGGGTCGGGGACCGCCTCGGGGGTTGACCCGATGTCCGGCGGCCGCCACCCGATGACGCTGGGGGCATGGCGAAATCCGGGGCGCAGCGGGCGCGAAACCTGTTGGTGTGGCTGCACGTGGTGAGTTCGGTCGGCTGGATGTCGTTGGCGCTGACCCTGTTCGCGCTGGTGACCTACGGCATCGGCGTGGCGGACCCTGGACTGCGGCTGGCCGCGTTCCGGATGGCCGAGGTGCTGGACCTGCGGGTGCTGCAGATCCTGGCGGAGACCTCGGCGTTCACCGGGTTCATGCTCTCCGCGCTGACGCCGTGGGGCTATTTCCGGCATTGGTGGGTGCTGATCAAGTTCGCGATCACCCTGCTGCAGCTCTACATCGGCATCTTCATCCTCAGCGGCAACCTGCACGCCTCGGTGCTGGCCGCGGAGACCGGCGGCCGCGGACCGGCGGTGTGGCTGGCGGTGGCCTCGGCCTTCATGGTGGGCGGAATCGCTTTCCAGGCCTGGCTTTCGGTGGCCAAGCCGGGCAAGCGCACGCCGTGGACGCCGCCGGGCAAGCAGGCCACCGCACCGGTCTCGCACGTCTACGCGGCCGGTGCGGTGCCACCGGTGGCCTACCTGGCCGGGCAGTTCCTGCCCTGGGTGACGCCGTTGCTGATGCTGGCGGTGGTGCTCTGGTACTCGATCCGGCGCGGGGTGAAGCTCCGGGCACTGGCCCGGTAGGCCACGAGGGGCCCGACCGGCGCCCCTGGGGGTCAGGCGCCGGCCGGGCTGGTCAGATGGTCGGCGGGAACATGCCCGCGCGGCCGAGCAGCGCGGGTACGGGCCTGCCGAGGCGCTGGGCGAGCCAGCCTGCCGTGTCGGCCACCGCGATCATGTCCACGCCGGTTGCGATACCCATCCGCTCCAGGGCGTAAACCACGTCCTCGGTGGCGATGTTGCCGGCGGCGCCGGGGGCGAACCGGCAACCCCCGAAGCCACCTGCGGAAACATCGAGGACCCTGACCCCGGCCTCCACCGCGGCGATCGCGTTGGCATACCCAGTGTTGCGGGTGTTGTGGAAGTGGCAGCGCAGCCGGATCCCCGGTGCGGCCGCGCGCACCTCGGTGATCATCGCGCGCACCTGGTCCGGGGTGGCCACGCCGAGGGTGTCGGCCAGGGACAGTTCGGCCGGTCCGGTTCCGGCCACCTTCCCGGCCAGTTCGACCACCGCGGCCCTGGGCACCTCGCCGGCGAACGGGCAGCCGAAGGCCACCGCGATGCCGACCGAGACCGGCACCCCTGCCTCCAGTCCGGCCTTGGTCACCTCGGCGAGTTCGGCGAGCAGTTCGGCCTGGGAGCGCTTTTCCTGCCGTTGCGCGAAATCCTCGGTGGCGGGCAGCACGAACTGGGCCTCGTCCAGGTAGGCAGCGGCCTGCCGCAGCGCCGCCTGGTCCGGCACCAGCGCGCCGTAGCGCAGGCCGGGCAGCCGGGGCAGCGCGCTGAGCACCTGTTCGGCGGCGGGGGAGAACGGCGGGCAGAACGAGGCCGCCTCGATCCGCCGCAACCCGGCCGCGGCCAGGCATTCCACCAGCTCGATGGTGTCCACCGGGGACAGCGCGAGGCCGCCGCCGGCCAGTCCGTCCCGGGGTGCGATCTCGACCAGCTCAACAGCGTCCAAGGACGGCTCCATGTATACAAAGCAAACGTTCGAGCGGAGCATCCAGGCGTTGGCAACTTGTGTCAAGTCGCTGCATCGCTCTAGTTTGCATACAAAATGATGCAGCTTGCATTTCGGAGCGTGACCAGTGGCGCTGGCGGCGGAGAAGGCGTACCAAACCCTGCGCGCGGGCATCCTGGACGGCACGCACCAGCCGGCCCAGCGCCTGGCCGAGGTCGAGCTGGCCGAGGGGCTCGGGCTGTCCCGCACGCCGGTCCGGGAGGCGTTGCGGCGGCTGGAGGTCGAGGGCCTGGTCGAGCTGGAGCCGCACCGCGGCGCGCGGGTGGCCCAGTGGACCAGGGCCGATGTGGAGGAGCTGTACGACCTGCGGATGCTGCTGGAGTCCTTCGTGGCCGCCCGCGCCGCGACCAGGATCGGCCAGGGCGCGCTGGTCCGGCTGGCCCAGCTCCGCGACGTCATGGCCGCCGCGGCGACCGCGGGTCCTGACCAGGACCTGACCAGGGTGGCCGAGGCCAACTACGAGTTCCACGCCATCATCGCCGCGGCCGCGGCCAGTCCCCGGGTGCTGGCCATGCTCACCACGGTGATCGAACTGCCGCTGGTGCTGCGCACCTTCCACGACTACCAGCCCGCCGAACTGGCCCGCAGCCTGTCCCACCACCGCGAGCTGGTGGACGCGCTGACCGAGGGCGATCCGGACTGGGCGGAGGCGGTGATGCGGGCGCATGTGCTGGCCGCGAAACGGGTTCTGCTCCGGGTGTATACCAGGTAGACCGGCGTGGGATGGCGGCGGAAGTCCTTGCGCGGCAGACGCGTAGGGTCCTCTAGGGTCCTGGGACAAGGATGGCGACAGGGTGGGGCACAGGGAGAACTCGGTGGGGGGCTTTCGACTCGGGGTCGACGTCGGAGACACGTTCACCGACGTCCTGCTGGTCGATGAGCGCACCGGCGCGGCCTTCCGCGCCAAGATCCCGACCACCCCGCACAACCTCGCGGTGGCCGTGCTCAACGGCATCCGGGACACCTGCCGCGCGGCCGGGGTGGACCCGAAGCTGATCGGCCATGTGCTGCACGGCGGTTCGGTCGGCAGCAACGCGATCCTGCAGGGCAGCGGCGCGCGGGTCGGACTGGTCACCACCAGCGGCTTCCGCCAGGTGCTGCAACTGGCCCGCAGTTACGCCGCCGAACCACTGGCCCGCCCGGAGGACACCGTCGAGGTGATCGAGCGGATCGGGCCGGACGGCTCGGTGCTGCTGCCGCTGGACACCGGCGCGGCCCGGATCGCGTTGCGCCGCCTGCGCGCGGCCAGGGTGGAGGCGCTGACCATCTCGCTGCTCAACGCCGGGGTCAACGACCGGCACGAGCGGCTGCTGGGCAGGCTGGCCGCCGAGGAGCTGCCAGGGGTGCCGGTGTCGCTGTCCGCGCACGTGCTCGCCGAGCCGCGCGAGTACGAGCGCACGGTCTCCGCGGTGGTCAACAGCTACCTGCGCCCGCAGGCCGCCAGGGCGGTCCGGGACCTGGAGACGGCACTGGCCGCGGCCGGGATCACCGCGCGGATCTCGGTGCTGCGCAACGACGGCAGGGCCACCGCGGCCGGGCACGCCGCGGAACGCCCGATCGCCGCGGTCTCCTCCGGCCGGGCAGGCGGGCTGCGCGGGGCGGCGCACTTCGCCGGACTGGCCGGGTTCACCGACTTCCTCAGCCTGGACCTGGGCGGCAGCTCGGCCGATGTCGCGCTGGTGCGGGACGGGCGGCCCCGGATCGACCGCCAGACCGCGGTCGGCGACCTGACCCTGCGGGCCACCGGCGTTGACGTGCATACGGTTGCCCTCGGCGGCGGCTCGCTGGTCCGGGTCTCCAAGAGCACCATGGAACTGCGCATCGGCCCGGCCTCCGCGGGCGCCCTGCCCGGCCCGATCTCCTACCGCAACGGCGGCACCAAGCCCACTGTCACCGATGTCAACCTGGCCCTGGGCTACCTACCCGAGGCCATCGCGGGCGGCCGCATCCGCCTGGACCTGGAAGGCGGCCGCAAAGCAGTGGCCGCCCTCGCCGACGCCCTCGCGCTGCCCACCCCAGAACGTGCGGCCAGCGAGGTCCTGGCCCTGGTCAACGACAAACTCTTCCGGGCCCTGCGCCTGGTCAGCGTCCGCAACGGTCACGACCCCAAGGACTTCCCCCTGGTCGTCTTCGGCGGCGCGGGCCCCCTGCACGCCAACGCCCTGGCCCGGATCGCCGGCACCTGGCCGGTGATCGTCCCGCCGTCCCCTGGCACGCTGGCCGCCTACGGCCTGGCAGGCACCGAACCCAGCGAAGAGGTGGTGGCCGCCCCCGGCCTGACCGGCGCGGGCCCGGTCCGGCTCCGCGCGGTCCTGGCCGACCTGGTGCACTCCGCGGGCGACCGCCTGGCCGCCAGGGGAGTGCCGCGCACCGACCTGAAGGCCCAGGCCGACCTCACGCTGTCCCTGCCCGGCGGCCGGATCACCGAACTGCTGGCCGACCTGGACAGCTCCGCGCTGAGCGCCGGAGACCCACGCGGTGCCCTTGGCATCGAACCAGAGGCCGAGATCGTGGAACTGAGGGTGATCGTCCGCGGCCCGCGCCCGCCCCTGCTCACCCACGAGCCCCTACCCGGCCGCAAGAACCCGATCCCGGACGCCCTGCTGCGCACCAAGAAGATCATGGTGGACTCGACCCTGGTCGCCGCGGACGTCTACGACCGGACCAAGTTGTTGGCAGGCAACATAATCCCCGGCCCAGCCCTGATCGTAGAACCGGATTCGACAACCCTGGTGCAACCAGGACACGCGGCCAAGGTCCATCCCAGCGGCTGCCTGCTCATCAACCCCGAGTAGCCGAACCAGCCCACCGCAACCACCACCACTTGTTGCGAAAGAGGCGTGGCGCGCAGCGACACGGCGGGTACGCGGCGAGGCGACTAAGACCTGGTCTCAAAACTCAAGGGTGTGTCACTGCGTAACCTGCCGGTCCTGGTCGTCGATCGTGGGCAGTCGTGGCGAAGACGACACAGCAGCGGCGGGTCGAAGACCGGCTCTGGGAGCTGATCGAACCCCTGATCCCGTCCCGACCAGCGCCGCGCGGTCCGGGTGGGCGGCCCCGGATCGATGACCGTGCCGCGTTGGAGGGGATCTTGTTCGTGCTCGACGAGCTGTCCAACATCGACGAGCTCGACTGGACCAGAGGCTGCATCGACGCGGTGTCGGTGCGGTCGAAAAGGGAGGCGAGCTGACCGGCCGCAGCCCCACTGACCGGGGTAAAGCCGGCTCCAAGTACCACGTTCTGTGCGACGCGAACGGGCTACCGCCGCACATCATGTTGTCGGCGGCAAACACCCACGACAGCATGCTGTTCGAGCCGCTGCTGGACACGAACCCGACCGTGCGCGGCCACCACGGCCGGGTCCGCTGGGTCGTCGAACGCACCATCTCCTGGCTGCTGCGGTTCAAACGCCTCGGGCTGCGCTACGACCGGACCGAACGCACCACGCTGGCGCTCCTCACGCTGGCCTGCACTGTGATCAACGTCCGCCGGCTCATAAACCAGGTCTAACGCATCCCCTCACTCGTTTGGGATACATCGGTAGCTCTGTGTCGTTGGGTGGGGGTGACTGGTGAGCTTCTGAGCGCGGAGCAGGTCCTCGGGTCAGGGAGATCGATCTCCTGGAGGAGGCTGCAGCCGCGTTGCTGACGGCACCATCGACGGGGATGAACGAGCACTCTCGTCGGGAAGTGATCAGCCATCGGTGGGGCCGCCTCTTCAGAGGCGTTCGACGCGGTCGGCCTGCGGGCCCCGGTCGCTCTGACGCACCGCGTACCGGACCCGGTCACCCTTCTGCAGCGGCTCCGACCCCATGATCACGGACGCGTGGGCGAAGAGATCGTCGCCGCCTGCGTCCGGGGTGATGAAGCCGAAGCCGCGGTCGCCGTCGTAGCGCGCGACGACGCCCTCGCCGCCTCGTACGGGCACGTCCCGCGCCGCCGGCCCTGCGGCCGCGGCAGGTGCCGACCGCTGCGGCGCCGTCTGGGGCTCGGCGCCTCGGACCAGGTGCACGTCGCGGGCCTGCGGGCCCTTGTCTCCACTAGCCACCTCGTAGGCGACGCGGTCGCCCTCCGCGAGCCACGTCAGCCCCTCGGCCAGGGCCCGGGTGTGAACGAAGACGTCCCCGGCGCCGGAGTCGGGGTTGATGAAGCCGAAGCCCTTGTCCTCGTCGTACCAGGCCACCGTGCCGTCGGCACCGTCCGCGATGCCAGCCGCAGCGGGTGAGCCTGCCCCTGCTCCCAGCGGGATCACGTGCCCGGCCTGCGGGCCGCGCTCGCCTTCGACGATCAGGAAGGCCACCCGCTGCCCCTCGGTGACCACGCCGCCGGTCACGATGGCGGAGCTGTGCACGAAGATGTCGGCGCCGCCGCCGTCCGGCGACGCGAAGCCGTACCCCTTGCCCGGCTCGTACCAGTTGACGGTGCCGAGCAGGCCGACGGCGCTGCCGGTGGGCGCATCGGCGGTGACGCGAACGCGCAGCGCCTGGGGCCCGCGGTCGTTCTCGCCGACCTCGAACACGACGGACTGACCCTCGCGGAGCACTTTCGCGCCGCCGTCCCCGACGATCTCGGAGGCGTGCACGAACACGTCCGGCGAGCCGTCCTCGGGCGCGAGGAAGCCGAAACCTCGTTCGGCGTCGAACCAACGGACGGTCCCCTGCGGCATCAAAGGCTCCAGGTTGAGAGGGCGGGCACTGGCCCCCAGTCTCTCTGACAGACCTCCGGTCCGTCGGGCCGGGCCCACCGGCGGGCGGAGCGCGCCAATCAATACAGCCTCGCTGACCGGGCTCGAACCGGTGACTACTCGGTCCTGAGAGCCGAGCGCTCTACCACTGAGCTACAGCGAGTCGGACTTTCCACAGTGGCACAGGACTACTCGGTCGCGCCAGAACTTCGCCCGATCGGCCGCCCGCTGAAGAACCCGGACCGGCGCAGCACCTGCGCCCAGGCCGGGTCGGCGATGCTGACCCCGTGCACCAGTTCCGGGGTCGGGGTGAACTCGGCGACGCCCTCGTCCGGTCGCGGCGCGGTCCAGCCGGACAGCCGCGGATCCAGCCCGACCCTGGCGCAGACCTCCTCGACCTTGGCCCGGCCGCATTCCACGTGTCCGTCCAGCACGTCCCATGGCAGCGGCAGCCCGGCCCAGACCGCGGTGTCGGGGGAGAGTTCGGTGCCTGCCGCGTGCCACTGCACCAGGTCGGCGGCCATCAGCCGCATCGCCTTGCCGGGGCAGGCGACCTCCAGCAGGCGTTCGGTGCCGGTGGCGGCCAGGCAGGACAGCCAGGCCGCGCGGGCGGCGTTGTAGCCCTGGGCGAGCAGGTTCCAGGTGCTGGAATCGTTGCCTCGGCGCACAACCATCCGCACGCGGTCGAAGCCGCCGGTGCGCCACATCTGCCCGAGCAGGGTCGCGGCCTGGTGCATCACCGCTGACCAGCGGCCCAGCAGTTCGCCGCGCTGGGCGTCGTCGAGCCGGTAGAGCACCTCCTGGCTGGGCAGTACGAGTGCGATCATCGCCCAGTCGGTCGCGGCCCCGCGTTCGCAGCGGGCCAGCAGCGCGTCGGCGATCTGGTCGAACGGGTTGGCCCGCCCGGCCAAGGAGAACTCGCGGCGCAGGTTGCGGCGGGCGGTGTAGTAGGCGATGAAGCAGGCCGCGTCCTCATCGGCGCGGAAGCGGGCGAAGTCGAGCTGTCCGGCGAACCCGGAGCGGCCCAGCATCACCAGTCGCCGCTTGAACTGCTCGTGTTCGAGTTGTTTCGCCTTGGCCGCCAGCCGGTGCAGTGCCCGCCAGCGCCGGTTGTACTGCCGCCCGGTGATCTCCATCCCGGCCCGCTGGCGTTCCTGCCGGTCCAGCCGGTGGGCCAGGAAGTCGGCGTGGTCGGTGTGCCAGCCAACGGTCTCGCCGAGGGAGTTGGCCACCGCGCGCAGTGCCTGCGGGTCGTCCGGGTTGACCGCGGGTGGTTCGGGCAGGCCGAAGACCTTGGCCGCGCAGGCCAGTTGCGCGGTGCCGCCGACCGGGCGGGCGAAGTCCTCCGGCATGGAGGAGAAGTAGCCGTTGCCCCGGCCCTTGGCCGCGGCGACCCCGAGCAACGCGGACTCCGCCGCGGTCAGCTTGCCGCCGAGGGCCTGGAGCACCAGTTCGGCGACGTCCTCGGGACGACGCCGTTCGTCGAGGGAGGCGTGCAGCTCCTTGAGCGCCGACTCGGCTTCCTCGCCTGGGGTCATGGCCTCCATGCTGGCAGCATCACGTCACGCTCACGAGCACTTCCGGCTTCCTGGAACGCGTTTGGAGCAACGGGTTACTCCGTCGTGACAGCACTGTCACACGCGCCTTGGCAACGCCGGAAGTCAGCGCCTGCCCGCCGCCTGCCGGTAGGCCGCCACGGTCTCCTCGGCACAGCGCCGCCAGGTGAACTCCGAGGCGTGCGCCCGTCGTTTGGCCAGGGTGTCCGCTGACACGCCATCGTCCAATGTGGACGACAGGGCCGCGGTGAGCGCGTCCACGTCGCCGAAGGGGACCAGGGTGGCCAGGCCACCGGCCACCTCGCGCAGCGCGGGCACGTCCGAGCACACCACCGGCACGCCGCAGGCCATGGCCTCCAGCACCGGCAGGCCGAAGCCCTCGTCCCTGGACGGCAGCACCAGCAGCGCGGCCCCCGCGACCACCCGGCGCAGGTCCAGCTCGGAGAGGTACCCGGTGCGGATGACCCGGTCAGCCTCACCACCCACGGTGTCGGTGCCCGGTCCGGCCAGTACCAGCGGTGGCAGCTCCGGATCGGCGGCGTGCGCGGCGACCAGGCTGGCCAGGCCCTTGCGCGGGCCTTCAGCGCCGACGAAGAGCAGGTACTGCTCGGGCAGCCCGAGCCGTCGGCGCAGGTTCTCACTCGGCGCCCTGGCCACGAACCAGGCCGGGTCCACGCCCAGCGGGGTGACCTTGATCCGGTCCTTGGGCACGCCGAGGCGTTCGCTCACCGTCTCGGCCACCGCGTGCGTCGGCGTGCACACCACGTCGGCGCGCTTGGCCGAGCGCCGGACCAGTTCGGGCAGGTCGGACTCACTGGCCGGGATCTCCGCCGGCGCGTCCAGGAAGGCCAGGTCGTGGATGGTGAGCACACTGCCCGCGCGCAGCGAGGGCGGCAGCACGAAGTTGGTCGCGTGCACCACGTCGGTGAACCCGGCGAAGACCTCGATCGGCGGCAGCGGCGAACGCAGCCAGGCCGCGCGCAGCAACCGGGCGGGCACCGGCAGGCCGCGGGCGCGCACCCCGTGCGGCACGGCCGAGCGCAACGCCCGCCAGCCGCGCAGGGTGAAGGCCACCGCGCGTACGTCCACAGTGGACATCGAGGCGAGTTCCTCGGCCAGTGCGGCGGTGTACCGGCCGACCCCGGTCCGGTCCCCGAGCAGCGGGTTGCCGTCCAGCAGCACCCGGAGCGGCTTCACGTCAGCGTTTCCTCTCACTGGCTTCTCTCGTCCCCGCCGCGCAACCGG
The DNA here is from genome assembly GCF_014204915.1 of Crossiella cryophila. Classification (NCBI taxonomy): domain Bacteria; kingdom Bacillati; phylum Actinomycetota; class Actinomycetes; order Pseudonocardiales; family Pseudonocardiaceae; genus Crossiella; species Crossiella cryophila. Next base: position 2,057,796 of record NZ_JACHMH010000001.1, read on the forward strand.
TCCTTGGCCAGCCGCGCCAGCCGACCACCGGCCCGGCGGGCGACCTCGCCCGCGCCACCGGCGTTGAGGTATTCCCGGAACAGGCCCAGGTCCCGGCGCAGTCGCTGGCCGGAGTTGAGCGGTGGTGTCCTGGTCAGCGGCGAGCTGGCGGAGAGCCGGTCGGCGGCCGGGCGCGGGTTGCGGCAGAACTCCACCAGCGGCGCCAGCGCGTTCTCCCAGGTGAACTCGTCCCGGATGGCGGCGATCCGGTCCCGGCAGGCCGCGGCGAACTCGGTGTCGTAGAGCACCAGGTCCAGCGCTTCGGCCAGTTCCGCCGGGTCCTCGGCCGGGACGACCAGACCGAGGCCCTCGGCGCGCACCAGGTCGGCGAAGGAGTCGCCGTCGGTGGTCACGATGGGCAGGCCGGCCCACAGGTAGTCCAGCACCCTGGTGCGGAAGGCGAAGGTGGTCTCCACGTGCTCGAAGTGCGTGGTGACCCCGCAGTCGGCGTCCAGCAGGAAGTTCTGCCGCTGGTGGTAGGGCACCCAGCTCTCGTTGAAGAACACGTGCCGGTTGACCAGGCCGAGCTGGTGCGCCAGCCGCCGGGTCTCCGCGGTGATGCCCATCTCGGGCACGTCCGGGTTCGGATGGCGCATGCCGAGGAAGAACAGCCGGAGGTCATCACGCTTGTGCCGCAACAGATCCACCGACTGGATCAGGGTCAGCGGGTCGAACCAGCTGTAGACGCCACCGGCCCACAGCACGACCTTGTCGGACTCGCCGATGTTGGGCGCGACGCCGCGGATGCCGCGGCCGTTGCGCTCCGGCGGCTTGCCGGGCAGGCCGAAAGGGGCCACCGCGAGCAGCGACTGCACGGTCGGGTCGGCGTCGTAGAGCGCGGGGGTGAGCCTGCCCAGCGCCATCAGGTTGCCCAGCCAGAAGTGCCGCTGGCGTTCGGAGGCGCAGAGGAAGAAGTCACCGCGCTGGAGCTGGGCGTTGAGCACCTTGGTGACGCCGATGACGTCCTTGGCCCGGCGCTCGTCGTCGTTGTCCTTGCTCTGCTCCAGCAGTTCCAGGTGCATCGGGTCGTAGACATCGCAGACCACGATCTTGGTGGAGTCCTTGCGCTTCAACGAGGGCACCAGTTCCAGCACGTGGCCCTGCAGCACGACCACGTCGGCCCAGTCCACGTGCTGCGGCAGATCCCGTTGCGGCGCCTGCACAACCGCGAACGGCGCGGGCGGCGGCGCGAAGGACTTGTTGATGCTGACCAGCCGGACCTCGTGCTCGCCTGCCAGGGTCAGCGCCATGTTCCAGGCCCGGATCGCCGGTCCGGCCATCCGTTCGGCCACCACATCGCCGGTGATCACCAGGATCCGCCGCGGCCGCCCGAACACCTCGTCCAGGCCGAAGGCCTTGACCAGCACCTCGTGCGCGGCCAGGTAGCGCGGCAGCGGGTAGGCGGGCTCCATCGCCTTGCGCATCAACGGAAGCAGGTCGTGATCGGTGCACACCCTGGCCGCCTGCTCCTCGGCCCGCGAGGGGCCGAGCGAGGGCAGCAGTTCCACGAACTGGTCGATCGCCAGGAACCCGGCCAGGGTCTCCCGGGAGATCTGCACCGGCGCGTCGTCCTCGGCCCGGTCGGCCGGTCGGCGGGTGATCTCCAGCTGGGTCGGGTCCAGTTCGCCGCGGGCGGTGGAGCGGCGCACGGCCAGCGCCAGCGCGGCGGGCAGCACCTTGGCCAGCGAGGCGTCGGAGAGGTTCTTGTAGAGCATCGCCAGGGCGTTGCGCTCCAGCAGGTAGTACTCGCGGGCGGAGTGCACGCCGGACATGGAGGCGTGGTGCCGGTGGTAGGTCAGCGAGGCGGGCTCGTAGCGCACCCGCCAGCCACGCAGGTTGAGCCGCCAGCCGAGGTCCACGTCCTCGTAGAACATGAAGAAGCGCTCGTCGAAGCCGTGCAGCGCGCGGAACAGGTTGGCCCGCACCAGCAGCGCCGACCCGGTGCCGAAGAGCACATCGCGCGGCGCGTCGTGCGAGCCGTCGTCGGGCTCCCCGGCGTGCCGCTTGTAGCCCATGCCGAACCAGGTGAGCCCGCCGTCGACGAAGTCGATGGCCTTGCCATCCCAGTCCAGGACCTTGCTGGCCACCGCGCCCACGGTCGGCTCCGCGCGCAGCACCGAGACCGCGGCCCGCACCCACTGCGGATCCGGCCGGGCGTCGTTGTTGAGGAAGGCCAGCACCTCGCCGTGGGAGTGCTCGACGCCGAGGTTGCAGCCACCGGCGAAGCCCAGGTTGGCCGGGGCGCGCACCAGCATCACGCCGTCCGCCTCGGCCTCGATCCGCTCGGCCGAGCCGTCGCCGGAGGCGTTGTCGACGCAGATCAGCTGGAGTCGTTCGGTCGGGTAGTCGAGCTGCTCGCGCAACGCCCGCAGGCAGGTGATGGTGTCCTCGGCGCCGCGGTAGTTGACCACCACCACCGACACCAGGGGCAACTCCGCCACGTCCCGACTCCTCCCCGCAGACCGCACGAACTCGCTAAGCCTGCCTCATCCGATGTTGATCGTAGGTACGGCCCGCACCCAAAAGGTGTCAATCACACCTAGACGCACACAACTTTGTCTACCTATCCTAGACGCATGCCCCTGGACGAGACCCTGCTCGCCGCCACCCGCGCCGCCACCGAGGGGTGGCGGGCCGCCCAGCGCGCCACCGAGCAGGCCAAGGCCGAGTACCAGCGCTCGGTCCGCCGCCTGCACCTCTCCGGCGCCTCCCTGCGCGAGATCGCCGACGCCCTGGACCTGAGCCACCAGCGGGTACACCAGCTGGTCGAGGCCGCCGGCGGCGTGCCGGACTGGCGGCCGAGGAAGGAACCCTCCGGCCGGGCCTGCTCCTTCTGCGCCACCCCGGAGGAGGAGTCCGCCCGCCTGGTCGCCGGCCCGCAGATCTTCATCTGCGACAACTGCGTCAACCAGGCCCAACTCGTCCTGGCAGGTCACCCCAGCCGCCTCGACCAGGCCGCGGGCCGCTTCACCTGCTCCTTCTGCGCCAAACCCGCCACCGAGGTAGGCCCGGTCGCCACCGGCCCCGGCGTGCGGATCTGCGGCGGCTGCGCCGGCTTCGCCGCCGAGGTGCTTGCCGCCACACTGGGCGGGTGAGCACGCACAACCGGATCAGCGGCCAGGTGTGGGCCAACCTGGTCGTGCAGGGCAGGGACATCACCGTGCAGCAGCCGGTGGTCCCGTCCCAGGCCCTGTCCGGGTTGCCACCACAGCCGGTCTTCGTCGGCCGCGACCGGGAGCTGGCCGAACTGCTCGACAGCCTGCGCGCGGGTTCGGTCGTGGTCACCGGCCTGCCCGGCGTCGGCAAGACCGCCCTGGCCGTCCGCGCCGCGCACGAGCTGCGCCCGGAGTTCCCCGGCGGCGTCCTGTTCCTGGACCTGCGCGGCTACGACACCCCCATCACCGGCGAACAGGCCCTCACCGACCTGCTCACCGCCCTCGGCGAACCCGCCCCCACCGGCCAGGACGCCTGCGAACGCAGCTACCGCTCGGCTCTGCACCGCCACCAGCCCCTGCTCCTGGTCGCCGACAACGCCAGCACCACCACCCAGGTCCAGCCCCTGCTCCCCGACGGCCCACACCGCCTACTGGTCACCAGCCGCCACACCCTGGCCGACCTGGACGCCCGCCTGCTCGACCTGGCAGTGCTGCCACCAGCCGAGGCCGAGGCCCTGCTCGCCGAGTTGCTCCGCCAGGCCACCGGCGACGACTCCCGCCTCGGTCCGGAACTCGCCGACCTGGCTCGGTTGTGCGGCTATCTGCCCCTGGCGTTGCGCATCACCGCCGCCGACCTCGCCGCCCACCCCGGCCAGCCACTGTCCGCCCGGGGCCAGGCCCTGGCTGACGAACGGGAGTTGCTGTCCGAACTGGAATTCGGCTCGGAGTTGGCGGTCCGGGCGTCTTTTGACCTGTCCTACCGGCAGTTGCCACCCGAGCAGGCCCGGATGTTCCGGCTGCTGCCGGTCAATCCTGGCGAGCAGGTCAGCACCGAGGCGGCCGCGGCGATTGCCGACCTGTCCGAGCCCGCGGCGCGGCGGTTGCTGTCCGAGCTGGCTCGCGCACACCTGATCGAGCAAGGCTCGCGCTGGGACCGGTGGCGGCTGCACGACCTGCTCGCCGCGTACGCCGCGGAGTTGCCGGAGGACGGTCGCGCACCGGCGCTGGGCCGCATGGTCCAGCACTACGGGCCGGTGGCCGAGCAGGCCAGTGATCACGTGATGAACAGGGACAATCCGCCGGACAACCGGTTCGCCACGCTCGCGGCGGCAATGGACTGGCTGGATCTGGAACACCGCACCCTGCTCGAGCTGGCCCACCTCGCCCGCGCGCACGAGGAGCACGGTCTGGTGCTCCTGCTGAGCACCACGCTGACCGCCTACCTCTCCCTGCGGCGCCGGGTCGCCGACCACGTCGAGCTGGCCTCGCTCGCGTTGGACTCCGCGATATCGCTTGCCAACCCGCAGATGCAGTACATGACCGCGGTGGAGTGCGCGGAGGCCCTGCTCGCCGCCGAGGCGGTCGAAGAGGCGGTGCGGTGTGCCGAGTACGCGGTGACCTTCGCCGAGCGGACCGAGGAGCCGCAGTTCGTGCTCAAGGCGCAGGGCACGCTCGGGGCGACGCTGCACCGGGCCGGGGACTTCGCGGCGCAACTCGAATGCCACCAGCGGCAGCTGGAACTCAGCCGCGAACTGGGACAACCCGGTGGGGTCGCGGACGCGCTCGCCGGTCTTGGCCGCGCCCACCTCGGGCTCGGTCGGGTCGATGAGGGGCTGGCGCTGGTCGCCGAGTCGGTGCGGATCTCCGGGCGGCGGGAAGCGCAGGCAATCGGGTGGTTTCGTCTTGCCGATGACTACCAACAGCTTGGCCGTGATGGCGAGGCAGCCGAGTGCCTCCAGCGTTTCGTCGGGCTGAGCCGCGAACTGGGGATCCGGCCGTTTCTGGCGGTCGGCCTGGTCCGGCTGTCCGGCAGTCACGCCAATCTGGGCCGGACCGCCGAGGCCATCGAGTGCGGCCGGGAGGCAGCGGAACTGGGCGAGCAGGTGGCGGATGACAGCGTGGCCGGATACGCGCTGGGCCTGCTCGGCTCACTGCTGGCCGACGCCGGACAACCGGAAGAAGCCCGGGACTGCCGGTCGCGGGCGCTGGCCATCGTGGAACGGCACCACGAGCCCGAGTTCCTCGAACTGGCCGAACTACTGCGCGCCGACCTCCGCTAACCCCGCCCCGCCCAGTCGTGCCACAACACCTTCCGGTTCCCGTTCACCCCGCGCCGCTCCCGCAACGTCGCAGGCAACCGCCGCAACACCTCCCCAAGCACCCCAACCCGTAACCCCACCCGGAAATTCGCCGCCCCCGAAGAATCCTTGCGCACCAACAACTTCACCGTGATCAGCCAGAACCGCACCAACTGCCACCCCGCCACCACCGCCGGCGCGCACCGCAACAGCATCAGCAACCGGTTCCGCTCATTCCACCGGTGGAACCGCGGCGACCCCGGCTCCGAACTCGCCCCATGCCGGTGCCACACCACCGCCGACGGCACGCTCACCACCCGCCACCCGGCCAGCCGCAGCCGCCACGAGGTGTCGGTGTCCTCGTAGTAGCAGAAGAAATCCCCCGGCACCCCGCCCACCGAACGCAGCACCTCGGTGCGCAACAACGCCGCGCCGCCGCAGAAGCCGAACGGCTCGCCCACCTCGATCCGGTCCGCGCCGTGGCCGTCGGCGGTCAGCCGCACGCCAAGGGACTGGACCACGCCCTCCTCGGTGACCAGGCGGGAGCTGGCGGCTGCGGCCTTGGGGTCGGCGTCCAGGGCTGATTCCAGGGCGGCCAGCCAGCGGGGTTCGGGGGCGGCGTCGTCGTTGAGCCAGGCCATGTAGGGCGTGTCGACGATGGAGAGGGCGGATTCCAGTGCGCCGGCGTAGCCCGCGTTCTCGTCCAGGCGGAGGATGGTGCCGGACATCGGGTGCTCGGCCAGCAACTGGGCGGTGCCGTCGTCGCTGGCGTTGTCCACGATGATTGTCCACAGTGGACGGGTTTGCGCGGACAGGGCGTCCAGGCAGTCCACGATGTGGTCCCGGCCGCGCCAGGTGACGACGACGACCGTCGTGCGGGGCTGCTGCGACATGCGGTGGACGTTAATGCGTCGGCGACGTGGCAGGCTGACCGGATGCCCGAGCTAGTCGTGCTCACCGAACAGCTCCTCGCCCCCGTCCCCGGCGGCACCGGTCGTTACACCAGGGAGCTGGCCGCGGCGCTGGCGGCGACCGCGCCGGCGGGCTGGGAGGTGACCGGGGTGATCGCCCGGCATCCCGATCCGACCGCGGCGGTGATCCCCGGGGTGCTCGGGCCGCGGATGCTGCCGTTGCCGCGGCGGGCGCTGACGCTGGCCTGGCAGTACGGACTGCCGCTGTGGCCGGGCGGGGACTCGGTGCACGCGCCGACCCCGCTGGCCCCGGCCGCCCCGCGCCGCGGTCGCGGGCTGGTGGTCACCGTGCACGACACCGTGCCGTGGACGCACCCGGAGACCCTCACCCGCCGCGGCGTGGCCTGGCACCGGTCGGTGATCGGCCGGGCGGTGCGCCGGGCGGACGCGCTGGTGGTGCCGACCGCGGCGGTGGAGACCGAACTCGCCCGGTTCGTGCCGGGGCCGGCCAGGGTGCACGTGGTGGGGGAGGGGGTGGCGAGTGTGCTCACCGCGGCCATCCCGGCCGATTCGGCCACCACCATCGTCCGGCGGCTGGGGCTGCCCGAGCGGTACGTGCTGGCCGTGGGCACCGTGGAGCCACGCAAGGGCATCGACGTGCTGATCGAGGCGATGGCCCGGCCGACCGCGCCCGAACTGCCGTTGGTGCTGGTCGGGCCGCCCGGGTGGGGCGGGGTGTCGGTGGGGGAGCTGGCCCGGCGGCACGGGCTGGCGCCGGAGCGGCTGGTGGTGCTCGGGCGGATCAGCGACCGGGAGCTGTCCGTGGTGCTCGGCCGGGCCACCGTGCTGGCCGCGCCCAGCCGGGCCGAGGGCTTCGGACTGCCGGTCTTGGAGGCGATGGCCGCCGGGGTGCCGGTGGTGCATTCGGACGCGCCCGCGCTGGCCGAGGTCGCCGGGGGCGCGGGCATCGCCGTGCCGCGTGGTGACGCGACGGCGCTGGCGGCGGCGTTGCGGCAGGTCAGTGGCGATCCGCGGCGGGCGGCCACGATGGTCGAGGCTGGTCTGCGGCGGGCCGGGCGGTATGGCTGGCGAGCCGCGGCCGAGGCGGTCTGGCGGGTGCACGTGGAGCTGTACCGGCGTCCCACTCGCGGGTGATCAAGGGCAGCGTGACCAGCTGCTGAACCTGAGAAGTTCGCATTCCAGCAATGCGTTGTTCGGGCTGGCCTTAGTCTGCATGGGTGGCGCAAGCAGAACCCAGCGTGTTGATCGACGCGACGGCCGTCCCGGCGGACCGCGGTGGCGTCGGTCGATACGTGGATTCGCTGGTCGCCGCGCTGGACGCGGACGGGGCCCGGATCAGCGTGGTCTGCCAGCCAAGGGACGCCGAGCTGTACCACCAGATGGCCCCCGGCTCCCGGATCGTGGTCGCCACCGAGTCGGTGGCCACCCGCACCGCCCGGCTCACCTGGGAGCAGAGCAGCCTGCCGGTGCTGGCCAGGCGGCTCGCGGTGCAGGTCGTGCACTCCCCGCACTACACGTTGCCGCTGGTCAACCCGGTCGCCTCGGTGGTCACCCTGCACGATGCCACCTTCTTCACCGACTCCGCGCTGCACTCCCCGGTCAAGTCCCGGTTCTTCCGCGGCTGGACCAGGGCCTCGCTGCGCCGCGCCGAGGTCTGCGTGGTGCCGTCCAAGGCCACCGCGACCGAGCTGGTGCGGGTGGCGGGCGCGGACCGGCGGATGCTGCAGGTCGCCCCGCACGGGGTGGACGCCGACCGCTTCCACCCGCCCGCGCCGGAGGAGGTGGCCGCGGTCCGCGCCGAACTGGACCTGACCGACACCCCCTACGTGGCCTTCCTCGGCGCGCTGGAACCACGCAAGAACGTGCCCGCGCTGATCCGCGGCTTCGCCAGGGCCTGCCGCGGCCGGGTCAACCCGCCCGCGCTGGTGCTGGCCGGTCAGCCGGGCTGGGACACCCACGTGGAACGCGCGCTGGACTCGGTGCCGCACCGGTTGCGGGTGATCAGGGCCGGGTACGTGCCGTTCGAGCGCCTCTCCGGCCTGCTCGGCGGCGCCGACCTGGTCGCCTACCCGAGTCTGGGCGAGGGTTTCGGGCTGCCCGTGCTGGAGGCGATGGCCTGCGGCGCGTGCGTGCTGACCACCCGGCGGCTGAGCCTGCCCGAGGTCGGCGGCGACGCGGTCGCCTACTGCGGGGTCGGCGCGGGCGACATCGCCGCCGCGGTGGCCGAACTGCTGGACGACCCGGCCCGCCGCGCCGGACTGGCCACCGCCGCCCAGCAGCGGGCCAAGGACTTCTCCTGGCAGGTCAGCGCGGTCAAACACCGCGAGGCCTACGCCAGGGCGGACGTGCTGCACCGCCGGGGTCGCTGAGACGGCAGAATGTCTCGGCGTGGCCGAGCAGAAGCAGTACGGAGATCGCCTCGCCGTCATCACCGTGACCTACTCGCCCGGCAAGACGCTGGAGCGGTTCCTGGACACCCTGGACGAGGCGAGCAGCCAGTCACCCGTGACCGTCGTGCTGGCCGACAACGGCTCGGTGGACGGCGCGCCCGAGCAGGCCGCGGCCGAGCGGGAGCACGTCCAGCTGCTGGTCATCGGCGAGAACGTCGGCTACGGCACCGCGGCCAACCGCGGCGTGGTCCAGCTCCCGGCCGAGTACGGCTGGGTCGTGGTCGCCAACCCGGACCTGGAATGGGGCCCCGGCTCCCTGGACACCCTGCGCGAGGCCGCCAAGCGCTGGCCCCGGGCCGGCGCGTTCGGCCCCCTGATCCGCGAACCCAACGGCGAGGTCTACCCCTCGGCCCGCCTGGTCCCGTCCCTGGGCCGCGGCGTGGGCCACGCCCTGTTCAGCAAGCTGTGGCCGGGCAACCCGTGGACCCGCGCCTACCGCCAGGAGGACCGCGCCGTCGGCGAACGCCCCGCGGGCTGGCTGTCCGGCTCCTGCCTGCTGCTGCGCCGCGAGGCATTCGACTCCATCCACGGCTTCGACCCCCGCTACTTCATGTTCTTCGAGGACGTCGACCTTGGCGACCGCCTCGGCAAGGCAGGCTGGCAGAACATCTACGTCCCGGCGGCCGAGGTGATGCACATCGGCGGCGTCTCCACCGCCAAGGTCAAACCCAAGATGCTCGCCGCCCACCACGACAGCGCCTACCGCTTCCTGGCCGACCGCAACCCCGGCCCCCTCAACGCCCCCCTCCGCCTGGCCATCAAACTCGGCCTGGCCCTCCGCCTGAAACTCGAAACCCGAGGCACCCCCCGCCCATAACGGCCAACCCGCCGTACAACAACGGCCAACACGCGGTACAAGAACGGCCAACACTCGGTACGACAACGGCCAACACGCCGGGCGAGGGTTCGACCCTCCGCGCGTGTTGGCCGTTGTGGGACGGTGTGTTGGCCGTTATGGGTGGCTTAGGAGCGGCGTTCCGGCCATTGCGGAGGCTGTGGCTGTCCCTGCTGGTGCTGCGGGGGTTGACCCTGCTGTGGTTGCGGAGGCTGCTGTTGCGGATGGCCGCCGTTCTGCGGTCCACCCGGTTGCTGCTGCATCGGCTGGGTCGGCTGCGGATGCTGCTGCATCGGCTGCCCCTGATGCGGGTGACCCATCGGCTGCGTCGGTTGCGCGTGCGGCGTTGGTTGCCCGTGCTGCATCGGTTGCGTGGGCTGGTGCCCGTGCGGCGGCCTCGGCATCGGTGGCATGGTCTGCGGCCCGTGACCTTGGGCACCCTGGTGCAGGTGTGGGGATTGCCCGTGTTGTGGGCCGTACCCTGCCTGCATGGCCTGGACCGCCTCCGGTGACAGGATCACGGTTGAGTCCGGGTCCGCGTGGTGCGGATCGTTCGCCGCGACCACGATGCGCGGTATCTGTACCGTGTTGGCCGCATCCATCGGCGAGGTTGCGTCGTCTGGTGTGACGACGAAGGAGCCACGCGCCCTGGCACGGGCTAGCAGCTCATCGGCCCGTTCGCGGGGATCCATCGCGCTGGCCTCTCCTGCGTTGCCTCGTCGCCTGGGGCGGATTTGCCGGCAGGCGGATACGGAGATCATCCCTCACGCTGTGGTGGTCGCTCTCCGGAGCCGCCGGTCGCCTGGTCCGGGTTCTCTGCAAGAGTATTCCGTTCCAGGCGGTCTCGTCAGGGTGAAGGAGGAGTAACGGCATGTCGGCCAGTCCGGCACCAGTCGAGAAGCAGGGGGAACGCGTGGAAAAACTGTCCGGGGTCGACGCGGTGGTGCTGGTCGGCGGCCAGGGCACCCGGTTGCGTCCGCTGACGCTGTCCGCGCCCAAGCCGATGCTGCCCACCGCTGGTGTTCCGTTTCTCACCCACCTGCTGTCCCGGATCCGGGCCGCGGGCATCACCCACGTGGTGCTGGGCACCTCCTACAAGGCCTCGGTCTTCGAGGAGTACTTCGGTGACGGGTCCCGGCTGGGCCTGGAACTGGAGTACGTGGTCGAGGACACCCCGCTGGGCACCGGCGGCGGTATCCGCAACGCGGCCAGCCGCCTGCGCGCCGAGCACATCATGGTCTTCAACGGCGACATCCTCTCCGGCGTCGATCTCGGCGCCGTCGCGCACAGCCACCTGGACAACGACGCCGACGTCACCCTGCACCTGGTGAAGGTCGCCGACCCGCGTGCCTTCGGCTGCGTGCCCACCGACGCCGACGGCCGGGTGCTCGCCTTCCTGGAGAAGACCGAGAACCCGCCTGCGGACCAGATCAACGCCGGTTGCTACGTCTTCAAGCGCTCCGTGCTGGAGGAGATCCCGGCCGACCGCCCGGTGTCGGTGGAACGCGAGACCTTCCCCGGCCTGCTGGAGCGCGGCGCCCGGCTGCAGGGCCACGTGGACACCTCGTACTGGCTGGACCTTGGCACCCCGGCGGCCTTCGTCAAGGGCTCCGCGGACCTGGTCCGCGGGCTGGCGCCCTCCGACGCGCTGCCCGGCCCCACCGGCGAGGCCATCGTGCTGGACGGCGCGCTGGTCCGCGAGGGCGCCAAGCTGGTCAACGGCAGCACCATCGGCGCGGGCGCCCAGGTCGGCCCCGGCGCGACCGTGGACGGCTCGGTGGTCTTCGACGGCGCGGTGATCGGTGCGAACGCGGTCGTGACCGGTTCGGTGATCGGCGCCAACGCGCGGATCGGCGACGGTGCGGTGCTGCGTGGCGCGGTCATCGGCGACGGCGCCGTGGTCGGCGCCCGCTGCGAACTCCTGGAGGGCCTGCGGCTGTGGCCGGGCGCCTCCCTCGCCGACGGCTCGGTGCGCTTCTCGCACGACGCATGACCCTGGCCGCCCCGGCCGTGGAACGGGCCTGGACACCGCCGTTCCCGCTCGACCTGGCCGCCGTGCTCGGACCGCTGCGCCGCGGTCCGGCCGACCCGTGCCTGCGCATCGGGCCGGACGGCAGCGTGTGGCGGGCGAGCAACACCGCGGCCGGGGTCGCCACCATCGCACTGCGCCGGGCACATGGCGAGATCCGGGCCAGTGCCTGGGGACCGGGTGCGGAACTGGCCCTGGCGGGGCTGCCGGACCTGCTCGGCGCGCGGGATGACGACACCGGTTTCCTCGCCCACCACGAGCTGATCGCGCAGGCGCGGCGGCGGGCGCCCGGACTCCGGCTCGGGCGGACCGGGCAGGTGTGGGACGTGCTGATCCCGGCGGTGCTGGAGCAGAAGGTCACCGGCAAGGAGGCATGGCGCTCCTGGCGCGAGCTGTGCCGCCGATTCGGCACCCCGGCCCCCGGAGCGGCGGGCGTCTCGCCCGAACTTCTCTTCGCCCCGCCAACCCCCAAGGCCCTGCTCGCCATCCCCGACTGGGACTGGCACCGCGCCGGCGTCGACGGCGCCCGCCGCCGGACCCTGCTCGCCGCCGCCTCCGTGGCCACCCGCCTGGAACGCGCCGTCGACCTCGGCGGCGAGGCAGGCCGCGACCTGCTGTGCAAGGTCCCCGGCATCGGGGTCTGGACCGCGGCCGAGATCGCGCAACGGGCCTGGGGCGACCCGGACGCGGTCAGCGTCGGCGACTACCACCTGCACGACGCGGTCGGCTGGGCGCTGACCGGCCGGGACGCCACCGACGAGGAGATGCTGGCCCTGCTCGCCCCCTACGCCCCGCACCGCCAGCGCGCGGTCCGCTACCTGGAGCTGACCGGGGCCCGCAAACCTCGCCGCGGACCCCGGTTCGCCGGCCGGGACTACCGCGCGATCTGACGCAGCGCCAGCTCGACCAGCTTCGGCACACTGTCCACATTGGACGGCAACGCGTGCACCGGCCACCACTGCAGATCCACCGACTCCGCACTGCGCACCGGCTGGGCGCCGGCGGGCGCGCGCACCAGGTACCGCACGTCCAGGTGCCGGGTGGGCAGGCCCAGTGAGCAGGTGATCGGGTGCACCTCCAGCTGCAGCGGCCCCGGTTCGATCACCAGGCCGTCGATGCCGGACTCCTCGGTGGCCTCCCGCAGCGCCGCCGCGAGCAGCGTCGGATCCGCCGGTTCGCAGTGCCCGCCCAGCTGCAACCAGCGCCCCACCCTGGGATGCAGGGTCAGCAGCACGTGTTCGCCGGTGGCGTCCAGCACGATCGCGGACGCGGTCAGGTGGCCGGGTTCGCAGGAACGCTGACAAGCGTCCGCACGCGCCGCCAGGAAGCTCAGGAACGCGTGCCGCTGGCTCTCCTGGCACGGGTCCGCCGGCCGCCAGGCCGACAGCTCAGCGACCGCCTCAGCGTGCAGGTTCACAGTTCGATCAGCTCCCCGGTCAGGTCCCGTGGTTCCCGCGGCGCCAGCGGCCCGTCCGCCGGATAGCCCACCGCGACCGCGCCCAGCGGCGCGAAATCGGCAGGCAGGTCCAGGATCGAGCGCACGGTGTCCGGGCAGAAGATGGTGGAGGAGACCCAGCAGGAGCCGAGCCCCTCGGCGGCCAGCGCCACCAGCAGGCCCTGCACGGCCGCGCCGCCCGCCACGGTGAACATGGTCTGCTCGGCCGCGGTGCGGCGCTCGTCCGGGTAGTCGTGCGCGCCGTCGGGCACCCCGAACGGCAACACGATCTCCGGCGCCCCGTACAGCAGGTCGCCGCGTTTGATCCGGCGGTCGATCCGCTCCGCCGGCCAGCCGTCGGCACGCAGGTCCGAGCGCCACTGCTCGCGCATGCCGTCGAGCAGTTTGGCCCGCAGCACCCGGTCGCGCAGCCAGACGAACCGCACCGGGTGGGTGTGGTGCGGGGCGGGCGCGGTCAGCGCGACCCCGACCGCGCGGCGCACCAGCTCCGCGGGCACCTCCTCCTGGCTGAAGGTCCGGATCGAGCGCCGGGTCAGCACCGCCTCCCGGCGGCCCTGCTCGATCGCCAGATCCGTGCCCAGCCGGAACAGGTCCTCATCCGATGGCCGGACCAGGTCCCGCGCGGTGGAGCCGTCCTCCACAATGGACATTCCGCGGACCACCGCCACCGGCAGCCCGCCCAGCTTGCCCTTCACCAGATCCGCGGCCGCGGCCAGCTCGTCGGCCACCGCGACCTCGGTGACGTGCAGTTCGTTGCCCTGCGGGTCGACGGATCCGGCGTAGCGGTGCAGCACGGCCAGCCCGGCCGCGCCGATGGCCGCGTCGGTCTGGCCGATCCGCCAGGCCCGGCCCATGGTGTCGGTGACCACCACCGCGACCGTGACGCCGAGCAGCTCACGCAACCGTTCGCGCAGCTTCGCGGCCGAACCGTCCGGGTCCACCGGCAGCAGCGCCAGCTCGTCGGTGGCCACGTTCGAGCCGTCCACACCCGAGGCCGCCTGGATCACGCCCAGCCGGTTCTCGGTGATCAGCGTGCGGAACTTGCGCGCCACCAGCCGGACCGATTCGGCGTCCACCAGCTCCCGGCGCAGGGCGTCCCGCGCCTCCGGGTCGGTGGGCGCGGTGACCAGCCTGCCCTCCACTTTGGACAGAACCTTGCTGGTCACCACCAGCACGTCGTCCTCGCGCAGCCAGGGCGCGGCGGCGGCCAGCGCGGCCGCCAGGTCGTCGCCGGGCCGGAACTCGGGCAGTCCGGTGACCGGCAGGATCTCCAGGGAAGCCGCGGCGTGGTCAGCCAACGCGCACCCCGCCCAGCTCGAAGGCGTCCAGTGCCATCCGCGCGGTCGCGTCCACAGTGGACATGAGCAGTGGCACTGCGCGCACTTCCACCCCCTCGACCAGCGCGGAGTCGCCGGTGTGGATCAGCCAGCCGTCCAGGACGCCACCGGCCTTGCGCGATCCGTAGTGCCGCGCCACCGCCTCCGCGGTCGAGTCCACCCCGATCGCGGTCAGGCAGGCATCGGCCATCCCGCGCAACGGTTTGCCGTCGATGATGGGTGAAAGCCCGATAACCGGCGCCTCGGTGGCGGTGATCGCCGCCCGGATGCCCGGCACGGCAAGGATGGTGCCCACGCTGACCACCGGGTTCGACGGCGCGAACAGCACGATGTCGGCGTTGGTGATGGCCTCGGCCACCCCCGGTCCCGGCTTGGCCTCCTCGGCCCCGACCGACACGATCGCGTGTGCCGGCAACTGCGCCCGGTGCCGGACCCACCACTCCTGGAAGTGGATCGCCCTGCGCTCGCCGGTCTCCGGATCGTCGACGGAGACATGGGTCTCCACCCGGTCGTCGCTGGCCGGCAGCAACCGGACCCCCGGCTGCCAGCGGGCGCACAGCGCCTCGGTCACCGCGGAGAGCGGGTAACCGGCACGCAGCATCCGGGACCGCACCAGGTGGGTGGCGATGTCCTTGTCGCCGAGGCCGAACCAGCTCGGCTCGGCGCCGTAGGCCGCCAGCTCCTCCTTGACCGTCCAGCTCTCCCCGGCCTGGCCCCAGCCGCGCTCGGTGTCGATGCCACCGCCCAGGGTGTACATGCAGGTGTCCAGGTCCGGACACACCCTCAGCCCGTGCAGCCAGACGTCGTCACCGTTGTTGACCACCGCGGTGATCTCGTGCGGCGACTCGCCGGGACCAATGGCGGGAAGGCCCAGCGCGGCCTTCACCCCTTGCAGGAAACGGGCGCCACCGACGCCACCTACCAGCACAACGACCTTCACAGGGGGCCATCCTCCCCGCCTTGCCCGAACGGGCGAACTTGGGGGCCGCGCTCCGTAACCAAGGTCACGACCCGAACCCACCCTCCCAGAACCGGAACCAGCGCTGCCCGTAGAACACGTCGAGCACGTTGCCGCCGAAGGTCTCGAAGACCCACAGCACCACCGTGCTGAACAACTGGCCGACCACCGGCACCCCGATCAGCAGGGCGAACAGTACGAACGGCGCCCACGGACGGGCCTTCGCGCCGAACTCCCTCGCCTGGTACGACAGGTACGGCTCGATCACGCCGAAACCGTCCAGACCCGGAATGGGCAGGATGTTCAGCACGAACGCGAGCATTTGCAGGTAGGCCAGATAGGACAGTCCGGCTGCCAGCCCAACGGGTGGATTTGTCAGTGCCACCGTCGCAATGAGCAACAGACCGATCACCAGGTTCGCCATTGGCCCGGCCAACGACACCAACGACTCCGCGCGCTTGGTCCGCAACGCGTGTCGATCGATCCACACCGCCCCGCCGGGCAGCGGGATTCCACCGACGGCCAGCAACAGCAGTGGCATCAGGATGCTCAGCACCGGATCGGTGTACTTGCGGATGTCCAGGGTGAGATATCCCTTGTGCCGCACCGAATAATCGCCGCCGCGCAGGGCTAGATAAGCGTGCCCGAACTCGTGCAGGCAGAGCGAGACAGCCCAGCCGCCGAGCACCAGCAGGACGATTCCGGCAGTGCGTGCCACATTCTGGTCCACCGTGGACAGCACGCCGCCGCCGACCGTGACGGCCAGCAGGATTAGGAACAGCGGACTCGGGGCAACCGAGGATCTCGTCACACCAACACTCTGCCTTGCCAGTGAACATCCTTGCCAGCGGGCCAGATTCGTCCCCCGTCGTGTGTACTTGGCTTGACCCTCTTGCATCCCACAGGTCTAATCACATTGGTGTCATTCGTCGGGTGGGACGGCGAATGGGGTCCGCCACCGGGGAGTGCGGGAGGAGCGGACAGTGGAAGAGAACGAAGGGAGCCGAGTGGGAGAGCGGGACACCGCACCCACTGGCGTGGGAGTGCTGGTCGATCTCTTCGACCCCGCCCTCGAGGCGGACGAGGAGCACGACTGGCAAGAACGGGCACTGTGCGCGCAGACCGACCCGGAGGCGTTCTTCCCTGAGAAGGGTGGATCCACCAGGGAGGCCAAGCGGATCTGTGCCGGTTGCGAGGTTCGGCCAGAGTGCCTCGAGTATGCCCTTGCGCACGATGAGCGCTTCGGCATCTGGGGTGGTCTGTCCGAGCGAGAGCGCCGCAAGCTCAAACGCCGAGCGGTGTGACATAACGGTTCGGTGTGGCCGGGTGAGTTCGCCCGGTCGCACCCCGTAGCGTTTTCCACCACGTGCCAGTGGATTCCACCGGCACGTGGTGGGGGCGCTCGCGATCCCCGCACGGGGGACCTGTCACCGCCGAGCCGAGGGACCAGCTTGCCGCACCCGACGCTGAGCACCGCGCCGGTGCTCGCCGTGATCGTCTGCCATGACGGCGCGGAATGGTTGCGGCCACTGCTCTCCGCGCTGCGCCGCCAATCCGTGCGACCACGGCACATCCTCGCCGTGGACACCGGATCCACCGACGCCACCGCCAGGGTGCTGGCCGCCGCGGCCACCGGTCCGGACCAGTTGCTCGACGGCGTGCTCACCGAAGCCCCCGACACCGGGTTCGGCGCCGCCGTCGGCAAGGCCGTGGCCACCGCGACCGAACGCTGGGGCGACCCCGGCAAGTGGATCTGGTTGCTGCACGACGACTCCGCGCCCGAACCCGACTGCCTGCCCGCACTGCTGAGCACCGCCGAACTCGCGCCGTCCGCTGCCGTGCTCGGCCCGCTCGCGGTGGACTGGGCCGACCCCAGGCTGGTGGTGCAGGGCGGGCTGTCGCTGGATGCCTCCGGCCACACCCAGACCGGCATCTCCGGCGCGGAACTGGCCTACGGCGGCGGCTTCGAGCAGAGCAGGGACGTGCTCGCGGTCGGCAGCGCGGGCGCGCTGATCCGGCGCGAGGTGTGGGAACGACTCGGCGGGCTGGACCCCGCGCTGCCGCTGGGCGGCGACGACATCGACCTGGGCTGGCGGGCCAACCTGGCCGGGCACCTGGTGCTGCTGGTGCCCTCGGCCCGGATCCGGCACGCCCGTGCCGCCGAACGGGATCAGCGCCCGGTGCACGCGGTGCCCGCACTCGCCCGCGCCCGGCGCGCGCACGGCCTGCGCACCTTCCTGGTCAACACCAGCGTGCCCTCCTTCCTGATCGGCCTGCCCCGGCTCGCGCTGCTGTGCCTGTTGCGGGCACTGGGATTCCTGTTGCTGCGCCGGGGACGGCGGGCCGGTGACGAACTGGCCGCGCTGGGTTACCTCTTCGGTGGCCGGGCCGGACTGCTGGCCGCCCGCCGCTCCCGCGCCGCCACCAGGACCGTGTCGCCAAGGGAGATCCGCGGCCTGTTCACCTCGCGGCTGACCCGGTCGCGCAACGCCGGGCACCGCGGCCTGCTGCACGTGCTGCGCAGCCGGGTGCGCGCGGATGCCAGCCTCGGCCGATTGCCGGCCAGTCCGGTGCCGGAGTGGACCGAACCCGGTGCCCCGCAACGCCAACCCGGCCCGCCCGCGCTGCCCGCCGGCGCACTCGGCCCCAGCCGCCGCCGCGGCGCGGCCCGCAGACTGGGCCCGGCCGGACTGCGCAGGCCCGCCGGACCGGTGGTGGTCGAGGTGGCCGCGCCCGAGCTGTACCGCCGCCGCCCCAGCCCACGCCCCCGGCCCTCACCGGTGCCGCGCGGGACCCCGCGACCGGCCGAACTGGTGCTGGTGGAGATCGACCGCGGCCGGGTGCTGCGCGAGTTGCTGCTCAGCCCGGTGCTGTTCCTGGTGCTCGGCCTGGCCGTGCTCGCGCTGGCCACCCAGTGGGCCCGGCTCGGCGGCGACCTCGCGGGCGGCCGGTTGCTGCCCGCAGGGGACATCGGTGACACCTGGGCCGGGTACGTGGCCGCCTGGCAACCCGTCGCGGGCGGCAGCATCGCACCCGCGCCCGCGGCCACCGGCGTGCTCGCGGTGCTCGGCACCCTGTTGGGCGGACCCTCGATCGCGCTCACCGTGCTGCTGCTCGGCGACCTGCCACTGGCCGGGCTGGCCGCCTACCTGGCCACCCGCCGCCTGCGCGTGCCCAGGACCGTGCGCGCCGCGGTGGCCGCCGGGTACGCGCTGCTGCCCATCGCCACCGCCGCCACCGCCCAGGGCCGTCTCGACGTGATCGTGGTCCATCTCCTGCTGCCGCCGGTGCTGGCCGGGGTGGCCGCCATCCTGTGGCCGCGCAGGCCGGACATCGGCTGGCTCTCCATCACCTGCGCCACCGCGCTCGCGCTGGCCGTGCTCGGCGCCTTCCACCCGCTGCCGCACCTGCTGGTGCTGCTGGCCGCGCTGATCGGGTTCGTGCTGGTGCCCGGCTCCGGCCGCAGGCGGGTGGCCGCGCTGTTCACCCTGGTGCTGCTGCCACTGGCCCTCCAGCTCCCGTGGCCCGCGCTGGTCCTGCGCCATCCCTCGGTGCTGCTGCACGGCACCGGCGCCCCGCTGCGCGAGGCCAGGGCCAACCCCCTGGACCTGCTCGCGCTCTACCCCGGCGGCCCCGGCGCACTGCCCTGGCTGGGCCTGATCGCCGTGCTGGCCGCGCTGACCGCGGCCCTGCTCCGCCCGCGCCCGGCCATGCTGCCCGGACTCGGCCTCGCGCTGCTGGGCGCCGCCGCGGCCATCGCGGTCGGGCTGATCGAGGTGACCCCGGCCAACGGCGGCCCGGCAGGCACCGGCTGGACCGGCGCCCCGCTGCTGCTCACCGGCTGCGGCCTGGCCTGGATCGTGCTCGCCGCCGCCCTGCCCGGCGCCCCGGTCACCGTGCCCATCCGCGCGCTCGCGGGCGCGGGCGCGACCGTGCTGGCCGCCCTCGCCGTCAGCACCCTGCTCCTCGGCCAGGACGGCCCGCTGCGCTCGGCCCCGCCACTGCTGGTCAACAGCCAGCTCGCCGAACTCGCCGCCACCGGCGCCGGGGTGCTGGAGGTCGGCGCCTACGGGCAGCCCAGCCGCCAGACCGCTGGCCGGTTGCCGCGCTTCGGCGACGACGACGTGCTCGCCGTGCCCGCCGCCGCCCAGCGGGTCCAGGACACCGCCACCGCCCTGCGCGCGGGCACCACCGAGGCCGTCCGCGGCGCACTGCTCTCCGCCGGTGCCAGTGGCGTCCGATTCCTGCTGCTGCCCGACCCCGCCGCCGCGACCAAGATCCGCGCCGCCGCCCCCGACCTGGTGGTGGCCGATGCCACCGCCACCGACGGCCGCCCGGTGCTGCGCCTGACCCAGTCCCGCGGCCCGGTCACCCTGCTGGCAGGGGAGGCCGCGCTGCGCGCCCGCACCGGCGGCACCCCGGCCGGACAGATCGAGGCCACCGGCGTCGAGGCCCGGCCACCGGAGATCGCGGTCGCGGTCAGCGCGGGCGGACTCGGCCGGGTGCTGGTGCTCGCCGCCGAGGACGAACGCGGCTGGCTGGCCACCGTCGACGGCCGTGAGGTGCCGCTGGCCAGGGCCTACGGCCACCTGGTCGCGGTCGCGCTGCCGGAATCAGCCAGCGAGATCCGCGTCACAGTTCCGGCTGGCCTGGCCGCGTTGCTCCTGCTCGTCCAGGCCGCGGCCGCGTTGTTCACCGCGCTCACCGCGCTGCCTAGTCGCCGTCGATGACTTCCGGGTCCAGCCCGAGGTAGGTGGCGACCTGCTCCACCAGCACGTCGTGCACCAGGTCGGACAGGTCCGCGCCGTCCTTGGCCCGCGCTTCCAGCGGCCGCCGGTAGAGCACGATGCGCGCCCTGGTGGGCAGTCCGCGCCGGTCCACCCCGGCCGGCACCAGCCGGGCCAGTGGCACGTTGCCGTCCTCGACCACGTCATCGCCCCAGGTCAGCTCCTCGGCATCGGCCGAGGGCAGCTCGGGAACGTCGTCGACGGCCACGTCCAGCTGGGTCAGCTCGTTGCGCCAGCGCTGCTCGATCGGCTCCAGGGCCTCCAGCACCACCGCGTCGAACCGCTCCGAACGACTGCGGGCAGCAGGCATCGTCGAGGGGTACAACTGCCCTCGCATACCTCGCCCATGCCGGTCCCGACGCTGCCTGATCCCCCGTCGGGTACCCCTCGCCATCACCACGGCCACTGAGGGTACGCGGATGTTGTCCGCGTGCCTGCCGCACAGGGTGGACCGGAGGCGCTATCGTCCCCAATCGTGCGGAGCGTAAGAAGGTGCTCGCGGACCGGGTGCACGAACCCGGCCGTTGCGACGCTGACCTACGCCTACGCCGACTCCACCGCGGTCGTCGGGCCGCTGGCCACCTACTCCGAGCCGCACAGCTATGACCTGTGTGAACAGCACGCGATGCGGCTCACCGCCCCCCGTGGGTGGGAGGTCGTCCGGCACGAGGGCGAGTTCGCCGTTCCCCAACCTACGGTGGACGACCTGACCGCGCTGGCCGAGGCAGTGCGTGAGGCCGGCCGGGCGGACCGCCCGATCGAGGCGAGCGAGCCGGTGTTCGGCGCGGGCCGACGCGGCCATCTACGGGTCCTTCCCGACCCCCATGAGGACTGAGCCACAGGCGCGCACACGCCGCCGGTAGGCTTCGGGCTAGCTGTCCAAGTGAGCCGAAGTCAGGAGTAAGGCGTGCGAGACCTGTCCGGCATCGTCAAGGCGTACGACGTTCGCGGGTTGGTGGGCGAACAGCTCGACACCGACGTGGTCCGCGACCTCGGCGCGGCATTCGCCCGGCTCGTCGGCGGCCCGGCCGTGGTCATCGGCCACGACATGCGCGACTCGTCCCCCGGCTTCGCCGCGGCCTTCGCCGAGGGCGTCAACGCCCAGGGCGTCGACGCCGTCTCCATCGGCCTGGCCAGCACGGACATGCTCTACTTCGCCTCCGGCAAGCTGAACCTGCCCGGCGCGATGTTCACCGCCAGCCACAACCCGGCCGCCTACAACGGCATCAAGCTGTGCCGCGCCGGCGCCGCGCCGGTGGGCCAGGACAGCGGGCTGACCGAGATCCGCGAGATGGTCGAGCAGGGCGTGCCCGAGTTCCTCGGCGCCCGCGGCTCGCTCTCCGAGCGCACCCTGCTGGTGGAGTACGCCGCCTACCTGCGTGACCTGGTCGACCTCTCCGGCATCCGGCCGCTGAAGATCGCGGTGGACGCGGGCAACGGCATGGGCGGCTACACCGTGCCCGAGGTGTTCAACGGCCTGCCCATCGAGGTGGTGCCGATGTACTTCGAGCTGGACGGCAACTTCCCCAACCACGAGGCCAACCCGCTGGACCCGAAGAACATCGTGGACCTGCAGGCCAAGGTGCGCGAGATCGGCGCGGACGCGGGCATCGCCTTCGACGGCGACGCCGACCGCTGCTTCGTGGTCGACGCCAACGGCGACCCGGTGTCCCCGAGCGCGATCACCGCGCTGGTCGCCGTGCGCGAGCTGGCCAAGGAGCCGGGCGGCACGATCATCCACAACCTGATCACCTCCAAGGGTGTGCCGGAGATCGTGGCCGAGCACGGCGGCAAGCCGGTGCGGACCAGGGTCGGGCACTCCTTCATCAAGCAGACGATGGCCGAGACCGGCGCCATCTTCGGCGGCGAGCACTCCGCGCACTACTACTTCAGGGATTTCTGGCGTGCCGACACCGGCATGCTGGCAGCCATGCACGTGCTGGCCGCACTCGGGGAGCAGGACAAGCCGCTCGCCGAGATCACCAGGGAGTTCGCCCGCTACGCCGCGTCCGGTGAGATCAACTCCACCGTGGACGACCAGGCTGGCAGGCTGGCCGCGATCAAGGCCGCGTACGGCGGCCGCGACGGGGTCACCCTGGACGAGCTGGACGGGCTGACCATCGAGCTGCCGGACGGGGCCTGGTTCAACCTGCGGGCCTCCAACACCGAGCCGCTGCTGCGACTGAACATCGAGGCCAAGGACGCCGAGGCCGTCGCCGCGTTGCGCGACGAGGTCCTGGCGATCGTCCGCGGCTGAGGAGGGAAACAGAGGTGAGCACCGTGTCCGTGCAGCTTGACCCGGACCTGCTGGAGATCCTGGCCTGCCCGTGCCCCGCGCACGGCAAGCTGACCCCCGGCACGCCCGAAAACGCCGAGGCCGACTACCTGACCTGCACCGCCTGCGCCCGCCGGTTCCCGGTGCGCGACGGCATCCCGGTGCTCCTGCTCGACGAAGCCGAGGGCGGCCCCGCCGCCGACGGGCCGTCCGCCGCCGGGTGACCCTGGTGCTCGACGACGTCCTGCTCGACGATCCGGCCCGGCTCGCCGAGGCCGACACCGGAGGGCTGCTGCGGGCGGCCGCCTCGGCGGGCGCCCAGATGCGCTCGACCGTGGAGGCCGCGCGCGAATTCGGCCTGGACCGCCTCGCCGAGGATCGGCCGAGGGCGCTGGTGCTCCTCACCAGGCCCGGGGTCGGCCCGGCCGCGGCGGAGCTGCTGGCCGCCCTGCTCGGCCCGGCCTGCCCGGTGCCGGTGGTGGTCACCGACGTGGTGCCCACCTGGATCGGCGCGCTCGACGTGGTGATCGCGCACGCCGACGATCCCGGTGACCCGGTGCTGGCCGAGTCCCTCGACCGCGCCGCTCGCCGTGGCGCGCGCATCGTGCTCACCGCGCCCGAGGACGGCCCGGTGGCGGCGGCCGCCGCCGGCCAGGCGCTGCTGCTGCCGCCGCGGGTGCACGTGCCGCACGGCCTTGGCATGGCCCGCGCGCTGGCCGCCGGACTGCTCGCGGTCAACCAGCTCGGCCTGCTGCGCACCGACGTCGGCCAGATCGCCGACGAGCTGGACCGGGAGGCCGAACGCGACCACCCGATGCACGAGTCCTTCGTCAACCCGGCCAAGGCGCTCGCGCTGCGGCTGGCCGACCGGACCCCGCTGCTGTGGGGCCTGGACCACGCGGCGACCGCGGTCGCCGCACACGCCGCGCAGTCCCTGGCCACCTTCTCCGGGGTGGTCTCCGATGTGGCCGGGTACCCCCAGGCCGTGCTCCGGCCCGCGCTGCACCGCGCGGCCGTGCAGGCCACCTCCGGACACGACCTGTTCGCCGACCCGGACGACCTGACCGCCGGGCCGACCCCGCGGGTGCTGCTGCTCGCGGTCCGCCGCGGCCCGATCGCCGAGGCCACCCGCCGGGCCGCCGAGGACACCCTCCCCGGCGCCGACCTGGTGGCCCCCGCGGACGAGGTCACCGGCGACGAAGCTCTGTGCGCCGCGCTGCTCGCGGTGCGCTTCGATCTGGCCGCCCTGTACCTGGGGCTGGCCGCCGGCACGCTGGGCGGGCCGGGAGTGGTGTCGCCGGTCATCGCCTGAGTGCGGGCCGCGAGACCAAAACCAGGAAGCGAGAAGGAACAGTGGACCTGCTGCGCAACGCGGTGCGGCCCTACGCGTGGGGCTCGCGCACCGTGATCGCCGAACTGCTCGGGCGCGAGGTCCCGGCCCCGCACCCGGAAGCCGAGCTGTGGATGGGCGCCCACCCCGGCGACCCCTCCACGCTCCTGGGCGCGGACGGCGCGGAGACCTCGCTGCTGGCCGCGATCAACGCCGAACCCGAGTTCCACCTTGGCCCGGCCTGCGCCCGGCGCTGGGACAACCGATTGCCCTTCCTGCTCAAGGTGCTCGCCGCGGAGGAACCGCTGAGCATCCAGGCGCACCCCTCGGCCGCCCAGGCCGCCGAGGGCTACGCCAAGGAAGAAGCGGCAGGCATCGCCAGGGACGCGGGCAACCGCAACTACCCGGACCCGACCGCCAAGCCCGAACTGATCTGCGCGCTCTCGGAGTTCCACGCGCTGGCCGGATTCCGGGCCGCTGACAAGACCGTCGCGCTGCTGGCCGCGCTGGACGTGCCCGAGCTGGCCGGACACGCCCAGCTGCTGGCCGCCGACCCCGGCCCGGACGGCCTGCGCGCGCTGTTCACCACCTGGATCACCCTGCCCCAGGTCGCGCTGGAAGGACTGCTGCCGCCACTGCTGGACGCCTGCGTCCGGCACCTGCGCGCGCACGGCGAGTTCAGCCTGGAATGCCGCACCGTGCTGGAACTGGGCGAACGCCACCCCGGCGACGCGGGCGTGCTGGCCGCGCTGCTGATGAACCGGCTGGTGCTGCAACCAGGCGAGGCCATCCACCTGCCGGCCGGCAACCTGCACGCCTACCTGCACGGCACCGGCGTGGAGATCCTGGCCAACTCCGACAACATCCTGCGCGGCGGCCTCACCCCCAAGCACGTGGACGTGCCCGAACTGCTGCGGGTGCTGGACTTCTCCTGCGGGGACATGCCGGTGCTGCGCGGCGAGCAGGTCAGCCGCCACCTGACCGCCTACCCGACGCCCGCACCCGAGTTCGAGTTGTCCAGAGTGGACATCCCGGCGGGCGCCGAGGCGACCGAGGAGGTGCTGCTGCCCAGCGACGGTCCGCAGATCCTCATCTGCACCAGCGGGAAAGCCCTGCTCACCGCCGAGGACGGCACCCGGCTGGAACTGCCCCGCGGCACCTCGGCCTGGCTGGCCGCCGGTGACCCGAAAACCCGGATCTCCAGTGCCGGGGACGCGGATCTGCAGGTCTTCCGCGCGACCGCGGGGATGGACGGCTAGTCTCCCTCCCGACCATCCGGGGCAGGACAATCCGGACACGTACGCATGAGGAGTACTTGTGGCAGCAGGGGGCGGCACCAAGGCGATCGTGGCGGCATTGGTCGCCAACGCGGGGATCGCGGTAGCGAAGTTCGTCGGCTTCGCCATCACCGGCTCGTCCTCGATGCTCGCCGAAGGCGTGCACTCGGTGGCCGACACCTCCAACCAGGCGCTGCTGCTGGTCGGGCAGAAGACGGCGGCACGCAAGCCAACCGAATCGCACCCGTTCGGCTACGGCCGGGACCGGTACTTCTACTCCTTCGTGGTGGCACTGCTGCTGTTCACCCTCGGCTCGGCGTTCGCGCTGTACGAGGGCATCCACAAGCTGGAGGCCCCGGAAGGGCTGACCTCGCCGCTGGTCGCGGTGGGCATCCTGGTGGTGGCGATCCTGCTGGAGAGCTGGAGCTTCCACACCGCGATCCAGGAGTCCAAGAAGATCAAGGGTGACGCCACCTGGTGGCAGTTCATCCGCAACGCCAAGACCCCGGAACTGCCGGTGGTGCTGCTGGAGGACCTCGGCGCGCTGGTCGGCCTGGTGCTCGCACTCGGCGGCGTCGGCATGACCGTGCTCACCGGCGACCCGATCTGGGACGCCATCGGCACCCTGTGCATCGGCGTGCTGCTCGGCGTGATCGCGATCACGCTGATCATCGAGACCAAGAGCCTGCTCATCGGCGAGGGCGCCAACCCGGACGTGCTCGCGGTGATCGTGGACGAGCTGTCCACCGCCACCGTGGACCACGTCATCCACATCCGCACCCAGTACATCGGCCCGGACGAGCTGCTGGTCGCGGCCAAGATCGCGCTGCTGCCCAACCTCACCGTTGCCGAGGTCGCCCAGGCGATCAACGACGCCGAGGCCAGGGTGCGGGCCAAGGTGCCGGAGGCCCGGCTGATGTACCTCGAACCCGATCTCGATCACGCGGCCAAGGCCAAAGCCAAGGCATAAGCACCCCGCATGTCCGCATCGCCCCAGGGCTCACCTGGGGCGATGCGTCGTTTTGTGCAGAGTCACCCATACGGGCATTTCGACTTTGTAGATGACTGGCGGAAACCGTCATACGTCCGCCGGTAGGGTGAGCGCCGCCCACGACAGTGTTGTCCGGGCTGCCCTCACGGGCACAGGCGGGAGAACTTTTTCAGGAGGTTGGGCGTGCCAGGCAGTGGCTTGTGGCGCACTAAGGGCGTTGAGCAGTCGATCGCCGACACCGATGAGCCGGACACCAAGCTCAGGAAGGATCTGAACGCCTGGGACCTCACGGTCTTCGGGGTCGCGGTGGTGATCGGCGCGGGCATCTTCACCCTGGCCGCGCGAACCTCCGGTGACATCGCGGGCCCAGGTGTGACGATCTCCTTCGTGCTCGCCGCGATCACCTGCGGCCTGGCCGCGCTGTGTTACGCCGAGTTCGCCTCCACCGTGCCGGTGGCAGGCAGCGCGTACACCTTCTCCTACGCCACCTTCGGCGAGTTCATCGCCTGGATCCTCGGCTGGGACCTGATCCTGGAGTTCGCGCTGGCCGCCGCGGTGGTCGGCAAGGGCTGGTCGTCCTACCTGCAGAACGTGCTGGAGATCGCCGGGATCAAGGCGGCCACCACGATTTCCCTCGGCGGGCTGGACTTCGACTGGGGCGCGGTGCTCGTGGTCGGGGCGCTGACCGTGCTGCTGGCCGTGGGCACCAAGCTGTCCTCCAGGGTCAGCCTGGTGATCACCGCGATCAAGGTCGCGGTGGTGCTGCTGGTGATCCTGGTCGGCTTCTTCTACATCAACACCGCCAACTACACCCCGTTCATCCCGCCGGCCGCCGAGGCCGGATCCGTGGCGCACGCCGCGGGCGGGCTGGACCAGTCGCTGTTCTCGCTGATCTTCGGCGGTTCGAGCAGCACCTACGGCCTCTTCGGCGTCTTCGCCGCGGCCAGCATCGTCTTCTTCGCCTTCATCGGCTTCGACATCGTGGCCACCACCGCGGAGGAGACCCGCAACCCGCAGCGCGACGTGCCGCGCGGCATCCTCGGCTCGCTGGCCGTGGTGACCGTGCTCTACATCGCGGTGTCCCTGGTGGTCACCGGCATGCGCCCGTACACCGCGCTGGCCACCAAGGTCGGCCCGGACGGCAAACCGGTCCGCTCCACGCTGGCCTCGGCCTTCGCCGACGTCGGCGTGACCTGGGCGGCCAGCATCATCGCCGTCGGCGCGCTGGCCGGTCTGACCACCGTGGTCATGGTGCTGCTGCTCGGCCAGAGCCGGGTGCTCTTCGCCATGTCCAGGGACGGCCTGGTCCCGCAGGGCCTGGCCAAGACCGGCAAGCACGGCACCCCGGTGCGCGCCACCCTCTTCGTCGGTGGCGTGGTCGCCATCGCGGCCGGCTTCTTCGACGCGGGCCGGCTGGAGGAGATGGTCAACGTCGGCACGCTGTTCGCCTTCGCGCTGGTCTCCGCCGGTGTGCTGGTGCTGCGCAAGACCCGGCCCGACCTCAAGCGCGGCTTCCGCACCCCGTGGGTGCCGTTCGTGCCGATCGTGGCCATCCTGGCCTGCCTGTGGCTGATGCTGAACCTCACCGCCCTGACCTGGGTCCGGTTCGGCATCTGGATGCTGCTCGGCGTGGTCGTGTACTTCGCCTACGGCAAGCACAAGTCCGTGCTGGCCCGGCGTGAGCGCGAGGCCGCCACCGCCCCGGTCGGCAAGGAGTAGCTCAGTCCCGCAGGCCGAGGAGGTCGCTGGCCGCACACCAGTCGGCGACCTCCTCGGCCAGCTCGGCCTCGCTCCGCCCCGCGACCTGGAGTTCCAGCACCGGCAGCACCGAACGCGCGGCCAGCTCGCGCAGCTGCTCCTGCTCGCGGAGGAACACCGACAGATCGTCGTACTGCGCCGGATTCCCGGACACTTCCAGCCGTTCCGCCCGCGCCGCCGGGAAGGTCGACGGCTCCCGCAGGCAGAGCACCAGCCCGAAACCCAAGGGCCGCAGCCGGTCCTCGATCCAGCCGAAGTCGAACGGGCGCCCGGCCTGGTGCTGGAAGGCCGCGGTGGACAGGTGGAACCGGTCCACCAGCCACGAGTAGTACCGCTGCAACTCGAACATCCGCAGCCAGGTCGAGTAGGTCTCCCTGGCCAGCGCGGCCTCGGACTCGTCGAAGTTGATCAGCCCATGACCCCAGGGCCGGTTGGTGAACCCGCACCACTCCGCGGAGATCAACGGCGAGTGGTACCGGTACTTGCGCGGCCCGACCAGCCGGGGGTGCTCGTTGAGCGCGAAGGCCAGCTCGGTCTTCCCGGTGAGCCGGGTGCCCTCCAGGATCAGCTTGGGCGCGAGCTTCGGCGGCGGCCTCACGCCAGTGCCCGCACGACCGGGTCGAACTCGATCTCGAAGGCCTTCGGATCCTCCAGCAGCGCCCGCGAGGCCAGCAGATCCGCCGACCCCCGCTGCCAGAAGAATCGCCCCTGCACCGGCGCCACCGTGATGGTCAGCCCGAACGGCCGCACCGGCCTGCCAAGGCGATCCTCGAAGGAGTTGACGAACTCGGTGATGAACAACCCGCCGTAACGAGGCCCCTCCAGCCCACCACGCCGGGTGCGTTCCCACACCCGCAACGGTTCCAGCAGTTCCAGCGCGGCCTCGGTGAGCACCGGCCGGTCCCTGGCGTTGCGCCGCTGCCCGTAGAGCAACTCATCCAGCCAGGCCACCCACTCCCGCTCGGCGGCGGCCCGGTCGATCCGATTCGCCCCGATCACCGGCACCGACGGCTCGACCAGGGGGAAGGGATCTTCGGGAGCGCTCAGGGCCAGCGCGTCCCGAACGAACAGTGCGCCACTGAGCGCACTGTCCTCGCTGATGGAGACGGTCCACGAGGGCTGTCCGTGTTCACGCATCACGATCCAGTGTGCCGGTAGCGTGCCGCCGTGACCATCCTTTGCCTGGACGTCGGCTCGACCTGGACCAAGGCCGCGCTGCTCGGCCCGGACGGCACGCTGCTGGGCACCGCCCAGCACCCCACCACCCCGCCCGAGGTGCTCACCGGCATCAACGCGGTCACCGCCGCCCTGGACGCCGCCGAGGCCGAGGTGCTGGCCTGCTCCTCCGCCGGCGGCGGCCTGCGGCTGGCCGTGGTCGGCCAGGAACGGCTGGTCAGCGCGGAGGCGGCCTACCGGGTCGCGCTCTCGGCCGGGGCGAAGATCGTGCACGTGGCGGCTGGGGAGCTGGACGGGGCGGGCATCAGGGCGTTGCGGGCCAGTGCGCCGGACGTGCTGCTGCTGGTCGGCGGCACCGACGGCGGGGAGACCAGGGTGCTGGCGCACAACGTGGCGCGGGTGGCGGCGAACCGGTTGCGGGCGCCGGTGGTGCTGGCGGGCAACCAGGACGTGCGGGCCGCGGCCACCGAGACGCTGCGCGCGGCCGGGCGGACCGTGATCGCCACCGACAACGTGCTGCCCGACGTGGGCGAACTGGCCCCAGGACCGGCCAGGGCGGCGATCAGGGAGATGTTCCTGACCCACGTCATCGGCGGCAAGGGCCTCTCCCGTGGGCCGCGGTTCCGGCGGCTGGTCCGGGCGGTCACGCCGGACGCGGTGCTGCGCGGGGTGGCCGAGCTGGCCTCGGTGCTGGCCGAGGCCGAATCCCCGGGCGCGGTGCTGGTGGTGGACGTGGGCGGGGCGACCACCGACGTCTACTCCGCGGTGTCCACTGTGGACGAACTGGCCGGGCGCAGCACGGTCGAGCTGCCGCCGGACCGGCGCACGGTGGAGGGCGACCTCGGCATGCGCTGGTCGGCCCCCGGCGTGCTGGCCGAGGCCACCGCGGAGCGACTGGTCGAACCGGCCGAGGCCGCGGAACTGGCACCGAAGGTGCAGTTCCGGGCGGGAGCGGTGGACTGGGTGCCGACGGAGGCCGGGGACATCGCGGTGGACGGCCGGATCGCCGAGCTGGCCGCGGTGATCGCGGTGCGCCGCCATCTGCGGCTGGTCGCCGGGCGGCTGGGACCGCAGGGCATCGGGCTGCTGGTGCTCTCCGGCGGCGTCTTCCGGCACGCCGGGCCCGAACGGGTGGCCGCCACCGTGGCCACGCTGCGCGCCGATCCGGTGCTGCGACCGGTGCTGCGCAACGCCAGGGCCGTGGTGGACCAGAGTTACGTGCTCGCCCCGGCCGGCCTGCTCACCGACGCCGGACACACCGCGGCCGCCCGCACCCTGCTCACCTCGACGCTGACCTAGGGCTTCTCCAGTCCGGCCGCGATGCTCACCGCCCGGTCCCACTCCGGATCCGGCTGGTACTCCACATGTCCGAGCACCCCTGGCGCCCAGCGGCGCAACGGGAACGGGCCGCGCATCGGGTCCGGCAGCCAGTGGTCCCCGCCCAGCACCAGCGCGCCGTGCGGGCCGACCTTGGCCGCGGGCAGCGGACCGGTGCTGCCGTCCGCGCGGAAGCCCACACCCAGCATCCGGCCGTCGTAGACCTGCCGCGCCCAGGTGG
Organism: Crossiella cryophila; assembly: GCF_014204915.1. Classification (NCBI taxonomy): domain Bacteria; kingdom Bacillati; phylum Actinomycetota; class Actinomycetes; order Pseudonocardiales; family Pseudonocardiaceae; genus Crossiella; species Crossiella cryophila. Next base: position 2,088,217 of record NZ_JACHMH010000001.1, read on the forward strand.
TCACCGCGCCGCCGAGCGGATCGGTGCCGCGGCACAGCGACCGCCACCGCCCGCCCAGTTCGCCGTGCAGCTTGGCCAGCGAGCTGTGTGGCACCACCGCCGGGAACGCCCTCGGGTACGCCCACTGCAACTGCGACCCGGCGGTGACCAGGCCGATCCGCTCCCGATCATGCGCGGAGCAGGTCTCCAGCAGCCGGGACACCGCCACCGCGGCCAGTAAACTGCCCTGGCTGTGCCCGACCAGCACCACCCGGTTGCCCGGCGCCTTCAGGTGCTCCTCGGCCCTGGCCACCAGCTCCGGCACCACCTTCATCGCGTAACACGGCGGCACGGTCGGATGCGCCTCCCGCGGCCAGAACGCGGCCAGGTCGGCCAGCACGCCCACCTGCTTGGCCCGCTCCGGATGCCGCGCGGCCAGCCACACCAGGTACAGCAGCCCGCCGCCCAGCAGGGCCAGCGCCACCACCCCGGCCCCGGACAGCGGGGCCAGCCCGGTCGGCAGCGGCACGCCCAGCGCCTGCCCGGTCACCGAGGCCGCCGCGCCGACGCCGAGCAGTCCGGCGAAGCAGATCAGCACCTGGTGCGCGTGCCGACGCTGCCACTCCGCCTGCCGCCAGGCCCTGGCCGCGCGGGCCTCGTCCTGCGGCCGGTCCTTGTGCAGCAGCGCGACCTCTGGCGGGACGAAGGTGCCGCGCCGCTTGCGCAGCCGCCCCAGCAGCACCAGCACCGGCGCGCACAGCACCAGCGCGGTCAGCGCCACCCCGGCCGCGGTGCCCCACACCAGGGTCACCCAGCGGTATCCGTCGGGCAGCACCAGCCGCACCGGGGTCAGCACCTGCTCGAAGGTGATCGCGATCCCGGAGCCGAACCCGCCGCCCAGCAACCCGGCCAGCCCGAGCACCGGCGCGGCCATCCAGCCACCGGCCCACGGCCGCAGTCCGCGCGGCAGCTTCCGCCAGGTCGAGCGGGCCAGCAGGGCGGCTGGGATCAGCAGCAGCCCGAACAGCACACAGCACAGCCCGAGCCCGACCGCGATGCCCTGCACGGTGGCGTCGGAGGCGGCCAGCGGCCCGGACAGCTCCGGCGCGAACGCCGCCGAGGCGCCCAGCAGGGCCAGCGCGGCCAGCACCAGCATCCGCCGCGGCGCGGGCGCCAGCGCGGCCCGCAGCCAGCGCCCGGCCCGGTCCGGGTGGCTGCCGTTGGGGTCGTCCAGCAGCAGCACGCCCAGCGCGCACAGCCCGAGGATCAGCAGGGTGGTGCTCCACAGCGCGGTCAGGTCGGCCCGGAGCGGACCCAGCGGACCACCCAGCAGCAGCCAGGCCACCGTGGCCAGCGCGGCCGTGGTGTGCAGGCCGCGCAGTGCCGGGGTGTCCGGATCGGCGGCCACGCCCGCGCCCGGCAGGCTGGACATCGCGTGACCCGGCGGGTCCGCGGCCGGCTGCGGCACGGACAGCTCCCAGTCCACCCCGGAGACCCGGAACAGCACCCCGATCGCGAGCAGCACCGGCAGCAGTCCGGAGATCATCCGCAACGTGGGGGAGTCCCGCAGCCAGGTTGGCGTCAGCCCGCCCGCGCACTCCAGCGCGGGGGAGAGGCACTGCGCCGCGATCAGGTCCAGCGAGACCACCGCGAACTGCCCGATGAACAGCATGGTCAGCCCGAGCGCGGCCAGCCGGAGCAACGCCCGCAGCACCGTGCCCAGCCCCCGCGCCACCCGGGAACCCGGCGGTACGGGCGGCAGCATCCAGTGCGCGACGTTGGCCAGGGTGAACGGGAACAGCAGCGCCCAGGTGGCCTTGGCCACACCGCCGGAGGTCATCGCACCCCAGACGTAGCCCTCCACGACCCGGGAGATCGGCCGCCCGCCCAGTGACAGCGAGGGCCCGGCCACCGGCCGGTCCATCCGGTCGGCGGGCCGCACCACCCGGCCCAGTCCGTCCCCGGCCACGTCTACGGCGCTGGCAGAGCCGGTGACCGACTCCGGAGTGGCCCCCAGCACCCCCGGCACACGCAGCTCGATGACACGGGTGTCGGGACCGGGGAGAAGCACAGTCAACTCCGAACATGTGATCTTGTGGTGTCCCGGCTCACAGCGGAACCGGTGAAATCCAGCCGAGGGGTCATCTTCGGACATCGAGCTGTTGAATTACGTCATATGCCGTTCCCGGCGTGGCTGGTTGTAGGGTGGCCAGCGGATTCCCAAGACTTGGATGGAGCCGGTTCATGACCGCCGAAAGGCTGCAGACCCTCAATGGCATCGACTTTGCCGTTGCCGATCTTTCGCTGGCCGAGTTCGGTCGCAAGGAGATCCGACTGGCCGAGCACGAGATGCCGGGCCTGATGGCTCTGCGCCGTGAGTACGCGGAGGTCTATCCGCTGCGCGGCGCGCGGATCGCCGGCTCGCTGCACATGACCGTGCAGACCGCCGTGCTCATCGAGACCCTCGTGTCCCTCGGCGCGGACGTCCGCTGGGTCTCCTGCAACATCTTCTCCACCCAGGACCACGCCGCCGCGGCGACCGTGGTGGGCCCGTACGGCACCGAGGAGGAGCCCAAGGGCGTCCCGGTGTTCGCGTGGAAGGGCGAGAGCCTGGAGGAGTACTGGTGGTGCACCCGCCAGCTCTTCAACTTCGCCGACGGCCAGGGCCCGAACATGATCCTGGACGACGGTGGCGACGCCACCATGCTGGTGCACAAGGGCACCGAGTACGAGAAGTCCGGCGTCGTGCCGAACACCGAGGCGGACGACCCGGAGGAGCACCAGGTCTTCCTGGAGCTGCTGCGCCAGTCCCTCAAGGAGTCCGACACCCGCTGGACCAAGATCGGTGAGGACATCCTCGGCGTCACCGAGGAGACCACCACCGGCGTGCTCCGCCTGTACCAGCTGGCCGAGGCCAAGCAGCTGCTGTTCCCGGCGATCAACGTCAACGACTCGGTCACCAAGTCGAAGTTCGACAACCGCTACGGCTGCCGGCACTCCCTGATCGACGGCCTCAACCGCGCCACCGACGTGCTCATCGGCGGCAAGGTCGCGCTCGTCGCGGGTTACGGCGACGTCGGCAAGGGCTGCGCCGAGTCCCTCCGCGGCCAGGGCGCCCGGGTGATCGTGGCCGAGATCGACCCGATCTGTGGTCTGCAGGCGGCGATGGACGGCTACCAGGTCGGCACCATCGACAAGCTGATCGACCAGGCCGACATCATCATCACGGCCACCGGCAACAAGGACGTGCTGCTCGTCGAGCACATGTCCAAGATGAAGCACCAGGCGATCGTGGCCAACATCGGTCACTTCGACAACGAGATCGACATGGCCGGCCTGGCCCGCTACCCCAAGATCCACCGCACCAACATCAAGCCGCAGGTCGACGAGTGGCGCTTCCCGTCGGGCCGCACCATCATCGTGCTCTCCGAGGGCCGCCTGATGAACCTGGGCAACGCCACCGGGCACCCCAGCTTCGTCATGTCGAACTCCTTCTCCAACCAGGTGATCGCGCAGATCGAGCTGTTCACCAAGAACAAGGAGTACGACAAGGAGGTCTTCCGTCTGCCGAAGGCACTGGACGAGAAGGTCGCCAAGATCCACCTCGAGGCCCTCGGCGGCGAGCTGACCAAGCTCACCAAGGAGCAGGCCGAGTACATCAACGTGGACGTCGAGGGTCCGTACAAGCTGGACCACTACCGCTACTGATCCTGCCGGTCAGTTCGGGTTTTTCACGGCGGGCTCGTCCTTCGGGGCGGGCCCGCCGTTCGTTTCAGCGCCAGTCCACCGCGATCCCGGCCAGTCCCGGTCCAGCGTCCGGGAAGTACGCGCTGACCAGGGCGTCGGCCGTGCACACGAGTTCCTCCGACTCCGCGGGCACCGCGTCCTCCCGCGCGAGCACCCGCCGCGTGCACCGCGCCGGCAGCGCCTTCCGGTTGAACCGCAGCTGCAACAGATACGACGCGCAGTGCGTGCGCAACATCCGGTGGTACCCCGGCGACTCCACCCCGGTCCCGTCCGTCACCGAGTACTCGAAGACGTGCGTCTCCCCCTCGGCCAGCCGCCGGTCGAACAGCAGCTCGATCGCCAGCGCCCCCGGCCCGCCGTCCCGCCACCGCACCCGGCCCAGCCGGCAGCCCTCCTCGGCCCGGACGACCACCCGCGTCATGTCCGCGCCGTCATCTCCGTGATATACCGCCAGATACCGATACGGCCCCGGCTGCACCGCCTTGACCACCAGTTTCGACCGCACGCTGCGCTGCACCCGGTCCGCGCCGAAGGTCACCACCTCCTGCACCATCCGGACCCGCATCGAGGTGTTGCAGCGGTGCACCTCCGGTGCGGCGTCCAACTCCTCCAGCAGGTCCGCGGTGATCTTGCCGACCTCCACCAGGTCGGCGAAGGAGGTCGCCTTCTCCCGGTCGAAGCCCGGTGGCCGGTGTTGTGGGCCGACCAGCACCACCAGTGAGTCCGACGGCAGCCGCAGCACCGTCTCCAGTGCGCGCACGGTGGGCAGGGAGGCCGGCATCTCGGGGTGGCGCATGCCGCGTTGCCAGTAGCTCAGGGTGGACTGGCCGGTGTTGATGCCCAGCCTGCCCAGGTGCGCGGTGATGCGGGCCAGGGACAGGCCGCGGCAGCTGATGGCCTCGCGCAGGGCGCGGTGGAACGGGCCGTAGCGCAGTGCGTCCACCAGGCCGTCGGGAAGTTCGGACACCATGCCACTTACCTTCCAGCCGCGATTTTCACGGCCTGTGAACGTGCTGTGAACGTTCACGGTAACCACCCGGACGTGGTTGATCCAAGAGTAAACAAGGCTGGTCAGGCGGGCCGTTCACGCGTTCGCGGGACACCGCCCACCCCGGAACGGTCCTGCGTGAGGAAGAACACCAACCAAGGTCGGTTGCCGCTCAACCGTTTGCGCCCGACTCTTCCGCAACCACCGCCCGACCTGCCCACGCCAACCCTGCGGCGTGCGGTCACCGGGCGGACCGGCGAGAGGAGAGACCACCGTGTCACGGAGGTCCGAACTACGTAGAGCTGTGGCCGGGATGGCCGCGGTTCTCGCCAGCTGGTTGCTCATCCCTGTCCCCGGAGCCTTCGCCGCACCGGCCCCGGCCATCGAACAGGCGGCGTCCGCCCAGAGCATCGCGGCCCTGCCCGCCGCCTACCGCGTCAACATCACCATGCAGGCCCAGGAGAAGACCAACTGGTGCTGGGCCGCCGCAGGCAACACCATCGCCGCCTGGCACGGCCTCTCGGTCAGCCAGAACCACTTCTGCGCGCTGGCCAAGAACCGGGCCACCGGCTCGGCCTGCCCCAACGACCAGGCCCACCTCGGCGAGGTGCAGAACGCCCTGCGCAGGCTCAACTTCACCAACCCAGGCCAGTACCTGAGCAACACCCTGAGCTACGCGGGCATCCAGCAGCAGACCGCGGCCGACCAGCCGGTCGAGACCCGCATCGGCTGGCAGTCCGGCGGTGGCCACATGCACGTGCTCTACGGCTACGACACCACCAAGAGCTGGGTGTACTGGGGCGACCCGTGGCAGTCCAGCAATCGCTACAACTGGGCCACCTACAACTACTACCGCAGCAACTCGAGCTTCACCTGGACGCACACGCTGACCGGGATCAGGAGGTGAGCGCGATGCGCGGGATCACCAGGACGCTCGTGACCGCGGCACTGGGCGCGGGCCTGCTGCTGGCCAACGGCTGGGGCGCCAGCGCGGCGCCGGCGGCGAACGAGCCCTCGGCCCAGGACCTGGCCGCGGCGGCCCAGGTCGCGGACAGCCCCTCGGTGCGGGCCACCCTCGGCAAGTTCTTCCAGGCCGACCCGAAGAACTCCTCCACCGGCGGCCTGTCCTCCACCGGTGGCGCGCCCGGCCTGGACGCGGAGATCGCGGTCGCGCCGCGGCCGGTGCCGGTCTACCAGCTCGCCAAGGACTTCGTGGCGGGCCGCGGCCAGGCGCCCGGCGCGCTGGCCTACGTCGCGGTGCCGGCCACCGGCGCGGGTGGTGTGCGCGCGACGTTGTGGACGGTGCGGGACGAACGCGGGAGCTGGCAGGTCGGCAACATCGCCTCCGGTGACCGGGAACGCCAGTTCGCCGACAAGCTGCCGCAGGGCGCGTACCTGTTGCAGGAACCGCAGATCGACGCCTGGTACGCCGTGCAGGGTGACACCGTCCGCCGCCTCGACGGCGACGGCGCGAGTGTCTCCATCGCGGACTACCAGCGCGCCGTCGCCGCCAAGTACGGCGACAAGCAGGCCGACTCGAACTACGCCCAGCGCGGCCAGGCCGGTGGTTACGGCTACGCCGCTCCCGCGACCGAGGGCGGCTCCCTGCCGCTGGTCCTCGTGTTGCTGGGCTCCCTGCTGGTGATCGGGTTCGGCTCGGTGTTCCTGCGCCGCAAGGCGTAGCGAACACCAGGAGTCCCACGGGGCGGGTGTTGCCCGGAAGCCCCCGCCCCGTGGGACTCATCCCCGCGTCGGGTTAGATGACGGCGTGGGTCGACTGGTGGTCATCGAGGGTCTGGACGGCGCGGGCAAGCGCACGCTCGCCGACGCGCTCACCGCGGAACTGACCAGGCTGGGCAGGACGGTGGCCCGGCGGGCCTTCCCCCGCTACGGCGAGGACGTGCACGCCGACCTGGTCCGGGACGCGCTACAGGGCCGCCTCGGCGACACCGTGGACTCGGTCTACGCGATGGCCGTGCTCTACGCGCTGGACCGGCGCGGCGCCGCCGACTCGCTGCGCGCCGACCTGGCCGCGCACGACGTGGTCCTGCTGGACCGCTACGTCGCCTCCAACGCCGCCTACTGCGCGGCCCGGCTGCACCAGGACGCGCACGGCGAGTTCGTCGGCTGGGCCTACGACCTGGAGATCCGCCGCTTCGGCCTGCCAGTGCCCGACCTGCACCTGCTGCTGCAGGTCCCGGTCGAGGTGGCCGCGGCCCGCGCGGTGCACCGGGAGGCGGTGGAGGCCGACCGGGCCCGCGACTCCTACGAGACCGACGCCGGCCTGCAGGCCCGCTGCGCCAAGGTCTACCAGCAGCTGGCCGCCGAGCACTGGCTGGCCGACTGGCACGTGGTCGACGGCGTCACCGAGGTCGATTTCGCCCGTCTGGCCGCCCGGACCCTCGGTTCGAGCTAGAACGCGCCGACCAAATCTCCACCCCATCGGGTGATTTCCGCGTCCAGGTCCAGTGGCAACGTCGTGGGGTTGGCCCGCATCTCCGCTGTCACCTTGGGCAACGGAACCAGCCAGGAAACCTCGAATTCCAGCCCGTCCGGGTCCTTGGCGTAGAGCGCCTTGGTTGTGATGTGGTCCGAGGCCCCCACCAGCGCGCCCACCGTGCGCAATCGGTTGGCGTACTCGGCCAGCTCGTGCAGCGTGCCCACCGACCAGGCCAGGTGGTAGAGCCCCACGCTGTCCCGGCCCGCGGTGGACGGGCCCGCGTGGTCGCCGATCTGGAACAGGCCGAGATCGTGGTCGTTGTCGGATCCCTCGGCCTGCAGGAAGGCCGCGCCGGGGAACTGGTGCACCACCCGGAAACCGAGAATGTCCTGGTAGAAGGCCAGGCTGCGGGTCACGTCGCGGACGTAGAGGACAGCGTGGTTGAGACGCCGGATGGCCATCGAGGTTCCCTCCACTGGTAGTTCAATGTTCAACTTACCGCCGGATAGGTTGACAAAGTTGACTCGATTGGTCGCAAATCGGTAACGCGGGGCAATGGGCGAGCGCTGTAGGCGGTGAACGGCAACGTTGCCGGGGCCGTCGGGCGGGAGGTCGTGATGGACAGGCACACGCGAATAACTCTGGGTAACCGCCCGATCGGGCAGTCGATGGGCCCGCCGGGGGCTCAATCGATAACGAACGGGTCTGCAAACGGCGGCAATGGTCAACGGGTGGTTCGCACCCGGGTAGCGGGCAGTGGAAACATGTGGCCAATGAAGGCGCGCGTACTCGTGGTGGATGACGACCCTGCGCTGGCGGAGATGTTGACCATCGTGCTCCGCGGGGAAGGCTTCGACACCGCCGTCGTCGGGGACGGGACGCGGGCATTGCCCGCACTCCGCGAGCTCAAACCGGACCTTGTCCTGCTGGACCTGATGCTGCCAGGAATGAACGGCATCGACGTCTGCAAGGCCATCAGGTCCGAATCAGGCATCCCCATCGTCATGCTCACAGCCAAGAGCGACACCGTGGACATCGTGCTCGGCCTGGAATCCGGGGCCGACGACTACGTGGTGAAGCCGTTCAAGCCGAAGGAGCTGGTCGCCCGCATCCGGGCCCGGCTCCGCCGCACCGAGGCCGAACCGGCCGAGGTGCTCGCTATCGGCGATCTGACCATCGACGTGCCAGGCCACGAGGTCACCAGGGAGGGGAAGGCGATCCAGCTGACCCCCCTGGAATTCGACCTCCTGGTCGCGCTGGCCCGCAAGCCACGCCAGGTGTTCACCCGCGAGGTGCTCCTGGAACAGGTGTGGGGTTATCGGCACGCGGCGGACACCCGGCTGGTGAACGTGCACGTCCAGCGACTGCGCTCGAAGGTGGAGAAGGACCCGGAACGTCCGGAGGTCGTGCTGACCGTCCGCGGCGTGGGGTACAAGGCCGGTCCGCCGTGAGGCGCGCCGCCGTGACCGTCCTGAGTGGACGGTCGTGACGGCCCTCCAACGTCGGTTCCCGACCCTGGTCCGCCGGTGCAAGCGGCTGGTGTACCAGGGTCGGCGACGCTGGCTGGCCTTCGCCGCGCTGTGGCGCCGTTCGCTGCAGCTGCGGGTCGTGGTGAGCACCCTCGCGCTGTCCTCCGCCGTGGTCTTCGTGCTGGGCATCGTGCTGCAGACGCAGGTCACCGACCGGCTGATGAACGCCAAGGAGGCCGCGGCCATCGCGCAGGCCTTCCGCAGCGCCGATGTGGTGCAGCGGGAGCTGCTGGCCATCGACCCGGCCAGCACGGAGGCCATCTCGGCCAGGCTGGCGGGCGCGCTGGCCAAGCTGACCAGCCCGAACCTGGAACGCGATGTGGCCAACCCGGCCGCTGGCGCGTTCGAGCCGGTGCTGGTCGACGGCGCGGCCACGCCGGTCACCCCCGGCGCCCGCCCGGCCTACGCCGGTCCCTACAACGACGTGCCCGTCCAGCTGCGCAACGACGTCCAGCAGGACAAGAAGGCCACCCAGATCGTCACGGTGACCAGGGATTCCGGCAAGGTCACCCTGCTCGTGGTCGGCCTGCCGGTGGCCAGCGCCGGCCGTGCGCTGCAGCTCTACCTGCTCTTCCCGCTCACCGCCGAACAGCGCACCGTCGGGGTGGTGCAGTCCACCCTGGGCATCGGCGGCCTGGTGCTGCTGTTCCTGCTGGCTGGCATCACCAACCTGGTGACCAGGCAGGTGGTCCGCCCGGTGCGGCACGCCGCCGAGGTCGCCGAACGCTTCGCCGACGGCAAGCTGGACGAGCGGATGGACGTCGTCGGCGAGGACGACGTGGCCAGGCTGGCCGACTCCTTCAACGAGATGGCCGCCAGCCTGCAACGCCAGATCCAGCAGCTGGAGGAGTTCGGCCAGCTCCAGCGCAGGTTCACCTCCGACGTCTCGCACGAGCTGCGCACCCCGTTGACCACGGTCCGGATGGCCGCCGACGTGCTGCACGCCTCCCGGGAGCAGTTCCCGCAGGGCCTGGCCCGCTCCACCGAGTTGCTGGTGGCCGAACTGGACCGGTTCGAGGCGCTGCTGGCCGACCTGCTGGAGATCAGCAGGCTGGACGCGGGCGTGGCCGATCTGTCCGTGGACGCCATGGACGTGCGCAGCATCGTGCAGCGCGCGGTCGACTCGGTCCGGGTGATCTCCGGCAAGGCAGGCGTCCCGGTCGAGCTGTACCTGCCGGAGACCGAGGTCACCGCCGAGGTGGACGCGCGCAGGCTGGAACGCATCCTGCGCAACCTGCTGGCCAACGCGATCGACCACGGCGAGGGCCGCCCGGTGCAGCTCCAGCTGGCCGCCGACCGGCACGCGGTGGCCTTCACCGTCCGGGACTTCGGCGTCGGGCTGCGGCCGGGCGAGGCCGAGCTGGTCTTCACCCGGTTCTGGCGGGCCGACCCCTCCAGGGACCGGCAGACCGGCGGAACCGGTCTCGGACTCTCGATCAGCATCGAGGACGCGCACCTGCACGGTGGCAGACTGGACGCGTGGGGTGAACTGGGGGAGGGCGCCTGCTTCCGGCTGACCCTGCCTCGCATCCAGGACGTCGAACTGCACAGTGGCAGTCCGCTGCCGCTGCCCCCGCCGATCCCGAACGCGGGCCGCCCGCCGGCCGCGGTCGCGGTGACCGCGGGACCCGGAGGAGACGAGGACCAGCGCGAATGACCCGGCGAGTGCTGTTGGCGGCCTGCGCCATCGGCGGTGTGCTGCTGTTCACCGGCTGCGCCGCCATCCCGGAGTCCGGCAACCCCAAGCCGATCAACGCCACCACCGGGGACACCGCGCGCACCCCCGAACCGGCCGGTCCCAAGGGCGCGGAGGACGCGGCCGCGCTGGTCCGCAACTTCGTCGGCGCCTCGGCCAAGCCCGAGGGCAAGCGGGCCGAGGCCCGGCAGTACCTGGTGCCGCCGCTGAACAACTCCTGGGACGGCAACCGGGCGCTGACGGTGATCGAGGACAACTTCAGCACCCAGGTGCTGGCCGACGCGGGCAGCGGGGACAGCCAGCTGGTGACCGTCCGGGGCCGCCGGATCGGCCAGCTCGGCACCGACAGCGTGTTCACCGCCACCACCGACGCCCTCGACCTCGAACTGACCGTGAAGGTGGCCAAGCAGAAGGACGGCCAGTGGCGGATCCAGGAGCCGCCGGCGGAGATCCTGGTCGCGCGCGAGGACCTGGACGCCAACTACAAGCAGGTCCGGCTGGCCTTCCTCGACCCCGGCGGTCCCTCGATCGTCCGGGACACCCGGTACATCCCGTTGCGCCCCAACAGTTCCATGCCGCAGCGCACGATGGAGCTGCTCATCCTCGGGCCGGCCGCCGCCCTGCGCAACGCGGTGCGCACCGCGCTGCCCGGCGGGGCGAACCTGGTCACCAACGTCACCGAGGACTCCGGCGGCGCGATGGAGGTCAACCTCTCCGGGCTCAACGAGCTGTCCAAGGAGGACCGGCAGCTGGTCGCCGCGCAGGTGGTGATCTCGCTGCAGGCGGTGTCCAACAGCCGGATCCGGCTCAAGACCGACGGCGTGCCGATGTTCCCGGAGAAGCACGAGTGGCGGCCGGGGGATGTCTCCCGGTACGAGAACAACTTCGCGCTCAGCCCAGAGGCCAAGGACCTGGCCGTGGTCAACGGCGTGCTCCGGTACCTGCCCGGCGGGGAGCCCTTCCCAGGGCAGGCGGGCGACGGCGCGCTGTCCGTGGTGACCGCGGCCCAGTCGATCAAGGGCGACCGGATCGCGGTGGTGTCCCGCTCGGGCAGCAAGGTGACGCTGCGGGTGGGCCCGCCGGGCAACCTGAAGCTGGTGAGCCTGGCCGCGGACGAGCTGTCCCGGCCGACCTGGCGGCCGGACGGGGCCGAACTGTGGACGGTGGTCGATCACAGCACGGTCATGCAGGTGGTGGAACAGGGCGGCAACTGGAAGGCACTGCGGGTCAACGCGGAGGAGCTGGCCAAACTCGGCGAGCCCATCACCGACCTGCGGCTGTCCAGGGACGGCATCCGGGTCGCGGCGGTGGTCGGCGGCAAGCTGATGGTCGGCTCGGTGGTCAGGGAGGGCGGCGAGGCGGCCAGCATCCGCTCGGTGCGTCAGCTCGCGGCCGGCGCGCTGGCCACCGTGATCGGGGTGGACTGGGCGCAGTCCGACCAGCTGGTGGTGGCCACCGCTGGCTCCTCGGGCCAGGTGGTCCGGGTGCAGGCGGACGGGCAGAGCTGGCAGCGGTTCCAGTCCACCAACCTCTCGCCCGAGTTCACCGCGATCACCGCGGCGCCCGGCAGGGCCATCCTGGTCGCGGACCGGCGCGGACTCTGGACCACCCAGGGCCCGGAAGAGCTGTGGAACCAGGTCTCCCCGACGCTGCCCTCGGGCGTGGTTCCGTTCTATCCCGGCTGAGCTGGGCTTTGTGGACAACCCAGGGTCCTGTCCTGGGATCTGTGGACAACTCCGGGCCTGTGGATGGGCGATTGGGGTGAGTCGCCGATCCGCGGCAGGCTGAACGGGTGCTGACCGCCCTGCTCGACCTCCTGCTCCCACGACTGTGCGCCGGCTGCTCCCGGGCCGGCACGCCCTGGTGCGTGCCCTGTCGCGCCCGCTTCGACTCTCTCTACCGGGTCCGGCTCGGTTTGCCCAGGCTGCCGCCGGTGCACGTGCTGACGGAATATTCCGGGGCAGCGCGGGCGACGGTGCTGGCCTACAAGGAACGCCGCCGCCGCGATCTGGCCGCCGGACTCGGGCTGGCGCTGGCCGCCGCGATCCCCCGGCTGCCCCGCGGCAGTCCGGATCCGGCGGGGCGCTGGTGGCTGGTGCCCGCACCCTCCCGGAGCACGGCGGCCAGGGCCAGGGGTGGCTCGCACACGCTCAGGCTCACCGCGAGCATCGCCACGCACCTCGAACGAGCGAGCAGCGTCCCCATCCTGGGGCTCGACAGAACGGCCACAGACTCTGTTGGGCTCGGCCCCGGCGAGCGGTTGGCCAACCTGCGGGACCGGGTACACCTGAGCGGGCGATGGCGGTTGCCGCCGGGTACGCCGGTGCTGCTGGTTGACGACGTTGTCACCACCGGCGCGACCGCGGCCGTCTGCAGCTCGGTGCTGCGTGCCGCGGGGCTGCGGGTGACCGGGTTGCTCGCCCTGACCGGACCGGCCGGACGGCTTGAACCAGAGCTGGACACCAAGAAAACCCTGAGAAAAACCCGCAGGTCGGCGGGTCGGGGAACGTCTGGACGGCGTGAGCCGTTCGCCGAGTATGAGCCCGCGCAAACCCCCGTTCGGAGTATCGGGACTTCAGACAACGGTCTGCAATCCCATCCCCCGATCGAGTGATGGTGAGGAGGGTTTGACGATCACCTGGGTGATCTTCGAGGAGAGCCGCAGGCCAGCTCTGGCCCCTGTTTGGTCGCGCACAGTCACGGCGTGCGGGGGATTGACGTCCTCCGTACAGGGGGCTGTTGCCTTCGGAGAAGCCGGGCTAACGTGCTCCGCTATCAGCGACTCCGGGCTTTGGGGAGGAGGCGAACAGCCCATGGACCTGGCGCCGGCAGGGAGCTGACTACCTCCGTCAGTTATCGGCGCCGCAATGACCACTTTTCTGGCAACACCGCGCGACGCAAGGGAGGTCGTGTATGGACATCGTCGTCAAGGGCCGTAACGTCGAGGTGCCTGATCACTACCGGGAGCACGTCACCGACAAGCTCTCCCGACTTGGACGTTACGACAGGAAAGTCATCAGCTTCGACGTCGAACTCTTCCACGAACCCAACCGCAGGCAGATGAAGAACTGCCAGCGAGTGGAGATTACCGGAAAGGGTCGAGGCCCCGTCATCCGGGCCGAAGCATGCGCAGGCGACTTCTACGCCGCCCTCGACGCGGCCGTCAGCAAGCTGGAGGGCCGACTCCGCAAGGCGCATGACCGACGCCGTGTGCACCACGGCCGGCATGCCCCCAAGTCCGTTGCCGAGGCGACCGCGGCCACCGCCGCCAACCTCGTGCACGAGATCGACCACTCCGCCGGAAACGGCCAGCAGCAGCGGTCTCGGACCGCGCTGCTCGAAGCCACCGACCTCCCCTCCGGTGACGCCCAGGTGCCTGAACAGCGCTGGGACAGCGACCAGTACGAGGACTACCTGCCTGGCCGAGTGGTCAGGGAGAAGGAGCACCCGGCCAAGCCCATGACTGTTGACCAGGCCCTCTACGAGATGGAACTGGTCGGACACGACTTCTACCTGTTCGCCTGCGCCGACAGCGGACGACCCAGCGTCGTCTACCGCCGTCGCGGCTTCGACTATGGCGTCATCCGCCTCGCCTGACCTCCCTCCCTACCAGCCCTAGCCATCCGATGGCCCCCGTTCGGCTGAATGCCGCACGGGGGCCGTCCGCTGTCCACCCCCGGGCGGAGGTAGTCGAACACCGTATTGCCGCACTCTGGGCAGGCTGCCGGGTTTCTGGTTTTCTGGAGTTCATGGCGGCCGGTGTTGGCTGGTTGCCTACGATGACGTCAAGGCGTCCTGTCCAGGGGCGCATCCGATCAGCTAGTGAGGTCGACCTCGGATGGTCCTGTCCCGACTGCTCCGCGCCGGAGAAGGCAAGACGCTCAAGCGACTCCGCTCGATCGCGACACACATCGACTCACTCGAGGACGATGTGGTCGAGTTGTCCGACGCTGAGCTGCGCGGGAAAACCGAGGAGTTCAAGAAGCGGTACATCGACGGCCAGACCCTGGACCAGCTGCTCCCGGAGGCCTTCGCGGTCGCCAGGGAAGCGGCGAAGCGGGTGCTCGGCCAGCGGCACTACACCGTCCAGCTCATGGGCGGCGCCGCACTGCACCTCGGCCAGATCTCGGAGATGAAGACCGGTGAGGGCAAGACCCTGACCTGTGTTCCGCCCGCGTACCTCAACGCGCTCTCCGGCGACGGCGTGCACGTGGTCACGGTGAACGACTACCTGGCCAAGCGCGACGCGGAGTGGATGGGCCGGGTGCACCGCTTCCTGGGCCTGGAGGTCGGGGCGATCCTGTCCTCGATGACCCCGGACCAGCGCCGCACCGCCTACCACGCGGACATCACCTACGGCACGAACAACGAGTTCGGCTTCGACTACCTGCGCGACAACATGGCCTGGAGCCTGGAGGAGTGCGTCCAGCGCGGCCACAACTTCGCCATCGTCGACGAGGTGGACTCGATCCTGGTCGACGAGGCCAGGACGCCGCTGATCATCTCGGGTCCGGCCGACCAGTCCTCGCGCTGGTACCAGGAGTTCGCCCGGATCATCCCGCTGATGAAGAAGGACGTGCACTACGAGGTCGACGAGCGCAAGCGCACCGTCGGCGTCTCGGAGGAGGGCGTCACCTTCGTCGAGGACCAGCTCGGCATCGAGAACCTCTACGAGGCGGCCAACACCCCGCTGGTGGGCTACCTCAACAACGCGATCAAGGCCAGGGAGCTGTTCCTGCGGGACAAGGACTACATCGTCCGCGACGGCGAGGTGCTCATCGTCGATGAGTTCACCGGCCGCGTGCTGGCGGGCCGCCGCTACAACGAGGGCATGCACCAGGCCATCGAGGCCAAGGAGAAGGTGGAGATCAAGGCCGAGAACCAGACTCTGGCCACGATCACCCTGCAGAACTACTTCCGGCTCTACGACAAGCTCTCCGGCATGACCGGTACCGCGCAGACCGAAGCGGCCGAGCTGCACCAGATCTACAAGCTCGGCGTGGTGCCCATCCCGACCAACCGGCCGATGCTGCGCAAGGACCAGGGCGACCTGATCTACAAGACCGAGCCCGCCAAGTTCGAGGCGGTCGCCGAGGACATCGCCGAGCGGCACGAGAACGGCCAGCCGGTGCTGGTCGGCACCACCAGCGTGGAGCGCTCGGAGTACCTGTCCAAGCTGCTGGTGCAGAAGGGCATCCCGCACGAGGTGCTCAACGCCAAGCACCACGAGCGGGAAGCCGCGATCATCGCGCTGGCCGGGCACAAGGGCGCGGTCACGGTGGCCACCAACATGGCAGGCCGGGGCACCGACATCATGCTCGGCGGCAACCCCGAGTTCATGGCCGACATGGAGCTGCGGGCCCGCGGCCTTGACCCGGTGACCACCGCGGAGGAGTACGACAAGCTCTACCCGAAGGCCGTCGAGGAGGCCAAGGCCGCGGTCAAGGCCGAGGCCGAGGAGGTCCGCGACGCCGGTGGCCTGTACGTGCTGGGCACCGAGCGGCACGAGTCCCGCCGGATCGACAACCAGCTGCGTGGCCGCTCCGGCCGGCAGGGCGACCCTGGCGAGTCCCGGTTCTACCTCTCCCTCGGCGATGAGCTGATGCGGCGGTTCAACGCCAGCATGGTCGAGATGGTGATGACCCGGCTGAAGGTGCCGGAGGACGTGCCGATCGAGGCCAAGATGGTCAGCAAGGCCATCCAGAGCGCGCAGACCCAGGTCGAGCAGCAGAACTTCGAGATCCGCAAGAACGTCCTCAAGTACGACGAGGTCATGAACAAGCAGCGCACGGTGATCTACGCCGAGCGCCGCCGGGTGCTGGAGGGCGAGGACCTCCAGGAGCAGATCTCGAACATGATCACCGACACGGCCACCGCCTACGTCGAGGGCGCCACCGCCGGCGGCTACTCCGAGGACTGGGACCTGGAGCAGCTCTGGACCGCGCTGCGCACCCTGTACCCGATCACGCTGGACTGGAAGAAGATCCTGGAAGAGGAGGAGGACGTCGACAAGGAGAAGCTGACCCAGCTTGTCGTCGCCGACATCGTCCAGGCCTACCAGGACCGCGAGACCGAGATCGAGAGCCGGGTCGGCGAGGGCGCCATGCGCGAGCTGGAGCGCCGGGTGCTGATGTCGGTGCTGGACCGCAAGTGGCGCGAGCACCTCTACGAGATGGACTACCTCAAGGAGGGCATCGGCCTGCGCGCGATGGCCCAGCGCGACCCGCTGATCGAGTACCAGCGCGAGGGCTTCGACATGTTCAACGCCATGCTGGAGGCGTTGAAGGAGGAGTCGGTCGGCTTCCTGTTCAACCTGCAGGTCGAGGCGGTGGAGCCGGAGGACGCGCCGGAGCCCGAGCCGGAGCCGGAGCCCGACAACGGCCCGCCGACCACCATCCTGCCGATCATCCAGCCCATGGAGGCCCCCGCGGGCCCGGCCATGAGCCAGCTGGACGCCGGCACCCAGATCCCGCCCGCCCTGCGCGGCAAGGGTCTTGGCGGTCCAGGCCAGCAGCACCTGACCTACTCGGGCCCGACCGAGGACGGCGGCGTGGAATCCCACGGCGACCCCGATGACGACGACGCGGGCGGCACCCGCCGCGAACGCCGCGCCGCCGCCCGCGCCGCGAACAAGAAGCGCCGCCGCTGACCCAGGGCGCCCGAACGCAGGGCACCTGACCAACAGCGCACCCGAACGCGGCGCCCGGTCCACCACGGACCCGGGCGCCGCGTTCGTCATGCCCGGCCCAGCCCAGCCCGGCCCGGTCTCGCCCGCGCGGCTCGCGCCGCGGCGCGCGCTCACAACAGCGCCAGCGCCGTCGCCACCCACTCCTCGTCCCGGCACTCCAGCCGCCCCGCGATCGCCCGCACCCGGCCCGCTCGGGTGGCCGTGCCGTTGGCCTCGATCACCCGCCACACCGGCGAGTGCACGTGCACCGTGCGCAGCCGGTAACTCACCGGCCCGCCCGGTCGCCTGGCCAGGAACGACTCGAACACCCGCCTGCTCACCAGCGGGCGCAGCTGCCACAGCGGCCGGTGTCCGCCCAGCACCTCCAGCGCGACCACGAACAACCGCCAGACCATCTCCCGCCGCGGATCCGGTGGTGGGGCCTGCGGTTTGCGCCACAGGTCCAGGGTGAGCTGGGCCGGGTCGTGGGCGCGCGGGATCGGGATGATCATGCTCAGCTTGTGCAGGCGGGGGCGGGGCAGTTCCTCACAGCGCATGCCGAACAGAGCCGCCAGCGGCCGGGTGGATACCTGGAGCACCCGATGAGGTGATCGACCTAAGCTGGTGCCGTGGACCTTGTCGCACTGCTGGTCGACTACGGCGGCGTGCTCACCGACTGGGGCGATGACCCCGCCGCGTCCGAACCACCCTTGCTCGGGGTGCTCCGCCGGGCCAGAGCCGCCGGGCTGCGCACCGCGCTGCTGTCCAACGCCGAGGGGCCGGGGCCGGATCCGGACAGTCCGTTCGGTGCGCTGTTCGACACCATGGTGCTCTCCGGCGAGGTGGGCGTCAGAAAGCCCGACGAGCGGGTCTACCGGCTGACCGCGGACCGGCTGGGGCTCGCGCCTGGGCAGTGCGTGTTCGTCGACGACCTGCCGGGCAACGTCCGGGCGGCCGCGGCCACCGGGATGGTCGGCGTGCACCACACCAGCGTGGCCCGCACGGTGGAGGAGCTGGAGACGTTGTTCGCGCTGAAACTAGGCGGGTAGCCGGGCCAGGGCGGCCTTGGCCGCGTCCACCAGCTTCTGGTCGTCCGCGATCACCGTCTTGAGCCTGATCTCCACCAGGTACTTCTGGGTGGCCACGTAGATCGTGCCGCCGTCGATGATCTGCGCGGCCGGGTGGTAGACGGCGGAGAGGCCGACCCCCTCCAGCTTGCGGCTGATCAGCACGTTCTGGTTGATCCGGGTGATCAGGTCCGGGGTGCTGGGTCCGGCCGAGCCGTAGATGTTGATCCAGCCGCTGTACCGGTCGCCGTCGGCGGCGTCGTAGTAGCAGCTGCGCGCGGGGCCCTGACCCTCCAGCTCGACCAGGGCGTTGCGGCCGGTCCGGGTCGGCTTGTCGATCATGGTGGTGAATTCCTCGGCGCTGAGCAGGCACTCATCGGCCACCACCCCGGTCACCAGCGGGACCGAACTCAGCGTCTGCGGCGAGACCGAACCCGGCGGCGCGGTGTCCGGCGGCACGGTGCCGGTGCTCCTGGTGGAGCCCAGCGCCATGTTGTCCGGCAGCTCGGCGGTGCCGGGGATGACGTTCATGCATCCCGCGAGGACCACACCGGCCACCGCCAGCGGTACCAGGGCGGTCAGCAGTTCACGGCTCGCACGCACGCCACCCACGGTAGGCGAGGCTCAGTGAGATCCCCGTCTGACCAGCTCGAAACACAGCACCGCCGCCGCGGTGGCCACGTTGAGCGACTCCACCCCGCCCGCCATCGGGATCGACACCCAGCCGTGCACCTGCCTGGCGACCTCCGGGGACAGGCCCGAGGTCTCCCCACCCATGACGAAGGCGACCCGGCGCGGGAAGTTCGCGGTGAACAGGGTGTCCTTCGCCCCGGCGTCCATGCCGAAGAGCCGGTACCCGGCCGAGCGCAGGTCACTGGCTGCCTCGCCGGCGGTGACCGCCTTGAGGATCGGCGCGTGGAAGGCCACCCCGGCCGATGCCTTGACCACCAGCGGGTCGATGCTGGCCACGCCCCGGCGCGGCACCACGATGCCGCCGATCCCGGCCGCGGTCGCCGCGCGCAGGATCATGCCCACGTTCGCCGGGGTGGTGATCCCGTCCAGCAGCAGCACCGAGTCGGGCAGCCTGCCGGTGCTCAGCGCCGAGGCCAGCGTGCGCATCCTGGTGGCCACCACATCGGCCAGCACGCCCTGGTCCTGCTTGCCGTTGCCGGCCAGCACCTTGACCCGCTGGCCGCTGGCCCGCTGCACCTGGACCCCGCGCCGGGCCGCGGCGTTGAGGATCTCCTGGGCGGCCGGGCCGCGGGCGTTGTCGGCGAGCATGACCTTGTCGACCTCGAGCCGGTCGTCGGCCAGGGCCTCCAGCACCGGTTTGCGGCCGTAGACGGTGACGAACCGATCTTTCGGGGAGACAGCTTCCTGCACGAAGGCACAGGTTACGCGTTCAGCAGATCCGATCACCGGTCCGCACCCGCCCGCCGGTGTGCCAGGATCGCTGACATGCCGGACCGGTTGTCTGCCCTGGACGCGTCCTTCCTCTACCTGGAGGACTCGACGACGCCCATGCACGTCGGTGGTGTCGCGGTCTTCCGCCGCCCCCGTTCGGGCTTCGACTACGACCGGCTGGTCGGTCTGATCGAGCAACGGCTCGGCCTGGTGCCGCGGTACCGGCAGCGGGTCACCCAGGTGCCGGGCAGGCTGGCCCGCCCGGTGTGGACCGACGACCCGGAATTCGACATCACCTACCACGTGCGCCGCTCGGCCCTGCCCAAACCGGGCAGCGAGGCCCAGCTGCACGAGCTGGTCGCCAGGCTGATGTCCCGGCCGCTGGACCACACCCGCCCGCTGTGGGAGGTCTACCTGGTCGAGGGCCTGGCCAAGAACCGGGCCGCGGTGATCACCAAGACGCACCAGGCCATGGTCGACGGCGCGGCCGCGATCGACCTGACCCAGGTGATCCTGGACGTCTCGCCCTCGCCCCGGCAGGCGGGCGAGGAGCTGTGGATGCCGCAGCCGGAGCCGAGCACCGCCCAGCTGGTGCTGGACGCGATGGCCGAGATCGTGCAGCGGCCGGGCGAACTGGTGGAGAACATGCGGGCGGCCGCGCTGGACGCCGCGGCCACCGTGCGCAAGGTCACCGACGCGGTCGGCGGCCTGGCCTCCGCGGTCGGCACCGCCTACCGGCCGGCCCCCGGCAGCCCGCTCAACGCCCGGATCGGCACCCAGCGCCGGTACGCGGTGGCCCGCACCCAGCTGGAGGACTACCGCGCGGTCCGCCGTCGGCACGGCGGCACGGTCAACGACGTGATCCTCACCGTGCTCACCGGCGCGCTGCGCACCTGGCTGCTCTCCCGCGGCGAGGCGGTGACCTCCTCGACCACCATCAGGGCGATGGTCCCGCTCTCGGTCAGGGAGACCGAGGGCGGCGTCAACGGCGCGGGCAGCAGCGTTGGCGGCAACGCGGTCTCCTCCTACCTGGTGGACCTGCCCGTCGGCGAGCCGAACGCGGTGGTCCGGCTGCACCACGTCAGCCACGCCATGCGCGCGCACCAGGAATCCGGCCAGTCCGTCGCGGCCGACGCGATCGTTCGGCTGTCCGGGTTCGCCCCGCCCACCCTGCACGCGCTGGGCGCCCGTGCGGCCAGCTCGTTCTCCCGGCGGATCTTCAACCTGGTGGTGACCAACGTGCCGGGGCCGCAGTTACCGCTCTACGCCGCTGGAGCGAGGATGATGGAGATGTTCCCGGTCGTCCCGTTGGCGATGAACCAGGCACTGTCCATCGGGGTCACCTCCTACGACGGCGGTGTCTACTTCGGACTCAACGCCGATCGGGACGCCATGTCGGATGTGGACGTGCTCGCGAGCATGGTCGAGGAGTCCTTGGAGGAACTTGTGGGAGCGGTCTCGGCATGAGGGTCTACCTTCCGGCGACAGTGCCGATGTTGCGCAAGCTGGTCGACAGCGGCGAGATCACCGCGATCGGCGGCACGGCCTTCGCGCTCACCCCGATGCTGCGGGAGTCCTACGCGGCCGGGGACACCGAGGAGCTGGAGTACGCGGCGATGACCGAGGCATCCCGTGCCTCGCTACGCCTGATCGCGGCCGAACTGGAGAACGGGGACAAGCCGCCGCTGCGCCGCGCGGTGGTCTCCGCCGACATCGAGGGCGTCACGCTGCGGCCCGACCTGGACTACGCCGTGGTGAAGCTGCCCGGCGTGGTGAAGCTGTCCGAGGTGGCCGCGGTGCACGTGGACGGCCCGGACGCCGAGGACGCGGTCCGGGACGCCTCCGGGGTGGTGGACGCGGCCGATCTGGGTGATCCGGACGCCGAGTTCCTGCTCGGCGAGGCCGAGGACCACGAGCTGCAGTGGTACGCCACCCAGGAGCTGCCGTTCCTGCTGGAGCTGATGTAGCCCCCGTCACTGTGCGCTGGTCGGCTACCTGCCGGTACGGATGCGAGGATGGGCCGTACCGACCCGTCCCATGTCTCGCGCAAGGAGGCGCCTCACCATGGACGCCATCACGTCCGTCCCGGCCCCGGTCAACGAGCCTGTTCGCGGCTACGCGCCCGGCTCTCCCGAGCGGGCCTCGCTCCAGCGGCGGATCGCCGAGCTGGAGGCCGAGCAGCTCGAGCTGACCATGACCATCGGCGGCCAGCAGCGGATGGCCGGTGGCGACCGGATCAACGTGGTCCAGCCGCACGACCACCAGCACGTGCTGGGCGTGACCGGCCAGGCCACCAACGAGGATGTCGCGCAGGCCGTTGCCGCGGCCAAGGACGCCGCGCCCGCGTGGCGGGACCTGCCCTTCGACGAGCGGGCCGCGGTGCTGCTGCGCGCCGCCGACCTGCTGGCCGGACCGTGGCGGGACACCATCAACGCGGCCACCGTCCTCGGCCAGTCCAAGTCGGCCCAGCAGGCCGAGATCGACGCCGCCTGCGAGTTCATCGACTTCCTGCGCTTCAACGTGCAGTTCGGCCGCCAGCTCATCGCCGAGCAGCCGATCTCCGCGCCGGGCATGTGGAACCGGTTCGACCACCGGCCGCTGGACGGCTTCACGGTGGCCATCACCCCGTTCAACTTCACCGCCATCGCGGGCAACCTGCCGCTGTCCCCGGCGCTGATGGGCAACACCGTGGTGTGGAAGCCCTCGCCGACCCAGCAGCTGGCCGCGCACCACACCATGCGGCTGCTGGAGGCCGCCGGCCTGCCCGCAGGCGTGATCAACCTGGTCACCGGTGACGGGCACGCGGTGAGCGAGGTCGCGCTGACCGACCCCGAGCTGGCCGGGCTGCACTTCACCGGCTCCACCGCGACCTTCAAGGCGCTGTGGAAGAACATCGCGGGCAACCTGGACAACTACCGCAGCTACCCGCGCCTGGTC
Source organism: Crossiella cryophila (assembly GCF_014204915.1). Taxonomy (NCBI): domain Bacteria; kingdom Bacillati; phylum Actinomycetota; class Actinomycetes; order Pseudonocardiales; family Pseudonocardiaceae; genus Crossiella; species Crossiella cryophila. The sequence goes on from NZ_JACHMH010000001.1 coordinate 2,110,671, forward strand.
GGCGAGACCGGCGGCAAGGACTTCATCGTCGCGCACCCCTCGGCCGACCCGACCGCCGTTGCGGTGGGCGTGGTGCGTGGCGCGTTCGAGTACCAGGGCCAGAAGTGCTCGGCCGCGAGCCGCGCGTACCTGCCGCGCTCGCTGTGGGAGGGCGGCCTGCGTGAGCAGATCGCCGACCTGACCAAGCAGATCACCTACGGCGACGTCACCGATTTCAGCTACTTCGGTGGCGCGGTCATCGACGCGCGGGCCTTCGCCAAGCACAAGGCGGCCCTGACCAAGGCCGCGGCGGACCCGACCATCGAGGTTCTGGCCGGTGGCACCTGCGACGACTCGGTCGGCTACTTCGTGCAGCCGACCGTGCTGGTGGGCACCGACCCGCTGAACGAGGTGTTCACCACCGAGTACTTCGGGCCGATCATCGCGGTGCACGTCTACGAGGACGCCGACTACGCCAAGGTGCTCGAACTCGCCGACAACAGCACCCCGTACGCGCTCACCGGGGCGATCTTCGCCACCGACCGGGTCGCGATCGAGCAGGCGCACCAGGCGCTGCGGTTCAGCGCGGGCAACTTCTACGTCAACGACAAGCCGACCGGCGCGGTCGTCGGCCAGCAGCCCTTCGGCGGCAGCCGCGGCTCCGGCACCAACGACAAGGCCGGTTCGGTGCTGAACCTGCTGCGCTGGACCAGCCCGCGCTCCATCAAGGAGACCTTCGTGCCGCCGACCTCCACCGGCTACCCGCACATGGGCTGAGCCTGACGGCACAACGTGAAACGGCCCGCCGCGAGTTGATCGCTGGCGGGCCGTTCTCCGTTGGTTCAGCCCGCGGATACGCCGATCTGCGCGGCCGGGGGCGCGGCGATCTCCACCGGCTTGCCCCAGTCCTGGAACTTCGCGTCCACGGTGGAGGTGAACTCGACCTTGCCGGACTCGGTGGCCCGCCAGCGCAGCGGCAGGTTGTTCGCGTCCAGCCACACCTCGTGCTTGAGCGCGCTGCGGTTGAGCTTGATCTTGGACTCGAAGTTGCCCTTGACGAACTTGTCGGTGGTGGCCGCCACGACCTTGGCGTAGTCCACGGTGATCGTGTACTTGGTCGCGGCCACGCCGTCGACCTGCTCGGGGACCGGCGCGTCGAACTGCCCCGCTGTGCCGAAGTGCGCGATGCCCCGGCTCGGGTCGCTCGCCTCGGTCATCCGCACCACGACCGGCGTCATCACCTTCGAGAAGAGGTCGTCGCCGCCCGCCTTGACCTGCCGCCACGGCTTGCCGGGGGTCTCCTTCTCGTTGTCGGCGGTCTGCAGGAAGAACTCCGTGGGCAGCTGCACGACGGTGGTCTTGCCCTCGCCGTCCTCCGCGACCAGCAGCGAGGAGACCTTGCCGCCCTCCTCGAACCGGAGCTGGGTCTTGGTCTTGGCGGACTCGGCGGGCTTGCGCGAGTCGGCGGCGGCGGTGCTCAGGTGCACCGTCTTCTTCGCCAGCATGGCCGCGTTGACCGCGGTGACGAACTCGGTGACGTTGGTCAGCTTGGCCGCGGCGGCCGCTGAGGTGGCCGCCGAGGAGGTGGCCGGGGCGCTACTGGACGGTGCGGCGCCGCCGGAGCAGGCGCCCAGCGCGGTCAGCAGCAGGACGCTGGTGGTGGCGAGCAGGGGTCGACGCATGATGTTTCCCTTTTTTCCGTGACCGGATCAGCGAACTTGCTTGGCGGGCGGCGCCACGATCTCGACCGGTTTGCCCCAGTCCGAGTAGAGGATGTCGGTGCTGGCCGGCTGGCCGTTGGTGCGCAGCTCCAGCGTTGACCAGCGCAGCGGCAGGTGGTCCGCGCTGAGCCAGATCTCGTGCTTGGCCGAGGTCCGGCCCTTGTCGAGCCGCCGCTGCAGCTGGAGTCTCGCCGCCTTGTCCGTGACGGTGGTGATGGCCTTGGCCAGGTCGACGGTGAAGGCGTACTTGACCACCCGGACGCCGTTCAGCTCGTCCTGGGTCACGCCATCCAGGTTGGCCTGGGCGAGCAGGCCGATGTGCCTGCTCGGTTCGGCCAGCCAGGACACCCCGCCCTTGATGATCTTGGAGACGTACTCGAGTTCCGGGTCGTCCTCATCGTTGATCCGCAGCCACGGCCTGGCCGGGAAGTCCTCTTCGGAGTTCTTGGACTTGGCGAAGGTCCCCTCCGGCAGGCTGACGATGATCATGGGGTTGTGGCTGGTGGCCGTGTCGTCGTAGTGCGTGGACACCCGGTCGCCCGGCTCGTGCCGGAGCAGAACCCGGGGGCGGACGGAGCCCACGTACCCGCTGTCCGGGTCGGTGATCGCGCCGGAGAGGCTGGCCGTCTTCTTCTCCCGCATGGCGGCGGTGACCTTGCTGATGAACTCCGCCGGATTGCCGAACTTGGGCAGCTCCGGCACCACCGGGGCGGCCGGGGTGCTCGCGCACCCGGACAGGAGCAGTGCGCTCGCCGTGGCGAGCAGCAGTCGACGCATGGTGTTTCCTCGCGCTGCGCGAGAGATCCCCCCTGTGGAACCCCCCTGAGAACCAACCCGGGCTCGCAGTACGACGCCACGACGTCCCCCCTGGTCGTCGCAGGCGTCGTACCGCTGCCCTCCCCCCAGCAGCCGGCCGGTCAAGGCCGGCGAGCCTGCTGGTGTTCCCCCCTGGAGAAGAACCTAAACAAACCCGCTGACGCCTCGCTGTCGTCGCACTAGCCGCGACGACAGCGGGCCGGTTAGCTGGGGGATCGGGTCACTTCTGGATCTGCGCGGCGGGCGGCGCGGTGATCTCCGCGGCCTTGCCCCAGTCGGTGAAGCGGGTGTCGGTGATGGTGGGCTTGCCGCCGAGGCCGGTGGGCCAGGTGCGCTGCCAGCGCAGCGGCAGGTTGTCCGCGGTCAGCCAGATCTCGTGCTTGACGCTGGTGATGCCGGACTTCACGTCGGACTCCAGCTGGACCTGCTGCTGGAGGTCGCTGGTGGCCGCGGCGACCTTGGCCAGGTCCACGGTGATCGTGTAGCGGGTGGTGGCGGTGCCGTCCACGGTTTCCTCGGCGGTGGCCTCCAGCTTGCCGCCGGTGCGGAACCAGGCCAGCTGCTGGGTGGGCAGCGCGGTCTCGGCCAGGGTCTTCACCTCGATCAGCTCGCCGCTGTTCTGGCGGTCCCTGGTGGACTTCTCGCTGAGCAGCCGCCACGGCTTGGCCGGGTCCGCCTTGGTCGAGGCCTGGTCCTTGGCGTAGGTGGTCTCGCCCAGCACCACCGCGCTGAGGGCGATCGCGGCGAGCTTGGGGTTCTCCCCGGTCACCGTGAAGGAGACCTGCTCGTCCTCGAAGCGCACCGCTGCGGTGGCCTTGGTCGCGACGTTCGCGATCGGGGTGTCCACGGTGGTGTTCGCGGCGGCGGTCTTCTTGCCGCGCATCGCGGTGGTGATGGCGGTGGCCAGCGTGGTGGCGTCGGTGGGCTTGGCCACCGGCGGCGCGGCCGAGGTGGCCGCCGGGGTGCTGGACGGCGCGGGCGCCGGTGGCGGCGTGGGCGTGCCGGAGGTGCAGGCGGCCAGAGCGGTCAGCAGTACCAGGCCCGAGACAGCGGGCAGCGTCGTACGCAAGATGTTCCCCCAGTGAATGCGCGTCACGACGCCCCGGTGTCCCCCATGGTCACCGTCGACGTCGTGTCCGCCACCGTACGCGCGCCCGGCCCGGTACGCCCGGGTTTTCGCCGGTCCGCTCAGTCGACCAGCTCTTCCTTGCCTGATTTGGAGACCAGCAGCCTGCGCAGCGAGACGATCCGGTCCGCGGTCGGGCCGCCCTTGGCGAGCAGCGTCTCCAGCGCGCAGTCCGGGTCGGCTGGCGGGCCGAGGTGGCCGCAGTTGACCGGGCATTCCTCGGCGGTCTCGGCCAGGTCGTCGAAGTGCTTGACCAGGTCATCCGGCTTCACGTGCGCCAGGCCGAAGGAGCGGATGCCGGGGGTGTCGATCACCCAGCCGCCCACCTCCACCGGCAGGGGCAGGGCCAGGGTGGAGGTGGAGGTGTGCCTGCCCTTGCCCACCCCGCTGACCGCGCCGGTGGCCCGGTCCACTCCCGGCAGCAGCTTGTTGACCAGGGTGGACTTGCCGACGCCGGAATGCCCGACCAGCGCGGAGACCTGTCCGGCCAGCAGCCTGCGCAGTTCGGCGGGCTCCTCGTCGAAGCGGGTCACCACCACGTTGAAGTCCAGGCCGGAGTAGGCGGCGAGCAGCGCTTCGGCGCCCGCCAGGTCGGCCTTGGTCAGGCACAGCACCGGGGCCAGCCCGCCCGCGTAGGCCGCGACCAGGCAGCGGTCGATGAAGCCGGGCCGGGGCGGCGGATCGGCCAGCGCGACCACGATCACCAGCTGACTGGCGTTGGCCACCACCACCCGCTCGAAGGCGTCGGTGTCATCGGCGGTGCGGCGCAGCACGCTGCTGCGCTCGGCCACCCGCACGATCCTGGCCAGGGTGTCGGTCTGGCCCGAGATGTCCCCGACCAGGTCGACCCGGTCGCCGACCACGATCGGCGTGCGGCCCAGCTCGCGGGCGCGCATCGCGGTGACCTTGCGGTCAGGGTCGTCGCCGACCGCGCAGGTCCACCGGCCGCGGTCCACGGTGATCACCATGGCCTGCTCGGCGTCAGAGTGCTTGGGTCGTTGCTTGCTGCGGGGCCGGGTGCCCTTGGTGGGGCGCACCCGCACATCGGACTCGTCCAGGTTGCGCCAGCCCTGCTTCACCGCGGAACCCCGATCACCCGGCGACCCCGACCGGCTGGCCGAGCATGGCGGTCCACATCCCGCGGAAGTCCGGGATGGTCTTGGTGGTGCTGAGGATGTCGTCGACCACCACGTCTGGCACCCGCAGGCCGAGGATGGCGCCCGCGGTGGCCATCCGGTGGTCGGCGTAGGCCTGCCACGGCCCGCCGGTGAGCGGACGGGGCTGGATGCGCAGGCCGTCCTCGGTCTCCTCGACCTCGGCGCCCAGGTTGCCCAGTTCGGTGCGCAGTGCGGCCAGCCGGTCGGTCTCGTGGCCGCGGATGTGCGCCACCCCGCGCAGCTGCGAGGGCCCCTCGGCCAGCGCGCACAGTGCCGCGATGGTCGGGGTCAGCTCGGAGACGTCCCGCAGGTCGGCGTCGATGCCCTGCAAGCGGTCGGGCCCGCGCACGGTCAGGCCGTCGGCGGTCAGTTCGACCTGGCAGCCCATCCTGGTCAGCAGCTCGCGGATGCCGTCCCCGGCCTGGGTGGTCTCACTCGGCCAGTGCGGCACGGTGACCTCGCCGCCGGTGACCGCGGCCGCGGCCAGGAACGGGGTGGCGTTGGACAGGTCCGGCTCGATCACCACGTCGTGCGCGGCGATCGGACCGGGCAGCACGGTCCAGACATCGGCCTGGGCGGTGTCCACGATGACCCCGGCCGCGCGCAGCATCGCCACGGTCATCTCGATGTGCGGCAGCGAGGGCACCGGCTTGCCGCTGTGCCGGACGATCACGCCCTGGTCGTAGCGGGCGCCGGAGAGCAGCAGCCCGGAGACGAACTGGGAGGAGCCGGAGGCGTCGATGGTGACCTGGCCGCCGCCGAGACCGCCCTGCCCGTGCACGGTGAACGGCAGCGCGTCGCCGGTGATCTCCGCGCCGAGCGCGCGCAGCGCGTCCAGCACGGTGCCCATCGGGCGCAGCCGGGCGTGCGGGTCGCCGTCGAAGCGGATCTCACCGTCGGCCAGCGCCGAGACCGGCGGCAGGAAGCGCATCACGGTGCCCGCCAGCCCGCAGTCCACCTCGGCCGGACCGGCCAGCGGGGCGGGGGTGATCGTCCAGGAGCCGTCGGCCGGGTTGTCGGCCACCCCGACACCGAGCGCGCGCAGGGCCTGGGCCATCAGCAGGGTGTCCCGGCTGCGCAGTGGCGCGTGCAGGGTGCTGACGTCCTCGGCCAGCGCGGCGATGACCAGGGCCCGGTTGGTGATCGACTTCGAGCCGGGGACCGGGACGGTCGCGCGCACCGGACCCTCGGCCAGGGGTGCGGACCACGGAGTGCTGACGGTGGCGTTCACCCGCACATCGTCCCCTATCCCGCTGAACAGCCTCTGAACAGCCTCGATTCGTTCCGGTTTGCCGCTACCTTGCCGCGCAAGGTACCTTGCGTCCGTGAGCACCGATGCGCAACTCCTCGCCCAGCTCCGCCGGGGCGTGATCGAGCACTGTGTGCTGGCCCTGCTGGACCGGGGTCCCCGCTACGGCTTCGACCTGGTGCGCGCGCTGGCCGCGGTCGAGGGCCTCGGCACCACCGAGGGCACGATCTACCCGCTGCTGTCCCGGCTGCGGAAGGACGGGCTGCTGGAGACCAGCTGGCAGCCCTCGGACCAGGGCCCGCCGCGTCGCTACTACGAGCTGACCGGGCCGGGCCGGACCGCACTGGAGGGATTCCGCCGCCACTGGCGCAGTTTCAGTGCCGCGGTGGACCAGGTTCTCGAGGGAGAGAAATGAACGCCCTGAGCCATCCGATCACCGAGGACTGGCTGGCGCGCTTCGACCGCGCCGCCGCCGCACTGCCCCAGCCCCGTCGCGGTGAACTGCGTGCCGAGCTGGTCGAACACCTGGACGCGCTGATCGCCGAGGGCGAGCCGGACCTGGCCGCCGCGGTGGCGCGGCTGGGCGATCCGGCCGAGATCGTGGCCGCCGAGGGCGCGCCGGCGGTGTCCGCCGCCCAGTCCCGCGCGGCCACCGGCCTGCTGCTGTTGCCGCTGACCGGCCTGCTCTACCTGGTCCCCGCGCTGCCACCGGGTTTGCTGAACATGGCGGTGATCCTGCTGGCCGCGATCACCGTGCTCACCCTGGTGCTGCGTTCCGGCGCGGCGGCGAGCGCCCGAGCACTGGGGGTGCTCGGCGCGCTCGCGCCGCCGCTGGCCGGACTCGGCGGCATCCTGGACAAGGTCTTCCAGGCAGGCGTGAACCCCGGGGTGAACCTGCCGCTGGGGCCGGGCAAGGAACTGTCCGTCTCCTGGCACACCGATCCGTGGCTGGCCGCGCTCGGGCAGCTCGCGCTGCTGGTACTCGGCCTCGGCCTGCCGGTGCTGGCCGGACTCCGCCTGCGCCGCCCGGCCGCCGCCGATTCCCGGCTGTTCCTTGGCGGGCTGGCCCTGCTGCTCACCGCGCCGGTCGGGCTGGCCACCGCGCTGCTGCTCTCCGGCGCGCGCCGCGACCGGGAGGTCAGCACGCTGGTGGGCACCCCGCTGATCGTGCTGGCCGGGGTGGCCGGCGTGCTGTTGCTGGCCGTGGGCGCGCTGCTGGTGACCAGGCCCGGCCTGGCGCTGACCGCCAAGGTGCTGATCGCGCTGGCCGTGGTCACCGCGCCGATCGGGGTGGTGCTGCTCGCCCAGCACACCACGAGCAACAACGGGATCCTCCGCCAGACCGCGCTGTACCCGCTGCCCGCCGACCCGGAGGAGCGCCGCAGGCTGGGCTCCGCCTGGTACGACGAGGCCCAGGCCCAGACCATCCCGGCCACCGCGTACGCGCCCGGCCCGGCCTGGGTGCCCGCCGACCGGAACCTGCGGCTGGGCCTCGGCCTGCTGTTCGTGGTCGCGCTGCCCCTGCTGGCCGCCTGGCGCACCGGCGTCGCCAGGCGGTGACGGCCCCGCCGCGTACCGTATGCACCATGTGCGGGCGGTACTCGGCGGTGAAGGACCCGGCTCGGCTGGTGGAGGAGTTCGGCGCGGCGGACGCGACCGGCGGCCTGATCAACGGGCCGGACTACAACGTCGCGCCGACCAAACCGGTGATCGCCGTGGTGCAGCGGCACCCACGCGACGCCGAGGGCAACCCCGACCCGGACACCACCGAACGCACCCTGCGGGTGATGCGCTGGGGGCTGGTGCCCAAGTGGGCCAAGGATCCCGGCATCGCGGCCAAGATGATCAACGCCCGGTCCGAGACCGCGGCCGAGAAGCCCGCCTACCGCACCTCGGTCAAGCACTACCGCTGCCTGATGCCTGCCGACGGCTGGTACGAGTGGCAGCAGGAGGGCGGCGTCAAGCAGCCCTTCTACGTGACCAACCCGGACGGCTCCAGCCTGGCCATGGCCGCGCTGTGGGCCACCTGGCGCCGGCCGGGCGCGCCGGATGAGTCCCCGCTGGTCACCTGCGCGGTGCTCACCACCGACGCCTTCGGCCCGCTCGCCGGGATCCATCACCGGATGCCGTTGCTGCTGCCGCCGGAGAAGTGGGCCGACTGGCTGGACCCGGACCGCGGCGAGGTCGCCGACCTGCTCGCCCCGCCCGCGCCCGAACTGATCGAGGCACTGGAACTGCGGCCGGTGTCCACCGCGGTCAACAACGTCCGCAACAACACCGCCGAGCTGATGGACCGGGTCGAACCCGGCTCGGTCCAGCTCGACCCCGCGCCCAAGCGCAAGGCCCCGGCGAAGAAGAAGCAGCCCGCTGACGACGGCCAGGCCCTCTTCGAGCTGCCATGACCAGGATGGAGCTGGCCACCCCGCACGGCCCGGCCAGGGCCGAACTGCACTGCGCCGCCGAGGGCAGGGCCGCGCTGCTGCTCGGCCACGGCGCGGGCGGCGGCATCGACGCGCCCGACCTGGTCGCCGCGACCAGGGCCGCCACCGCCGCCGGGGTGCACGTGGTGCTGGTCGAACAGCCCTACCGGGTGGCGGGCCGCCGCGCGCCCGCCCCGGCCAAACAGCTCGACGCGGCCTGGCTGGCCGTGGTCGGGGAACTCGCGACCAGCTGGTGCGACGGCCTGCCGATGATCTTCGGCGGCCGGTCCTCCGGGGCCAGGGTGGCCTGCCGCACCGCCGCGCCCGGTCAGGCCGCGGCCGTGCTGTGCCTGGCCTTCCCGGTGCATCCGCCGGGCAAGCCGGAGAAGTCCCGGATGCCCGAACTGGACGGCATCGAGGTGCCCGCGCTGGTCGTGCAGGGCGTGCAGGACCCCTTCGGCATGCCCGCTGCGGGTCACCACCGCGAACTGGTCACGCTGGCCGGGGACCACAGCCTCAAGGCCGACGTCGAGGGCGTCTACCGCGCGGTCGCCGACTGGCTGCCCAGGGTGCTGCGCCCACTCGACTAACGCAGCGGGTCGTCGGTGCGCAGCCGGGCCTGCTCGGCGGCGATGTCGTAGGCGGGCGGCGGGAACTTCGGGTCCAGCTCGCGCATGGTCTCCAGCAGCAACCGGCTCACCGCCCAGTTCCGGTACCACTTCCGGTCCGCGGGCACCGCGTACCAGGGCGTGGCCGAGCAGTTCTTCAGTGCCGCGGTGTATGCCTGCTGGTACTTCGACCACTTGGACCGGGCGTCGATGTCGGCCGGGTTGTACTTCCAGTGCTTGCGCGGATCGTCCAGCCGGGCCAGCAACCGCTCCCGCTGCACCTCCGGCGAGATGTGCAGGAAGCACTTCAGCACCGCCACCCCGGCCTCGGCCAGCTCGTGCTCGAACTCGTTGATCTCCCGGTACCTGGCACGCAGTTCGGCCGCGGTGCGCAGGCCCTCGACCTTGGGCACCAGCACGTCCTCGTAGTGCGAGCGGTCGAACACACCGATCCGCCCCGGCTCCGGCAGCACCTTGCGCACCCGCCACAGGAAGTGGTGCCTGGCCTCGGCCCTGGTCGGCTTCTTGAACGAGGCGATGTGCACGCCCTGCGGGTTCACCAGCCCGAGCACGTGCCGGATGGTGCCGCCCTTGCCGGAGGTGTCCATGCCCTGCAACACCAGCAGCACCGCGCGGGCGTCCTCGGCGTAGAGCGCCTCCTGCAGGTCCTCCAGCTCGGCGCCGGTGGCGAGCAGGTCCTCGGCGGCGTCCTTCTTGGTCTTCGGACCGATCGGCCTGCCAGCCGGGTCCAGGGCGGACAGGTCCACCGCAGTCAGCCGCAGCACGTCCCGAACCGACTTCCTGGTCATGGCCGCAGCGTAGGGACCCGGCGGTGATCCCGCCTGTTCAGCCTGCCGCGATCGGCGCCAGCACCGCCTTGGTCAGGGTGGCCAGGTCAGCGGGGGCGAGTTCGACCTCCAGCCCGCGCCGCCCGGCACTGCAGAAGATCGTCTCGAAGCCCTGCGCGGAATCGTCGAGCACCAGCGGCAGCCGCTTCTTCTGCCCCAGCGGCGAGATCCCGCCCGCCACGTAGCCGGTGGCCCGCTCCGCGTCCGGGACCGCGGCCATCTTCGCCTTCTTGCCGCCCAGTGCCGCGGCCAGCGCCTTGAGGTCCAGCTGCGCGGTGACCGGCACCACACCCACCGCGAGCGCGCCGTCCACCTCGGCCACCAGGGTCTTGAACACCCGCTCGGGCGTCAGCCCCAGTGCTTCGGCGGCTTCCAGCCCGTAGGACTCGTGCCGGGGATCGTGCTCGTAGGAGTGCAGTGTGTGCGCGATCCGCTGCTTGACCAGCAGCGCGGTCGCCGGAGTGCCTCGTCCCGCCATGACCGCGGAGCTTAGATCCAGGCTTTGTGGCGCACACCGCCCGCCGGCCCGGAATGCCCGCGCACCGCGCCGCGTTGTGCGAATCGTGGGAACCGAGATGACCTGCCCGCTCCGCCCGGCCGCCGCGCGGCCCGGCCGAGGCGCGCTGCGCGGCGTATCCTCAGCACCATCGCCGGCATTTCCGATGGTGGAGCTGCCTGCGGTTGTTACCACAAGCCCAAGCCCACGCTCCGGCGTGCGGGAAGGGAGCCAGGTGCCAGGCACCGCACCAGAGACCAGAACCGGGGACGAGACAACGGATGACCGCGCGGCCCGCTTCGAGCGGGACGCGATGCCGTTGCTCGACCAGCTCTACGCGGCCGCGCTGCGGATGACCCGCAACCCGGCCGACGCCGAAGACCTCGTGCAGGAGACCTTCCTGAAGGCGTACTCCGCCTTCTCCTCCTTCGCCGAGGGCACCAACCTCAAGGCCTGGCTGTACCGCATCCTGACCAACACCTACATCAACGGGTACCGGCGCAAGCAGCGGCAGCCGCAGCAGTCGCCGACCGACGAGATCGCCGACTGGCAGCTGGCCCAGGCCGAACGGCACAGCAGCACCGGTCTGCGCTCGGCCGAGGTGGAGGCGCTGGACCGGCTGCCGGACAGCGATGTCAAGGACGCGCTGCAGCAGCTGCCGGAGGACTTCCGGATGGCGGTCTACCTCGCCGACGTCGAGGGGTTCGCGTACAAGGAGATCGCCGACATCATGGGCACGCCCATCGGCACCGTCATGTCCCGGCTGCACCGCGGCAGGCGTCAGCTCAAGGAACTGCTCACCGACGTGGCCAAGGACCGCGGTTTCCTGCGCGGCCGCGCCGCCCAGGAGGTGGCCGGGTCATGAGCTGCGACGAATCCGCCGAGACCAACTGCAAGGACGTACTCGCCGAGGTCTGGATGTTCCTGGACCAGGAGTGCGACCGGACCCGCCGCGAACTGCTGCGCCAGCACCTGGACGAGTGCAGCCCGTGCCTGGAGCAGTACGGCATCGACGAGTACCTCAAGGCCCTGCTGGCCCGGAAATGCGGTGGTGAGGCCGCCCCGGACACGCTGAAACAGCGGTTGCGCGCCTCCATCCGGCGGACCGTGCTGGAACAGGCCGAGGTCACCGTGGAATGCGGCCCGGACGGCAAGACCGTCGAGGTCTCCCTGCGGGTCGAGCGGATCGAACTGCACGAGCCGGTCAAACAGGACGACTGACCAGGCGCCAGACGCACGAAGCCCCCGAGGACCTGATGGTCCCGGGGGCTTTGTTCTGCCGGTTGGTCCGGCATGAACCACGATCAGGCGTTGGGACGCTTGCCGTGGTTGGCGCCGCGCTTCTTGCGGTCGCGCTTCTTGCGGGCGCGCTTGGACATCGCGTTCTCCTTGGTCCGGGACTTGCTTCCCCTCAGTCTGTCACGCCCGACGGCCGAGGTCGGCGGGGGGCTCGCCCCACCGGCTGGCCGACGGCGGGGCGCTGGTCGAGCACAATGGACCACCGTGTCCACCCTGAGTGAGTTGCTCGCCGAACACACCCGCCTGCCGGGCGCCGCCGTCGACCACCTGCAACTGGTGGTGGGGGAGTGGCAGCTGCTCTCCGACCTGTCCTTCGCCGACTTCCTGATGTGGGTGCCGCTGGAGGCGGCCACCGCGGAGGGGGTCGCCGAGGAGCGATTCCTGTGCGTGGCCCAGGCCCGTCCGCAGACCGCGCCCACCGCGCACCCCGAGGACATGGTCAGCACGGTGGTCGCCGCGCCGGACCACCCGCAGCTGCGCCGGGCTGTGGTCGAGGAGCGGATCTGCCGGGAGGAGGACCCGCGCTGGCACCTCGGCGTGCCGGTGCGCCGGGAGACCATCCCGGTCCGCTTCGGCGGCAAGGTGGTCGCGGTGCTCAGCCGGGACATCAACCTGGCCGTGCCCAGGGTGCCCAGCCCACTGGAGATCGCCTACCTGGGTAGCGCGGCCGATCTCTGCCAGATGATCGCCGACGGCACCTTCCCCGCGCCGGAGCCCTCGCCGGGCGCGCACACCAGTCCGCGCGTCGGCGACGGCCTGATCAGGCTCGATGCCGCAGGCACGGTGGTATTCGCCAGCCCGAACGCGCTCTCGGCCTACCACCGGATGGGCCACGCCGCCGACCTGGTCGGGGTGGCGCTCGCGCCGCTGACCCGCTCGCTGGTCTCCGACCCCTTCGACGCCACCGAGGTCGCGCAGCGGATGCGCACCGCGCTGGACGGCAACCCCAGCACCAGGGTGGAGGCCGAGGCCCGCGGCGCCACCGTGCTCTTCCGGGCGCTGCCACTGCGCCCGCGTGGCAAGGCGGCTGGCGCGTTGGTGCTGGTCCGCGACGTCACCGAGGTGACAAGGCGGGACCGGGCACTGATGTCCAAGGACGCGACCATCCGGGAGATCCACCACCGGGTCAAGAACAACCTGCAGACGGTGGCCGCGCTGCTGCGGCTGCAATCCCGCCGGACCAACAACACCGAGGCCCGGCAGGTGCTGGCCGAATCGGTCCGCCGGGTCACCTCGATCGCGCTGGTGCACGAGACGCTGTCCATGTCGGTGGACGAGCGGGTGTCCCTGGACGACGTGGTGGACCAGGTGATCCCGATGATGAGCGACGTGGCCACCGCCGAGACCAGGGTGGTGGTCCGCCGCGAGGGCAAATTCGGGGTGGTACAGGCAGAACTGGCCACACCTTTGGTGATGGTGCTGACCGAGCTGGTGCAGAACGCCTTCGAGCACGCCTACACCCCAGGCCAGCGCGGGGAGGTGGTGGTGCACGCGGAACGCTCGGCGAAGTGGCTGGACGTGGTCATCACCGACGACGGCCGTGGCCTGCCGCAGGGCTTCTCACTGGAGCGCACCGACCGGCTCGGCCTGCAGATCGTGCGCACCCTGGTCGAGTCCGAACTGCGGGGTTCGCTCAGCCTGCGCCGCCGGCAGGGGACCAAGGGCACCGAGGCGGTACTGCGGGTGCCGCTGCAACGCCGCCGTTAGACCATTAGAGATGTGGGTTTATCTAGTCATGTTTCTGCCAGTTCCAGCCGGGGTTTTCGCCGGAGAGGCAGAAAAAGCAACTGACCGGCACTCGTTCGCGCGAGTGCCGGTCAGTCGGCCGTTCGGAGGTTGCGACCCTCTCAGGCTCCAGTGCGAGCCCGGGTGCGGGCGTTGCGGCGCTTCAGCGCGCGTCGCTCGTCCTCGCTCATACCGCCCCAGACTCCCGCGTCCTGTCCAGACTCCAGCGCCCAGGTCAGGCAGTCGGACATCACGGGGCACCGGCGGCAGACGGTCTTCGCCTCGGCGATCTGGAGCAACGCAGGACCGCTGTTCCCAACGGGGAAGAACAGCTCGGGGTCCTCGTCGCGGCAGGTCGCGCGGTGGCGCCAGTCCATGGTTCCTTGCTCCTCGCTAGGCACATAGCAATAGTGCCGATAGTGGGTTTCGGGGGTGTTTGTGGGTGCTTGTGAATGCTTTCACGAACTACGGCAAAGTCAAGAGGCCCGATCCAATCCGGTGAGGCAACTCACCCGAAAGATCGACACGCACTTGCTTGGCGGTTTCAAAGGGTGACATTCCGCGCGCTGGCGAAGGTCACGCCCAGGTGACGACCCGATCACGCACAGGTCACACCGCGACGGACAGTGCCGCCGGCACGGACATGAACCGCACATCGGTCCGCTCGCCAAGAAGATCGCCGTCTACCTGGAGCCGGACCGGTTCCGCGCAGGTCACTCTAATCCACTCAACGTCATCCCGCCGCAACAAATTCCCGCCCTGCGGACTTCCGCCGGGCCGCAGGATCTGCCATACGTGCTTCACGACGGTGGGTACCCCGACGTTACGGAGAGCAAACACACCCAATCCGTCCTCGAAGGAGGAACCCGGATTGATCCGCAGCGGCCGCTCACCCAGGTAGGTCCACGGATCGGTGTTGGACACGAAGGCCAGGTGCAGCCCGGTCTCCGGTTCGCCGTCGGGCAGGTGCACGGTGAGCTTCGGGTGCCCGTGGTCCAGCTTGAAGTAGCTGGTGGCGGCCATCCGCGCGTAGAGCATCGGGGTGGCCTTCTTGACCCGGTGCCGTTCGACCCCGGCGACCACGTCGGCGTCCCAGCCCAGTCCGGCGTTGAAGGTGAACCAGCGGTCATCCGCCCGGCCCAGCCCGACCCGGCGACTCGCACCGGCCTCGATCGCCTGCAGCAACCGGTGCGTGGCCTCCACCGGATCGACCGGCAGACCCAGGGCGCGCGCGAAGACATTCGCGGATCCGCCCGGCACCACACCCAGCATCGGCACATCGTCCCGGACGCCGTCAGAGAGCAGTCCGTTCACGACCTCGTTGACCGTGCCATCCCCGCCGTGCGCCACCACGAGGTCAAAACCGTCGTGCGCGGCCTCGGCCGCGGCATCCGCCGCGTGCCCCCGGTAGCTGGTCTCGACGACGTCCAATTTCACGTCGCTGGCCAGTGCGTGGGCAATGACATCGCGCCCCGCCGCCGAGGTGGCGGTGGCCTGGGGATTGACCACTAGGAGTGCGCGCACGCCCTGAAGCGTATGACAGCCCGTGACGCCCCGCGCTCCACCCCTGACCCGATGGTGGAGGCCGAGCTGGGGCGTTGTGCCTGGATGATCACTGATATGCGGCGCAAGTCACGTCCGTGAGCTGCCAGATCGCCCCGAAAGAGCGATCCAGGGCCTGTGTGCGGAGCCGCGCACGCGATAGCCGCGCCGAGGCGGCCCCTGGCGGCACGGCCGGACCACCCGAATACGCCCGGTATGAGGGCGGCCCGGCCGCGCCACCAGGAACCACCTCGATCACGACTCTCACGCACGAGGCTCCGCACACAGGCCCTAGCCTGTCTGCATGTCGCAAGCCCTGGGTGCGCCGCGTGCGGTGCGTGTGGCGGGTCTCCTGGTCGGGTTGCAGGGCCTGGCGGGGGTGGTGCTGGTGCTCGCCCTGCTGGTGCGCGCACTCGACGGCGCGCCCAAACCGGGCAACGTCTTCGGTGAGGCCGCCTACTTCGCGGTGCTGACCGCCGGGGTGCTCGCGGCCGCGATCGGGCTGCTGCGCGGCAAGCGCTGGGCGCGCTCGCCCGCGGTGGTGGTGGAGATCCTGTTGCTGGGCGTGGCCTGGTACACCCTCGGGCCGTCCGGGCGCTGGCTGATCGGCTCGCTGGCCGCGATCTACTGCGCGGCCGTGCTGGTGCTGCTGTTCAGCACGCACGCGCGGGCCTGGGTGCTGGGCATCGGGCCGTACGACGACTCGGAGCGGCAGCCCGGCTGATCCGGCACTGGCTTGCGCGCCCTTGGCCTGACCACGCCCGAGGCCAGCGCCACCCCGATGATGACCAGCACCGCGGCGACCAGTCGCAGCGTGGTCAGCTCCTCGTTCAGCAGCAGCGCGGCCGAGGACATGCCGAACACCGGCACCAGCAACGAGAACGGCGCGACCGCGGTGGCCGGGTAGCTGCGCAGCAGGAAACCCCAGATGCCGAAGCCGGCCAGGGTCGCCGCCCAGCCCACGTAGAGCACCGCGCCGATCCCGGCCAGGTCCAGGTGCGCCAACGCGGTCAGCCCGGTGTCCACGCCCTCGAAGGTGGCCGAGAGCGCGAGCAGCGGCAGGATCGGCACCGCGCTGACCCAGACCATGAAGCGCAGCATGTCCGGCGGGGCCGCGTAGCGGGTGATGATGTTGGTCAGGCTCCACACCGCGGCCGCGCCGACCACCATCAGCAGCGCGCCCAGCGGGCTGCCCGCGCCGTAGTCGAGGATCACCAGCACCATGCCTGCCAGCGCGACCCCGGTCCCGGCCAGGCGCAGCGGGGTGGGCCGCTCCTTGAGCAGCAGCGCGGCGAAGAACACGGTGAACAGCACCTGGCTCTGCAGCACCAGCGAGGACAGTCCGGCCGGTGCGCCCGCGTACATGCCGCCGAAGAGCAGCCCGAACTTCACCACGCCCAGGGTCAGGCCCATCAGCAGCACCCAGCGCCAGGCCACCCGGGGCGAGCCGACGAAGAACAGCGCGGGCAGCGCGGCCACGGTGAAGCGCAGCGCGGAGAACAGGAACGGTGGCACCTCGGCCAGACCGACCTGGATGACCACGAAGTTGAGTCCCCAGATCAGCGCGACCAGGACGGCGAGGGCGACGTGTGCGGGCTTCACCAGCTCAGCCTGACCCGGCGGAGAGTTAAGCACCAGCGAAACTATCTACCCGGATCTGTTTAGTATTGCTTCATGCTCGATATCGGCAGACTGCGCGCGCTGCACGCCGTGGCAGTGCACGGCTCGGTCAACGCGGCCGCCGCCGCACTCGGCTACACCCCCTCCGCGGTGTCCCAGCAGCTGGCCAAACTGGAACGCGAGACCGGCACCACGCTGCTGGAACGCCGGGGCCGCGGCATCGCGCTCACCGACGCGGCCGCCGAGCTGGCAGGCACCGCCAAGGAGATCCTGGCCCTGGTCGAACAGGCCGAGGTGCGGCTGGAGGAACAGCGCGGCCAGCCGGTCGGGCGGCTCACCCTTGGCACCTTCGCCACCGCCGCCCGCGGCCTGCTGCCGGGGCCGCTGGCCGAACTGGCCCGCGAGTACCCGGAGCTGGACCTGCGGCTGACCGAACTGGACCCGCACCTGTCGCTGGACCTGGTCGCCAGGGGCGAGCTGGACCTGGCCGTGGTGCACGACTGGGAGAACACCCCGCTGCCCGTGCCCGAAGGGCTGGCCAGGGCCGACATCGGCGTGGACGTGGCCGATGTGCTGCTGCACGAGAGCCATCCGCTGGCCGCGCGGGCCGAACTGAGCCCGCTGGAACTCACCGGCGCGCGCTGGATCTGCCAGCCGCCCGGCTCGATCTGCCACGACTGGCTGATCCGCACCCTGCGCGGCGGCGGGGTGGAACCGGTGCTCGCGCACCAGGTCACCGAGTACCAGTCCCAGCTCGCGCTGGCCGCCAAGGGCCTTGGCGTGTGCCTGCTGCCCAGGCTCGGCCGCGGTCCGGTGCCCGCGCACGTGGTGGTCCGGCCGCTGGTCCCGACGCCGACCAGGCGGTTGTTCGCGGTGTGGCGGCAGCAGGCCACCCGGAGGCCGGCGATCTCGGTGACGGTGGCCGCGCTGCGTGCGCACTGGGCCGATCGGGACACCGCTCCTGCTCCGATGGGTTGATCACTCAAAGAAGGGACTGGGAGCGCCCGCGCGTGTCGTGCTCCAATCGATGTGTGACGCCTGACGGTCAGATCCCGCGACCGCGTACGTCCGTTGGCCGGGGCGGCCACGCGCTGCTCGCCCTCGGCCTCTTCGATCACGCCGAGGAGGATCTGCTCGGCTACGCGGGCTGGGCCGCTGGCAACTTCACCGCCGTGCAGGTGGTGCTGGTCGACCTGCCCGCGGCACACACCTACCGGGCGGTCGGCTACAAGACCCACCGCGCCCTGCACAAGGCCCGCAGCGAGGGCAAACGCCTGCAGGCCAGGGCCCGGCGCGCACTGGCCGTGCTCGGCCTGCCCGGTTCGCTGGTGGTGCCCTGGGCCGAGGTGGCCGCCCGCTACCGCTACCAGGTGCTCTTCGACCAGGTCCGGCACGCCTACGACAGCAGCCTGGTCTTCCGCGCGGCCTGCCTGCGGGCCACCGCGACCATGCTCGCCGACCGGGTGCCGGGCGCGCTGTGCTCCCGCGGCCAGGTGCAGATCGCCGTGCACTCCCTGCTGGCCGAACTGCCACTGGCCCTGGACGGCGCCGGGATCCTGGGCGTGCCCGAGTCCACCCGCTGCCAGCCCCGCCCGCTGGAACTCACCGAACTGCTCGCCGCCGCCCCACCCGAGTTGTGCCCACGGCCAGGCCAGCTCGCCCTGACCCTGCGCTCGGCGCCGGCTCAGCGGCCGAACACGGTGTCCGGATCGCAGTTGACCGAGATCTCGCAGTCGCAGTAACCACCCAGCTCGGCCAGCCCCTCGTCCAGGTCGGCCCAGTCCCGCCCGTGCGCGGCGGCCCAGACCTCGGCGAACCGGGTGCTGTGGTCGCAGCCGTGCAGTTCGACCGCGGCCTCCAGATCCGCCACGAGGTCGGCCAGCTCCTGCTCGGTGAGCGGGCACAGCGCGATCCGCCTGTCCCGCTCGGCGGCCTTGTGGGCCTCGCGCAACTGCTTCCGCCGCGCCTTGTCCTGGCTCATGCGCCCAGTTTCACCCGTGGCGAAACCGGCCGCGGGCCCGGTCTTCCCCGGCGAGCATGACGACGTTCCCACCGAAGGAGTCCCGCCGTGGCCATGGTCCGAGAAGTCGCCGACGAACGGGACGCGCTGCTGGCGTTCCTGGCCGAACAGCGCGCCGCCCTGCGCCGCAGCGTGCTCAACCTGACCGAGCAGACCGCCACCAGCCGCCCGCTGGTCAGCGAGCTGACCCTGGCCGGGCTGGTCAAACACGTGGCCGGCGTGGAACGCAACTGGCTGGACATCGTGCGTGGCGTGCACATCGGCGACCGCGGCCCGGTGCACGCGCTCGGCCCCGGCGAGACCGTGGCCCAGGCCCTGGCCGAACTCGCCGAGGTCGCCGCCCGCACCGAGGACCAGGTGCGCGAGCTGGACCTGGACCAGCCGGTGGACGTCGGCCTGCAGGGCCACCCATTGGTCGCCGGCAAGGTGCGCACCGTGCGCTGGGTGCTGCTGCACCTGATCACCGAGCTGGCCAGGCACGCCGGTCACGCCGACCTGCTGCGCGAGTCCCTGGACGGCGCCACCGCGTTCCAGCTGGTGGCCGCCGCCGGGGACCCGCTGATCACCTGAGTCAGGCCTGCTTGCCCAGCTCCGCCAGTGCGGCCCCGTCCACCCGGTAGACCGTCCACTCGTCCATGGCCACCGCGCCGAGGGACTTGTAGAAGTCGATGGCCGGTGTGTTCCAGTCCAGCACCGACCACTCGAACCGGGCGTAGCCGCGGCGCACGCACTCCTGGGCCAGCGCCACCAGCAACGCCTTGCCCAGCCCCGAACCCCGGTGCTCGGGCAGTACGAACAGGTCCTCCAGGTAGATGCCGTGCCTGCCCTCCCAGGTGGAGAAGTTCAGGAACCACAGGGCACAACCGACCACCACGCCGTCCAGTTCGGCGACGTGCCCGAACAGCGCCGGGCTGTCGCCGAACAGGGCGGTGCGCAGCTGGTCGGCGGTGATGGTGCAGGACTCCGGCGCGCGCTCGTACTCCGCGAGCCCCTCGATCAGTCCGATCACGGCGTCCACATCGGACGGCCGGACCCGGCGAATGCGCTCGTCGGTCACGGTTTTCCTCCCCAGTGCTAGGCGGTCGGCAGGTTGAGCCGCACGAGTTGCGGCACACCCCGCTCGAATCCCAGCACAGCGATCCCCGCCGTGCCCAACCCGAACCGCACCCCGGCCGTCGCGGGCAGCTCCAGCCACCGCGCCACCAGCACCCGGCTGAAGTGCCCGTGCCCGACCAGCACCACGTCGGTCTCCGGCAACAACGCCCGCACCCGGTCCAGCAACCGGTCGGCGCGGGCGGTGACCTGTTCGGCGGATTCGCCGCCGGGGATCGGGTGCGTCCAGACGGTCCAGTCCGGCACGGACTCGCGGATCCGCGGTGTGGTCAGGCCCTCGTAGTCGCCGTAGTCCCACTCGGCCAGGTCCTCGGTGACCTCGTCGACGGTGAGCCCGGCCAGCTCGGCGGTCACCCTGGCGCGGTCGCGCGGGCTGGCCAGGACCCGGCCCTTGACGCCGAGCGCGGCCAGGGTACGGCCGGCGGCCTCGGCCTGGGCGCGGCCTTGCGGGGTGAGCGGGATGTCGGTGCGGCCGGTGTGCTGACCGGAGCGGGACCACTCGGTCTCACCGTGCCGCAGCAGGTAGACGGTGGGCTCCCGGTGCTCGTCGTGGGTCACGCCGCCGATTCTGCGCCGAGTTGCCCAGGACAGCGAGACGCCCCAGCCACCACCCGGGTGACTGGGGCGTCCCACCACACGAATCAGGCCGCCTTCTTGGTCTCCCAGAAGATGGTGGAGATCTGTTCGATGTAGTCCAGCAGTTCAGCGCCGGTCTTGGGGTCGGTGGACCCCTTGGCGCCACCGGCGCCCGCGGCCTTGGTGGCCCGGTTGAACAGTTCGTGCAGTTCCGGGTACTTCTCGAAGTGCGGTGGCTTGAAGTAGTCCGTCCACAGCACCCACAGGTGGTGCTTGACGAGTTCGCAGCGCTGTTCCTTGATCTCGATCGCGCGCTGGCGGAACTCCGGGTCCTCGTTGGACTGGAACTTCTCCTGGATCGCCTTGACCGACTCGGCCTCGATCCGCGCCTGGGCTGGGTCGTACACGCCGCACGGGAGGTCGCAGTGCGCGGTGACCTCCAGACGCGGGGCGAGGATGCGCGACAACAGTCGCATCATGTCCTCCTGAACAATGGATGCTCCGACGCGGGTGACCCTACTCCGGGCGTACCGGACCGGCAGGCGGAGGTGATCGTCCTGGGGCTCGGGCTTCTGCCGGTGCGCAGGTTGCTGGTGCGCGGGCCGTCCATGGCTCCGGCGCTGGCCGACGGGGATGTCGTGCTGGTCCGGCGGGGTGTCCGGCCGCGGGCCGGGGATGTGGTGCTGGTGCGCTGGGCGGCGCGGCCGGGGCAGTTGTCCGTCAAGCGGGCGGTGCGGCCGGTCGCCGGCGGCTGGTGGGTGTTGGGGGACAACACCTTCGGCTCCACCGACTCCGCCGCACTCGGCGCGGCCGAGGTGCTCGGGGTGGTGCGCTGGCGGCTGTGGCCGCGGCCGGGACGGGTGCGGCGGCGGGGCTGAGGCAGGCCCGCCAGGTCGTGGCGACGGTGGCCGACCTGGCGGGGGTGGGGAGCGTCAGGCGTTGGCGCGCAGGCTGGCGTAGTGGTCAACGCAGGTCTGGTACTTGGGCAGCAGACCGGCTGCCTCGGCCTCGGCCAGGCTGGGCGCGTCGGTGTCCTTGGCCGAGAGCACCGGCGCGGCGCCGTCCAGGTACTCCGCCCATGGCAGGCCCAGTGCCGGGTCCAGCGGGTTGATCGCGTGCTCGCGCGCGGGGGTGAACGGGGTCGAGCACAGGTAGTTCATCACCGTGTCGTCCTCCAGGGCGAGGAAGCAGTGCCCGAGACCCTCGCTGATGTAGATCGAGTTGTAGGTCTCCGAGGACAGCCGCACCGCCTCCCACTTGCCGAAGGTCGGCGAGCCCAGCCGGATGTCGATGACGATGTCGATCAGGGCGCCGCGGGCGCAGTAGATGTACTTGGCCTGTCCCGGCGGGGTGTCGGCGAAGTGCACACCGCGGATGACCCCGCGGCGGGACACCGAGTGGTTGCTCTGGGCCAGCGGCAGCGGGTATCCGACGGTCTCGGCGACCAGGTCGGCCTGGAACGGAACCACCAGAAGTCCGCGGTCGTCCGGAAAACTTTTCGGAGTGAATTCGTACGCATCGGGGATCGTCATTTTCCGCACCTGCATGGTGCTTGAGCTTACGGCGCGAGTCCCGCGACCTGCGGAGGACCGCCTGTGGCGGAAACAAGCCGGACGGACGTCTTGCAAAACACGTCCTGACCTGCGCCGGAAGGAAAAAGGTAACTGTGATCCCCGCCGCAGACACGATCAGGAAGTGGTGCCACACTGTCGACACCGCAGCGTGTGTTGATCACCGGACTCCACCCCGTAGTCCAGTGGTCGACCCGTTGATCCCGCGAAACGCCAGGGTGCGACAGCGTCCGGCGGACCGCGTCACGTGCCTATTCGGGCACGCCCACAACTCTCGCCCCCTCCAGGAGGGACGCTGTGACAACCGTGGACGACCAGGCCACCGGTCAGCTCACCGATGAGGAGATCTTCTCCGCGCACGAGGCCGGCAAGCTCGCGATCGCCCCGACCGCCTCACTCGCCGACCCGCGTGCGCTGTCCATCGCCTACACGCCGGGGGTGGCCAAGGTCAGCCTGGCCATCGCGGCCGACCCGAGCCTCGCCGCCCGCTACACCTGGACCCACCGCCTGGTGGCCGTGGTGAGCGACGGTACCGCGGTGCTCGGCCTCGGCGACATCGGCCCGCGCGCCTCCCTGCCCGTGATGGAGGGCAAGTCCGCGCTGTTCAAGACCTTCGGCGGACTCGACTCGATCCCGCTGGTGCTGGACACCACCGACGTGGACGAGATCGTGGAGACGCTGGTCCGGCTGCGCCCCTCCTTCGGCGCGGTCAACCTGGAGGACGTGGCCGCACCGCGCTGCTTCGAGCTGGAGGCGCGGCTGATCGAGGCGCTGGACTGCCCGGTCATGCACGATGACCAGCACGGCACCGCGATCATCGTGCTGGCCGCCCTGCGTGGCGCCGCTGCCGCGCTCAAGCGCGAGTTCGCCCCGCTCAAGGTGGTCATCTCCGGCGCGGGCGCGGCTGGGGTGGCCTGCGCGAAGATCCTGCACGCGGCCGGGGTCGCGGACGTGGCCGTGCTCGACTCCCGCGGCATCATCAGCAAGGGACGGGACGGGCTCAACCCGGTCAAGGCCGAACTGGCCGAGATCACCAACCCGCGTGGCCTGACCGGTGCCCTGGACGAGGCGCTCAAGGGCGCGGACGTGTTCATCGGGCTGTCCTCCTCCAAGGTCGGACTGGAGCAGATCCAGCTCATGGCCGCGGACTCCATCGTGTTCGCGCTGTCCAACCCGGATCCGGAGATCCACCCGGAACTGGCCGCCCAGCACGCCGCGGTGGTCGCCACCGGCCGCAGCGACTTCCCCAACCAGATCAACAACGTGCTCGCCTTCCCCGGCGTGTTCCGCGGCGCGCTGGACTGCGGCGCCCGGCGGATCACCGAGAACATGAAGCTGGCCGCGGCCGAGGCCATCTTCCAGGTCGCCGCCGAGGACCTGTCGGTGGACGCGATCGTGCCCAGCGCCCTCGACCCGCGCGTTCCGCTCGAAGTCGCCGCCGCGGTGGCCGAAGCGGCCCGCCGGGACGGGGTAGCCTGAAAGGGTCGGGGCACAAGGTTCACCGGGTTACCGAGCGTTCCGGCTACTCAGCGCTATCACTGACCGAGTGAAGGCAGTTCTCCCAGCTCTTGGCGTTTGTCAAGTTGCCGCTGAATTGCCAACTCTGGGGGGTGGGCCAACCGGGTCCCACCTACTACCTTCACTCGTTCAGGTAGGCATCCGGGTGGGGGTTGGCGTGGCCACCCCGACTCGGGTGCACTGCTGAGACAGCCGCCGGCCGGGCCACCCTGCGCCGCGGCGGTCGATGCGGAAGGGTGGACATGGTGACCGAGCAGGTCCAGCGGGCGTTGCGGGGACCGCACGTGCTCGAACCCGCGGAGGCCGCTGCGCCATGTCCGGACAACGGCGCCCCGGCCACCGCCGAGGAGGTCGGCCCGGCCGCCGACGCCGACTCGGTGGAGTCCCTGGAGATCGCTTTCCCGGACGCCGCCGCGCTGCTCTGTGACGCCAACACCTACGTGGTCAGGGCGAACAAGGCCGCCGCCGAACTGGCAGGCGCCACCGTGGACGAACTCATCGGCCTCGAGCTGGGCGCGCTGCTGATCGGCGCCGACCCGGACACCAGACTGTGCCGCCCGGCAGGCGGCGAGGTGCCGGTGCGGGTGGTCCGGCTGCCCGCGCCAGGGCTGGGCAGGCAGATCGTGCTGCTGGTGGACATCTCCGACCTGGCCAGCGCCGCGCAGGACCTGCGCGAGGAGGAGCGCCGGCTCAACGACGTGCAGCGGGTCGCCGGGATCGCCTCCTGGGAGTTCGACCCGGCCACCGGCGAGACCATCTGGTCGGCCAACCACTACGACATCCTCGGCCTGACCCCCGGCACGGTCACCCCTGGTGCGCAGGCCGTGCTGGACGTGGCCCACCCCGAGGACCGGGACCTGGTCGCGGCCTACTGGAGCGATCACAAGCACTCCGGCGACGCCATCGACATCGAGTACCGGGTGATCCGCCCGGACGGGAACATCCGGCGCATCCGCGGTGAGGCCAAATCGCACTGCGACGCCCGCGGCGAACTGGTCCGGATCACCGGCTACATCCGGGACATCACCGAGGCGTGGCTGGTGGAGAACGAGCTGGCCAAGGAGCGGGTCCGGCTGCTGGAGGCACAGCGGATCGCGCGCATGGGCAGCTGGACCTACGAGGTCGCCGCGGGCACGATCTACCGCAGCGAGGCGCTGATCGAGCTGTTCGACGAGGTCGGTTCGGTGCCGGACAACGACATCCTCTCCGGCGTGCACCCCGGCGACCTCAAGGCGCTGGCCGATCTGCGGGACCGGCTGCTGGTGGCCGAGCACGGCGAGACCGCCGAGACCGAGTTCCGCGGCGAGCTGGGCGACAAGGTCTACATGCTGCGGGTGCGCGCCGAGCACGGCGAGGACCGCAAGGTGGCCCGGTTGCAGGCCACCGTGCAGAACGTGACCGAGCAGCGCGCGCTGGAACGCCAGCTGCTGCGCGACCGGCGCAGGCTGGACGACGCGCAGCGGGTGTCCCGGCTGGGCACCTGGGAGTGGTACCCGGGCACCGGCGAGACCTCCTGGTCGGAGATGCTCTTCGAGCTGTACGGCGTGCCGCCCGGCCAGCGCACCACCTACCAGGACTACCTCAACCTGGTGCACCCAGAGGACCGGCAGTGGGTGGACGAGCTGTGGCAGCAGCTCGCCGCGGACGAGCAGCCGGTGGAGTGCGAGCACCGGCTGGTGCGCGGGGACGGCGCGGTGCGGGTCTTCCGCTGTCACGGCGCCGCGGTGCTCTCGCCGGAGGGCGTCACGGTGATGGTGGGCACCGCCCAGGACATCACCGAGCAGCGGGTGGTGGAGACCCGGATGCAGCGCTCCAGCCAGCGCTTCGCCGATCTGGTCTCGGTCACCCCGGTGGGCATCGGCATCTTCGACGACAGCGAACGGCTGGTCGACGCCAACGACGCGCTGTGCGAGCTGCTCGGCTTCGACCTGGAGCAGCTGCGCGGGATGACCGCCGAACAGCTCACCCACCCCGACGAGCCCGCCGAACAGCTCTCCGTCGGCGCGCTGATGGCCGCCGAGGACCAGAAGAACCTCAAGATCCCGCAGCGGGTGCTGCTGCGTTCGGACAACGAGCCGGTCTACTGTGAACTGCACGTGGCGCTGTCCGTGCAGGACGACGGCCGCCGGTTCTCCCTGGTGGTCTTCCAGGACATCACCGAGCGCAGGCGCACCGCCGAGGCGCTCAAGCACCAGGCCACCCACGACGACCTGACCGGCCTGCCCAACCGGGCCGCGGTCAAGGAGCTGCTGGCCGGACTGCTGCACGGCGACCACCCGCACGGGGTCGCGGTGCTGTTCTGCGATATCGACAACTTCAAGCGGGTCAACGACTCCCTCGGCCACGACGCCGGGGACGAGTTGCTGGTGGTGCTGGCCAGGCGGCTGGAGGGCGGCCTGCCAAAGGGCTGCACCGCGGCCAGGCTCTCCGGCGACGAGTACGTGATCATCTGCGAGAACATCGACGAGGTCGGCGGGGTGGACGCGCTGGCCACCAAGGTCTCCAGCCTGCTGCGCACGGTGGTCCCGGTGCACGGCCAGCTGGTCCGGATCTCCGCCTCGATCGGCGCCGCGGTGCCCAACGGCTCCCGCGCCACCGGCGATGACCTGCTGCGCTTCGCCGACGCGGCCATGTTCGAGGCCAAGCGGCGGGGCGCCGGGCGGGTCTCGCTGGCCAGTGCCGCGCTGATGGCCTCGGCGGACTGGCAGGTGCACCTGGAGGGTCAGCTGCGGGACGCGCTGGCCCGCGACGGCCTTGCCCTGCACTTCCAGCCGGTGGTGGATCCCTCCGGCACCATCGTCACGGCCGAGGCGCTGGTCCGCTGGCCGCACCCGGATCGCGGCCTGCTCTCCCCCGATGTGTTCCTGCCGGTGGCCGAACAGGGCGACCTGCTGCGCGAGCTGGACCGCTGGGTGCTGCGCACCGCGTTGAAGGAGGCGGCGAACTGGCCGTCGGCCAACGGCGCCAAGGCCCCTGGCGTAGCGGTCAACCTGGCCGGGCTGCTGCCGGGTGACCAGGACTTCGTGGACATCGTGGCCACCGCGGTGGCCGAGGCGGGCATCGAGTGGGACCGGGTGATCCTGGAGCTGGTGGAGACCAGCCTGGTCGACCTGCCGTCCAAGACCAGGGCGGTGATGGCCGAGCTGGTCGAGCGTGGGGTGCGCTTCGCGGTGGACGACTTCGGCACCGGCTACTCCTCGCTGGCCCGGCTCAAGGACCTGCCCGCGCAGATCATCAAGGTGGACCGGCGGTTCGTCGCCGGGGTCGGCAAGGACCCCTCGGACTTCGCGGTGGCCCGCGCGGTGGTGGACATGGCCCGCGCGATGGGCCGCAGCTGCGTGGCCGAGGGCGTGGAGACCGCGACCCAGTTCAACATCCTGCAGGGCGTCGGTGTGGACGCCTACCAGGGCTGGCTGTTCTCCAGGGCGGTGCCGCCGAGGGAGTTCCGCGCGGTGCTCTCGCTCGGGCGGCTGCACGTGCCCAAGGCGGACTCCGGCGTCTAGCCGAGACTCGCCGCGGCGGTGCGGATCAGCCTGGCCACCGCGGCCGGGCGGGAGACCGGGGCCAGGTGGCCGGTGTCGAGTTCGACCGTGCGCGCGCCCATCCGCCCGGCCACGAATCGCTGGAGTTCGGGTGCGGTGGTCCGGTCCCGCCGGGACACCGCGTACCAGGACGGCTTGTGCCGCCAGGCCGCGATGCTGGTCCGGCCGGCGAACAGGGTGGCGGCCACCCGGCCCTGCGCGGCGTAGAGCGCGCGGGCCTGGCGGGGTGGCACGTCGACCGCGAAGTCGCGCAGGAAGGCCGTTTCGGTGAGTCGCCGGAAGCCGCCGGACTCGATGATCCCGGCGTTGGCCGGCGGGGTGGGGAAGTGGGCGGCGAGCGCGGCGTAGTCCTCGTCCACCTCGGGGGCGCGGGCGGCCAGGTAGACCAGACCGGCCACGTTGGGGTGCAGCCCGGCCTGGGTGATGACCGCGCCGCCCCAGGAGTGCCCGGCCAGCACGGCCGGTCCGGTCAGCTCGTCGAGCACCCGGTTGGTCGCGGCCACGTCCTCGGCCAGCGAGGTGAGCGGGTTCTGCACCGAGGTCACCCGCAGGCCGGCGTCCTGCAGGCGCTCGATGACCGCGCCGAAGCAGGAGCCGTCGGCGTAGGCGCCGTGCACCAGCACCACCTCCCGCACGCCGCGCGGGGTGGCCGCCGCGGCCGGCAGGCCGGTCATCGAGGTCAGTGCCGCGCCCGCGCCCAGCGCGGTGAACGCCCTTCTGCTGATCATGTCCCGAAGCTAGCCCCGGAACCCGCGCCGCCGGGTGATCGACTGGGTGTTGTCAGCGATCGGTAAGAACTTCCGCGCCCAGTGCGGTGAGCAGCTCGGCGAGCTGGTGCCGGGGCAGGTCGATCAGGCGGGCGCTGAGGTCGAGGTGCGGCACCAGCCCGGTGATCCGGGCGCGGGCCTCGTTCTTGGTCAGGCCGGTCCTGGTGAGCGCCTCGCGCCAGATGTTGCCGGGCTTGCCGTGCGCGCGATCCAGCAGCGCGCGCTGGATCCGTTGTGGCTCAGTGGTTTCGCTGATCCGGTCGGCGACGATCACCGCGGACTTCGGGTCCGGGTTGCTGCGCAGGAAGCGGAGTTTGTATTTACTGGCAACGAGATCGGCCAGGCCGCGCTGGCCGCGTTCGCTGGTGATGTCCGGGTGGTTGTTGTCCACCAGCAGCAGCACCCGGTCGGCGGAGATGGCCAGCAGGTGCCGCAGTGCCCACGGGCCGGGGTCGGCGGTGGTGTCCAGCACGACCGCGCCGCGGGCGGTCACCGGGGCGGCCCAACCCGGTTGGCGGAGCACGACTTCCAGGCCGTCCCTGGCGGCGAGTTCGCGTACCGGGCCGGTGCGGTCGGTGGCGGTGGACTCGATCGACTGTGGGCCGTGGGTGTAGATCCCGGTGCCGGCAACGGTTTTCTTCGCCTTGGCGGTCGGGCGGCAGACGTAGAGCGAACTCGCGCTGCCCACCGCCTGCGCGCCGACATACCGGTCGAAGTCGGGCAGCAGCGCCTCCAGGACCAGGCCGAGCCGGAGCAGTTCCTGCTGCACCTTCCAGCCAAGGGCCGGGCTGCGCTCGCTGAAGCCGTAGGCCAGGTGGATCCGTCCGGTGGCCGGATCACGCAACGATTCCACCGCGCGGGTGGCGAACAGGCCCATGCCCTCGGGGGTGTAGGGCGGGTCGGTGAAGACCAGGTCGGCCCAGCCGATGGCCGGGGGCGGGAAGCCGAAGCGCAGGTCGGCGTGCAGGCAGCGGATCCGGTGGCCGCGCTCGCGGGCGGTGGCGTCGATGTGCGCGAGCAGGCGTTCGTCCAGGTCGACCACGGTGATCTCGAGGTCGGGGCGCACCGCGGCCAGCGCCAGCGAGGTCAGGTCGTGATCACCCAGGCACAGCACCCTGGCGCCGGCCAGGTCGTAGGTGCGCTCCAGCCACAGCGCGCGGCGCAGCACCGACTCCGCGGTGGCAGGCACGTGGTCCAGCGCGGGCAGCGGCGGCGGATTGCCCGCGATGTCGGTTCGGATGGTGGACAGCGTGGCTGTGTGCTGGCTCACAGCCTCGGCCAGTGGATCCGCCGGTGCGGGGATTTCGTCCAGCTCGAAGGCGGTGCGGTAGGCCGCGGCCCTGGCGGGGTGGATGCGGTGCCGATCGCCCTGGCTCTCCAGGTCCGGCCCGAGCAGTGCCAGCAGCTCCTCCACCGAGCGGCGCGGGGCGGCTGGCCTGCGGATCAACTCGGCCAGCGGCTGCCAGCCGCCGGCCAGCAGGGCGAGTACGCGGCGTAGCCGGCGGGCGGCCGGACCGGCCGCGGACAGGTGGGCAGCGAGCGGGTCCAGCGGCGCTTCGACGGTCACAAAACGTTTACTGTAAAGGGCTGGCCACTGGGTGTTGACCTCGCCGTTGTCAGTCCATCGGACTAAGGTCGATTGCTCAGGCGGCGGCCGGCCAGTGGCCGTCACGACCTTAAGGGGGCTCGCGTGATCGAGTTCCAGGCCGTGACCAAACGCTTCGATGACGGCACCGTCGCCGTCGACGAGCTGACCCTTTCCGTACAGGCGGGCACGATCACCGTGTTCGTCGGGCCGTCCGGCTGCGGGAAGACCACCTCACTGCGGATGGTCAACCGGATGGTGGAACCCACCGGTGGCACCATCCTGGTGAACGGGAAGGACATCAGGGACTCCGACCCGGCGCTGCTGCGCCGCGGCATCGGCTACGTGATCCAGCAGGCCGGACTGTTCCCGCACCGCAGCGTGCTGGACAACATCGCCACCGTGCCGCTGCTGTCGGGCTGGACCCGGCGCAAGGCGCGCGCCCGCGCGGCCGAGCTGCTGGAGACGGTCGGGCTGCCGGTGGAACTGGGCAAGCGGTACCCGGCCCAGCTCTCCGGCGGGCAGCAGCAGCGGGTGGGGGTGGCCCGTGCGCTGGCCGCCGATCCGCCGGTGCTGCTCATGGACGAGCCGTTCAGCGCGGTGGATCCCGTTGTGCGCGAAGGACTTCAGGACGAACTGCTGCGGTTGCAGGCCGAACTGGACAAGACCATCGTCTTCGTCACCCACGATATCGACGAGGCGGTCCGGATCGGCGAGAAGATCGCGGTGTTCCGGCAGGGCGGCGTGCTCGCCCAGTACGCCACCCCGGCGGAGCTGCTGACCAGGCCCGCCAACGATTTCGTGGCCAACTTCGTCGGCAAGGACCGCGGCTACCGCGGACTGTCCTTTGTGGAGGACGGCGAGCTGGACGTGCGCTCGGTGGACACCGTGCAGGTCGGTGCGCGACGGCAGGCCGGCACCGGTTGGACACTGGCCCTGGACGCGGACAACCACCCGCGTGGCTGGCTGCCGCCGGAGTCCATCGCGGACGGCCAGGTGGCGGAAAGCTCGCTGGTGCCCGGTGGTTCGCTGCACGTGCGTGGCACCGCGCTGCGCGGCGCGCTGGACGCGGCGCTGTCCTCCCCGGCCGGGCTCGGCGTGGTGGTGGACGAGGGCGGCGGGTACACCGGCGTGGTCACCGCGCAGCAGGTGCTCGACCTGCTGGAGCACCGCCGCGAGCAGGAGACGGGCAGGGTCTGAGGGTGTTCGACGACCTCGCCAAGTACCTCGGCAACCCGCGCAACGTCGGCGCGGTGCTCGACGGGCTGCTCCAGCACGTCTACCTGTCGCTGGCGCCGGTGCTGATCGGGTTGCTGCTGGCCATCCCGCTTGGCTGGCTGGCCCAGCGCACCCGCTGGCTGCGCACGGTCTTCCTGGGCACCGCCAACATCGTCTACACCATCCCGTCGCTGGCGTTGTTCGTGGTGATCCCCGGCCTGCTGGGCACCCGGATCACCGATCCGCTCAACGTGGTGGTGGCGCTGACGGTCTACACCACCGCGCTGCTGGTGCGCCCGGTGATCGACGCGCTGGACTCGCTGCCCAGCCCGGTGCTGGCCGCGGCCACCGCGATCGGGTTCAAGCCCGCGCACCGGTTCTTCGTGGTCGACCTGCCGCTGTCGGTCCCGGTGCTCACCGCCGGGGTGCGGGTGGCCGCGGTGAGCAACATCAGCCTGGTCAGCGTGGGCGCGCTGATCGGCACCGGCGGGCTGGGCGTGCTGTTCACCTCCGGCTTCGGCATCCAGTACCTGCCGCCGATCATCGTCGGCATCGTGCTGACCCTGCTGCTGGCCGCGCTGGTGGACCTGACCCTGGTCGCGCTGCGCCGCCTGCTCACCCCGTGGACCCGCCTCGGCACCGGAGGCGCGCCGTGATCCAGCAACTCTTCGCCTGGCTGGCCGATCCGGCGCACTGGCAGGGCACCGACGGCCTGCCCACCCGGCTGGCCGAGCACCTCTACTACACGCTGATCGCGGTCTTCGGGGCCGCGGCCATCGGCATCCCGCTCGGGCTGTTCGTCGGGCACACCGGACGCGGCGGGCTGGTGCTGGTCGGCGCGTCCAACGCGATGCGCGCGCTGCCCACCCTTGGCCTGGTCACCTTCCTGTTCCTGCTCGGCGGCGGCTCCCAGGTCTCCACCCTGATCGCGCTGATCGTGCTCGCGGTGCCGCCGATCCTGGCCGGCACCTACGCGGGTGTGCAGGACACCGACGCCGGGGTGGTCGACGCCGCCCGCGGCATGGGCATGACCGGCTGGCAACGACTGTGGCAGGTCGAGGTGCCCAACGCGCTGCCGCTGCTGCTCGGCGGCCTGCGCAACGCCATGCTCCAGGTGGTGGCCACCGCCGCGGTGGCGGCCTACGTGGGCCTCGGCGGGCTGGGCCGGGTGCTGCTGGACGGCATGCGGATCTATGACTACCCCAAGGTGGTGGCGGGCGCGTTCGCGGTGGCGCTGCTCGCGGTGACGCTGGACCTGCTGCTCGCGGGTCTGCAGCGGATCGTGGTGCCGCGTGGGCTGCGGGTGGCCGCGCGCGCGGCGGCACTGGCCCGCGGGGCCACCCGGGTGCGGGTGAAACCCAACGGGCACAACAACTTGACCAAGATCGAGACCCGGACCACGGAGTCCGGTGTCGCTGGAGGGACAAAGTCATGAAGCGGAATCTGGCGGCCGTGGCCGTGCTGGTCGTGGCCGCGGTGAGCGCCTGCGGGGCGCCCGCGGACCCGCTCAAGAACGGCGCGCCGGTCACCGACAAGACCATCCACGTCGGCTCGGTGGACTTCCCGGAGAACAAGCTGCTGGCCGAGATCTACGCCGCGGTGCTCGACGACGCCGGGGCCGAGGTCAAGGTGCAGAGCCCGGTCTCCGCGCGCGAGGTGATGCTCAAGGGCCTCAAGGACGGCTCGTTCACCCTGGTGCCGGACTACAGCGGAAACCTGTTGCAGGCACTGGATTCCAGCAACACCGCGACCAAGTCCGAGGACATCTTCGCCGCGCTCAAGACCAAGGTCGGCCCGGACCTGGAGGTCCTGGAGCCCGCGCCGGGTGAGGACAAGGACGTGCTGGTGGTGACCCAGCAGGTGGCCCAGCAGTTCGGGCTGAAGTCCCTGGCCGACCTGGGGCCGAAGTGCTCGCAGCTCACCCTGGCCGCGGCCGGTGAGTGGAAGACCCGCTGGGAAGCCAAGATCAAGCAGCTCTACGGCTGCACCTTCAAGGAGATCCGCTCCACCGACGCCGGTGGCCCGGTCACCCTGGACGCGATCAAGTCCGGCACCGCGCAGGTGGCCAACCTGTTCACCACCGCATCGGCGATCGGCACCAACAACTTCGTGCAGCTGGCCGACCCGAAGAACATGTACCCGGCGCAGAACATCATCCCGCTGTTCAAGTCCGGCAAGCTGACCGACGCCGCCAAGCTGGCGCTCAACCAGATCTCCAAGAAGATCACCACCGAGAAGCTGGCCGCCGCGGTCAAGCGGATCGAGGTCGACAAGGAGAACCCGGTGGACGTGGCCGCGGACTTCGTCAAGCAGAACGCCTGATCCCTCAGCTCCCGGCGCGGCCGGGCTGACCGCCGATCCTGGCCGTCAGCCCGGCCGCGCTTTGCACTGCCTCGGCGGCGAGTTCGGGCCAGTCCTGGCCGCATTCCTGCTCGCACTCGTGCCGGACGGTCAGACTGATCGCGGCCACCGGCCGCCCGCTGTGGTCGAAGACCGGCACCGCGACCGAGGCGAAGCCGGGGGTGACGTGGCCGTCCTCCACCGACCAGCCGCGCTGCCGTTCGGCGGTGAGCAGCCTGCGCAGCGCCGGCAGGTCGCGCGGGCCGCGGCCGGTGCGGTCCACGAACGCCCGCGCGGACGGGAACAGCGCCCGCACCTGGGCGGCGGGCAGGCCGCTGAGGATGGCCCGGCCGGAGGCGGTGAGCTGGGCCGGCAGCCGCACGCCGATGTCGGTGACCAGGGTCTGCGGCCGGTGCGGTTGCTCCTTGAGCAGGTAGAGGGCTTCCGCGCCGTGCAGCACGCCCAGGTGCGCGGTGGTCTCCACTCGGTCCACCAGGCGGCGCAGCAGCGGCCGGGCCAGCCGCTCCAGCGGGTCGTGGCGCAGGTAGGCCGAGCCAAGCTCGAAGGTGGCCACGCCGAGGCCGTAGCGGCGTTCCTCGGTCAGATGGGTGACGAATCCGGCCGCCACCAGCTCGGTGAGCAGGTGGTACGTGGTCGAGCGGGGCAGCTCCAGCTCACGCGCGATGGCGGCCGCGGAGATCGGGCCCGCCCGCTTGGCCAGCAGCCGCAGCACGGCCAGCCCACGCCGTAGCGCGGGGACGTCGCTGCTCTCGCCCACTCGGCCCGCTCCTCAACACGTCTGGGATCCCAGACAGTGTCACCCCAACCGGCATGGCGTGCCAGCCTGGCACAGGTTCTGATGGGCACATGCAGCAACCGGTACCCGTCGGCTTGAAGCCGCTCTCCCGCGAGCAGGTCGTCGCGGTGGCCCGCGGCGGCGCGTCCGTGGAGATCACCACGGAGGCCCAGGAGGCCATGGCGGCCACCAGGGCGCACATCGAGGCACTGGCCGAGGCGACCACGCCCACCTACGGCGTGTCCACCGGCTTCGGCGCGCTCGCCGTCCGGCACATCCCGCCGGAGAAACGCGCCCAGCTGCAGCGTTCGCTGGTCCGCTCGCACGCCGCAGGCGCCGGGCCGGAGGTCGAGGCCGAGGTGGTCCGCGCGCTGATGCTGCTCCGGCTGCGCACGCTGACCAGCGGGCACACCGGCATCCGGCCGCGCACCGCGGCCACCATGGCCGCGCTGCTCAACGCCGGACTGGTGCCGGTGGTGCACGAGTACGGCTCGCTCGGCTGCTCCGGCGACCTCGCGCCGCTGTCCGCGGTGGCGCTGGCGCTGATGGGGGAGGGGCAGGTCCGGGACGAGTCCGGGCTGCTGCGCCCCACCGCCGAGGCCATGCGCGAACACCGGATCGAACCGGTGCAGCTGGCCGAGAAGGAGGGCCTGGCGCTGATCAACGGCACCGACGGCATGCTCGGCATGCTGGTCATGGCCGCCGCCGACCTGCACCGGCTGCTCGACCTGGCCGATCTCACCGCGGCGATGAGCGTGGAGGCGCTGCTGGGCACCGACCGGCCCTTCGCCCCCGAACTCCAGGCCCTGCGCCCGCACCCGGGCCAGGCCCGCTCGGCCGCCCGGATGTTCGCCGCGCTGGCCGGCTCGCCGATCGTGGCCAGCCACCGCGGCCCGGACTGCACCAGGGTGCAGGACGCCTACTCGCTGCGCTGCTCCCCGCAGGTGCACGGCGCGGCCAGGGACACCCTGGCCTACGTGGAGACCGTGGCCGACCGGGAACTGGCCGCCGCGGTGGACAACCCGGTGGTGCTGGCCGACGGCCGGGTGGAGTCCAACGGCAACTTCCACGGCGCGCCGGTGGCCTACGCGCTGGACTTCCTGGCCATCCCGATCGCCGATGTGGCCAGCATCGCCGAACGCCGCACCGACCGGATGCTGGACGTGTCCCGCTCGCACGGCCTGCCGCCGTTCCTGGCCCACGACCCCGGCGTGGACTCCGGCCACATGATCGCCCAGTACACCCAGGCCGCCCTGGTCTCCGAGCTGAAGCGGCTGGCCAACCCGGCCTCGGTCGACTCCATCCCCAGCTCGGCCATGCAGGAGGACCACGTCTCCATGGGCTGGTCCGCCGCGCGCAAGCTGCGCAAGGCGGTGGACGGGCTGACCACCGTGCTGGCCATCGAACTGCTCACCGCGGCCCGCGCGCTGGACCTGCGCGCCCCGCTCGAACCGGCCCCGGCCACCGCCGCCGCGCTGCGCGTGCTCCGCGAGCACGTCGCCGGTCCGGGCCCCGACCGCCACCTGGCCCCGGAGATCGCCGCCGCCGAACGCGTGGTGCGTTCCGGCGAGCTGCACGCCGCGGTCGAACCGCACCTTGGGTCTGCATGAGGAATCGTGTGCGTGAGAGTCGTGATCGAGGTGGTTCCTGGCGGTGCGGCCGGACCGTCCTCATACCGGACGTATTCGGATGGTCCGGCCGTGCCGCTAGGGGCCGCCTCGGCGCGGCTATTGCGTGCGCGATTCCTTATGCAGACCCAATCGCCATCAATGGGAGGGTGAAGTGAGTACCGCAGGCCCCCGTCCGGTGCGCGCCGCGCGCGGAACCGAGCTGACCGCGCGTGACTGGTCCACCGAGGCCGCACTGCGCATGTTCCACAACAACCTCGACCCCGAGGTCGCCGAACGCCCGGACGACCTGGTCGTCTACGGCGGCACCGGCAAGGCCGCCAGGGACTGGAACAGCTTCGACGCGATCAGCCGCGAGCTGACCACGCTGGCCCCGGACGAGACGCTGCTGGTGCAGTCCGGCCGCCCGGTCGGCGTGATGCGCACGCACGAGTGGGCGCCTCGGGTGCTCATCGCCAACTCCAACCTGGTCGGCGACTGGGCCACCTGGCCGGAGTTCCGGCGGCTGGAACAGCTCGGGCTCACCATGTACGGCCAGATGACCGCGGGCTCCTGGATCTACATCGGCACCCAGGGCATCCTGCAGGGCACCTACGAGACCTTCGCCGCGGTGGCCAACAAGCGCTTCGGCGGCACCCTGGCCGGCACCCTCACCCTCACCGGCGGCCTCGGCGGCATGGGCGGCGCCCAGCCGCTGGCAGTCACCATGAACGAGGGCGTCGCGCTGTGCGTG
The DNA here is from genome assembly GCF_014204915.1 of Crossiella cryophila. Classification (NCBI taxonomy): domain Bacteria; kingdom Bacillati; phylum Actinomycetota; class Actinomycetes; order Pseudonocardiales; family Pseudonocardiaceae; genus Crossiella; species Crossiella cryophila. Next base: position 2,146,684 of record NZ_JACHMH010000001.1, read on the forward strand.
GAGGTCGACCCCGACCGCGCCCGCCGCCGCCTGGAAACCCGCTACCTGGACGAGATCGCCGACGACCTCGACGACGCGATCGAGCGTTGCCTGGCCGCCAAGCGGGACCGGCGCGCGCTGTCCGTCGCGGTCATCGGCAACGCCGCCGAGGTCTTCCCCGAGCTGCTGCGCCGGGGCGTGGACATCGACGTGGTCACCGACCAGACCTCCGCGCACGACCCGCTGGCCTACCTGCCCAAGGGCGTCGCGCTGGCCGACTGGCACGACTACGCGGCCAAGAAGCCGGATGAGTTCACCGACCGGTCCCGGGAGTCGATGGCCGAGCAGGTCGAGGCCATGGTCGGCTTCATGGACCGCGGCGCCGAGGTCTTCGACTACGGCAACTCCATCCGCGGCGAGGCCAAGCTCGGCGGCTACGAGCGGGCCTTCGACTTCCCCGGCTTCGTGCCCGCCTACATCCGCCCGCTCTTCTGCGAGGGCAAGGGCCCCTTCCGCTGGGCCGCGCTGTCGGGTGACCCCAAGGACATCGAGGCCACCGACCGGGCCATCCTGGAGCTGTTCCCGGAGAACAAGCAGCTGCACCGGTGGATCACCATGGCCCAGGAGCGGGTCGAGTTCCAGGGCCTGCCCGCCCGGATCTGCTGGCTCGGCTACGGCGAACGCCACCTGGCCGGCCTGAAGTTCAACGAGATGGTGGCCAGCGGCGAACTCTCCGCCCCCATCGTCATCGGCCGGGACCACCTGGACTGCGGCTCGGTCGCCTCCCCGTACCGGGAGACCGAGGCCATGGCCGACGGCTCCGACGCCATCGCGGACTGGCCCCTGCTCAACGCCCTGATCAACACCGCCAGCGGCGCCACCTGGGTGTCCATCCACCACGGCGGCGGCGTGGGCATCGGCCGCTCCATCCACGCCGGCCAGGTCACCGTCGCCGACGGCACCGAACTGGCCGCGCAGAAGCTCGAACGCGTGCTGACCAACGACCCCGCCATGGGCGTCATCCGCCACGTCGACGCCGGGTACTCCCGGGCGGACGAGGTTGCGGCGGAACGCGGTGTGCGGGTGCCCATGGAAGGAAGCTCCGGCGCCCAGCATCCTGGGCAGGCTGGCTGACAGTGTCCGGCCGCGCGGTGGTCCAGGCATATCAGTACGCGCTTGACCCGACCCCTGAACAGGAACGCACTCTGCGGTCGCACTGTGGTGCGCAGCGGTATGCGTTCAACTGGGGACTGCGTCTGGTGCGCGCGAACCTGGATCAGCGCGCGGCCGAGCGCTCCTATGGCATCACCGACGCCGGTCTCACCCCTTCGTCGAACTGGTCTGCCTACGGCCTGCGCAAGACCTGGAACCAGCGCAAGGACGAGGTGGCGCCGTGGTGGTCGGAGAACTCCAAGGAGGCATACAGCTCAGGATTGGCGAACCTGGCGAGTGCACTGCGGAACTGGAACGACTCCCGCACCGGTAAGCGTGCTGGCCGCGTGGTCCGGTTTCCCCGGTTCAAGAGCAAGCGGGTGGCTGGTTCATGTCGGTTCTCCACGGGTGCGTTCGGCCTGGTCGAGGACGATCGACGACACGTGCGACTGCCCAGGATCGGCACCGTGCGAACCCACGAGAGCACCCGCAAGCTCTTTCGCCACCTCCAGCGCGGCACTGCGCGAGTTCGGTCGGCCACGGTGGCACACCGGCTCGGTCGATGGCAGGTGTCGTTCTCGGTGGAGATCACCAGGGTGGATCCCGCCCCGACCCGGCCGGGCGAGGTGGTGGGCATTGATCTCGGTGTGCGGTACCTGGCGGTGCTGTCCACCGGGGAAACGGTGCCCAACCCGCGGCCGCTGGAGACCGCGTTGCCCCGGCTGCGCCGGTTTCGGCGGAGAATGTCCCGACGCAGCGGCCCGGACCGACGAACGGGACAACTGCCCTCGAGGCGATGGCTCCGGGCCAGAGCCCGCATCTCAGCACTGCACCTCATGATCCGCTCGGGGATGCTGGGCAACCGCGGATTGGCCCGTCGGGTCGCTGATGTCGGCATGGCTGAATTCCGGCGACAGATCGAGTACAAGGCCGCCTGGTCGGGCGTGCGCGTTCAGCGTGCTGACCGGTGGTTTCCCTCTTCCAGGACATGTTCGGGTTGTGGCGTGGTGAGAACCAAGCTTCGTCTGTCCGAACGTACTTTTGACTGCGAACACTGCGGCGTCGTCATGGACCGCGATCACAACGCGGCCAGGAACCTGGCCGCGTTGGCTGGCGCGCAGGCAGCAGACACGTCCTCCCTGAGTCGCAGGGCGACGGAAAACGGGCCCGCTGGAAACCCACGTCAGACCTGCATCGCGCGGGCAACGGGTAATGCCACGGGAAGCCCCACGAGGGCAACGCGGCGCCGCGAGGCGATGGCTCAGGACACGTTTTCAGACGTCTCCCGAACGGTATCGGAGTAAGTATGAGCACTGCGACGGGGTTGCTGTCGGACATCAGCGGCGTCGGGGCCGACCGCCAGCGCGGCGGGTACTCCCGGCACGGGTTCGACGTGGTGGAACTGGAACTGCGCGAGTGGTTCATCGCCGAGGCCGGCAAACGCGGCCTGACGGTGGACAACGACCGCAACGGCAACCTGTGGGCCTGGTGGGGCGCGCCCGGCAAGGACGCGGTCATCACCGGCAGCCACCTCGACTCAGTGCCCGGCGGCGGCGCCTTCGACGGGCCGCTCGGCGTGGTCTCCGCGCTGGCCGCGGTGGATGTGTTGCAGGCAAGGGGATTCCAGCCGCGGCGGCCGTTCGCGGTGACCGTGTTCGCCGAGGAGGAGGGCGGGCGCTTCGGCGTGCCCTGCCTCGGCTCCCGGCTGATGGCCGGCAGCATCGATCCGGACGCGGCGCGGCGGCTCACCGACCTCAATGGGATCACCCTGGCCGACGCGGTGGACGCGGCCGGGTTCGACCCGGCCCGGCTCGGGCCGGACCCGGAAGCACTGGCCGGTATCGGCTGCTTCGTCGAATTGCACGTGGAACAGGGCAAGGGGCTGGTCGACGTGGACGCGCCGGTCGGGGTGGCCAGCTCGATCCTGGCGCACGGCCGCTGGCGGTTCCGGTTCACCGGCGAGGGCAACCACGCCGGGGCCACCCTGATCGGCGACCGCACCGACCCGATGCTGCCGGCCGCCCAGCTGGTGCTGGCCGCGCGGGCCGCGGCGCGGGCGGTGGACGGGGCTCGGGCCACGGTGGGCAAGCTCATCCCGAATCCGGGCGGTACCAACGTGATCGCCTCCGCGGTGGACGTCTGGCTGGACGCGCGGGCGGCCACCGACGAGGTCACCCGCAACGTGGTCGCCGAGATCACCGCCGCGGCCAGGGACGCCGCCGAGGCCGAGGGCTGCGAGGTCGCGGTGACCGAGGAGTCCTACGGCGATACGGTGATCTTCGATCCGGCCCTGCGTGATCAGCTCGCCGCCCAGCTCGGCGGGGTGCCCGCGCTGCCGACCGGGGCCGGGCACGACGCCGGGATCCTGGCCGCCAAGGTGCCCACCGCGATGCTGTTCGTGCGCAACCCCACCGGCATCAGCCACGCCCCGGCCGAACACGCCGAACCGGCCGACTGCGAGGCCGGGGTCACCGCACTGGCCCACGTCGTGGAACAGCTCACCCGATGAGCAGCTACTGGTGTGAACAGGCCTGGCTGCCCGGCGGAGTGACCAGCGGCGTGCTGATCCGCACCGAGGACGGCCTGTTCACCGAGGTGTCCACAGTGGACAGACCGCCACTTGGTGCCCGGCGGCTGCCGGGGGTGGTGCTGCCCGGGTTCGCCAACGCGCACTCGCACGCCTTCCACCGGGCGCTGCGCGGGCGCACGCACGGCGACGGCGGCACCTTCTGGACCTGGCGGGAGGGCATGTACGCGCTGGCCGCCAAGCTCAACCCGGACAACTACCGGCGGCTGGCCCGCGCGGTGTACGCCGAGATGGCGCTGTCCGGGGTGACCGCGGTCGGCGAGTTCCACTACGTGCACCACGCCCCCGGCGGCAAGCCCTACCGCGACCCCAACGCGATGGGCGAGGCCCTGCGCCAGGCCGCCGCCGAGGCAGGCATCCGGCTCACCCTGCTGGACACCTGCTACCTGTCCGCGGGCTTCGGCGCTCCGCTCGCCCCGGAACAACTCCGCTTCGGCGACGGCGACGCGGCGAGCTGGGCCGCCCGGGTCGCCGCCATGCCCGAGGACGCCAACACCCGGATCGGCGCGGCCATCCACTCGGTCCGCGCGGTGCCCCGCGACCAGCTCGCCGACGTGGTCGCGGGCGCTTCGGGCCGTCCACTGCACGTGCACCTGTCCGAACAGCCAGCCGAGAACGAGGCCTGCCAGGCCGCGCACGGCCTGACCCCGGCCGAACTCCTGCACGCCGCGGGCGCGCTGTCCCCGCACACCACCGCGGTGCACGCCACCCACCTGACCCCCGGCGACATCGCACTGCTCGGCGAGACCGGCACCGGCTCCTGCTTCTGCCCGACCACCGAGGCCGACCTCGCCGACGGCATCGGCCCGGCCCGCGAGCTGGCCGACGCGGGCAGCCCGCTCTCCCTGGGCAGTGACCAGCACGCGGTCAACGACCCGATCCTGGAAGCCAGGGCGCTGGAGCACCACGAACGCCTGCGCACCGGCCAGCGCGGCCGGTTCACCCCGGCCGAACTGCTCAAAGCATCCACAGTGGACGGTCACCGGGCACTCGGCTGGCCGGACGCGGGCCAGATCGCGGTCGGCCAGCGAGCCGATCTGGTGGCACTGCGGCTGGACTCGGTGCGTACCGCGGGCTGCCGTCCGGACCAGGTCCTGCTGGCAGCCACCGCGTCCGATGTGGACAGTGTGGTCAACGGCGGCCAGATGGTCGTCCGGCATGGTGAACACGTCCGGCTCGGCCCGGTGGGTCCGTTGCTGGCCAAGGCGATCAACGAGGTGTGGGCATGACCGTCCTGATCACCGGCATCGGTGAGCTGACCACCAACGACCCCGGACTGGGCCAGTTGACCGACGCCGCCCTGGTGCTCGACGGCGACCGGGTGGTCTGGGCCGGTCCGGCCGCGAGCGCGCCCGCCGCGGACAACCTGGTCGACGTCGAGGGCCGGGCCGTGCTGCCCGGCTGGGTGGACAGCCACACCCACCTGCTCTTCGCCGGCGACCGCACCGCCGAGTTCACCGCTCGCATGGCGGGCCAGCCGTACAAAGCCGGTGGCATCGCGGTGACCGTCAACGCCACCCGCGAGGCCACCGACACCGAGCTGCTCGAGGGCCTGCGCCGCCACCTCGCCGAAGCCGTCGCCCAGGGCACCACCTACCTGGAAACCAAAACCGGCTATGGCCTCAACACCGAACACGAACTCCGCTCCGCCCGCATCGCCGCCCAACTCGCCGACGAGGTCACCTTCCTGGGCGCACACCTGGTGCCACCAGGCTGGGACGCCGACGACTACGTGGATCTGGTCTGTGGCGAGATGCTGGACGCGGTCGCCCCGCACGTCCGCTGGGCCGACGTCTTCTGCGAAACCGGCGCCTTCGACGAGGACCAGTCCCGCACCGTCCTGAAAGCCGCCGCCGCCAAGGGCCTCGGCCTGCGCGTGCACGGCAACCAGCTCGGCTACGGCCCCGGCGTCCGCCTGGCGGTGGAACTCGGCGCAGCCAGCGTCGACCACTGCACCCACCTGACCCCCAGCGACATCGACGCCCTCGCCAACTCCAACACCGTCGCCACCCTGCTCCCCGCCTGCGACCTCTCCACCCGCCAGCCGCTGCCCGAAGCCCGCAAGCTGGTGGACGCCGGGGCCACCATTGCCCTGGCCTCCAACTGCAACCCCGGCTCCAGCTACACCTCGTCCATGGCCTTCTGCGTGACCACCGCGGTCCTCCAGATGCGCCTCACGGTGGAGGAAGCGGTGCGCGCGGCCACCTGGGGTGGGGCGCGGGCGCTGGGGCGGGAGAGCGGGGATGGGGCGGTCGGGGTGCTGCGTCCGGGTTCTCGCGCGGACGTGCATGTGTTGAACGCGCCGTCGGCGACGCACCTGGCTTACCGGCCGGGGGTGCCGTTGACTCACTCGGTCTGGCGGTCCGGGCTGCGGGTCAAGTAGCCCCAGGTCCCTGGCAGACCGTCGATCCGGCCCTCGGCCTCGCGGGCCGGTGGCCGCACGATCCAGCCCTCGGGCCAGTGATCATCGGTGCCGACCCGGGTGCGGGCCAGGTCCAGATCGACCTTGTCCGGCACCGGATCGCTGAAGACCGCGGGCACCGTGAAGACCGCTCCCAGGAAACTGGCCATCCAAGGGAATTTCGCGTAGCCGAAGTCGACGGAACCGAGGAAACGCGCCTCCTCGAAGCTCGCGTGGGCCAGATCGACATCGGCGAACTCGGCTCGGCGGGTGAACTTCGCGCCGGTGAAGTCGGTGGACAGGTGAACCTCGGTCCCCGAGAAGTCCGCGTCACCCTGGAACTCGGCGTCGCGGAAGTTCACGCTGTCCACCACGCACTGACTCAGGGTGAAGTCCAGCAGAACCGCGCCGCTGAGGTCGAGGCTGATCGCTGGCCAGAACTGCGCGGTCTCCCGCAGCAGGTGCCAGGCCAGAATCCGCTGCGCGGTAAGCCGGACCTGGCGCTCCTCCTCTCCGCCCTCGTACGGCATCCGCAGGTACGCGCAAAACAGGTTCATCACCGTCTGCCGGTGGTCCGGATTGCCCTCGCCCAGCCGCTCCAGCGCGTACAACCCCGCCAGTCGCACCGGCGCCTTGTCCGACCCCAGCTGATCCGCCGCTTTCGTATACAGCTCAGTGATCCGCTTCTCCGCCGCGTCATGCCGGACGTCCGCCGCCACCTGCTCCTTCTGCGCCAGATCCGCGTCCTGCAACCCCAGCCCGATCTCGGTCGCCCGCTGCCGCCGCACCGCCAGCAGCAACGCCAGCGCCGCACCCACCCCCGCCGAGGTGGTCAGCCCGGTCCGGATCGCCTCGATCTGCGCCTTCGTCGCCTCCGGCTCCGGCAACCCACCCGCCGCCCGCCACAACCACCACCCGATCCCCAGCCCCGCCAGCACGACCACCCCAGCCGACACGGCAACCCACCACCAGCGCAACGGCGTCAACGGCACCCGCGGAGCAGTCATCCGCCCATGGTCCCAGCCCGCCCGGGTGATCTTGGCTTTCGGTTGGTTTTCCCCCTGTTTCGGTTGACTGCTCGTGGTTTTCCCACCTACACCAAGGAGAAATTCCATGAGGTCGCTGAAGTCCATCCTCCTGGTCGGCGCGCTGGCCATCGGGCTGCCGTTGGGTACCGCTTCGGTCGCCATGGCGGACGAGGCCGCGAAGCCGGGCAAGCCGGGAGTGATCTCGTTCGGGGCCGCCGCCCTCGCGGAGACCGCGGACCAGGCCATCCGGCTGGCGCAGGACGGGGTGGACCGGGGTATCGCCGAGCACGAGAAGCGGACCGGGACCACCTGCAAGAAGCTGGGTGGGCTGGTCACGGTGGAGAAGAAGTCGGAGAAGCTCTACCTGGGGTCGGCGCACGTCAAGGCCGCCTGCCGCAAGGGCTGAGGTCCGGGGCCGGGTGGGGTGGTCAGCCCTGCCCGGCCGGCTGGGGTGACGCGGTGCGGTGTGCGGCCGTCTGATCCGGTAGCCACAGCACGAAGGTGCAGCCCTGGCCGGGGACGCTGTGCACGGTGACGCGGCCGTCGTGGCCCTCCATGATCTGCCGCACGATCGCCAGGCCCAGTCCGCTGTGGCCGTTGTGCGCGGCGTGTTCGCCGGCCTGCCAGAACCGGTCGAAAACCCGGGGCTGGTCGTCCGGGCGGATGCCGGGGCCCTCGTCGTGCACCGCGATCCAGCACCAGCCGTCGCCGCGGCCGGTGGCCAGCCGCACCGCGCTGCCCTCGGGGGCGAAGCGCAGCGCGTTGCTCAACAGGTTGGCGGTGGCGCGTTTCAGCGCGTCGCGGTCGCCGATCACCCGCAGCCCTGGGGTCAGCTCTCGGGTGAGGGCGAGCCCGGCCTCGGTGGCGAGCTGGTCGTGTTCGGCGGCTGATTCCTCGGCCAGTGCGGCGAGGTCGGACTCGGTCTCGGCGAAGGCGGGCGCGTCCCGGCGGCCGGTGGCCAGCAGGTCCTCGACCAGGCCGCTCATCCGCAGCACCGCCCGGCGCACCACCTCACCCGCCTGGTCGCGTTCGGACACCGTCGCGTCCGGGCGGGTGAGCACCGCGTCCACGTTGGCCTGGATGATCGCCAGCGGGTTGCGCAGCTCGTGCGAGGCGTCGCCGAGCAGGCGGCGCTGGTCGGCGAAGGCGGTGTCCAGCCTGGCCAGCATGTCGTCGATGGTGTCGGCCAGGCCGCGCAGTTCGTCAGGGGGACCGTCCAGGGCGATCCGGCGGGACAGGTCGGTGGCGCCGATCTCCCTGGCGCGCTGGGTGATCCGGCGGATCGGGCGCAGTGCGCGGCCGGCCTGCCACCAGCCGATGAGCAGGCTCAGCAGGAACAACGCGGACAGCGCGATCGCGGAGTACCGGCCGAGCAGGGAGATCGCCCGGTACTGGATCTTGCGCTCGAAGCTCTCCACCGCGTTCTGCTTGTCCACCGTCCAGCCCATCGTGGTGCCCCCGACGTCATGGATGAACACCTTGAGCCCCTCCTGCTCCAACGGCGGGGCGCTCTCCAGCGTGTACAGCACGCCGAGGTAGATCGAGGTGATCACCAGCGCGCCCAGCACGAACACCCAGGCCGAGTAGGACACGGTGAGCCGGAACCGGATCGTGGTCAGCCAGCGGCGCGCGCTCACCGGTCCACCAGCCGGTAGCCGCGGCCGATCACGGTCTCGATCGGCGGCGTCCCGCCGGGGCTGGACACCTTGCGCCGCAACGTGCCCACCGTCACCCGCACGGTCTCGGTGAACGGGTTGGCGAACTCGTCCCACACGTGTTCGAGCAGTTCCTCGGCCGGGATCAGCCTGCCGGGCCTGGACATCAGGTAGCGCAGCACGCCGAACTCCTTGCGGGTCAACGTGATCGGCACCCCACCCCGGGACACCTCGCCGCTGGCCGGATCCAGTTCCAGCCCGCCGGCGCGCAGCACCGGCTCCCCGGTGTCCCCGTCCCGGCGCAGCAGTGCGCGCAGCCGGGCCAGCAACTCGGCCAGCGCGAACGGCTTGACCAGGTAGTCATCCGCGCCGTGGTCCAGGCCGCGCACCCGGTCGGCCAGGCTGGCGCGGGCGGTGAGCATCAGGATGCGCACCCCGCTGACCGAGCGGATCCGGCGGCACAGCAGCAGCCCGTCCCCGTCCGGCAGGTTCAGGTCCAGCACCACCAGGTCGTAGGCGTGCACCCCGAACTTGGCCAGCGCCTCGGCGCCGGTGGCCGCGGTGTCCACCGCGTACCCGGCGTGGCTCAGGCCGGTGCGCAGCGCACTGGCCAGGTCCGCCTCGTCCTCCACGATCAGCAGTCGCACCCCGCCGACGGTATCCCGCCGCCGACCCCGGGTCCGGCCACGCTTTCGGTGGATTTTCGGCCCGGACTCAGCCCTCGGCCAGCCGGTACGCGCCGCGGGCGATCCCGGCCAGCACCGCGGTGGTGGTGTCCTCGGCGTCCAGCGACCCGGAGTCGACGACGTGCCGTTCCAGCTCACCCAGTCCGCTGAACTGCTTGTACAGCGACCGGATCGGCGCCACCTCGGTCAGCGCGCCGGGCCCCCGGTCCACCGCCCGGCCGATGGTGATCGCCTCGTTGGGCCGCAGCACCACGTAGTGCACGGCGAACCCGGCGCCCGCCTTGCGGAAGACGTCCAGGAACCACGGGCCGATCACGCCGTCCACCACCACGTCGTAGCCACCGGCTGCGTAGCCGAAGGCGGCGGTGGCCAGCACGTCGATCACGATCTCGTTCTGCCGCTGGGCCTCGGGCAGGTAGGGCGCGATCGCGCCGCGCCGGATGAACTTGTAGAAGTCGTCGGTGTGCAGGTGCACGCTGGGCGACAGCTCATCGGCCAGCAACCGCGCCACCGTGCTCTTGCCCGCTCCCGGCGGGCCGGTGAGCACGATGACCTGTCCTGGTGACACGGGCTCGCTCATGCCGTCGATGATGGCCCAGGGACTGGAAATGCGCTGCCGCGCGGGCGAGGGCGGCGTAGGTTCGGCCGCATGGAGTATGTGAAGCTGGGGGCCACCGGGCTGGATGTCTCGCGGATCTGCCTGGGGTGCATGAGCTACGGCGTGCCCGAGCGCGGCACCCACCCGTGGTCGCTGACCGAGGAGCAGAGCAGGCCGTTCATCAAGAAGGCGGTCGAGCTGGGGATCAACTTCTTCGACACCGCGAACGCCTACAGCGACGGCACCAGTGAGGAGATCGTCGGCAAGCTGCTCGGCGAGTACGGGCGGCGGGACGAGATCGTGCTGGCCACCAAGGTGTACCTGCCGATGGGGGAGGGGCCGAACCGGCGCGGGCTGTCCCGGAAGGCGATCTTCACCGAGCTGGACAACAGCCTGCGCAGGCTGGGCACCGACTACATCGACCTGTACCAGATCCACCGCTTCGACCGGCACACCCCGATCGAGGAGACCCTGGAAGCCCTGCACGACGCGGTGAAGTCGGGCAAGGTCCGCTACCTGGGCGCCTCCTCGATGCACGGCTACCAGTTCGCCAAGATGCTCTACCTGGCCGACCTCAACGGCTGGACCCGGTTCGTCTCCATGCAGAACCACTACAATCTGATCTACCGCGAGGAAGAGCGCGAGATGCTGCCGCTGTGCGCGGAGGAGGGCATCGGCGTCATCCCGTGGAGCCCACTGGCCCGCGGCCGCCTCACCAGGGACTGGGACGAGGTCACCGCCCGCACCGAGACCGACGGCTTCGGCCGGACCCTCTACCAGGACAGCGACCGGGTCGTGGTGGACGCGGTGGCGGCGGTGGCCGCCGAACGCGGGGTGCCCAGGGCCCAGGTCGGCCTGGCCTGGCTGCTGCACAACCCCGCGGTGACCGCCCCCATCGTGGGCGCCACCAAGATGTCGCACCTGGACGACGCGGTCGCCTCGGTCGGGCTTGAGCTGTCCGAGGATGAGATCGCCCGGCTGGAGGCGCCCTACACGCCGCACGCCGTCTCGGGGTTCTAGCCAACGCAAATGTCCTGCGGCGGTGGACGGCGTTCGCCGCCGCAGGACGCCGTGGATTCCGGCAATTCGGCCGACTGAGGTGCTTGCCAGAATGGCACAGTGGAGCCACTGGAGACGACGCCTGCCGTTCGGGCTCGGATGAGCAAGCAGAGTTCGCGCGATACCCAGGTGGAGCTGGCCCTGCGTCGCGCGTTGTACGCGGCGGGTCTGCGGTACCGGGTTCACCGGCGGCCGGTGCGCGGGGTTCGGCGGGAGGCCGACATCGTTTTCGTGTCGGCCCGGGTAGCGGTGTTCGTTGACGGGTGCTTCTGGCACGGCTGCCCCGAACACGCCACCTGGCCGAAGCGCAATGCCGAGTTCTGGCGAACCAAGATCGAGGGCAATCGGAGCCGAGACCTCGATACGGATACCCGGCTTGCCGAGGCCGGGTGGCTGGCCGTTCGAGTGTGGGAGCACGAGTCGGCGGAGGCGGCGGCCGAGCGGGTGCGTGCGGTGGTGGAACTCCGCCGAGCTGCCCACTGACCTGCTTGTTTGACATCATTTGACGAGTGATGGATAGTCAAACGGACGACATTCCGCTCCTGCCTCATGTTCGGGGTCGGGACCGCAACGGAGGGTGCCGCCCGTGTTGAACGCGGACCAGGACAAGGAATTCGGCCCGTGGCTGGGCCGCCAGCTCCGGCGGGCAGGCATGACCCAGGCTCAGCTCGCCGACAAGCTGAATCTCACCCGCGCCGCGGTCTCCGCCTGGATAACCAGTCGCGCCGTGCCCCGTGCGGAGACCCAGCGCAGGATCGCCGAGATCCTCGAGATCGACATGGACGCGGTCCGCAACCTGGCCGACAACGTGGCAGGCAACCTGCCGCTCCAATGGCACCATCGGCCCGCGCACCCCGACGGCGGCCGGGAGTACGGGAACGCCGCCGCCTTCGCCTTTGGCGCGGACCTGTCGGTGCTCGCCCGCGAGGCTACCCAGAACTCCCTCGACGAACGTCGGGATCCAACCAGCCCGGTGCGGGTGCATTACACGCTGCACGAGCTGACCGGCGAGCACCTGGACGCCTTCCTCAAGTCACTGCGTTGGGATGAGCTGGCCGAGCACTACCGAGCGGCCGCGGACACTCAGCAGAAGGTCGGCCGCAGTCTCCGTGCCGCCTTGGACGACCTGGATGCCAGTCGGTCCCTGCTCCTGCTGCGCATCGACGACTACAACGCCTCCGGGCTCACCGGTCCGGAGTACAGCGACGGTCGGTTCGCGGCGGTGGTGCGCAGGCAGTTGGACAGCCACAACAAGTCGGACAAGGCAGCGGGTGGGTCCTACGGCCTCGGCAAGGTCACCCTGTGGGCCACCAGCCGCTTCAGCCTGGTGCTGATGAACTCCACCCTCTCCGAACCGCACGAGGGCCACACCGAGCGGCGGCTCGTCGGCAGGCTGGACCTGCCCTGGCGTACGGTCGACGGCCAGGCGTACGCGGGGCCCGCCTGGTTCGGCGAACCCGACACCGAGCCGAGCCACCACGGTGTCTCCCGCTCATGGTGGGCCGACGAGCGCACGGTCCGCGATCTGCACCTGGAGCGGCCCGTCGCCGATCCCGGCACCTCGTTCCTGGTGGTCGGCGCGCATGACGCCTCCGGCGATGCCGAGGGCCTGTCGGACATGCACGAGAAGCTGGTCAACTCGCTGGCCGAGGCGTTCTGGGCCGCGATGATCGGCGGCCGAGACGCGGGCCCACTGCTGGAGGCCCGGGTCACCACCCTGCGCAACGGCCACGTGCTCATCCCCGAGCAGCGGGTCGACCCCCGCACCAGCAGGCCTGCACTGTGCCGGGCGTTCCAGGCATACCTGGACGGCGAGACAGTCGATGCGTTGATCTCCGGCGACCAGGTTGCCAAGACCGTCGTCCCGTTGACCGTTCCGCCGTTGCGCTCGGCGGGGCGGACCACGGGCGAGGAGTGCGTGCACTCGGCCGTCCTGTTGCTCACGCCCGCGGACGACACCGAACAGCGCAACAAGATCGTGTACATGCGTGGCAACCGGATGACGGTCGTGGAGCGGCGGCCGCGGGATCTGCCACTGGGCGCCTCCCCGTTCCAAGCCGTCCTGTTGGCCGGGTACGCGACCGGCGGCAACGGCCCGGAGACCGAACTCGCCGAGCGGTTCCTGCGTGCCTCCGAACCCCCGGAGCACAACCAGTGGGGCCGCACGGAGGAACTGACCTCGATCTACCAGCGGGGGGCGCTCAGCAGGCTGCGCGAGTTCCGGGAAGCGATCGACGAGGCCGTACGCAACCTGATCGGGCGCCGTGAGATCCGCAGTGACGGCGGGCCATCGGTGCTACGTGAATTGCTGAAGTTGGACGGGCCGGGAGCAGTGGGCAAGCGCAGAGCGCCCAACGTGCCGACGGTACGCAGCGTTATTGCCGAGGTCGAGGAATCCGGCTCCTGGCACGTCCGAGTCGATCTCAGACTGCCCGATGCCGAGGACCCGTGGCTGCTCACCCCGGTCGCCAAGTTCGACGTGCGCTCCGGTGGCAGACCGGTGGTCGGCTGGTCGCTGCTGACCGCAGCCGACAACTGCCGGATCGAGAACGGCAACCTGGTCGTCGCCGCAGGGGCCCGCTCGGCCGTCTTCACCGGCCTGACCGATCCGCGCACGCACCCCGTGCGCAGCAGCTACGCCCGGCTGATCGTGGACGTGCACAAGGCTCGTGGAGGTGCTGCGTGAAACCGGTGTTCCCGTACCAGACGTTCATCGGGATCGTCGAGCTCGAGGTGGTTGCGGTGACCGTGGACGGCATCGAGCTGCCTTACAGCAAGATCTCCAAGCTCGACCAGGCAGTGGCACTGCACCAGATCGGTCGGGACGAATGGGAGATTGCCTCGCTGCGTCTGCGAGCCACGCTGCCCGACCAGGAGATCGCGGCAGGCCCGTGGACCGACCTGGTGTGCCTGGCGGTGCTGGCGGAGAAGGCCACCAACGCCCGGCACACCGCACGCCTCAAGCGGGCCGATGACGGTAGGTGGCAAGGCGCCATCGATCTGGTCCGTTCTCGGCACCTGAACCGGGCCGAACTGTCCCTCACCGTGGTGGGAACGGTCAGCGGCGTGGCAGGCCGCGCCGTCGGCACCACGGAGCGGGACTGGTACGTCGACCTCAACCGGGACGTACCCGTGCGGCAGCAAGAGATCCCCATCGTGCAGACCGATTTCCGCGAGGGCGATCCCGACTGGTTGCGCTCCTTCAAAGAATCCTTGTGGGTCGTCGAGACAACCGGGGATACCCCGGTCGTTTACCTCAACACCACGGCGGTGGAGGGGTTGCTGGATGTTGTGGACGGCACGGGCGGTACGGCTGCGGAGAAGGTGGTGCGGGAGATGACGGCCAGCCAGATCGCCCAGGACGCCTGGACCGCCATGTTCCACACCGCGATCAGCGACCTCGACACCGACGAAGACGACACCCCGGTCATGCCCGCAGGCTGGCGGGAACAGGTGCTGCGCATGATGCTGCCGGACGTGCTGCCCGAGCGACAGCTCACCGACGCGCTGTTCAACATCAACGAACGGCGCACCAAGGGCTACGGCTGGCCGGAGCTGCAGACCAGGATCCAATATGCCGCGGGCAAACGCAGCCAGGTCACCAAGAAGCTGACCAACGCGATGCGGTCGCTGGACCGCGCCGAGGAGGGCAGGAAGCCATGAGTCGCAACACTCCCGCCATCCCGTCGGGGCTGGGACTGCTGTCCGACGCGGCCGTCACCAAGTACCTCAGCCGCGGGATGCAGGCAGGCCAGGAGAAACCGCCCCGGGGTGCGCTGGCCAAGATGTCCGTGGCGCTGCCGGAGACCGAGGAGCGTTGGCACGTCGAGCCGGTGCGCAGGCTGCTCGACGAGGCGATGAACCGTTTTGACGGTGATCCGCCTCTGGCCGACCGCTGGCTCGCGCCGCGTCTACACGCCACCCTGCGGATGACCAGGGCCGAGGCGGCTGACAGCCGCCGGTGGAACTTCCTGAGCATGATCGTCGCACCGGACTACGTGGTCTGGCGGCATCGGCGCAGGGAGATCGCACAGGTCGCTCGTTTTGTCGGACCGCACTACACCCAGGCGTTCTCCCGCCTCTGGTGGGCCGCCGAGTTGTTCCGCAGTGGCGAGGACTACCGCCCGGTGGAAGTCGCCTGCCGCATCCAGGACGTGCTGAACACCACCATGCGGCTGGACGTCATCGACCACCGGCCGACTGCAGCGGCGATCATCCAACTCCTGCAACGGCTGGAAGACAGCGGTGTCTCCGGACTCGGCGACCGGGCCAACACCCTGTCCTCCGCGGTGAACGCGGCAGGCAGCACCCTGGTCTACGACGTCCTGGCGCCGGACGAGCCCGCTGACGAGGACGCACTGGCGGACTGGATCACCGCGGGAGCACTGGCCCCGGCAGTCCCATGGGATCGCCTGCCCGACGGACCGGACGACGGAGCGGTGAGCCAACACGCGGTGGACGCGTTGCTGCCCCTGTTCGAGCGGTTGCTCGCCGAAGCTCCACTCCGGCAACGGCAACGGGCGGTAGAGGAGGACGAGTGAGCGCGGTGCTCGGGGTCAGTCGTCCTCGCCGGGGAGCCGGGGAGCCAGCGGCTTGCTGCTCTTGGTCTCCTCCCACGGCCCGTAGACGGCGTCCTTCAGCGCGTGCTGGTCGAGCTGCCATCCCAGTGTGGCGGCCAGGATGTGTGCGGCCAGGCGCGGCGGAATGGCATTGCCGATCTGCTGCGCCTGGTCCTTGCCTGACCAGGGGTACTTGGCCGGGAATGTCTGCAACCTGCCGGCCTCGTCCAGGCTTAGCCGAGGTGAATCAGACTTGAGTGCGGTGCCATCCAGCCGTTCGAGCCGGTTCCGGGACACCTTCCCGGTGATGGTGGCGGCAGGTTGGTTGAACGTGCGCTGCCCCCGTGCCTTGGGATCGCCGCCGGTGCCGTAGTTGGAGATCACCTTGAACTCTTCGGAGCGTTTGAGCGCATCCTGCATCGTGGTGCACTCGATCCGCTTCAGTTCCTCCTCGGAGTACTTGCCTTGCTTGCGGTACGGCTGGTGGGTTTGCTCCGGAAGGCTGGGTGCGCAACCGAGTCGGGCAATCAGAATGGCTCGGCGGCGGGTCTGGGGGACCCCGAACTCCTCAGTACGCAGGATCCCGCACACCACCTGGTAGCCGAGCTGTTCGAGTACTTCCTTCACCGCCAACCACACCGGGAGCACGGTCTGAACCTGCTCCAACACGATGGCGTCATAGGGCCGCTTCGCCTCGTGCGCCTGCAGCACCCACCGCAGCGGTTCGACCACCAGGCCCGTGCGCACATCGTCCAGCTCGTCCAGCCGTGCGTTGATGCCCTGCCATTTGGCGGCCGGATCCTCCCCTGAGGTGGGAGACATGGCCTTCACCAGCTCGAGTACTTCGTTCAGCGCCCGTCGACCTGCACCGCCGCCTGCCACCGTGTAGGTCTGGCAGGGGGGCCCACCGGCCAAGATCCGAAAATCGCCGGAATCGTAGAACTCCGCAGGCCCGTGGTCGCGCACATCGCCTTCTACCGTGCGAAGTCCGGCTGCGTCGCGGGTGGCGCAGGCGTTCGCGTCCATTTCGATCCCGTCGACCTGCAAACCCAGCCAGTGCGCGGCCACATCGAGTCCGCCAGGGCCCGCGAACAGATCGACCATGTGGATCCGGTCGGGCCGCGTTCGCACGGTCAGTTCTCGAGCAGGAGTGAGCTTGGCCCGCTCCAGCTCGCCGACCTCGATGTCCAAGTGGAGTTGTTCCTCCGCGAGACAGGACGACGGTGCTGGAGCGGGAGACATGAGATCGGATGTTATAGGGCCGTCGGCGACGACCCTTCGACGTGCCCTCATCCTGCGTTCAGCGCGTCCCGGATGGCAGTGCCCAGCGCCTTGCCCACCGCAGGCGGTGAGGCGTTTCCGACCTGACGGTAGCTCGCGGTCTTGCGCCCGGCGAACGTCCAGTCAGCCGGGAAACCCTGCAACAGAGCGGCTTGCCGCACTGTCAGCCGCACCATCTTGCGCGGATCCGTCTCGGCTGGATCCCAGCGGAACTCCGGCCCGGGTACCTCGTTCGCGACCGTGCCGCCGTTCACTCCCATCTTTGCCCAGATCCGCTTTGAGCCGGTTGGTCCGAGATCGGCGCCACCTCGTTCCCAGGAGCCGCCGACCAGCGTCGGCGCGACCCGGTTCGCCTGCGCTGCCCACTCGTCGGCTTGCGGCCAACCACGAGACGCCATGGATTCCCGCAGCGCGTCCCCCACCGTGATCGTCTCCCCCAGCAGGGGTGCGGGCTGTTTGAACGCCGCCATCGCATCCCCGGCGAGCGCGACCAGCACACCCTGCTTCCGGTCCTGCGGAACGCCGTGGTCCATCGCGTTGATCACAAACCACTCGAACCGGTATTCCAGGTGGTGGAGTTCCTGCTCCACGAAATCGCGGATCGGAGCGTACTCGTCCTTGGTCACCAAGGCAGGCACATTCTCGATCAACAACGCTCGCGGGCGAACCCCGTGCACGAGCATTACGGCGGCCTTGAGCAGCTCGAGTTCGATGTCGCTGCCACGAGTGCGGTGCACCGTGGCAGCGGCCTGTACCCGCGGAAGTCCTGCCGACAGCAGGTCCACGTCGTAGACCTGCTTGTGGTGCACCGGGTCGAAGTCGATCAGATCGTGCTGCAGGACCGGCCAGTTGGGACGGTTGGCTGTCAGTGTCGTGCAGGCGACGGGGCGGTTTTCCAGGAGCAGTTGCGGCTCGAAGCCTGCCTGCTCCAAGCCGAGCGCCAGGCCACCTGCGCCTGCGCAGATTTCCAGCGAGGTAAGTCGTTCCGTCGACATGGTCTGCTTTCCCTTCGAGCCACGGTCGTGATTCCAGGGTAGAGCCGACCACTGTCAATTCCTTGGCGCAGAGCAGGTGCCTCGGTGCAGGCGTCACCGACCGTGGTGATTCCCCTGGGTAGTGCAGGCCACCGTGGTCGTTCCAGGCAGCAGGCCGAACCGCCCGGCCGGGTCCAGCCGCGCCTTCAGCTCGTGCAGCCGGCGCGGGTAGCGGGCCTGGGCCGGGTCGGTGAGGAAGTTGCGGAAGCGGCCGCCGCTGGTCCACGGGGCCAGCGCGGCGAACAGCGCCTCGTGCGCGGCGGCGGTGGCCTGCTCCGGGCGCAGCGTGGTGATGGTGGCCAGGTACTTCGCGTCCCGGCCGCCCACCGCGTTCGGCGCCGGGCTGGCCAGCGCGCCGCCCAGGTGGCGGAGTTCGGTGATGTGCGGGCCAGCCGGGGTGTGGGCGAGCAGGCGGCGGGTGGTGAGGGCGTCGGCGTCGCGGAGCAGGCGGTTGGTGGAGTAGTACGGGGCCGGGGTGGTGGGGTCGCTGTAGATCGTGCCGACCTCGGTCAGCTTCATCGGGCCCAGGGTGTCCAGGAACGGGCCCAGGGCGCGTAGTGGGGTCACCAGGGCGTCGGCGGCTGGGCCTGCCTGGGTGATGCGGATGTGGGCGACGCGGCGGCCGCGGAGCAGGTCGGGCACGCCGGGGAAGTCCGGGTACGGGATGACCGCGATCGAGCTGGTCAGGGTGTCCGGGACGGTCGGGGTCCACTCGGTCCAGGTCCGCAGTGCCTCGGGGATCAGGTCGGCGTCGAAGAACAACCCGCCCGCCCACAGCTCCGGCATCGGGACCAGCTCGAAGGTCAACTCGGTGACGATGCCCAGGTTCGCGCCACCGCCGAGCAGGGCCCAGTACAGGTCCGAGCCGGGGACCGCCCGCTGGAGTTCGCCGTCGGCGGTGACCACCTCCAGTTCGCGGACCCGGTCGGCGGCCCAGCCGAAGGCCCGGCCGAACAGGCTCAGGCCGCCGCCCACGGTGTAGCCGGGCACGCCGACGTGCGGGGCGCTGCCCAGCAGCGGGACCAGGCCGTGCGGGGCGGCGGCGTCGAGGACCTCGCCCCAGCGCACTCCGGCGGCGACCCGGGCGGTGCGTTCGATCGGGTCGATGGCCAGCTCGCGCATCCGGTGGGTGGTGATCAGCACTCCGGGTTCTCCCGTGGGAGCGAGGCCGTGGCCGGTGGACTGGACCGCGACCGGCAGGTTCCGCTCGGCGGCCAGCCGGACCGCGGCCCGCACATCGGCGGCGGAGGTGGCGCCGACGACCAGGGCCGGGCGGTAGCCGGAGTTGGTCTGGAAGGCGGCGCGTTCGGTGTCGTAGCCGGGGGAGTGCGGCTCGAAGGTCAACATGCGGCCCACGTTAGGAGCCGTTCCGGACAGGTTCTGTCCGCAACGGTGACAGGCTGGGGGCATGAGTCCACTGGCCAGGGTCATGCGGTTGCTGTCGTTGTTGCAGGCCCGCCGGGAGTGGTCGGGGGCGGAGCTGGCGCAGCGGCTGGCGGTCACCGACCGGACCGTGCGCCGCGATGTGGAGAAGCTGCGCGAACTGGGCTACCCGGTGCACGCCTCCACCGGCACCGCGGGCGGCTACCGGCTGGTCTCCGGCCGGAACATGCCGCCGCTGGCCCTGGACGAGGAGGAGGCGGTCGCGGTGGCCGCCGGGCTGCTCACCGCGGCGGGCAGCGGGGTCGGCGGGGTGGCCGAGACCGCGGTGCGCGCGCTGGCCAAGCTGTCCCAGATCCTGCCCTCCCGGCTGCGGCACCGGGTGGCGGTGCTGGCCCAGGCCACCGAGTCGGTACCGGCGGTCAGCGGCGCGCAGGTCGACCCCGCGGTGCTGGCCGTGCTGGGCGCGGCGGTGCGGGACGGGGAGCTGCTGGGCTTCGGCTACCGGCGGCGGGACGGCTCGGCCGGGGACCGGCGGGTCGAACCGCACCGGCTGGTCACCGCCTACCGGCTCTGGTACCTGCTGGCCTACGACCCGGAACGGGCCGACTGGCGCACCTTCCGGGTGGACCGGATCACCGATCCGCGCCCCACCGGCCGCCGGTTCCCGCCGCGCGAGCTGCCCGCCGCGGACACCGGCGCCTACTTGGACCGGGTGCTGGCCACCACGCCCTACCGGCACCGCGCGGTGGTCCGGATCGCCGCGCCACCGCGGGAGGTGCTCGGCTGGGTGTTCCGGCTGCTGCCCGCGCGGGTCACCGAGGCCGAGGGCGGCAGCGAGGTGCTGCTGAGCGCCGACCAGCCGCGCGAGGTGGCCAGGGATGTGCTGAGCCTGGCCGCGCTGGGGGCCGGGCTGGAGATCGTCGAGGCGGACGAGCTGGTCCGGGCCGAGCTGGGCGCGGCCCGGGACCGGCTGGGCTAGTCGTCCAGGTCGTCGGCGTCGTCGCGGGCCAGGAAGGTGGCCAGCCGCTCGATGGTGGTCTCGAAGTCCGGGTTGGCGTCGACGAAGGCGCGCAGTTTGTCGGCCACCCAGGCCAGGGTGACCTCCTCCTCGCCGCGCCGCTGCTCCAGCTCCTCGATACCGCGGTCGGTGAAGTACACGGATTTCCTCCGGGATAAGGCCGAGCCGCCAAGTCCACAGTGGACCTGGCGGCTCGGAAACACTTCAAACGATCAGTCGAAAGCCTTGGCGATCAGCGCCGCCTGCTCGACCTCGTGCACCTTGCTGGACCCGGCCGACGGGGCGGCCATCGCGCGCCGCGAGACGCGCTTGAGCCCGGCCAGCCGCTCCGGCAGCAGTTCCGGCAGGGACAGCCCCAGGAACGGCCACGCGCCCTGGTTGGCAGGCTCCTCCTGGACCCAGCGGACGTCCTTGGCGTTGGGGTACTTGTCCAGCACCAGGGCCAGCTTCTTGTGCGGCACCGGGTAGAGCTGCTCGATGCGCACGATCGCCACGTTGTCCGCGCCGCGCTTCTGCCGCTCGGCGTTGAGTTCGTAGCTGATCTTGCCGCTGCACAGCAGCACCCGGTCGACCTTGTTCGCATCGGCCACCAGCGGGTCGGCCAGCACCGAGTGGAACTTGCTCTCGGTGAAGTCCTCGACCGGGCTGGTCGCGGTCTTCAGGCGCAGCATCGACTTGGGGGTGAACACCACCAGCGGGCGGTTGATCCCGTCCAGGGCGTGCCGGCGCAGCAGGTGGAAGTAGCTGGCCGGGGTGGAGGGCACCGCCACGGTCATCGAGCCCTCGGCGCACAGCTGCAGGAACCGCTCGATCCGGCCCGAGGTGTGGTCGGGGCCCTGGCCCTCGTGGCCGTGCGGCAGCAGCAGCACGACGTCGGAGCGCTGGCCCCACTTGGCCTCGCCCGAGGAGATGAACTCGTCGATGATCGGCTGGGCGCCGTTGACGAAGTCACCGAACTGGGCTTCCCAGAGCACCAGCGCGTCCGGGTTGGCCACCGAGTAGCCGTACTCGAAGCCGAGCGCGGCGAACTCCGACAGCGCCGAGTCGTAGACCAGGAACTTGGCCTGGTCGTCGGACAGGTTCTGCAGCGGGGTGTATTCCTTGCCGGTCTTGCGGTCGATCAGCACCGAGTGCCGCTGCACGAAGGTGCCGCGGCGGGAGTCCTGACCGGCCAGCCGGACCCGGCGCTGCTCCATCACCAGCGAACCGAAGGCCAGCAGCTCGGCGAAGGCCCAGTCGATGCCGCCCTCGCGGGCCATCTTGGCCCGGCGTTCCAGCACCGGCTTGACCCGAGGGTGCGGGCTGAAGCCCTCCGGCAGGTTGACGTGCGCGTCGGCGATGTGGGTCAGCGTCTCCAGCGAGATCGCGGTCTTGAGCTTGGTCGGGATGACCTGCTCGGCCTCCACCGACGGGCTCACCACGGCCGGGTGCTTCTCCAGCTCGCGGACCTCGTTGAAGACGTGCTCCAGCTGGCTGCCGAAGTCCTTCAGCGCGCTCTCGGCCTCCTCGACCGAGATGTCGCCCCGGCCGATCAGCGCCTCGGTGTAGGTCTTGCGGACCGAGCGCTTGGTGTCGATCAGGTCGTACATGGCCGGCTGGGTCATCGACGGGTCGTCGCCCTCGTTGTGACCACGGCGCCGGTAGCAGATCATGTCGATCACGACGTCCTTGCCGAAGGCCCGGCGGTACTCCATCGCCAGCTTCGCCACCCAGACACAGGCCTCGGGGTCGTCGCCGTTGACGTGGAAGACCGGCGCCTCGATCATCTTGGCGACGTCGGTGCAGTACTGGCTGGAGCGCGAGTACTCCGGCGCGGTGGTGAAGCCCACCTGGTTGTTGACCACCACGTGCACGGTGCCGCCGGTGCGGTATCCGCGCAGCAGCGCCAGGTTCAGCGTCTCGGCCACCACACCCTGGCCGGCGAAGGCCGCGTCGCCGTGCAGCATGACCGGCACCACGGTGAAGCCCTCGGCGCCCTTGTCCAGGATGTCCTGCTTGGCCCGGACGATGCCTTCCAGCACCGGGTCCACGGCTTCCAGGTGCGAGGGGTTACAGGTCAGCGAGACCTTGACCTCGCCGTCGCCGAACATCCGGAAGTACTTGCCCTCGGCGCCGAGGTGGTACTTCACGTCGCCGGAGCCGTGCGCCTGGCCCGGGTCCAGGTTGCCCTCGAACTCGCGGAAGATCTGCGAGATCGGCTTGCCGACGATGTTGGCCAGCACGTTGAGGCGGCCCCGGTGCGGCATGCCGATGACGACCTCGTCCAGGTCGTACTCGGCTGCCTTGTCCAGCACCGCGTCCAGCAGCGGGATGACCGTCTCGCCGCCTTCGAGGGAGAACCGCTTCTGCCCGACGTACTTGGTCTGCAGGAAGGTCTCGAAGGCCTCGGCCGCGTTGAGCTTGCTCAGGATGTAGATCTGCTCGGCCTGGTCCGGCTTGGAGTGCGGGACCTCGATCCGCTCCTGCAGCCACTTGCGCTCGGCCGGGCCGAGGATGTGGGTGTACTCGATGCCCACGGTGCGGCAGTAGGAGTTGCGCAGCACGCCGAGGACATCGCGCAGCTTCATCCGCTCCTGGGCCGCGAAGCCGCCGACGGCGAACTCCCGGTCCAGGTCCCACAGGGTCAGGCCGTGCGAGAGCACGTCCAGGTCCGGGTGGCGGCGCTGGCGGTAGTTCAGCGGGTCGGTGTCGGCCATCAGGTGGCCGCGGCTGCGGAAGGCGTCGATCAGCTCCAGCACGCGGGCGGTCTTGTCCACCGCGCCGTCCGGGATGTCGGCCACCCAGCGGATCGGCTCGTACGGGATGCGCAGCGAGGCGAAGATGCTGTCGTAGAAGCCGTCCTCGCCCAGCAGCAGCTGGTGGATCCGGCGCAGGAACTCGCCGGACTCGGCGCCCTGGATGATCCGGTGGTCGTAGGTGGACGTCAGCGTGATGATCTTGCTGATGCCCATCTTGATCAGGGCCTTCTCGCTGGCGCCCTGGAACTCGGCCGGGTACTCCATCGCGCCGACGCCGATGATCGCGCCCTGGCCTGCGGTCAGCCGGGGCACCGAGTGGTTGGTGCCGATGGTGCCGGGGTTGGTCAGCGAGATCGTGGTGCCGGTGAAGTCGTCGTTGCCGAGCTTGCCGCCACGCGCCTTGCGGATCAGGTCCTCATACGCCTGCCAGAACTGCAGGAAGGACATGGACTCGCAGCTCTTGATGGAGGCCACCACGAGCGTGCGGGCGCCGTCCTTGCCCGGCAGGTCGATGGCCAGGCCGAGGTTGACGTGCTCCGGCGTGCCGATGGTCGGCTTGCCGTCGGTCTCGGCGAAGAACCGGTTCATGTTCGGGTAGCTCTCCAGCGCCCGAACGATCGCGTAACCGATGAGGTGGGTGAAGGAGACCTTCCCACCGCGGGTCCGCTTGAGGTGGTTGTTGATCACGATCCGGTTGTCCGCGAGCAGCTTGGCCGGGACCGAACGCACCGAGGTGGCGGTCGGCACGGTCAGCGACTGCTCCATGTTCCGCGCGATAGCCGCGGCCGCGCCGCGCAGCGGCTTGCGCTCGCCGGGGCCCGCGGGCTGCTTCACCGGGGTCGCGGTCGCGGCGGCCGACGGGGTCGGCTTCGCCTTGGCCGGGGTGACCGCCTTGGGAGCGGCGGCCGGGGCCTGACCGTTGGTGTTGGTTTCCGGCGCCTTCGGGGGGGCTGCCTGGGTTGTTGTCACAGTGCTGGCGGCGGCCGACTGCGCCGCTGTCTCGCCGGTGTCGGCGGACTTCTGCGTCGGCTTGTAGTCGGCGAAGAAGTCATGCCACGCCGGGTCTACGGAGGTGGGATCAGCGAGGAAGTTCTCGTACATTTCCTCGACTAGCCACTCATTGGGGCCGAACTGTGACGCAGGGCTGCTGCTGGACACGGCCGACACTCGCCTCGATCCATCTGCTCGGGGTAAGACACACTCTCTTTTAGGCTAGTCCTACCGCGCGCCACCGTGGTACAGGGCGGGGGCAGCTCGCGGAGGGCTAGGTCACAGAATCGTTTACTGGATCGTTTTAGTGTGAAATCGGCACCTCAAGCCCAGCTCAAGCGGGGTCTCCGCACCCGCGTGTTGGCCGTTTTGGTACGCCGTGTTGGCCGTTGCGGTACGGCGTGTCCCGTCGCGAGCGGGCTCCGGCGGGCCGCCCCCAGGCCCTGCGGTCCGAGCGTCCGCCCGGACCGCCCACAACGGCCAACACCCCGTACGAGAACGGCCAACACGGCGTACGAGAACGGCCAACACGCCGGGTGGGGTGGGGGTTAGGCGGCGTCTAGGGAGCCGGCGGTCCAGAGGCGGGTGTAGGCGCCGCCCATGGCGAGGAGTTGGGTGTGGGTGCCTTCCTCTTCGATGCGGCCGTTGGCGAGGACCACGATGCGGTCCGCTCGGGCGGCGGTGGCCAGGCGGTGGGCGACCACGAAGGTGGTGCGTTCGCCGCTGAGGCGGTCGCTGGCGTCCAGGACGGCGGCTTCGGTGGCCGGGTCGAGGGCGGCGGTGGCCTCGTCCAGGAGCAGCAGGTCCGGGTCCACCAGGCGGGCTCTGGCCAGGGCGACGAGTTGGCGCTGGCCAGCGGAGAGGCCCTGGCCGCGTTCGCCAACCGGCTGGCGGAAGCCCGCGCGCAGGCCGGCGATCATGGGTAGCGCGCCGACCGAGCGGGCGGCTGCCTCCAGGTCGGCCGGGGTGGATTCCGTTCTGCCGTAACCGATGTTGCCCGCCACGTCGCCGGTGAACAGGTGTGCCTCCTGCGGCACCACGCCCAGCCTGCCGCGGTAGCCGGGCAGGTCGTAGGCGCGGATGTCCACGCCGTCGACCAGCACCGCGCCCTGCGTGGCGTCGTAGAACCGGGCGATCAGCTTGACCAGGGTGGACTTGCCAGCGCCGGTCGCGCCGACCAGGGCGATGGTCTCGCCGGGACGCACGGTCAGCGAGATATCGCTCAACGCGGGCCGATCCGTGCCCGGATAGGTGAATCCGACGCCGCGCAGCTCCACCGCGCCACGAAGCCGGGCCGGCACCGCGCGCGGGTGGGTGGCCGGGGGCACCGAGGTGGGAGTGCGCAGCAGGTCGCCGATCCGGCGCAGGCCGACCTTGGCCTGCTGGTAGCCGTCGAAGACCCCGGACAGCTGCTGGATCGGGGCGAAGAACAGGCCGAGGTAGAGCAGGAAGGCCAGCAGCACGCCCGCGGTCAGCGAGCCGGTGGCCACCCGGTAGGCGCCCACCCCCAGCACCGCGGCCTGGGCCAGGTCGGAGAGCAGGGTGACGAACGGGAAGTAGGTCGCGATGTAGCGCTGGGCGCGCAGCCGGGACCGCCGGTAGGCGTCGCTGCGCTCGGCGAAGGCGGCCGCGGAGTGCTCCTCCCTGGTGAATGCCTGGGACACGCGCAGCCCGGAGACGTTCTCCTGCAGGTCGGCGTTGACCACCGAGACCCGTTCCCGCGCCTCGGCGTAGGCCTGCGAGGAGTACCGCCGGAAGATCACCGTGGCGCCCAGCAGGATGGGCAGCGCGGCCAGCGCGACCAGGGCCAGCGCCAGATCGGTGACCAGCAGGGCGACCGCGATGCCGCCGACGGTCAGCACACTGACCACCGCGGTGGCCAGTCCGGTCTGCAGGAACGTGGACAGCGCGTCCACGTCGGTGGTCATCCGGGTCATGATCCGCCCGGCCATCTCGCGCTCGTAGTAGTCCAGCCCGAGCCGTTGCAGCTGGCTGAAACTGCGCACCCGCAGCAGGTAGAGCACGCTCTCCCCGGCCCGCGCGGTGACCAGGGTCTGGGTGCTGACCGCGACCCAGCCCACGCCCAGGATCAGCACGCCGAGCAGCACCAGCCCGGCCAGCGCCCAGCCGGAGCGCCCGCCGACCCCGGCGTCCACGCCGTGCCGGAACAGGGTGGGCAGCGCGATCGAGGTGGCCGCGTCCACCGCCACGAAGGCCACCGCGAGCAGCAGCAGCGAGCGCACCGGGTCGAGCAGCCTGCGCAGCCGGAAGCCGGGGTCGGGCGCGCGGGCGTCGATGCCCGGCAGCTCCGGCTCGTCCCGCACCGGCGGCAGCTTGTCCACCTGGGCGAGCAGTTCGGGGGTCGGTTCCAGCGCACCCAGCGCGGCGCCGCGGCCGCCCCGGCCCGGTCGGCCACCGGCGGCGGCCTGGCGGGCCGCGGCGCCCGGCCGCCAGGTCTCGGCAGGCGGGTCCGGCCACAGCGCGGGGGTGATCCCGTCGGGGCCGGGCACCAGCCGCTCGGGCGGTTCGGCCTGGGCCTCCTCGATCACCTCGCCCGGACCGGCCAGCAGTGCCCGGAACAACGCGCACCGCTGCGTCAGCTCGGCCCTGGTGCCGACGTCGACCACCTTGCCGCCGTCGAGCACCGCGATCCGGTCGGCCAGCGCCAGGGTGGACCGGCGGTGCGCGATGAGCAGGGTGGTCCGGCTCGCGGTGACCGCGTGCAGGGTGGCGTGGATGGCGGCCTCGGTGGCCGGGTCCACCGCGGAGGTGGCGTCGTCCAGGATCAGCACCCTGGGGTCGGACAGCAGCGCGCGGGCCAGCGCGACCCGCTGCCGTTGTCCACCGGAAAGAGTGAGGCCGCGCTCGCCGACCACGGTGTCGTAGCCGTGCGGCAGCGCCTCGATGAACTCGTGCGCCTCCGCCGCCTTGGCCGCCGCCTCGACCTCGGCCTCGGTGGCCTCTGGCCTGCCGTAGGCGATGTTGGCGCGCACGCTGTCGGAGAACAGGAACGCCTCCTCGAACACCACCCCGATCGCCCCGCGTAACGCCGCGATCCGCAGCCCCCTGATGTCCGACCCGCCCAGCTTCACCGCGCCCGCGTGCACGTCGTAGAACCGGGGCAGCAGCAGGGACACGGTGGACTTGCCGGAGCCCGCGGTGCCGACCAGTGCCAGCGTCTCGCCCGGCGCCACCTGCAGGCTCACCCCGTCCAGCACCGGCTCACCCCGGCTGTAGCCGAACCGCACGTCCTCGAAGGAGACCGCCAGCGGTCCGTCCGGCAGCTCGGCCGCGTCCGGCGCGTCGGTGACCTCGGGCTGGGAGTCGATCAGGTCGTACACCCGCTCCACGCTGGCCCTGGCCAGCTGGCTGGTGATCAGCAGGCTGGACAGCATCCGGGCCGGGCCGATCAGGTTGGCCACGTAGGTGGCGAAGGCCAGGAAGGTGCCCAGGGTGACCTGCCCGTTGAGCGCGAGCACCCCGCCGAAGCCGAGCACGCCGACCTGGCCGAGCGCGGGCAGCGCGGCGAGCGTGGCGTTGGGCCGGGCGGTCAGCCGGGCCGCGCGCAGCCGCTCGCCGAAGAGCCGGGTGGCCGCCGCCTCCAGCCTGCCGATCTCCCTGGCCTCCTGGCCGAAGCCCTTGACCACCCTGACCCCGGTGACCGTCTCCTCCACGTGCTGGGCCACGTCCGCGGCCCGCTGCTGGGCCGACCAGGTGGCCGGGAACAGCACGCCGCGGCTGCGCAGCACGGTCACGAAGACCATCGGCACCACCAGCAGCGCGACCAGGGTGAGCAGCGGGGACAGCCACAGCATCGCGGCCAGCGCGATCACCGCGAAGACCACCTGCCCGATGGCCAGCGGCACCATCGAGAGCAGCGAGTAGACCAGCTGCAGGTCGGTGATCGCCCTGGAGACCACCTGCCCGGTGCGCAGCGAGTCCTGGGTGCCGCCGTCCAGCCGCTGCACCGAGGCGAACACCGAGCGCCGCAGGTCGTGCTGCACGTCCAGGGCCAGCCGTCCGCCCAGGTAGCGGCGCACGAAGCCGGTGCCGAAGGACAGCAGCGCCAGCGCGCCCAGCCCGGCCACGATCCAGCCCAGCCACTCGGTGCTGCCGGCCACCGCGTCGTCCACCGCCCGCGCCAGCAGCAGCGGCGCGACGGCCTGCAGGCCCACCCCGACCACCGCGGCCAGCACCGCGGCCAGCACGATCCTCGGGTGCGCCCAGCAGGCGCGGCTCAGCTTGCGGATCCAGCCGGGGCCCGCGGGTTCCCGCGCGGTGGTGGTCGGTTCGGGCACCCCTTCACGCTAGTCCGGGGTGCCGACACCTTTTTCGCTCAGGCGATGTCCCGCCGCTGCGCGACCAGCCTGCCCAGGCCGAGGAACAGCGCGATGTAGCCGAGGAACACCAGGCCGCTGACCCACCAGGCCGGTTCGCTGACGTCGGTGAGCGCCCGGCCCATGGTGCGCATGCTGGTGGGGATGTTGTCCAGGAACAGGTCCTGGCCCACCCCGCTGACCAGCCCGTTGCCCACCGCGTTTGGCAGGAAGTTGCCGACCTCGCCCACACCCTGGGCACCCAGCAGGCCGCGGAGAAGCCGTTCCACCAGCGCGCCCAGCGGCACCACCAGCACGATCGCGATCTGGTTGCTCATCAGCGCGCCGAGGCCGACGCCCAGCACCGCCCACAGCACGTTGGACAGCACCGCGACCAGGCACAGCAGCAGCCAGGAGCCCAGGTTCGGGAAGTTGTCGATGTCCAGCGTGAGCAGCGCGCCGATCGAGCCGAACAGGGCGATGACCACGCCGTAGAGCAGGCCGAAACCGGCGTAGGCGGCCAGCTTGGCCAGCAGCACCGAGGTGCGCGAGGGCGCGGTGAGGTAGGTGGTGGTGATGGTGCGGTGCTGGAACTCCGCGGCCACCGCCAGCCCGCCGAAGATCGTGGTGAAGATGGTGCCGAAGTTCACCGCGGCCGGGAAGACCAGCAGCGCCAGCGGCACGTTGATCTCGGTGTCCTGGGCCTGCGAGGCCACGCTGGAGATCAGCATGCCGAACGCGCTGCCGCCGAGGGTGACCAGCAGCGTGACCAGTGCCGCCGGGATCAGCAGTGCCCACCAGACGTTGGTGGTGAAGATCTTGCGCAGCTCGCTCTTGATCAGGGCGCCCATCAGGCGTTACCTCCGTACTGGTTGCCCTGCTGGCCGGGCTGTGGCGGGTAACCGGGTTGCGGCGGCTGCGGCTGCGGGTATCCCGGTGGGTACGCCTGTTCCTGCTGGTATGCCTGCTCGTAGGAGGTCGGGGCAGGCAGCCCGCCCGACGGCGGTCCCCAGCCCCCGCCCGGCGGGGTCGGCGGCGGGTACTGGCCGGGCGCCGCCCCGGTGTACTGCGCACTGGTGAGCTGGAAGAACAGCCGCTCCAGGTCGACCTGCTCCTCCTGCATGGCGTAGATCGCCACGCCTGCGGCCAGTGCCACGTCGGCGACCTGCTTGGTGTGCACGCCGGTGATGGCCAGCCTGCCGTCCTGGGTCGGCTCGATCATGGTGTGCCCGGCCGCCTGCAACGCCTCGACCAGCTTGTGCGGGTCGGCCGGCTGCACGATGACCCGGCTCTGCTGGGACTGGCGCAGCGTGTCCAGGCCGCCGTTGTAGACGGTCCGGCCGCGGCTGATGATCACCACGTGGTCCACGGTCTGCTCGACCTCGGCCAGCAGGTGGCTGGAGACCAGCACGGTGCGGCCGCTGCGGGCGAAGGACTGCAGGAAGGTGCGCAGCCAGGCGATGCCCTCCGGGTCCAGCCCGTTGGCAGGCTCGTCCAGCACCAGCACCTGCGGATCGCCCAGCAGCGCGGTGGCCAGCGCCAGGCGCTGCCGCATGCCGAGGGAGAAGCTGCCCGCCCGCCGGTCGGCCGCGGCGGCCAGGCCGACCAGCTGGAGCACCTGGTCCACCCGCTCGTCCGGCACCATCAGCGCGGCGGCGTAGATCTTGAGGTGGTTGCGCGCGGATCGGCCGGGGTGGAAGCTCTGCGCCTCCAGCACCGAGCCGACCACCCGGCCAGGGGTGCCCAGCCGCTCGTAGGGCACCCCGTTGATGGTCGATTGCCCGCCGCTGGGCCGGACCAGGCCGAGCACCATGCGCAGGGTGGTCGTCTTGCCCGACCCGTTGGGGCCGAGGAAGCCGGTCACAGTGCCGGGTTCGACGATGAAGCTCAGGTCCTGCACCGCGG
Organism: Crossiella cryophila; assembly: GCF_014204915.1. Classification (NCBI taxonomy): domain Bacteria; kingdom Bacillati; phylum Actinomycetota; class Actinomycetes; order Pseudonocardiales; family Pseudonocardiaceae; genus Crossiella; species Crossiella cryophila. The sequence goes on from NZ_JACHMH010000001.1 coordinate 2,177,053, forward strand.
TGATGTTCCCGAACTGCTTCGTCAGGTTCCCCACCACGATCCGGCCGCTGCCGTCGTGCACGCGTTCCTCCAGGTGCCACGGGGTACGGCCGCAATACTGCCGCATTGGTCGGCTTCGCGTAGGACAGTTGCCGACCTCGTGGCGCCCGGAGTGATCCGTTACACGGGCCGCTGCCGGATCCGGGGCAGCGTGGGCTCGCGTTCGACCACCGCCGCCCGGTGGATGCCGGGGTCGGTGGTCTCCAGCGGGGTCGGCCGGTCAGGGTCCAGGGTGGCGCTGAGCTGTTCGAGCAGTTCGGGGTCGAGTTCGCTGGGCAGGGTGAGCCGGATCCGGGGGATCTCGGTGGTCACCTCGGCCGCGCCCTCGACCGGGACCTCGGCCCTGGGCAGCGGGGTCTGGGCGGCCGCGCAGGCGCTCGCGGTGACCACGCTGACCGCGCCGATCACCGGTGGCGCGACGGTCTGCTGTTGTCCCCCGAGCGGGGACAGCGGCGCGAGCTGGCCGGGCGGCATGGTGCCGGTCACCGCCTGCGGGATGCGCACCGGCAGCACCGCGCCCGGCGGCAGGGTGCCGGTCAGCGGGGGTGTGGTCTCCGGCGTGATGGTGCCGTTGTGGCCGGTGAACGGCGGGATCGCCCCCGGCGGCAGGGTGCCCTGCTGCCGCTGCTGCGGCGGACCACCCGCCTGGGTGACCAGCGCGGCCAGCACGTCCGGCGGGATGGTGCTGCCCTGCGGCGGGCCGGGCAGCGAGGGCGGCACCGGTGGCGCGGCGCGGGGGGCCTTGCGGCTGAACGGGTTCCGCTTGGCCATCCGGCGTTCCCGGTGCCCGGAGCCGTCGTTGATCAGATGCCGGTGCGCGGTCAGCCACATCTGGCAGGGCCAGCGCCTGCCGCGGCCGAGGAACCCGCCTGGGCAGGCCTTGCAGCGGCCGTCCTCATCCGGCTGGTGCACGGTCAGCAGCAACCGCCAGCCCTCGGCCAGGCGCTGAAGCTCGGTGCGCGCCAGCGGCAGCAGCGAGTTGGCGTCGCCCTCCTCGGCCAGTTGGTCAAGCAGGGCGAGCCGGTCCAGCACCGCCTGGCGCAGCACGTCGTCCATCCTGGTCGTCTCCTCGTCTCGCTGGGGAGGACTCCGCCAGGGCGTCGTCCAGTGCCGCGTGCAGAGCCCGGGTCTGCGTGGCGGACAGGACGGCCGTCTCTCCCGGCGGTGTGATGAGTAACACTGAGTCTGGTTCGGCGAGCAGGGTCACCGACCGAGCCCGTCCGAAGGGGTCATCGCATTCCACCCACCAGCGTGGTTCACCCATGGGCGGTGGCCCGGCCCCGGGAGCACTCGGCTGACCTCAGCCGCAGCGGCGCGAGCAGCGGGTTGACCGCGTTCGGCGCACTGGGCATGGGCATGGAGGAGTAATCGGCCGGGCACGGGCTGTCATGGAGTGCTCACCAGCGAAATCACTCGCATGCCTGGCCCGTCACTCGATTGCCTGCACCTGGCCGCGAATTGGGAGCAAAAAGTATTCGAGGGCCGGTCGTGGGCACCGCGCCGGTCTGAGTAGACTGGTGGAGGCGGCTCGCTCCCGGTGACCCCCAGGCCGGTTGAGCGGGTCGCCCCTTCTTGTCTGATCAACATTCTGTTGGTCCCTCTTCGCGCAATCCCACGACAGGGTGATCCCACGCGGACCCGTCCGGTTCGTTCCGTGTTCCTTATTTATCTCACTCGACAAGATTCTCAGTGTGCGAGTTAGATGGGTGAGGAGGGTGATCGTCCACGGGAGGAAGTCATGCGCGTCCTGTTCACCAGCTCCGCCGGCCTCGGCCATCTGTTCCCGATGATCTCCACCGCCTGGGCGTTACGGGCCGCCGGGCACGAGGTGCGAGTGGCCACCACCGGCCCCGCCGCCACCGCGGCGGCCAACGCGGGCCTCGTCGCGGTGGAGTCCTGTCCCGGTATCGACTGGGAAGCCGAGATCCAGCGGATCATCCAGGAGAACTTCGGTGCCGAGGGCATGGCCTCCCCGAAGCCCGGCGAGCCCCGGCCCGACTCGATGGCCTCCGCGGGCGTGATGTTCGCGCACATGGCCGATCTGGCCACCGACGAGACCGTCCGCCAGGCCGCGCTGTGGCGCCCGGACCTGGTGATCTACGACCTCACCGACGCGACAGGCCCGATCGTGGCCGCCAAGCTCGGCATCCCCTGCGTGCAGCACGGCTTCGGCCTGACCAACGCGCAGGAGCTGTTCGACGCGATGGTGCCCTTCCTCGCGGACACCTTCACCCGCCTCGGCGTCGACGGCCTGGCCGAGAAGGCGGCCGCGATCGACGTGGCCCCGCCCAGCCTCGAGGGCGAACTCAAGGGCATCAGCACCAGGTACGTGCCCTACAACGGCGGCGCGGTGCTGCCGGAGTGGCTCTCCGGGCCGAAGGAACGCCCGCGGATCGTGATCACCATGGGCACCGCGATGGCCACCCACGTGGGCCTCAACCCGTGGCGGGCCATCCTGGACGTGGCGGTGGACGCCGACGCCGAGCTGATCCTGGCCGCCGGGTCGATGGACCTGACCGAGCTGGGCGAGCTGCCCCCGCACGTGCGCACCATCGGCTACCTGCCGCTGGGCGCGCTGCTCGGGGTCTGCGACGCGCTGGTGCACCACGGCGGTTCCGGCAGCACGCTGACCGCGGTGGACGCCGGGGTGACCCAGCTGATCGTGCCGCAGGGCGCTGACCAGTTCTACAACGCCGAGCGGATCGCCAAGCGCGGTGCGGGCCTGAGTGCCGAGCACGAGGGCGTCACCGCCGAGCAGATCCACCGGCTGCTGCACGACGCCGACATCAAGACCGCGGTGGCCGAGGTCAAGGCGGAGATGGCCGCGCAGCCGAGTCCGGCCGAACTGGTCCCGCAGCTGGAGGCCATCGCGGGACACTGACTCCCGGACCGGTCCGGGTGGACGGCGTGCGGTGGGGCCGCCGTCCACCCGGATCCGCTCAACCGGGGAGTCGGACATGCGAGTTCTTGTGGTCAGCTCGATGGGCCTTGGCCATCTGTTCCCGATGGTGCCGACCATGTGGGCGCTGCGCGCGGCCGGGCACGAGGTGCTGCTGCTCAGCACCGCGGCCGGCGCGGCGGCCGGGGCCAGGGCCGGGTTGCCGGTGGTCGAGGCCGCGCCGGGGGTGGACTGGGAGGCCGAACTCACCCCGCCGCCCGGCGAGGTGGACCTGCTGACCAGGGTCGCCAGCCGGTTCGCCAGGATGGCCGACCTGATGAGCGACGGCGCGGTGCGCCAGGCCGCGCACTGGCGGCCGGACCTGATCGTCTACGAGCTGATCGACGCCACCGGCCCGCTGCTGGCCGCGAAGTTCGGCATCCCGTGCGTGCACCACGGGTTCGGCATCACCTCGGTCGGCCCGCTCTTCGACCGGATCCGCGATTTCCTCGGCGCGGCGCTGGACCGGCACGGGGTCGCCGACCTGGCCACCCCGGCCACCACCATCGACATCGCCCCGCCCAGCCTCGGCGGCGACCTTGGCGGCCTGCGCACCAGATACGTGCCCTACAACGGTGGCGCGGTGCTGCCGGACTGGCTGGCGGCGCCGAGGGAACGGCCGCGGATCGTGGTCACCATGGGCACCGTGCTGACCCACCTGGACGACGAGCCGTGGCGGAGCATCCTGACCGCGGCCAAGGACACCGAGGCCGAACTGCTGCTGGCCGCCGGGTCCATCGACCTGTCCGGACTGGGTGAGCTGCCGCCGCACACCAGGGTGCTCGAGTACCTGCCGCTGAGCGCGTTGCTGCCGGTCAGCGACGCGCTGGTGCACCACGGCGGCTCCGGCAGCACGCTCACCGCGCTGGCCTGCGGGGTGCCCCAGCTGGTGCTGCCGCAGGGCGCGGACCAGTTCTACAACGGTCAGCGGATCGCGGCCCGCGGCGTGGGGCTGACCGCCGAGCACGAGGGCGTCAGCGCCGGGCAGATCCACCGGCTGCTGCACGATGCGGATATCGGCACCGCGGTGACCGAGGTGCTGGCCGAGCTGGCCGCGATGCCGAGTCCGGCCGAACTCGTCCCGGCACTGGCGGCCATTGCTCAAACTTGAGTAGGTTGGTGACATGCGCGTTCTGCTCACCAGCACCCCCGGCCTCGGCCACCTGTTCCCGCTGATCTCCACCGCCTGGGCGCTCCGCGCGGCAGGCCACGAGGTCCGGCTGGTCACCGCGGACTCCGCCGCCACCGCGGCCGCGAACGCCGGCCTGACCGTGGTCGACGCCGCACCCGGCGTGGACCTCAAGGCCGCGCTCGGCCTGCGTTTCGACGCCCACGCCAAGCCCGAACCGGGCGCCGAGCCGCCGGACACCGTGGGCGAGGCAGGCCTGATGTTCGCCACCATGGGCGAGCTGATGCTGGCCGGGGCACTGGCGCACGCCGAGCAGTGGCGGCCGGACCTGATCGTCTACGAGCTGTGCGAGACCACCGGCCCGATCATCGCCGCCCGGCTCGGCGTGCCCTGCGTGGCACACGGGTTCGGCTTCAGCGGCGGGCACGGGCTGATCGAGGAGATCCACCGGCACGTCACCGAGCCGCTGGCCATCCCGGAGACCGCGCTGGACCTGGCCCCGCCGAGCATGCACGGCGGGCTGAAGGGGATCAGCACCCGGTACGTGCCCTACAACGGCGGCGCGGTGCTGCCCGAGTGGCTGGCGGTGCCGAGACAACGGCCGCGGATCCTGGTCACCATGGGCACCATCGACCAGGGCGAGGCCGACCTGAGCCCGTGGCAGCGGATCCTGGACGCGGCACAGGGCAGCGGCGCCGAACTGGTGCTGGCCGCCGGTCCGTGGGACCTGTCCGGCCTGGAACTTCCGCCGCACGCCAGGGTGATCGGCTACCTGCCGCTGAACTCGCTGCTGGCCTATTGCGACGCCGCGATCCACCACGGCGGCTCGGGCAGCACGCTGACCGCGCTGGTCGCCGGGATCCCGCAGCTGCTCTCGCCTTACGGCGCGGACCAGTTCATCAACGCCGACCTGGTCCTCCAGCGCGGGGTCGGCTACGCCGCGATGGGCGGGCAGGTCACCGCCGAGCAGATCAACGGGCTGCTGCACGACGAAGGGCTGAAGACCGCGGTGGCCGAGGTCAGGGCGGAGATCGCCGCCCAGCCCAGTCCGGCCGAACTGGTGCCGAACCTGGAGGTCATCGCGGGGCGCTGAGCACGTACAGCAGCGCGCCCAGGCCGAGCAGCCCGGCGAACAGGCTGGTCCACAGCGGCAGCCGCCCGTCCCACCGACTCGCCGAACCGGGCAGGTCGGCGCGGACGCGGCGGTACCGCCGCCGCAGGTCCAGGCTCACCAGCGCCGCCACCGGCCCGGCCACCAGCACGATCCCGGCGGCCAGCAGCGGACTGCGGTGCGCGGCCAGCCGCAGCAGCACCAGGGCCGCGCCGAGGAAGGCCAGCAGGGTGCGCCGCCAGGCCAGCACGGTCCGCTCCGGCTGCAGGCCGGGGTCGATCACAGCAGCACCATGAGCACCGCGAGCAGTCCGGCCAGCACCAGCACCGCGCCGAGCACCGGCAACAGGAACGGGCCCGGCAACGGCTGACCCAGCCGCATGGCGCGTTCGGCGGCGGCCCAGCGGAAGAACGCGGTTCCCGCGCACAGCACGCCCGCGAGCAGCAACGACACCGCCAGCACGGTGCGCAGTGCGCCGTGCCCCGGATAGCCGAGCGCCTCCACCGCCACCCCGCCCGCCATCAGGCCGAGCGAGGTGCGGATCCAGGCCAGGAAGGTGCGCTCGTTGGCCAGGGTGAACCGCGCGTCGGGTTCGTCACCGGCGTCGTAGACGAACCCGGGCCAGCGTCGCGAGGTCACCGCAACACCGTAGGGGCTCGGCGCGGGGCCTGCACCAGGTCTCGACCGCACCACGACACGACCGGCGGCGTTGCCGGGACACCCACGTACGCCCGGTACGCGGGTGCCCCGGCGTCTTGCCGGACGCGCCGTGGCACGGCCGATACCAGGCACGAGCCCCGCGCCGAGCCCCTGAAACGAGGTGTTCGGCCCGAGCGGGATGCGAGATGGTGAAGGCCGCCGCGCCGCCCGGGGGGCGGGGTGGCTGACCGGGTGGGGCGCGAGGGGGGAAGTAGCCGGGCGGTGTGCCAGGGCAACGGGCACACCGCCCGGCTACTGCTCAGCTCAGGCCTGGACCTGGGTGTAGAAGGTCTTGGCGTTGGCGTCGAACAGGGTGCCCCAGGTGGTGGTGCGCCGGTCGGAGCGGCTGTTGACCGCCCAGATCTGGTCGCTGGCGTTCAGCCAGGCGCCACCGCTCTGGCCACCGATGCCGTTGCAGGCCAGCGTCGCGTCGTAGGTCTGCACGCGGGCCTGGCCACTGCAGTTGTAGCTCTGCTGACCGGTGTAGGGGGACTCGGCCGGGTAGCCGTAGAGGGTGGACTGCTGGGCGCGCTTGTCGTTGAACACGATGCTCTTCGCGCCGACCGTGTCGGTCAGCGACTTGCCCGCCTGCGAGGCCACCGAGAAGGCCGCGTAGTCGTAGGCGAAGTCACGCTGCTGGCTGGAGGTCCACCGGGCCGGGATGTGCAGCTTGGTGGCCGGCCAGGTGCCGTACGGGCGGGCGTTGTTCAGGAACGCGGGCAGGAAGCTCACGTTCGCCGAGGTGTTGCCGCCGTACTGCAGGCAGTGCGCCGCGGTCCACACCAGGTTCTTGTTGGCCGCCACCACCGAGGTCGCCGAGCAGCTGGAGTTGCGGCCGCCGGTGGTGAACAGCAGCCTGCCCTGGCTGCGCATCTTCTCCGTGGTGTACGGGCCGGGCACCGGCTGGATGGTGGCCTGCGGCGCGGCGGCGGAGAGGCCGCCGGTGCTGCTCATGTCCGGTCCGGGCAGCGGCATCGGGTTGTTCACCGCGTCCTTGATCCGCTCTGGCGTCCAGTAGTCAGCGGTCTGCTGCGCGGACACCTCCTGGGTCGGACTGGCGGTGGCCGCGCCGACCGGGATCGCGGCCAGGGCGGCGGCGCAGGCGCCGAGTGCGAGCAAGCGGGTGAGCTTCATCGGAAGTTCCTTCCACCTCATGTGCAGGGGGCATGAGGACTCCGACGCTAGGAGGCGCACGCGGGCGGCAGGCAGGGTCCGTTCGGCGGGGGCCATTCAGTGAATGGACCCAAAAACCTGGCCAAAGGTCGGTGTATTTGCCGGGAACTCTTGACTGGGTAACCTTTTCTTTCCTACTTTCGACCGGATAGATCGGATGAATGCGCTTACCCATCGCACAGAGGGGTGCTGGGGATGGACAGTGCGGGCGAACTGACCCGACGCGGACTACTGGGTGGCGCGCTGGCCGGGGTGGCGGGTGCGGTGGCAGCACCCGCGGCACTGGCCGGCGCCGAAGACCCGGCCGCCCCCGTCGAAGCCGTGGGCAGCGGCTCGGCAGGGGGCGGCTGGGTCGATGGCCCCGGTGACCGCGGCTGGACCGACTTCCTCGCCACCAGCGACCTGATCTGGCGCCGGTTGCCGGCCACCTGGGCCGAAGGTCCCTTCCTCGGCAACGGGTTCCTCGGCTCCGGCATCTACGCGCCCGCCGGCGGCAACAGCATCCGGTTCAACGTGCAGCACTCCGAGGTCCAGGACCACCGCCCCGAGTTCGGCGCGCTGTTCGGCCTGGCCCGGATCCCGATCGGCCACCTCGCGCTCACCCCCGTCGGCGCGATCACCGGCGTGGACTGGCGGCTGGACCTGCACAACGCCGAACTCCGCGGCACCATCACCACCGCCGCGGGCACCATCGGCCTGCGTGCCATTGTCCACAGTGGACGATCAGTGCTCGCGGTCGAACTGACCCCCAGCGCCGGTGAACACGGCCTGACCTGGAAGTTCCACCCGGCCACCGCGATCAGTCCGCGCACCGACCCGCGCTTCAACAAGCCGCCACCCCCCGGCTTCCGGCCCAACCCGGCCCCGGAACTCGAACAGCACGGCGACACCCACCTCGCGGCCCAGCCCCTGCTGGCAGGCGGCGGACACGTCACCGCCTGGCGCGAGACCACCCGCGGCGACCGCCGGACCCTGTACGCCACCGTGGCCTGGGCGCACCCCGGCGCCCTGCCCAGGGCCAAGGCACTGCACACGGTCCGGGCCGCGGCCGCCCAGTCCCTCGACACCTTCGCCCGCGGTCATCGGCGCTGGTGGAACGACTACTACCGGAAGAGCTTCCTGTCCGTGCCGGACGGCAGGCTGCAGAGCTTCTACTGGATCCAGCTCTACAAGATCGCCTCCGCGGCCCGCGCGGACGCCCCGGTGATGGCCACCACCGGGCCATGGCTCGAACCCACCCCGTGGCCGGCCACCTGGTGGAACCTCAACGTGCAGCTGGAGTACTGGCTCATCCACGGCTCCAACCACCTGGAGCTGGACGCGGTCACCCGCAGCCTGGACCGGCACCGCGACGCCCTGCGTGACCAGGTGGACGCGGCCTACCGGGACGGCAGCTACGGCGTGCCACGCACCACGGACATGTTCCTGCGCAACGGATCCGGCACCGGCACCGCCGGCTACGGCATCGGCATCCCCGGCAAGGCCGAACCGACCCCCGAGGTCGGCAACCTGGTCTGGGCGCTGCACAACGTGTGGCTGTCCTACCGGCACACCATGGACGAGCACCTGCTGCGCGAGGTGCTGTTCCCGTTGCTGCGCGGCGCGATCCGCTACTACCTGCACTTCCTCGGCACCGGCCCGGACGGCAGGCTGCACCTGCCCTTCACCTTCTCCCCCGAGTACGGGGTCAACGCGCCGGACTGCACCTACGACCTGGCCCTGCTGCGCTGGGGCTGCAAGACCCTCCTGGACGCGGCGAAGATCCTGCGGGTCGCCGATCCGATGACCGGGCGCTGGCGCGAGGTGCTGGACAAGCTCACCGGCTACCCGGTGGACGCCAACGGCTACATGATCGGCGCGGGCGCGCCGTTCGCGAAATCGCACCGGCACTACTCGCACCTGCTGCAGGTCTACCCGCTGTATGAGATCACCTGGGAACAGCCGGAGCACCGCAAGCTCATCGAGACCTCCCTGGAGCACTGGATCAGCTTCGAGGGCGCGCTGCAGGGCTACAGCTTCACCGGCGCGGCCTCGATCTCCGCGCAGATGGGCCGCGGTGACAAGGCCGAGTTCTACCTCGGTGAGCTGCTGCGCCGCTTCGTCAAACCCAACACCATGTACCAGGAATCCGGGCCGGTGATCGAAACCCCGCTGTCCGCGGCCCAGTCCTTGCACGACATGCTGTGCCAGAGCTGGGGCGGGGTGATCCGGGTGTTCCCGGCGGTGCCGGCGAGCTGGCGCGAGGCGGTGCTGCACGAGTTCCGCACCGAGGGCGCGTTCCTGTTGTCCGCCAAGCGATCCGGCGGCGCCACCCAGTGGGTCCGGCTACGCAGTGAGGCCGGCGCCCCGTGCGTGCTGCGACCGGGCATCGAGGGCCAGCTCAGCGTGCGGGACCGGTGGGGCCTGCCCCGGCGGTGGAAGGACCTGGGCGAGGGGAGGATCGAGCTGTTCCTGCGCGCGGGTGAAGAGGTCCTGGTGCACCGCAAGGGAGTCCGCCCTGACCTGCGCATCGGACCGGTGACCCCGAACACACCGGCCGCCCCCTGGGGTTTACCCGCATAACGAACCGATGCCGGGTTCACAGCTTTTTCTCAGATCGCTCACACGATTGCTTCAGCCCTGGATGATTAGTTAGAGATGCGGGGCGATCGGGGCGCCCCGTCCAACTTCCTCCGGCAGCAGGGGCCGGGGGATGGGTGTCCGGCAGCAGGGGCCGGACACAGGTGCGAGCGGCTCACCTGCTCGCAGTACAGGTGAGCCGCCCGCGCGCGCAGTTAGCTCTGTGGGCTAACTAGTTCGGGGTGTTACTGCGGCAGGTTGGCGCCGCCGGCGAAGGTGAACAGGTCGCCGGTCTCGGCGAGCATGGTGCAGGTGTTGGGGAACCGGCCCTGCCAGTCCAGCTCCTTGCCGCGGTAGGTGCCCTTCACCGACACCGTGCGCGGCTGGTAGTCGAGCGTGCAGGCGTAGCCGTCCTTCGGTGCGAGCTGGGCGATGTCGCCGCCCGCGCGAGCCAGTGAACGGCAGGCCCTGGTCGGGCTCGGGTGCGTGCCGAGCGCCGGGTTGCAGGCCAGGATCGCGGTCTCGTCCGGGATCAGTGAATCGGTTTCGCCGTAGGACACCGACAGCGTCATCGCCGAAACATCGAGTCCGGACGTGGACGCCGCGGTGGCGGCGGGGGTCATCGCGAACAGCGCGGCCGCGGTCAGCGCCGTGCTGGCGAGTAGGTGTGAGGTACGCATAGTGCGACCCGGTCTACCGGAGCCACGCGCGGGGGCCGAGGTCTGCGCTGCCGGGTCCGCCGGATCGCGTGACACCCGGTCGTGGATGTTCACTCTCCGTTGATGCGGAACACGTGTCCCGCACGGGTCGCGAACTCACAGGGATTGCCGAAGTACAGCTCCACGTCGACCGCCCGGCCCTGCCAGTGCCCGCGCGCGGTGGCCCGCTTCGGGTTCTCGATGTGGTCGGTGCAGGCGGTCTCGTGGTCGCCGACCTGCTGCACGTCGCCGCCCACCCTGGTCAGTTCGGTGCAGGCGAGTCCGGGCGTGGGATGCGTGCCCTCGTCGGGGCCGCAGGTCAGCGTGACCGCGTCCGGCAGGTTGGCCTGGCCGACGTTCTCCACGGTCAGTTCGAGCACGCTCTCCGGCGGCGGGGTGAGCAGGCCGGGAGCCAGCAGGCCGGCCGCGGCCAGCAGGGGCAGGAAGGTGGGGAGGGGCATGCTTCGATGGTCCCGCGCCGGGGCTGGCGAAACGCCGCTCCGTCAGCGGGACCACCGGATCGTGCCTGGACTTCAGTCCACAGTGGACGAGTGGTCACCCAGGGTCGCCACCGCGTCCTTGATCGCGCGCTGTGCCACCGCGAACAGCCCGGCGCCCAGCGAGATCCGGGCCACGCCGAGCGCGGCCAGCTCCGGCACGGACGGGCCGTCGAAGTAGTAGTGCACGTTCACCGGACCGCCGACCGCGGCGGTGAACTCCTTGATCTGCACCGGATCCCGCAGGCCGATCGGGTACACGCAGTCCGCGCCCGCGGCCAGGTAGGCCCGGCCGCGTTCGATCGCCTCGGCCAGATCCCGTTGCGGCGCACCGGCATCCAGGATGAAGCAGTCGATCCGCGCGTTGAGCACGAACGGCGTGCGGGCGACCGCCTTCAGCTCGGCCAGCCATTCGGCCTGCCGCTCGACCGGCTTGAGGCCGCCGTGGTGGTCGCCGTCCTCCAGGTTGCAGCCGACCGCGCCCGCGTCGAAGAGCGCCTCGGTGAACTCCACCGCGGAGAGGCCGTAACCGGCCTCCAGGTCCGCGGTCACCGGGGCCGGGGTGGCCGCGGCGATGGCGGCGAGGCCGGCGAAGGCGACCGAGGGCGGCATCGAGTTGTCATCGGGGTAGCCCGCGGCCGCGGCCACGGCGTAGCTGGAGGTCGCGACCACCGGGAAACCCAGTCCGTGCACCAGTCGCGCGGTGGCCGCGTCCCAGGCGTTGGGCAGTACCAGCGGCGACCCTGGCACGTGCCGCGACTTCAGTTCGGCGGCCTGCGTGGCTAGATCACCCATGCGCGTGCTCGACCTTGAACGGCAGCTCCTGGGTCACGTTGAGCATGTTCCAGGCGTTGATGGTGACGATGGCGTAGACCACCTTGGCCAGGGTCTCCTCGCCGAAGGCGGCCAGGGCCGCGGCGTAGACCTCCTGCGGCACCCCGCCGTGGTTGATGTTCGTGACCGCCTCGGTCAGCGCCAGCGCGGCCCGCTCGGCCTCGGTGAACACCCCGGCGGCCTCCCGCCAGGCGGCGATCAGGCCGAGTCGCTGCTGGGTCTCGCCCAGCTTGACCGCGTCCCGCACGTGCATGTCCAGGCAGAACGCGCACCCGTTGAGCTGCGAGGCGCGGATCTTGATCAGTTCGGCCAGGATCTTGTCCAGGCCGGAGTCGGCCACGGTCTGGTTGAAGGCCAGCATGGCCTTGTAGCCGGCGGGCCAGGACTTCGCGAAGAGTGGTCTGTTGTTGCTCACGAGAACCAGCCTAGGCGGAACTGGTCCACAAAACTGGACCAGTGCGAGCCAAGTAATCTGGACCAGTGGCCGAGCTGTATCTGGACCTGGAACCCGGTCTGACCCGGCATGCCGCCATCGAGCGGGCCCTGCGCGGGGCGATCAGGGACGGCAGGCTGCGCCCTGGTGACCCGCTGCCCTCGACCAGGGTGCTGGCCGCCCAGCTCGGCGTGGCCCGCGGCACCGTGGTGGAGGCGTACGCCCAGCTCACCGCCGAGGGCTGGTTCCGCAGCAGGCAGGGCGCGCCGACCGTGGTGGCCGCCGCCCCCGCGCTGGACCAGCCGAGCGCGCACCGCCCGGCCGAGCAGGGCCCGCGCTGGGACTTCCGCCCCGGCGAGCCGGACGCCTCGCTGTTCCCCGGCAGCTCCTGGCTGGCCGCGTTGCGCACGGTGCTGCGCAGTGCCCCGTCCTCGGCCTTCGGCTACGGCGACCAGCGCGGCCGGATCGAGCTGCGCACCGCGCTGTCGGGCTACCTGGCCAGGGCGCGCAAGGTGCGCTGCCCGCCGGAGCGGATCGTGATCTGCAGTGGTTTCTCCCCGGCACTGCGGGTGCTGTGCGAGACCTTCCAGCGGCTGGGCATCACCGAACTGCACATGGAGGAGCCCTGCCTGTACCGGCACCGCGATGTGGTGACCAAGGCCGGGCTGGGCATCCGGCCGACCCCGGTGGACGCCGAGGGCCTGGCGGTGGCCGAGCTGACCGGCCGGGCCGCACTGGTCACCCCGGCGCACCAGTACCCGCTCGGCTACACGCTGAGTCCCTCGCGGCGCAAGCAGATCGTGGACTGGGCCCGCCGGGTGGACGGGTACGTGATCGAGGACGACTACGACGGGGAGTACCGCTTCGACCGGCAGCCGGTGGGCGCGCTGCACGAGCTGGACCCGTCTCGGGTGATCTACGGCGGCACCACCTCCAAGCTGCTCGCCCCCGGCATGCGGCTGGGCTGGCTGGCGCTGCCCGCGCAGCTGGTGGACCCGGTGGTGGACGTGCTGACCTACCAGACCGCGCCCGCGCTGGATCAGCTCGGCCTGGCCGAACTGATCACCAGCGGCCGGTTCGACGCGCACATCCGGCGCACCCGCACCGCCTACCGCCGTCGCCGCGAGCACCTGGTGGCCACCCTGGCCGAACTGCCCGTCGGCGCCGGGCTGACCGGCATCTCCGCCGGTCTGCACGCGGTGCTGGAACTGCCCGAAGGTCTTGCGCTGGAACGGGAACTGGTCCAGCGCGGGGCCCGGCGCGGCATCGCGCTGGAGGGCCTGGAGCCGTACTGGCACGGCGAACCGCGGCGTGCTGGGCTGGTGCTGGCCTACAGCCGGGTCCCGGCCGCCCAGGCCCGCCGTTCGGTGGAGGCGCTGGACGCGCTGCTGCGCGAGGGCTGAGCTACAGCTCGATCACCTGGCCGGTGCGGCTGGAGGCGTAGGCGGCCTCGACGATCTCCGCGGTGGTCACCCCGTCCAGCGCGGTCACCGGCGGTGGCGCGCCCTCGGTGAGTGCCTTGACGATGCCCGCGTAGTAGTGCTGGTACCCGCCTGCCTCGGTGCGCACCGGCCGGAACCCGCCGACCGAGCCCAGCCGTCCCCAGGCGTCCTCGGTCTCCTCGCCCCAGCCGGGACCGCCGGGCACCGCGCCCTGCTTGAGCAGGTCTTCTTGCGGGTCCATGCCGTGCTTGACGTAGGCGCCGCCGTCGCCGAGCACCCGGAACCGCGGGCCGAGGTCGGCGGCCAGCGCGCTCATCCAGAGCTGGGAGCGCACGCCGCCGTGGTGGGTGAGCGCGACGAAGGCGTCGTCATCGGCCACCGCGCCGGAGCGCCGGACACCGATCTCGGCGTAGACGTGCACCGGCCGCCCGAACAAGGCCACCGCCTGGTCGATCAGGTGACTGCCCAGGTCATGCGTGATGCCACCGGCGTCGGCCGGGTCCGCGCTTTCCTTCCACGCTTTCCAGCTGGTGCTGGGATCCGGCCGCCAGCGCTCGAACCGGGATTCGAACCGGGTCGGATTTCCGATTGCTCCCTCGCCGAGAAGTCGCCGCACGGTGAGGAAATCCCCGTCGTAGCGCCGGTTGTGGAACGGCGCGGCGAGCAGGCCCCGGCCGGCGGCCAGGTCGGCCAGTGCGCGGGCATCGGCGGCGGTGGCCGAGAACGGCTTGTCCACCACCACCGGCAGCCCGTGCCGCAGTGCGGCCGAGGCGTTGGCGTAGTGCTCCCGGTTCGGCGTGGAGATCACCGCCAGGTCGAACTCGTCGGCGCGAACCAGCAGGTCGTCCAGGCTGCGGATGATCTCGGTGCCCGGGTACCGGTCCAGCACGGCCTGCTGCCGCTCCGGGTTGCCGGTGACCACCGCGGCCAGTCGCAGGCCGGGGGTGCTGTCGAGGAAGGGGGCGTGGAAGGCCGAGCCGCCCAGTCCATAGCCCACCAGGGCCGCGCGCACTGTCATGCGATCAGACTAGGAGCGCGGCCCCCTACGCGCGCCCGCGCGCCCGAAAGGAGGGGCCGAAGGTAGTGGTGGCATTTCTTTCATGGGGGAGTTACCTCCCCTCTTTCGCCCCAGACCTCGCTTTGCCCAGAAACCGCACCTAGCGTCGGCCTCGTGACAGCGACTCTTGAAACCCCGGTGCAGCCTGGTGGGCCCAAACCGATGCTCGACGGCGAACGCTCTGCCGCCTCGTACCTGGGCGTCAAGATTTTCGTCGTCCTGCCCTTCCTCGCCCTGATCGCGGCCGTGCCGCTGGCCTGGGGCTGGGGGCTGAGCTGGCTGGACATCGGTCTGGCGCTTGGCTTCTACGCGATCAGCGGACTCGGCGTCACCGTCGGCTTCCACCGGCTGTTCACCCACGGCTCGTTCCGGGCCAACACCCCGCTGCGGGTGGGTCTCGCGGTGGCCGGCACGCTGGCCGTGCAGGGCTCGCCGACCGACTGGGTGGCCGACCACCGCCGCCACCACGCCTTCTCCGACAAGGAGGGCGACCCGCACTCCCCGTGGCTCTACGGTGACTCCCCGCTGGCCCTGGCCAAGGGTTTCTGGCACGCGCACATGGGCTGGATGTTCGAGCGGGAGAAGACCAACCTGGACCGGTTCGCGCCGGACCTGATGGCGGACAAGAACATCCGCGCGGTGGACAAGCTGCTGGTGCCGATCACCACGCTCAGCTTCATCCTGCCCGGCATCCTCGGCGGCCTGATCACCTGGTCCTGGTGGGGCGCGCTGACCGCGTTGTTCTGGGCCGGTTTCGTCCGGGTCAGCTTCCTGCACCACATCACCTGGTCGGTGAACTCGATCTGCCACATGATCGGCGACCGCCCGTTCAAGTCCAAGGACAAGGCCGCGAACTTCTGGCCGCTGGCCATCCTCAGCTTCGGCGAGTCCTGGCACAACCTGCACCACGCCGACCCGACCTGCGCCCGCCACGGCGTGCTGCGCGGTCAGGTGGACATTTCGGCGCGAGTGATCTGGATCTTCGAGAAGCTGGGCTGGGCCACCCAGGTCCGGTGGCCCACCCCGCGTCGGCTGGCCCGGATCACCAAGGGCCAGGACGACTGAGCTAGCTGAACCACCGCTTTATTGCTTCGCCTGGGCCGTCGGATCCTTCGGGACCGGCGGCCCACGCGATGTGCCCGTCCGGCCGGATCAGCAGTGCCGGTGCGGGCGGGTTCTCGGTTCTGGCGCGCACCACCGGCACCTCCGCGAGGTCGAAGTCCGCGTCGGTGAAGTCGAGCAGCACGCCCTTGCCGGTCCGGAGCAGTTCGGCCAGCCGGGTCGGCCGACCGTCCACCGTCAGGGGCAGGTCGGCGAGGAAGGTGCCGGTGAGCGGGTGCTCGCCGGGCAGGTCGTAGGTGAGCGTGCTGCTGGTGGTGAGCGCGGCCAGCCGGTCGTTGACCTCTGGGATGTCCAGCAGGCTGTCCAGGAGATCGCGCAGTGCGTCGACCTGCTCGCCGGGCCGGAACAAGGCGAACTGGGCGCGGGTGTTGGCCAGCACGTTCTCCGCGGCGGGACGGCGTTCCAGCTCGTAGGTGTCGAGCAGATCCGGCCGGCCACGCAGTGCGGCCAGCAGTTTCCAGCCCAGGTTCACCGCGTCCCCGAAGCCCAGGTTCAGGCCCTGGCCGCCGATGGGCGCGTGCACGTGCGCGGCATCGCCTGCCAACAGCACCCGGCCGTCGCGGTAGCTCGCGGCGATCCGGCTGTTGTGCCGCAACCGGGACAGCCAGCGCGGCGAGTGCGCGCCGAGATCGGTGCCGAGCACCGCGCGCAGGGCGTCTCGCAGTTCGTCCAGGGTTGGGTCGGCATCGCCCTCGGGCGGTGGCTGGTCGAAGCGGGTGGGCACCACCCGGTGCAGGCCGTCGCCGAGCGGGCCGACGAAGACGGTGCCGGTGCCGGTGCGGGTCAGTCCGGTGCCGGTCTCCTCGGTGAGCACCACGTCGCCGAGCAGGCTGGCGGTCTCCCCGGTGCTGCCGGGGAAGTCGATCCCGGCGAGCTTGCGGACCGAGCTGCGGCCGCCGTCGCACCCGGCCAGGTAGGCCGAGCGGATCGTGTATGTCCCTTGTGGACTGTCCACTGTGGCGGTGACGCCATCGGGATCCTGTTGCAGCGCGGTCACTTCGTGGCCACGGCGTAGTTCGCCGCCGAGTTCGATGACGCGTTCGGCGAGGATTCGTTCGGTCTCGTGCTGGGCGATCCGGACGACGTGGGGGTGCGCGGTGGGCAGCCGGTCGTAGGTCAGCCAGGTGGGCAGGCCGGCGAAGTGCCCGGCCTGCCAGCGGTGCGCGTCGGCGGGCAGCCGGCCCAGCAGTCCGCGCTGGTCGAACAGGTCGAGGGTGCGCCCACCCAGGCCGAAGGCCTTGGAGAAGGCACTTGGCTCGGCGAGCCGGTCCAGGACCAGGACGGACGCGCCGCCCAGGCGCAGTTCGGCGGCCAGCAGCAGACCGACCGGTCCGGCGCCGACCACGAGCACGTCGGAATGAGAGTTTTCGAAGTTCATGAGATTCCCCAGAGGTGATCCCGCGGCCGGGCGCTCAGATGGCCGGGCCGGGTGCTGTGGGAGAAGGTAGCCGTGGCGGACTCCCCGGGCGATCGATTTAGCAAGTAGGTTGTGCACAACTCAGTTGTGCGCTACTGTTCTCTTCAGAACGACGACGGGACGAGGTGAGCGGGATGACGAAGCAGACGGGGCCGGAACTGACCCTGGACTCCCAGTTGTGCTTCTCCCTCTACGCCGCCTCTCGGGCGGTCACCGCCCTGTACCGCCCGATGCTGGACGAACTGGGCCTGACCTACCCGCAGTACCTGGTGTTGCTGGTGCTCTGGGAACGCGGCCCGGTGTCGGTGAAGGAACTCGGCGACGCGCTGCACCTGGACTCCGGCACGCTCTCCCCGCTGCTCAAGCGGATGGAGTCGGCGAGCCTGCTCCGGCGGCGGCGCAGCGAAGAGGACGAACGCAGCGTCCTGGTCGAGCCGACCGAGACGGGCCGCGACCTCCGGGCGAGGGCGCTGGGCATCCCGGAACGGCTGACCTGCGGCATGGGCCTGCCCCTTGACGAGCTGACCGAGCTGCACACGCGGCTGCGGCGGCTGAACGACTCGATGACAGCAGTACGACAGAAAGAAGGCCAGTGATGAGCGTGCTCTACACCGCAGAGGCGACCGCGACCGGCAGCGGCCGGGGCGGCGAGATCGTCTCCTCCGACGGCGTGCTGGACGAGAGCCTGTCGGTGCCCAAGGAACTGGGCGGCGCCGGTGGCGACGGCACCAACCCGGAACAGCTCTTCGCCGCGGGCTACGCGGCCTGCTTCAACGGCGCCCTGCAGCTGGTCGCCCGCAACAACAAGACCCCCGTCGACGGCTCCGAGGTCAACGCCAAGGTCGGCATCGGCCCGCGCGCCGAGGGCGGCTTCCAGCTGACCGTGGCCCTCGCGGTCACCGTCCCCGGGGTCGAAAGGGCAGTCGCGGAGGACCTCGTGGCCAAGGCTCACCAGGTCTGCCCCTACTCCAACGCCACTCGTGGCAACATCGAGGTGCAGGTCACGGTCGTCTGACCGACCCGCCCCAGAACCCGCTCACCACGACCCCCAGGTGGTGAGCGGGTTCTGCTCGTTCCGGCCTACTCGCCGATCACCGGCGGCGCGGCGTACCGGCTGTCCCCGAAGACGTCCTCGGTCTCCAGCAGATACGAGGGCCGCTCGTGCTCCTCGTCGTCCTCCCGGCGCGCCCCGGCCCCACCGACCGGCAGCCCACTCAGCCCCGGCGCACCCGGCCGCGCGAGGCCACCGACCGGACCGGCCCCGCCGCCGCTCGCCCGGCCAACCCCGGCACTGCCACCCGGCCCGAAGCCCGCCCCTGGCCCAAGCCCGCCGCCACCAGGCCCGAACCCGATGGCACCACCGAGGCCGCCGCCAGACCCGCCGACCGAACCACCAGCCGGGCCACCCGCGCCGAGTCCGTGACCACCGGTGGCAGTGCCCGGCGGCAGCTCGGCCCAGCCCGCCAACCCGGTGCCATCCCGGTTCGGCGGCCCGGCCACCTGCCCACCGGGGTCGCCGCCACCCGTGCCGCCGCCAGCCCCACCGCCACCGGTGCCACCGCCGCCAGCCCCGGTGCCAGGACCGCCGAGGCCCCCGCCTGGTTGCCCACCACCGGTCCCACGCTCCGTGCCGCGCCCGCGATCCCGGCCGTCGACACCCCCGCCACCACCGGGTTCGACCACCGACACCTCCCCGCCTGCCGCCTGCGGGGCGGTCCAGCTCGGCAGCCTGGTGACGTTGTCCTCCTTGCGCACGCCGTACCCGGCGAGCACCCGCTGGTTGTCCCCGGTGTCGGCGCGGAATCGCTCGATCTCCCGGTCCAGGTCGGTGCTGAACGGGTTCACCTTGTTCAGCAGGTTGTTCTGCGGTGGATCGGCTGGCACCGGCTTGAGCTGGTTCTTGCAGCCGTACCAGTCCGTGCTCTGCTGGGCCACCGCCTCGGCCGTGCGGTCGGCCATGGCCCCGGCCGCCTCGGCATACCCGGCCAGCGGACTGAGCTGCCGCCGCGCCGCCTCCGCCGCCGCACCCTGCCAGACCCCGTGCGAGGCCGTGATCACCTTCTCGATCCGGTCCCGGATGGCCCGGTAGTCACCTGCCGCCTTGGCCCAGATCCGCTCGATCGGCACCAGCCCGGCCGACGGCGTCTTGGCTTCCTCGTGGAACCACTTGTAGATCCGGTCGCCTGGGTGGCCTTCCGGGCGCGGGGTGTCCGAGGTGAGGAAACCGGCTGCGGTCAGTCCGCCCGCGGTGGCCCCGGCGGCGATGAGCAGTAACGGCAACGGCATCAGCGGCCGCCCTTCAGGGTGTGGATGACCTGCTCGAGGATCTTGACCCCGCGCGGGCAGGGGTCGTCGAAGTCGGTCGGCTTGTCCTGTCCGGCCTTGAGCTGCAGCCCGGCCGCGATGAGCACGGTGTTGGACACCGCCACGTTGGTCCGGCACTGCCCGAACGGCTTGTCGGCCTCATCCGCGATCACCGCCGGGTAGCCGGAGATCTCCAGTGGTTGCCACACCCGGAAGACGTTCTTGCGGCCGTAGAGCTGGTCGAGGCCGCCGATCTGGGTGTTGATGTCCAGCGAGAAGTCGACCTTGGCCGCGGTGTCGGTGGCGATCCAGCGACAGGCCTTGCCGAGCGGGCTGTCCTCTGGCTGGCCCGAGACGGTGATGCCGAGCTGGGCGAGCTGGGTGGCGGCGAGCAGCCGGCAGGGCTCGGGCACGAACTGCGCGGTGTCGAGTTCGGGCTGGGCCAGCACCGGCGCGCCGTGCTTGTTCGCACTGGAGGAGGGCGCAGGGGTCGGGGCGCCCGGCACCGCGGCGCATCCGCTGAGCACCAGCGCGGCGCAGCCCGCGGCCGCGAGCAGGCGGAAACGATCGGCGATCACATTCATCCCTTGCCCCCGAGGGTGGATCGGTTGGCGCCTTCGGCACGCTCGTACTGCTGTTTCGCCGCGACCAACTTGTCGATCATTTGTTGGACCGCTTCCTGGTATACCTGATTTGCGGAGGAGTGGCCGCCCGGCCCCGGCCTGACCGCGCATTCGATGATCTTCTGTATGGCATCCGGGCTGTATGGGTCATCGCTCGGCGATATGTTCATGTCCAGGCTGCGCTTGACGTCACGATTGATCTTCACGATCGCGTCCCTGGCCTCGGACAGGCCCCTGATCAGGCCATCCAGCTCGGCGACCTCGACCACGAACCGGTCGCCCCCGCCGAAGTCGATCGACACCTTGGTGCCTTTTTCAACCATCGCCGCATTTCCCCCCGTCCCCTGGCAAATTGCCGCAATAGCAGGGTAGGCAGTGGGTATGGCGAGAATGCGTCAGCTTTGCTTTCGGGTCACCCAAAAGAAGCAGTGCGGTTTTCTAGAGAAATCACATCTTTCGGGGAGTGAACTCCACCGGCAGCTCGTAAACCCCACGCATGATCGCGCTCGGCCACCAGCTCAGCTTCTCCGCAGGCACCGCCAGCCGCAGATCCGGCAGGTACCGCAGCACCGTCCCGATCGCCACCTCACCCAGCACCCGGGACATGGACTGGCCAACGCACACATGCGGTCCGTGGCCGAAGGCCAGGTGGTGCTGGGCGCGGCGGTACGGGTCGAACTCGGCGGGGGAGTCGAAGACCTCGGGGTCGTGGTTGGCCGAGAGCAGGGAGACCAGCACCGGTTCGCCCGCCTGCACGAGCTGGCCGCCGATGGTGATCGGCTCGATGGCGAAGCGCCAGGTGGCGTTGCGCACCGGGCCCGCGTAGCGCAGCACCTCCTCGATGATCGCGCTCAGCGTGCTGGAGTCGGTGCGGGCCAGTTCGGCGTACTTGGGGTTGCGCAGCAGGGTGAGCAGGCCGTTGCCGATCAGGGCGACCATGGTCTCGTGGCCCGCGATGAGCAGCAGGAAGACCATCGAGCTGACCTCGTCGGCGCTGAGCACCTTCTTGTCCTGCAACTCCACCAGCGCGCTCACCAGGTCATCGGCCGGGTTCTCGCGTTTGCGCGCGATCAGGCCGATGACGTAGCGCTCCAGCGAGTCGGTGACGCCCCAGACCTCGTCGATCGCGGCGACCTCGGAGGAGTCGATCACCGCGGCCCAGCGGTGGTAGTTGGCCCGGTCCTCCTGGGGCATGCCCAGCAGGTCGCAGATGATGGTGACCGGCAGCGGGTAGGCCAGTTCGGCGATCAGGTCCGCCTTGCCTGCCGGGGCGAAGCCGGCGATGGCCTGTTCGGTGATCCGGCGGCAGCGCTCGCGCAGCCGCTCCATCCGCTGCGCGCTGAACAACGCGCTGACCGCCTGGCGCTGGCGGGCGTGATCCGGCGGGTCCGCGTTGAGCATGTTGCGGGCCAGCGTCGGCCGGTGGTCGAAGGGCAGGCCCATGCCGGAGCGCTGCCACACCACGTTGGCCTTGGCCGGACTCTTGTGCAGCTTCGGGTGGGCCAGCGCCTCCAGCGCGTCGTCGTACCGGGTGACCAGCCAGGCCCAGGCCCCGCCGGGCATGTCGATGCGGTGCACCGGCGAGTTCCGGCGCAACCAGTCATAGGCCGGGTACGGGTTGGCGTCGAACTCCGCGCCGTGCAGACGCGGGCACACGCCGGGTTCCTCAGTGGCCACGTCCTCACCATGCCAGACCGGGGGGTGCGACAGCTCCCGCCGCTCGGTGGGCACCGGGCTCACCAGCGGATGAACCGAGTGTGATGTTGCTGTCACCGGCTGGTGCGCGGAGGTGGCCACGCCGCGGACCCTGGCAGTGACTCAGCCCAGCCGCAACCTCGCGACCCGGCCTTTCTCCCCCGCGGCCCAGCAGGACAGGTCCGGGGTGCAGGTGACGGTGTCGAAGCTGCCCGCGTCGAACTGCTTCCAGTGCCGACCGCCGTCCAGGCTGAGATCACTGCCCGATGGGCCCACCGCGAGCACGCCGCCATAGGAGTAGGGCAGCCAGGTCGCGCCGGAGCGGTAGCCGCCGGGGGCCTGCGGCGGGACCTGCCAGCCGCGGCCGCCGTCGCCGGTGCGGGCCAGCGCGTCCTTGGCGGTGCTCGGCTGCTCGAAGTCGCCGCCGATGGCGATGCCGGTGTGCTTGTCCCGGAAGGCCAGTGCGAACACGCCCGCGCTCGGCTTGCTGGCCAGCGGGGTCTCGCTGACCGTCCAACTGCGGCCGCGGTCGGCGGTGTGGAAGACCCTGGCCTTGGCACTGCCGCCGGTGGCGATCCAGGCATCGCGCGGGCCCGAGGTGACCAGGCACTGGCCGCTGGCGGCGAAGCCTGCCTCGCCGGGCAGTGCGGCGGGCATGCCCGCGCTGGGCAGCACGGTCCAGCTCCGGCCGCCGTCCCGCGTTGACAGCACCCTGAACTTGCCGTCCACCGGATCGCTCATGGCCAGGCCGTTGTGCCGGTCGAAGAAGGCAACGCAGTCGTAGAAGGCCTTCGGTTCGGTGTTGCGGAAGGACTCGGTCCAGGTCTTGCCGCCGTCGCCGGTCCGGTAGATCCGGGAGTCCTCGCCCTCGCCGATGGTCAGCGCCACCGCGGTGCGGGCGTCAAATGCCTCGATGTCGCGGAACTGCAGGGCGCTCGCGCCGGGCGGGCTCACGTTCTGCCAGCTGCGGCCGCCGTCGGTGGTGCGCAGCACGGTGCCCTTGCTGCCGCCCAGCCAGGCGACCTGCCGGTTCACCGCGGCCAGGCCGCGGAAGCGGACGTCGGTGCCGGTCGGCTGGAGTTCCCAGGACAGCCTGGTGGCCGAACTCACCTCGGCGGGCGCCGCGGTGGCAGGCACCGCCCCGGCGAGGGTCAGCGCGGCGGTGGCACAGAGCCCCATCAGGGCGAACAGCCTCATGACGGCGGAAACTACCCGGTGCGGCCCTGGTTCGGCAGGGGGCCAGGCGATGCAAAGTTCTTGCCGCCGGTTCGTTCGTTCGGCCTAGCCCGGCGGAGCGGGAGCGGTTAGATTCCGGGCAGAACGACGCCGGCGACAACTTCAGATCTGCCGTCCCGGTGGCGACAAAGCCGCTGGTGACGCGGTCAACAGAAAAAACTCCTTGGTTAACCGGAGGACTCAACCGGCAGTATTAGCCACGTAATCGGTCACCTGCACTTCTTCGTGGTCTGCGGCTCGCCGGTCTGGGTTTACTGAATATCGCCACAACCCAGACGAGTCCCCGGCTCTATGCGCAGGAGTAGAAAAAATGACGACAGCCCTCGCGCCGACCGCTAATTGGCCCTTCGCCGAGCTGCTTTCCGCGGCCGAGTCCGTCAACGCGAAGGTCGATCCTCCCGTGGTGGACGGTGCGGTCGGCCCGACCATTGTCCAGAACGGCCGGGAGCTCGTGAACTTCGCGAGCATCAACTTCCTCAACCTGCACCAGCGCCCTGACGTGCTGGAGCACTTCCTTTCCGCATCGCGGGAACACGGCCTGACCACCGGCGGATCCCGAATGACCCAGGGGATCAGCCGCCCGCACCTGGAAATGGAACAGGAAATCTGCCGGGTCACCGGCAAGGAGCGCGCGATTTCTTTCGCCACCGGTCTGCTGGCGAACTTCGGATTCCTCAATGCGATGACGAAGTACATCGACTGGGGCGCCGGCATGAAGTGCGACAACTCCGACGCGGTCGTGATCATGGACCGGCACTCGCACTGGAGCCTGCTCAAGGCGGCCGAGCACCTGGAGCACGGCAAGCGGCTGCACACCTTCCGGCACAACTCGCCGGAGGACCTGGAGAAGGTGCTCAAGCGGGTCAGCTCGCCCAAGGTCGTCGTGGTCATCGAGAGCGTCTACTCCGCTGACGGCAGCATCGCGCCGATGAACGAGCTGATCGACATCTGCGAGAAGTACGGCGCGCTCAGCTTCGTCGACGACGCCAACGGCTTCATGCTCTACGGCCCGGAGAACCGGCCCTTCGCCGAGGAGTTCGCCGCCATGCGGCGGGCCACCTTCGTGATGATGTCCTTCTCCAAGGCCATCGGCATCGAGGGCGGGGCCATCGCCGGCCCGGCCGATGCCATCAACGCCTTCGAGATCACCTCGGGCACCTCGATGTTCACCGCGGCCATGCAGCCGCCCACCGCCTCCACCGTGGGCCTGCTGATCCGCACCCTGGACGGCGATCCGTCCATTGTGGACAACTACCTGGCCAGGGTGGAGCGCTTCCGCGCCCGGCTGACCGAGATCGGCGCGCCGCCGTTCGAGACGCCCAGCTACATCACCTCGGTGCTGATCGGCAAGGACGAGACCGCCGACCTGGTGAAGGACGCCTTCATCGAGAAGGGCTTCCTCATCCCGATGTTCATGTTCCCCGCCGTCAAGCGCAACCAGGCGGTCATGCGGCTGATCATCAACAACGACCACACCGAAGAGCAGCTCGAGTACTTCCTGAGCACGCTGGCCGAGCTGAAGGCCAAGCACGACTTCTGAGTCCTGGCACCCGAAAGAGGCGGTCCCGCCGGGGGACCGCCTCTTTCGCTGTGGTGGGAACGGAATCAGTCCTCGTCGGCCTGTTGCTGCTTGGCCATTTCCTTCTTCAGGTCCGCGATCGGGTCCTGGTCGGGGAAGACCAGCTTGTCCAGCCGGGACAGTTTGGCGAAGGGGGACAGCGGTTTGCTGTAGCCCCAGGCCACCCGCAGGTGACAGCCCATCTTGAGCTTGGCCGCCTCGTTGGACAGGCCGAAGTCGATCAGGGTGAAGCCGCCCTCGATGGCGTGCCGGATGATCTGGTGCCCCATGAACCGGTGCACCGGGGTGCTGCCGATCCGCTCGTAGTCCGCGCCGCTGTAGGTGGACTCCAGCAGGTGCCCGCGTTCCTGCAGCATGTCGAAGCACACCAGGTCATCGCCCTGCCAGGTCAGCAGCAGCACGCTCTCGGCCAGCGCGGGCACCTCGCGGAAGTACTCACCGGGCAGCAGGATCTGGTCCGGGTCGTTGTACTTGTGGAACAGGTTGAGCCACAGCCGTTCCATGTCCCCGGCCAGCTTCGGGCCCGGCCGGCCGCGGTGCACCTCGAACCGGAACCCGGCGGCCTCCACCCGGCGCGCGTCCCGCTTGGCGGTCTTGCGCGCCTTGGCCGGCAGCGAGGCCAGCCAGCCGTCCACCTCGGTCCACGGCACGTCCAGCACCGCGTCCGGGAACTGCGCCACCCGGCGGAAACCCAGCTCGGCGAAGCGCGGCGCGAACGCCGCCTCCGGCCCCGGGTCCCAGAAGTCGCGCATCAGCAGGACCTTGGCGCCCAGCGCCTTGGCCTCGGTGGTCATCGCGGCGGAAAGCAGCGGCAGGGTCTCGGCCACCACGGACTCGTCGCGGAACAGGAAACCGCAGCCCAGGTTCGCCGGTGAACCGGCGAGGAACAACGGGATCTTGATATTCTTCCACACCGGATAACGCATGAACGCGCCGAACGCGGCGGCGATCAGCTGGCCATCACGTTCGGCGGTGAAGAAGCGGAGGTCGCCGTCGATCTCCATCCGGCTCAGCAGATCCAGGTACGGCGCCGAGCGGGGTGGTTCCGGCAGAGTTAGTTTCGCCCATTCTGCCGGATCGACATCAATTTTTTTTGAGGTCCGGACGAGTAGTGTGCCGGGCTCACTCGGCATAGCGCGCCTCGGTCTCGGCGAAGAGCCGGCTCACGTTGACCTCCTCGCGCGCGTCAACCGCTTCCTCCACGTAGCGCTTCTGGTCCAGCACGTAGGCCGCCGCCACCGTGATCCGGTACAGGGTGAGGCCCTCGGCCTGCTTGAAGAAGGCGAACTCCTCCTCCAGCGGGTCGATCAGCAGGTCGCCGGTGCGCTTGAGGAAGAGCAGAAGCTGCTGGTCATCGTCTTCGACGGCGGTCGCGGTGCCGCTGAACTGGACGCCGTCGGCCTCGTCGGAGGTGATCGTGGAGTTGTAGATGACGCCGGCCACCCGCGCGTCCCCGGCGATGGCCAGGCCGTGCCGGGAGTCGTTCTGGGAGGCGAAGTAGAGGTAGCCGGGCGCGGCCGGGGCGAAGGCCAGGGCGGCGGCCCAGGGACCTGCGGCGTCCACCGTGGCCAGCGTCACGTACCGGTTCTCCCGAAGAATGGAGATTGCCCGGTCCGTGGCTTCGGTGAATTCTTGACCCACAGCTCCTCCTGAACTACATGTGTGTTGATAAACCGCCCGGATTTCGCTTGAATGCTACTGGGTTCACCACCGGCGCGCCAGGATCCGGCAGTCTGTGATCACAACGGGAAGGTTGTCATGACGGGTGTCTCCATTGACCGGGAAGTGCTGGCCGGACTGGTTCCGCTGCTGCGGTGTCCAGCCTGCTCGATCCCGGCCCTGACGATCGGGTCTCGGGGGTTGGACTGCGATTCCTGTGGGCATCTCGCGCCATTTGTCGATGGCGTTCTCGATCTGGTCGCTAATTCTACCGGTCCGGTTTCTGCCGGTGACAAACCTTACGAAGGCCTCAACGCCAAGCTGTACGGCTGGCTGATGAGCAGCCCCACCCGGCAGCGGCTGGACTCCTGGCTGCTCGGCCTGGACGTCAAGCGCTACTACAGCGAGATGGCCGACCGCATCGCCGGCCTGCCGGACGGTCCGATCCTGGAGATCCCGGCGGGCAACGGCCCGCTGTTCAAGCAGGCCGCCGGGTACCGCGACCGCGGCCCGTGGATCTTCGCCGACCTGTCCTGGCACCTGCTCAAGCAGCTGGCGGCCAAGGTCGAGGCGGTGGGCGCGAAGCGGCACCTGATCATCCGCGCGGACGCCTGCGCGCTGCCGATCGTGGACGGCACCATGGCCGGGGCGGTGTCGATGTTCGGCATCCACTGCTTCCACGACAAGTCCGCGGTCTTCGGCGAGCTGCGCCGGGTCGTCTCCGAGGAGGGCCAGATCGCGGTCAGCACGCTGACCACCGACGGCCACAAGCTTTCCCAGTACTACCACCAGATGAGCCAGAAGGACGGCACTTTCGCGCCGGACAACTCCTGGGCCGAGATCTCCACCGCTGCTCGCGGACAGGGCCTGGAGTTGCACGGCACCACCGGTCTCGGCTCCGCCAGGGTCTTCACCGCCCGCCCGAAGATCCACAGCTGAGACCACCCTCACCGCAGCTCCGCCCGAGCTGCCCATGAGGAAAAAGGGGGTTCCCGCCATCGCCCGGCGGGAACCCCCTTCCTCTTGCCTAGCTGCCTGCCGCTACGACGAGGCGTAGCGCTGGGCCGGAGCCGCCGCGTGCGCGATGTTGCCCAGCGCCGCCGCCTCTCCGGTCCGGCTGCCGATCTCCCGGAACACCGCGGCCGACCGAAGGTAGTGGTCGACCCCTTCCTGGTGTCGCTGCAACCGCTCGTTGGCGGTGCCCAGGTAGAGCAGCACGTAGCCTTCCTTGCGCTTGTCGCCCAGCCGCTTGGCCAGCACCAGCGCCTGCCGCAGCAACCTGAGGGCCTGGCCCTCCTGCGAACCGGCGCCGCCGAGGTCCATGCCGGAGGTGGCCCGGAGCCGGTCGAACTCGACCGAACCCGAATCCTCCAGCGGGGACCGCAGTTCCCTGGCGGCGAACCGCCCGGAGACCGTGGTCGGCTTCGGCTGCTCGTAGACGCTGCTGATGCTGATCGCGGTGTGGATCAGCCAGTCCAGCAGCCGGTTCTCCGCGGCGAACTTGGCGACGGGATCGCTTTCCTCCCGCAACCGGTCCTCCGCGAAGGCCCGCACCACCTCGTGACAGGTGAAGTACTCCGAGTCGCCGATCGGCGTGATCAGTCCACTGACCGCCAGCTCGTTGAGCAGCGCGGTGCCCTCGGTGGAGGTGCACTCGGTCAGCACACTGGTCATCTCCGCGCAGTACCGGCTCTCCGGAGAGAGGGCCAGCCTGCGCAGTGCGAGCTGTGCCGCGGGTCGCAGCAACCGGTAGGCCACGGCGAGTGCGGCGTGCACCTGCACGCTTCCCCGCACGGTCGGTGCGATCCGCCTGCCCACCTCGAGCAACCGCTTGCTCAGCTCGACGGCGGGCAGTTGGGGATGACCGGCCAGCATGCCGCCGACCAGTCGGAGTGCCAGGGGCAGCCGCCCGCACAGGCGGGCGAGGTGGCGCAACTGCTCCTGCTGGGCGGTTGCCCGGTGTGGGCCGACGGCGCGCCCCAGCACGGCCATCGCCTCGTGTTCGGCCAGTGGCTCGACCTGGAGTCGTTGCACCGCCGTGAGTCCGGTCAGCGGCTGCCTGCTGGTGATCATCACCAGACAGGTTGAGCTGACCGGCAGCAGTGGCTGCACCTGTGCCTCGCTGACCGCGTTGTCCAGCACGATCAACGCGCGCCTGCCGTGCAGCAGCGAGCGGTAGAGCCTTGCCCGCGCCTCCAGTTCGGTGGGGATCCCGTCCCTCGGCACACCGAGCGCGCCGAGCAGCATCCCCATGGCCGCCCCCGGGTGCAGCGGACGATCGCTGTTGGCCCGGAGGTTGACGAAGAACTGACCACCAGGGAAGTCCCTGGTCAATTGCCTGGCCAGGGTGACAGCCAGCGAGGTGGTGCCCACCCCGGTCGGTCCGGACAGCACCACGGTCCGCGGCGCGGACGCACGAGACGCCCTCGCCATGGCTCGCAGCCAGTCCAGATCGGCACTGCGCCCGGTCAGTTCCTCGGTGATTTTCGGTAGTTCCAGGCTGCCGAACGCGGCACGTGCTACCCCAGATGTGCCGTGCGCCGGCAGTACGGTCGGCCTGTCCCCATGACGGCTCAACCGGAATCGCCCTGCCCTCGCGGCCCGCTCGAACTCCCTCAGTTCGTCGCCGGCCAGTCGCAAGGTCGCCGCCAGTGCACCGACGGTGCGCTGCTGCGGTCCCCTCGCTCTCCCCCTCTCCAGATCACTGATCGTCCTTACGCTCAACCCGGAGCACATCGCCAGATCTTCCTGGGTCAGGCCGTTGGCTCGCCGGTGCCGCAGGAGCATTCCCCCGAAGTCTCCTGAAGTTAAGCGAACCTCATCCGGTGTTGAATTTTGAACTGTTGACATCCTTCCTCCCGGTGCGCGCTGCGGCAATCGGGCTGACGGGCACCCCGAATTGGTCGACCACCGGGCCCCGGTGGTGATCGACCTGCCGCCCCATAGCCAGTCTGGACGCTGTGTCGCAACCCTCGCCAGTGTGTTGACAAAAGCTCAAATGAAGCTGCGCCGTCTCACCTGAATCACGTAATGATGAGCACTGTCCTGTAACCCTCGGTGACAACGACGGGGGTGACTGGCCGGTACCCCAGCTCAGCGTGATCTCCAGACTCTGCAGTTTCACCTAGATTCCGGCTGATCAAGCCCGTTTTGCTGGCGTGAAACCGACGTCAACCGGGTACAGATCGCCCGATCGGGCGGACGTCTGGCTGCACGATCGAGCTAACTCGGAAGATCTACCAGGTCACTCCTGGAGGCCAGGCCGAGCTTGCGCAGCACCTTGGCCACGTGCTGCTCCACCGTGCGCGGGGACAGGAAGAGCACCTCGGCGATCTCCCGGTTGGTCCGGCCGTGGGTGAGCAGCCTGGCCACATCGCGTTCCCTCGGCGAGAGTTCCGGCCCGTAGCCGCGGCGGCCGCGCCTGGCCGGGGCCGCGGGTGCGGTGAGCCCGTGTTCGCGCAGGTGGCGGCGGCAACTGGCGGCATCCCTGGTGGCGCCGAGCAGGTCGAAGGCGGCGGCCGCCTCGGTCAGCTCGTCCACCGCGGTCTCGCCCGCGGTCAGCCGCAGCCGGGCGGCCTCCTGCCGGGCCTGCGCGGCCAGGTAGGGGTGCGGCAGCGCGGCGTAGGCGGTCGCGGCGGCGGTGAGTGCCTCGGCCCCGGCGAGCAACCGGCCGCGGGCGCCCAGCAGCAGGCCCTGGCCCGCCAGCACCGCGGCGGCGGCCAGTGGCGCGTCCTTGCCGGTGGTCTCGGCGGTGAAGGTGGTCAGCAGTTCGGCGGCTGACGGCAGCTGCCCGGCGTGCATCCTGGCCACCAGGGCCAGTGGCAGCAGTTCGGCCGCCCACAGCCAGATGCCGGTGCGGCGCACGATGGCCAGGCCCTGTTCGGCGTGCGCGAGCGCGGCCTCGTGCTCGGCCCTGGACAGCTGCATCCGGGTGTAGGCGGCGGCCGCGACCATGATCACCGGGGTGAAGGCGTCGTCCGGGGTGTCCAGTCCGGTGGCGCCCAGATGCGCCTCGGCCTCCGGCCATTCGCCGCGGGCCACCGCGAGCTGGCCGAGCACCAGGGACAGTTCGGTGGCCACCGGCCGCAGGTCCCGGTAGTCCTCCAGCTGCCGGGCGCAGCGGTCGGCCAGGCCGTCCCAGCAGCCGGTGGAGAAGTCCAGCCGGGCCGCGGTGGCCCTGGCCACGCTGACGATGAACGGCATGCCGCCCTCGATGGCCATCTGCAGCCCGGGGTCCAGCCAGGCGCGGGCCTGCCGGTAATGGCCGGTGGTGGCGAAGGCGTCGCCGAGGTTGCAGTAGGCCCTGGTCAGGTGTTGCCTGCCGGCCTCGGTGGGGGCCTGCCGGGGGAGCCGGTCCAGGTCGGGGCGGACCCCGGCGTCGCCGAGGTGCACCCGCGAGCCGAGCTGGTTGGCCAGCAGGTTGAGGGTCAGTTCGGGGTCCAGGTCGGCCTCGATGGCCTTCTGCGCCCTGGCCATCCAGCGCAGGTTCTCCCGCAGCGCCACGGTGCCGCGGAAGGGCTGGGCGAGCACGGACATGGCCTTGGCGCCCAGCGGGGACTGCGCGCCGACCTCCTCGATGGCCATCGCGATGTCCCGGCGGCCCTCCTCCAGCCCGCCTGCCTGGCGGACCAGCAGGAAGCCGAGGTTCATCCGGGTGGCGCCGCGGGCGGCCGGGGAGAGCCGGGGGTCGTCGAGCACCCGGCGCAGCACCGCGGAGACGTCGAGCTGCTCGACCCCGCGGACCGCGTTCGCGCCGAGTTTGCCGGCCAGCCGGTCGATGTCGGGGGTGCTGAGCTGGGGCAGTTCGACCAGTTGCTGGTAGAGGTCGGTGGCCAGCCCGGCCTCGCCGACCGCGGCGGCGTGGTCGGCAGCGGCCTCGCAGTGCCGCCGCCAGCCCGCCAGGTCGCCGGCCTCCCGGCTGTGCCGGGCCAGCTGCACCCACGGGGTGGGTTCGGCCGCGGCGAGTTCGGCGGCGGCGCGGGCGTGCAGCTGCCGCCGGTCCGGGCCGGGAATGGTGTCGTAGACGGCCTCCTGGGCCAGCGAGTGCCGGAACCCGTAGCGGCGGCCGGGCAGCTCGTGCAGGACCACTCCGGCCAGCGCCTGCACCAGGGCGGCGCCGACCTCGCCCGCGGTCATCCCGGCCACGGTGGCGAGCAGGTCCTCCTCGGCTGGCACGCCGAGCACGGCGGCGGCACGCACGATCCGGGCGGCCAGCGGGTCCAGCGCGGCCAGGCGTTCGGTGGTGGCCTCGCGCAGCAGCACCGGGACCCGCAGGTGGTCGAGCAGCCTGCGGGCGGTGGCGGTGCGCACCTCGCCCGCGTGGTCGCGCAGGGCGTGCAGGGCTTCCTCCACCACGAACGGGATGCCCGCGGTGCGTTCGTGCAGCCGGGCGGCGAACCCGGCGGCGGGCAGCGGAGTGCCAAGGATTGCGCGGGACATCTCATGGACCCCCGCCACGTCCAGCGGGGCGAGCCGGAGCATGGCCGCGCTGACCCCGTGCGCGGGCCGGAACGCGCTGCCGAGCAGGGCGCCGCCCAGGTCCTCCCGGCGGTAGGTGACCACCAGGGCCAGCTCCGGCGGTGGGCTGGCGACCAGGAAACGCAGCAGGTCCCGGCTGCCGTCGTCGCCCCAGTGCAGGTCCTCGACCACCAGCAGCGCCGGTCCGGCGGCCACCAGCAGCTCGCGCACGGCCCGGAACAGCCGGTGCCGCTCGCCTGCCGGGTCGCCGAGTGGTTCGGGCTGGGCCGGCAGCCGGTGCGCGATCTCGGGCAGCAGGGACCGCAGCGCGCCGGTGACCGGGTTGAGGCCGGGGCCGACCCGGTTGCCCAGCCCGCCGAGGGCCTCCAGCACCGGGCCGTAGGGGAAGGGTTCGCGCAGCGGCTGGCAGTGCCCGAGCAGCACCGGGGTGCCGATGCCGGTGAGCAGTTCGCGCAGCAGCCGGGTCTTGCCGATGCCGGCCTCGCCCTCGACCAGCACCAGCGCGGGTGGCCGGGCCACCGCCTCGGCCAGGATGCCCAGTTCGCGGTGCCTGCCGACCAGCACCGGCGAACTGGTGCGCAGGCCGTTGTCCCTCGCCATCGCACGCTCCCCAGGTGTGTGGACCAATCGCCATCTTCGCTGGTCCCGCTGGCGAGCGCGTCCCTCCGGACGAAGGGTTTTCAGTGAGTACCGGCCGAAGGAAACTGAAACGGCTGTGAAGCCATTGTTTCCGCTTACCGTTCGAGTTGTTCGCCAGAGACGATTCCCCTGCAATCGGAAGGCTGGGCACATGCGAAAGTCGACGGTCGTTGTCTGTCTGACCGCGGTGGCGTTGAGCGCTGCCGCGGGAATCGGGGCCGGTCCGGTCTTCGCCGCCGAGGCGGCGGTGGTCGGCGCGTCGGCGCCGGTGCCGGGCAGCTATATCGCCGTGCTGAAGGATGTCCCCTCCGCCGCCTCGGCGGCCGCCATGGCCACCCGCTACGGCGGCGACCTCGGGGACACCTACACCGCCACCATCCGCGGTTTCCACGTGCGGAACCTGACCGCGACGCAGGCCCGCAGGCTGGCCGCGGACCCGGCGGTGCGCACCGTGTACCAGGACGGCACCGCGCGGATCGCGCAGACCGTGACTTGGGGCCTGGACCGCTCCGACCAGCGCGCACTGCCGCTGGACCGCAAGTACGCCCCGGCAGGCACCGGCGCGGGCGTGACCGCGTACGTGATCGACAGCGGCATCCGGAAGTCGCACACCGAGTTCGGCGGCCGGGCCGCGATCGGCGCGGACTTCCTCAACGACGGCCAGAACGGCAACGACTGCCACGGCCACGGCACGCACGTCGCCGGGACCATCGCGGGCAAGACCTACGGCATCGCCAAGGAGGCCAAGGTCGTCGCGCTGCGCGCGCTGGGCTGCAACGGCAGCGCGCCGGACTCGGCCGCGGTCAGCGCGATGGAGTGGGTCACCAAGAACGGGGTGCGGCCGGGCGTGGTGAACATGAGCCTGGGCATGGACAACGTGGGTGTGGGCGATGAGGCGCTCAAGGCCTCGGTGCGCGCCGGGTTCACCTACGTGGTGGCCGCAGGCAACAGCTCCGCCGACGCCTGTGGCACCAGCCCGGCCCGGGTGCCGGAGGCGATCACCGTGGGCGCCACCGGCCGCACGGACAACCGCGCGGGCTTCTCCAACTACGGCCGCTGCCTGGACATCTTCGCGCCGGGGGAGAGCATCACCTCGGCCTCGCACAGCTCGGACACCGGCACCACCGGCATGAGCGGCACCTCGATGGCCAGCCCGCACGTGGCAGGCGGCGCGGCGCTGGTGCTGGGCGCGAACAAGAACGCCAGCCCCGCCGAGGTGCTCAAGGCGCTGCTGGACAAGTCCACGCCGAACGTGGTGAAGAACCCGGGTTCCGGTTCGCCGAACAAGCTCCTCTACGTGGGTAAGTGAAATTTCACATCGCCCCCGCCCGCTATCGCATTCGCGGGCGGGGGCGATGTGCTCAGTTCCATTCCCAGCGCAGTCCGACAATTCCGGCGGGAACGTCCAGGGCCACCAGGTGCGCGGTGCGGAACGCGCCGATCCACACGTCCTGCCGCCCGACCTCCGCCGCCCACAACCCATGCCGATAGGTCTGGAAGCAGCGGCTGGGCACCGCGTCCCGGTGGAACTCCACCTGGGCCACGTACTCCCGCACTGGGCGGCGGAACCGGTGCAATCTGCTCGCCGAGGCCTGTCCGGCCGGCCAGACCACCTCGTACTCCAGCACCGCGGTCTCACCCGCGCGCAGCATCCGGTCCAGGATCAGCTCGGCCACCATCAGCCGCTGGTCCGGCCCGACCCGGCTGCGCCCCAACCGGCAGGACCGCCGGGCCGACACCGCCGGCGCCGCGCCCTCGCCGAGGTAGGTCACCGCGCACCGGTCCACCCCGTCCACCTCGGCCCTGATCACCGCCCGCACCGTGCTGGACCCGTCCACCCCGTGCTCGTTGACCACGTGCACCTCGTGCAGGCTCAGGTAGGTCAGCTGCTCCTCGGTCGGCGCGCCCAGCGACTCCAGCAGCCCGGACAGGGTGGCCGCGTCCTCCCACAGCGTGTCCAGCGGCCGCACCGGGAAACTCCGGCTGAGCCAGCGCCCCCTCGGCCGCCGCGGCCCGAGCAAGGCCAGCAGGGTGTGCCTGGGCAACCCGAGCACTTCCTCCAGCACGCCCACCGCGGCCAGTGACTCCCGCCGCTCCGGCTGGGACCGGCCGCGCCGCCAGTAGCTCAGGGTGGACAGGCTGACCCGCACCCCGCGCTGGGCCAGCCGACGTTGCAGCGAGTCCAGGCTGAGCCCGCTGCGTTCGATGGCGCTGGTCAGCAGGGCCGGGAAGCTGTCCGGCACGGTCAGGTCCGGCTCCCCGGTCCTGGGGGCGGGCAGCGGGAACGAGCGCAGGTGCATGGCCGTCACTGTCCGGCGGTCTTCGGCGGCCGAACAATCCGGAGGCCGGTAGGTAGGGGGTACGCGACTTATTCGTACCGGTGATCAGAGTCACCCGTCCGGGTGGTAGTCGAGGCCGCGCGGCAGACTAGGTTCTACTAACGAAGGTTAGCCTGCCCTTAGCAAGTAGTTGACGAAGTGAGGACGCATGACCACGCGGCACGCCAG
Source organism: Crossiella cryophila (assembly GCF_014204915.1). Classification (NCBI taxonomy): domain Bacteria; kingdom Bacillati; phylum Actinomycetota; class Actinomycetes; order Pseudonocardiales; family Pseudonocardiaceae; genus Crossiella; species Crossiella cryophila. The sequence goes on from NZ_JACHMH010000001.1 coordinate 2,211,921, forward strand.
CACCGTGAGCCCGGTCGAGCTGCTGTCGGAGTACCGCGCCGGATCGTCCTTCTTCTTCTCCTCGCCACGGGGAGTGCTGCTCGCCGAAGGCGTGGCCGCGCCCGTGCCCAGTGTCGCCGCCCCGGGCGAACTGCGCGCGCTGCCCGGCCGGGTCGCCCAGGTGCTGGCCGAGGCCGAGCCCGGTGCGCTGGTGGTCGGCGCGGTGCCCTTCGACCACAACGCCGCCGCCAGCCTGGTGGTGCCGGAGGTGGTGCGCCGGGCCGAGGCCTTCTCGAGTGAGGTGCGGCTGCCCGAGCTGAGCATGAACGTGCCGGAGTGGGAGATCACCCCGGTGCCCGAACCCGCGGCCTATGTGCGCTCGGTGCGCGCCGCGCTCACGCCGCTGGGTTCGGGCGAGTTGGACAAGGTGGTGCTGGCCCGTTCGCTGGCGCTGACCGCGCCGACCACGGTCGACCTCGGCCGCCTGCTCAACAACCTCATCCGCCGGGACCCCGCCGGCTACTCCTTCGCCGCCGACCTGCCCGGCCGCACGCTGATCGGGGCCAGCCCCGAACTGCTGCTGTCCCGGCGGGGCGGCAAGGTGCTGTCCAACCCGCTGGCCGGGTCGGCCGCCCGCAGTGCCGATCCGGAGGAGGACCAGCGCCGCGCCGCCGCCCTGCTGGTCTCGGCCAAGGACCGGCACGAGCACGCGGTGGTGGTGGACGCGGTGGCCGCCGCGCTCCGCCCCTACTGCCGCACCCTGGACGTGCCGGCCGCCCCCGAGCTGGTGCGCACCGCGACCATGTGGCACCTGTCCACCAGGGTCACCGGCGAGCTGGCCGACGAGCGCAGCTCCGCGCTGGAGCTGGCCGCCGCGCTGCACCCGACCCCCGCGGTGTGCGGCACCCCGGTGGAGGCGGCCAGGGAGACCATCAACGCCCTGGAGCCCTTCGATCGCGGCTTCTACACCGGCATGGTCGGCTGGTGCGACGGCCGGGGCGACGGCGACTGGGTGGTCACCATCCGCTGCGCCGAGGCCGACGACCACTCGCTGCGGCTGTTCGCCGGGGCCGGCATCGTCGGGGACTCCAGCCCGGAGGCCGAACTGGCTGAGACAGCCGCTAAGTTCCGCACGTTGTTGCTGGCCATGGGCATCGAGCAGATCGCCTGAGCTGGAGGTCTCCGATGCACACCGAACTGATCCGCGAGTCGCTCGCGGCCGAGGAACTGGCGTACTGGCAGCTACTACCCGCACGGCAGCAACCCAACTGGACCGACCCGACGCTGGCCGCGGCGCACCGCGCCGAACTGGCCGCCCGGCCGGGGCTGGTGCACTGGTCCGAAGTGGACGGACTGAGCCGCTGGCTGGCCGAGGTGTCCACCGGCAGCGCCAAGGTGGTGCAGGCCGGTGACTGCGCCGAGGACCCGGCCGAGTGCACGCCGGAACACATCGCGCGCAAGGTGGCCATGCTGGACGCGCTGGCCGGGGTGGTCGGCGGCGGCAGCGGACTGCCGGTGGCGCGGGTGGGCCGGTTCGCCGGCCAGTTCGCCAAACCCCGCTCCAAGCCCTCGGAACGGCACGGCCAGCTGGACCTGCCCTCCTACCGCGGGCACCTGGTCAACGGTCCCGAGGCCGATCCCGCCGCCCGGCGCCCGGACTCGGCCCGGCTGCTCTCCTGCTACGACGCGGCCGGCGTGGCCGTCGGCGCGCTGCGCGGTGCGCGCAGGCCGTTCGGGCAGCCGGTGTGGACCTCGCACGAGGCCCTGGTGCTGGACTACGAACTCCCGTTGCTGCGCAAGAACCCCGACGGCGAGACCTTCCTGGCCTCCACGCACTGGCCGTGGATCGGCGACCGGACCCGGCAGCCCGACGGCGCGCACGTGCGCCTGCTCGCCTCGGTGGCCAACCCGGTGGCCTGCAAGGTCGGCCCGACCACGCCGCGGGCGGACCTGCTCAAGCTGTGCGAGGTGCTCGACCCGCACCGCACCCCCGGCAGGCTGACCCTGATCGCCCGCTTCGGTGCGCGCCGGACGCCGGAGCTGGCGCCGCTGGTGGCCGCGGTGCGCGCGGCAGGGCATCCGGTGGTGTGGCTGAGCGATCCCATGCACGGCAACACGGTCAGCGCGGCGGGCGGGGTCAAGACCCGGCTGCTGGCCGATCTGATCTCCGAGGTCAGCCAGTTCCAGCGGATCGTGCCGGAACAGGGCGGCATCGCGGGCGGCCTGCACCTGGAGGCCACCCCGGACCCGGTGACCGAATGCCTCGGCGCCGGCGTGGAGCCCGATGACCTGGGCCGCTGCTACACCTCGCTGTGCGACCCCCGGCTGAACCAGCAGCAGGCCATCACCCTGGCCGCGGCCTGGCGCTGACCGCTTTGTCCGGCTGAACCTACTCAGGTCGGTTGCGCCGGCGCCCGCACCGGGTCGATAGTTCGGAGAACGCCGCCACGTAAGGAAATCTTTCTTACCTGGGAGGTGGACATGCGCAAGCTGATCGTGCTCGCCGCCGGAGCCCTGCTCGCCGTCACCGGACTCACCGGACCGGCGGTGGCCGCGGCGCCGGCAGGCGGACCCACCGCGGCGCAGTTGCTGGCGAAAGTGGCTTCCTGCAACCAGATCTCCACCGGCAAGTACCGCACCGACACCGGGACCGGCGCGACCGTGCCGGTGTGCGGCCAGTCCAAGGTGGTGCACTGGCGGGCGGACCTGGACATCGACTGCGACGGCCAGATCACCCCGGAGTGCAACAAGAACACCGATCCGTGGTTCCAGCCGGACACCGCCTTCCACCAGTCCGACGGCAAACCGCTGATCTCGGCCAGGCTGCCCTACGTGGTGGTGCCCAGCCCGAGCGGGACCTTCGACTACCGCAAGCACGGGATCGTCGGCGGTGGCGTGGTCGCGGTGATCTACAACAACAAGGTGCAGTACGCGGTGGTCGGCGACACCGGTCCGGCCAGCATCATCGGCGAGGCCTCCTACGCCGCGGCGAAGAACCTGGGCATCAACCCGGACCCGCACCACGGCGGCAGCGACGGACCGGTGACCTACATCTTCTTCAAGGGTTCCAAGGTCTCCCCGATCGAGAACGCGGCCAAGGCGGTCAGCGCGGGCGAGCAACTCGCCACCGCCTTCGTCGGGAGCTGACCGCTCAGACACCGGGGCGCACCAGACCGGTCTCGTAGGCCAGCACGATGGCCTGGGCCCGGTCGCGCACCGCGAGCTTGGCCAGGATCCGGTTCAGGTGCGTCTTCACGGTCTGTTCGGAGAGCACCAGTTCCACCGCGATCTCGGTGTTGGACAGGCCCTTGGCCACCAGGGTGAGCACCTCGGTCTCCCGGTTGGTCAGCACCGCCAGCCGCTCCGGCCGCGCGGTCGGGGCGGCCGGCCGGGTGCGGACGAACTCGCTGATCAACCGGCGGGTCACCGTCGGCGCCAGCAACGCCTCCCCGGCCGCGACCACCCGGATCGCGGCGATCAGCTCGGCGGCGGGGGCGTCCTTGAGCAGGAACCCGCTGGCCCCGGCGCGCAACGCCTCGAACACGTAGTCGTCCAGATCGAAGGTGGTCAACACCAGCACCCGCAACGGGTTCCCCGCCGACTCATCGTCCGAAGTGGACAGTTCGCCGAGTAGTCGCCTGGTGGTCTCCAGGCCGTCGAGGCGGGGCATCCGGATGTCCATCAGCACCACGTCCGGCCGCTGCCCGCGCGCCTCCAGCTCGGCGATCCGGGCCAGCGCCTCGATCCCGTCACCCGCGCCGCCGAGCACCTCGATGCCCTCCTGCGCGCCGAGCAGCCCGGCGAAGCTCTCCCGCACCATGGCCTGGTCATCGACCACGAAGACCCGGATCACGCCGCCCCCTCGGTGTTGCCGGCCAACGGAATGCTCGCCCGCACGGTATACCCGCCGTCCGGCCGCGGCCCGGCCTGGAAACTGCCGCCGACGATGCCGATCCGCTCGCGCATCCCGGTGATCCCGTTGCCCGGCCCGGCCTCGCCAGGCGGGTCGGCGCCGGGATCGTTGTCCACCACCAGGTGCAGCCCATCCGGTAAGTGCCGCAGCCACACCTGCACGGCGGCCCCCGGGCTGTGCCGCCGGGCGTTGCTCAGCGCCTCCTGCGTCACCCGGTACACCGCCAGCCCGACCGCCGCCGGAACCGGCCGCGGCTCGCCCTCGACGGTCAGCGTCACCGCGGGCCCCGACTCGTTCGCCGCCGCGACCAGTCCCGGCAACTCGCCCAGCGTCGGCTGTGGCGCCAGTTCCGGCCCGGCGTCCTCGGCCCGCAGCACCCCCAGCAGGCCGCGGGTCTCCGCGAGCGCCTGCCGGGCGGCCACGCCGAGCTGGGCAAGCTCTTCGCGCACCCGATCGTCCGAAATGGACAGTCGATAGGGCGCGGAATCGGTGCGCACCGCGATCATCGACAGGTGGTGCGCGATGATGTCGTGCAGTTCCCTGGCGATCCGGGTGCGCTCCTGCAGCACCGCGGTCTTCGCCTGTTCATCGGCCATGTCCTGGCGCACCCAGGCCAGTTCGGACTCGGTGTCGCGCAACTGGCTGCGACTCACCCCGGCCAGCACCGCGGCCAGGGCGAACAGCGGCGGGAAGAACGAGTCCACCCGGCCGCCCAGCGGGATCATGCTGGCGAGCATGGTCAGCCCCACGGTGATCACCCCGATCGGCAGCCGGTACTGGCGCGGCGCACGGGCCGCGGCCTGGTAGATCGCCGGGATCAGCGCCAGCGCGCCCATCGACCAGGGCCGCTCCAGGTTGGGCAGACCCATGAGGATCCGGGGGAAGTCGAGCAGTGGTGAGACCACGGTCAGCGTCACCAGCACGCCCATCGCCAGCCGCCACGCCGTCAGCGGCGACCGCGTGCTCAGTGCCCAGGGCAGCAGGTGCGCGAGGACGAACACCACCGCGACCAGCGTGCCGAACAGGTGTCCCCAGGTGAGGATGTTGGCCGCGGTCAGGTACAGGAACAGCACCGTCGTGATGGCGTGGCGCACCCACAGCGGACCGGGCAGTCCGGCCACCGGCGGGCCACACTCGGCGTCCCTGGCGGTGACGAGCACCCGCCACCCGGCTTGGAGGTGTTTCCGCATGGCGCCGACGCTAGCCAGGATCCGGCCGCCGATCGTCAACCGCTGGTCCGGTTTCCGGAGTCAACCCGTGGTGTGACGACGAGACAGAACCGGTCTGGCCAGTCTCGAACGCATGGATCCCACACTGCGTCTGCTCACCCGGCTGCTCGCCACCTCGGCCCTGTGCTGGCTGGCCTGCGCGGCCGCGGTGGCCTTCTTCATCGACTACGTCTACTTCGGAGCGTTGGACCCGTTCCGGTCCACCTTCAGTGAGTTCATCTTCACCCGGCAGGGGGCCAGGCTGGTCGGCATCAGCATGCTGGCCACCGCCTTCGCCTCACTGGTCCTCGGCGCCGCGCTGATCAGCGCCAAGGTGCCGGGCTGCCGGGCCGCGGCCTGGCTGATCGGGGTGTGGGCGGTGGGCCTCGGCATCGCCGCGGTGTTCCCGATGGAACCGGTGCACGAGCCGCTGACCGCGCACGGGGCTGTGCACCGCTACGCCGCGCTGACCGGGTTCATCACCTTGCCACTGGCCGGATTGCTGCTGGCGGCGCAGTTCCGCGCGCATCCGGAGTGGGCCTCGCTGACCCGCACACTGCGGGTGCTCTCCACCCTCGGACTGGCCGGGGTGCTGGCCTTCCTGGTCACCTTCCTGCCGCTGGCGCGACCGCTGTGGCTGCTCGGCGAACGCGGCTACAGCGGCCTCACCGAACGGCTGCTGCTGGCGGTGCACGTGCTGCTGTTGCTGGTGCTGGCCTGGCGGCTGCGCAGGCACGCAGCGCAGCCGGAGATCACCCCGAAGCGGGAACCCGCACTCGTCCGTGGCGAACGCTGTTGACGTCCACAATGGACCCCTAGCGTGGACGGATGCGCCGAATCGCCGCCCTGGCCGCCCTGCTCGCGGCCGTCGCCGTCAGCCCAGCCGCCACCGCAACCCCCGGCACCACGCTGAACTTCACCGCCACCCGCAAGCTGATCACGCTGCCGCAGTTCCCGGTGCCCGGCACCGGTTACGCGGTGCAGTCCGAGCTGGCCAACACCGACGGCTCGGCGGCGGGCAAGCTCACCATCAACTGCACCGTGGTCGCGCTGACCGTGGACCTGCCGCCGCTGATCGAGGCGCAGTGCCTGCACATCTTCCGCTTCCAGGACAACGCGGAGATCCACACCACCGCCCGGGTGACCAGGAAGCTGGCCAGCCAGGAGACCCACCGGGCCGCCATCGTCGGCGGCACCGGCCGGTTCCGGGGTATCGAGGGCGAGGGCACGATCGTCTTCGACACCGAGACCACGGTGAAGTACAGCCTGGACTACGACGTCTAGGGGGTCGTGATCGCGGCGACCATCAGGTGCCGCATGGCCGCGGTCACCTCGGCCGCCGGCAACGGCCGCTCGGCCGCCTGCCACTCCCGCAGCAGCCCGGTCACCGCACCCACCAGCGCGGTCGCGATCAGGTGGTAGTCCCGGTCAGGGGCCTGGCCGCGGCGGGCCGCGCGGGTGGCCTCGCCCTCGATCAGCGTGGTCCACTCGGCCACCCAGCGCTGGTGCTGGCGCTCCATCGCCGGGCTCACCCCGACCGCCTCCACGTAGGCCAGCCGGGGCCTGCGCGGGTCGGCGGTGATGTCGGCCATGAACACATCCAGCAGGGTGCCGATGCGGGCCGGTGCGTCCGCGGCCTCCGGCAGCGTGCGCAGCGCGCCGACCACGTGGTGCAGCGCGACCGCGTTGATGTCGTTGTGCAGGCTCAGCAGCAGGGCCTCCTTGTTCGCGAACTCCTCGTAGAAGTTCCGCGTGGAGACCCCGGCGTGCGTGCACAGCTGCTCGATGCGGGTGCCGTGGTAGCCGGCGGTGGTGAACAGCTCCAGCGCGGCCTCGACCAGCCGGGCTCGGCGGTCGGCCTTGCGCTGTTCGGGACGCATGCCGCGGTAGATGCGCGCGGTGGTCCCCGTCTCCTGGGCCATACGACCAGCGTAGATCGTTCGGGGGGTGTTCGATTGTTAAGTGGTCATGACCATTGCCACATCTGGTCCGGACGGCCTAGCGTGTGAAAATCTCGATTACCAGAGCGAGCGTCCAGGAGGTCGCCCGTGTCGCCGTCCCCCCGACTCCGCCTGCTCAGCGCCTGTCTGCTGACCGTGTTGGCGCTGACCACCCTGCCCGGCACCGCCACCGCAGCCCCGGCCGCGGTACCCCTGCCCTCCGCCGACCCCTTCTACCAACCGCCGAATCCGCTGCCCGCCGGAAAGCCCGGTGACCTGCTGCGATCCCGTCAGGTCAAGGTCACCGTGCTCGGCCTGGAGGTGCCGGTCTCGGCCTGGCAGATCCTCTACCGCTCCACCTCGGCCGCCGGCGCGCCGATGGCGGTCTCCGGCACGATCCTGGTGCCGCGCACCCCGTCCACCGGCAAACCGCGTCAGCTGGTCAGCTACGCCGTCGGCGCGCACGGCCTGCACGAGACCTGCGCGCCCTCCTACAAGATGCGCACCGGCACCGAGAACGAGGTGGCCCTGATCGGCCAGTTCCTGCTCGCCGGGTTCGCCGTGGTGATCACCGACTACCAGGGCCTCGGCACCCCTGGTCCGCACACGATGGCGGTCGGCCCGGCCGCCGGGCACGCCATGCTGGACGCGGCCCGCGCCGCGCAGAAGACCCCCGGACCGGAACTCGGGGTCGGCCCGGTGGGCATCTACGGCTACTCCCAGGGCGGCCAGGCCGCCAGCCACGCGGGGGAGCTGCAGCCCAGCTACGCGCCGGAACTCCAGGTGGCGGGCGTGGTCGCCGGTGGCATCCCGCGGGACCTGCGCCAGCTGTTCCCGACCATCGACGGCGGCCCGTTCTCCGCGCTGATGATCGGCGCGGTCTCCGGGCACATGGGCGCCTACCCCGACCTGCCAGCGGAGTTCATCAACGAGGCCGGGAAGCGGCTGATCGCCAAGCAGCGCACCGAGTGCATCATCGGCACCATGCTGCTGACCGGCGCGTTCAAGCGGCTCAAGGACCTCAGCACGGTGCCGGATCCGATCAAGGACCCGCGCTGGGACGCCCGGCTGGCAGCGGATGTGCCGGGCAGTCACAAGCCGACCGCGCCGGTGTTGCTCTTCCACGGGGACTTCGACGAGGTCATCCCGTTCAAGGTGGCCAAACCACTGCTCGCGGACTACTGCGCCCGCGGTGCCACGGTGGAATGGCGCACCACCCACCTCACCGAGCACATCCTGGGCAACATCGCGGGGGTGCCGATGGCGGTGGCCTGGCTGAAGTCCCGGTTCGCCGGGGTGCCCGCCGCCACCTCCTGCTGAGGCGCGGCGGGCCGCCGGTTCAGCCGACCACGTCGGTGCGCGAGCGGCGGACCAGCTCGGCCAGCTCGTTCATCACCTTGGCGAAGGACTGGTAGCTCATCGGGGCCGCGGCGAACCACGGTCCGACCTGATCGGCCTGCACCGCGGGGTGCAGCTTCCAGGTGCTGATCCCGGCCATCTGGGTCGGGGTCAGCGCCTGGGCCTCCCGGTTGTCCACCAGCACCAGGTCGGCCGGGAACTCCCTGACCTGCTCCCAGCTCACCTTCTGGAAGTAGTCCGCGCCCGCCTTGGGCTCGTAGATGTCCAGGCCGAGCGAGCGGAAGTACTTGAGGTCGCCGGACTCCTGCGGGCGCACGATGTAGAGGTCGTCCTTGGTCGCGCTGACCACCAGGATCTTCAGGCCCGGCTTGGCCTTGGCCGCCTCCCGCAGACCGGCCTCGGCCTTGTCGAAGTCGGCCTTGGCCGCGGCCACCGGACCGCCCTTGACGTCCGCGCCGAGTGCTTCGGCCAGCGCGCTGAACCGGGACAGCACCTCGGGGATCGGCTTGCCGCCGATCTTGATCCCGGCGGTCGGCTTGACCTTGTCCTTGGCGGTGTCCGGCACGTACCAGAGCGTCTCGTCATACATCGTGGTGATGGTCAGCTCTGGCCGCAGCGAGGCGAACTTCTCCAGGTTGAACTCACCGTAGGTGGAGCCCACCGACTGCACCGAGTTCAGGTCCACGTTGCCGATCTGCGGGTCGGTGCGGCCGTCGGCCAGCTTCTGCGGGCCGAACACGCCGGTGACCTTGACCCCGAAGTCCCACAGCGTGCCAGCGGCCGCGGACTGGGCCACGATCCGGGTCGGCCTGGCCGGCAGGCTGATCTTCTCGCCGCGGTCGTCGGTGAACTCCCACGAGCCACCGCCGGTCGGGCCGGTGGCGCCGCAGGCGGCGAGCAGTCCGGCGGCGGCCAGCAGCGCGCCCCCTCGCAGCAGGTGACGGGTCCTTCCCAGCATGTTCTTTCCTTTCAGCCGGCGTTGGCGCGGTTGGCCCTGGCCAGCAGCCACAACAGGAACGGCGCCCCGACCACCCCGGTCACCACGCCCACCGGCAGTTCGGCGGGCAGCAGGGTGCGGGCGATCAGGTCGCTGACGAGCAGGAGCAGGGCCCCGGTCAGCCCGGAGGCCAGCAGGGGCGGGGTCGCCGACCGGCACAGCCGCAGCGCGAGCTGCGGGGAGACCAGTGCGACGAAGACGATCGGTCCGGCGGCCGCGGTGGCCACCGCGGCCAGGCCGACCGCGATCAGGCCGAGGGAGAGCCTGGCCCGCTGCACCGGGATGCCCAGCCCGGTGGCGGTGTCGTCGTTGAACTGCAACGCGTCCAGCCAGCGGCGCAGCAGCAGGGTGGGCGGCAGCAACAGCACCAGGGCCACCGCGATCCAGGCCACGTGGCCGAAGTCGCGTGCGTTGAGCGTGCCGGTGAGCCACACCATCGCGCCCTGCGCGTCGTAGACCCCCAGGCGCAGCAACAGATAACTCGTCGCGCCGGTGCACACCGCCTGCACGCCGATACCGACCAGCACGATCCGGTAGCCGGTGGTGCCGCGCTTCCAGGCGAGGGTGTACACGGCGAAGGCCGAGGCCAGCGAACCCAGCAACGCCAGCAGCGGCACGCCGAGCCCGCTGCCGAGGCCGAGTGCGGTGCCCGCCACCACGACCACGTTCGCGCCGCCGGTGATGCCGATGAAATCGGGGCTGGCCAACGGATTCCGGGTCAGCGACTGGAACAGCGCGCCGGAGATGCCGAAGGCCAGGCCGACCAGCAGTCCGACCAGCGCCCTTGGCAGCCGGAGTTCCTGCACCACCAGCAGGGTGGCGTAGTCGCCGATGCCGCCGAGGGCGGCCACCACCTCGTCCAGGCCGAGCTGGAACTCGCCGACGGCGAGGCTGACGCAGAACATCAGCAGGGTCAACGCGGCCAGCAGTGCCGAGAGCACGCTGACGCGGACCCGGTTGCCCAGCTTCACGGTGGTCGTCACGATCACAGCTCCGGGAGGCGCTGGCGGCGGACCAGCGCGATGAAGAAGGGCGCGCCGAGGCAGGCCACGATGATCCCGACCTGGAGTTCCTCCGGCCGGGCCAGCACCCGGCCGAGGATGTCCGCGGCCAGCAACAGGATCGGCGCCAGCACCGCCGAGTAGACCATGACCCAGCGGTGGTCCGGCCCGGTGAGCTGCCTGGCCATGTGCGGCACCACCAGGCCGAGGAAGACCATCGGTCCGCAGGCGGCCGTGGCCGCGCCGGCCAGCAGGGTGATCGCGACGATCGAGATCACCCTGATCCGCCCGACGTTGTGCCCCAGCGCCTTGGCCACGTCCTCACCCAGCGCCAGGCTGTTCAGCGCCGGGCTGACCGCGAACGCCAGCACCGCGCCGACGAGCAGGAACGGCAGCAGCTGGGCGAGCACCTTCGGGTCCTGGCCGTTGATCGCGCCGACCGCCCAGAACCGGTACCGGTTGAGGGTGGCCGCGTCCAGCAGCAGCACCGCGGAGACCATCGAGTTGAGCATCGCCGAGACCGCGGCCCCGGCCAGCGCGAGTTTGGCCGGTCGCGCGCCGTCCCGGCCGAGGCTGCCCAGGCCGAAGACCACCACGGTGGCGATCAGCGCGCCGGCGAAGGCGAACCACACGTAGCCGTAGAACGAGCCGAGCCCGCCCAGCAGCGCGGACAGCGTCACGCCGAAGGCCGCGCCCGAGGTGACCCCGAGGATGCCAGGGTCGGCCAGCGCGTTGCGGGTCACGCCCTGCATCAGCGCGCCGGCCAGGCCCAGCGCCGCGCCGACCGCGAGGCCGAAGCCGGTGCGCGGCATCCGCAGGCCCTGCACGATGGCGCTGGAGTCCGGGTCATCCGGCCGGAACACCGCGCGGAAGACCTCGCCGAAACCCAGGTCGGTGCTGCCGACCATGATGGACAGCACGGACATCAGCAGCAGCACACCGAGGGCGAGGAGCAAGCCGAGTGGGCGCGACAGACCGGCCCGTGCCGACCGCCTGGTCGTCACCGGTTGCCGCTTATCGACCGTGGTCACGCGGTGAGGATAGCCATGCCTAAGTATGAGGACGCGACCGATTCCGGCGCGGGGGCGGCCCGGTTCACCCGGCGGGTCGAGGACTTCACCTGCGGTCACTGCGAGCGCACGGTGCGTGGTAACGGTTACACCAACCACTGCCCGCACTGCCTGTGGTCCCGGCACGTGGACGTCAACCCCGGCGACCGGGCCGCGACCTGCGGCGGACTGATGCCGCCGGTGGCCGCGGGCATCAGCAAGGACGCCTACTTCGTGGTGCAGCGCTGCGAGAAGTGCGGCCACCAGCGGCGGAACAAGACCGCGCCCAGGGACAGCAGGGAGACGATCCTCACGTACTTCGGCCGCCCTATCCCGGGCTGATCATCGAGGTCGCCCGCCGCAGGCCGACCACGTCCGCGGCCAGGCTGTCGATCAGCAGCCGCTGCTCCTCGGTGCGCGGCTCCGGCGGTTCGGCCGCCTGCCCGGTCTCCTCCAGCGCGCGCACCAGCCAGTCCAGGGTGTCCCTGGTCAGTGCCGGGTCGCCGCCGTGCATGAGCAGGCCGGCGGTGCCGCTGCGCAGGCCGCGCAACGCGTCGTCGGCCTGGGCCAGCGCGGTCCGGTTCACCTCGGTGTCGTCCCGGCCCTTGAGCTGACCGCCGAGCAGTTCGTGCAGCCGCGCGGCACTGCGGCGCTGGTCCCTGATCAGCGCGCGCACGTCCAGTTCGGCCCAGGACTGCCCGAGCCGTTCGGTGATCGCGGTCAGCCCGGCCCTGGCGCCCTCGGTGGCCCGGCGCAGCCGTTCCAGCGGGGACGGGGTGCGCATGCCAGGCACCACGGCGAAGCCGAACAGCAGCCCGATGCCCACCGCGAGCAAGATCAGCAGCACGTACTCCACCAGCACCGGGCCCGGGTCCAGGTGCCGGGTGGTGGCGTTCATGCCGACCAGCATCAGCACCATGCAGCCGTTGAAGATGATCGGATAGCGCTGCTGGAAGCCGAACCCGATCATCATCGCGACCAGTCCGATCGGCATCAGCGCGGCCTGCGGCAGCACCCACAGCACCGCGACCAGGGCGAGCGCGCCGAGCAGGGTGCCAGCCGAGCGCTGCCAGGCCTTGAGCGCACTGGCCCGCCAGTCCGGCTGCATGATCATGAACACCGCCATCAGGAAGGACGGCATCAGCGGGTCGCCTGGTCGCTGGGCGGCGATGAGCAGGGCCAGCAGCACGCCGAGCGCGCAGCGCAGCGCGTGCCGGAACTGGGCGGACTGCCAGGAGATGGCCTCGATCAGCCGCTCGCCCGGGTACTCCGCGCCCAGCCGGGACTCGGTCGGCGTCCGGTCCCGGTCGGTCAGCGCGGTGCGCACCCGGTCCAGGCCGTCCCACAGCGTGACCACCATCGCCGAGGTCTCGCCGGGCAGCTCGGCCGGGGTGGCGGGCCGCTCCGGCGCGGGCGGCGCACTGCCGTCCACCACCGCCGCGGCCAGTGCGGCTGCCTCGGCCTTGGCCGCGTCCAGCAGCGCGCGCAGCTCGGTGGCCAGTGCCTCGTCGAGCTGGTGCACCCGGTCGGTGAGCAGGAAGAGCTTGGTGCGGTAGCGCAGTCCGCCGTCGAGCACCTGCCCCAGCCACTTCCGCTGCCGGTCCCCGCGCCAGGCCCGGATCGCCGCGTCCGGTCCGCGCACGTCGGTGGCGGTGAGCATGCCGGCCACCGCGGTCCTGGTCGGCTTGTCCGGGTCCCGCAGCCCGAGCAGCAGCCGGCACACGATCACCACGGCCGCGCCGAGCGCGGGCGCGAACACCACCTGCCAGACACTGGCGGTGCCGGTGGTCTGGAAGGCGTACCCGAACAGCGCGCCCATGCCCAGCCCGAGCCCGACGGTGATGAACCGCGGCCCGAAGGTGGGCAGCAAGGCCACCGCGAACACGATCACGGTCAGCACCGCGATGGCCGCGGCCACCGACACCTCGGCCAGCAACCGCGGCCCGGCCACCACCAGCACCATGGCCGGCGCGAACACCGCGAGCAGCTTCAGGTCCGGCCACAGCGCGCCGCCGAAGGCCGCGATCAGGCAGAACATCGCGGACAACGCGCCGAGCACCGCGGCGGGACCGAGTCCGGCCAGGAAACCGAGCCCGGCCACCCCGCCGATCACCACGATCATCATGACCGGCAGCATCAGGGCGGAGGGACCCCCGGACCGGGGCGCGCTGGTACTCACCCGCCGATCATGCCGGATCGCCGCTCACTGCTCGGGGACCCAGCCCAGCTGCACGAGCTGAGTCGGCCGGTTGTCCCGGTAGAGCTGGGCACAGCCCGGCGGCAGCACGTACGGGTTCAGGCCGGTGACCACGTCCGGGGTCGCCGGATCGCCGTTGAGCAGCAGCACCAGCGTCTCGCCGTAGTCCAGCGCGGTGAGCAGCGGGTCGGTGCGGCGCAGGTAGCGCCCGGCGATGATCAGGTGCAGCCCGATCTGCTTGGCGTGCGGCAGCAGCTCGGCCAGGGTGTCGAGCACCTCGGTGGACTGGGTCAGCTCGTAGTCGTCGATCACCAGGTACACGTCGGGGCCGGTGCCGCGGCCCTCGTCCCGCCGTTTGACCAGGGAGGCCCGGATCTCGCCGATCGGGACCTCCAGCTTGCCGGTCTGGGTCAGGTAGGTGAGCAGCCATTCGCCCTCGACCGCGCCGAGCCAGTTGCGCCGGGGGTCGATCCCGGCGACCACGGCCTTGTCCGGGGTGAGCGAGCTGGTGAGGTGGTGCAGCAGTGCGCGCAGCACGTTGGTGCGCCCGCTGTGGAACTCGCCGAAGCACAGCAGGTGCTGCTTCCAGCCGAACCCGAAGCCCTGGAGTTCGCCCTCCAGCACCCCCAGCGGCCACCGCTCGCCCGCGGGCACCTCGGCGATCGGCAGCATCGTGGGCAACGGCCGCAACTGCCTGGGCCGATCCCCGGTCCAGGCCAGGTCGATGGCCGCCACCGGCTGGGCTTCGTCCTGGAAGACCGGCAGCGCGGCCAGGAACGGCTCGGCCTGGCCGGTCAGCCCGTGCCCTCGGCCGGTGATCTGCTTGGCCAGCACCGGATCCACCGCCGAGTAGTGCGGGGCGGACAACCGGAGTTCCAGCCGGGTGCTGAAGGCGTCGGCCAGCGCGCCGTCCAGTTCGACCCAGCGGTGGATGCCCAGCAGCACGTGCACGTTCACCCCCGGCCCCCGGCAGATCAGGTCCCACACCGCGTCGTGCACGTTGGTGGTGCGGCGCAGGCCGTACCAGCCGTGCACCAGCACCACCACCGCGGCCGGTTCCCGCTCCCCGGTTCCGTTGCGCCGGGCCAGTTCCCGCCGGTCCACGAGCGCGGCCAGGTCGGTGGCGGTGTGCCAGAGCAGGGAGAAGTCCTGGTACCCGGCGGCCACCCTGGTGTGCGGCAGCTCGCGCAGCGCCAGCAGCGACTCACCGGCGAAGTCCAGCACGTAGAGCTGGAGGTGGGCCGGGGTGTTGGCCAGCGCCAGGCTCAGCGCGGCGTTGTGCAGCACCTCCTCCACCCCGGCGGACGGATCGCCGACGACCAGCGCGTGACCGTCCCCTGTGGACAGATCCAGCCGGTACGGCGCTCGCCGCCGCTCGTCGCGCCGGTCCACCAGACCGACGACCGGGGCCAGCCGCGGTTCGCCGGGGGAGTGCAGGCCCAGCTCCGCGCTGGTGGCCAGGGGCGGCAGCATGGTGTCCAGCGCCATCCGCTCGGCCAGCGGCGGCAGCAGCAGTGGCTCCGGGATCGCGCCGCCGAAGGGCAACGCGGCCAGGCCCTCGGTCACATCCACGGGCGGAAGTGGCTGGCAGACAACGGGATCCTGCCCCGAGGGCCACAGCACCAGATCGCTGTCCCTGATGTTCAGCTCGAAGCCGAAGTACTTCGCCAGCCCACCCGGCAGGTCGGTGACCTGGTCCACGGTCGCGACCAGGTGCACGCCCCGGTCCTGCCAGCCGGTCGCCTCGTCCCGGATCAGCTCGACCAGCCCCGGCGCCAGCCGGTCCAGCTTGAGCAGCCGGTTGACCACCACGACCAGGGTGGTCATCGGGTCCAGCGCGGGGTCGTAGTGCCGGGCCCGCTCGTAGTCGTGCTGGGTGCGCATCCCGCGCTGCCGCAACAACTCCGCCCGCCTGGTGCTCTCCGCGCGCAACGCGGTCAGCACCTGCGCGGCCGCGTCCGGGCCGGTGAGCAGGTGGGCGAGCTGCGGCACGGTCTCGAACCCGGCGAAGACCGCCCCGGCCTCGGCGTCCAGCAGGAACAGGTTCAGTGTGTCCGGCGAATGGGTGCCGACCAGCCCCAGCAGCAGCGCGCGCAGCGCGTCACCCCTGGCCGCCTCACTCAGTCCGGTGACCAGCCCGTGCGCGCCGATCCCGCCCAGCGAACGGGGTTTCAGGTCCACCGCCACCGGCTGACCCTCCACAGTGGACCCCACCGCCACCCGCAACCGTTGTCCCACCGGGACCACGGGCCAGGACGCCTCCGTCACAGCTCCCCCTACTCCGTCCACGTGATCTGCACTGTCTCCTCGGTCGTCCCGCGCCGGGTGATCGCCCGGCCCGGTGGCAGCGGCCGGGTGATGATCCTGGTCACCGGCGTCGGCGTCTTCAAGCCGCCGCTGAGTGCCAGCACGGTGGTGTCCGTACGGTCCAGCTCCTTGGTGACCTCGTCCAGCTGGGCCAGATGCCGCCCGGCCAGGACCAGGTGGAACCCGGTCTTGTCCGCCTCGGTGAGCAGCGGTGCCAGCTGGTGCCGGGACTTGGTCGAGAGCAGGTCGTAGTCGTCGATCACCAGGTACAGGTCGGGGCCCTGCCAGCCGTGCTCGGCGGTGCGGCGCCGGTCCAGGGACTGCCGGATCTCGGCCATGACCGTCTCGAACTTGCCGGGATCCCGGACGTACTCCAGCAACATCCCCTCGCAGTAGGCGTTGAACCAGGTCCGCCGGTAGTCCACGCCCACCACCCGTGCCTGCTCCGGGCTCCGCAACGCGACCAGCCCGCGCAGGAAGGTCTTGATCAGCGTGCTGCGCCCGCTCGCCGGATCGCCGAAGCAGGCCAGGTGCCGGGTGTTCAGGGTGAACGGCAGGCCGGAGCCCTCCACCAGGCCGAGCTTGTGGCTGCGGGCATCGCCGGGCAGTTCGGCGTAGACCACCTTGTACGGCAACGCGGCCAGCCGCTGCACGGGGTGCGGCCAGGCCGCGGCGATCTCCGGCACCAGGTCCCGGCCGGCGTAGCGCGGTTCGGCGATGGCGAAGGTCTGGCCCTCGCTGGTCCGGCCGCGCATCGGCCCCAGCCGCGGCGCCCGGCCGGGCAGCGGTGAACTGTCCGGATCGTCCAGCGTCAGCTCCAGCCGGTGCCGGAACGCGCCGTGCAGCCGGGGTTCCAGGTCCGCCCACCGGTGCAGGCCGAGCACCACGTGCACGCCAACCGCCTGACCGCGCAGCACCAGCTGCGGCAGCACCCTGGCCAGCTCAGGGTGCAGGTCGGGATCGGGCCAGCCGTGCACGATCACCGCGATCGCGGCCGCCTCGGCACGTTCCTCAGGAGTCGGGCAGCGGTGGTACAGCTCCTCCCGCTCCTTGATCAGTCCGGCCAGCTCGGCCTTGGCCTTGTCCCGCAGGCTGTCGTCCACGCCGCTGAGCGCGACCCGCACGTGCGGCAACCCGGCCAGGCCGGTCAGCGAGCTGCCGTTGAAGTCGAGCAGGTAGATCCGCAGCTCCCGCGGAGTCCGGTGCAGGGCAAGGCCCAGCGCGAAGGAACACAGCACCCTGGGCACGCCCAGCCGCTCCGCGCCCACCACCAGCACCTGCCCGAACTGCACCGGGACCTGGAACGAGCGCCCCCGCTCCGGACCGAGCAACTCGCCGACGAGCACGCTGCTCCGGCTGGCCAACTCGGCCTGCAGACCGCGTTCCTCGGTCGAGGCCAGCGAGGTCAGGTCGCCGAAGTCGATCGACTTCGGCGGGGCGAACCACTGCCCGGCCGGCGGCGGCATCCCGGCCAGCAGCGCGGTCGGCTCCGGCGGCGTGGCCGGGGTGAACGGCACCGGCTCCCGGCCGGGCACCCGCAGCTCGGCCCCGTGATCACCGGTGGCCAGCTCGAAACCGAAGTAGCCGTCCAGCTCCGCGGGCAGGTCCACCAGGCGGTCCTCGGCCACCAGCAGGTGCACGCCGTGGTCCCGCCAGACCGCGCAGTGCCTGGCCAGCAGCGCGGTCAGTTCCGGGTGTTCCCGGTGGATCAGGCTGAGCCGGTGCACCACCACGACCAGCGGCGACAGCACCGGCAGCTCCGGCCGGTAGTGCCGGGCCCGGTCGTAGTCGTGCAGGGTGCGCATGCCGTGCTCGCGCAACAGCCGCCTGCGGGTGGCGCTGGTCGCGGCCAGCGCCTCGACCAGGTGCGCGCGGCCCTGCCCCAGGGCGTGATCAGCCAGGTGCGGGGCCCGGTGGAAGGGCTCGAAGAGGTGCTCGTCCTCGCCGTCGACCAGCACGAGCTGCAGCGTGTCCGGGGCGTGCGTGCCGATCAGCCCGCCCAGCAGCGTGTGCAGCAGGTCGAGCCGGACATTGGCCGCGATACCGGTCAGCAGCCCGTGCGTGCCGATCCCGCCGAGCGAGGGCGGCTTCAGGTCCACCTCGACCGGCTGTCCGTCCACAGTGGACCCAACAGTCACCCGCAACCGCTGTGCCGCCGGTCGCGCCTGCCACCCGCTCAACCCCGGATCCCCCCGTGCTCATCGATCAACTCCGCCGCCCATCCTGACGTACTCGCCACACTCGCCGACGCCAGTCGGGCGTAGTCGCTGATCGAAGGGCTGCCGCCATCCGGGGGCGCACGCATCGGTCGGCCTGTGGATGGCGTAGACGCGGATTCAGCGTCAGACTGTCACCAACATCCCCCGTATCCGCCATTCGGGGGCTGGAACCAGGCTCGACTGTGTGAAATGGCGGAGGCCCCCCTTGACGCAGAAGCTCGACACTCGCACCCGCATCGACGCTGACTGGATCCGCGCGGCGCTGACCAGGGGCTGGGGTCCGGAGTGGGCCCGGGTCCCACTCAACCCCCTCACCGACTGGCAGGGCCGGGCCACCGGCGATTCCTGGCTGGTGCACGCCCGCAGCCACCCGCATGTGCTCAAGATCCGGCTGGATCCGGCTGAGCAGGTGGCGCCGGCGATGTATCCCTTACGGCAGAAGGTGATGGCGCACTGCCGACGGCACGGCGTGCCCGCGCCCAACCCGGTCCCGGCCGCCGACGGCGGCACCGTGTCCTGGCGGGACGACCTGGCCTGCGAGCTGACCCCCATGCTCAAGGGCGCGGTGCCCAACCACGCCGGCCAGGACCAGATCGTCGCGGTGGTCCGGGCCGGGCTGCGGCTGCGGGCCAGCCTGGACGAGATCCCGGCGCACCTGGTCACCGCGCTGGCCGCGACCTCGAGAGTCGAGTCCGCGGACTGGCGGCTCGCGGTGGAGGAGGCCAGGACCACGCTGCTGCCGGTGGCCGCGCACCGCACCGACGACTGGGGCCGGGCCTGCGCGGCTATGCTGCGCGGGGTGGTGGCCGCCGAGGGCCTGATGGCCGCCATCCGCCCGCGCCAGGTGTCCGCGGTGGTGCACGGCAGCCTGTGCGCCAAGCAGTTCGTGCTCTCCGGCGGCCGCGACCCGCAGGTGCTGGGCCTGCTCGACTTCGGCGCCCTGCACGCGGGCGACCCGCTGCTGGACCTGGCCGCGCTGGCCGACACCGCGGCCAGGGTCCGGGTCGGCGAGACCGCCCAGCGCCGCGCCCTGGCCCAGTTCCTGGACTGCGCGGTGCGCAACAACCTCCTCGCCGAGGGCCAGGAGCAGCTGTTGATGCCGCTGCTGCTGACCAGGACCGTGCCGCCGCTGATCGAGGTGATCCGCGAGGTGCTGCTGGACGGCCGCCGAGGGCCAGGCCTGGTCGAGCAGTTCGACCTCTACGACCCGATGCACAAGACCCACGTGCACCGCCTGCTCACCGGCCCTGGCTGGTGAGTCAGAGCCGTTCCAGCACCACCACCGGAATCCGCCGTGAGGTCCGGGTCTGGT
Organism: Crossiella cryophila; assembly: GCF_014204915.1. NCBI lineage: Bacteria > Bacillati > Actinomycetota > Actinomycetes > Pseudonocardiales > Pseudonocardiaceae > Crossiella > Crossiella cryophila. The sequence goes on from NZ_JACHMH010000001.1 coordinate 2,231,402, forward strand.
ACTGGTCGTAGTCCGGCCAGGCCTCGGTCATCACCGGCCACAACCGCGCCCGCTCCGCCTCGTCCGCGGTCCGCGCCCGCGCGGTGAACCGGTCCCCGGCCACCTGCACCTGGACCTCCGGCCGCGCCTGGAGGTTCAGGTACCACGCCGGATGCGTCGGCGCCCCGCCCTGGGCGGCCACCACCACGTAGTCCTCCCCGGCCCGCTGGTAGATCAACGCCGTCCGTCGCGGCTCCCCGCTGCGCCGCCCGGTGGTGGTCAGCAGCAGCGTGGTGGTGCCGTTCCACTCGTGTCCGTGCACGCCGTCGGAGGAGACGTACCGGTCGATGTGCTCCCGGACCCACCCCGTCGGGCTGTCGATCGGCTCCGCGCTCACCCTGCGCTCCTTCTGACTCAGCGGCCACCCTCGCCGTGGATCAACGCCGGTGCGCCCGCGGAAAGTCCGCGCAGCAGGAACTCCACCACCGAGTCCAGGTAGCCCTCCTCCTGCGGCGCCCGCCGCGCCACCAGCCGCCAGAACACCGGCGCCGCGACCAGGTCAAGGGCCAGCTCCAGATCGGTGTCGGCGGGCAGCTCGCCGCGCTCGATCGCCCGCCGCAGCAGTACCGCGCCCCTGGCCCGCCTGGGTTCGCCGAGCAGTTCGGCCATGGCGACGCCCAGCTCAGGGCGGCGGGCCGATTCGGCGATCAGGTCCGGCACGATCCGGGCGAACCGCGGGTGGGTCAGGAAGTCCCGGAACGCGGTCAGCGCGGCCAGCAGGTCGCCGCGCAGCGAGCCGGTGTCCGGGGTGGCGGCCATCGGCACGCCCAGTTCGGCGACCACCGCCAGCACCATGTCCTGCTTGGCAGGCCAGCGCCGGTACAGCGCGCTCTTGCCCACCCCGGCCCGCTTGGCCACCGCCTCCATGGACAGCCGGCCGTAACCGGCCTCGGCCAGCTCGTCCAGGGCCGCCTCGGTGATCGCGGCGGTGACCTGGGGCTGGAGCACGGCGGCGCCGGTGGGGGTGCGACGGGAGGTCATGGACGGAACGGTACCGTCCCGGCTATGTTAACGTCGGGACGGTACCGTTCCGTCCGGTTAGAGGAGTGAACATGCGCACTGCCCGACAGACCTTCGAGCACGGGCTGGAACTGTTGCTGGCCAAGGACATGGCCGCCTTCGTCCAGCTGTGGGCGCCGGCCGGGATCATGGAGTTCCCGTTCGCCGCGCCGGGCGCGCCGCGGCGGATCGAGGGCCGGGACGCGGTCTGGGAGTACCTGCGGGACTACCCGGAGATCCTGGACATCCGGGAGTTCCCGAGCGTCCTGGTGCACGAGACCACCGACCCGGAGGTGCTGGTGGTCGAGCTGGAGGCGGCCGGGTTCGTGGTGGCCAGCGGGGCGCCCTACCGGATCGGCTACGTCGCGGTGCTGACCATCCGCGACGGCGAGATCCACACCTACCGCGACTACTGGAGCCCGACCGCGCTGGCCGGACTGCTCGACGGCGCGGTGACCCTGCCGGGCGGCACCCGTGGCTGAGCCGATCCTGGTCACCGGCGCCACCGGGACCACCGGCGGCAGGCTGGTCCGGCGGCTGCTCGCGGCCGGGCACGAGGTGCGCGCGGCCAGCCGGAATCCGGGTGCCGCCAACCAGGTCCGCTTCGACTGGGCCGATCCGGGCACGCACGCCGCCGCGGTCGCCGGGGTGCGGCGGATGTACCTGGTCGCGCCGCCGGGCGTGGCCGACCCGCTGCCGCTGGTGGCGGAGTTCCTGCGGACCGCGCTGGCCGCCGGGCTGGCGCGGGTGGTGCTGCTCAGCTCCTCCGCGGTACCCGAGGGCGCGCCCGCGCTGGGGGAACTGCACGCGCTGGTGCGCCTGCAGTGTCCTGAATGGACAGTGCTGCGGCCGTCCTGGTTCATGCAGAACTTCCTCGGTGATCACCCGCTTGCCGTGGGGTTGCGCGAAAGGGGTGAACTGGTCAGCGCGACCGGGACCGGGCGGATCGGCTTCATCGACGCCGGGGACATCGCCGCGGTGGCCGGGCACGCGCTGCTGGCCGAGACCCCGCTGAACACCGAACTGGTGCTCACCGGGCCGGAAGCGCTCAGCTACGCCGACGCGGCCGCGATCTGGACCGAACTCGGCGTGCCTGCCCGGCACCACGCCGTCTCGGTGACCGAACTCACCCAGCGTCACATCGCCGCTGGTTACCCGCCGGACTTCGCCGCCCTGCTGGCCGGGCTGGACGAGGACATCCGGCAGGGCGCGGAGGACCGGGTCACCGACACCGTGCGGCGGCTGACCGGACGCGAGCCCTGCGCCCTTCGCACGGTGCTGCTGGGCGCGACGGCCGGACAGGTACCGGCAAACGGGTGACTCGGAGTGGCAAAAAGCTTGCGGACGGTAATAGTTGCCGGACACGAAGTCAGTCGATCAGGAACGGACCGTAGCTAGCCGACTCCGGGCTGGCGTCGGTAGGCTTCCCTGTCGCCGTGCCTTGCACTTCCCGACGTGCACGTGGACACCCCGACTACCGCGTACAACAGGCCAGCAACCATGACACTGCCACTCCCGGAAGACCTCCCGGCGCCGCGGCGCCCGGTGTCAGCTCATCAGGGCGGCTCCCCAGCCGATAATCCTCGTGAGCGGGAGAAACTTGCCAGGAAGTGGGCGTATCTGGTCAGCACCACCGCCTACATCCCGCTCTCCCACCCCGAGGTGGAACAGCGGCTGCAGGGCCTGGTGGACATCCTGGTCGGCACCGTGCGGGCAGAGCCCTTCGTCTCCGCTCCGGCCGGACCGGTCGGCGCGGAGCTGGTCGCGCTCAACTGCGTCGGGCCGGAGAGCCTGGAGCGCAGTGTCGACGTGCTCGGCCGGGCCCTGCTCGCACTGCCCAGCCTGCGCCGGGTCAACAAGCTCACCGACCGCGTGGTGATGGTGCTGGCCGCGCTCACCTCGGGTTACCTGGAGGCGTTCCGGGCCTTCATCTTCCAGCAGCAGGAGGCGCTGAACCGGGCGCTGTTCAAGGCGGCCAACGACGCCGAGCGGCAGCGCAAGGACAGCGACGCCCGGCTGGAGGAGGTCTTCCGCTGCTCGGCCAGCGGCATCGCCATCACCGACCTGGACGGCGCCTTCCTCAAGACCAACACCGCCGTGCACGAGCTGCTGGGCTACACCGCGGAGGAACTCACCGAGCTGACCCTGTTCGACCTGGTCGCGCCGGACGAGCGGGCCTCGCTGCGCAACGCCTGCGCCGACCTGCGGGCCGGCCGGGTGGACCGGCTCCGGCAGCAGCGGAAACGCATGCTGCACAAGGAGGAGGAGCCGCTGTGGGCGCTGCTGAGCGTCTCGCTGCAGCCCAGTGAGGGTCAGGAGCCGGGCAGGCTGGTCACCGTGATCGCGGACGACACCCAGGTCACCGCGCTGCAGAAGACGCTGAACCGGCAGTCGCTGCACGACATGGTCACCACGCTGCCCAACCGCCAGTACTTCAGCACCGCGGCCGAGACCATGCTGCGCCGGGCCGACCCGGCCACCGGCGTCACCCTGTACCACCTCGACCTGGACGCCTTCGCCGCGATCAACAACGGCTACGGCGCCGAGGTCGGCGACCGGCTGCTGCGGATCGTGGCCGATCGGCTGCTCACCATCTTCGAGGGCGAGGAGACGATCATCGCCCGCCTGGGCGGCGACGAGTTCGCGGTGCTGGTGCGCAACTCCGCGGACACCCCGAAGGTGCTCACCATGGTGCGCCGGATCGACGAGGAGCTGTCCGAACCGGTCTACCTCAACGACACCACCGGCGTCGCGGTCTCGGCCACCATCGGTGTGGTGCACCAGCCGCGCCCCAGCATCAGCGCGGTCGAGTTGATGCGCACCGGGGACCTGACCCTGCGCCGGGTCAAGCGCACCGGCCACCGTCAGTGGGCCATGTTCGACCAGGGCAAGGACTGCGCCGACCGCGACGACTTCCGCATCGCGGGCGCGATGGCGGGCGCCTGGGAGAACGGCGAGGTCCAGCTCCGGCACCGCCCCGTGGTCCGCCTGGCCGACCAGGAACTCCTCGGCCTGGAAGCCCTGCTGCACTGGGACAGCCCCGAGTTCGGCCCACTGGACAACGACCGCTGCCGGGCCCTGGCCGAGTCCACCGGCCTGATCATCCCGCTGGGTTCCTGGCTGCTGCAAGCGGCGGCCGAGCGCAACCGCCGCCGGGTCCAGCGGGCCGGCCGCGAACAACCCCTGCTGCTCAGCCTCACCCCGACCCAGGTGGTCGAACCCGACTTCACCTGCGTGGTGCAACAGGTGGTCAACGACACCGGCCTGCCGTATGAACAACTCCGCCTTGGCGTCCCCGTCACGGCCCTGACCTCCCCCATGGCCGTGGACAACCTCACCGACCTGGCCGACTCCGGCGTCCGCATCACCCTGGACGACTTCGGCTCGGCCACCGGCGAGATCGAGTACCTGGAAGACCTCCCGGTCAGCGCCGTCCGCGTCGCCCGCACCCTGGTCGCCCGCCAGGCGGCCCACCCCGCCTCGCTGACCAGCAAGGCCCTCCGCGAGCTGGTCGCCACCGCGCAACTGGCAGGCGCGACAGTCCTGGTGGACGGCATCCACACCCAGGCCCAGGCGGACTGGTGGCGCGCGGTCGGCGCCGAATCAGCCACCGGCGACCTCTTCACCGCCGACCCGGCAGCCGATCCAGCGGACTAACCACCCGCCCCCCCGCGCCGCGCACCCGAGCCCTGCCACACACCTCGTGCGGCTACGCGCCCACACCTCCACACCCGGCCCCAGCCCTTGGCGCCCGGCCCCAGCCCCGGCCCCTCGCCCCGGCACCCGGGTGCCCCCTCGCCCGGAGCTGCCTCCATCTCCGCGGCCCCGGCCCGCCCCTCCGCCTCGCCCCTTGCCCCAACTCTCCCCGCCTGCCCGCCCCGTCTGCCCCGGCCCCCGCCTGCTCCGCCCGCCTTGCGCCCGAACCCACCGCCCTCCCCGCGCCCCGCACCCCACCGAACCCACCCCAACTCCGCCGATCGGCTCTGGCCGCCCCGACCGAAAACGTTTACGGTCAACCACGCCGCCCCGCCCCACCCTTCGTTCGACGCGGAAGAAGGAGCCATGGAAGGCAGGATCAACCGCCGGACGCTGATCACCGGCCTCACCGCCGCCGCGGCCGCCCCACTGCTCGTCCCGGCCGCCGCCCAGGCGATCGGCAGCCCGGTGCCCGTCGCGCCCTACCTCGCGCCGCCCGCCGTGCCCACGCTGCCGTGGCCGGAGGCGAACAAGATCGTCGCCGAGACCACCCTGCCCACCTTCCCGGACCGCCTGTTCAAGGCCGCCGACTACGGTGCCAAGGGCGATGGCAAGACCGACAACACCGAGGCGTTCGCCAAGGCCATCGACGCCTGCACCAAGGCGGGCGGCGGGCACGTCACGGTGGTCAAGGGCACCTACGTCACCGGCGCGATCCGGTTGCGCAGCAACGTGCACCTGCACCTGGAGACCGGGGTGGTGCTCAAGTTCAGCGGTGACGGCACCAAGTTCCCCACCGTGCTCACCCGGTACGAGGGCATCGAGTGCATGAACCGGTCGCCGATGATCTACGCCTACGGCGAGAAGAACATCGCGATCACCGGCAAGGCCACCCTGGACGCGGGCGGCACCTCGCCGTGGAACAAGGGCAACGACCGCGCCTACCTGGAATCGCTGGTGGCCAAGGGAACCGCGCCGGAGAAGCGGATCGTGCCCGGCTCCGGCCACACCATGCGCTCGACCTTCATCGAGCCCTACAAGTGCGAGAACGTGCTCATCCAGGGCATCACGCTGAAGAACCCCAAGTTCTGGCAGATCCACCCCACGCTGTGCCGCAATGTCACCGTCGACGGCGTCAGCACCGACCCGACCACCTCGGCGAACAACACCGATGGCGTCGACCCGGAGTCCTGCGACCACGTGGTGATCGTCAACTGCGATCTCGGCGCGCACGACGACAACATCGCGATCAAGTCCGGCCGGGACGCCGACGGCCGCCGGATCAACGTGCCGTGCCAGAACATCGTGGTCGCCGACTGCCGGATGAACGGCAACTGGGGCGCCATCACCTGCGGCAGCGAGCAGACCGGCGGCATCCGCAACGTCTACGCCTACCGGCTCAACGTGGTGGGGGAGACCAAGTTCGCGCTCTACGTCAAGTCCAACACCAAGCGCGGCGGCTTCTCCACCAACATCAACCTGGACTCGGTCACCGGCACCTACGTCCGCTCGGTGGTGTACGTGAACTCCACCTACAACAACCAGACCGGCAACACCCCGCCCAAGTTCGGCCCGTTCCGGCTGAGCAACTGCGGCAGCACCAAGGCCGCCTCGGTGCTCAACGTGGCAGGCCTGGACGAATCGCACATCAACGGCCTCGAGCTGACCGACTGCAAGTTCAACGGCGTGGCCAGCACCGGCAACACCATCAAGTTCGTCGACGGCCTCAAACTCACCGGCAGCACCGTCAACGGCAAACCCATGCAACCCTGAGCTGACCCCTGGCCGACGTGGATGTCGGATTCCTGCTAGCAACCACGTCGGCCAGGGTCGATGCTGTACCCGTGCACGAGGACTTCGAGCGGTGCCTGCGGGCGGTCCAGGCCAAGGACGAGCGGTTCGACGGCTGGTTCTTCACCGCGGTCCGCACCACCGGCATCTACTGCAGGCCAAGCTGCCCGGTGCGCCCGCCCAAGGCGCGCAACATGGTCTTCCACCCCAGCGCGGCAGCCGCTCAGCAGGCCGGTTACCGCGCCTGCAAGCGCTGCCGCCCGGACGCCAGCCCCGGCTCGCCGGAGTGGAACCACCGTGCCGACGCGGTCGCCAGGGCCATGCGGCTGATCGCCGAGGGCGTGGTGGACCGCGAGGGCGTGCCCGGACTGGCCGCCCGGCTCGGCTACAGCACCCGCCAGGTCGAACGCCAGCTCAACGCCGAACTCGGCGCCGGACCACTGGCGCTGGCCAGGGCGCAGCGCGCGCAGACCGCCCGGCTGCTCATCGAGACCAGCGCGCTGACCATGACCGACATCGCGCTGGCCGCCGGCTTCGGCAGTGTGCGCACCTTCAACGACACCGTGCGCGAGGTCTTCGCGCTCTCCCCGAGCGAACTGCGTGCCAGGGCAGGCCGCGGCATCCCGGCCGTGACCACCGGCGCGCTGCTGCTGCGGTTGCCCTTCCGCAAGCCGCTGTGCCCGGACAACCTGTTCGGCCACCTCGCCGCCACCGCCGTGCCCGGCGTGGAGGAGTGGCGGGACGGCGCCTACCGCCGCACCCTGCGGTTGCCGCACGGCCACGGCATCGCCGAACTCTGGCCGCTGCCCGACCACATCGGCTGCCGGCTGTCCCTGACCGACATCCGCGACCTGCCGGTGGCGATCAGCCGCTGCCGGGTGCTGCTCGACCTGGACGCCGACCCGGCAGCCGTTGACGAGCAGCTGCGCGCCGACCCGGTGCTGAAACCGTTGGTGGAGAAGAACTCCGGCCGCCGGGTGCCGCGCACCGTCGACCCGGCCGAGTTCGCCGTGCGCGCCGTGCTCGGCCAGCAGGTCTCCACCGCGGCCGCCCGCACGCACGCCGCCCGCCTGGTCGCCGCGCACGGCGAGCCCATCGAGGATCCCTGCGGCGGCCTCACCCACCTGTTCCCTGCCCCGCGGGCGCTGACCCAGCTCGACCCGGCGAGCCTGGCCATGCCCGAATCCCGCCGCCGCACCCTGCTCGCCCTGGTGCACGCGCTGGCCGAGGGTGAGCTGGACCTCGGCCCCGGCAGTGACTGGACCGCCGCCCGCGACCGGCTCGCCGCGCTGCCCGGATTCGGCCCGTGGACGGTGGAAACCGTGGCCATGCGCGCCCTCGGCGACCCGGACGCCTTCATCCCCACCGATCTCGGCATCCGCCAGGCCGCCGAGAACCTCGGCCTGCCCAGCACCCCCGCCGCGCTCACCCGGCACGCCGGCCTCTGGCGACCCTGGCGCGCCTACGCCGTCCAGCACCTCTGGGCCACCGGCGACCACCCGATCAACCTGCTGCCCGCGTAAGGAAGAGCATGCGCACCAACACCGTCATCGACAGCCCCTACGGCCCGCTCACCCTGGTCGCCCAGGACGGGGCGCTGGCCGGGATCTACATGGACCAGCAGCGTCATCTCCCACCGCTGGAGAGCTTCGGCGAACCCGATCCGGCCGCGTTTGGTGCGGCGATCGACCAGCTCACCCGGTACTTCGCCGGCGAGCTGCGCCGCTTCGAGCTGCCGATGACCTTGCAGGGCACCGATTTCCAGCGCTCGGTGTGGGAGCTGCTGCTCGAGATCCCCTACGGCGAGACCACCACCTACGGCGAACTCGCGCAGCGGCTCGGCAATCCGCTGGCCGCCCGCGCGGTCGGCCTGGCCAACGGCAAGAACCCGATCAGCATCATCGTGCCCTGCCACCGGGTGATCGGCTCGACCGGCAACCTCACCGGATATGGGGGAGGACTGGCGAAGAAGCGGCGGCTGCTGGACTTCGAGCGAGGTCGAGATCAGCTGACAGCGTGGTGAGCTGGCCGTGCAGCCGCCGGGTGTCCGCCGGGCTGACCGTGGTCCAGGCCGTGCCGTCGCCGGCCCGGTGCTCCTCCACCAGGTAGCGCCCGTAGCTGGTGTCGTGGAAGGCCACCACCCGCTCGGCCCGGCGCCGCCGTCCGGTGGCGTCCTGCCCGGCCACGCCGAACTGCCCGAAGTCCACCGGATCCCGGAACATCAGCGCCAGCGCGGTGGCCTGTGCCGATGGCACGCCGAACTCGACCAGCGCGGGCTCGAACGCCTCCAGGTCGCCCGAGGCCGCCGCGGTGCTCAGCGCCGCGGACCGCACCGACACGCTTTCCCCCGGCCCGGCTGGCCGTTCCGGCAGCGGGGACAGGATCGCGTGCGCCAGCCCGGTCGGCTCCAGCACGGTGACCTGCCAGCGCGCGCCGTCGGAGACCACCAGCGCGGCCTGCTCGCCCGCACTGGCCGCCAGCGCCCGCACCGGCGACTCCAGGAACAGCCGCGCGTCCAGCTCCCGCTCCGGCCGGGCCAGCATGCGCAGCAGTGCCACCAGTTCCGGGTGCACCCCGCCACGCAGCATCAGCCCGGCGGCGGCCAGTTCGGCCTCGGCCAGCTCGGTCTGCCCGGCCCGCTCGGCCGCGGAGTGCGCCTGCGGCGGCACCCGGATCACCAGCGGCTGCGGACCCAGTTCCAGCCGCCGCCACACCAGGTCCACGGCCGCGACGGAGAGCGTGAACGCGGTCACAGCACGGGGGAGGGGCCGATGACCACCGGCGTGTCCTCCTCGGCCTCCGGCGAGGTGCGCGGCGCCGGGTGGTAGCCCAGCACCCCGTCACGCAGCCCGATCCCGGCCTGTTCCGGCTCGGCCTCGGCCCGCCGGCGGTCCACAGTGGACTTCTCCACCCTCGGCTCCGGCACCGCGCGCACCATGTTGCCGGGCCGCGGCGGATTCTGTTGCTGCTGCCTGCGTTCCTCGGCCGGGGTGCCGTCCCCGGTCGCGGACCAGATCTGCGAACGGTCCACAGTGGACGATCGAGGCGTCGACTGCCGCTGGTCGGCCAGTGGCACCGGGGCGGGCTCGGGCAGGATCGAGTGCACCGGCGCGACCGGCTGGTGCGGGTGTGGGTGCGCGACCGGGTGACCCGCGCCGCTCACCGACACCGAGGCGTTGAGCCCCAACGGATCCTTCAGCGACAGCCCGGACAGCAGTGAGCCGGGCGCGACGATCGAGATGTCCAGCCGCGGCGGGTTCAGCAGTGGCGGCAGCTCGGCCAGCGCGGTGTCCACCCGCTCCTCGTAGACCTCCATCGCCCGCGCGGCCTCCGCGTGCGCGGCGTCCACCTCGACCTCCACCGGCTCGTAGTCGATCCGGTTGTCCACCAGCGCGGGCAGCCAGGCCACCGCGGTCACCGGTTTGGTCGGCAGGAACTGTGGCGGCGGCACGTGATTGCGCGCGTCCGCGTAGGCGTCGGCGCACTCCTGGGTGGCCTCGGCCTCGGCCGCCATCGCCACCCTGGTGTCCGCGGCCCAGGCGGCCAGCGGGGCCAGCGCGTGCGCGGTGTGCATCGCGGCCTTGCCCTGCCAGCCGGTGCGCAACTTGGCCAGCCGGGCGTGCAGGTTGTCGTCGACCTGGTGCAGTGCCTCGGCGAGCTGACGGTAGGTGGTCACCGCGGGTTCGGTCGCGCCGACCCCGGGGCCACTGTGGATGTCCAGGTAGATCTTGAGGTGTGGGACGGCCAGCCAGCAGCGTCCATGGGCGCCTCGCATGCCGGTCCTTCCCTTCTCAGACACGGAGATTCGCCGTGGCGGTGTCCTCCGCGGCGCGGTACTGCGCCGCGGCCGCGTCCAGCTGCTCGACCGCGTGGAACAGCTCGGCCAGGTACACCGTCAGCACCGCCAGCGCGGAGTCCTCCGACTGCACCCCGCGCCGGGTCTGCTCCCCGGCCGCGTCCCGGCTCACCTCGTCGGAAGCCGCCGGCCAGCTCACCAGGCTGTGCTGGGCCTGCCGCAACAACGGAGCCAGTTCGTTGATCGCCTCGACGAAGGCGGCCCTGGTGGCCTCGATCTCCTCGGCGTCCACGAGCAGCCTGCCGGGGGCGAGCGGAACCGGGGCGGCGGTGGTGAACACGCGCCGACGCTAGATCACTCCGGGCTCCGCCGAAACTGGCAGATCCGTTGTCCAATAAGCGATGCCGGGCTGTGGATCACGGTGTTCGCAGGTCGGAAAGGCTGTGTGCGAGGCACTGTCCACTATCCGGACGCGGGAAATCACCTGTTCGGCCGCATGTGACGCAGACCGGCGGATTACCCGGCGAAAGTCGGTGGTCAGCAGTTCCCGGCCAGCACGCCGTCCACCATTCGGTCCACAGTGGACTGGATACCCGTCGGCTGGTCAAGGTATCCGCCGGACATGATGCCGTCCCGCAACAGCACCAGCGCGGTGGCCGCGTGCCCGGGGTCGGGGTGTCCGGCCTCGGTCAGCCTGCCCCGCAACCCGTCGTGGAACCAGCCCCGGTGCTCCCGGACCAGCACCCGCACCGGCGCCTGTGGATCCGGGTACTCCGCCGCGGCGTTGAGGAAGGCGCAGCCCCGGAAGCCGGGACCGCAACTGGCCTGGGCGAACGCGCCGAGCATGATGTGCAGCGCGGTCGCCGGGTCCTGCCCGGCCACCGCAGCCTCCACCCCGCCGCGGATCTCCTCGTGCTTGCCGCGCAGGTAGGCCACCACCAGGTCCTCCTTGGTGGGGAAGTGCCGGTAGAAGGTGGCCCTGGTCACCGACGCCTCCTTGACCAGCCGGTCCACCCCGATGGCCTGGATGCCCTCGGCGTAGAACAACTCCGAAGCGGTGGCCAGCAGCCGCTCCCTGGGCTCGGAAACCTTCACATCGGTGCTCATGCCCCTATCGTACAGAACGTTCGTTCTTCTCGGAATGTGACGTTCCGGTGCGATCCAGCGGTGCCGGCCGGCCCGCGGACTAGCATCGGGGTATGCCACGCCCGCGCAGCTTCGACGAACGCGAGGTGCTGACCGCGATCTGCGCCCAGTTCGAGCGCGTCGGCTACGCGGCCACCTCGCTGGATGACCTGATGCAGGTCACCGGCCTCGGCAAGGGCAGCCTGTACGGGGCCTTCGGCGACAAGCGGCAGCTCTTCCTGCGCGCGCTGGACATCAACCGCGAACGCCAGATCGCGGCCCTGTGCGCGGGCCTGCGCGATGGCAGTGGATCGATGCTGGAGCGCCTGCGTGCCCTGCTGGTCCGGATGGCCACCACGCCCAGTACCGAGGAACGCTTCGGCTGCCTGCTGGTCCGCGGCGCGACCGAACTCGGCGAGGACGACCCGGAGGTGCTGGCCCGCACCCAGTCCACCTTCGCCGCGATCGAGGAACTGGTGGCCCAGGCGCTGGCCGCCGCGGTGAGCGAGGGCGAACTGCATCAGGACACCGACACCTCGGCCCAGGCCAGGGTGCTGCTGGCCACCCTGCAGGGGGTGGAACTGCTGCGCCGCGGTGGCCTGACCGAGCAGACCATCGGCGAGGTCGTCGGCGCCGCGGTCACGAACCTGCCTGGGCCAGCAACCCCCGCTCCAGTAGCCGGATGACCGACTCCGCCGCCTGGTGCTTGCCCATCAGCCCCTCGCCGGTGGCCTCGATGCCGGCGAAGACGTTCCACCACAGCACCTTGTAGATCCACTCCGGACTGATCGACTGGTCCAGGTACCCCTCGGCCTGCGCGCGGGTGATCAGGCCGACCACCGGCTTGTCCGCCTGCTCGAAGGCCGCGTTCAGCCAGCCGTCCTCGCTGCGCTGCTGACCCTCGCTGCACACCTGGATCAGCGCCGGGGTCAGCTCGAAGTAGGCGTGCACCGCCCGGCGCAGTGCCTGGGCGGCGGTGCCCTCGGCCAGCTTCGCCTCGGCCAGCGCGGTGCCCAGCCGTTCCACCGTCATCCGGAAGATCGCGGTCATCAGCTCGGAGCGTTCCGGGAAGTAGCGGTGCAGCGTGCTGCGCCCGACCTCGGCGGCATCGGCGATCTCCGCCATCGAGGCGGTGGACCGCTGCGCCAGCACGGTGACAGCCGCGTCCAGGATCGCCTTGCGGGTCCGGCTCCGGCTGCCCGACTCCCGGGTGGTGCTCGTCATAAGGAACCAGTCTAGTACCACGTCCTCCCAGTTAGGGGCTTTCCCTACAAATTATGGGACATAGGTGTCCCACGCTGGTACGTTGGTGCCCTGACCTGAACGGACAACTTGGGGCGCAGACATGTCAGAACCCGATTCGACGCGCTGGCAGCACACCCGCGTGCTGTGGCACTTCGTACGGCCGCACCGCCGGACACTGTTATTGGGCCTGGTGCTGGGCCTGGGCACCACCGGGGCCACGCTGGCCACGCCACTGGTCACCAAGTCGGTGCTGGACGGTCTAGCCGTGTCCGCGCCGATCCTGCCCGCGGTGGTGCTGCTGGTCAGCCTGCTGCTGGTGGGCGCGGGACTCGGGCTGGCGCAGTGGATCCTGCTCGGCAGGCTGGCCGAGCGGATCGTGCTGGACGCCCGCAGCACCATGGTGCACCGGCTGTTCCGGGTCCGGGTCGGCGAGCTGGCCAACCGCCCCAGTGGCGAGCTGGTCACCCGGGTCACCTCGGACACGGTGCTGCTGCGTGAGGCGGCCACCGACAGCGTGGTCAACTTCGTCAACGGCGCGGTCGCGCTGGCCGGCGCGCTGATCCTGATGGGCGTGCTCGACTGGGTGCTGCTCACCGGCACCGTGATCGTGCTCATCGTGGTCGGCACCGTGGTGGCGATCCTGATGTCCCCGCTGGCCGACGCCCAGCGCAACGCCCAGGCCGCGGTCGGCAGGCTCGGCGGCGTGCTCGAAGGCGCGCTGCGGGCCATCCGCACGGTCAAGGCCAGCCGGGCCGAGGCCAGGGAGAGCAACCGGATCCTCACCGAGGCCAAGGAATCCGCGCGGCAGAGCGTGCGCGCGGTGCGGATCGAAGCGGTCGCCTGGACCACCGCGAGCTGGGGCATCCAGCTCGCCATCCTGCTGATCCTGGCCCTTGGCGCGTGGCGGGTCAGCTCCGGCGCGCTGCCGGTGTCCAGCCTGGTCGCCTTCCTGCTCTACGCCTTCCAGGTGATGGAGCCGGTGTCCACACTGACCAGGACCTTCACCCAGCTCCAGTCCGGCATCGCCGCCGCCGCCCGGATCAAGGAGATCGAGAACCTCTCGATCGAGCAGACCGAGCCGCTGGCCCGCGAGCCGGAGCCGGCCGCGCAGGCCCCCGTGCTCTCCTTCCGCGAGGTCACCGCCCGCTACGCACCCGGCGCGCCCGCCGCGCTGGACGGGGTCAACCTGGACATCCCACGCACCGGGCACACCGCCATCGTCGGACCCTCCGGCTCCGGCAAGACCACGATGTTCTCCCTGATGCTGCGCTTCCTGCAGCCCGAACACGGTGAGCTGGCACTGGACGGCACCGGCTACGAGCAGTGGTCGCTGGCCGAGGTCCGCAGGCGGATCGTCTACGTCGAACAGGACACCCCGCTGCTGCCCGGCACGCTCCGGGAGAACCTCCAGTACACCCACCCGGACGCGACCGAGGCGGATCTGTGGACCGCGCTGGAGGCGGTGCAGCTGGCCGAACGGGCCCGCACGCTGCCGGACGGCCTGGACACCGTGCTCTCCGGCTCGGTGGTCTCCGGCGGCGAGCGCCAGCGCATCGCACTGGCCCGCGCCCTGGTCAGCGATCCGGAGATCCTGCTGCTGGATGAGGCCACCGCCCAGCTGGACGGGCTGACCGAGGCCGCGGTGCAGGACGTGATCGCCAGGGTGGCCCGCCGCGGCGCGGTGGTCACCATCGCGCACCGGCTCTCCACCGTGCTCGACGCCGATCAGATCCTGTTGCTGGAAAAGGGCAAACGGCGTGCCCTTGGCAACCACGCCCACCTCCTGGAGAACGACGAGCTGTACCGGGACCTGGTGGCGGCGCTGCGGATCGCTCCGGTGACCAGCGCCGCCTGAGCGGGCGCCTAGCGGGGCAGCGGGGCGCCCGCCCCGGCGAAATCCGTGGACAGGGCCAGGTCACGCAGGTCTGCCAGCTCCTGCGTGACCTCGGCCAGGTGCGTCTCGATATCGGAGACGCAGGTGCTGCCCAGCGGCAGCCGGGCGGGCAGCACCTCCCGGTCGGTGACGGCCAGGATGACCTCCACCGCCTTCACCGGGTCGCCCTCCTGGGCGTGGTTGCTGGTGTCGGCCCAGTCCCGCATGACCCCGCCGGATGCCGCGTAGTCCTCGATCACGGTGGCCGAGCGGACCAGTGAGCTGGAGTCCAGGAAATCGGTGCGGAACGGCCCCGGCTGCACCGAGGTGACCTGCACGCCCAGCGATGCCAGCTCCAGCCGCAGTGCCTCGGAGAATGCCTCCACGGCGAACTTGGTCGCGCAGTAGGCGCCCCAGCCCGCCCAGCTCACCACCCCGCCGAGCGAGCTGATGTTGAGGATCTTGCCCGCGCGCTGGGCCCGGAACACCGGCAGCAGCGCGCGGGTGACCGCCAGCAGCCCGAAAACGTTGGTGTCGAAGACCGCCCGCACCTCGGCGTCGGTCACCTCCTCCACCGTGCCGAGCAGTCCGCGCCCGGCGTTGTTGACCAGCACGTCGATCCGGCCGAACCGGGCCAGTCCGGCCGCCACGGCCTGCCCGGCCGCTGCCTCGTCGGTGACGTCCAGCCGCACCGGCAGCAGTCGCTCGCCAAAGCCGGGCAGTGCCGCGGCGACGGCCGCCGTGTCGCGGGCGGTGGCGATCACCGAGTCACCGCGTTCCAGCGCCTGCCGGGCGATTTCCAGGCCGAAGCCCCGCGACGCGCCGGTGATGAACCACGTGGTCATTGCTGTGCTCCCAAGGTCGTTGTGCTCTGCTGCCAACGACTCTGCCCACTTCGCCAGGGCCTATCCAGGGACTGTTCGTCCCTGGGACTCCCCGTCCCTGGGACTGGCAGTACCAGGCACCGGCCCCCGCCGACGGTCACAATGGGCCCATGGACCGCACTCCCTCCGCAGGCGCCGCACTCGGCGAATACCTGCGCGCCTGCCGTTCGCGGGTGGACCCGGTGGCGCGCGGTCTGCCCGAGGACGGCCGCCTGCGCCGGGTGCCCGGCCTGCGCCGCGAGGAACTGGCCCAGCTCGCGGGCGTGAGCGTGGACTACCTGGTCCGGCTGGAACAGGGCCGCACCCGCAACGTCTCCCGCGCCGTGCTGGACGCCCTGGCCAGGGCACTGGACCTGCGCCCTGACGAGCACGCCTACCTGCTGCGCATCGCCGAAGGGGTGCACGCGCCCGGAATCCGCGCCGCCACCGCGTCGGTCCGCCCGCAGACCCAGCAGATCCTCGACAGCATGCAGGGCCTGCCCGCCCTGGTACTGGGCAGGCGGATGGAGGTGCTGGCCTGGAACGCCCTGGCCGCCGCGCTCTACCTCGACTTCGCCCGGCTGCCACCGGCCCAGCGCAACCTGCTCCGGCTGACCTTCCTGGACCCGGAGATCCGCCCTCGGCTGCGGAACTGGGACGAGGTCGTCCGCGACTGCGTGGCCTACCTGCGCGAAGACGCCTCCCGGTACCCCGACGACGCCAAACTGGCCGCACTGGTCGGCGAACTGTCGCTGAAGGACCCGGATTTCCGCCGCTGGTGGGCAGATCACCGGGTGCGCGCGCAGATGCACGGCCGCAAGACCCTGGAGCACCCGATCGCCGGCCCGCTGACGCTGCACTACCAGGCACTGGACCTGCGGGACAGCACGGACCAGAAACTCATCGTCTACACCGCCGAACCCGGCTCCCGCTCCGCCGAGGCCCTGCGCTTCCTGGCCAACTGGGCAACGGATTCAGCCCTGAGCGAGATCCCGGTGCACGAGCGGCCTGGCTGACCACCGCGCTGGCAGCATCGGTCCCATGCCCCGCGCAATCCTGCCCACCGGCATCGAGCTGGCCTACGAGACCCACGGCGCCGCGACCGATCCGGCCCTGCTGCTGATCGCGGGCCAGCTGGCCCAGCTGACCGCCTGGGACGACCGGCTGGTCGAACTGCTCGCGGCACAGGGCTTCTTCGTCATCCGCTTCGACAACCGTGACGTCGGCCTGTCCAGCGGAGTCCCCGATTCACCCGCCCCGGACTTCCCGGCGATCGTGGCCGGCGACCACCGCACCGTCCCGTACTCCCTCGACGAGATGGCGACCGACGCGGTCGGCCTGCTGGATCACCTTGGCATCAACGCCGCGCACCTGCTCGGCGCCTCGATGGGCGGCATGATCGCCCAGCTGATCGCGATCAACCACCCCGGCCGCGCGCTCAGCCTGTGCTCGATCATGTCCAGCACCGGCGACCGCACCGTGGGCCAGAGCCACCCGGACACGGCCGCGTTCCTGCAACGCCCCAGCCCCAGCACCCGCGCGGACATCATCGAACACGGCGCCCAGGCCGGCCTGGCGATCTCCTCCACCCGCCTCGGCGTGACCGAGGCGGACATGCGAGCCGTGTCCGCCGCCGCCTACGACCGCGCCTACCGCCCAGCCGACGGCGCCCGCCAGCTGGCCGCGATCTGGTCCGCCCCACCCCGGACCGAAGCCCTGGCCGGCATCGACATCCCCACCCTGGTGATCCACGGCGTCGACGACCCCCTGATCGACGTCAGCGGCGGAAAGGCCACCGCCGCCGCCATCCCCGGCGCCACCCTCACCCTCATCCCCGACCTGCGCCACGACCTACCCCGCCCGATCTGGCCGCGACTGGTCGAAGAGGTCACCCAGAACACCCGCCGCTAACCCAGAGCCGCCCACCCCAGGTACTCCGGCGGCACCCCATCCGTCAGCCACACCCCATTCGCGCTGACGTAGAACACCCGCCCATCGGCCACCATCCGGGCCGCGTCCACCCGCAACACCACGGGCTTGCCCCGCCGCGCCCCCACCCGCACCGCGGTCTCCTCGGTGGCGGACAGGTGCACGTGATGCCGTCGCATCGGCCGCAACCCCTCCCGCCGAATGGCCGACAACGCGGCCGCCACGGTCCCGTGGAAGAGCAGCGGTGGCGGAACCGCCACCGGCAGCGCCAGCTCGACCGCCACCGAATGCCCCTGACTGGCCCGGATCAACATCCCGGTGTCGTCAAAGGCAAACCGCCGCTTGTCATTCCGCGCGACAACTTCGTCCAGCTCATCCCGGCTGACCCGGAACCCGTGCCGGGCCAGCGCGGTGAGCAACTCCTCGACGGAAACCCAGCCCCCGTCGGCCAACTCCAGCCCGATCTCCCCTGGCGCGTGCCGCAGGTGCCGCGACAGTCGCTTGGACACCCGAACCATCTGCTTCTCATTCATGTCCGGACAAGTGAACCGCGTGACCCCGTCAACCACCCACAGATTTATCCCGCCGACTGACCGGAAGTTGCAGGCATATCGGGATATATAAGGAGCCCTCCCAAACCAAGTCCCCGCCTGACACGATCGGGTAATTCGGCTCTCCCACCCCACGGGAGCCGCGCACCCCGCCACCACCCCCCGACGAGGAGAGCCCCGTGCCCATGCCCGTCCAGGACCGCATCGAGTTCCTGGCCGCTCCCCGAGTCGCCATTCTTGCCGTGACCAGGGAAAACCGCGGTCCCCTCGCCGTCCCGGTCTGGTATGACTTCCGGGACGGCGAGGTACTGGTCTGGACCCGGTCCAGCTCCCGCAAAGCACTCCTGATCCGCAAAGCCGGCCGCTTCACCCTGGCTGTGCAACACCCGGAACCGCCCTACGGCTACGTCACCGTCGAAGGCCCCGTGACAACCTGGCAACCGGATCCGGCCCGCGCCGACCTGGTCCGCCTGACCACCCGCTACCTACCGGCGGATGCGGCGGCCCGCTTCGTCGACAACACCCGGACCCCGGACGCGGTCCTGCTCGGAATGCGCCCGGAGTCCTGGATCAGCGGCTCCCCAGCCAGTTGAGCCCGTCGATGATGAACTTGTTCTGGGTCTCACTGGCGAATGTCGAGGACAACGGCCGGTTATTGGGGTAGTCCATCGCGTTGTGCCCGAAGTTGGCGTACAGCACCCGATAGTTCTTGTTGGTCCAGATAATCGGGTAGTACCCCGACCGCCAGGTCTGGTTCGGATCGGTCCCCAACGGGAAGCTGGACGGATCAACCGAAGCCAGAATCTGGATGTTCGGATTCTGCCGGAGGTCATTCGTCCAGCTGTACCATTCACTCACCGCCGAGGTGAACACCGAAGGCAGCCCGGCAGTGGCCGGATGCGACCGATTCTCCACCTTCAACTTGGCCGTGGTCGGCCCCCAGGTGTTGTTCTTGAACCGCCCGGTCCCCAGCAGCGTGTTGTGGTACCAGTTCCAGCCGCCAGGGTTGTCGTTGTAAGCGGCCACATGGAACCCCAGCCAGCCGCCACCCCGCTCGACATACCGCTGGAACCCACTACGCTGAGCCGCCGACCCTGGCAAGGCATCCAGGAAAAGCACAACCTGGTACTGGTTCAACGCGCCGTCATTGGCCAAGATATTCCAGTCAGTACTCGCGGTATACGAGAAGTTGTGCTGCGTGGCCATCCGCGAAAACCAAGGATTGGCCTCCTTGACAAACGCGATATGAGCCGCATCCCAGGTCCCCTGGTACAACCCCAACACCTTGTACCGAGGCGCGGCCGGCGCCGCACTACCCCCTTGCGTGGGAACCAACACAAGAGCCACCAACGCCACAAGCAACGCAAGCACCTGCGTAACCCGGGCACGCCTGCCGTTGGACATGCCGATCCTCTTCCTGTTCCAGGGCGGTGAGAACAGAGTCATGGCGACGGGATCGTGGCCGGCCAACGGCAGTGGGAAGGCAGCCGTCCACGCCCTCAACGGTAGCCGCGGGATCGGTCAAGCTGAACAGACCTTCGTAGGGATACTTTCCGAACTGACGCTGCCGGGCAGGAGCTAGAATCCCACGCCGATCCGGCGGCGGAGGTGCGGCGTGGCGAACGGGGAACCGGCGGAGGACCGGGCATTCCACCAGGTGCTGCGTGCGGCCGTGCGGCGCAGCGGGCTGGGCCTTGAGCGCATCCGGTACCGGCTGGCGCAGCAGGGCCACCCGTTGAGCATGGCCACCCTCAGCCTGTGGCAGAGCGGGCAGCGCAGGCCGGAACGCCGGGAGTCACTGGCCGCCCTGGCCGCGCTGGAGGGGATCCTGGCCGTGCCGGCAGGCACCCTGTCCTCGGCCCTTGGCCAGCCCCGCTACCGGGGCCCAGGGCCGAACGGCCAGCGCCGGGTGCCGGTGGAGGCGATGTGGCCGGCCGATCCGGCCATTCCCGCGCTGCTGCGCGATGTGGACGCCGAGGACGAGTTCCTGGTGCGGCTGAGCCAGCAGGACCTGGTGACGCTGGGACCGGACGGCTCCGAGCGGTCCATGCTGGTGCGCCTGGTGCTGCGGGCCACCCGCTCCGGCGTGTCCACCCTCCCGATCGCCTACGCCTCGGACCAGCCGGAGCACAGCAGCCTGCTGGTCCGGCCGCTGCGGCACTGCTCGGTGGGCACGGTGGAGTACCTGCCGCGGCAGGGGTATCTGGTCGCCTCGCTGGAGTTCGACCGCGAACTGGCCCGAGGGGAGGTGATCCTGGTGGAGTACGAGGTGCTGAACAGGTCCGCGTCCGGGCGTTCGGTCCGCAGCGAGCGGAAACTGCGCTTCCCGGTGCGCGAGTACTTCGCCGAGGTCAGCTTCCACCCGGAGGCGGTGCCCGCGCGCTGCGGCTGGACTTTCTACGGCGACGAGGCGGCCGAGCGCGGCGGCGAACTCCCCGTCGACAGCGCGCACTGCGTCCGGCTGGCGGTCTCCAACGCCAAGCCCGGCCGCTACTCGGTGCACTGGGAGTGGTGAACGGGCCGCCCGCCCGGTGGCGCGGGCAGCCCGTCCTGGGGTCAGGCCGCGGGCAGGCCCTGGCTGCCGCTGTTGCTCAGCACCCACTGGCGGTAGGTGCTGATGTTGACGTGCCCCGAGGTGCCTGCCGAGGTGTCGCCGTAGGAGTGCACCCCGATCAGCCTGCCGTTCTGGAACACCGCGCCACCGGAGTCGCCGGGCCCGGTGTAGCCGTTGCCCGCGGTGGCGTCGATGAAGGAGCCGGACACCTTGGTGATCCGCATGGCGGCCACCTTCAGGTAGCGCGAGTCGCGGGCGGACTCGGTCCGGCCGAAGCCGTAGACCTCCTCGGTGCTGCCGACCGCGGGCTGGCTGCCGGTCAGGCTCGCGTACGTGGTGCTCACCGGCGAGTTCAGCTCGTAGAGCAGGATGTCGGCCGACGGGTGCGAGATCGCCCGCACCGGCTTGCGGGACTGGCCGGCCGTGCGGTCGACGTTCCCGATCAGGAAGCTGACGCCCGATTTCGCGCAGTGCTTGGCGGTGAGCACGTACCGGGAGTTGATGATGGTGCCGGAGCAGTCCTGCTGACCGTTGACCATGAGGGCCACCGCCCACGGTCCGCTGGCGGCGTACTTCCCGTTGATGATGAGGGGCTGGACGTCGCCGGCCGGGCTGGCCGAGGCCAGGGGAACGCTGCTGACACCGGCCGCGATCACGCCGCACAAAGCGACCAGGAACCTTTTCGCGCGCATTGAAGAACTCCTATCCGATGCAGGGATTGTCGGAGTCGCGCCCACAACGAGATGATTGTTCAGGGGGCAATCACGGGGAATTCGTTGGGGTGACAATTCGAACTATAGGATCGGAAAGCGGTCGGCTCAAGGGCGCTTATTTCGTGATCCCTGCTCGGTGGGGCCGTGAGCTGCGGTTTTGGCTCGAATCTGTCAAGAGTAAAATGGTGCTGGCCGGCTTCAGGGGGAAGCTCGCTCGCGTTCCTGGAACTCGCGTGGGGATAGACCGTGCAGGCGGGTGAAGGCGGTGCTGAAGGCCGGCAGGTGGGCGTAGCCGATGCGGCGGGCGACCGCGCTGGGCTTGGCGCCGCCGGCGAGCAGATCGCGGGCGACGCGCATGCGGGCGGCGTAGCGCCAGCGAGCGAAGGTCATGCCGGTCTCGCCGCGGAAGGCCCGGTGGACCTCGGCGGGGACGTCGAACACGGCCGATTCGCGGGAGATGTCGAGGTGGCGCAGGTAATCCATCGCGGCCGCGCGCGCACGCGGATCGGTGGGCATCGGCACCGACAGCGCTCGTTGCGCGGCGAGGTGTTCGGCGAACAGGTCGAGGATGTGCCGGGGGTTGTAGTCGTCGGGGTGCAGTCCGGATCGGGCGCTGATGGAGCAGTGCATCAGGTAGTCGTCCCAGGCGGGTGCGAACCGCACCTGCAGCGGCTCGGTCAGTTGCAGGTCGGCGGTGGTCGCGCTGCCGAGGGGCAGTGAGATGGAGTTCTCGCGGAGGCCGGTGATGTGCTTGCGGCCCGCGGGGATCCAGGTCGCGACGCCGCGGTGCCGTTCGTAACGGTTCTCGCCGATGTCGAGGTATCCGCTGCCGCGGTAGATCCAGCTCAGCACGTGCATGTCGTTGGCGTGCCGGGGGGTGCGGGCGGCGGGGAGCAGTTCGGAGGCGGTGGCGAGGGAACCGTCGCCGCGCACCATGTCCATGAGCTGATCGGTCTGCCGGGCCAAGGTGGCGCGCGGTGTCAGGTCGACCTGCGTGGAACTGGCGGCGAGCTTCCTGCTGAACTCGTGCGGCGTCGGTCCGTACTGCCGCTTGAACGCGCGGGTGAAGCCGTTGCGACTGGCGAAGCCTGCCCGTGCGGCGACCTGGTCGACGTCGAACCCCGCGGCCAGGAACTCGACGGCCGCGATCAGCCGGTTGCGCAGTCGCCACTGCTCGAAGGTGAGCCCGGTGCCGGCGAGGAAGTCGCGGCGCAGGGTCCGCGGGCTGGCGAGCGCCCTGGCCGCCCACTGCTCGACGGTGAGGTCGATCGCCGGGTCGCGGATCAACTCCTCGGCCACCGCCCTGGCGCCGGCGGCTCTCGGCATCTCCGGCGGTGTGCACGGTGCCGAGAGGCTCGCGTGCTCGCCTGGCGCGGGCGCCTGCGGGCGCACCCGGTGGCGGCCGAGGAGATCGATGATCGCGTCCTGGAGGTACCCGTGCCCGATCAACGGGGTCACCTGCAGGTTGAAGTGCTGGATCAGCCAGTCCTGCCAACCGTCCGGGACCTGGAACCGGGTCGCTTCCGGTGGCCCATCGGCACCAGGGTGCAGCCACAGGGGGAAGGCGACCGTGCCTGGCTCGGTGTTGATCGCGCGGTGGTTCCACCCGGCCGCGGGAATCCAGGCGCCGTGCCCGGCGGTGAGGTGGAACACCACGTCACCGTCGACGCGCACGTGCGCTGTGCCGGTGCGGACCCAGATCAGCAGCGGGCGGCGGGGATGCCCGGTCGAGTCCGACCGTGCCGCCGGAATCGGCGGGGCCTCGCTCGCGTCGGCGGGGAACAGCGATGAGCGCGCCACACCCATAAACAATACGGCAGTCTGCGCACACAATTTAAGGTAAGGATTGCCTAACCTAGCCGGGCCGCTGCTCCGCCGCTCCGGCGCGCGTGGCTCGAACTCCCCGTCGAAGGACCAGGAAGGACTGCCTTCATGCCGAAGACCTCACGCCGGCTCACCGTGCGCCCAGTGACCCTGCGCGAAGTCGAGGTCCTTCGGGTGGCGGACCTGACGCCGGGGATGCGGCGGATCACGCTGGGCGGAGCGCAGCTGCGCGCGTTCACCTCGGCCAACGGTTTCCCGCAGCCCGCATTCGACTCGCTCGGTTTCGACGACGACATCCGGCTGGTCTTCCGCGCCCCCGGCCACGCCGAGCCGGTGCTGCCGGTGCAGCAGGAGCGGGGCGTGGACCTGCCGAGGAACCCCCGGCCCCTGTCGAAGGTCTACACCGTCCGCCGCTGGAACGCCGAGGCCGGCGAGCTGGACGTGGACTTCGTCAAGCACGGCATCGGCGTTGGCACCACCTGGGCCTACCGCGCGCGACCAGGCGACCGCGTCCACCTCTACGGCCCAGGCAAGTCGCGCGCGCTCCCCGGCGAGGCGGACTGGCTCCTGGCGGCCGGGGACGACACCGCCGTTCCCGCCATCGCCCGGCTGCTGGACGAGCTGCCGGCGGACACCCGGGCACGGGTGTTCATCGAGGTCGCCGAGGACTCGCACCGGCTGGCACTGCGCGAGCTGCCGCACGTCGAGGTGACCTGGCTGGTGCGCGGCGGTGCCGAGGCGGGTACGAGCACCCTTCTCCTGGACGCGGTCAAGAACGGCGGCTGGTGGGAGGGGCAACCGTTCGCGTGGCTCGCCGGGGAGCACACGTCAGTACGTGACCTGCGGCGCCACCTGGTCGAGGACCGGGGCGTGCCGAAGGAGGACATCGACTTCGCCGGGTACTGGCGACGCGGCGAGGTCGTCGCCCTGGAGACCGACGCGGCGGTACCCGACCCGGAGCAGACGAAGACCCCGTTCGAGCGGCTGACCGAGCTGACCGAGCTGATGGCGCCGACCGCGATCCGCACCGCCGTCGAGCTGGGCGTCCCCGACCTGATCTCCCGCGGCGTCACCAGCGTCGCGGACCTGGCCGTCAAGGCGGGCGCGGACGAGCGGGCGCTGCGCAAGCTCCTGCGCTACCTGCGCACCCTGGACGTGCTGACCGAGACCGAGCCGGGCCACTACGTACTCGCCCCGGTGGGCGAGGTGCTGACCAACGACTTCATGGTCGACACCCTGCACCCGGCCGGGGTGATCGGCCGCGAGATGCTCGGCATCCACGGGCTCACCGAGTCGATCCGCACCGGCCGGGCGTCCTACGCCTCGGTCACCGGCCAGACCTACGCCGAGGCACGCGCCGAGCAGGACTACGAGGACCGCTACCTGGAGCGCCTGGCGAAGTTCCAGCCCGCGCTGGCCGGACCCATCGCCACCTCGGACGTCCTCACCGGCGTCGAGCACCTGGTGCTGCACTCCGGCGGGGCCGGTGCGCAGGCCCGCGAGTTCGTCGCCGCCCACCCCGATCTGCGCGTGACGATCTGCGCGCTGCCCGCCCAGGCGGACTGGCTGCGCCGGGACCTGCCGGCCACCATTCCCGACGGGGCGCAGCGCGCGCGGGTGACGGTGGTCGAGCAGTCCGTCTTCGAACCAAGCCCACCGGCGGACGCCGTGTTCATCATCCGCGCCTTCAAGGCCCTGGCCGATGCCGATGCCGCCCACGCCCTGCGCCGGGCAGCCGAGCAGCTCCTGCCCGGTGGCCGGGTGCTGCTGATCGAGGAGACCCTCGGCGAGCACGACGGCGGAGCCGACCTGCTCGCCCTCACCGTGCACGGCTCCGGACTGCGCACCGACGGCGAACTCGACGCCGTCATCGCCCGAGCCGGACTCCGCTGCCACGCGCGGCACACCGTCGGCTGGGGCACCACGATCCGCGACCTGGTACCGGCCGAGACCCACTGACCTTTCGCACAGCGAAAAAGAAGAGAAAGAGCACAATCATGACCATGACACCCCTGGGACGACGGGGCGCGGCCCTGGCCGCCTTGCTGAGTGCCACGCTCGTCCTCTCCGCCTGCGGCGGCAACGGCGGTGACGCCACCAACCCGGCCGTGGAGATGCGCACCGTCAAGGCCGACAACGGCAGTGTCAGCGTGCCCGCCAAACCACAGCGGGTCGTCACGATCGGCAACACGACTCTTCCGTTCATCGACATGGGTGGCCTGCCGGTGGGCGTCACCGAGGTGACCGCCTCCGAACTCGCCCTCATTCCGGAAAAGCAGAAAGCCACGTTCAAGGCGGCCACGAGCCTCGGCTCCAGCGGTGACCAGGTCGACCTGGAGAAGCTCGCCAACCTGAAGCCGGACCTCATCCTGGCCCAGCTGCCCGAGAGCGAGTTCAAGAAGATCGAGAATCAGCTGAAACCGATCGCCTCGACGCTGTTCTGGGGGCTCGACACCGAGTGGAAGGCCCTCGCCGGCGGAGTCGCGGAGGCAGGCAACCTCACGGATGGGTTCAGCGTGCAGAAGGCGGAGTTCGAGAAGAAGATCGCCAAGATCAAGGAGACCTACCGCAAGACCATCGACGGCACCTCGTTCGTCAACGTCGACCGCTGGGAGAGTTCCGATCCCGGCACGTTCTCCATCGCGGACTTCGGTTGTGTCGAGATCGCCCAGGACGACCTCGGCATGAACTTCCCCAAGGCGGCCGACGGCAAAGACCCCCTTGGCTGGACGTCCCTGCCGTTCGAGCAGATCGCGGGACTGGCCAAGTACGACGTGATCACCTACCCCGTTGACGCCGAGGGCCGCCCGAAACCGGCGTTCGCGCCCGTGGTCGAGACCAACACCTGGAAGGCGCTGCCTGCCGTGAACTCGGGCCGCGCGCTCGGACTCTTCTGCCCCGGCAACAACTCCTACCGGCCCGTCCTGCAGTACCTGGACTCGCTCGACCGAGCGCTGTCCACCCTGCCCGCCAAGAAATGACCGCCCTCGCTCCGCCACCCGCTGCCCCGGGCACCGCGCGGGTGCCGGGACCGCGGCAGCGCCGCCTGGCCGGCCTGGTCGGCGCGCTCGTGGTGCTGCTGGTCCTGCTGGTGGCGAGCGTGCTGATCGGGTCGACGGCGATCGCGCCATCGGTGGTGTGGGATGCCCTGTTCCAGCCATCCGCTGACATCGATCAGTTCGCGATCCGCGACTACCGGCTGCCGCGTGCCGTCGTCGGTCTGGTCGTGGGAATGGCGCTCGGGCTCACCGGGGCGTTGATCCAGGCGCTCACCCGCAACCCGCTGGCCGATCCGGGCCTGCTCGGCCTCGACGCGGGTGCGTCCTTCGCGGTGACGGTCGCGGTTGGCGTGCTCGGCGTCCGCGACATCAGCGGCTATATGTGGTTCGCCGTCGCGGGGGCGTTGATCGTCACGCTGATGGTGCTCGCCCTCGGGTCGACCCGGCAGGGCTCCTCGCCGGTGCTGATGGTGCTCGCCGGGGTCTGCGTCGGCGCGGTGCTCAGGGGTGCGGGGGACGCGCTGCAACTGATCAACCCGGAGGCCTTCGACGCGATGCGGTCCTGGAACGCCGGTTCGATCGCGGGCAGGCCACTCGAGCTGGTGTGGCAGATCCTGCCGTTCTTCGCGGTGGCACTCATCCTGGCCTTCGCGGTGTCAGGTCCACTCAACGCCATGGCCCTTGGCGACGAGCTGGCGGCCACCCAAGGCGTCCGGCTGACCCGCACCCGCGTCCTGGCGATCATCGCGCTCACCCTGCTCGCCGGCGGAGCGACCGCGATCGCCGGACCCATCGCCTTCGTCGGTCTCATGGTGCCGCACGTGGCTCGCTGGATCGTCGGCCCGCACCAGCGCTGGATCTTCGCCTACAGCGTCCTGCTGGCCCCGATCCTGCTGCTGGCCGCCGACATCCTCGGCCGGATCGTGATGCGCCCCAACGAGATCCCCGTCGGCATCGTCACCGCGTTCGTCGGCGCCCCCGTGCTCATCGCGCTGGTGCTGCGGAAGAAGGCGAGCGGACTGTGAGTACCCGCGTCAGGCCCGATACGCACACCGGTGCCGCACGAACAGCCCGACCGCCGGAGCCGGGACGGGTGGACTTCGGGCAGCGGGTGCTGGTGCTGCGGCGCCGGCGGATCGCGGTACGGCTGGAGTGGCGTTCGGTCCTCGCCTGCGCGGTGCTCGCGCTGGCGGTCGCCGGCATGGCGGTACTCGCGCTGATGACCGGCTCGTACCAGCTCAGCGCCGGGCAGGTGGTCTCGGCGCTCACCGGCGGCCAGACCGGGCTCGTCCACGACATCGTGGTCCAGTGGCGGCTGCCCAGGGTGGCGGCGGCGCTGGTGTTCGGCGCCTCGCTCGGGGTCTCCGGTGCGGTCTTCCAGTCGCTGCTGCGCAACCCGCTGGCCGAGCCCGGCATCATCGGGTTCTCCCAGGGCTCCTACACCGGTGCGCTGATCGTGATCCTGGTCGTCAACGGCACCTACTGGCAGTTGGTCGGCGGGGCATTGCTGGGCGGGATGGCCACCGCCGTCGCCGTGTACCTGCTCGCCTACCGGCGTGGGGTGCAGGGGTTCCGGCTGATCGTCGTCGGCATCGGCATCTCGGCCATGCTGGGATCGTTGAACACCTGGCTGATACTCAAAGCCGACCTGAAAGTCGCGATGGCCGCCGCCGCCTGGGGCGCGGGCTCCCTCAACGGCGTGTCCTGGCACAAGGTCCTCATCGGCGGCGCCTGCATCGCCGTACTGCTGCTGCTGGCCGCGGTGCTGAGCCGGCCGATGCGGCAGCTGGAACTGGGTGATGAAGCGGCCGCCGCCCAAGGGGTGCGGGTCGCGCCTGCCCGCCTCGGCCTGATCGCGGTGGGGGTCGCGCTGACGGCGACGGTCACCGCCGCGTCGGGGCCGATCACGTTCATCTCCCTGCTGGCACCGCAGATCGCCCGCCGGATCGCCCGCACCGCGGGGATCACCCTCGCACCAGCCGCTTTCGTCGGCGCCCTGCTGTGCCTGGCGGCGGACTACCTCGCCCAGCACGCCGCGCCCACCCCGCTGCCGGTCGGGATCATCACCGTCGTGCTCGGCGGTGGCTACCTCGGCTGGCTGCTGTTCACCGAAGCCAGGAGACGCCTGTGATCACTTCCCCTGGTGGCCCACGCCTGCGGGTGGAGTCGGCGACGATCGGCTACGACAAACGCGTCATCTGCGCGGACCTGTCGGTGGCCATCCCGGACCGCTCGTTCACCGTCATCGTGGGCCCGAACGCCTGCGGCAAGTCCACCCTGCTGCGCGGGCTGTCGCGGCTGCTCAAACCCAGCGCCGGGCAGGTGGTGCTGGACGGGGCGGCCATCAACTCCTTCAAGAGCAAGGAGGTGGCGCGGCGGGTCGGGCTGCTGCCGCAGACCTCGATCGCGCCGGACGGGATCACCGTGGCCGAGCTGGTGGCCAGGGGCCGGTACCCGTATCAGGGCTTCGGCAGGCAGTGGACCGAGACCGACGAGCAGGCCGTGCTCAGGGCGATGAACCAGACCGCGGTCGCCGACCTGTCCGGCCGCCTGGTGGACGAGCTGTCCGGCGGGCAGCGGCAGCGCGTGTGGGTGGCCATGGCGCTTGCCCAGCACACCGACATCCTGCTGCTCGACGAGCCGACCACCTTCCTCGACATCGCCCACCAGATCGAGCTGATGGAGCTGTTCACCGATCTGCACCACGCAGGCCACACCCTGGTCGCCGTCCTGCACGACCTCAACCACGCCGCCCGCTACGGCACCCACCTGATCGCCATGAAGGACGGCCAGGTCGTCGCCGAAGGCACCCCCGCCCAGATCGTCACCGCCGAACTGGTCGAGGAGGTGTTCGGTCTGCCCTGCCTGGTCGTGCCCGATCCGGTGGCAGGCACCCCGCAGGTCGTGCCGCTCGGCCGGGAACGAACCCGGCAGCAGCCCGCTGACAACACACGTGAAGAGAGCAGGAAATGACCAATCCGTTCGTCGAGAAGCTGTCGACCGGGGAGTGGAGTCCTGAGCGGTTCCGGCGGCACCTCGCGGAGACGGGCGCCCCGCTGGTCGAGCGGGTCCTCGCGGACGAGGTGGACGTGACCTTCGTCGACGAGCCCGGGGGTGCCACGACGGTCACGCTCTCGGTGGTCATCGGTCCCGTCATCGGCTTCAACAAGATCGACACGGAGTTCGCTCCGGTGCCGGGGACGCCGTTTCGTGTGCTCACCCTGCGGATGCGTGCCGATCTGCGCTTCTCGTACGTGTTCACCCGGTGTGGGCCGACGGGGGAGGGCGAACGGGTTCCGGACCCGTTCAACCCGCCACCGAGGTTCTCCGAGTGCTCGGTCGAGAGGTTCTCCGGGGCCTCGGTGGCGGTGCTGCCCGACGCGGAGCCGTTGCCCTGGCTCGATCAGGCCGAAGCGCGGCCGGCGCAGGCCGTGGAGTCCGTGGTGTTCGCGAGCGAGCTGCTGGGAAACGAGCGCCGCGTCTGGATCTCGATGCCCCGTGGCGAGTTCCCGCAGGAGAGCGCGCTGCCATTCGTGATCCACTTGGACGGCACGCCGGAGCACAGCGCGCCGAGCGTTCGCGATGCCCTTGTCCAGGCGGGACTGATCCGGCCCTGTGCGGTGGTTCTCCTCGATCAGCTCGGACCGCGGCGCGACCAGGAGCTGCGCTGCGATCCGGTGTTCTCGCGGATGCTGGCCGACGAGCTGTTGCCATGGCTGCACGACCGGTATCCGCTCTCGCGGGACCCCAGGGACGTGGCGCTGGCCGGCGAGAGCTTCGGCGGCCTGTGCGCCGCATGGACAGCGCTGCACCACCCGGCGACGTTCGGGAACGCCATCATCCAGTCCCCCTCCTGCGGGTACCACCCTGACCTCAGGTGGGGCACCGGGGCAGGCGAGCTGCTGCGCCGCACCCCCGTGCCGACGCTGATCGCCGACTACCTGGCCGCGGCACCGGCACCGGTCCGGATCTTCCACGATGTCGGCGAGCTGGAGAGTTCGAGCACCCACAGCCGCTGGCTGGACCAGGTGCTCACGCAGCAGGGCTACGACACCGCCTACCGGGAGTTCGCCGGTGGCCACGACTACGCGTGGTGGCGAGGACTGCTCGCCGATGCCCTGCTCTGGTGCTTCCCGCTCACTGCGGAGCCGCAAGCGTGACCCGTTCCGACCCCGCCGGCTTGGGCCGGGGGCCGCTGACCCGGTGGCTGCCGGTGCTCGGCCAGGCCCGCGGCGAGCCGCCCGATCTCCCGCCGTTCGAGGTCGGTGCGCGCGAGCGTCCCGGCCGGTTCGTGGCGCGGGTGGTGCTATCCCTGCCGAGGATCACGATCCCCGCGATGCTGCTGGCGATCGTGTGGCAGGTCGGTGAGTCGGCCGTCCCGGTGGTGATGGGCCTCGCGATCGACCGGGCGCTGGCGACCGGCGACCTCGGGCAGCTGGTGCTGTGGATCGCTGTGCTGGTGGCGCTGTACGTCGCGCTGACGACGGCGGCCAGGCTCACCAATCGGCTCAACGCCTATGCGATCCAGCTGTTGCAGCACCGGCTGCGGGCCACGCTGTCGGCCGGGGTGCTGCACCCCGACGGCGGATCAGCGCGGGCGCCGGGCGGCGATGTGGCCTCGGCGATGACCAATGACGTCGCCCGCCTGGCCAACGCCGGCCTGCTCGTGGTCCTGCCGATCGCGCGGATCACCGCGATCGGGTTCATCGCGGTCTCGTTGCTGGTGGCGTACTGGCCGCTCGGGGTCATGGTGCTGCTCGGCACGCCGGTGGCGGTCTGGTTGATGGGTCTGCTGAGCGAACGGCTCTCCCACGACACCCGCGCCTACCAGGATCTCCTCGCCGACACCGTGGGGCGGGCCACCGATCTGGTCGCCGGCTACCGGGTGATCAAGGGCGTGCGCGCGGAGGCCGAGGCGACCCGGCGGTACCGGCAGGCCAGCCGGGCGGCGCTGGCCGGGGCCAAGCGCAACGCCGGCCTGCTCGGGAGGTTCCTCGTGGGCTCCGGCGCGGTGAACGGCGTGTTCGTCGCCGCGGTGACCGGGCTGGCGGGCTGGTTCGCGGTGGACGGGCGGCTGAGCGTCGGCGGGTTCATCGCCGCGATCGGCCTCACCCAGGCGCTGCTACCGCAGATGCAGTGGATCGCGAGCGCCTCCATCCCCAACCTCGCGGGTGCGCGCGCCTCGTCCCAGCGCATTCTCGACGTGTTGCGCGGAGCGGGCGCGCCCGCGGCCTTGCCTGGCGACCCGCCACCGCCGGAGGCCACACCCGCGCCGGTGCTGGAGGTGTCCGTACCCGGCGCGACGATCCGGGTGCGGCCCGGCGAGTTCGTCGGAGTGCGTGCCGACGACCGGACCGCCGCCCAGATCGCCGCCGCGCTGATGAACCCCTACCTCCCTGGCGAGGCAGGCAACGGCATCGAAGTGCGTCTGGACGGACGGCCGGCGCGGGAGCTGACCGCGGCCGGGTACCGCGCTCTGGTCACCGTCGCGCCCCATCAGGTCACGTTGTTCACCGGCACCATCCGCGACAACCTCACCCTGTCCGCCCGTGCGCCTGGGCTGCTGGACGCGGCGCTGCGGGCAGCGGCGTGCGCGGACTTCGCCACCGATCTCGACAGTCCGGTCGGCGAGAACGGCAACCGGCTCTCCGGTGGCCAGCGGCAACGGGTCGCGCTCGCCAGGGCGCTGGCCAGCGACGCGCCGGTGCTGGTGCTGCACGACCCGACCACCGCGGTCGACCCGGTGACCGAGCAGGCCGTCGCCGAGCGGATATCCGACATCCGCACGGGTCGCTCGACGCTGCTGATCGCCTCGTCCCCCGCACTGCTGGGCGGCTGCGACCGCATCGTCGACCTGCGCGGGGACGTGCCGGCGCCCGGCAGGACGGTCGCGACGTGACCGGCGACGCGCTGCCGGTCGCGGGCGGGCGGGAGACCGCACGGGAGGTGTGGCGGCTCAGCCGTGGCCACCGGCGGCGGCTCGCCGCCGTCGTGGCGCTGGGGATCGTCAGCGCGGCCGCCGACCTGATCGGGCCCGTCGTGATCGGGCTGCTCGTCGACCGGGTCCAGGCGGGCACCGCCGACCACGGCGCCGTGCTGACCGTCACCGCTGTGCTGGCGGTCTCGGCCATCCTCGGCGCCGCAGGCACCGCGGCGACGATCGTGTTGGCCACCAGGGCCTACCACACCATCCTGGCCGGCCTGCGCGAACAGCTCGTCGCCCGCGCCCTGACGCTGCCGCAGCACCGCGTGGAGCGAGCAGGCACCGGGGACCTGATCTCGCGGTCCAGTGACGACGTGACCGCCGTCGCCGATGCCGCCCCGGCGGTGATCGGCGTGCTGACCACCACCGCGTTCACCATCGTGGTGTCACTGAGCGGGCTGGCGGCGCTGGAATGGCCCTACGCCGCGGCACTCGCCGTCGTGCTGCCCGTCTACGCACTCGCCCTGCGGTGGTACCTGCGCGCCGGGCCCGAGGTGTACCGCGCGGAACGGGCGGCGATGAGCGCCCGTGCCCAGCAGATCGTCGAGTCCCAGCGCGGCTACGCCACCGTGCTCGGCTTCGGGCTCGGCGCACAACGTCATCGTGCCGTGCTGACCGCCTCCTGGGCGGTCGCCGCGCAGGCGCTGCGGGCCCGCACCGTGCAGAGCATGCTCAACGCCCGCCTGAACCTCGGCGAGTGGCTGAGCCTGGCCGCTGTGCTCGTGGTCGGCTTCGTCCTGATCGACCACGGAGCCTCGACCGTCGGTGGTGCGACCACGGCCATGCTGCTCGTGCTGCGCCTGCTCGGCCCGGTGAACCAGCTGATGTTCGTCATCGACACCCTCCAGTCCGCGCTCGCATCGCTGAACCGCATGATCGGCGTCGCCACCATCCCGGTGGCGCACGAGCCGCCGACGCCACCGGAGTCCGCCCATGCCGTCCGGCTCCGCGGGGTCGCCTTCGGTTACGGGACCGGCCCTCTCGTGCTGGCGGACATCACTCTCGACATCCCCGCTGGTGCGCGCATCGCCGTCGTCGGTGCGTCCGGGGCTGGCAAGACCACCCTGGCCGCGGTGATCGCCGGCATCCACCCGCCCGCTACCGGAACCGTCGCCCGGCCGGAGCGCACCGTGGTGATCACCCAGGAGATCCACGTGTTCGCCGGGACCCTGCGCGACAACCTCACCCTCGCCGCTCCCGGCGCCACTGACGGCCAGTCGCGCGCCGCACTCCAGGCCACCGGCGCGACCGAGCTGCTCGACCTGCTGCCGGCGGGCCTCGGCACGGTGGTCGGCACTGGCGGTCATCCGCTCACCGACGCCCAGGCGCAGCAGCTCGCGCTCGCCCGCCTGCTGCTCGCCGACCCGCGACTGGCGATCCTCGACGAGGCGACCGCCGAAGCCAACTCCGCGCAGTCGGGGCAACTCGACCGTGCGGCCGAGGCGGCTCTCGCCGGCCGCACCGGGCTGGTGATCGCCCACCGGCTCTCCCAGGCCGCCGCGTGCGACCGGATCGTGGTCATGGAGCACGGCCGCATCACCGAGAGCGGGACGCACGCTGAGCTGATCGCCGCGGGCGGGCGCTACGCCAGGCTGTGGTCGGCATGGCAGGACGGGCGGAAACCTGCCCCGAGGGGATCATGAACAGCGCGAACAAGAAAAAAGGGAACAAGCGTCACCAGCCGCAGCCGATGATCTTGTTCCCATCTTTGTGGTGCCCCCGGCAGGATTCGAACCTGCGCCCCTGCCTCCGGAGGGCAGTGCTCTATCCCCTGAGCTACGGGGGCTAACCCGGTCTCCGTGGTCTGGGGTGAACCCCTCGCCGTGGCGACGTGCAGAAGCTTAGCGCATAGCCGGAGAGGGTCTGCACGGCCTACCGTCTTGGAGCATGACCGAGGTTGGCTACTCCTCAGTAGATTCTGGTGACCTGCGGCTTGGCGTGTGGGTTGAGGGGGTGCCGGGGGCGCCTGTTGTGGTGTTGGTGCATGGGTTTCCGGATACCTCGGCACTCTGGGGGCCGGTGGTGGCGGAGCTGGCGCGGCGGTACCGGGTTGTGCGGTATGACGTGCGGGGTTGCGGGCGGTCGGGGGCGCCGCGGGGGCGGGATGGGTACCGGGTGGAGCGGTTGGCCGCTGATCTGGTCGCGGTGGCTCGGGCGGTGTCGCCGGGGCGGGCCGTGCATGTGGTGGGGCATGACTGGGGGTCGGCGCAGGCTTGGGAGGCTGTGACCGACCCCACAAACTCCGGGGTGTTCGCCTCCTTCACGTCGGTGTCGGGGCCCTGCCTTGATCACGTGGGATGGTGGGTTCGGGGGGCGTTGCGGCGGCCTTCGTGGCAGGGGTTGCGGGGGCTGGCGACGCTGGTCGTGCGGTCGGCCTACATGGGGGTGTTCCGGTCTCGGCTGGGGGAGCTGGTCTCTCCCTTGGTGGCTTGGCGGTTTGGCGGGCGGGTCCGGGATGTCCGGCGGGGGCTTGAGCTTTACCGGGCGAATCTGCCCGGGTTCGTGCGGCGGCCCCGGGAGCGGTGGGCCTCCTTGCCGGTGCAGCTGGTGGTGCCGACCCGGGATGCGTATGTGACGCCCGCGCATGTGGCCGGGACGGCCCGGTGGGTGGCGCGGTTGTGGCGGCGGGAGGTGCCGGCCGGGCACTGGATGCCGCGTACGCATCCGGTGGTGCTGGCCCGGATGGTGGGGGAGTTCGTTGATCACGTGGAGGGGGCGCCGGCCAGCCGGGGGTTGCGGGCGGCAGCGAGTACTGAGCGGTTCGGCGGGAAGGTTGTGCTGGTCACGGGTGGGGCCAGTGGGATCGGGCGGGCCTGTGTGCGGGCGTTCGCCGCGGCGGGGGCCGAGGTTGTGGTGGTTGATGTGGATGGGGCCGGCGCCTCGGCGGTGGCGGCTGAGGTCGGGGGTTTCGGGTACGCGGTCGATGTGACGGATGGGGAGGCCGTCGCGGCGTTGGCCGAGCGGGTCCGGGCCGAGGTGGGGGTGCCGGATGTGGTGGTGGCCAACGCCGGAGTGGCGGTCAGCGGTGGGTTTCTGGAGACCTCGGCCGCGGACTGGGCCCGGGTGGTGGATGTGAACGTGTGGGGGGTGATCCACACGTTGCGGGCCTTCGCGCCGCAGCTGGTCGAACGCGGGGAGGGCGGGCAGTTGGTGGTCACCGCCTCGATGGCCTCCTACACGCCTTCGCGGACGTTGCCCGCCTATGCCAC
Organism: Crossiella cryophila; assembly: GCF_014204915.1. Lineage (NCBI taxonomy): Bacteria > Bacillati > Actinomycetota > Actinomycetes > Pseudonocardiales > Pseudonocardiaceae > Crossiella > Crossiella cryophila. The sequence goes on from NZ_JACHMH010000001.1 coordinate 2,266,591, forward strand.
GACCAAGGCCGCGGTGCTGATGCTGGCGCAGTGCCTGCGGGCGGAGCTGGCCGGGCGGGGGATCGGGGTGTCCGCGATCTGTCCCGGGTTCGTGCACACCAACATCACCCGGGCGGCTCGGTTCGCGGGGGTGGACGCGGCGACGCAGGAGCGGTTGCGGGAGGTGACCACGCGGCGGTACCTGCGGCGGGGGTTCCCGCCGGAGCGGGTGGCGGCGGCCGTGCTGGACGCCGTTGAGCGGGATGTGGCGGTGGCGCCGGTGACCGCCGAGGCCCGGCTGGGGCTACTGCTTTCGCGGCTTTCACCTGCGGTTTTGCGCGCGGCGGCGCGGGTGGACATCGGTCCGCGGCGGTAGCTTGGCTGGGCTGGGGTGACTGGGGTCACCGTTGTTCATATGCGCATGTCACTATATGTTGGGTGTCGGAAGGGAGCGTGAGATGGGGCAGGGACACGGGCACGGTCATGGGTTGCCGGCGGCACAGGCCGCCAGCGCCTCGGCGAAGTATGTGAGCCGGTTGTGGTGGGCGGTCGGACTGGGGCTGGTCACGCTGGTCATGCAGGTGACCGTGGGGCTCTACACCTCCTCGCTGGCCCTGCTGTCGGACTCCGCGCACGTCTTCACCGACGTCCTCGGCGTGGGCATGGCGCTGGCCGCGATCATCGTGGCGCAGCGGGCCGCCAAGCGCGCCGGGCGCACCTTCGGCCTCTACCGGGCCGAGGTGCTGGCCGCGCTGGCGAACACGCTGCTGCTCTTCGGGGTGGCCATCGGCGTGCTGATCGAGGCGGTGAACCGCTTCGATTCGCCACCGGAGGTGCCTGGGCTGCCGGTGACGATCGTGGCGATCATCGGTCTGATCAACAACCTGATCGCACTGCTCCTGCTGCGCGGCGGCGCGGACGAGAGCATCAACGTCCGGGGCGCCTACCTGGAGGTGGTGGCGGACGCGATCGGCTCGGTGGGCGTACTGATCTCCGGTCTGGTCACCATGCTCTTCGGCTGGCGCTACGCCGACCCGATCATCGGGGTGGCCATCGGACTCTTCGTGCTGCCGCGGGCCTACGTGCTGGGCCGCAAGGCACTGCGCATCCTCTTCCAGCACGCCCCTGAGCGCCTGGACGTCTCGGAGATGGCCGGCGAACTCCAGCAGCTGCCCAACGTCATCGAGGTGCACGACCTGCACGTCTGGACGCTGACCTCGGGCATGGAGGTGGCCTCGGCGCACCTGACCGCGGAACCGGAGGTCGACTTCACCGAGGTGCTGGCCGCGGCGCAGAAACTGCTCGCCGAGCGCTACCACATCGAGCACGCGACCCTGCAGGTCGAACCGGCCGGCCATGTGGCCAAGTGCCGGGAACTGGCCTGGTAATCAGGAAGGCAACCGCCAGCCGCGGGGGTCGGACTGGAGTGGGACCGCGGTCCCACCCGGTGCGGCCCCTTCCGCGTCGGGCGTGGCGGGCAGCGTGGCCGTCACCGAGATCACGAACGCGGCCCTCGCCGGCATCCCCAGGGCCGACCAGAGTCCGCCCACCCCGTGCTCGGCCAGCCGCACCGCCACCGGCTGCCCCGACTCCTGCGCGGTGAGCGCGTCCAGCGCCTCGCCCAGCAACTCGTGTTCCCCGGCCACACTGCCCGCCCGCGCGGCGACCAGGTAGGACAGTTCGAGATCGCGGGCGGGCCGGTGCGACCGGCCCGCCCGCAACTCGTACAGGAACACGTGCACCGCGGGCAGCGGGTTCGCCTCGTTGATCCAGGTGGGGGTCGGCGGTTCCAGCCGGACCTCCACCCCCTGCGGCAGCCTGCTGCCCAGCAACCGGCACAGCGCGGTGTCCACCTCGCGGATCACCCCGCCCGCCGGCTCATCCGACCGTTCGGGCCGTGACGAGTACTCCATGACGCTCCCCGTCTTCACGCACGACCCGAACGGGCGGCTCAGATCAGCCCCTCCCGGAGCGCGAACGCGACCGCGTGTGAGCGGTTGCGCAGCTGGAAGCGGTTGGTGATGTCGTGCAGGATGCTCTTCACCGTGCGCTGCGAGTAGCAGAGCTGTTCGGCGATCTCGCGGGTGTCCAGACCATCGGCGACCAGCCTGAGCACGTCGGTCTCCCGTTCCGACATGCCTGCCAGGCTCATCCCGTTCGGTCGCAGGACGTTGCGCTGCAACCGGGAGACCCGGTTCAGCAGCCGGCCCAGCAGGTCCGGCGGCAGTGCGCCCTCACCGGCTGCCGCGGCCCGCACCAGGCGGACCAGGGTCTCCGGAGTGGCCTCGGAGCGGCGGACCACCGCGCTGACCCCGGTTTCCACCGCGGTCAGCAGGTCCGTGTCATCCATCTCCCCGGCGATGAGAACGACCTTGGTGTTGCCTCGGACCTGCAGTCCCCTGAGCAGTTGCTGGGTCCGGGTGTCCGTCCGGTCGGTCACCACGAGGACCACCGCGTCCGGGCGGGCCTCCAGCGAGTCGACCAGCAGGACCTCCGGCCGGGAGCGAAGTGCGGCCGCGACGCCCGCACGTGAGATCGCATCCGTGGCGTGCAGAACTACCGGAACACGTTCCGTGTTCGTCATGATGTTTGGCCCCCTCAAGCCAAGTGTGCTGCGCTGACCTTGAGAGCGTGGCCCACCCGGTGTCCCAGGGACATGGGACTAGCTGTCCCGTTGTGCTTCGATTTCACGAATCGTTATACAAGCCCCGTTAATCTCCAACAAGCAAGGTACTTATGGTCGCTAGTTTTCGCCCAAACCGGCTTCCCTCGCCCGCATGATCGCCTCCGCGCGGTCGGCCACGTGCAGCTTGGAGAAGATGTTGGACACGTGGTTGCGCACGGTCTTTCCGCTGATCACGAGCTTGCGCGCGATCGCGGCGTTGCCCTCGCCCTGGGCGATGAGCACCAGCACCTCGTGCTCGCGGGCGGTCAGCTCGGGGAATGCCTCCATCTGGGCGGCCCGCGCGTTGTTGCCGAAGAAGCCGAGCAGCCGGGAGGCGATGGCCGGGCCGAAGATGGCCTGTCCCTGTCCCACGGCCCGGATCGCCCGCACGATCTCCTCCGGGGTGGCCCCCTTGAGCAGGTAGCCCCTGGCCCCGGCCCGCATGGCGGCGAAGACCGACTCGTTGTCGTCGAACATGGTCAGCACCAGGACGCCGACGTGCGGACTGGTGCGCACGATCCGCCTGGTCGCCTCCACGCCGTTGAAGTCCGGCATGTTCAGGTCCATCACCACGACGTCGGGCTGCAGTGAGTCGGCCATGGCCACCGCCGCCGTGCCGGTGGCGGCCTCGCCTGCCACCTCTACATCAGGCACCTGCTGCAGCGTCTGGCACAGGCCGAAGCGGAACAGCGGGTGATCGTCCACCACCAGGATGCGGAGCTGGTCCAACTCAGGCTTCCTCCCTCGGCACGGGCAACCGCGCCGCGACGCGGGTGCCTCTCACCGCTGATCGTGCCCCAGCCTCGGCCTTGGCACCGTCCTGGTTCCGGGATTCCAGGTCACGGGATTCCACCAGGAAGTCCCCGCCCAGCTCCCCGGCCCGCTCCCGCATGGACCGCAGCCCGACCCCGTTGCGCCTGGTCTCGCCCAGTCCCGCGCCGTCGTCGAGCACTTCCACGTGCAGGTCCCGGTCCAGCCAGACCCGCACCGTGCAGCTGTTCGCGCCGGAGTGCCTTGCCACGTTGGTCAGCGCCTCGCACACGATCCGGTAGGCGGCCACCTCGACCGCGGCGGGCAGCTGGGGCAGCTCGTCGGAGACGTCCACCGCGATGGTCAGCGGGGTGTCGCCGTTGCCGCCCATCCGGCCTGCCAGCGTGCTGGCGTGCTCGCGCACCGCGGTGGCCAGGCCCAGCTGGTCCAGCACCGGGGGCCGCAGGCCGTGCGCGACCCGGCGGATCTCGCCGATCGCGCCCTGCAGCTCGTCCTCCAGCCGGGTCAGCATCTCCTCGGCCGCGACCTGGTTGGCGCCCATCACCTGCCGGACCACCTGGAGTCCCAGCGCCGCGGCGGCCAGGGTGGGCCCGACCCCGTCGTGCAGGTCGTGCAGCAGCCGCCGCCGTTCCTCCTCGCGGGTGCGGACCAGGCGGCTGCGGCTGCGGGCCAGGTCGGTGGTCAGCCGGGCGGTGTAGGCCACCGCGCCCGCGTGCCGGGCCACGTCGGTGAGCACCCGCAGGTCGGAGTCGTTGAAGCCCTCGCCGACACCGCGCGCGCAGACGACCAGGTCGCCAATGCGTTCACCCTGGTAGACCAGGGGCAGCCGGACCGGTTCGCCGACCGGCTCGCCGTAGTCGGCGACCACCTCCAGGCCCTTGTCCCGTTCCAGCTCGATCGCGGTGTACGGCAGTTTCAGCGCGTGCCCGATGGTCTCCACCAGCGTCGGCAGCATGGCCTCCGGCGTCTGGGTCTGCTCCAGCCGGGCGGAGAGTGCGGTGACCACCCGGTAGGGATCGTCGCGGTACCCGAAGAGGCGTTCGTTGACCAGTTTGGCCAGCCGGTCACGCAGCGGCAGCACGATCACCGCGGCGGCCGCGGCGGCCACCGCCTGGCCTGCTGGCGAACCCAGGTCGGGGATCACCATCAGCCGCAGCAGCCCGACCATGATCAGGTAGCCGACGGCGATGAGCACGGAGAGGATGACGTAGGTCAGCGAGCGGCTGAGCGCGATCTCGATGTCCAGCGCCCGGTAGTGCAGCACCGCCAGCGCCACGGTCAGCGGCACCGGCAGGAAGACCAGCGTGTGGTACTGGTAGGCGACCAGGTTGGCGCCCAGCAACTGGGTCGGCAGGCCCCAGATGCCCGCGTAGAGCACCGCGGCGGTGCCCAGCGAGGCGGCCAGCCAGCGCAGCCGCATCCGGGTGAGGTTGTCCTCGCAGGTCCGGTACTTGTAGACGAGCACGCCGAGCACCAGCACCGGGTAGACGAAGAGCACGGTGCTGATCGGCGAGGCCCATACGGCGAGCCCCTCCACCGGGCCTTTGCTCAGCGGTAGGCCGATGAGCATGGTCAGCCCGTAGAGCAGCAGGCCGCCGCCGTAGCTGAGCGCGACCAGCAGGCTGTACCTGATCTTGGAGGTGACCTCGGGGTAGGCGAAGGCGAAGTGCAGGATGCCGCCCCACAGCAGCACCCAGAAGATCTGCCCGACGTACCAGCGCCAGAACTGCTCGCCCGCCACCAGGTCGAGTGCCTCCAGCCCGAAGTAGCCGGACCCGGCGAGGGTGATCATCGCGAGCGAGGAGGCGACCACGGCGGCGCGGGCGGCCGGATACCGGGGGCGGCGGACGAACAGGTAGATGGCGCTGCCGAAGAGCATGAACAGCACGAGCAGGCTGGGCCAGCTGTGCAGCAGCTGATCGCCGACCGGGTAGTGCCCGAGGGTGACGTTGTACGGCTGCGGGCCTTCGGCCTCTTTGCCCTTGCGCACCACCCTGTACTCAAGGGTGTCGCCGACCTGGAACTCCGGGCCGCCGGGCCGGCGGCTGTGCTCGATCACGTCCCGGCCCGCGATGGAGACGATCACGTCGTCGACCTGGAGCTGGCTGCCCGGTCGCACCTCGATCACCTCGACCTGGCCACTGGGCGTGGCGAAGTCGTTCTTGTTGATCAGGGTGCCGTCCGAGGCGGCGTGGTCGCGGCTGAACACGCTCATGATCGCGAGCACAACCGAGATGACAGCGAAAGCCGCCACCAGGATCACGCGCCCCCTCGAACCCGACACGGGGGTAATCGTGCTGCATACCCGGATCGAGTGCGACAACGTTCTGGCACCGAATTCTTACCGCGGCAGGTCAGGCCGTAATCCCGCCGCACACGCGCGGTCCTAGACTTTGGCACACAGGGTGTTGACGAAAGCGGGTACGCGTGACTGGTCAGTCGAGCCATCCGGTCGGAACCCCGGCCAGCATGCGGGTGCTCAACCAGCGTGCGGTGCTCGAACTGCTACGCCGGTCCGGGCCCGCGACCAGGCCGCAGGTGGCCAGGGGCACCGGCCTGTCCAAGCCGACCGTCGGGCAGGCGCTGCTCGGGCTGGAGCAGGCCGGACTGGTCCGCCCGGCGGGCCGGACCTCGGCCGGACCCGGCCGGTCGGCGGTGGTCTACGAGGCCGATCCGGCCGCTGGCTACGTGCTCGCGGTGGACATCGGCCGGGAGCGGATCCGGTTGTCCCTGGTCGACCTGGGCGGGGCCGAGGTGTCCCGCTGCGACGAGCGCAACCGCTGCCGTTCGGCCAGCGCGCTGGTCCGGCAGGTCAGGGAGCTGGCCGAGCGCATCGTGGGCGCGGCCGGGATCCGGTTCGACCAGGTGGTGGCCAAGGTGGTGGGCAGCCCGGGGGTGGCCGACCGGAACAGCCGGGCGCTGCAGCTCGCGCCGAACCTGCCCGGCTGGGGCCGCAAGGGCCTGCTGGACGAGCTGGAATCGGTGCTCGGGCCGGGGCTGATCGTGGAGAACGACGCGAACCTGGCCGCGCTCGGCGAGCGGGAACGCGGCGCGGCCCGGGACGCCAGGGTGTTCGTGCTGGTCACCGTGGGTACCGGGGTCGGCATGGGCATTGTCATGGACGGGCACCTCTTCCGCGGCGCGCACGGCGCGGCCGGGGAGATCGGCTACCTGCCCTACGGGCGCTTCGACGAGCAGGCGGTGCTCTCCGGCGAGCTGGCGCCGCCGCCGCGCGGGCTGCTTGAGCAGGCCACCGCGGCCGAGCCGGTGGTGGAACTGGCGCACGAGCTGGGCCTGACCCAGGCCCGCAACGCCAAGGACGTCTTCACCGCCGCCGCGGCGGGCGAGGCCACCGCGATGCGGGTGGTGGAGCTGATCGCGGCCCGGCTGGCCTACGGGATCGCCTCGGTGACCGCGGTGATCGACCCGGAGCTGGTGGTGCTCGGCGGTGGCATCGGACGCAACTTCGAGCTGCTGATCGAGCCGATGGAACGGGCGCTGCGCTACCTCAGCCCGCTGCTGCCGACCGTGGTCGGCGGGGAGCTGGGCGATGACGCGGTGCTGGCCGGCGCGGTCGCGGTCGGGCTGCGCGCGGCCGAGGAGACCGTGTTCGAGCGGCATGTGCACGCCGGCTGAACGGCGCGCGTCAGCGAAACGTCAGCGCGGCTGCCTACTGTTGAGTATGTCGAAGGCAGGCCCGCTGCGCTGCTGCCGCCTTCGACCGTAGGCGTTGGCTGTTCGGGGTGTCCGCACCCCGTCCCACCCGGCCGGCGCTGCGGGCCCTGCCTGGTTCCAGAGCTTCCCCAGGGCATTGGAGCAGGCAGGGCTCCCCCCAATTCCTGGGCGGGAATGCCCTGACCTCACACGGTGTTGAGCCGGTGCACACGCACCATCGAGTCCACTGTGGAGGGTCGAATGCGAGAGAACTACCGTTGGGCGGAATCGCTGCTGGCCCAGGGCGACCCGTTGGGTGCGCTGCAGGTGCTGGCGCCGCTGCTGAGCACGGACGCCACCTTCTCGGTGCGGCTGCTGGCCGCCCGCGCCTACTACCACTCCGCGCAGCTGGGCCGGGCGGAGACGCTGCTCACCGAGCTGATCGAGTCGGACCCGACCGACCACTACACCCGGTTCCTGCTGGGCCGCACGCTGGAGCGGGCGGGCCGGCGGCCGGAGTCGGTGCGGCACTTCCGGCTGGCCGCGGCGCTTTCGGCCAGCCCGGACTACGTCGAGGCGCTGGCCAGGGTCTGCTGAGCCAACCCAGCCGGACGGCCCGCCCGCGTCAGGATCGCGGACGGGCCGTCCGGGTGCTTGATCAGCCCGCCAGGGCCCAGTCGCTGCCGTCGGGGCTGCTCGGCGTGACGGCCTGGAAGCCGCCGGCGAAGTTGCGCTCCACCTGGGCCTTCTCCGCGGCGTTCGGGTTGGTGTTCTTGCAGCTGGTGCCCGCGCTGGCGCCGGACATCAGGTCAACGCACAGGCCGGTGCGCCGGTCCGGCAGGCCGAGGATGTGACCCAGTTCGTGCGCGGTGATCCGCGGGATGTGGTGCCCGTCGTTGACGGCGGTGCGGCCCATCCACACGGTGCCCCTGCCGAGCCCGCTGACCTGCGCGCGCGGCCAGCCGTTGTCGGCCAGGATCCGGATCTGCGCCGGGGTGCCGGGCTCGAGGCGGACGTTGCGCACCGAGGCGTTCCAGACCCGGGCGCCCTCGTCCCAGGCCGCCTTGAACTCCTGCGCCTGGCTGGTGTCGTACTTGATCACTCGGACCGCGCTGGTCTCGGCGGCCGCTGGCGAGATGACCACGAGCAGCGACGCCGCGGCGGTGACCACCCCGACGACCAATCGCCTGATCTTGTTCTGGAGCACGGTTCATCTCCTACCGATGCAGGGAAAAGAGCTGCCCTCAGCTAATCGCGCCGGGCCGGACACATCAACGGCCACGCATATACCAATGCCCCCCAATCCTGGGGTTATGGCGGAAAAACAGACCGACGGCCCGGGTGGTTAGTCGCAGTCGGAGCAGACCAATGGCGGGTTGTGGCTCAGTCGCTTGCGTCGAGCCCGGCATAGTCGGCCAGGTCCGCGTTGCCGCCGGTGAGCACGGTGGCGACCGTTTCGCCCGGAATGCCCTTGGCGATGGCGGCCAGCCCGGCCGCGCCCGCGGGTTCGAGCAGCACGCCGAGGGTGCGCGCGGCCAGCCGCATGGCCTGCCGTAGTTCCGCTTCGCTGACCAGCACCACATCGTCGAGCAGCGCCCTGGTCCTGGCCACCGCCACCTCGGTCGGGCGGCTGATCGCGATCCCGGCGGCGAAGGCGCTCGCGCGTTCCACGGTCAGCACCGCACCCGCCGCCCAGCTCCGCGCCAGCGCGGGCGCGGCGGCCGCGGCGACCCCGATCACCCGCACCTCCGGCGCGTGCGCCTTGACCCAGGCGGCCACCCCGGAGATCAGCGCGCCATCGCCCATCGGCACCACCAGTGTGTCGAAGGTGTTGTCCCGCAACAGTTCCACCCCGATCGTGCCTGCGCCCTCGGCCACCGCTGGATCCCGGCCGTCCAGTACGTACACCCGGTCAGTGGACTCCGCCGCGTACGCCTCGGCCAGTTCCAGCGGGGAGCCGTCCACCTCGTGCAGGACCGCGCCGAAGGCCCGCATCCGGGCGAGTTTCACCGGCGAGGTGCCGGTGGGCACGAACACCTCGGCCCGCAGCCCGCGCCGCCGCGCCGCGTAGGCCACGGCCTGGCCGAAGTTCCCGCCGGTGGAGGAGCACACGATCGTGGCGCCCTCGGCCACCTCGCTGACGAAGTACTCCGCGCCGCGGCCCTTGAACGAGCGCAACGGGTTCAGCAGCTCCACCTTGGTCAGCACCCGGCGCCCGAGCGCGGCGCACAGCTGCTCGTCCACGTACTGCGGGCTGTCCAGGAACACGGGATCGATCACCTTCGCCGCGGCGAGGATGCGATCAAGCGAAAGGTCGGTCACCCACCTCACGCTAGGTGGCGGGCAGCCGATGACGATTGAAACTTCTCCCGCTCCCGCGCAAGATTCTTGCGTGGACGCCCTGGACCGACACCTGCTGACCCTGGTCCAGACCGACGCCACCCGCCCCCTGCACGAACTCGGCGACCTGGTCGGCCTCTCGCCCAGTGCGGTGCAACGCCGACTGGTCCGGCTACGCGCCACCGGCGTGATCGAACGCGAGGTCGCGGTGCTGAACCCACGCGCCGTGGGCGCCACCCTGACCGCCGTGGTCCTCATCGCCCTGGCCGACGACGACAGCGCCCACCACGACGAGTTCTGCGCCCGCATGCGCGCCGAACCCCACGTCCAGCAGTGCTTCGCCATCGTCGGCCAGTGGGACTACGTGGTGATCCTGATCAGCCGCGACCTGGCGGAGAACCGGGAGCTGTCCCGGCGGTTGTTCGTGGACGCGGGCACGGTGCGGCGCTACGAGACACTGCCGGCCAGCACCGCGATCAAGTCCGGGCTGGCGCTGCCGCTGACCCCCGGATGACCTCGACCAGGCTGGCGAAGCCGTCCCGCCCGAACCCCGCCGCGATCCCGCGCGCGGTCAGCGACTCGACCAGCCGCGGCAGCCCCAGGTCCAGCCCGCGTTCCGCACTGGCCAGCACCAGGTTCCCCATCAGCGGCGCGTCCAGTTCCAGCCACTCCTGCTCGCCGGGGTAGCTCCCGGCGTCGAGCTGGGTCGCGTAGTCCTCGATCACCTCGGCCACCGTGCCGCGCAGCCAGCGGGTGAGCATCGGCGTGACGGCCGCCGCAGGCACCCCGTCCGCGCCGAGCAGCGCCGCGGTCTGCAGGTAGCCGATCAGAGTGGCCCAGGCGAAGTTGAGCAACGCGAGGTCGTAGAGCGCCGCCGTGCCAGGGTCCGGCCCCAGGTAGTTGGCCTCGCCCAGCCGTGCCAGCACCGCGCGCTGCCGCCGGAACACCGCCGCGTCCCCGCTGTAGACCAGCACCGTCTCCGGCCTGCCCAGGTGTTCGGGATGCGCCATCAACGCCCCGTCCAGGTACCGCCCACCCCGCGCCCGCACCAGCTCCGCGGCCGCGCGCGCCTCCGCACCGGTCCCCGAGGTGAGGTTCACCAGATCAACCCCACCCAGCTCCGGCGCCAGCAGTTCCGCCAGCTCCCCGTGCCCCTCCGCGCACACCACCACCAGCCCAGCCCCACCCGCTTCGCCCAGTACCCCGGCCAGCCCCACCGCCCGAGCCCCAGTCCCCACCACCGCGACCATGAACCCTCCCCGTTACCTACAAAACGTAACCTACATTCTGTAGGATGAGTTCATGGCCGAGCACCGCATGTCAAGACCGGACCGCCGCGAACACCTCCTGCGCACGGCCACCGAGATCCTGCACACCAACGGCGCCAACGCCCTGACCCTGGTCACCCTGGCCGAGCACGCAGGCGTGTCCAGACCCGTCACCTACGACCACTTCGGCACCCGCGAGGGCCTGCTGCTGGCGATGTACCGGGACTACGACGAGCACCTGGCGCGCGCGATGCGCGAGGCACGGTCCGGGGCGGGGTCGCTGGGGGAGGCGGTGACCGCGGTGTGCGCGGCGTACGTCGACGGGATGATCGCGGCGGGCCCGGACTGCGCCGAGGTGCAGGCAGCGCTGTCCGGACATCCGGAGACCCGGGACTTCCGGGCACGCTCGGAGCGGTTCTACCTGGATGAGCTGCGAGCGGCGGTGAAGCCCTTCGCGTCGGCCAGCCCAGCTGTTCTGGTCGGCCTGTTCAGCTCACTCGACGGCCTGGCCAGCGCGGCAGCCACCGGCCGGATCGCACGAACCAAGGCGATCACCGCCGCAGTCAAGATCCTGGTCAGCTCACTCGACCCGAGAGCGGATCACGGAGGCAGCAGCTCGGCGACGACCTCCGCCACGCCGTCGAGGAGTTCCGGCGCGGGTGCCCCGGTCACCGGTTCCACCTCGGCGACCACGAGCAGCCGCCCATCCCGCCGTGAGTCGTAGTACCGCCCGGTGAACCGCACCCCCAGCGCGCCGACCAGACCGCCCGCCAGCGGGGACACGTTTCCGGTTCCGTCGCGGTCGACGAGAGATTGGAGCCGGTCGGCCTCAGCCGGGGCCGGCATGCGCACCCACGCGACGGACACGATCATGGTGTCGCCCTGCCCGGCGTCGAGGGCGAACAGCATCCGGTCCAGTGAGCGGCACGGCGTCCGGGCGAAGAACTGCTGGACATCGCCATAGGAGTGCACCGCGCAGGAAGTCGCTTTCCGGGCCGTCTCCTTGAGTCGCTTCAGCCGCATCCCACGCCAGACATCATTCCGCCGCCCTGTCCGAGCGGCTTCCTTGCCCTCGCGCACACTGCCGCGAATCGCCTGCGCCAACGACGACTCCACCGAGGCGCCACCCCCGGCACCGACCCCACCGCCAACCGAAACCACCCCGGCGACCACGGCCACAGCCGCCATGGCCGCGACACTCGGCCCCCTCTGCCATTGCCCCAGCTTGTTCCGCGGTTGATCAGGATTTCCCATCAGTCCCCCGGGTGATGTCCCCTCGATACTCCACCGAAAGCCAGCCGCCGGCCCGCGCCAACCCAAGAACTCCCTGATCAGACCAGCCGATCACCCCCACAGGGTGACAAGCCACAACCCGACCAAGGCCGTACAAGAACGGCCAACAAGGCGTACGAGAACGGCCAACACGGCGTACAAGAACGGCCAACACGCGGGGAGGGGGAGAACGGCAGGCAAGGCGGCGGCGGAGCCGCGCAGACAGGGCAGCACGATGGCGGGGCCGGGCACGTGGGCAGGTAGGCACGCAGGCGCGCGGGGGTCCGGGGGCGGAGCCCGCCGGGTGGGGTCCGGGGGCTTCGCCCCCGGTGTGACTGACACGTCGACCCGGCGAAGCGCATAGCGCGAGCAGGGTCAACCCAGTCGACGTGGGGCCGGTGGGAGTCGAACCCACACTGGCACGGACCTAAACCGTGTGCCTCTGCCAATTGGGCTACGGCCCCGTCGGCGTACAGCCTAACCGGCGACACCTCGCCGGTGGAGGCGGACTGGGTGACGCGGCGTGGCGGGTTGGGGCTACCGTGATCCCGCGTCAGACATCGTCCTGCGAGGAGGGGACCTGTGGCTCGGGATCCGGAGAGCATTCAGCGTGACATCGAGCAGGCGCGGGACTCGCTGGCCTCGACGTTGGACGAGTTGGCGGTGCGGGCTAACCCGAAGAAGTTCGTGGATGAGTCCAAGGCCGCGGTGAAGTCCAAACTGGACGATCCGCGGGTGAAGTACTCGCTGATCGCCTTCGGGGCGCTCGTGGTGCTCGCGTTGCTGCGCAAGATCTTCCGCTGACTGGAACGGGTCCGGCTGCCGTTGGCTCAGTTGAGCAGCGGTAGCAGGGCCTGTTCCAGCAGTTTGTCGACGAAGGCCTCGTCGATGGGTTCGCCGGTGAGCATCAGCCGGTAGGTCAGGGTGGCGCCGGCCAGTTCGTTGACCATGCCCAGCGGGGCGTGGCGGTTGATCTCGCCGCGTTCGGCTCCTCGTTCCAGGATCCGGCGCAGCATGCCGCGCTGGCCGGTGAGGAAGCTGTCCCGGAAGGCGGTGGCCAGTTCGGGTTCGTGCGGGAGTTCGCCGACCAGGGCCTGGGCCGCCTTGCCGGAAGGACCGGTCAGGAAGTCGGCGTAGCCCAGCAGGAACTCGCGCAGGTCGCCTGCCACCGAACCGGTGTCGGGTTCCGGCACGCTGCGGCTGACCAGCTCGTTGCAGGTGTCGATGACCAGTTCGAGCTTGGACTCCCAGCGGCGGTAGATGGTGGCCTTGCCCGCCTTGGCCCTGGCCGCGACCGCGTCCATGGTCAGCGCGCGGTAGCCGACCTCGGCCATCACCTCCAGGGTGGCCTTGCGCAGGGCGTCGTCCCTGCTGGCGTCGCGGGGTCTGCCGCGGGGCGCCCCGCCCGCCTCCTTGGCTCGGCTGCTGTGCAACTCGTCAGTGCCTGGCGCAGTCGCCAAACCTGCCCCCTCTCACCGCTGCCGACGTCTGTGTCGGCGGCGTGACCGCCCGTGTCCTGTCATCCTAGGGCCGCTGAGCGGGCCGGGGTGTCAACCGGTCGTCCGAAGTGGAAGGTCAGCCGCTGTTCGTGGCCGCCTGGGCCCCTTGTTCTTCCTCTTCTTCCACCGGTTCGCCGTCGGGCTGGGTCGGCGCCTGGGTCAGCGGCGCTCCGCCGAGCGGGGCCAGGCCGTGCCGGGCGTGCAGATAGGCGGTGGTGAAGGCGAAGGCGTCGCCGTCGAGCAGGTGCACCGCGCGGCTGGGGATGCCGGGGGCGATCCGCTCCAGGATCTGGTCGGCCTGGTCCCTGGCCGCGATCAGGCCCGGTGCGGTGGCCGTTTCCTCGAGCTGGCCGTACCGGACCGTGACGGTCCAGTCATCGCCCTCGGGCATGTAGTCGACGGTGATCGGTGTGTGGTCCATAGACGCCTCCCGCTCGGCCTCTTCCCATGGTGAGAGACCTCAGGGGTGAGCGCATGACGGGTTGGCGGGTGACATCCCCCAGTTGGTCGTACTCACTCGTCCGAGTGGACCTGCGATGCCTGTGTAACCCGGGAGGGGACAGAACAGATATCCGGGGCAGTGGCGCGGTTCCGGTCGAGGTCCCGCCGCGGTCGAGCAGGGGCAGCGCGGCCGCGGCGGGGGTCTTCACCGCGCGTCGCTGGGCTTCCCGTGTTGAAGGGGCATGCGGGAGGTGCGGGCGGCTCCCGGTCGACGCGGAATCGGGAGCCACCCGCAACAACTCAGACCGGGACCGGCGTCAGCCGTCCCGAGCGATCCATCCGGTGCACGGCCACGGTGCCGAGCAGGCCCAGTGCCAGCAGCGTCAGCCAGGGGATCGCGGGCACGCCCGCCTCCCTGGCCAGGTCGAGGGCACGCCCGGCCACCAGGTTGCCGATGGTGATGCCGATGCCGGACAGGGTGCTGTAGAGCCCGTAGTGCGTGGCGACCAGCCTGCCGCCGGAGAGCGCGGCGATGGTGTCCATCTCGAACGGATAGGTCACCACCGTGCCCAGGGTGAGCAGGAGCGTGGTCAGCAGTAACGCGGGCAGCCACAGCGCGAGTCCGCCCTGCTGCTGGGGGTCCAGCAGGCCGGTCAGCAGTGGCGGCAGGAACGCGCCGGTCATCAGTGCCAGCCCGAGCGTGATGCACCGGGCAGGGCCGTAGCGGCTACGGCACCAGGCGGTGATCCGCAACTGCCCGAGCACCGCGACCAGCCCGGAGACCGCGAACAGCGCGCCGACCCCGATCGTGCCTGCCAGTTCGCCGCCCGCGATCGCCCGCACCTGCAACGGCAGGGTCAGGTAGATCTGGAAGGACAGCACGTACGAGCCGATCATGGCGATGGCGAAGAACAGGAACGGCCGGTTGCGCACCGCCGTGCCGACCCCGGCGAGCAGGCCGCCGCCGCCCCCCGGCGCCGAGCGCGCGGGCAGTTCCCTGACCTGCATCACGGTCAGCACCGCGAAGACCACCGCGGCCACCAGGCAGGTCAGCGAGAAGGCCACCCCGGTCAGCGCCAGCCCGATCAGCGGCCCGATCAGGATGCCCACCTGGTAGAAGACGTTGAACAGCGCGAACGCCTCCACCCGCCGTTCGCCGGACTCGGCGGTCAGGTAGGCCCTGGAGGCCGGGTTGAACAGCGCCCCGGCCAGTCCGGTGGCGGCCGAGGCGGCGATCAGCGCGGGCAGGCTGTCCACGAAGCCGAGCAGCCCGAAGCCCACGGTGCGCAGCGCCAGTCCCGCGATGATCATCGGCTTGTAGCCGAACCGGTCGGCCAGTGCGCCGCCGAAGAGGAACATGCCCTGCTGGGACAGGTTCCGCACGCCCAGCACCAGCCCGACCAGCCAGGCCGCCAGGCCCAGCCCGCCGGAGAGGTGCGCGGCCAGGTAGGGCATCAGCATGTAGAAGCCCAGGTTGATGGTGAGCTGGTTGACCAGCAGCAGCCGTACCGGCCGGGGGAAGGACCGGTACTGGGACAGGACCTGGATCACCGGGTGCCCGCCGCGGGGTCGATCACGGTGTGGCAGCGGGTCCATCCGGTCACCTCGGCGGCCAGCGGGTGCGAGATCTCGGCCGGGTCGGTGGGCGGCGGGCCGTCGAGCAGGCCGTGCGCCTGGCAGTACTCGTCGTTGAACACGGTGGTGTAGTAGCGCTGCGGGCCGTCCGGGAAGATCGCCGCGATCCGGGTGTCCGGTTCGGCGTTGCGGGCCAGCCAGCCCGCGACCAGGGCGACCGCGCCCACGCTCCAGCCGCCGGTGGCGAAGTTGGTCGCGGCCAGCGCGCGGCTGGCCCAGACCGATTCCCGCGGCGCGACCCAGTGCACCTCGTCGAAGCTGTCGTAGGCCACGTTGCGCGGGTAGATGCTGGAGCCGAGGCCGCGCATCAGCCTGCGGCGGGCGGGCTGGCCGAAGATGGTCGAGCCGATGGTGTCCACCCCGACCAGGCGCAGGTCGGGGCAGAACTCGCGCAGCACCCTTGACACCCCGGCGGAGTGCCCGCCGGTGCCGACCGAGCAGACCAGCACGTCCACCCGGCCGAGCTGGGCCACCAGTTCCATCGCCAGCGCCGAGTACGCGGAGACGTTGTCCGGGTTGTGGTACTGGTCGGGGCAGTACGCGCCAGGGTTGTCCGCGAGCACCTCGGCCACCCGCTGCCGCCGGGCCTCCTGCCAGCCGCCGGTCGGGTGCGGTTCGCTGACCAGCTCGATCCGCGCGCCGTAGGCGGCCAGCAGCCGGTGCAGGATCGGTTCCATGCCGGGGTCGGTGACCAGTGTGACCGGGTGCCCGTAAGCGATTCCGGCCAGCGCGAGGCCGAGGCCGAGGGTGCCGCTGGTGGATTCGACGATCATCGCGCCGGGCGCCAGTTCGCCGCGGCGGCGGGCGCAGTCGATCATGTGCAGCGCCGGGCGGTCCTTCATGCCGCCGGGGTTGGCGCCTTCCAGCTTGGCCCAGAAACCGTTGCCTGCCTTGGCGAAGGGCTCGTCGATCCACAACACCGGGGTGTTGCCGACCGCGGCGGGCAGGCTCTGGCAGCGGGGTGCGGTGGTGAGCAACTGGGCCGGGGACGTGCGGGCATGCGGGAGCAGCAGATCCATGTCTGTGGTTCTTCCTCGGGAAAGAGGTACGGGTGAAGGCGGGTTACCGGCTGCTGCTCAGGTCCGGAACACGCAGTTGAGAAGCTGGACTGACTGTCTACTGTGGACAGTCTCTCGCCGTGCGAGCGACACCGGGGCGGATTCCGCTTGCGGGGCAAGGAGAACCGGCGGGATGACGGCGGGGTCCGGCAGCTCGGTGGCGGGGCTCAGCGGATCGGCGCCGCGGGGCAGCGCGAGGCACATCTCGTCGGTGCCGTCGTGCTGGGTGTGATCGCAGTCGTGCGTGCTGTGATCAGTCGTGGAATCGCTGTATGCATGGGAATGCACAGCAGCGGTGTGCGTCACGAAGCACTCGCCACCGAGGTGGAGAGTGAGGTAGAGGACCCCGAGCAGCAGTGCCACCGCGGGGCGGATCAGACGCACACCGCCAACGTACCGGATCTTGGGAGCCGGTCACGGCCAGGTTACGACGAAGGTAGTAGTCCTTCCGGGTTGTCTTCGGCGGCGAGATCGCCAAGGGCCTTGGTGACCTCGGCCATCGGGAAGCCGGGCTGGAAGGCGCGGGCGCCGGATCCGCCCTGCTGCCAAGGATTCGGGCCGTCGAAGGGCCGGTACTCCACGCCAGCCGCGTCCAATCTGGACAGCTGCGCGCGCACCCGGTCCGGCTCCGTCGGCCAGCTCGACGGAGCGCCGGTCCAGGCCACCTCGGCCAGCGCGCAGGCTCTGGGGAAGGCGCGGTAGTCGAGCAGTCGCGGGTTCGGCAGGTACTCGCTCCAGAGCTGGGCCTGCACGCCGATGATGTTGGCGTTCTCCTCGGCGCTGAACCCGGCGGGGCGCGGGTCGAGCGCGGCCACGTCGGCCAGCCGCACCGGACCGCCGATGGCCAGCGGCTCCCTCGGGTCGGCGTCGCTGTAGTAGTCGAAGTAGGTGGGGAAGACCGGGGTGCGCACCACCTGGAACCCGGCGGCTGCGGCCTTGCGGGCCACCTCGTCGCCGCGCCAGGCCATCACGATGGAGTCCGGCCGCAGTCCGCCGCTGCCGAATGCCTCGTCCCAGAACACCGCGCGCACGCCGCGGCCGGCCAGCCGGTCGGCCAGCCTGCGCAGGAAGTCCCCGTGCAGCGCGGCCATGGTCGGCAGGCCGCGGGATTCGCGGTAGGCCTGGATCTCCGGGTTGGCCTCCCACTGGCCGAGCGGGCACTCGTCCCCGCCCAGGTGCACGTACGGGCTCGGCAGGACTTCCAGTAGTTCGCCGAGCAGCTCGTCCACCACCTGTTCCACCGCCGGGAGCGGGGACAACAGATTGGGGAATATGCCCCAGGTGGACTGGACCTGGTAGCCGCCGCCGGGCACCGAGCCCAGTTCGGGCATGGCGGTCAGCATCGCGGAGGCGTGGCCGGGCACGTCCAGTTCGGGCACCACGGTGACCGCCCGGTCCTGCGCGTAGGCGCCGATCTCGGCCAG
Organism: Crossiella cryophila; assembly: GCF_014204915.1. Classification (NCBI taxonomy): domain Bacteria; kingdom Bacillati; phylum Actinomycetota; class Actinomycetes; order Pseudonocardiales; family Pseudonocardiaceae; genus Crossiella; species Crossiella cryophila. The sequence continues at coordinate 2,284,597 of NZ_JACHMH010000001.1, forward strand.
GTCGTCCCGGCTGTAGCAGCCGCCGTGCGGGGTGCCGTCCGCGCCGTCGGGGGAGTGGCCGTGACCGATCATGGTCTCCGGCCGGTGACTTGCCAGTTCGGTGAGCCGGGGGTAGCGGGCGCTCTCGATCCGCCAGCCCTGGTCGTCGGCCAGGTGCAGGTGCAGCCGGTTGAGCTTGTGCATGGCGAGCAGGTCGATCATCCGCAGCACCTCCCGCTTGGGCAGGAAGTGCCGGGACACGTCGAGCATCAGGCCGCGCCAGGCGGTGGCCGGGGCGTCGGTGACCTCGCAGCAGGCCAGCTCCCAGACCGTGCCCCTTGGCGCGGCGGCCCGCCAGGCCGCGTCCGGCAGCAGCTGGCGCAGGGTCTGCACCGCGTAGGTCGCGCCCGCGGTCGACCCGGCCACGATGTCCAGCCGCTCCGGCCGGACCAGCAGCTGGTAGCCCTCGGGGCCGTGCGCGGCGGCGTCCAGGGTGACCACCACCGAACCGGGGTCGGGGGTGCCGCGCTGGGGTAGCGGCAGGCGCAGGAAGCCCAGTGCGCGGCGCACCAGGTCGGTTGTGCTCTCGGCGCCCGGACCAGCGACGATGACGGTACGTTCGGTGAAGTGGAACGTACCAGCGAGCCCTCGCGCGCTCCGTGGGCGGGGCAACAGGGTGGCGAGTCGATCGGTCACAGATCACATACTTCACCAATTTCGGGGACACGAACCGCCCTAATTGATGAACGGACAGGTTGTCGCGTTGTGCCACCGGGCCGCGCGGACCCAGGGTGTGCCCATGGCTAGCCTGCTCGATTGGTCCCTTATCGACGGGGCCGTCCCCGCTGGGCTGACCTTCGCCGGTGGAGCGGCCTTCGCCGTGCTGCTCGCCGACGGCCGCCGGGTGTGGTGGCGGCGGATCCTGCCGCTGGTGCTGCTGGGCATGCTGGTGCTCGGCGTGCTGATCGAGGTGCTGGTCAACCAGGTGTGGCGGCCGTTCGCGGACCGGGTGCCGACCAACACGACGCTGTGGATCACGATGATCGTCGGCGCGCTGGTGCTCGGGGTCCTGCGCGCGCTGCCCCAGCGCTGGCCTGCCCGGATCGGGATCGCGCTGGCGGTGGTGGTGCTCGCGGTGTGCGGGGTGGCCGACATCAACCGGTACTTCGGCCAGTTCCCGACCGTTGGCGCGCTCTTCGGCAGTGGGCAGGGCCCGACCACCGACCTGTCCCAGGCGGCCAAGCCGGCCGCCTCCACCGTGGTGGTGCCGCCGGGCAAGGCGCTCAGCGAGGTGTGGCAGCCGCCCGCGGACCTGCCGGCGCAGGGCACGGTGTCCGAGGTGACCATCCCGTCCTCGGCCGGGTTCAACACCCGCACCGGCCGGGTCTACCTGCCCCCGGCGTATCAGGCCACGCCGCGGCCGAAGCTGCCGGTGCTGGTGCTGCTGGCCGGGCAGCCCGGCTCGCCGTCGGACTGGCTCGGCCCAGGTCAGCTGGCCACGACGATGGACAAGTACGCCGCGGACAACCGGGGGCTGGCGCCGATCGTGGTGCTGCCGGACCACCTGGGCAGCGAGCTGGCCAACCCGCTGTGCCTGGACTCCAAGCTGGGCGCGGCCGAGACCTACCTGGCCAAGGACGTGCCGAACTGGATCCGGCAGAACCTGCAGGCCGATCCGGATCCGCAGGCATGGTCCATCGGCGGGCTGTCCCAGGGCGGGACCTGCGGGTTGCAGCTGGCGGTGCGCGCGCCCGAGGTCTACCGCAACTTCATCGACATCTCCGGGCAGCGCGAGCCCTCGCTCGGCACCCGCAAGGACACCGTGAACGCGGCCTTCGGCGGGGACGAGGCCGCGTTCAAGCGGGTCAACCCGCTGGACATCCTGGCAACCGCGAAGTTCCCCAGGACCGCGGGCCTGATCGTGGTCGGCAACAAGGACGGCGAGTTCCGGCCGCAGCAGCAGGACGTGCTCAAGGCCTGTCGCCGGGCAGGCATGCAGGTGGACTGGCTGGAGATCCCCGGCCCGCACAACTGGGTGGTGTGGCGGCCCGCGCTGGCCCAGGCCATGCCATGGCTGGCCCAGCACACCGGACTGACCCCGCGATGATCGGAGCCCGAAGTGTCCACTGAGGACAGTCAGGTCGAGCCTCCCTCCGCACCGCACCGGCCTGCTCCGATCAGGCTGGTGCACCAGGGGATCGCCGCACTGCGCAGGCTGCTCGGCCTGCTCGCGCACGCCCCGCTGACGCTGGTGTTCCTGGTCGCGCTGTGGACCGTGGGCGCGCTGACCGGCAGCCTGCTGGACGGGCCCCAGGGCGAGCTGCTGCCGCAGGTCGGCATCGGCACCTCCTCGCTGGCCGACGGGCACTGGTGGGCGCCGCTGAGCAGTGCGCTGTGGTGCCTTGACCTGGTCGGCTACCTGGCCACCTCGGTGCTGCTGCTGGGCTTCGGCGCGGCGGGGGAGCGGTTGCTCGGCCCCGGCCGGACCGCGGTGCTGTTCCTGATCAGCCAGGTCGGCGGCACCCTGCTGGGCATCGGCATGATCAAACTCGGCTCGGTGGCCGGCTGGCTGTGGCTGAACTTCCTGGACGATCCGATCGAGCTGGCGCTGAGCCCGTCCACCGGCGCGGTCGGCCTCGGCCTCGCGCTCAGCTCACGGCTGCCCGCGTTGTGGCGCAGGCGGTTGCGGCTGGTGCTGATCGTGGCGCTGGTGACGCTGGCGCTGTTCTCCGGCTACTCCCAGGACGTGGTGCGGCTCTGTGGCGGGCTGGTCGGCATGCTCGCCGGGCTGGCCATGCTCGGCCGCTCCAGCAAGACCGTGGGCGCGCCGTCCCGCTCGGAGACCAGGGTGCTGGTCGCGCTGCTGCTCGCGGCCTGCGCGCTGGGACCGGTGTTCATGCTGCTCACCCCCTACACCGCCGGTCCGCTGATCGCGCTCGGCGATGTGCTGACCTCGCCGGTGCCCAGCCCCGAGCAGATCGAGGCCATCTGCGCGGAACCGGACTTCGCCGAACGGTGCCGGGAACTCAAGGCCAGGGCCAATTTCGACGGCCTGCCCAGTGCGATCATGTCCGTGCTGCCCGCGTTGTTCCTGCTGGTGCTGGCCGAGGGGCTGCGGCGGGGCCGGAAGCTGGCCTGGTGGGCGGCCGCGGTGGCCAACCTGGCGCTGCTGGTCTGGTTCGTGCAGTCCGTCGCGGACCTGATGCTGACCCCGACCGAGGAGTTCGGCGACATCTCGCCGCACACCAAGGGCCAGCTGGTGTTCGACTCGGCGATGCCGGTGCTGCTGTCGGTGGCCATGCTGACCGGGCTGTTCGTCACCCGCAGGCAGTTCATCGTGGCCGGGCCGAGGAGGTCCAGGCGGCGGCTGGTCGCCTTCGTGCTGGGCGCGTTCGTGACGCTGGGCGTGGTGTACGTGCTCGGCGGGTACGCCTGGCGGGACCAGTTCGACCCGCAGCCCGGCTTCGGCCAGCTCATCGCGGACGCGCCATCGCGCTTCCTGCCACCGGGCTACCTGGACCTGTTCCCGGTGCGGTTCATCGCCACCGGCGGCATGGCCGAGCTGCTGTGCGAGTACCTGGGTGTGGTGTTCTGGCTGCTGGTGCTGGGCGCGCTGCTGGTCACCTTCTGGCGGGCCGCGCCACCCACCGACGAGACCGCGGCCGCGCGGGCCAGGGACCTGGTGGAGAAGTTCGGCGGCTCGAACCTGGCGCACATGACCACCTGGCGCGGCAACAACTACTGGTTCACCCCGGACGAGCGGGCCGTGGTCGCCTACCGGGTGGTGGCCACCATCGCGATCACCACCGGCGACCCGGTCGGCGAACCGGCGGCGCGGATCGAGGCGGTGCGCGGATTCGCCGACTTCTGTGCGCGCAACGGCTGGACGCCCTGCTTCTACAGCGTCACCGAGGCGGTCAAGGACGAGACCAAGGCGTTCGGCTGGAGCGCGGTGCAGGTCGCCGAGGACACCCTGGTGCCACTGCCCGAACTGGCCTTCACCGGCAAGAAGTGGCAGGACGTGCGCACCGCGCTGAACAAGGCGGGCAAGGCCGGGATCACCGCGGAGTGGTGGAGCTACCCGAAGGCGCCGCTGGCCATCACCGACCAGGTCCGGTCCATCTCCGAGGAGTGGGTGGCGGACAAGGGCCTGCCCGAGATGGGCTTCACCCTGGGCGGACTGGACGAGCTGAACGACAACGAGGTCCGCTGCCTGGTCGCGCTGGACGCCGACCGGACCGTGCACGGCATCACCAGCTGGCTGCCGGTGCACCGGGACGGGCAGGTGGTCGGCTGGACGCTGGACTTCATGCGCAGGCGGGCCACCGGCTTCCGCGGCGTGATGGAGTTCCTGATCGCCTCGGCCGCGCTCAGCTTCAAGGAGGAGGGCGCGGAGTTCCTCAGCCTCTCCGGCGCCCCACTGGCCCGGCTGGACCGCGGTCAGCAGCCCGGCGCGCTGCAACGACTGCTCGACTTCGCCGGTCGGGCGCTGGAGCCGGTGTACGGGTTCCGCTCGCTGTTCGCCTTCAAGGCCAAGTTCCAGCCGACCTATCAGCCGATGTACATGGCCTACCCCGACCCGGCCGCGCTGCCGCGCATCGCCAACGCGATCGGCCGGGCATATCTGCCGAACATGGGGGCAAGGCAGGGTTTGCGCCTGGTGCGCAGGGTCCTGAGCCGTTAGTTTGCCCGGGTAACGAACCCGGCGGAAGGCGGCGACGTGCGGACCTCACGACCCTTGCGCGCGGCGGTGGTGCTGTGTGCCACCGCGGCGGTGACCCTGACCAGCGGCCCGGCCGCAGGTGCGGTCGAGGCTGGTCAGAGCGGTAAGAGGCCAAGTCAGACCGGCTACGGCGGCGCGGTGTCCACGGTGGATGAGGACGCCACCAAGGCCGGTATCGAGGCACTGCGCCGGGGTGGCAACGCCGTTGACGCGGCGGTGGCCGCGGCCGCGGCGCTGGGCGTGACCGAACCGTTCTCCGCCGGGATCGGCGGCGGCGGGTTCTTCGTCTACTACGAGGCGCGCACCGGCAGGGTGCACACCATCGACGGCCGGGAGACCGCGCCGAAGCGGATGAAGCGGGACTCCTTCGTCGAGGACGGCAAGGCCATCCCGTTCGAGGAGGCGGTCACCTCCGGCCTGTCCGTCGGCGTCCCCGGCACCCCGCAGACCTGGCAGCGCGCCCTGGACAAGTGGGGCCGCAAGGACCTGGCGGAGAACCTGCGCCCGGCGATCAGGCTGGCCCGCGACGGGTTCACCGTCGACAAGGAGTACCGCGACCACACCTGGCAGAACGAGGCCCGCTTCCGCGCCATCGCGCCCACCGCGAAGCTGTTCCTGCCCGGCGGCAAGCTGCCGGAGGTGGGCAGCACCTTCCGCAACCCCGACCTGGCCCAGACCTACGAGGGCCTGGGGCAGCGTGGCCTGGACTGGCTGTATCGAGGTGAACTCGGTCGCGAGATCGTGCACACGGTGAACCAGCCGCCGGTGGCCGCCGGCGCCACGATCAAGGTCCGGCCTGGCCTGATGGAGACCGGTGACCTGGCCGGGTACCGGGTGGAGGACCGGGCGCCGACGAAGATCGGGTACCGCGGGCTGGACGTGTACAGCATGGCCCCGCCGTCCTCCGGTGGCTCCACGGTCGGCGAGGCGCTCAACATCATGGAGCGATTCCCGTTGTCCCGCAAGGATGTCAACGGCGCCACGCACACCTACCTGGAGGCCAGCAGGCTGGCCTACGCGGACCGGAACAAGTGGATCGGCGACCCGGCCTTCGTGGACGTTCCGTTGCGCCAGTTGATGTCGGACAGCTTCGCCAAGGACCGGGCCTGCCTGATCGACCCGAAGAAGGCCATGCCGCACCCCGCCCCCGCCGGCGACCCGCTCAAGCCCGGCGGCTGCAAGACCACCGCCCCCGGCCCTGACCGCTACGAGGGCACCTCCACCACCCACCTGAGCACGGCGGACGCCTGGGGCAACGTGGTGGCCTACACGCTGACCATCGAGCAGACCGGCGGCAGCGCGATCACCGTGCCGCACCGGGGTTTCCTGCTCAACAACGAGCTGACCGACTTCGACTTCGCCCCGCCCGCCGCCGGTCAGCCGTGGCCGGCCAACGCCCCCGAGGGCGGCAAGCGCCCGCGCAGCAGCATGTCGCCCACGATCGTGCTCAAGGACGGCAAACCGTTGCTGGCCCTGGGATCCCCGGGTGGTTCGACCATCATCACCACGGTCCTGCAGACCCTGTTCAACCGGATCGACCTGGGCATGACCCTGCCGCAGGCCGTGGCCGCGCCCCGGTTGTCCCAGCGCAACCGGGCCAAGACCGAGGCCGAACCGGCCTTCTTCAACTCACCCAAGCGGGCTGAACTGGAGGCGTACGGCCAACAGTTCGAGCTGCCCTCGACCACCTTCACCCCGAACCCGGAGATCGGCACCGTGGCGGCGCTGGAGTTCCTGGGCCACGGCAGGATCCAGGCGGTGGCCGAGCCGGTCCGCCGCGGCGGCGGCAGCGCCAAGGTCCTGTTCCCCACCGGCCCCTGACCCGTACGACAACGGCCAAACCGACGTACGACAACGGCCAACACGCCGGGAGCTTTGAACCCCTCCCGCGCGTGTTGGCCGTTGTCGTACGGCACGTTGGCCGTTGTCGTACGGGCGGCTAGGGTTGGGCGCCATGGGCTTTTTCGACGATGAGCCGGATGTTGTTCCCGCGCCAGCCGCTGAGCCGCCGCGAGCCGCGCGTGCGGTGTGGCTGGGGCCGCCGGAGGACGTGCCCGGTGTGCTGGTGCCGCTGGAAGCCGTGGTGACCAGGACGGACAACGCGGTGGTGCTCGTCGTCGGCGCACGGGCCTACCCCAATGGCTGCCAGGTGGAGGCCAGGGTCGCCGCCCGGCGGGACGGGCTGGCCGAGGATGCCTGGTGGGAGTTGCACGACGGGCTCTTCGGCGCGCACCGCAGGCGCTGGAACCGGGATCCCTCCACCGAATCCGCCCCGCACTTCAGCATCCGCCTCGCCGACGGCACCGAGATCGCCGCGGTCGGCCAGGCGCCGGAGGACCAGCCGGCCGGACCCCTGCTGGTGTGCAGCCCGGACGGTGGCACCGCGGACAGCGGGCGGGTGGACTCGCACTTCCAGCTCTGGCTGCATCCCTTGCCCGACACCGAGTTCGAGCTGCGGATCGAGTGGGCCAGCGCCGGGATCAACACCACCGCCAAGGTCGACGGCACCGCGATCGCCGCGGCGGCACAACGGGCCGAGCCCTACTGGTCCTGAAAGTCCTCTGGATCATCGTCCGGCAGCACCCAGGCCAGCAGGGCCGTTGGCGCCGCCGCCAGTACCACGAAGGCGATCGCCAGCAGGATGCTCGCGTTGATGCCCAGATCCGGACTGCGCTGGTTGAGCAGCAGGTAGGCCAGTAGCGGGAGCAGGGTCAGCAGGCCGAACTGGTAGCCGAGGAAGATCGCGCGGTCGCGCAGTTCGCGCTGGCGCTCGTCCAGGGAGGGCGACAGGGTCTCGGTGAGGGCCGCGGTCAGCACCCGGAGCAGGCCCCACACCAGGATCCAGCCCGCGTACAGGGCCAGCCACAGTGGCAGGAACCAGCCGGTGCCGCGCAGGTCCGTCAGCAGCACCACGACCAGGAAGACCGGGAACAGCGCCCAGGTCACGGTCAGCCGCCGCCGGTGCCGCCGGGTGCGCCAGCTGGGCAGCCGACGGCTGAACTTCGCCGTCCGCCGCCGCTCGTACTCCGTGTACCGCTCGCGCAGGCTCATCCCTGCCCCCCTCGGTAGACCTGCTGGGACAGCGGGGTGAACGGTTCCCGGCTGAACACCGCCTCCACCGGCAGCCCGAAGACCTCGCAGATCCGGAAGGCCAGATCCAGGCTCGGGTAGTGGTCGCCGCGTTCCAGCGCGCCGATGGTCTGCGGGTTGACCTCCACCGCCTCGGCCAGCGCGACCCTGGACAGACCCCGTTCGGCGCGCAGCACCGGGAGCCGGTTGTGGATCGGCAGGTCCTTGCCCCGTCGCACTGGGCTCACCGGGTAAGTCTGGCACAACCGGCTGGTTGGACAACTTGACAAGCTGTTGGGTTTTTACAACACTTCGCCACATGAACACATCAGCAACGGTGGGGGCGGGACCCGGCCTGGAGGTGGACCGGCTCGGCAAGCGCTACGGGGAGCTGCGCGCGCTGGACGGGATGAGCTTCCTGGTGCGGCCCGGTGAGCTGTTCGGCTTCGTCGGCGGCAACGGCGCCGGCAAGACCACGACCATGCGGATCGTGCTGGGTGTGCTGGCCGCCGACTCCGGACAGGTGCGCTGGGACGGGGCGCCGCTGGACTTCGCCGGCCGCCGCCGGATCGGCTACATGCCGGAGGAACGCGGGCTCTACCCGAAGATGAAGGTCGGCGAGCAGCTCACCTACCTGGCCCGGCTGCACGGGTTCGGCCCGAAGGCCGCCCGGCGGGAGGTCGAGCAGTGGCTGGAGCGGCTGGGCGTGGCCGAGCGCCGCGACGATGAGGTGCAGAAGCTCAGCCTTGGCAACCAGCAGCGGGTGCAGCTGGCCGCGGCGCTGGTCTACCGGCCGATGCTGCTGGTGCTGGACGAGCCGTTCTCCGGGCTGGACCCGGTGGCGGTGGACGTGCTCAGCGAGGTGCTGCGCGAGCAGTGCGCCCGAGGGGTGCCGGTGCTGTTCTCCAGCCACCAGCTCGACCTGGTGGAGCGGCTGTGCGACCGGGTGGGCATCGTGCGGCAGGGCCGGATGGTGGCCTGCGGCACCGTCTCCGAGCTGCAGCGGGCCGGTTCGGCCCGGCTGGTGGTGGACGCGCCCTCGGCCGATCCCGGTTGGGCGGAACGCATTCCCGGTGTCCGCATTGTGTCCACAGTGGACGGTCAGACCGTGCTGGAACTGGCCGAGGGCGTGGACGACCAGGTGGTGCTGCGGGCTGCCCTGCGCACCGGGCCGGTGCGGGGCTTCGGCCGTCACCAGCCGAGCCTGACCGAGACCTACCGGCACATCGTCACCGAGGAGGCGAGCGCGTGAACACCCAGCTCGGACCGGCCCGCGGCGCCTGGCTGGTGGCCAGTCGCGAGATCGCCACCCGGATGCGCGGCAAGTCCTTCGTGCTCGGCACCCTGCTGATGCTGGCCATCGTCGGCGCCCTGGTCGGCTTCGCCGCGCTCGGCGGCGGCACCGAGCGCACCGCGGCGGTCACCGCGCGGAGCACGCAGGCCGGCGCGGCGTTGCAGGCACAACTACAGGCCACCGGCGGGAAGCTGGCGCTGCGCACGGTGGCCGACGCCGCCGAGGGCGAGCGCCTGGTCCGCGCGGGCGAGGTGGATGTGTTCCTGGACAGCGGTCCAGGGGTGCGCGCGATCGTGGACAAGGACACCGACAGCGAGCTGCGCGGGGCACTGGACGTGCTCGCGGTCAAGTCGGTGCTGGACCAGGCCGGGCGGGCGCCGGAACCGGCCCAGGTGCGGGCGCTGACCCCGGCCGATCCGGATCGCGGGTCCCGGCTGGCGCTGGCCTTCGCCACCGCGATGCTGCTGTACTTCGCCCTGCTCGGCTACGGGATCACGGTGGCCCAGGGCGTGGTGGAGGAGAAGAGCAGCCGGGTGGTCGAGCTGCTGCTGGCCGCGGTCCGGCCGTGGCAGCTGCTGGCGGGCAAGGTGATCGGCATCGGTCTGGTCGGCCTGGCCCAGCTCGCGCTGGTCACCGGGGCCGGACTGGTCGCGGCCACCGCCACCGGGTCGGTGTCGCTGCCCAGTGGCACGGTGGGCACGATCACCGCGCTGATCGGCTGGTACCTGCTCGGGTTCACCCTCTACGCCACGCTGTTCGCCGCCACCGGCGCGCTGGTCTCCCGCCAGGAGGACATGCAGTCGGTGATCATGCCGGTGATGATGCTGATCGTCATCCCGATGGCCGGTGGGCTGCCGCTGTTGCTGCGCAACCCGAACGACCAGCTCGTCGAGTGGGTCTCGCTGCTGCCGCCGTTCGCGCCGATGCTGATGCCGATCCGCGCGGCGCTGGGCGCGGCCCCGCTGTGGCAGCAGCTGCTGGCCGCCGGGCTGATGCTGCCGGCGATCGGGCTGCTGCTGTGGCTGGGCGGCCGGGTCTATGCCAACACCGTGCTGCGGGTGGGGGCGCGCAGCAAACTCACCGAGGCGTTGAGCCGCAGGTGAGTCCGACGCCCCCGGCCCGTTCGCGGCCGGGGGCGTCCTGGTGCTCAGCGTCCGCGCCAGGCCAGGGTGGACACGCTCAGCGCGGCCTCGGCGACCCGCCGGGCCGCGTCGGTGCGCAGCGACTGGCGGGAGGAGTCGATCCAGCCCTGCACCCCTCGGTAGCCGCTTTCCCGGTACTCCACCGCCTGGAACAGGCATTCCAGCTTGTCCGCGTCCTTGGCGCAGTGCGCCTCGGCGGTGCCAGCCGCCTCGTACTCGTTGACCACCTCCTGCACCGTCTTGCGCGCGGTGTCCGGCAGCGCCGCGGTCTGGTCCGCGGTGATCTGCTCGTTGGAGGCGGACTGCAGGTAGTCGCGGGCGGTGTGGGTGAGGTCGCCGATCCTGGTCTCCTGGGAGTCGTGCCAGAGCGCGAGTAACGCCGCGCGGGCGGGGTCGGCGCCTTCCATGGCGGCGAGCATCGTGGCGAGCTGGGCGACCCGCAGGCTGTGCTCGGCGACCGATTCGGGGTCGCGAACGCCGATGTGCCACCAACCAGCCCGGCGGGTGCGCTTGAGCACCCCCAGCTCGAAGGCGAACTCGGCGACCGCGGCCGCGTCCCGGTCGTGCTTGTCGTTCACTGGCTGACCTCTCTCCTCGGCAGTCACGTGCCTTGGCCGGACCGGCTGACTCAGCGAGCGGCCAGCCGGATGGCGTAGTCCAGTCCGGTCAGTTCGCGGTGGGCCTGCTTGGCCAGTTCGGCGTCCTCGCTCATCCCGTCCACCCGTTCCCTGGCCAGCCTGCGCAGGCCGGGGCTGCCGTTGAGCAGCGCCGGGCGGGCCAGCACCAGGGACCAGAGGCTGTGGATGTTCAGTTCGGCGTGGTCGCTGCCTGGTTGCAGGCGAACGAGGAGGTGGCGCAGCAGGTCTTCGCCGGTCCAGGACCGCACACCCAGTTCGGTCATGAAGCCGTCGTCGGTCTGCACGTCGTCGACCTCGCCAACCCAGTACGCCCAGTAGTTGAGGTTGGCGATCTCCTGCGCCTCGTTGGTCAGCGCGGTGCGCACGAAGGCGCGTAACGGGTCCCGGTCGCCGTAGCGGCTCAGTGCGATGGCCGAGGAGCGCACCTCCACCCAGGACGGCACGTGGTCGGTGCGGCCCGCACTGCGCAGCGCCCGGCGTTGTTCGGTGCCCAGCCACTCCGCGGTGGCCCCCCGGTCGTCGAAGCCGAGCAGGTAGACGGCCTGGCGGCGGAGCAGGGCGTCCTCCTGTTCGGACTCGGCGTCCGCGGTGACCAGCAGGTGGTCGAAGAACCGGTTGGTCTCGGTGGAGCCGAGGGCGGGCCGGTCCGGCACCGGGCCGCGGCGCTGGTGGCTCTGCCGGTCAAGGTCGCGCAGGTTGGGCGGGGTCAGGCCGGTGAACGGCCAGGTGATCATGTTGGTCAGGTTGCGCCGGTGCACGCACTGGGCCAGCGGGTGGTCCACCGCCCTGGCCGGGCGGTCGCCTGCCTCCACCGCGTGCCCGATCAGCAGATCCGCCTCCAGCGCGTCCTCCAGGGCGGCGAACACCTTGGGGGGCACGCCCAACCGGATGAGTTTGGCGCGTAATCGGATCAGGTCGGCGGTGCGGATCGCGGTCAGCGGACGGCGGCCGCTTTCCCATCCCTGCACGGTGGTCAGGTCAACCCCGAGATGCTCGGCCAGCACCGATTGGCTCAACGGCACGGACTCCCTGGCCAGCTTCAGCACATAGCCGGAGACGATTCCGACACAGCGCGGAGAACGTTGACCCGTTCGCAGTCTTCCCGTTCGTCCGGCCACGGTGCTCGCCCTCTCGCCACGCACCGACCGATGGGAGCCAACCCGTACTTCCGGTCAGTCCTCTTGTCGCGTCAGGTTCCCTAACGTTGTACGGACAGTGGTTGATCCACTGCCATGGGTAAGCAGGTTACCGGGGACAGCCGCTCGGTCGGACCCCTCCGATCAGCCGGTTGTGTCGGAGGGGAGAAGTCGTGTGCCACTACTGCGCACCGCGGGACGGTGGTGCGGATGGCGGCCAATGACGATCTGGCCTGGTGGCGGAGCTGGCGAGACAAGCAGGTGCACGGTTTCCAGGTGGCCACACTGCGCCCGGAGACCCCGCCGGATGATCTCACCGCCTTGTGCGGACATGTGGCCCCGCTGGCAGTGATCGAACCGACAAGCTCCGGGATGCCATGCGTCCTGTGCGTGGCGCGGATCCCGATGCCGCACCAGCACGAGATCGAACGGTGACATCCCTCCCGGGCTCGTGTCCCCCGTGCCTCTCCCTGGTCGCGGGCGGGGGACACGAGCCTGCTACCGGTTAGTCCCAGGTGGCCAGGATCCGGCTGACCTCGGCCCGTTCGGGCTCGGTGAGTTCGGCGATCGGCGGCCGCACGGCCCGTCCGCACAGGCCGAGCTGGGCCAGTGCCTCCTTGACCACCGACACGTTGTTCGCGCTGCCCAGCCGGGCCCGCGCGTCCTCAAGGGGCTTCACCTTGTGCCACAAGGACATCGCCCGCGCCCGGTCGCCGGACTCCAGCGCGTCCAGCAGGCCGATCGACAGCTCGGGCGCGATGGTGGCCAGGCCGGAGGTGAAACCCTGCGCGCCCGCGGTGGCGAAGAACGGCGCCCAGCTCTCGGCCAGGCCGCACAACCAGGTCAGCCGGTCCTGGCCGATCACGGCCACCGCGTCGGCCAGTGCCAGTGGGTCGGGCACCGCGTACTTGACCCCGATGAAGCTCGGGCACTCCCGCGCGAGCTGGGCCAGCGCGGCCGTGGTCACCTGGGGCGAGCGGACGTAGGCGACCAGGCCGAGTTCCGGTGCGGCCGCGGCGATCCGCAGGTGGTAGTCCACCCAGCCGCGCACGGACAGGAACGGGTGCACCGGCTGGTGCACCATGGCCGCCCGTGCCCCGGCCCGGTGCGCGCGCACCGCCATCTCCGCGGCCCGTGCGGCGTCGAAACCGATGCCAGGCAACACCAGCGCGTCCCCGGCGGCCTCGAAGGTCAGATCCAGCGCTCTGTCCAGTTCGGCCGGTGTGAGCGAGTAGAACTCACTGGTGTTGCCGTTCGGCGTGACCACGCCGACCCCGGCCTCGACCACCCTGGCCACCAGTGCGCCGTAGGCCTTCTCGTCGATCCGGTCCTCGGCGTCGAACGGCGTGACCGTGATGACCACGACCGACCGCAGTGCCTGCCGAAGTTCCATGCCTGTCTCACCCAGCCTCGGGGTCGGGCACCGCGCCGTCGCGGGCCAGGAAGTCGAAGTCGCAGCCGGTGTCGGCCTGACCGATGTGCTGTGCGTAGAGCTGCCCGTAGCCCCGCCCGTATACCGGTGGCGGAGCAGTCCAAGCAGCCCGCCTGCCATCCAGTTCCTCCTGGGGGACAAGGAGTTCCAGTGTTCGGCCCGGCACGTCCAGGCTGATCAGGTCGCCGTCCCGCACCAGCGCGAGCGGGCCGCCCACGTGGCTCTCCGGCGCGATGTGCAGCACGCAGGTGCCGTAGCTGGTCCCGCTCATCCGCGCGTCGGAGATCCGCACCATGTCCCGGACCCCTTGGCGCAGCAGGTGTTCCGGGATCGGCAGCATGCCGTGCTCGGGCATCCCCGGCCCGCCCTGGGGCCCGGCGCCGCGCAGTACCAGCACGGTCTGCTCGGTGATCCCCAGCGATTCGTCGTTGATCCGCCGCTGCATGTCCGCGTATCCGTCGAAGACCACCGCGGGACCGGTGTGCCGCAACAACTCCGGCTCGGCGGCAATGCTCTTGATCACCGCGCCGTCCGGCGCCAGGTTGCCGCGCAGCACGGCCAGCCCGCCCTCGGCGAACACCGGATTCTGCTGGGTGCGGATGACCTCCGGGTTGTACACCTCGGCATCGCGCAGCGCGACCTCCAGGGTGCAGCCGCCCACGGTCCGTCGCTCCCGGTGGATCAGGTCGCCGAGCTGGGCCAGCAGGGCCCGCAGCCCGCCCGCGTAGTAGAAGTCCTCCATCAGGAACCGCCCGGCCGGCCGGATGTCGGCCAGCACCGGCACCCCGCGGGATGCGGTGTCGAACTCGTCCAGCCCCAGCGCGATCCCGCTGCGCCCGGCCATCGCGATCAGGTGGATCACCGAGTTCGTGGACCCGCCCAGCGCCAGCACGGTGGTGATCGCGTCCTCGTAGGCCGCCTTGTCCACAATGGACGAAGGCGTGACCTGCTGCCACACCAGCTCCACCGCCCGCCGCCCACTGGCCGCGGCCATCCGCACGTGCCCGGAGTCCACCGCCGGGATGGAACTGGCCCCCGGCAGGGTCAGGCCCAGCACCTCGGCCACCGCGGTCATGGTGGAGGCGGTGCCCATGGTCATGCAGTGCCCCGGCGAGCGGGCCAGCCCCTGCTCCAGCCCGGCCAGCTCCTCCTCGCCGATCAGCCCGGCCCTGCGGTCGTCCCAGTACCGCCACATGTCACTGCCGCTGCCCAGCGTCTCGCCGCGCCAGTGCCCGCGCAGCATCGGCCCGGCCGGGACGAAGATCACCGGCAGGTCGACGCTGAACGCGCCCATCAGCAACGCGGGCGTGGTCTTGTCGCATCCGCCGAGCAGCACCGCCCCGTCCAGCGGGTAGGAGCGCAGCAGCTCCTCGACCTCCATGGCGAGCAGGTTGCGGTAGAGCATCGCGGTCGGCTTCTGGAAGGTCTCCCCGCACAGCGCGCCCGCTGGCAGCTCGACCGGATAACCGCCTGCCTGCCACACCCCGCGCTTGACCGCCTCGGCCCGTTCCCGCAGGTGACTGTGGCAGGGGTTCAGCTCACTCCAGGTGTTGATCACCCCGATGACCGGCTTGCCAAGGTGCTCCTCGGCCCCGATGCCCAGCTGCCGGGTCCGCGCCCGATGACTGAACGACCGCAGCCCCTCCCCGCCGTACCACCGGTGACTCCGCAACTCCTCGGGCCGTAACACCATCGATCCCGCTCCACAGTCTTGGAAACGTTTTCAAGCCCTGAGTCAACACCGCGGCGGAGGGCTGGTCAAGGGAGAGGTCGGACCTTTCCTGGCTGGTGGGCGAGGCCCGTCCACCAGGCGATGCTCCGATCTCTCGGCCCCGCCGGGGTTCACCCGAACGCGAGGTTTAGACCACCTTCGTAGGTGTCCGGTGTCCGCGGCCCGCCGCTAGCTTCGGCCTCCGGTATCGCCTGGTGGGTTGGAGGGGCACCTTGTCGAGACGTCGGAGAATCACCGCGGGGTTGACCGCGTTAGGCCTGGTGGCAAGCGCTCTCGCGACTGGATCGGCGGCCGCGGCGCCGGCCCCGGAGGCGCGGCCCGGTCCGGATGTGCCGGTGCGGACCGCCGAGCTGACCCTGGTCACCGGGGACACCGTCACCCTGGACTACTACCCCGACGGCAGGCAGGCCGCCAGGGTCAAGGGATCGGAGCAGTACCGCAGTTACACGCTGGACAAACAGGCGTACGTGGTGCCCTTCGCCGCCGAGCCGTACCTTGCCGCCGGGGTGCTGGACGAGCGGCTGTTCAACGTGACCAAGCTGGTCGAGCAGGGCTTCGACCGCCAGGGCTCGCTGCCGCTGATCCTCAGCTACCCGAAGCAGGACATGTCGATCGCCGCCGCCCCGCCACGGGGCAGTGCCCGGCAGGCCGTGCTGGCCAGTGCCAGCGCCCAGGCCGTGCGGGCCGAGCGCGGCAAGATGGGTGAGTTCTGGGGCGCGCTGGCCGGGCGGGGCGCGAGCCTGAACGGCGGGATCGCCAAGGTCTGGCTGGACGGCAAGGTCCAGTCCACTTTGGACACCAGTGTGCCGCAGGTGGGCGCGCCGGCCGCGTGGCAGGCCGGGTTCGACGGCACCGGCGGCACGGTCGCGGTGCTGGACACCGGGATCGACGACACGCACCCGGACCTGGCCGGGAAAGTGGTGGAGCACAAGAACTTCAGCGACGCGCCTGCGGCCGAGGACAAGCACGGGCACGGCACCCACGTCGCCTCGACCATCGCCGGGTCCGGCGCCGCCTCCGGTGGCGCCAAGAAGGGCGTCGCGCCAGGGGCGAAGTTGTTGAGCGGCAAGGTGCTGAACGACGGTGGCTCGGGCTCGGAGTCCGGGATCATCGCCGGGATGGAGTGGGCCGCGGGCAAGGCCAAGGTGGTCAGCATGAGCCTGGGCGGCGGGCCAACCGACGGCACCGACCCGATGAGCGTCGCGGTGAACCGGATCTCCGCCGACACCGGCGCGCTGTTCGTCATCGCCGCTGGCAACTCCGGGTTCGGCGGGCAGGAGACGGTGTCCTCGCCGGGCACGGCCGACTCCGCGCTGACCGTGGCCGCGGTGGACAAGCAGGACCAGCTCGCGCCGTTCTCCAGCAAGGGACCCCGGTTCGGGGATCACGCGCTCAAGCCGGACATCGCCGCGCCGGGTGTGGCGATCAGCGCGGCCAAGGCCAACTCCGCCGGTGGCGAGCGCTACGTCTCGGCCAACGGGACCTCGATGGCCACCCCGCACGTGGCGGGCGCGGCCGCGATCCTGGCCCAGCGCAACCCGAAGTGGACGCCAGCGCAGCTCAAGACCGCGTTGATGCAGACCGCCAAACCGCTCAACGGCATCTCCACCTACGACCAGGGCGCAGGCCGGCTGGAGGCCGGGGTGGCCGCGACCGCGCAGCAGCAGCTGCGGGCGGACGCGGGCTCGCTGAGCCTCGGGCGCTTTCTCGGGCCCTACGGCTCGGTGGACCCGGTGACCCGCAAGGTCACCTACACCAACGACGGCAGCGCCGAAGCCACCCTTGACCTGACCGTGCAGGCCAGATCAGCCGGTGGCGCGACCGCGCCCGCCGAGGCGCTCTCGGTCAGCCCGGCCACCCTGTCGATCCCGGCCGGTGGCTCGGCCACCGCCACCGTCACGCTCAACCCCAACGCGGGCGAGGTCGGCCTCTACACCGGCGCGCTCACCGCCACCCAGCGCGGTGGCGCCGCGGTGCTGCGGACCGTGCTGGGCTTCAACAAGGACCTCCAGCACAAGGTCTCGGTGACCGCCACCGCCCGCGACGGCAAGGCCCCCGGCTACGCCTCGGTCGCGCTGTGGAACCTCGACGACGGCAAGTACCACCGGGTCAACGTGGACGCCACCGGCTCCGGCGGCCTGCTGCTGCCGCCCGGCAAGTACTTCGTCGGCAGCTTCCTCTCCACCGCCGACCCCAGCCGCAACGACACCGAGTACACCGTGGTGACCAAGGACGAGGTGGAGGTCAAGGGATCCACCTCGATCGTCCTGGACGGCCGCGGCGCCAAGGAGATCCAGGCCCGCACACCGGAGAAGACCGAGGCGGTGACCCTGTCCCAGACCTGGACCAGGGCCAGCGGCGCCCGCCGGTTCACCAGCGGCTTCTTCTACGGCCGCACCGTGGACCGGATCTACGCCGTGCCCTCGGCCCCGGTCACCCGCGGCGAGTTCGAGCTGGCCAACCGGATGTGGCTGGAGACGCCGAAGCTGGCCGCCCGGGTGGTGTCCCCGGACACCGTGCTGCGGCCGGACTACCTCGGCGGCGGCCAGGAACTGGGCAAGCGGATCGACGGCACCCACCGGCTGCCGGTGGTCTACGTCGGCACCGGCACCCCGGCCGAGTTCGCCGGGCGGGATGTCCGCGGCAAGATCGCGCTGATCCAGCAGTCCAAGGACATCACGCCCAACGACCAGGTGCGCAACGCCGCCAACGCCAAGGCGGGGGTGGCCGCGGTGTTCGGCTCCGGACCGGGCCGCTTCGCCGACTACACCACCCGCAACCCGGCCATCCCCGGCCTTGAACTGTCCAATGTGGAGGGTAAGCGGCTGCTCGAACTGCTCGGCCGCGGGCCGGTGACGCTGGAACTCAAGGGCGTCTCGCACAGCCCGGTGCAGTACCACCTGGTCGCGCCGTTCGCCGGGAGCATCCCGGCGGACCTGTCCTTCGACGCGAGTCCGGCCACCCTGGCCACCGAGCGCACCAAACTGCACGCGGTGCGCCCGGACCAGGTCGGCATGCTGGGCATGTTCAGCTTCCGGCCGTATGACTTCATCGGGCTGACCAGCACCTACGACCGGCGCTTCCCGTATGACCACGTGCGGTACTTCTCCGCCAACAACACCCGGTTCAACCCGCTGTTCTACGGCGGCCCTGACGGGGACAGCGTGGCGGGCAACGGGTCCGCGCCACTGCCGGTGGCGGGCAGCGACCGCACGGTGAACTGGTACCAGGGACCGTTCCAGCCGGGCGTGTCCAAGGCACTGGTCCCGGTCAGCCGGGTGGACGACAAGCTGCGGCTCAACTTCGCCGAGTACCTGGACAGCGACCCCGACCACTACCTGCGTGATCTCGGCGCGAGCACGGTGGCCAGGGTCTACCGGGACGGCGAACAGGTCGCCGAACAACCGCACGCCCTCGGCGAACTCGCCGTCGGCGTGGCGGACAAGGCGAACTACCGGGTCGAACTCGACGTCAACCAGGGCCGCCCCGGCTGGTCGGTGGGCACCGAGTCCTTCTCCTCGTGGAGCTTCGGCTCCGCACGCGGGGAGGCGGGCAAGACCGTGCCGCTGCCGGTGCTCCAGGCCCGCTGGAACCTGGACCTCGACCTGGACAACGCGGCCCCGGCCGACCGGGTCCACGCGCTGAACCTGACCGCGGCCACCCAGCCGGGCGCGCCCCCGGTCAAGGTCACCGAGGTCAGGGCCGAGGTCTCCTACAACGACGGCGGCAGCTGGGAGGCGGTCGACCTGCGCGCGCTCGGGTCCGATGGCGGCTACAGCGGGGCGATCCAGCACCCGAGGAAGGCCGACAGCAGCGGGTTCGTCTCGCTGAAGGTCCAGGCTGCCGACGCCGAGGGCAACTCCGTCGAGCAGACCCTGATCAGGGCCTACGCGCTGAAGTGAGCCGGGAAGCGGGACCGGGGGCGGACCGCGCTGGTCCGCCCCCGGTCCCGGTCGAACCGGCTGCTCAGGCCGGGATGCTCACCAGGACCTTCTTGTCCAGGGTGCGCACCTCGAACTTGGCGATGTCGCCCGGCTTCAGCGCCGCGCCACCCCGCATCATCAGCGGCTTCGGCGAATCGGGCACGCCGTAACCCCGGTCGGGCACCAGCCAGCTGTTCACGGTGACCTCCTGACCGGTCTTGGACACCGCGATCAGCTCGCACGCCTCCGGCCCGCGCACACCCTTGAGCGCCAGCACCACATCCGATCCCCAGCCGCGGCCCTGCACGGTCAGCTCCAGCGAGGCCCCGGTGGGCCCGGAGCCGGTCAGCTTCGGCACACCTTCCGGGAAGGCCACCACGTTCGGGTCGGTCGCGGTGAACGCCGCGGTCAGGATCGGCCCGGCGATGATCGCGATGGTGGCGGCGGCCGCGGCCACCCAGGTGATCACCTTGCGCCTGCGGCGGCGCACCGCCAGCTCGTCCAGCAGCCTCGGCATCGGATCGGCCGCGCCGAGGGGTTCGGCCGCGGCGACGGGCTGCTCGCGGAGTTCGTCCAGCAGGTCGGGCAGGGCGGAGAGCGCCTTCAACTCCGCCTGGCAGATCTCGCAGCTGAGCAGATGCGCCTCGAACGCCTCGGCCTCGTGCGCGTCCAGCACGCCGAGGACGTAGGCGCCCACGTCGGTGTGCTCGATCGGCGGCGTCATGACGTGACCCCCTGTTCTTCCAAATTCCGGCGCAGTGCGCGCAGCGCGTAGAACACCCGCGATTTCACGGTGCCCGGCGGGACACCCAGTACGGCGGCGGCCTCACTGACCGAGCGGTCGCGCAGATAGGTCTGCTCGACCGCCTCCCGGTGCTCGGCACTGAGACTGTCCAGGGCGCCCTTGATGACGATGCGGGAGAGGGCCTCGTCGGTCCGCGCGGGCTCCGGCATCACCTCCAGCGGGGCCGGGTCCACCTCCTGCGGCCGGATTCCCTTGCTACGCCTGGCATCGATGACGATCCGGCGCGCGACGGTGAACAACCACGCACGCAGCAGGTCGGGGTCGCGGTCCAGCTTCTCCGCGTGCCGCCAGGCCCGCAGCAGCGTCTCCTGCACCACGTCCTCGGACCAGTACTTGTCGTTGCCGGTGAGGCGCATGGCATGCCGCATCAGCACCTGCCCGTACTGGCGGTACAGCAGAGCGATGAGCTGGCGCTCCGCCTCGTCCTCGCGCTTCTCCGGCTTGCCGAAGCGCCGTACGTTCACCGCGCTGCCTTTCGTCGCCGCATCATCTGGCCTCGCTCCTTTGCGCTGCTCACAGGGCGTCCTTCCCGTGGGATACGAGGAGCCCGCTATTCCGGTTCAGGATTCCGGTGTGATCCTGGGCTTTTGTTTTTTTCTGCGCCGGGGCTGAACCCGGGGCGGTGACCTCCGCGTATCCCACGGCGTTCGGAGCTGAGCACAACGACCGAAACCTTGTGGAGAGGAACAGACCGTGCAGACTCGACGCGTTCGCACCATGATCCTGGCCGTTTCCGCTGTGTCCACCGTGCTGTTCGCCGGAGCCTGCGGGTCCGGAGTGGACGGTGCCGCTCCGCAGGTCCAGCCCCCGGCGCCGCAGCGTTCCAGCACCAGTGAGGTGCCTGCCGCCGCCGCGCTGAACGTCTCGAGCACGGCGCAGCTCGGCAACATCGTCACCGACGCCAACGGGAAGACCCTGTATCGCTTCGACAAGGACACCGCCAAGCCCTCAAAATCCAACTGCGCGGACAAGTGCCTGGAGGCCTGGCCGCCGGCGCTGGTCGAGGGGCAGCCTACGGTGCAGGGCGTTGACCAGGCGCTGGTGGGGTCGCTGAAACGGGCCGACGGCACCGAGCAGCTCACCCTGGCGGGCTGGCCGCTCTACACCTTCGCCAAGGACACCGGCCCCGGTGAGATGAAGGGCCAGAACGTGCAGGGCACCTGGTTCGTGGCGGCCCCCGACGGCAAGAAGGCCAAGGCGGCGGCCGGTGGCCAGAACGCCGCGGCCACGCTGAACGTGGTGGCCTCCAGCGATCTGGGCAACATCGTCACCGATGTGAACGGCCTGACCCTGTACCGCTTCGACAAGGACACCGCCAAGCCGTCCAAGTCCAACTGCGCCGCCAAGTGCCTGGAGGCATGGCCGCCCGCGCTGGTCACCGGCAGCGTGCGGGTGCAGGGCGTTGACGAGGCACTGGTCGGTTCGGTCAAGCGCCCCGACGGTTCGGAGCAGCTGACCCTGGGCGGCTGGCCGCTGTACCGCTTCGCCCAGGACACCAAGGCCGGGGACACCAAGGGCCAGGCCGTGCAGGGCACCTGGTTCGTGGCCGCCCCCGACGGCAAGAAGGCCAAGACCACGGCCAGCGCCAGCGGCGGCACCCAGGGCGGTGGCGGCGCCGGTGGCTACGGCGGCTACTGAGAATCCCTGATGGCGCAACGACTTCCGCGAAACCAACACCCCCACCGGAGTGGAAATCCCGGTGGGGGTGCGGTGCTTCCCGATGGCCATCGTCCACAGTGGACGGGGAAGCGATGGTGGGACTAGCCGTTCAGGTGCGCGATCTCCTCCGCGGACAGGTCCAGGTGCACCGCGGCGATCGAGTCCAGCACCGAGGCGATCCGGCTGGCGCCCGGGATCGGCACCACCACCTCGGACTTGGCCAGCATCCAGGCCAGGCAGACCTGCTGCGGGCTGACCCCTCGGCCTGCCGCGACCTCACCGAAGGCGGCGAACCCGCTGCCCAGCTCGGCCGCCTTGGCGATGCCGCCCAGCGGGCTCCACGGCAGGAAGGCGATGCCCAGTTCGGCGCACAGCTCCAGCTCCGGCTCACTGCTGCGGAAGGCGGGGGAGAACTGGTTCTGCACCGAGACCAGCCTGCCGCCGAGGATCTCGTTCGCCTCGACGATCTCGGCCGGGTCGAAGTTGGACACCCCGGCGTAGCGGATCTTCCCGGCGTCCAGCAGGTCGCGCAGCGCGCTCACCGAGTCACCGATCGGCACCGACGGGTCCGGCCGGTGGAACTGGTAGAGCCCGATCACGTCCACGCCGAGCCGCTTCAGCGAGGCATCACAGGCCTGCTTGAGGTAGCCGGGGTCGCCGTTGAGGCCCCAGGCGCCCTGCTCGTCCCTGGTGTGCCCGCCCTTGGTGGCGACCAGCACGTCGCTGGTGTCCCCTGGATAGGCGGCCAGCGCCTGGGCCACGAAGCGCTCGTTGTCGCCGAAGTCGGCGCTGTTGGTGCAGTAGGCGTCCGCGGTGTCGATGAGCGTGACCCCGGCGTCCAGCGCCGCGTGCAGGGTGGCCTGCGAGGCCTGCTTGTCCTTGCCGAACTCCGATGACATGGGCATCGCGCCCAGGCCGATCGCGCTCACCTCGACATCGCCGATGCGGCGGGTCCTCATACTTGCTCCTGTCGTGGGTGTAAGCGGTTTCTTCAGCTTGCGTTGTGGTCTCGGTTATGTCCAACAGAAGAACCTGCTGGCACTCATCGGCTAACGTGCACAGTCGTGGAGCTTCGGCACCTGGAGTACTTCGTCGCGGTAGCGGAAGAACGGCATTTCACGCGGGCCGCCGAGCGGGTGCGGGTCGCCCAGTCCGGTCTCTCCGCCTCGATCAAAGCACTGGAACGGGAGCTGGGCGCGCCACTGTTCGTCAGAAGCACCAGACGGGTGGAACTCACCGAGGCGGGCCGGGCCCTGCTGGTGGAGGCCAGGCGCACGCTGGTCAGCGTGGCCGCGGCCAAGGACGCGGTGGCCGCGGTGCAGGGCGTGCTGCGTGGCACGCTGTCGGTGGGCATGGTGCAGTGCCTCGGCGTGATCGACGCGCCCGCGCTGCTGGCCCGCTTCCACGCCGCGCACCCCGGCGTCGAGGTCCGGCTCACCCAGGCCGGTGGCGCCAAGCTCATCGAAGGTGTGAAGGCCGGTCGCCTGGACCTGGCCCTGGTCGACCAGCCGCGACCGGCCCCGGACGGGGTCAGCCTGGCGCACCTGGCCACCGAGCCGATGCTGCTGGTCTGCGGCCGCGAGCACCGCTTCGCCCGCCGGGACAAGGTGGAGTGGTCCGAGCTGGCCGATGAGGTCTTCGTGGACTTCCAGAGCGACTGGGGCGCCCGCCAGCTCACCGACCGGGTGTTCACCACGGCGGGCATGGCCCGGCGGGTGGCACTGGAACTCAACGACGTGCACAGCCTGTTGGAGCTGGTCGGACACGGTCTCGGCGTCGCGGTGGTACCGCGGCCGATGGCCTACAAGAAGGGCTTCCAGGTCGCCATCGCCGAACTGCACGCGCCGGCCGCGCCGAACTGGGAGGCCAGCATCGCGCTGCGCTCCGGCGAGCACGTGAGCCCGTCCGCGCAGGCGTTCCTGCGGCTGGTGCTGGGCAGTGACGCGCTGCCCGTCGGGTAGGGCAGTGATCATCGCACCTTAGTCCGGCCGCGGGTCCGGGACTTCGCCTCGCCGCGGTTGAACAGTGGCGGCATGCGAGTGCGAAAGAACCTGGGCGCGGCCGTGCTGGCCGCCGCCCTGCTCGTCCTGACCGCCGTCTCCGGTCAGGCCCAGGCCACGCCCACGGGTGCGGGCAACGGCGGTCCGGTGCAGGTCGCGCCGGGGACGGCCCAGTTCCCCTCGGACACCGCGGCCAAGCCGGAACCCACCATCGCCGGGCCGGCCGCGGCACTGGCGCTGCCCCGGCGGCACATCACCCGGTACGGCCCGGTCACCATCGGACCGAACCGGTGGCAGGAGCCCGAGGCCTACTGCCCGGACGGCATGCTGGCCACCGGCGGCGGTGAGTACAACTCCAACGCGGGCTCGGTGACCCTGCACAAGAGCCTGGCCCTCGACGGCGGCCGCGGCTGGAAGGTCCAGGTCACCAACCTGGGCGCGACCGAGGTGACGCTGCACGTCTACGCGGTCTGCTACAGCGGATTGAGCAACTACCAGCACAGCTACGCCAAGCGGCTGGTCCAGCCGAACACCTTCGGCGACGTCTGGGCGGGCTGCCCCAATGGCGTCGCGCTGGTCGGCGGCGGCGGTTCGGCCGACACCTACTTCAGCCGGGTCGACGCCAACCCCGGCGATGACCTGCGGGCCTGGCGCTTCGGCATCCTGAACAAGGACGGCGCGGCGCGCACCGTGCAGAGCCAGGCGGTCTGCGCCAACGGCATCCAGGGCCAGACGCTGGTGAAGTCCGGCCACTACATCATGCCGCCGTGGGACTACTACGGCGAGGCGAGCATCACCTGCCCCGGCGACAGCTGGGTGGTCAGCGGTGGCGGTTTCGCGCCCAGGGTCACCGACTCGCACCCGCAGGGCGAGGGCTGGCGCATCTACTACCACAACGAACCGCCGTCCCGCTCCGGCGCGCAGGCCTTCGCGATCTGCGGCCGCTAGCCGAAAACCGGGAAAACCCCTGCACTGTCCGAAGTGGACAGTGCAGGGGTTTTTTCCCTGTGGAGGAGCGATCAGAACTCGTCCGGGGTGCGCATGCGCTCCCGGATCCACGCGCCGGCCGGCTTGAGCACGCCGGTGCCGGAGAAGTTGTTGCCCGCACAGGTGCCGCTCTTGAACACCGCGCCCGAGCGGTTGTCGTCGGAGAAGTTCCAGTTGGTCCAGCTGATCTTCTTCTGCTTCATGAAGTCGATGTACTTCTGCGACCAGGTGAAGTCGTTCCCACCGTCACCACTGGAGGTCTGGGTGCCGAACTCGGTCACGAACAGCGGCAGCTTGGCGGCCGCGCGGGTGAACGCGTCCAGGTAGTTCTGCTTGTGCGAGGCCGCGTAGAAGTGGAACGTGTACATGATGTTCGGGATGTTGATCTTGTTGTTGATGATGTCCTGCTCGTTGCGGCCATCGGAGATCCCGAGCGAGCCCCAGCCGTGCGTGCCGACCAGGATCAGGCTGTCCGGGTCCTCCGCGCGGATGGTGGGCATGACCGCCTCGGCGTAGGTCTTGATCCTCGCCCAGGAAACGCCGTTCGGCTCGTTCGCGATGTCGTAGATGATGTTGGTCTTGTCCTTGTGCCGCTGGGCGATCTCCTTGAAGAAGGTCTTGGCCCGCGCGGTGTTGTGGTTCGGGTCGCCCGGCGTGAGCTGGTGCCAGTCGATCAACGCGTAGAGGCCGCGCTTGGTGGCCTCCTCGATGTAGCCGTGCACCATGTCGGTGAACTTCCGGGGGTTGGTCTCGTACCCACCCTCCTGGATGTACATCGCGATGCGCAGGACGTCGCCGCCCCAGTCCTTGGCCAGCGCGTCCAGCGAGGCCGTCTTCACGCACTGGCTGTACCACTGGATGCCGTGCGTGCTCATGCCGCGAAGCTGGATGGCCTTGCCATCCTTGTTACAGAGCTGCAGACCGCAGACCCGGAGCTGACCGTTGATCGCCGCGGGCGTCCCTGGTGGCAGGGCGGCCGCCGCTTGGGTGGAGACCGTGTCCGAAGACGCCGGAAGTTGGGGGGTTGGCGAACCTTGCGCGCTGGTGGCGAGCACGCCGGTTGTGGCCAGAGCGGCCGCCGCGATCACGGCGAGTGCGCGGCTGACTACGTTGAGCCGTCCCATCGTTTGCGCTCCTCTCGGAACGGAGACCCAGGGCAGGGGTGGGGTCTCCGAGCGGTACAAGGCGGCGGCGGTGCATGGCGGCGGCGGTACCTGTGCTGGGAAAACATTGTTAGGTTAGTTTCCTAACAGTGGGCTGGATGTTAGTGACCCCGCTCACCAACCGTCAAGGGGGGTTGGTTGGTGAGCGGGGTCTGTTTCGTGTCAGGAGCAGGTGAGCCGCACGTCGGCCCAGTCGGCGTGGTCGTTGCTCTGCCCGTCACCGGCGTCGGTGACCACCAGGCGCAGCAGGGTCGCGCCGGACACGCTGGCCTGCAACGGTTTCGCCGGGTCGGCCGCGGTCAGCACCCCGCTGTCGGCGACCTTGGTCGCGTCGGCGAAGACCTGGAAGACCACCGAGCCCGCGTTCTTCTCATCGTCCACGCCGACCTGTGCGGACACGGTCGAGCAGCGGCCGCCGAGGTGGTACTCCACGGTGCTCGGCGCGTGCACGCCAAGGCCCTTGGCGAAGACCACGCCGTTGATGGTGATCGGCTTGCCGTCGCCCGCCTTGCTCTCGCCGTTGCTGGTGTTCAACTCGACCGGCCCGAACCCGTTGGCCGAGCGCAGCCACTTGGTGTCGGAGAGCTGCACGGTCCCGCTGGGCGCGGGTTCGGGCACCAGCAGGTCGAAGCTCTGGGTGTGCGTGGTCGGCCGCGGCCCGTGGAAGGTGACGGTGCTGGTCACCGGGTACTTGCCGGGTTTGGTGCCGGCCGGCGGGGTGATCGCGAAGTGGGTCCGCCAGGTCTGTTCCGGCCGCAGCAGCGGGGTGCTCGCCGGGGACTCGGCCTTGATCGTCCAGCCTTCCGGCGCGGTGACCTTGGCCTTGGCGAACAGGGCAGGCAGCTTGCCCGCGTTGTGCACCGCGGTGCTCACCCTGGCGGCCTTGCCGGGGGTGACCACCGGCGCGGCGCCGGGGTAGAGCAGCTCCAGGTCGGTGTGGCTGTCCACCGCCGGCGGGTACAGCGGCCAGGCGCGGTCGGCGGAGATCCGGTAGATCGCGGTGCCGTGCGCGGGGACGGTGGCGGCGATGGTGCCCGCGGTGTGCGCGTCCTGCTTGGTCCACAGGTCGCGGATCTTGTAGCCGCTGGCCTTGGCCAGGCCGACCTCGGCCGCGGTGGCGCTGATCCGGGCCGGCTGGTCGGTCTCGTTGAACAGCGCGACCGCCTTGTCCCCGTTGGCCAGCGGCTTGACGAAGACGTACTGCCCGTTCTGGATCCGGATCGGCTTGCCCTGCTTGCCGAGCTTGTCCTGATCGATCGCGATGATCTCCTTGTTGGTCAGGATCTCGAAGTGCTCCGGCGAGACCTTGCGCAGGTCGGCGCCGATCAGCAGCGGGGCGGCCATGATCGACCAGAGCGCGAACTGGGACCGGTACTCGGTGGTGGACTGCTGGCCGTTGCCGACCTCCAGCATGTCCGGGTCGTTCCAGTGCCCAGGCCCGGCGTAGTCGGCCAGCACCATGTTGCGCTTGAGCAGGTCGACGGTCTTGGTCCAGGTGTCGTTGATGTCACCGGTGGTGCGCCACAGGTGGCCGACGTCCTTGGCCCACTCCCACGGCTTGTTCTGGCCCCACTCGCAGATGGAGAACACGATCGGGCGGCCGGTGGCCTTGAGCGCGTCCCGCATCTTGGTGTAGCGGAGCTTGGCGTCCACGCCCTGGTTGTTGCAGTTGTCGTACTTGAGGTAGTCCACGCCCCAGCTCGCGAACAGCTTGGCGTCCAGCTCCTCGAAGCCCAGTCCGCCGGGGAAGCCGCCGACCTTGTTGCAGGTCTTGATGCCCGCGCTGGTGTAGATGCCGAACTTGAGGCCCTTGGCGTGCACGTAGTCGGCCAGCCACTTGATGCCACGCGGGAAGCGGACCGGGTCGGGCACCAGGTTGCCGTCGGCGGCGCGCTGCGGCAGCGCCCAGCAGTCGTCGATGTTGACGTACTGGTAACCGGCCGCCTTGAGGCCGCGGTCGACGAAGATGTCCGCCATATCGGTGATCATCTTCTCGTTGAACTCGGCCCGGCAGTGCGTGGTGTTCCAGTTGTTGAAGCCCATCGGCGGGGTCAGGGCCAGGCCGTCGTCGATGGCCACCGCGGGCGGGGCCGGCTCGTCGACCACGGCAGGGGGCGGCGGCTCGGCGAGCGCGGGTGGCGCGATGGCCAGCGCACCGCTGCCAACGGCCACGGCGAACGTGGCGGCCAGCGCGGCCAACCGCCGCTTGGACAGGGACCTCATTCGAACTCCTCAGGTTGGCGTCACAGGCAACCGGTCAGAATCAAACGGAAACAGACACAAGCACGCACAGTTCAACCAGAAGCCAACGGGCTGTCAATACGCCTGGGGTGAGGTTGGTAAACATGGAGTAGCCTGCGGATGACAACGTATTCATCCGCGATGGGCTTGACGAACCGCAGGTCCGAGGCTTACTGTCTGATCAGTCAGTCCACTGAACTCCCTGGATGGCTACCGCCGATCCAGGGCAGGGGTGAACGCACCGAGTGGCGGCTCGGTGCGTTCACCCTGTTCTTTTTTGTTGTACTTTTGGCTATAACAAAGGCCGCCTGATTGCTCAGGCGGCCTTTGTTGGGTGCGTCCGGAACGCGTCAGTCGGCGGGCAGGCCCACCCGCTCCTTCTCCTGGCGCAGCCAGCCGTCCATCCACCAGCTCAGCTCGATCAGCAGCATGCCGACACCGGCCACCACGAAGCTCAGCAACAGCGTGGGCGAGTGGTTCGGGTCGATGTCGAAGAAGCGCTGACCGAACGGGATGAGCACGGCGAAGGCGAACCCGGCCGCCATGCTCAGCAGCAGCGCGGCCTTCCACCACACATACGGCCGGGCGATCACCGCGAGCACCCAGAAGGCCACCAGGAACAGCGTGACCACCGCGGCGGTGCTGCGCTGGGCCTGGGTGGCGCTCGCATCGCCCATGGCGAGCAGGTAGCTGGTGAAGGTGGCCACCGCGGCGATCGCGCCCGCGGGCACGGCCAGTCGCATCACCCTGGCCACGAACCCGCTGCGGGCCCGTTCCTTGTTCGGCGCCAGCGCGAGGAAGAAGGCCGGGATGCCGATGGTGAAGGCGTTGAGCAGGGTGGAATGCCTGGGGTAGAACGGGTACGGCACCTGGGCGATGATCACCAGCACCGCCAGCAGCACCGAGTACACCGTCTTGGTGAGGAACAGGTTGGCGACCCGCTCGATGTTGCCGATCACCCGGCGGCCCTCGGCCACCACATAGGGCAGGGTGGCGAACTTGTTGTCCAGCAACACGATCTGCGCCACCGCCCGGGTGGCCGGGCTGCCCGCGCCCATGGCCACGCCGATGTCGGCGTCCTTGAGCGCGAGCACGTCGTTGACGCCGTCGCCGGTCATCGCCACGGTGTGCCCGCGTGACTGCAGCGCGCCGACCATGTCCCGCTTCTGCGTCGGGGTGACCCGGCCGAAGACCACGCCGTTGTCCACCGGATCGGCCAGCGCCTCCTTGCCCTCCGGCAGCGTGCGCGCGTCCACCGGCCGGTCCGCGCCCGCCAGTTGCAGCGAGGCGGCGACCGCGCCCACGGAGACCGCGTTGTCCCCGGAGATGACCTTCACCGCCACGTTCTGTGCGGCGAAGAAGTCCAGCGTGTCCTTGGCGTCCGGGCGGACCTTCTGCTCCAGCACCACCAGGGCCACCGGGGTGACCACGCCGGGTGCGGCGGCCTCGTCCACCGCGCAGCTCGCCCGGCCCAGCAGCAGCACCCGCAGGCCCTGCGCACCGGTCTGCTCGGCCTCGGCGCGGACCGCGGAACCCGGCGCCAGCAACACATCCGGCGCGCCGAGCACCCAGTCGCCGTCGGCGTGGAAGCTCGCGCCGCTCCACTTGCGCGCGGAGGAGAACGGGGCGATCGCGCTGACCTGCCAGGTGGTGCCGTCCGGATGCGCCTCGGCGATGGCCTGCAGGCTCGCGTTCGGGCGTGGGTCCGCGCTGGCCAGCCCGGCCAGTGCGGCGGCGATGTCGGCAGGGGAGTGCCCGTCCAGCGGCCGGACCTCGGCCAGCCGCATGCCGTTCTCGGTGAGCGTGCCGGTCTTGTCCGCGCACACCACGTTCACCCTGGCCAGGCCCTCGATCGCGGGCAGTTCCTGCACCAGGCACTGCCGCCGCCCGAGCCTGACCACGCCGACCGCGAAGGCGATGCTGGTCAGCAGCACCAGGCCCTCGGGCACCATCGGCACCAGCGCGGCCACCATCCGGCGGATCGCGTCCGGCACGTCCTTGTTGTCGGCGAGCTGGCTGTAGATGGTGAGCGCGCCGATCGGCACGATCATCCAGGTGATGATGCGCAGGATCTTGTCGATGCCCGAGCGCAGTTCGGAGGAGACCAGGGTGAACTTGCTGGCCTCCTCGGCCAGCCGGGCCGCGTATGCCTGCCGCCCGACCTTGGTGGCCTGGTAGGCGCCGGTGCCGGCGACCACGAAGCTGCCGGACATGACCTCGTCGCCCGGCTGCTTGACCACCGGGTCGGACTCGCCGGTGAGCAGCGACTCGTCGACCTCCAGGGCCTCGGCGGTGAGCACCAGCCCGTCCACCACGATCTTGTCGCCGGGGCCGATCTCGATCACGTCGTCCAGCACGACCTGGTGCGGGGAGACCTCCACCGCGCGGCCGTCCCTGCGCACCGTCGGCTTGGCCTCACCGACGATGGCCAGCCGCTCCAGGGTGCGCTTGGCCCGCACCTCCTGCACGATGCCGATCAGCGTGTTGATCACGATGATCACGCCGAAGAGGCCGTCCTGGATCGGCCCGATGACCAGGATGATCGCGAAGAGCACCCCGATGATCGCGTTGAACCGGGTGAACACGTTGGCCCGGATGATCTCGCCGACACTGCGGCTGGCCCGTGCTGGGACGTCGTTGGACTGGCCGGCCGCGACGCGCTGCCGTACCTGCTGCTCGGTCAGTCCACTGGCGGGGTCAACCCCGGCGAGCGCGACCGGTTCTTCCGTCGTCGACACTGCGCGAGGGTACGCGCCAGGGGTGGCCGGGAGCGGGCTGACTCGCAGGTCCACTCCGCCGAGCGACGGGACCGGGGGAGTTGCTAGCTCCGCTGGGTGACCTCGGCCAGCTTGGTCCATCCTTCGGGGGACTGCGGGCCGTCGACCTCCAGCAGCCGCAGGTAGCACTCCCTGGCCAGCAGCACCTTCTGCAGCTCCTCCAGGATCTCCTCGAAGAACTGCTCCCGGTAGCTGGCGTCGTTGACCGCGTAGACGGCGAAGTAGAGCGCGGAGAAGGCGGCCATCACGATGGAGACCTGGATCAGCTCGTTGCTGATCCCGTCGATCGGGATCGGGATGGTGAAGAAGGTGCCCTCGGTCAGCGGGTGCCCGACCCAGGCCTCGGCCACCGAGTCCTTGATCGCGATCGCGCCGAAGGTGACGAAGAAGAGGAAGACCAGCAGGCCGAGCAGGGCGATCTGCATGCCCTGGCTGACGAAGGCGATGAGCAGCACGTTGAGCCGCTCGCCCAGCTTCATCGGGTGCCGGTCGAACTGCAGGTCCTCATCGGGCAGCTGCTCGGCCAGCTTGCCCAGCTCGGTGCCGGCACAGGCCGCGCGCACCGAGTCCGGGGTGATCTCCACCCGCAGCTTCTTCAGCTCCTCGGGCAGCCGCACGCACAGGAACAGGGCGATGATCACGATGAAGAACCAGGCGATGCCCCACAGCCGCGGGCGGTCCAGGTTGCCCGACATCTGCCAGTTCTCGGTGTTGATGAACAAGAAGGTGACCAGGAGCAGCAGCAACGGCACCGCCCTCGTCACCAGCCTGCCCAGGTTGCCAAGGTGCGGGACCAGGTGCCAGAACGACCAGTGCACCAGCGAGCCGATGCCGGCCCTGGTGAAGGCGTAGATCACCAGCACCAGCGCGGCGCCGATGACCAGGTCCTCCCGCGCGTCCGACCAGCTCCAGTTGAGCAGGCCCTCCAGCAGTGGCGGCGTGCTGAGGGTGATCACCGCGCCGGTGATGCCCGCGGTCCGGCTGCGCAGGTAGCGGCGACCGGTGCGCAGCCACAGGAACAACAGCGCGGCGCCGATCGCTGTGACAGTGGCCACACCCAGACCGGTGAGTTGGTAGCCGTCGTCCTCGGCCATCCGGACGCTCGCCTGGGCCGCCGAGAGGCCGCGGTAGGGCGGGCTCCAGCGCCAGCTGACCGACACCACGATGTAGCCGAGCACCCCGCCCAGGAAGAACATCAGCGCTGGAAGTGAGCGCGCGAGCACCGGGTGCTTGCGCATGTTGCGCACCACGAACGGCATGCCCTCGCGCAGGAACCAGCGCTCGACCTCTTTGATCGGCAGGCTGTGCCGCTGCTTGTCCTTGGCCACCCGGCCGAGGCTATCGGCGTCCCCGCGATCGGGTGTGGCGGCACTCCTGGGATGGGAAGTCAGCGGCCAAGAATGAGACATCGGTGTATCGTTTGACTCGTGGACGTCCAATTGGGCCAGGAGGCCGCGCGGCCTTCCCGGGTACCTGTCTGGGGCCTTCTGGGCTCGACGGCGTTGTCCGTCACGGGTAACGCGATCGTGAGTGTCGCGATGCCGATCCTGGTGCTGCAGCGCACCGGCAGTGCGGTCCTCGCCGGTGTGGTGGCCGCCGCGGCCATGGCGCCGCTGGTGCTCTCCGCGCTGTTCGGCGGGGCCCTGGTGGACCGGTTCGGGCGGCGGCGCTCCAGCGTGGCCGCGGACCTGCTCAGTGCCGCGGCGGTGGCGGCACTGCCGCTGCTGGACATGACCCTCGGTCTGGGGATCCCGTTGATCCTGGGCCTGGTCGCGCTCGGCGCGGTCTTCGACGGTCCCGGCATGGCCGCGCGCGAGGCGCTGCGGCCGGATGTCGCGGCCAAGGCGAAGCTGCCCCTGGAGAAGATCAACTCCTGGGGTGAGGCGGTGGACGGGATCGGCGGCGTGGCCGGTCCGGGTCTGGCCGGCGTGCTGATCGCGATCATCGGCCCGATGAACACGCTGTGGGCCACCGTGATCATGTTCTTCCTGGCCTCGGTGCTGACCTTCACCGTGGTGCCCTCGGTCCAGCACACCGGTGGTGAACGCCCGGCGGTGGAGCCGTACTGGCAGTCGGTGTGGCAGGGCCTGAAGTTCGTCTGGACCGAGGGCGCACTGCGCGCCACCGCGCTGACCGGCATGCTGATCGTGCTGTTCCTGACCCCGCTGTCCTCGGTGATCATGCCCGCGATGATGTTCCAGGCCGGCAAGCCGGAACAGACCGGCTTCGTGCTCGCGGTCTTCGCGGTCGGCGGCATCATCGGCGCCATCGGCTACGGCGTGATCGCCCGCTTCGCCGGCAGGCGGATCGTGCTGCTGGTCGCGCTGCTGCTCACCTCACTGGCCTTCCTCGGGTTCGCGCTGAGCACCAACTTCGGCTGGCTGCTCGCCCTGGCCCTGGTCACCGGCGTGGTCTCCGGTCCGATCAACCCGGTCACCGCGGTGGTCATGCAGGAGCGCACCCCGGAGGTCATGCGGGGCAGGGTGATCGGCACCATCACCTCGCTCTCGCTGGCCGCCAGCCCGCTCGGCGCGGTCGTGGCCGGACCCATCGTGGAGTACTCCGGCCCGGCGACCGCCTTCCTGATCATCGGTATCGGCTGCCTGCTGGCCACTGTCTACGCCGCCCTCACCCCTGGGCTGCGCAAGATCGAACCTTCCGACGCGCCGTTCGCTCCGGCGCAGCAGAAGGTGACCACGTGATGAGAGGAAACCGATGAACAACCTGGGCCCCGCCGCCTCCCTTCGGCTCGGCTCGCAGATCCAGGCTGCCAAGGCCACCAACTGGCTGCTCGGCGGGCTCGGTGATCTGCTGGTGCAGGTGGAAAACCCGAAATGGCGGGAAAATCCCTATCCGCTCTATGAACAGATCCGGCAGAAGGGCCCGCTCTACCGCGGGCTCAGCGGCACCTGGGCCACCACCTCGCACGCGCTGTGCAACCAGGTGCTGCGGGACCGCCGTTTCGGGGTGAAGAACGCCGACGGCTCCCCGGTGACCGGCGGCGCGCTGGGTGCGGTGGCCAACACCTACCCGGAGAGCTTCCTGGACCAGGACCCGCCGGACCACACCCGGCTGCGCAGGCTGGCCGCCCCCGCGTTCAACCCCAAACGTGTGGACGGCTACCGGCCGCGGGTGCAGCAGATCGTGGACTCGTTACTGGACAAGATCGAGGGCCAGGAGACCTTCGACCTGATCAAGGACCTGGCCGCGCCACTGCCGATCACGGTGATCAGCGACCTGCTCGGCATCCCGGACGCCGACCGCGGCGACTTCGCCGAGTACGGCGCGCGGATCGGCGAGGGCCTCAGCGGGGTGCACTCGATCCGCCAGGCCAAGGACCTCATCCACGTGGGCAGCGAGCTGGTCGCGCTGTTCGACCGGCTGCTGAAGGAACGCACCAAGGATCCCGGCGACGATGTGATCAGCAGTTTGGCCACGGCGGTCGGCGAGGAGAAGATGACCGCCCGCGAACTGCACGGCACCGCGATGTTGCTGCTGCTGGCCGGGTTCGAGACCACGGTGAACCTGATCGGCAACGGCGTGCACGCCCTGCTGGCCCACCCCGAGCAGTGGGCGCAGCTGCGCGACAAGCCGGAGCTGGCCGCCGCCATGACCGAGGAGGCCCTGCGGTACGACCCGCCGGTGCAGGCCACCATGCGGATCGCGCACGCCGACATCGAACTGGCCGGCGAGACCATCAAGTCAGGCCAGCTGGTCGGGGTCATGCTGGCCGCCGGCAACCGCGACCCGGAGGTCTACCCGGAGCCAGACAAGTTCGACATCACCCGTACCGGTGGACCCGAGCACCTGGCCTTCTCCAGTGGCATCCACTACTGCATCGGCGCCCGGCTGGCCCGGATCGAGGGCGAGATCCTCTTCCGCAGCCTGGCCGAACGGATGCCGCTGCTGCGGCAGGCCGGTCCGCTGGAACGACGGGAGAGCAGCACCATCCGCGGGCTGCGCGCGTTCCCGGTGACCGCCAAGTTCCCGGCGCAACGCAGTCAGTGACCAGACCAGGCGGCCGCGGTGACCACCCCCAGGGTTGTCGCGGCCGCCATCCTGATCTGGCGTGTCCCGGACCACCTTCACCAGGGCTTTTGCCCCTTCGGGCATTAGCATTCGGGGCGTTGGCGGTCCTCGGCTGATTGGGAGCAGGTTTCGTGCGGGACATCGCGGTCTTCAGCGGCAGTGCCCACCCCGAGCTGGCGGCGGAGATCTGCGCCCAGCTCGAAGTGCCGTTGCGGCCGGTGCGCACGCAGCGCTTCGCCAACGACTGCATCGAGGTGCAGTTGCAGGCCAACTGCCGGGAGCGGGATGTCTTCCTGATCCAGCCGCTGGTCACCCCGGTGCAGGAGAACCTGGTCGAGCTGCTGCTCATGCTGGACGCGGCGCGCGGGGCCTCGGCGGCCCGCACCACCGTGGTCATGCCGCACTACGCCTACGCGCGCTCGGACAAGAAGGACGCGCCGCGGATCTCCATCGGCGGCAGGCTGGTGGCCGACCTGCTGGTGGCGGCCGGGGCCAACCGGGTGCTCGCGATGACCCTGCACTCCCCGCAGGTGCACGGGTTCTTCAGCGTGCCGGTGGACCACCTGCACGCGCTGCGCGAGCTGGCGCTGCACTTCCGCCAGTACGACCTGTCCAACACCACCGTGGTCTCCCCCGACCTGGGCAACGCCAAGGAGGCATCGCACTTCGCGCGCCTGCTCGGGGTGCCGGTGGCGGCCGGGGCCAAGCAGCGCTTCGCCGATGACAAGGTGACCATCAGCTCGGTGATCGGCGAGGTGGCCGGGCGGGACATCATCGTGCTGGACGACGAGATCGCCAAGGGCAGCACCGTGCTGGAGCTGCTGGACAAGCTGCGCGACCTGGGTGCGCGCACCATCCGGGTGGCCTGCACGCACGGCCTGTTCGCCGGTGGCGCGCTCAAGCGGATCGGCGATCAGCCCGACGTGCTGGAGATCGTGTGCACCAACACGGTGCCGATCCCCGACGGCGAGCGGGTGCCCAAGCTGAAGGTGCTCTCCATCGCGCCCGCGCTGGCCGAGGCCATGCGGCGGATCCACAACGGCGAGTCGGTCAGCGCGCTCTTCGACGCCTAGTCACTTCTCGGCTGGGAAGAGCTGCTCGGCGACCTGGCGGCACACGGAGGCGCCGTGTGCCTGCCCGAGTCCGATCGGGTAGCTCACCAGCACGGCCAGCACCTTGTCCGCCCACACCGCCAGGCAGTTCACCGCCCAGTTGCGGGTGCCGCTGTGCTCGGTCCAGCCGTTCTTGATCGCCAGCCGCTGCCCGGCCAGTCCGGGGGCCTCGGCGATGCCGAAGGCGTTGGAGGGGGCCACGTTCCGCATCTCGGCGCGCAGCCACTCGGTCCACTGTGGACTGAGGTGGCGGCCGTCGAAGAGGCACTGGCCCATCCTGGTGGCATCGGCCGCGGTCATCCGGGTCTTGGACCACCAGCCGGTGGTGATCCTGGTGCCGGTCAGGCCGCAGGTGGAGATCAGCCGCTGGATCACCGCGTCCGAGCCGCGCCTGCGGTAGAGCTGTTGCGCGGCCTGGTCGTCGGAGACGTTGAGCATGCGGTGCATCGTCTTCAGGTCGGCCTGGCTGGGGCTGGCCGGGCCGAGGCCGTTGAGGAAGTCGAAGGCGATCCAGGCCTTGACCATCGACTCCACCGTATTGGCGAAGGCGCTCTGGTTGGCCGAGCCGCGGGTCTCGCCGGTTTTGGTGTCGCGCAGCGACCAGGAGTACTGGCCGGGGGTGTCCACCTGGACCTGCGGGGTGTTCGCCCTGGGCTGGGTCTCCGGTTCCGGCGCCTGGGTCAGGGTGGGCAGACCGAAGTCGGTGGTGCTGGTTGCCACCGTGGGCAGTGCCCGCTGGCAGCCGCCGACGGCCACCATGAGCAGGGCAAACGCGACCACAGTCCATTTGCGACTCATGCCGGGGACGCTAGGAACGGCCTGATGAAGAATTGACGAAGAAGCTGTGCGAGGGCGGTGCGATCGGACGCGGCCGGGTGATTTCACGGCTTCCGGGGCCGGCCTTCATCATTTCTTCACGGCCCCGGCGGGGGTGGCTGCGACACTGGGCCGGTGAGCGCGCGCATCCTTCTCGCCGAGGACGACCAGAAGCAGGCGCACCTGATCCGCGTCTACCTGGAACGGGCCGGGCACAGCGTGCTGGCCTGCGCGGACGGCCGGACCGCGCTGGAACTGGCGCGCACCAGGCGACCGGATCTGATCGTGCTGGACGTGATGATGCCCGAGGTGGACGGCCTGGACGTGTGCCGCATCCTGCGTGCGGAGTCCGCGGTGCCGATCCTGATGCTCACCGCGCGCTCCACCGAGGCGGATCTGTTGCTGGGCCTGGATCTGGGCGCCGACGACTACATGGTCAAACCGTTCAGCCCGGCCGAGCTGACCGCCAGGGTGCGCGCGCTGCTGCGCCGCTCCGCCGCCCCTGCCGCGCCGGAGCTGATCACGGTGGGGGAGCTGGAGATCGACCCGACCCGGTACACCGTGCGGCTGCGCGGCGCGCAGGTTGAGCTGACCGCCAAGGAGTTCGACATCCTGCACGCGCTGGCCCGGCAGCCGGGTGTGCCGCTGACCAGGACGCAGATTTTGGAGCGCGCCTTCGGTTTCGACAACCACGTGCTGGAGCGCACGGTGGACGCGCACGTGAAGAACCTGCGGCGCAAGGTGGAGGACGATCCGGCCAGCCCGCGCTACCTGCTCACGGTGAGCGGGCGCGGGTACAAGCTCGCCGAGGCGCTGTGAGTCCGCGCTGGCACGGCAGTCTCCGGTTCCGGTTGCTGGTGCTGACCGCGGTGGTCGCGGTGGCGGCGGCCGGGCTGACCGCCTGGCTGACGGTGTACCAGGCCAGTCAGCAGGTCTCCTCCACCGCGGCCGCCGAGGAGGCGGCTGCCAAGTCCATTGTGGACGAACTGGTCGGCTATGGCGCGCTGCGCGGCAACTGGGACGGGGTCTCCGGCACCGTGCGGGCACTCAAAGACCGCACCGGGCAACGGATCCGGCTCACCACCATGGCCGGTGAGGTGCTGGTGGACAGCGACACCCTCGACGGCGGCGGCGCGCGGCCGGTGGGCAACCGGGCGCCCCAGCTCGTCGACCCGGTGCCCACCCCGATCCCACCGCCCGACGGCTTCGGCGGCGCGGTGCTGACGACCACCTTCCGCACCGCGACCCCGGTGACCCCGACCACGACGCGGGACCTGCCGGCGACCACGGGTGGCTTCATCGCCGTCCCCACCGAGTCCTGGATCTCGCGACTGATCAACTACCGCCGCCAGGTGCAGCTGGCGACCTGCCTGATCGGCAGGGGCTTCCTGGTGGAGCAGAAACCGCAGCCGGACGGGATTCCGGTGGTGGACCTGATGCCAGGCAACCTGGACATGGCCCGGAAAATGGCCCTCATCGACTGCGCGACGACGCGGGAACGCCAGGTCAACGGCCGGGCCGAGGCCGACATCTTCAAGTCCTGCGCGGAGAAGGACCTGTCGAACTGCCTGCTCAACAGTTTCCGGGCCCAGATCGGCGCGATCATGCCCGCGCCGCTGCTGCTCTCCCTGGGCGCGGGCGACCCGCCGCCCTCGCGAACCGTGCCACTGCTGCCCGCGTTGCTGGCCGCGGCCGGGGTGGCGCTGGTGGCGACCCTGGGCATGTGGCTGGTCAGCCGCCGGGTGCTGCGGCCGGTGGGCGCGCTGCGAGCCGCCTCCACCCGGCTCGGCGCCGGTGATCTGGCCGAGCGGGTGCCGGTGCGCGGGGACGACGAGATCGCCGAGCTGGCCGGGGCCTTCAACCGGATGGCGGATTCCCTGCAACGCAGCGAGGAACGGCAACGGCGGATGATCGCCGACATCGCGCACGAGCTGCGCACCCCGCTGGCCAACATCCGCGGTTACCTGGAGGCGCTCAAGGACGGTGTGCTGCCACCGGATCGCGCGCTGTTCGCCTCACTGCACGAGGAAGCCCTGTTGCAGCAACGGCTGATCGAGGACATCCAGCTGCTCGCACTGGCCGACGCCGGATCGCTGGCCTACGAACGCGGCCCGGTGGACCTCGGCGAGGTGGTCGCGGCCACCCGCACCGGCTTCCAGGCGGTGGCCACCGCGGC
Organism: Crossiella cryophila; assembly: GCF_014204915.1. Classification (NCBI taxonomy): domain Bacteria; kingdom Bacillati; phylum Actinomycetota; class Actinomycetes; order Pseudonocardiales; family Pseudonocardiaceae; genus Crossiella; species Crossiella cryophila. The sequence goes on from NZ_JACHMH010000001.1 coordinate 2,323,430, forward strand.
CGAGGTCGCACTGGTGTCCACTGTGGACGATCCGGCGCCGGTGGTCGACGGCGATCCGAACCGGCTGCGGCAGGTGCTGGGCAACCTGGTGAGCAACGCGATCCGGGCCACCCCGGCCGGTGGCCGGGTCACCCTGACCGCCCGGATCGAGGGCGCCGAGGCGGTGCTCACCGTGTCCGACACCGGCAGCGGCATCCACGCGGCGGACCTGCCGTTCGTCTTCGACCGGTTCTGGCGGGCCGACGACGCCAGGGCCAGGGCCACCGGCGGCAGTGGACTCGGCCTGTCCATCGCCCGCGAGATCGTCACCGCGCACGGCGGCGTGATCACCGCGGAGAGTCCGGGCGGCGCCCGGTTCACCGTGTGTCTGCCCAGGTCAGCGAGTTCATAGTTTTTTCGCCGATGGCCGCGCCCGCCGCCCGGACCTGGTGGTGCCGCGGCCGAACGGGACCGGGTGCGGGCCGACTCCTGCCCGGCCTCACCGGCACGGCGGCCGGTACGGGTAGTCCGGGAACCGCGCCGCCCACTCCGCCGCGGTGACCGGGCTGCCGCTCAGCGCGCACAGCCGGTTCACCGCGGCCGCCGGATCGGTGTCCCAGAACCGCAGCGTATGCCCGGCCGCGGCCACCGCGATCCGGCGGCCACCGGCGTGGAAGACGTTGGTGACCGGGGCGTCCGGGCTGGCCAGCGGGGCGTACAGGGTGGGCCGCACCGGGTCGGTCAGGTCCCACAGCCTGGCCGTGCGATCGCCGCTGGTGGTGATCAGGGTGCGGCCGTCCGGGCTGAACTCGGCGGTGTGCACCGGGCCGAGGTGGCCGCTGACGGTGGCCAGCCCGACCGGTCGCGCCGGATCGGCGACCGTCCACAGCCGGACGGTCTGGTCCAGCCCGGCCCCGGCCAGGGTGCGGCCGTCGGGGCTGAACGCGACCCCGAGCACCGCCTCCCGGAAGCCGGTGATCTTGGCGGTCTGGCGTGGGTCGCGCTGGTCGGCGAGGTCCCAGAGCCGGATCGAGCGGTCGGTGTTGCCGGAGGCCAGGTAGCGGCCGTCCGGGCTGAACGCGACCGTGTTCACGTTGCGGAAGTTGTCCGCCAGGATGGCCAGCCGCCGCGGTGCGCGCGGGTCGGCGATGTTCCACAGCACCAGGTCCCCGGCGTCGTCCCCGCTGGCCAGCAGGGTGCCGTCCGGGCTGAACGCGAGCCTGCCGACGGTCTCCCGATATCCGTCCATAGTGGACAGTTCGACCGGGTGGGCCGGATCGCTCAGGTCCCAGAGCCGGACGGTGCGGTCCCGGGAGGCGGTGGCCAGGCGGCGGCCGTCGGCGCTGAACGCGACGTGCTGCACCGCGCCGGTGTGCCCGGTCAGCGTGCCCAGCGGCAGCAGCCGTGACCAGTCGGTGCGCCACAGCCGGACCCTCGGGTCCTGCACGCCGGTGGTGGCCAGCAGGTTGCTGCCGGGGTGGCCGAAGACGCCGTCGATCTCGCTGTCCCGGCCGACCGGGCTGGCCAGCGGCTCGTGCCACAGGTAGGAGCGGCCGCCGCTGCTGGAGGAGGCGAGCAGCCGCCCGGCCCGGTCGAAGGCGATGGCGCGCACCCGGTTCGGCTGCCGCAGCCGCTCGATCTCCCGGCCCGCCACCAGATCCAGCACCCGCAGCACGCCGTCGTTGGCGCCCAGCACCACCCGGTCCGGATCCGGGCCGAAGGCCAGACCGCGGACCAGCACGTCCGGCGCGGGCACGATGCGCGGCACGCCGTCGCTGACCTGCCACAGCGTGTGCGTCTCGTCGGCGATGACCAGGCGGCGGCCGTCCTGGCTGTAGGCGATCGCGCTGATCGGGCCGCGTGCGGTCAGGATCCGTCGCGGGGCGCCGGGATCAGCCGGATCGGCGAGTCGCCAGCCGAGCACCGCGCCGTCCTGCCCCGCGGTGGCCAGGGTGGGCCCGTCCGGGCTGAACGCCAGCCCGTACACCTCGCCCACATGCCCCGGCAGCGCCGAAACCTGTTGTGGCGCACGGAGATCACCCAGTGACCAGACCCTGGTGAGGGCGTCCGCCGCGCCCGCGGTGGCCAGCAGCCTGCCGTCCGGGCTGAACGCCAGCTGGTTGACCTTGGTCCGCGGCAGCAGCGCGGCCAGTAGCGCGGGCTGGTGCGGCACCGTGACATCCCACAACGCCACCCCGCCCGCACCGGCCAGCGCGAGCGTGCGGCCGTCCGGGCTGAACTCCAGGCCGCTGACCCGGCCGGTGTTGGGCAGGGTGCGCAGCGGCTCGTCCCGGCGGCCGTCGGTGGCGTCCCAGAGCTGCACCACCCCGTCCAGGCCGCCGGTGGCCAGCAGCCCGCCGTCCGGGCGCAAGGCGACCACGTCGACCTGCTCGGCCCCGCCGTGCAACCGGGTCGGGTAGGCGGTGGCGAAGGCCGAGAGCACCGCGCCGCGGGCGGCCGGGGTCTCGGCGAGCCGGTAGGCGGCCAGCGCGAGCTGCCCGGCCAGCGCGGGATCGGTGCCGAGCAGGCTGCTCGCGTGCTCGCCGACCTGGCGCGAAGTGGCCTCGTCCCGCGCGGTGAGCGCCTGCTGCCGCTGCACCAGCGCGATGCCACCGGCCAGCACCGCGATCAGCACGAACGCGGTGAGCGCGGCCACCAGCGTGCGCAGCCGCCGCACCCCGCGCAGCTCCTCGCGGGACCCGGCCCGCAGGAAGTCCCGCTCCACCTGGCTGAGGTCCCCCGGGTGACCGGCCGCCCACTCCTGGGCGGTGGCCAGCGCGATGCCGCGGTAGGTCAGCGCGGCGGCCCGGTCGTGCCCGACCCAGGCGTCCACCGCCTCGCCGAGCCGCTGCCGGGCGCGCAGTGCGGCCCGGTCGGTGTCGATCCACTCGCGCAGCCGCGGCCAGGCCCGCACCAGCGCCTCATGGGTCAGCTCGACCGTGTCGTGGTCGAGCACCAGCAGCCGGGCGGCGGCGAACGCCTCCATCGCCACCAGCGCCGGGTCCTGTCCCTTGCCCGCGGCGACCTGGTCGCGTGGCACCCGCCGCCGGGTGTCCTCGCCGTCCGCGCCCACCCGGACCAGCCGCAGCAGCAGGTGCCGCGCCGCCCGCCGGGCGTCCTCGTCGAGCTGGGTGAACACCTGCTCCGCCGCGGCCGCCACCGCACCGCGGATGCCGCCGGTGGCCCGGTAGCCGGCCACGGTGAGCCGGTCCTCCACCCGGTGCTCCCAGGTGCCGCGCAGCGCGTAGGACAGCAGCGGCAGCGCGCCTGGCTCGTAACCGCGTTCCCCGGCGCCGAGATCGGTGAGCAGCAGCTCCACCAGGCCCGGTTCCACGGTGAGCCTGCTCGCCTCGGCCGGTCCGGTGATCGCCTCGACCAGCTCGGCCCTGGACATCGCGCCCACCGCGAACTGGTTGTGCCGCACCACCTCCAGCAGCTCGGGCTGGGCAAGGCACTGCGGGAAGAAGTCCGCGCGCACCGCCAGCACCACCCCGTCGGCGGCCCGGCGGCACAGCTCGGCGATGAACTCCGAGCGCTCGGCCGCGGACTCGCAGAGGGTGAAGACCTCCTCGAACTGGTCCACCACCAGAACCGGCCCCGTCCCCGGCAGCCGCCGCAGCGGGTCCGGCCCCGGCGTGATGATCTCCACCGCGTCCAGTCGCGGCGCCAGCCCGGCCCGCAGCAGCGAGGACTTGCCCGCCCCGGAGGCCCCGAACACCACCAGCGGCGCCCCGCGTTCCCTGGCCGCGTCCAGGGCGGCCACCAGTTCCCCGGTGACCCGCTCCCGCCCGAAGAACCAGCGCGCGTCCGCCGCCTGGAAGGCCGCCAGCCCGCGATAGGGGCACACCGGCTCCGGCACCGCGGCGGCCAGCGTGATCAGCGCCCCGTCCGCGTCGAGCACCTCGTCCAGCCGCCGGGCCAGGTCCAGGGTGGCCGGCCTGCGCTCGTGCTCCAGGTTGCTGAGGTAGCCCTTGCTGTAGTGCGTCCGCTCCGACAGCGCCGCCAGCGAGAGTCCCCGCTCCCGCCGCAACCGCCGCAGCTCCGCGGCGAACCCGATCTCGCCGCTCATGCCGTTCTCCCTGGTCAGCGCCTGTATCCCGGTATCCCTCGGCAGAGGATACGGCCAGCGCCTCCCCGGGCGGTCAGACCGCACGCAGACTCACTTCGGCCCGTGGAGCACCCGGGTCAGGACGCTGGTCAGCGCGATCGGCGCCGCCCTGCCACCCGCTCGGGCCGGGCGTCCGGTCGCGCAGGCCAGGCGGCCTCCCCATCGGGCAGTGAAGTCGGCATCGGCCGACCGCGAAGGAGACCCATGAGAACGCCACTACGTCGAAGAATCACCGTGACGGTGCTGACCGGCGCCCTGTTCGCGGGCACCCTGGCCGGTGCCCCGATCGCCCAGGCCGCGGTGCCGGTTGACGAGGCCGGGCTGGCCAACGCGCTCTTCGCCAGCACCATGCGCATCACCCACCGGGACGACGCACTGGCCAAGAACCTGGTGGTCAGCGCCGAGTTACTGGACTGGCGGGCGAAGAACCCGGCCGCCGCCCCGGCCGCGGTGACCACCCACCTGGACGCGGTGCGCAAGCACGTCGAGACCGCCGTGCCCAACCAGGCGTGGAGCCGCGAGCCGGTGGAGACGGTCAGTGCCGCGCTGGCCGCGGTGCGCTCCGCGCCCGGCACGACCACTGACGGCGCGCGGCTGGGCAAGCTGAACAACACCCTGCTTGGCCTGGACAACGTGCCGGTCTCCACCAAACCCGAGGACCGGGTCTCCGGTGCCCAGCAGCAGTTCGCCTGGGAGACGGGTTACGCCGACAACCAGCGCGAGGTGTGGACCGGGGTGGCCCAGACCTCCCGCGCCGACGCCGGTTTCCGCACCGCGTGGAACGCCGGGATCGGCGACCAGTTCAAGGTCAACTCCGGCGGCGGCTCGGCCGAGTTCGCCCAGGGCGAGCAGCTGCGCTCGGTGCTGGATGTCGGCAAGCTGCAGGCCGCGGCCAAGCTGGGCCCGGTGCAGCTGCGGGAGGCGACCGACACCTCCTTCAAGGACCTCGCCGCCAAGCTGTACGCCGAGCGCAAGGAGCGGCTGGACCACATGTCCAGCGCGCTGCAGCAGAACCCGCCGGACGCCAAGCCCACCGAGCCCTCCGAGGCGCAGAAGACCGCGGCCAAGGCCGATGAGGAGAAGCGCAAGGGCTACATCGACACGGCCAAGGGCGGCCTGGACGGACTGGCCTTCATCGCCGGTCTGATCGACCCTGACTTCGGCAAGCGGATCACCAAGTTCGCCGACGGCGCGGTCAAGGTGGCCTACGCGGTGAACAAGGCGGTCACCGCGTTCACGCTGATCAACTCGGCGTTCTCGCTGGCCACGGCTGCCTTCACCGGCAACGTGATCGGCGCGATCAGCTCGCTGATCGGGGTGTTCGGCGTTGGCGGCCCGACCATCGAGCAGCAGATCATGGAGCAGATCAAGGCCATGCGCGAGCAGCTGGAGAAGCTGCAGCAGAACATGAACGACCGCTTCGACAAGGTCGACGCCAAGCTGGACAACATGTACAACCGGATGCTCGACGAGTTCCGGAAGCTGGAGAAGGACGTTGCCTGGGTTCGCCAGAACACCGTGCATATCCTGGATTCGCTCACCTCGCTCAGCGTGGAACTCCAGGTCGTCGGCACCACCCTGTTGAAGGCGGTCGCCGGGCTGTACAAGCTGGATCGCTGGGGCAAGGTCGACCTCTACCTGGACTACAAGCGCAAGCAGGGGCAGGACCTGCCGCAGTCCGAGTTCATCAAGGGCGAGAGCGACTTCTGGGTGACCGCGGTGCAGGCGCCGACCAACGACCTGTTCGTGGTGCCGCAGGCCAACTACCGCACCGACACCCCGACCGTGCAGACCAACCTCAACCTGCACGGTGACGGCGGCACGGCCGCGTTCCTTGCCTATTACGCCAAGGCCAAACTGGACGGTGGGTTCACCGCGGCCGGGCACGGCGGCAACCCCTCGGTGTGGGGGATCGGCGCGAATTCCTACGGGCTGCTGGTCAAGCAGAACCCGAACTGGGCGAAGCAGATGCCGGCCAACGCCGAGCGCGGCGCGCTGGTGCTCAAGGAGGGCAGGGACATCCGGGACCAGTTGCTGGCCTTCAGCCAGCCGGGCCCGGACGGCGCGGTCAACAAGACCTTCCAGAGCCTGCTGGCGAATTACCCCGCACGGGCCGATCAGCTGATGCAGCGGGTGGTCCAGCGGCAGGGCGAGGTCAACGAGGGCAAGGTCCTGTCCCTGTTCGGTGGGCCGCAACAGGGCGCGCCCGCTGGCACGCCGAGCCTGGCCGGGCCGCTGCAGTTCGAACCGTGCCACCTGAACAGCGATCCGGCGTACAACTTCAACCTGTCCCGGCCGCGCACCAATGACGGGCACCACCTGAGCCCGACGGTCCAGTTCTACCGCTACTTCCGTCCCGACAGCATCGCCTACCAGCCGTGCCAGAGCTATGAGGTCCGGCCGGTCAGCGCGATGGTGCGCGAGTTGCGCGTCAAGATGAGCGACAAGTTCCGCCTGGCGGACGGCCGCATCCTGCACCTGCAGGACACCAGCGCGGTGGTGCACCGCTGGGAGGGCGGCACCTCGCCCCGGCCGCAGGAGATCGTGGCGTTCATCAAGAACGAGTGGAACAACAACCTGAAGGGCATCTTCGAGCGGGATGCCAAGCGGGAGGGCATCACCGAGCACCCGATCATCACCAATCTGGGCGAGGACCTGCTCAAGTGGAAGCGGGTCGACTTCTACAACAAGGCCGCCGAGTTCGTGAAGAGCAGCGAGGAGGCCAGGGAACTGACCCTGACCGGGCGGCTGCTGCGCGCCTACACCGAGGCGGGCTTCCCCAGGGCGGTGAACAACACCGACGAGTTCCTGCGGTCGGTGCTCTACGGCCCCAAGGCGCTCTACGGCGCTGGGGAGAACGACAACGAGTACCTGGTCCGGGAGTACCGACTGGCCGCGGCCAACGTGGCCGAGGGCAAGCCGGCCTGGGATCCGGCCAGGGCGGACAACTTCAGTCTGTGCGCCCAGCTCGCCGGGACCTCGGGCACCGACCCGCACGCCTCCTGCCTGCGGCAGAACATGACGTTCCGGCAGGACCGGCTCACCGCCCGGCTCACCGAGCAGTTCAAGCAGCGCTGGGAGGGCGCCGACCAGACCCTGCCCGGCCTGCAGGCCCAGCTGCGCGCACTGTGGGTGACCCTGCGCTCGGTGCACCCGACCTACGACTTCGGTCCGGCCATCGAGGCCCCGGCGCCGATCGCGCCTGCCGCCGCGATCTGGAACGAGCCGGAGGCGGTGCACAACCAGGCCGCGTTCGAGAGCGGGGTGGGCACCACCATGTTCAAGGGCCGCCAGTTCGTCACCTGGCGGGGCACGGACGGCAACCTGCACGGGTCGCTGGCCGACAGCCGGGGCGTGCCGGCGCCGGTGAAGATCGCCGACCTGGACACCAAGAAGACCCCGTTCGCACCCGCCACGGCGGAGTACAACGGCAAGCTGGTGGTGGTGTGGAAGGACTTCACACCCGGCGCTCAGTACCCGATGCAGCGGACCGCGGTCAGCACGGACGGCAAGAACTGGACCGTGACCGAGATGCCCGCGCACCGGCGGCAGCTGCACAACCTGGACTCGCCGACACTGACGGTGTTCAACGGCAAGCTGCTCGGCCTCTACCGGGGCGTCGACCAGCAGCTCTACCTGACCGACAGCACCGATGCGGTCAACTGGGGCCCGGCCGTGCCCACCCTGGCCGGGAACATGACCAACCAGCGTCCCGGCATGACCGTGCACAACGGCAAGCTCTTCGTCGCCTGGCGCGGTCACGACTCGCACCCCAGGGCCTACATGGCCTCCTCCGTGGATGGCGTGACCTGGGTCGGCGCGCCGGCCAGGGTCGGCGGGCTGGAGGCGGCCGTCGAGGGCGGTCCGGCACTGGCCTCCTACGGCGGCAGGCTGTACGCGGTGTGGCGCGGCGCGGGCAGCACGGCCCTGTACGGCTCGTTCACCACCGACGGCGTGGAGTGGTCGCCGCAGTACAGCGTGGCCCGCGGGGTCAAGACCAACCACGCGCCCAGCGTGACGGTCTCCGGCGGCAGGCTGCGCCTGGCCTGGGGCCCGGCGAACGACCTGCTCCAGGGCAACACGGTGGCCGTCGCGAGCAGCGCGGTGCTGCCCGGCTGATCCCCGCATAACCCCCACGAACCGCCCCTGCCTGTTCGACTGGCCGGGGCGGTTCGGCATGTTCGCAGGTCAGCGCAGGTATCCCGAAGTGGTGGGAGCGGAGGATACGGCGAGGGTCTCCTCAAGCCGCCTGGTCGCGCACAGACTCACCTCGGCTCGCGGATCCCCGAACCACGGCCCTGGTCAGCGGCACCGACCCGGCGGCAGGCACTCCGGGCAGCGATCTCCGCGGCGGCCGATCCCGAAGGAGACCCATGCGAACGTCCCTGTCCCGAAGACTCACCGTGGCAGCGCTCAGCGGCGCGCTGCTCGCGGGCACCCTGTCCGCCGCCCCGATCGCCCAGGCCGCCGTGCCGGTGGACGAGGCCGGGCTGGCCAACGCGCTGTTCGGTGCCACCATGCGCATCGCCAACCGGGATGACGCGCTGGCCAAGAACCTGGTGGTCAGCGCGGAACTGCTGGACTGGCGGTCGAAGAACGCGCAGGCCGCGCCCGCCGCGGTGACCGCGCACCTGAACGCGGTGCGCAGGCACGTCGACGCCGTGGTGCCCAACCAGGCGTGGAACCGGGAACCGGTGGAGACGGTCAGCGCGGCGCTGGCCGCGGTGCGGTCCGCACCCGGTGCGACCACCGACGGCACCCGACTGGACCGGCTGAACAACACGTTGCTGGGCCTGGACACGGTGCCGGTCTCGGTCAAGCCGGAGGACCGGGTCTCCGGTGCCCAGCAGCAGTTCGCCTGGGAGGCGGCCTACGCCGACGACCAGCGTGCGGTGTGGTCAGGGGTGGCGCTGACCGCCCGTGCCGACGCCGGGTTCCGCACCGCGTGGAACACCGAGATCGGTGACCAGGCCAAGGTCAACTCCGCGGCCAGTGCCACCGAGCTGGGCCAGGGCGAGCAGCTGCGCACGGTGCTGGATGTCAGCGCACTCCGGTCGGCGGCCCAGCTCGGCCCGGTGCAGCTCAAGGAAGCCTCCGACAAGCAGTTCGGCGAGCTGGTCACCAAGCTGTACAACGAGCGCAAGGAAGCGCTCAACCACCTCTCCAGCGCGTCCACGAAGAACCCGCCGGATGCCAAGCCCACCGAACCCTCCGAGGCGCAGAAGACCGCGGCCAAGGCCGATGAGGACAAGCGCAAGGGCTACGTCGACACGGTCAAGGGCGGGCTGGACGGGCTGGCCTTCGTGGTCGGCATGTTCGACGCGGATTTCGCCAAGCGGATCACCAAGTTCGGTGAGGGCGCGGTCAAGGTGGCCTACGCGGTGAACAAGGCGATCACCGCGTTCACACTGATCAACTCGGCGTTCTCGTTGGCCACGGCTGCCTTCACCGGCAACGTGATCGGCGCGATCAGCTCGCTGGTCTCGGTGTTCACCGCGGGCGGGCCGACCGTCGAGCAGCAGATCCTGGACCAGATCAAGGAGATGCGCAAACAGCTCGAAGCGGTGCAGCAGAACATGAACGACCGCTTCGACAAGGTCGACGCCAAGCTGGACAACATCTACAACCGGATGCTGGCCGAGTTCGCGAAGCTGGAGATGGGGGTCGCCTGGGTCCGGGAGAACACCGAGCAGATCCTGTCGAAGGTCTCCTCGCTCAGCACCGAACTCCAGGTCACCGGCACCACCCTGCTCAAGGCGGTCGCCGGGCTGTACAAGCTGAATCGGTGGGGCGTCATCGACCGCCACCTGGACCACAAGCGCAAGCACCACGGCGAGGAACTGCCCTGGGCCGACTTCAAGAACGGCGAGAGCGACTTCTGGGTGACCGCGGTGCAGGGGCCGACCAACGACCTGTTCGTGGTGCCGCAGGCCAACTACCGCACCGACGCGGAGACCGTGCTGACCAACCTGAACCTGCACGGTGACGGCGGTGCGGCCGCGTTCCTGGCCTACTACGCCAAGGCCAAGCTGGACTCGGGCTTCAGCCACACCGGCCACGGCGGCAACCCCGAGGTGTGGAGCATCGGCGCGAACGCCTACGGATTGCTGATCAAGCAGAATCCGGCGTGGGCCAGGGCAATGGCCACCGACGTGCGTGGCAAGGCGTTGCTCGACGAGGGCAAGGCCATCCGGGACCAGCTGCTGGCCTTCAGCCAGCCCGGCCCCGACGGCAGCACCAACAAGATCTTCCAGAGCCTGCTCGCCGACTACCAGACCAAGGCCGATGAGCTGTCGGCCAAGGTGCTTGAACGGGAGCGGGAGGTCAACGAGGGCAAGACGCTGGCCCTGTGGCGCGGTCCGGAGCAGGGCGCGCCCGCGGGCACGCCGAGCCTGTACGCGCCCGCGCAGTTCGAGCCCTGCGTGAGCAGCAGTGATCCGGCGTGGAACTTCAAGCTGTCCAGGTCGAGCAGGCACGACGGGCAGCACATGAGCGCGCCGATCCAGTTCCACCGCTACTTCCGCGGCGACCAGTTCCAGTACAAGCCCTGCTGGCAGTACGAGCTGCGACAGGTCAGCCCGACCGTGCGCGAGCTGAACATCGTCATGGTCGACGAGTTCTTCGGGCCCAACGGCCAGCGGCTGCGGGGCAAGGACTCCATCGGGTTCGTGCACCGCTGGGAGAACGGCACGCCCTCGCCGAACGAGATCATGGCCTTCATCAAGAACGAGTGGGATCGCAGTCTCAAGGCCAACTTCGAGCGGGACAACAAGCAGGGCGGCTTCGACCTGACCCAGCGTTTCACCGACCTGGGCAACGAGCTGCTCAAGTCGAAGCGGGTGGACTTCTACAACCGGGCCGCCACCTTCGTCAAGGACAGTCTGGAGGGCCGGGACCTGAACCTGGCCGCGCGGCTGCTGCGGTCCTACGCCGAGGCCGGTTTCCCTCGGGCGCTCAACACCGACGAGTTCCTGCGGTCCGTGCTGCACGGGCCCAAGTCGCTCTATGGCGCGGGCCAGAACGACAACGGCTACCTGGTCTGGGAGTACCAGCTGGCCGCGTCCAACGTGGCAGCCGGCAAGCCGGCCTGGGATCCGGCCCGCTCGGATGTCAGCGCCGCCTGCGCCGTGATCGCCACCACCAACGCCACCGACACGGTGCGCAACTGCCTGCGGGACAACATGAAGTCCCGGCAGGACCGGCTGGCCGCCCGGCTCACCGAGCAGTTCAAGCAGCGCTGGGAGGGTGCCGACCAGACCCTGCCCGGCCTGCAGACCCAGTTGCGCACGCTGTGGCTGTCCCTGCGTTCGGTGTGGCCGGAGTTCGATTTCGGTCCGAAGATCGAGGCCCCGGAGCCGCTGGCGCCCGCGGCGGCGATCTGGAACCAGCCGGAACCCGTCGACAACACGTTCAACGCCATGACCGCCCCGGCGATCACCTCGTTCAAGGGCAACCGGTTCACCGCCTGGCAGGGGACCGACGGCAAGCTGTACGGGTCACTGGCGGGCAGCCGGGGCTGGGCGCCGAAGGTGCTCATCGACGGCGGGACCGGGGGAGTCGGGTTCGGCCCCACCGCGATCGAGTTCAACGGCAAACTGGTGGTGTCCTGGAAGAAGCGCGGCCGCGGCGAGGTGCCGGTGCAGGCGCACGCGGTCAGCACGGACGGGATCACCTGGACCACCGCCATCGCACACCAGCAGACACCGGGCGTCCGCACCTTCGACGCCCCGGCGCTGGCGGTGTTCAACGGCTCGCTCTACGCCCTGCACCGAGGGGAGGACCAGCAGCTGTACCGGACCACCAGCACCGACGGCCTCACCTGGACCGCGCCCGTGCACACCCTGGCCGGGAACATGACCAACCAGCGACCGGGCATGGCCGTGCACAACGGCAAGCTCTACGTCGCCTGGCACGGTCACGACTCGAACCCCAGGGCGTACCTGGCGTCCTCTGTGGACGGTGTCAACTGGGCGGCCGCCCCGGTCCGGGTCGGCGGGACGGCGGCCTCGGTCGCCGGCGGTCCGGTGCTGGCCGCACACGGCGGCAAGCTGTACGCGGTGTGGCTGAGCACCAGTGACCAGGCGATGTACGGGGCCTATTCCACCGACGGCACCGAGTGGTCGCCGCAGTACACCGTGGCCCGTACCGGCAAGGCATGGCAGTCGCCCAGCGTGACCCTGCTCGAGGGCAGGTTGCGCCTGGCTTGGGGACCACAGGGGATGTTGGAGGGCTCCGCCCTGATCACCGCGAGCAGCGCGGTGCTGCCCGGCTGATCCCCGCAGGACACCACACGAACCACCCCGGTCCGCTCAATGGACCGGGGTGGTTCGGTATTTCCGCAGTTCAGCAGGGGTATCCAAAGTCGTGGGAGCGGAGGATACGACGAGGTTCGCCACCAGCCGCATGGCCGACCACAGACTCACCTCGGCTCGCGGATCCCCGTTCGGGCAGTGATCTCCGCGGCGGCCGACTCCGAAGGAGACCCATGAGAACGCCCCTGTACCGAAGACTCACCGTGACCCTACTCAGCGGCGCCCTGCTCGCCGGCACGCTGTCCACCGCGCCGATCGCGCACGCCGCCGTGCCGATCGACGAGGCCGGGCTGGCCAACGCGCTCTTCGGTGCCACCATGCGCATCGCCAACCGGGACGACGACCTGGCCAGGCACCTGGTGGCCAGCGCCGAACTGCTGGACTGGCGGGCGAAGAACCCGGCGGCCGCCCCCGCCGCGGTGACCGCGCACCTGAGCGCGGTGCGCAAGCACATCGAGGCCGCCGTGCCGAACCAGGCGTGGAACCGGGAACCGGTGGAGGCGGTGAGCGCGGCGCTGGTCGCGGCCCGCTCCGCGCCCGGCGCCGCCGTCGACGGCGCGCGGCTGGGCAAGCTCAACACCACCCTGCTGGGACTGGACACGGTGCCGGTCTCCACCAAACCGGAGGACCGGGTCTCCGGCGCGCAGCAGCAGTTCGCCTGGGAGACGGGTTACGCCGACAACCAGGCCGAAGTGTGGACCGGCGTAGCGCTGACCGCGCGGGCCGACGCCGGTTTCCGCGGCGCCTGGAACGCCGAGATCGGCCACCGGGCCAAGGTCGACTCCGGTGGTGGTTCCGCCGAGTTCGCCCAGGGCGAGCAGCTGCGTTCGGTGCTGGACGTCAGCAAGCTCCAGGCGGCGGCCCAGCTCGGGCCGGTGCAGCTGCGGGAGGCATCCGACACCCAGTTCGGCGCGCTGACCGGCAAGCTGTACGCCGAGCGCAAGGCCGCGCTGGACCACCTCTCCAGTGCGGCAAGGCAGAACCCGCCGGATGCCAAGCCCACCGAGCCCACCGAGGCGCAGAAGACCGCGGCCAAGGCCGATGAGGACAAGCGCAAGGGCTATATCGACACGGTCAAGGGCGGGCTGGACGGGCTGGCCTTCGTGGTCGGACTGATCGACAAGGACTTCGCCAAGCGGATCAGCAAATTCGCCGAGGGCGCGGTCAAGGTCGCCTATGCGGTGAACAAGGCGATCACCGCCTTCACCCTGATCAACTCGGCCTTCTCCTTGGCCACCGCGGCCTTCACCGGCAACGTGATCGGCGCGATCAGCACGCTGATCGGGGTGTTCACCGCGGGCGGCCCGACCGTGGAGGAACAGATCCTGGAGCAGATCAAGGAGATGCGCAAACAGCTCGAAGCGGTGCAGCAGAACATGAACGACCGCTTTGACAAGGTCGACGCCAAGCTGGACAACATGTACAACCGGATGGTCGACGAGTTCCGGAAGCTGGAGAACGGGGTCGCCTGGGTACGGGAGAACACCGAGCGCATCCTGGAGAAGCTCACCTCGCTCAGCACCGAACTCCAGGTCACCGGCACCACCCTGCTGAAGGCGATTTCCGGGCTGTACAAGCTGAACCGCTGGGGTGTCATCGATCTCTACCTGGACTACAAGCGCAAGCACAGCGGCCGGGAGCTGCCCGAGAACGACTACATCAAGGGCGAGAGCGACTTCTGGGTGACCGCCGTGCAGGCGCCGACCAACGACCTGTTCGTGGTGCCGCAGGCCAACTACCGCACCGACATCCCGACTGTGCTGACCAACCTGAACCTGCACGGCGACGGCGGCGCCGCCGCGTACCTCGGCTACTACGCCAAGGCCAAGCTGGACCCCGATTTCGCCTCGACCGGCCACGGTGGCAACGCGGAGGTGTGGGGCATCGGCGCGACCGCCTACGGACTGCTGAACAAGCAGAACCCGGTGTGGGCCAAGGCAACCGCCACCGACGTGCGTGGCAAGGCGGTGCTCAAGGAGGGCAGGGACATCCGGGACCAGTTGCTGGCCTTCAGCCAGCCGGGCCCGGACGGCGCGGTCAACAAGACCTTCCAGTCCCTGCTGGCAGGCCACGGCACCCAGGCCGACGAGCTGGTCGCCAGGGTGGCCGAGCGGGAGGCCGAGGTCAACGAGGGCAAGACGTTGTCGCTGTGGCGCGGTCCGGAACAGGGCGCGCCGGCGGGCACCCCGGCCTTGGACGCGACACCCCAGATCGAGCCCTGCACGCCGGGCAGCGATCCGGCGGACAACTTCAAACTGTCCAGGGCGAACCGGCACAACGGACAGCACCTGAGCCCGCCGGTGCAGTTCTACCGGTACTTCCGGGGCCACGAGTTCGGCTACCGGGCCTGCTGGACCAGGGAGGTGCGCTTCGTCCAGGGTTCCCTGAACGCCTATGACCTGGTCCTGGCGATGGCCGACGAGTTCACCTTCCCCAACGGGAACAAGCACAGCACCAAGCGGACCCTCGCGGTCGTGCACCGCTGGAACAACGGCCTGCCCGCCCCGCACGAGATCCAGAACTTCATCAAGAACGAGTGGGACCGCGGTCTCAAGACCACCTTCGACGCCACCGCCGTGCCCGAGGCGGGCACCGACTTCACCACGCCGTTGTTCGCCAAGCTCGGCGAGGACCTGCTCAAGTCGAAGCGGGTGGACTTCTACAACCGGGCCGCCACCTTCGTCAAGGACAGCACAGCGGGCCGCGAGCTGAACCTGTCCGCGCGGCTGCTGCGTGCCTACACCGAGGCCGGTTTCCCCAGGGCGCTCAACACCGACGAGTACCTGCGCTCCGCGCTGTACGGGCCCAGGTCGCTCTACGGCGTGAACGAGAACGACAACACCTACCTGGTCACCGAGTACCAGCGGGCCGCCGCCAACGTGGCCGAGGGCAGGCCCGCCTGGGACCAGAACCGCTCGGACCGCGGCTGTGCCTCGATCCCCGGCAAGGACATGGTCGGGGTGTGCCTGCGGGACAACATGCGGTTGCGGCAGGAGCGGTTCGCCGAACGGCTCGCCGAGCAGTTCAAGCAGCGCTGGGAGGGCGCCGACCAGACCCTGCCCGGCCTGCAGACCCAGCTGCGCACGCTGTGGCTGACCATGCGCTCGATCCACCCGGACTACGACTTCGGCCCGCCGATCGAGGCCCCGGCGCCGCCAGCGCCCGCGGCCGGGATCTGGAACCAGCCGGATCGGGTGGACGACGCGGTGTCCAACGCGGCCGGGGTGGCGACCACCTCCTTCCAGGGCAAGCAGTTCGTCGCCTGGCGGGGTACGGACGGCTACCTGTACGGATCGCCGGCCACCGCCCGGGGCTGGGCGCCGAAGAGCCGGATCATCGACAACCCGGTGCCTGCCGCGTTCAGCCCCTCGGTGACGGAGTACAACGGGAAACTGGTGCTGGTCTGGAAGTACCGGCTGCCCACCCAGTCCCTGGTCACCCAGTTCACCGCGGTCAGCACGGATGGCCGGAACTGGACCAACACCACCACCATGGCTCTGCCCCGCCAGTTGCAGAACCTGGACTCGCCAGCGCTGACGGTGTTCAACGGCAAGCTGCACGCCCTGTACCGGGGCGCGGACAACCAGCTCTTCCTGAGCACCAGCACGGACGCGGTCAACTGGACCGGGGCCGCGCTGACCCTGTCCGGGAACATGACCAACCAGAAGCCGGGCATGACCGTGCACAACGGCAAGCTCTTCGTCGCCTGGCGCGGTCACGACCAGCACCCGAGGGCGTACATGGCCTCCTCGGCCGACGGCGTGAACTGGACCCCGGCCACCTCCAGGGTCGGCGGGCTGGCGGCCGCGATCGACGGCGGTCCGGTGCTGGCCTCCTACGGCGGCAAGCTGTACGCGGTGTGGCGCGGCGCCTACAACAACCCGGCGATGTTCGGCTCCTTCACCACCGACGGCTCGGAGTGGTCACCGCAGTACAGCGTGGCGCGGACCGCGCAGACCTACTTCGCGCCCAGCGTGACGGTGCTCGGCGGCAGGCTGCACCTGGCCTGGGGCCCACCCGAGGCCAGCCTCTACCACGGCAACCACCTGGGTGCGGCGAGCAGCGCGGTGCTGCCCGGCTGACCCAGCACTACGCGGACCGGCCCGGTCCACTCAGCGGACCGGGCCGGTTCGTGCGTTTCCGCTGTTCAGGCTAGGTATTCCGCAGTTGTGGTAGCCGAGAATACGGTGCGGGTCTCCTCAATCCGCCCGGCCGCGAACAGACTCGTTTCGGCTCGCGGATCCCGTTGCACGGCCCCGGTCAGCACCACGACCCGGCGGCCGGCACATCGGGCAGCGATCTCCGCGGCGGCCGACCTCGAAGGAGACCCATGCGAACGCCCCTGTACCGAAGAATCACCGTGACAGTGCTCAGCGGCGCGCTGCTCGCGGGCACCCTGTCCGCCGCGCCGATCGCACACGCCGCCGTCCCGGTGGACGAGGCCGGGCTGGCCAACGCGCTCTTCGGCGCCACCATGCGCATCGTCAACCGGGACGACGACCTGGCCAAGAACCTGGTGACCAGCGCCGAACTGCTGGACTGGCGGGCGAAGAACCCGGCCGCCGCTCCCGCCGCGGTGACCGCGCACCTGACCGCGGTGCGCAAGCACGTGGACACCGCCGTGCCGAACCAGGCGTGGAGCCGCGAGCCGGTGGAGACGGTCAGCGCCGCGCTGGTCGCGGTCCGCGGCGCACCCGGCACGACCGTCGACGGGGCCCGGCTGGGCAAGCTGAACAACACTCTGCTGGGACTGGACACGGTGCCGGTGTCCACCAGGCCCGAGGACCGGGTTTCCGGCGCGCAACAGCAGTTCGCCTGGGAGTCCGGCTACGCCGACAACCAGCGCGAGGTGTGGACCGGGGTGGCCCAGACCGCCCGCGCCGACGCCGGTTTCCGCGGTGCCTGGAACGCCGAGATCGGCGACCGCTCCAGGGTCAACTCCGGTGGCGGTTCCGCCGAGTTCGCCCAGGGCGAGCAGCTGCGCTCGGTGCTGGACGTCAGCAAGCTGCAGGCCGCGGCCAAGCTCGGCGAGGTGCAGCTGCGGGAGGTCTCCGACACCACGTTCAAGGACCTCGCGGGCAAGCTGTACAAGGAGCGCCAGGAAGCGCTGGACCACGTCTCCAGCGCGCTGAAGCAGACCCCGCCGGACAGCAGGCCCAGCGAGCCGACCGCGGAGCAGAAGACCGCGGCCAAGGCGCTGGAGGAGAAGCGCAAGGGCTACATCGACACGGTCAAGGGCGGCCTGGACGGGCTGGCCTTCGTGGTCGGCCTGATCGACCCGAACTTCGGCAAGCGGATCACCAAGTTCGCCGAGGGTGCGGTCAAGGTGGCCTACGCGGTGAACAAGGCGGTGACCGCGTTCACGCTGATCAACTCGGCCTTCTCGTTGGCCACGGCGGCCTTCACCGGCAACGTGATCGGCGCGATCAGCACGCTGATCTCGGTGTTCACCATGGGTGGCCCCACGGTCGAGGAGCGGATCCTGGAGCAGATCAAGGAGATGCGCAAACAGCTGGAGACCATCCAGCAGAACATGAACGACCGCTTCGACCGGATCGACGGCAAGCTGGACCAGATGTACAACCGGATGATCGAGGAGTTCAAGAAGCTGGACAACAGCGTCGCCTGGGTCCGGGAGAACCAGAAGCAGATGCTGGGGGCGCTGACCAGCCTCAGCGTCCAGCTGCAGGTCGTGGGCGCCACCCTGCTGAAGGCGATCGACGGGCTGCACAAGCTGGACCAGTGGGGCAAGGTCGACCGCTACCTGGACTACAAGCGCAAGCACGCCGGGCGGGACATGCCCGAGCGCGACTTCATCGACGCGGAGAGCGCCTTCTGGGTCACCGCGGTGCAGGCGCCGATCAACGACCTGTTCGTGGTGCCGCAGGCCAACTACCGCACCGACCCGGAGACCGTGCTGACCAACCTCAACCTGCACGGCGACGGTGGCACGGCCGCGTTCCTGGCCTTCTACGCCAGGGAGAAGCTGGACCCCGGCTTCGGCCACACCGGCCAGGGCGGCAACGCCGCGGCGTGGGGCATCGGCGCGAACGCCTACGGGCTGCTGGTCAAGCAGAACCCGCAGTGGCTCAGCGGAACCAGCACCGACGAGCGCGGCAAGAAGGCGCTCGACGGGGGACGGGACATCAGGGACCAGTTGCTGTCCTTCAGCCAGCCCGGCCCCGACGGCGCGGTCAACAAGACCTTCCAGTCCTTGCAGGCCAACTACGGGGCCAAGGCGGATGAGCTGATCGCCGAGGTGGCCAAGCGGGAGGGCGAGGTCAGCGAGGGCAAGACGCTGTCGCTGTTCCGCGGGCCTGAGCAGGGCGCGCCCGCCGGCACGCCTGGCCTGTACGCGCCGGAGCAGTTCCCGACCTGCCGGGTCACCAGTGACCCGACGCAGAACTTCCCGCTGTCCAGGGCCAGGGCGCACGACGGGCAGCACATGACCGCGCCCATCCTGTTCTACCGCTACTTCCGTCCCGACCAGGTCACCTACAAGCCGTGCTGGGACTTCACCCACCGGGCTGTCGCCGGGCAGCCTGGCGCCCACGACCTGGTCATGCAGATGCGGGACGAGTTCTTCTTCCCGGATGGCACCCGGTGGACCAGCAGGCCGACCGAGGCGGTGGTGCACCGCTGGCCGCCCGGCAGTACCGACAACGCCCTCACCTTCATCAAGCAGAACTGGGATTCGAAGCTCAAGCCGATCTTCGACCGGGACGCCAAGGTCGAGCCAGGGGTGGACTTCCTGACGCCGCGCTTCGCCAAGCTGGGCGAGCAGGTGCTCAAGTCGAAGCGGGCCGAGTTCTACAAGCGGGCCGCGGACTACGTGCGGGACAGCCCGGCCGGCCGGGAGCTGAACCTGTCCGCGCGGCTGCTGCGCGCCTACACCGAGGCGGGCTTCCCCCGGGCGCTCAACACCGACGAGTACCTGCGGTCCGCGCTTTATGGACCCAAGGCGCTCTACGGCGCGGGCCAGAACGACAACAACTTCCTGGTCGAGGAGTACAAGCTGGCTGCGCAGAACGTGCTCGAGGACAAGCCTGCCTGGGATCAGGCCCGTTCGGACCAGGCGAGCTTCTGCGCCCAGCTCGCCGCGGGCAAGGACACCGTCGGCGCCTGCCTGCGGCACAACATGAGTCTCCGGCAGGACCGGCTCAGCGCGCGGCTGGCCACGCAGTTCATCCTGCGCTGGGAGGGTGCGGACCAGACCCTGCCCGGCCTGCAGACCCAGCTGCGCACGCTGTGGCTGACCCTGCGTTCGGTGCACCCGAACTACGACTTCGGTCCGGCGATCGAGGCCCCAGCACCGCCCGCGCCCTCGGCCGGGATCTGGCAGGAGCCGGAGACGGTGGACGCCGAAGCCTCCTACGAGTCCGGGGTGGCGACCGCGATGCTCAAGGGCAACCAGTTCGTCGCCTGGCGAGGGACCGACGGGCACCTGTATGGATCGCTGGCCGGACGGCCGGGCTTTCCGGCCAAGGTGAAGATCGCCGACATCACCTCCAAGGCCCCGTTCGCGCCCACCGTGGCGGAGTTCAACGGCAAGCTGGTGGTGGTGTGGAAGGACTTCACGCCAGGTGCCCAGTTCCCGATGCAGAAGACCGCGGTCAGCGCGGACGGCAAGAGCTGGACGATCACCGAGGTCCCGGCGCCGCGCCGTCAGTTGCACAACCTGGACTCGCCGACGCTGACGGTGTTCAACGGCAAGCTGTTCGGCCTCTACCGGGGCACCGATCAGCAGCTGTACCTGACCAGCACCACCGACGCGGTCAACTGGGGCCCGGCCGTGCACACGCTGGCCGGGAACATGACCAACCAGCGGCCTGGCATGACCGTGCACAACGGCAAGCTCTTCGTCGCCTGGCGCGGTCACGACCAGCATCCGCGTGCCTATATGGCTTCCTCCTCGGACGGGGTGACCTGGGTCGGCGCGCCGACCAGGGTCGGCGGGCTGGAAGCGACCGTCGACGGCGGTCCGGTGCTGGCCTCGCACGGCGGCAAGCTGTACGCCGTGTGGCGCGGCTGGGATACCGCGGTGTTGTCCGGCTCGTTCACCACCGACGGCGCGGCGTGGTCACCGCTGTACACCGTGGCCCGCGGCGCGGCGACCAACCACCCGCCCGGCGTGGTGGCCGCGGGCGGCAGGCTGCGGCTGGCCTGGGGCCAGGCCCTGGCGGCCACCGTGGCCGCGACCAGCAGCGCGGTGCTGCCCGGCTGACCCGGGACGCCCACCCACGAACCGGCCCGGTCCCCTCAGCGGACCGGGCCGGTTCGGCGTTCGACACTGTCGCGGGTCAGCCGGGCAGGAGCACGATCTTGCCCACGTGCCCGCGTTCGAGGAATCGGCGCTGTGCGGCGTGCACCGCCGTCAGGGGAAAGGTCGCCGCGACCGGTGGTCGCACGGCGCCCGCCCTGGCGGCGGTGACCAGTTCGGCGAAGTGCGGGCGGGTGTGCATGGACGAGCCGATCAGGCCGATGTTGTGCAGGTACAGCCGTCGCAGGTCGAAGTGGATGGTCGGGCCCGCCACCGCGCCGGCGATCACCCAGCGGCCGTCGTCGCGGATCAGTGGCAGCAGGTCGTTGACCGCGGCGCCGCCGGCGATGTCGGCCACCGCGTCCAGGCCGTGCGGGGCCTGGGCGCGGATCTGGTCGGCCAGATCGCCCGCGTCCCTGGTCACCACGCCGGTGGCGCCCAGGGCGCGGACGTCGGATTCCTTGGCGGTGGTGGTCATCGCGATCGGGTGCGCGCCGCGGGCGGCCAGCAACTGGACCAGGGCCGCGCCCACGCCGCCGGAGGCGCCGGTGACCAGGACGGTCTCGCCGGGGCCGATGCCGCCGCGTTCCAGCATGCCCATCGCGGTGCCGTAGGCCACCGGCAGGCAGGCCAGTTCGGCGTCGGAGAGCGGGGAATCGGCGACCTGGTGCACCCGGTCCGCCCGCACCAGCACGTACTCGGCGAACCCGCCGTCGGCCTCGCTGCCGAGCAGCCCGACCGGCGGCGCGTGCTCGCCCTCGTCCCGGTAGAGCGCCGGATCGACCAGCACCCGCCCGCCGATGAGGTCCGCTGGCAGATCGGGACCCACGCCCGCGATCACCCCGGCGATATCGCCGCCCTGCACCCGGGGGAAGGCGATCGGGCCGCGCCAGCCACTGCGCGCGTCCGGATCGCCGGGGCGGCCGTAGGCGCCCTCCCTGGTCCAGATGTCGGTGTTGTTCAGCGCCGCGGCGCGCACCCGCACCAGCACCCGGCCGGGACCGGGTTCGGGCACCGGGTGGTCGCGGCGCAGCTCAAGGGTGTCCGGGCCGCCGTGCCGGGTGAGGACCGCGGCCGTCATGACCTTGTCCATGTCCCCACCCTGACACGTCCGCGGTCACACCGCCGACTTGAACACCCACTTGCTCTCGTTGCCCGAACACTTGCCAGCCGTCACGTTGCCGCCGGAAGCCCGGTAGCACTTGGTGTTGGACTGCATGTCCGAGATGGTGCCGTTCGGGTTGACCGACCACTGCTGCTTCGGTCCGCCGTCGCACTTGTTCAGCACCACGTTGCTGCCGGACTGGGCCGTGCACAGCTTGTTGTGCTCCATGAACGCGCCGTGGAAGGAGAAGCGCTGCGCGGTGGAGTTGTTGCAGGCGGCCACCTTCAGCGCGGTGCCCGGCTTGGTGCTGTCGCCGGGGTTCTCCAGGCACTGGCCGGTGGCGGTGTTCTTGTACTCGCCGACGGTGGTCTTCGGCTTCGCGCCGCCGTAGCACTCACCGGTGCTGGTGTTGAAGATCGGCGTCGGGTCCACGGTCAGGTTCGACGGCGGGTTGATGATCGATTCCTCCATCACCGGCTTGCCGTCGGGGTGGTAGTTGGTGAGCGCGTCCTCGCAGTCGATGGCGTTCATCGCGTTGCCGCCCTTGCCACCGATCCACAGGTCGAAGTGCCACAGCTTCGGGCCGCCGTTGGGGCCCTGGCCGTCCCATTCCTGGTTACAGGCCGAACAGTCGTCCTCCATGATGAAGTACTTCTTCACCCTGGGCACCCAGACCTTGGTGCCGGGCTTCAGCTCCTTCTTGGAGGTGGCCAGGGTGATCGGGTCGGCGTAGGTGCCCTTGCCGCCCGCGGTGTTGTGGATCTGCGGATAGGCGATGGCCCCGCCCGGCGGCGTGTTGTCCCACCAGCCGTAGAAGGTGAAGAAGACCTTCTGCGCGGCGGCGGGGGCAGCCGGGGCGGCTGGCGTGGCGGGAGCGGCCTGGGCGGCGCCCAGACCGAGCAGGCTCAACATCATCAGGCCGAGCGTGGTCACCGACAACAGACGGCTGCGCATGGTTCCTCCGCGGGATCCGGTGGCATCGGCGGCGGTGCAGTTGAGCGTCCCGCGCCGGAGGTCGGGCGGACAACCATGGTTAGGTAGGTTTCTTAACAATTTGCGGATGAAAAAGGGGGCTTTCCGGACGAAACCGGAAAGCCCCCTCACCGTCGTGTTGGCCGTTGTCGTACCCAGTGTTGGCCGAACTGGTACACCAATCCGGCCAACACACCGTCCATAACGGCCAACACACCGTACGACAACGGCCAACACGGTGGTGTTGGGGTCAGCTGGTGGCCAGGGTGAAGATGTGTAGGCCGCTGTTGCGGGGGAAGGTGATGCTGGCGATCTGTTTGCCCTCGGGGGCGGTGAGGGGTTTGGTGGCCAGGATGTGTGTGGGCACCTCTTGTTTGCCGCCGATTCCGTTGCGGTAGGGGGTCTTGGCCACGATCACGTTCTCGTACATCAGGCTGCCGCCTCCGCCGCCCAGGGTCCAGTCGCTGAAGCCCAGGTCGAAGGTGCCGGTGCTGCCGTCGGTGTAGGTGACGGTGCCCGGCGCGGTCCGGCTGCCGTTGATCGCACTGCCCACAAAGGACAGTCGGCTGACCGGCGCGGTCAGCTGCACGGTCTGGCCGTTGGCGGCGATGTTGTCCGGCCGCCCGAACGGCTCACTGGGCCAGGTGAAGTTCAGCCCCGCCACCGTGCCGGGCTGACCGGCGACCAGGCCGGCGGCGGCCAGGCCCTGCTTGGAATAGCTGTAGCCGCCACCGTCGAAGTTGGCCTCCTCGTGCGTGCCCGGATCGTCGGAGACACCGGTGTTGTCCAGTGCGGCGAACCAGGTCCGCGGGGCGGCCACCTTCACGGTGAGCTGCCGGGTGGTGGTCTTGCCGCCGCTGACCGTGACCGTGGCGTTGACCGGGTGGTAGCCCTGCCCGGCGGTCTCCGCGGTCACCGTGAACTCGACCTTGCCCACCCCGTCCTTGATCGGCACCAGCCCACTGGACGGTTCGATCTTCAGCCCTGGCGTGGGTGCGATCGAGTAGCGGACCTCGGGCTGCGCGCCGGAGAGGTGGTAGACGGTCACCTCGGCCTTGGTACTGCCGCCCGGCGTGGTCACCAGGTGGTCCGGCCCGACCCCGATCTGGTAGGGCTGCTCCCCGTCCCGCCAGGACGGCGGCGCGTCCGCGGCCGCCGCACCCCAGGCGGTGTTCGGCTTGGTGTCCATTGTGTACTCGAGCAGGCCACCGCGCTGCACGAAGGACTCCGGCAGCCACGGCTTGGCCGACTCGCGCCCGTTGACCCGGAGCTTGTGGATGTAGGGCGCGTCGGCCGCGGCCTTGGGCGCCAGCACGGTGATGTCCTTGCCGCGGTCCCGGTTGATCCTGGCGAACGGGAACAGCGGGCTGGACAGCACCAGTTCGGCGCGGGATGGCACCTGCGGGTACATGCCCAGCGCGGAGAAGACGTACCAGGAGGACATCGCGCCGAGGTCGTCGTTGCCGGGGATGCCACCGGGTCCGGTGGTCCACAGCGTGTTCACCACCTCGCGGATGGTCTGCTGTGCCTTGTGCGGCTGCCCGGTGTAGTTGTAGAGGTAGGGCACGTTGACCGAGGGCTCATTGTCCATTTCGGACTTCTCGTCGCCGGACTTGCTCAGCGCCCAGCTGCCGTCGGCGTTGTGGAAGAACTCGTCCAGCCGCTTGTTCACCCGCTCCGCACCGCCCATGGCCTGGGTCAGCCCGGCCACGTTGTGCTGCACCATCCAGGTGTACTGGGCGCTGCTGCCCTCGACGAAGCCGTCCCCGGTGCCGGGGGTGAAGTTCGGCGTCCAGCTGCCGTCGGCGTGCCGGTTGCGGATGTAGCCGCCACTGGCGTGCGCGGCCGGGTCGAAGTTGTTCTGCCACCACTGCGCCCGCTCGGTGAAGGTCTTCGCGGTTTGCTTGTCCCCCAACCGATCCGCCAGCTGGGCCAGGGCGAAGTCGGCGGTGGAGATCTCCAGCGTCTCGGCCGCCCCACCCCAGGCGTTGGACACCGAGGGCATGTAGTTGTGCTTGAGGTACTTGTCCAGCGAGGGCCGCTGGCCGACCGACATCACGTTCCAGCCGTCCCGCTTGAGGTCCAGCGCGGTCGGCACGGTGGCCGCCTTGACCAGTGAGCGCAACGAGGTCCGCACGTCGAAGTCGGTGCCGCCGAAGGCGTGGATACCGGCGATGGAGGGCGCGGCCGGGTCGCCGTTCATCACGTGCGTGCCGCCGTTGGCGTGCGTCCAGCGGTCCCACACGCCGCCGTTCTGCTGCGCCTGGTTGAGCAGCGACTGCGCGATGTCCGAGCCGATCTTGGGTTCCAGCAACGTCAGCAGCTGCACCTGCGAGCGGTAGACGTCCCAGCCGGAGAAGGTGCCGTACTGCACCTGCTGCCCGGGAACGGGCCGGTGCACCTTCCCGTCCATCCCGGCGTACTCCCCGTTGACGTCGCTGAAGACGTTGGGGTGCAACAGGGAGTGGTACAGCGCGGTGTAGAACTTGGTCCGGTCCGCCTCGGTGCCGCCGCCGATCTGGATCCGCCGCAGCTGCCGCGTCCAGGCTTCCCGCGCCGCCGCCGCGACCTCCTCCACCGCCGCCCGCCGCGGGTTCTCCGCCCGCAGGTTGGCCTTGGCGTTGTCCAGGCTCACATAGGAGATCCCGACCCGGACGTTCACCGCCGGGTTCTTCGCCGTGTCAAAGCCCAGATAGGCCCCGGAACCCTTGCCCACCACCGGCCACCCGTTGGTGCCGTAGGTGGTGCCGCCGGTCGAGGTGGTCGCGCCGGGGTTCAGCTTGTCGTCCTGCCAGGTGCCCACCGAGCTGAACGCCTGGTCGAACTCGGCCACGAAATGCAGCTTGTAGTAGGACCGGCGCCCCTCCTTGTCGAGGTAGCCGCAGAAATTCCCACTCGTCACCGATCCGGTCACGGTCCGGGTGGCCGGATCCACCGCCACCGCGGCGTCGGTGGACCCCACCTCGGAATTGGCCGTGCGCACCAGCAGCGACCCGGCCTTGCCCGCCGGGAAGGTGAATCGCCCGGCGCCACTGCGCAGGGTCGCGGACAGATCGGCCTTGGCGCCGGAATCCAGCGTGACCGAATACCGGCCCGCCTTCGCCGATTCGTTGGCGTGGCTGAAGGTGCTCGCGTACACCTCGTCCTTGCCGTCCACCGCGGGCGAGGAAGTCACCTCACCCACGTGCGGGAAGAACGGGATATCCCCGGATCCACCCGCACATCCGGTGCCCGACATGTGCGTCAGGCTGAAACCGCGGATCTTGGTCGCGTCGTAGTGGTAGCCGCCGGGCGCCGCGGTCCGGGTGGCGTTTCCCTTGGTGTTCTCCGGACTCCAGGACAGCATGCCGAACGGCATCACCGCACCGGGAAAGACATTGCCCAGGTTCTTGGTCCCGATCAACGGATCGACGTAGGCCGCGGGATCCCGAACCAGCGGGAATCCGCTCCCGTCAAGAGGCTCGGCCGAGGCCGTCCCCCCGACCGTACCCAGCACCAGCACGGCGGTCACCGCACCGGCCAGAGCCCGTGTCCTTCTCACCTGTCCGACCCCATTCGCAAGACGTGTGCAGACAACGTTGACAAACGGTCATGCCTGGCGGCGGGTCAGAACGTACGTGCAGGTGAGAGGCGAGTGAAGGGGTGCGAATGGAACCTGTCCGATTCTGGCCGACAACCTTGACCAGGATTCAGTCAATTGGACTACGCGGCCACCACCCGGCGTACTCCTCTCCGGAGGACAACCCGGACCAGCGCCACACCGAGCACCAGCCACAGCGGCGCCCACAACCCCAGATCCCACCCCGCGTACCACCGGTCCTCAGCCGATGCGGCCCCGAACAAGGTGATCAACGCGTTGGTGACCCCGGAGACGCCGCGAACCAGCAGGAAAGCGATCCCCACCCAGGCCGGCCCCAGCAACAACCACCGCGGCAACCGGTCCCGCCACGAGGTGGCCAATCCCAGGATCACCAACGCCCCCGCCGCCGCGATCATCGCGGTCAGCACGTGCACCCAGAACGCCACCGGCCCGCCCCCGAGCAACAATTCCCGCTCCGCTCCGGTCAACGGCGTCTCGGCCATCAACAACTCGGACCCGAATGCCCAGGCCACCTTCAGTCCGCCATAGGCGATCGCGCACACCAACGCCACCCAGGCCGCCCCCGGCAACACCGGCCGCCAATACCGCGTCACAAACCGCCACACCAGCCAGGGCCACACCAGCACCACCAACGGCAGTTGCACCCAGCCCGTCCACACCCCACGAACGGAAAGCAACACCACCCCGGCCGCCATCGCCCCCAATGTCAGCACCAACGCGCCCAGCAGAACCCACCGCGCGACCGGCCCCCACCGCCGCAACGTGGCCAGCACAATCCCGGCCGCGACAATCCCCAGCGCGGCATTCCCCAATTGCGGCAACCAGGTCTGCGAATACTGCGCCTGCACCGAATCCACTGCGACCATGCCGGGCAGCCCCACCTGCCCGACCGCGGCCATGTAGACCTTCTCCCCGGCGTAGAAAACCATCTGGGCCGCCACGACGAAGACCGCCCAGCGCTCCCACCGCCCACCCAGTTCGCTCATACCCGGCACCCTGCGCCACCCCGGGCCCGGCCACCTCCCGAGGGGGAGGGAGCGGGCTCCCTCCTGCGAGGGAACTCCGCCACCCCAACCCCAGACCTAGCGCGGCACGAACGACATTCCCAGTTCCCGCAACACAAAGCCCAACCACTCGGCCTGCATCTCCGCCCCCACGCCCGCGTCCATGCTCCCGTGCCCGACCGCGGTCCACACCCGCAGGAACACCTCCCGCCCACTCCGCGAGGCATCCCGCACCCCGGCCACGAATCGCCGGGCCTGTGACGGCGGACAGCTGATGTCGCTGTTGCCCACCACCACGAACACCGCCGGATACCGCACGCCGGCCCGGATGTTCTGGCAGGGCGAATACCCGGCCATCGCCGCCGCGTCCACCGGATCGGCCGGGTTCCCGTAGTCCTTCTCGTACACCGCCCTGATCATCGCCGTGCCCGGTCCCTCGGCCAGCGGCGCCAGCACGTCCAGCACCGGCATGGTCGGCACCACCACCCGCCACAGCTCCGGCTGCTGCGTCACCGCCACCCCAGCCAGCAGCCCGCCGTTCGAGGATCCTTGGAACGCAAGGGTTTCCGGCGTCGCGACCCCTCGGGAAACCAGGTCCTCGGCCACCGCCCGCAGGTCGTCGAAGGTCCGCTGCTTGTGCTCCCGCCGGGCGGATTCGTACCACTCCCGCCCGTATTCGCTGCCACCACGCAGGTTCGCGTGCACGTACACCCCGCCCGAGCGCACGAACGGCGTCATCGAGCCCAGGAAGGTGGGCAGCTTCGGGATGTTGAACCCCCCGTAGGCGTTCACCAGCGTCGGCCGCGGCCCGCTCCGGTCCAGATCCGCCTTGGCCAGCACGAAATACGGCACCCGGGTGCCGTCCGCCGACGTCGCGAAGTGCTGCTCCACCGTGATCCCGGACAGGCTCGCCCCCGGCTCCAGCACCTCCAGCGCCCCGGTGGCCGGATCCAGCTCGTACATGGTGTCGCTGCTGGTGAAACTGCTCGCGGTGAACGTCAGCGCCGCCGACCCGGTGGGCAGCCGGGAGAACACCGTCAGCGCGAAACTCGCACTGGCCGCGGGCAACGCCGCCCGTGCCACCGGCGTCCCGTCCAGCGAGTACGACCGCACGTCCAGCGAGACGTCGTTCAACGCGGTCACCACCAGGTGCCCGCCCAGCCGGTACAGGCTCCGCAGCACCAGGTCCCCGGCCGGGATCAGCTCCACCCAGGTGTCCGGATCCGTGGACGTGGCAACGGGAATCCGCACCACCCGCCCCCGTGGCGTGTCCGTGCTGATCGCGACGTAGGTGTCCTCGTCAACCCAGTCCCCGTACAGCTCCCCGTGGAACCCCGCCGGCGCGAACGGCCGGAACGCGCCCGACCCGGTGTCGGCGATCAGCGTCGCCAGGTGTTCGTGCGGTGCGGTCACCACCAGCACCCGGCTGCCCCCCGGCGACACCTGCGGCACCACCGACAGCGAGGTCGGCGGCACCCCCGGCAGTGCGCGCGGCACCGACTCGCCGCCGTGTACCGGGAAGAACCGCAGCTCGTGCGCGCCCTCGGCCGACCGCCCGCCCAGGTAGAACCCGGAGCTGTCCGGCAGCCAGGCCGGGCGCACCATGTTGCCCTGCATCGCGGGCGCCGCCACCGGCAGCCGCTCGCCGGTCTCGGCGTCCAGCACCAGGAACCGGCCGAACGGATCCCCGCCCGCCGCCGCGTTGACCGCGAGCAGCCGCCCGTCCGGCGACGGCTCCGGGTAGATCAGCGAGGTCGCCCGGCCGTCACCGCGCTCGGCGGTCAGCGCGGCCGCGGCCACCAGCACCCGGCCCGGCGAGTCCCGCGCTTCGGCCACCCGGATCGCCTGCCCGGTGCCCGCCTCGTCCTGCCCCAGCCAGAACCACCGCCCGGCCACCAGCCGCCGATCCGCCAGCACCCCGGCGAGCTGACCGGCCAGCAACGGCTTCAGCTCCTCGACCAGCTCGGCGAAGCCTGGGAAGTCCCGCGCGGCCGCGGTGGCCGCGCTGACCTGCTGCTCCTGCCAGGCCAGGACCTCCGCGGTGTCCTCGTTGAGCCACGCGTAGGCGTCCGTGGTCATGCCCCCACCCTCTTCCCGAATATTTCAGATGGTCGTATCATCTGGATGGTGAGAGTATTTCGGTGAGTGGCTAGGGTTTGTCAAGTGGCGAGACTGACAAGGGCGGAGCTGCAGGAACAGAACCGCGGCCGGATCCTGGACGCGGCCAGGGCCGAGTTCGCCGAGCGCGGCTACCGGGAAGCCAAGATCGACGACATCGCGGACCGGGCCGGGCTGACCAGGGGCGCGGTCTACTCCAACTTCCCCGGCAAGCGGGCGCTGTACTTCGCCGTGCTCGCCGGTGCGGCGCTGACCCAGCCCGCCGCGACCGAGCCGGTGGACGGCAGCACCCGCGGCGCGCTGGCTGCCTTCGCCCGGTCCTGGCTGGCCCGCACCGCCAACCCGGAACTCATCGGCGAGGTGCTCGCCGAGGAGGACACCCGAGGGGTCTACGCGCAGCTGCTGGAGATCCAGGCGGTGATGCTGGGGACCGGACTCGGCGACGGCGGCGCGCAGCGGGCCCGGCTCGCGCTGACCGCGCTGCACGGGGCCAACCAGCTGGCCACCCTCGCCCCGGACTTCGTCGCCGCCGACGCGGTGGCCGCCGCCTGCGCCCAGCTCGCCGACCTGCCGGTGGCCGATCCCTGGTCACCGCCGACGGCCCTGCCCCAGCTGACCCGGCCGGGCAGTGCCTGGCCGGAGTCGGTCGCGGTGTGCACCGTGCACGCCACCATGATCGAGCTGAACGCCGACGGGCTGATCCTGTTCCTCGGCCCGGACCGGCTCGGCGCGGTCGAGGACCTCGCGCACGGCACCGGCGAACCGGTCACGCTGGTGCTCGGCGCGCGCTGGTCGGCCGAACTACGCGTGCTCGCCGGACTCACCCTGGCCGGGTTCGGGCACAACCTGCGGGCCGCGGGCGGTAAGCCGGGGCAGCTGCGGGTGGTGTGCGACGCCAGCGTCCCGGCCATCGCCGAACGCCTCGGCATGACCGGCCAGGAAACCGCGATCCGGGTCGAGGGCGGCCGGATCGCCGCCCGCGCGGACGGCGCGGGCGCCGGCTACGCGCTCACTCGTTGAGCAGGCCGGAGCGCCAGGCCCAGGCGGCGATCTCCACCCGGTTGCGCGCGCCCAGCTTGGCCTGCACCGAGGCCAGGTGGGTCTTCACCGTGGACAGCGACAGGAACAGCTCCGCGCCGATCTCGGTGTTGGTCAGCCCGCGGGCCGCCGCGCGCACCACGTCCATCTCCCGCTCGGTCAGCGGTTCGGACGGGTCCTCCGACTTGGGCCTGCCGCCGCCGGACTTGTTGAAGTGCTCCAGCATCCGCACGGTGATCTGTGGCGAGATCAGCGCGTCCCCGCGCACCGCCGCCCGGACCGCCTCCACCAGCAGTGCCGGACCGGCGTCCTTGAGCAGGAACCCGCTCGCGCCGTAGCCCAGCGCGGTGTGCACGTACTCGTCCAGGTCGAAGGTGGTCACCACCACGACCTTGATCGGGTCGGTCACGCCGGGGCCGCAGAGCTGCTTGGTGACCTCGAGGCCGTCGATGCCGGGCATCCGGATGTCCATCAGGCACACGTCAGGGCGCAGCTCCCTGGCCCTGCGCACCGCGCTGATGCCGTCGGGCACGTCGGCGACCACCTCGATGTCCGGCTGGACCTCCAGGATCATCCGGAAGCCGACCCGCACCATCTCCTGGTCATCGGCGATCAAGACCCGAATCGTCACCGCGTTGCCTCCCGCACCGGCAGCCAGGCGTGCACCTCCCAGCCACCGGACAGCCTCGGCCCGGCGCTGAACCGGCCGCCCAGCAGCTCAACCCGTTCCCGCATTCCGACCAGACCGTAGCCCCCCGAACCACCGGCGGGCGCGGCGGAGGACCCCTTGCCGTCGTCGGTGACCCGGACGTGCACCATCTCGTCCGCGGTGCTCACCGCGACCCGCACCGCGGTCAGCCCGACCGCGTGCTTCTGGGTGTTGGTCAGCGACTCCTGCACCACCCGCAGCACCGAGCGGGCCAGTTCCACCGACAGCGTGCGCGGCAGGTCCAGGGTCAGGTACACCGGCAGCCCGGCGGCCGCGGCGTCGTCGACCACCTTGCGGATGTCGGCGACCGGATCGGTGGTGGCCGAGTCGCTGGCGCCGACCTCGCCGACCGCGTGGGTGTCCCGCAGGCTGCTCACCAGCGAGCGCATCGCGGTCAGCGCGTCCACCCCGGCCCGTTCGATATAGGGCAGGACCCGTTGCGCGGCAAGCGGATCCTGTTCGGCCACCACCTGCGCGGCCTGGGCCTGCACCACGATCCCGGTGACGTGGTGCGCGACCACGTCGTGCAGTTCGCGGGCCAGTGCCAGCCGTTCGTCCTGCTGGGCGGAGCTGACCGCGGCGGTCACCACCCGGCGCCGGTCGCCGTCGCGGGCCCGGAAGTACACCCCGGTGCCGATGGACAACAGCAGCAGCATGCCCGGGATGGCCACCGAGCCGAGGTTGTCGAACAGGTTGCCGCCGGGGCGGATCACCCCGGCCAGGATGCCGGCGAAGACGATCGCGGACACCGCGGTGGTGGACTTGTTCGGCGAGGCCTGGCGGACCACGGTGGCGATCAGCGCCATCCCGGCCGCGGTCTCCACCGGCCCCATGCCGGAGACCGCGTCCCAGTGGTTCACCCCGGTGTAGCGCAGGCCCGCGGTCAGCCCGACCATGGTCATCGAGGCCAGCAGCGCCGACTCCACCGGACGGCGCGGGGCCACCACGGCGATCAGCGCGATGATCGCGTCCGCGATCCAGGCCAGTCCAAGCACATCCGAGCGAGTGCCCCCGGCCGCGGTGCTGAACTCGACCAGCAACATGAACCCGAGCGCGCCGGCGATCGGCCACTGCCGCCGCAACAACGGCCGCCAGCCGGTCAACGTGGTGTCCACAGTGGAACACGGTACGTGTTCGCCCGGCGCGCGCACCTCGGCCGGGTGGCCACCCCGGCCCTCGGCCGATCGGCCGAGGACGGCCACGCACGCCTGACCCGCTGGCCGAAGTCACCAGGGGCCGCACTCGGCCAGTCTTTAGTCCCGTCAGACACAAGCGCCCCGCCCCCCGATGTTGCGAAACAGGCGTGGCGCGCAGCGACACGGCGGGCACTTCACCAGCAGCGCGGTACCGATTTTTCGCGTTGCCTTGCCGTGCGTCCGACGCATCCGAAGCTTGCTTCGCGTGCGGCGGATGCACGGCGGGGCGACTTAGAGCGAAAAATCCCGCGCGCGGAGCGCGCCAATCGATACAGGAGGACAACGTGACGGTTCCGGGTTTCGGTGCGCAGCCGGTGCTCACCGGCCATCACCTCATCAAGCGCTATGGGCAGACCCACGCCCTGGCCGGGGTGGACATCTCGATCGCACCTGGCGAGGTGGTCGCGATCATCGGACCGTCCGGATCGGGCAAATCGACCCTGCTGCACGTGCTGGCCGGCATCCTGCCCGTCGATGACGGCGTGGTGATGCTGGACGGCAAGCGGATCGACCAGTTCGGCGAGACCGAGCGCAGCAAGCTGCGCCGCTCCGCCTTCGGGTTCGTCTTCCAGGCCGGGATGCTGGTCGGCGAGCTGACCGCGGAGGAGAACGCGGCGCTGCCGATGCTGCTCGCCGGCATGGCCAAGGACCAGGCGCTGACCGCCGCGCGGCAGTGGCTGACCCGGCTCGGCCTGGCCGGGATGGAGGGCCGCAGGCCAGGTGAGCTGTCGGGTGGGCAGGCGCAGCGGGTGGCGATCGCGCGGGCGCTGGCGCACCGGCCGCGGGTGATCTTCGCCGACGAGCCGACCGGCGCGCTGGACTCGCGCACCTCGGATGAGACCATCGGCGCGCTGCTGGCCGCGGCCAAGGAATCCGGGGCCGCGGTGGTCATCGTGACGCACGATCCGCAGGTGGCCGCCAGGGCCGAGCGCGTGGTGGAGATCCGGGACGGACTGATCGCCCGGCGGGTCGCCGCGTGAATCCTTTCCAGCTCGCCCTGCGGGTGCTCCGCGGGGATCGGCGCAGCCTGGTCGCTGCCGTGTGCACCCTGTTCGGCGTGGCCATCGCGGTCACCCTGGTGTCCTGGCTGGCCGCCGTGCCCGGTGCCCTGGACGCCCGCGCCGAACACGAGGCATGGCGCCAGCCCGGACCGCTGGTGAACGAGTCCGCGGCCACGGTCCGGGTCAAGAACAGCCAGGACCGGGTGCGGGACAAGGTCATCACCCGGGTCGACGTGGCCGCGCTCACCCCGGACGCCCCGGCCGCGCCCGGCCTGCTGCGCGTCCCGCAGCCGGGGGAGGTGCTGCTGTCCCCGGCACTGGCCGCGCTGGCCCGTGACCTGCCTGCCGACCAGCTGGCCAAACGCTTCCAGGGCAAGGTGATCGGCGAACTCGGCGATCAGGCCCTGATCTACCCGGGCGAACTCGTCGCGGTGGTCGGGCACAGCCAGCAGACCCTGGTCGAGGACAGCTACCCGGCCGCCGGGCTCGTCCCCACCGGCCAACCCCGGCCCGAGTTCATGCTGTTGCTGCTCTCCCAGGTCGGCCTGGTCGTGCTGGTGGTGCCGAGCCTGGTGCTCATCGCCTCCTCCGCCCGGCTCACCGCGGCCCGCCGGGAACGCCGTCTGGCCGCGTTGCGCCTGGCAGGCGCGACCCCTGGGCAGGTGGTCGCGATCACGGTGGTGGAGATCGCGGTCGCCACCGTGCTGGGCACCCTGCTCGGCCTCGCCCTCGGCCCGGTGGCCAGGGAACTGACCACGCAACTGCCGTGGAACGGCGGCACCTGGTTCGCCGCCGACCTGGAACCGAGCTGGCTGCTCTCCCTCGGCATCGGCCTGGGCACCCCGCTGCTGGTGATCGGCGCGGCCGTGTTCGGCCTGCGCCGGGTGCTCACCCAGCCGCTGGGCGCGGCGCAGCAGCACAGCCGCAAGGCGCCCAGCGCGTGGCGGCTGCTCATCCTGATCGGCGCGGCCGGGGCCTTCATCGGCGGTATCAGCGTGGCCAGCGCCACCGGCGGCACCTCGGTGCTGGTCGGCGGACTGGCCGGGATCGCGCTGGCCGCCTCGGTGGTCGGACCGTGGCTGACCTCGGTGGTCGGCCGGATCTTCACCAAGGTCTGGCGCCGTCCGTCCACCCTGCTCGCCGGGCGACGGCTGCGCGATGACCCCAAGGCCGCCTACCGGGCCGCCTCCGGCGTGGTGCTCGCGGTGTTCGCCGGCAGCCTGGCGCTGACCGTGCTGCCCTCGCTGGAACAGAAGGTGGACAACCGGACCTGGCAGCCGTGGAAGGAGGGCGTGCTCTACACCACGGTCAGCTCGACCGAGGTGCAGACCGCGGCCGAACGGCTGCGGGTGGAGCTGGCCAAGCGCGGGGTGAACACCCCGGTCGGGGCGGCCGCGCACGGCAACCTCAAGGACAAGAGCGGTCACTACGTCGGCCGGGCCGTGGTGCTCGGCTGCGAGGAGGCCACCGCGCTGATGTGGCTGCCGCTCGGCCCGTGCGGCGGCGCGCCCGGCGTCCGGGTCGGCAAGGGACAGCAGTACCCCGCGGGCCCGCTGCAGCTGTCCACCTACGCGGGCCGGGACGAGGGCAGCACGCCGCTGCCGGAGAAACCGGTCGTGCACCAGATGGCCGGGGACAACAGCAAGACCGGCGGGGTGATCGTGATCGACCCCGCGCTGATCCCCAAGGGCGCCCAGCTCACCGGGTACACGCTGACCGTGATGACCAGCCCGGCCAACGCCGAGCTGGTGCGCACGCTGCTGATCGAGCAGGTGCCCGGCGGCCGGATCGGTTCGCTGGAGGCCCAGCGCGGCCGGGACGACATGCAGGTCGGCGACATGCGCCGGATCGCGCTGATCGGCCTGATCATCGCCGGACTGCTCGGCGGCATCAGCGCCGCCATCACCGCGGCCGGGTCGGTGGTCGACCGCAGGCGCACGCTGGCCGCGCTGATCGCGGCAGGCACCCCGGTGCGGGTGCTGGCCAGGGCGTTGCGCACCGAGGCGGCGCTGCCCTCGCTGGTGGCCACACTGGGCGCCGGGCTAGCCGGGCTGGCGGTCGGCGGGGCGCTGATGACGCTGGTCCAGGCGCCGCTGACGGTCAACTACTGGCTGGTCACGCCGCTGGTGATCGGCTTCGGCGTGGCCCTGGTCGCGGCCTCGGCGTGCGGTCCGCTGCTGCGCAGGATCTCTCCCCAGGCTTACGCCGAGGAGTGAGTGCCTCGGCCGTTCGGCCAGTCCGCCGACTGGCCGAACGGTCGGGGTCGGAATGGCTTAACGGCCGATCCGCGGAAGGGGTCTACCAGCGCAAACTGGTTCCAGACACAGAGAGCGCGAAGTGAAGGAGACCACGATGCTGGAGATGGTGCTGACCTGGACCGGTGCGGTGCTGAGCCTGCTGGTGCTGGCGCTGATGATCCTCCCGGCCGTGGTCGACGGCCAGGGCGAGCCGAAGGCCGTGAAGGTGGCCCGCACCGAGCGGATCAAGGCCACCCGCGCCGTCCGCGCCGCCCGCAAGACCCACCGCCCGGTCCGCCACGCGGGCCCCATCGCCGCCTGACCCGCTTCCCCGCCCCACAACGGCCAACACACCGTCCACAACGGCCAACACACCGTCCAAGTTCGGCCAACACTCCGGCTGGGTTTCAGACCCGCCGGAGTGTTGGCCGTTTTGGGACGGTGTGTTGGCCGTTCTTGTACGCCTTGTTGGGCGTTGTGGGTCAGAGGTTGGGGTAGAGGGGGTGCTTGGCGGCGAGGTCGGTGACCCTGGCGCGCAGGGCGGCCGCGTCGAAGTCCGGGGTGAGCGCCTTGGCGATCACGTCGGAGACCTCGGCGAAGTCCGGGTCGGTGAAGCCGCGGGTGGCCAGCGCCGGGGTGCCGATGCGCAGGCCGGAGGTGACCATCGGCGGGCGCGGGTCGAACGGGACCGCGTTGCGGTTGACCGTGATGCCCACCTCGTGCAGCCGGGCCTCGGCCTGCTTGCCGTCCAGCTCGTGGTTGCGCAGGTCGGCCAGCACCAGGTGCACGTCGGTGCCGCCGGTGAGCACGTCCACCCCGCCGCCTGCCTTGACCAGCGTCTCGGCCAGGATCTTGGCCCCGGACAGGGTGCGCCGCTGCCGCTCGGCGAACTCCTCGCTCGCGGCGATCTTGAACGCCACCGCCTTGGCCGCGATCACGTGCTCCAGCGGCCCGCCCTGCTGACCGGGGAACACCGCGGAGTCGATCTTCTTGGCGAACTCCTGGGTGCTCAGGATGGTGCCGCCGCGCGGTCCGCCCAGGGTCTTGTGCGTGGTGGTGGTGACCACGTGCGCGTGCGGCACCGGGCTGGGGTGCAGCCCGGCCGCGACCAGCCCGGCGAAGTGCGCCATGTCCACCATCAGGTAGGCGCCCACCTCATCGGCGATCCGGCGGAACTCGGCGAAGTCCAGCTGACGCGGGTAGGCCGACCAGCCGGCCACGATCATCTTCGGCTGGTGCTCCTTGGCCAGGCGCTCCACCTCGGCCATGTCGATCAGGCCGGTGTCCTCGCGGACCTGGTAGGCGGCCACGTCGTAGAGCTTGCCGGAGAAGTTGATCCGCATGCCGTGGGTGAGGTGCCCGCCGTGCGCCAGCTCCAGGCCGAGGATCTTGTCCCCGGGGGTGAGCAGCGCGTGCATGACCGCGGCGTTGGCCTGCGCGCCGGAGTGCGGCTGCACGTTGGCGTGCTCGGCGCCGAAGAGGTCCTTGACCCGCTGGATGGCCAGGCGCTCGGAGACGTCGACGTGCTCGCAGCCCCCGTAGTAGCGCCTGCCGGGGTAGCCCTCGGCGTACTTGTTGGTCAGCACCGAGCCCTGCGCCTCGAGCACGCCCACCGGGGCGAAGTTCTCCGAGGCGATCATCTCCAGGGTGGACTGCTGGCGGCGGAGTTCGGCGCCGAGCACCTCGGCGATCTCCGGGTCGATCTGCGCGAGCGGCGTGTCCAAAGTGGACATGATCGGGTCTTCCTTTCAGCCTGCGGTCAGCTCGTCGTACTCATCCGGCGTGAGCAGCTCCCCGTCCGGGGCCGCGCGGTTGATCCTGATCAGCCACCCGGCTCCGAACGGGTCGGAGTTCAGCAACGCCGGATCCTCGGCCACCGCCTGGTTGACCTCGGTCACCGTGCCGGAGACCGGGGCCAGCAGGTCGCTGACCGATTTCGTCGACTCGATCTCACCGCACGCCTCTCCGGCGCTCACCACCGCCCCCGCCTCCGGGAGCTGGACGAAGACCACATCGCCCAGTGCCTCGGCGGCGTAGGCGGTGATCCCGACCGTGGCGACCGGACCGTCAGTGATCCACTCGTGGTCCTTGGTGTAGTGCAGCTCGGGGGGAACCGGCATCGCTTGTACAGCCTTTCGGGAAAGTATGTGCAGGTGGGAGGGGTCAGCGCGAGCGCTTGTAGAACGGCAGCGCGACTACTTCCGCCGGTTCGGCGTTACCGCGCACGTCCACCACGACCTCGGTGCCCGCCGCGGTGTGCGCGTGGTCCAGGTAGGCCATCGCGATCGGGTGACCCAGGGTGGGGGAGGGCGCGCCGCTGGTGATCTCGCCCACCACGGTGCCGTCGGCGAGCTTGACCAGCTGACCGGCCCGCGGGCTGCGGCGGCTCTTGCCTGCCAGCCCGACCAGGGCGCGGGTGGTGTGCTGACGGGCTTCCAGCGCGCTGCGGCCGACGAAGTCGCCGAGCTTGTCGAAGCGGACCACCCGGCCCAGCCCGGCGTCGAAGGGGGTCAGTCCGACGTGCAGCTCGTTGCCGTACAGCGCCATGCCCGCCTCCAGCCGGAGGGTGTCCCGGCAGGCCAGCCCGGCCGGGCGCAGGCCAAGCGGCTCACCGGCCTCGGCGATCCGCCGCCACACCGCCTCGGCCAGTTCGGCCGCCACGTAGACCTCGAACCCGTCCTCGCCGGTGTAGCCGGTGCGGGCCAGGTAGACGGGGTGCCCGGCGATCACCGCGGGGCGCCCGGCGTAGTACTTCAGGCCGGTGAGGTCCTCGCCGGTGACCGCGGTGACGATCTCGGCGGCGACCGGGCCCTGCACCGCGATCAGCGCGGTCTCGGCGGAGCGGTCGATCACCTCGGCGCTCAGCCCGTGTGCCCGCTCACCCAGCAGCGCCCGCACCACCGCGGCGTTGGATGCGTTGGCCACCACCAGGAACTTGCGCTCGGCCTGCCGGTAGACCACCAGGTCGTCCAGCACGCCGCCGTTGGTGTGGCAGAGCATGGTGTAGCGGGCCCGGCCGATGGCCAGTGAGCCGATCGCGCCGACCAGCGCGTAGTCCAGCACCCGGCCGGCTTCCGGCCCGGAGATCTCGATCTCGCCCATGTGGCTGAGGTCGAAGAGCCCGGCCGCCTCGCGCACCACCTTGTGCTCGGCCAGCTCGCTGCCGTAACGCAGCGGCATCGACCACCCGGCGAAGTCGGTGAACTGGGCGCCCAGCGCGACGTGCTGAGCGTGCAGGGGGCTGCGGCGGGACAGGCCGACGGCGGTCACGGGAGGCTCCTGGGGTCGAGGCGTCCACCGGCATGCGGACACCGCTGCTGAGCCTCCCCGCTCTGTCATGGGACCTGAGAGCTTCGCCGCGCGGACGCGGGTTGCACCGTGGGTGAGGTGGGCGAACCCACCTGCTTTCCAGAGTCGCCTCGCTCGAACGGTGACGTTGCCTGAGAGTTTCCGGGGAGTGGTTGCTCCTTCGGCGTCCCGCGCGTGCTTCGTGCCGGGATCTCTCCCGCCCGAGCTCAAACGGCCGATATGCGGTTGTGCCGCGAACCTTCCGGGACGGCCGAGGGGTCTGTCAACCCCTGGGCAGTTCGACCTTGACCCGCAGCCCGCCGTCCGGCCGGGGCTCCGCCTTGACCGTGCCGCCGTGCGCGCGGGTGATCGAGTCCACGATGGACAGGCCGAGGCCAGCGCCTTCGCCCTTGGCGGTGCGGCCCTCGCCGCGCCGGAACGGCTCGAACAGCTGTGGGATCTGACTCACCGGCACCTTCGGGCCGGTGTTGGACACGGTGAGGCCGCCGAAGACGTCCGTGCGCACCCACACCGTGCCGCCGGCAGGCAGGTTGTGCC
This sequence comes from Crossiella cryophila, assembly GCF_014204915.1. Classification (NCBI taxonomy): domain Bacteria; kingdom Bacillati; phylum Actinomycetota; class Actinomycetes; order Pseudonocardiales; family Pseudonocardiaceae; genus Crossiella; species Crossiella cryophila. The sequence goes on from NZ_JACHMH010000001.1 coordinate 2,362,916, forward strand.
GGATCGCGTTGGAGACCAGGTTGGTGACCAGCTGGGTGAGCAGCACCCGGTCGCCGGAGACGGTCGCCTCGGTGATCCGCACCTGGAGTTCGATCTCCCGCCGCGCGGCCTCGGCCCGGTACTGCTCGACCGCCTCGGTGACCACGGTGTGCATCTCCACCCTGGTGCGTTTGGCCAGGCCGCGGTCGCTGCGGGCGAGCACCAGCAGGCCGTCGATGAGCCGTTCGATCCGCCGGTTCGCGGTGAGCAGCTGCTCGCGGATCTCGGCCGCCTTCTCCGGCGTGGGGTTGCCTGCCAGCCCGATCTGCACCGCAGCCCGCTGCACGGCCAGCGGCGTGCGCAGTTCGTGCGAGGCGTTGGCCACGAACCGGCGCTGGCTGTCGAAGGAGGATTCGAGGCGGTCCAGCATCCGGTCGAAGGTCTCGGCCAGTTCGGTCAGCTCATCCGGCGGGCCCTTGATCGCCAGCCGCTCGTGCAGGTTGGAGGAGGAGAGCCGTTGCGCGGTGGCGGTGATGGTGTGCAGCGGCTGGAGCACCCGGCCGGAGAGCCACCAGCCGGCGGCCACCGACACCGCGGCCACCCCGATCAGCGACAGGATGGAGATCAGCAGCAGGGTCTCCAGGGTGGTGGCCTCCACCGCCCTGGTCACCTCGGCGGCGGGGAGGAAGGCCAGCGTGCCGTCCGGCCGGGTCTGGCGCAGCGCGGTCGAGGCCTGCAATCCCTCCATCGGGATGGTGCGGGCCACCGCGGTGCCGAGCCGGAACGAGAGCTGGTCGCGTACCAGCAGGTAGATCACGGTGAGCAGCACCGCGCCGCTGCCGAGGAACAGCGCGCCGTAGAGCGCGGTCAGCTTGACCCGGACGGTCAGCCGGGTCGGCCTGCGGTCAGATCCGGTAGCCGGCACCGGGCACCGTCTCGATCACCGGCGGCTCGCCGAGTTTGGCCCGCAGCTTGGACATGGCCACCCGGACCGCGTTGGTGAACGGGTCGGCGTGCTCGTCCCAGGCCAGTTCGAGCAGCCGTTCCGAGCTGACCACCGCGCCCTGGGCGCGCAGCAGCACCGACAACACGGCGAACTCCTTGGGGGACAGGTCGACCCGCCGCCCGTCCCGGCTGACCAGGCGGTTGGCCACGTCCAGCCGGACGCCGTTGCGGGTCAGCACCGGCGGCAGCGCGGGCTGGCTGCGCCGACCGAGTGCCTGCACCCTGGCCAGCAGCTCGGGGTACTCGAACGGCTTGGTCAGGTAGTCGTCGGCGCCCAGCTGCAGACCGTCCACTTTGTCCTCGAGCGATCCGGCGGCGGTGAGCATCAGCACCTTGGTGCGGCTGCCCTGGGTGGCCAGTTCGGCGCACACGTCGTCGCCGTGCCTGCCGGGCAGGTCGCGGTCGAGCACCAGCACGTCGTAGTCGTGCACGGCCAGCCGCTCCTGCGCGTCCAGCCCGTCGTGCACCACGTCCACCGCCATCGCCTCCGCGCGCAGCCCGGAGGCCACCAGCTCGGCGAGCACGACCTCGTCCTCGGCCACCAGTACCCGCATGGCACCGAGTATGCGCCGGGCCGGGGTTTCCGAAACGTTTCCGCTCGCGGAGAGCCTCCGGAAACACCCGTCCGCGTAGACCTGGCACCGAACGCCGGGCCAACGGGTCCGACGCGGTGAGGAGGAACGATGAAGACGCTGACCCGGCTGGGCCTGGGCGCCACCGCGCTGGTGGCCGCATTCACCCTGAGTGCCTGTGGTGGAGGCGAGAACAACGGCGACGGTCCGGCCAGCCTCAACGGCGGCAACAAGGGCAACGAGCAGAAGGCCGGCGACGACGTGCCCAAGGACCCCAAGGCGGCGATGCTCAAGTTCGCCTCCTGTATGCGGGAGAACGGCGTGGACTTCCCGGACCCCGACCCGGAATCGGGCGGCATGGCCCGCGCGATCCCGGCCGAGGGCCTGGACAAGAACAAGATGGACAAGGCCAGTGAGGCCTGCAAGAAGTACCTGCCCAAGAGCAACTACGACCCCAACGACCCCAAGGAGAAGGACCGCAGGGCCAAGATGAACCAGTGCCTGCGGGACAAGGGCATCGAGGTCAAGGAGGCCGAGGGCGGCAACGGCGCGACGATCGACTTCGGCGGGGACAAGGAGAAGGCCGAGAAGATCATGAAGGAATGCGGCATGGGCGCCGCGGGTGCGGTCGGTGTGGAGCCGGCGAAATGATCGAACAGGAAACGCAGCGCCCACGCCGCCGTCGCTGGCCCTACGTGATCCTGACCGCCGCCACCGTCACCGCGGTCGGCGTGACCGCGGTGCTGGTGCTGGGCCAGGGCGGGGATGCCAAGGCGGACAAGGGAAACCAGCAGACCAACAGCAAGACCAGCAAGGTGCTGCGGAGCACGCTGGAGGAGCACGAGGAGCTGTCCGGCAAGCTCGGCTACAGCGGCAAGTTCGACGTCACCGCGGCCGGTGGCGCCGGGGTGATCACCTGGCTGCCCAAGCCCGGTGACCACCTCGGCCGCGGCGACGCGGTGTACAAGGTCAACGACAAGCCGGTGCCGTTGTTGTTCGGGGACAAGCCGTTCTGGCGCAAGCTGGAGTCCGGGATGGACAAGGGCGCCGACGTGAAGATCCTGGAACAGAACCTCCGGGCGCTGGGCTACACCGGGTTCACCGTTGACGACAAGTTCGACGCCAAGACCGCGGCCGCGGTGAAGAAGTGGCAGAAGAAGCTCGGCCTGGAACAGAGCGGCGCGGTCGACCCGGCCTCGGTGGTGGTCCAGCCCGGCGCCTTCCGGGTGTCCACTGTGGACGCTCTGCTGGGTGCGCCGGCCCAGGGCAAGGTGGTCTCGGGCACCGGCACCACCCGCACGGTCACCGTGGACGTGCCGGTGGAGAAGCAGTCGCTGGCCCAGGAGGGCGCCGAGGTGGTGGTGAACCTGCCGGGTGGCAAGTCCACCAAGGGCAAGGTCACCTCGGTCGGCTCGGTCGCGGAGAAGACCGAGGAGCAGAACGGCGTCGGCGGCGGCAAGACCGTGATCAAGGTCGAGGTGCAGCTCAACGAGCCGGAGGCGGTGGGCAAGCTGGACGCCGCGCCGGTGCAGGTGGAATTCACCAGCCGCCGCAAGGAAGGCGTGCTCACCGTGCCGATCGGCGCGCTGCTCGCGCTCTCCGAGGGCGGGTACGCGGTGGAGATCGTGCAGCCGGACGGCAGCGGCAAGCTGGTCGCGGTCGAGCTGGGCATGTTCGCCAAGGGCAAGGTCGAGGTGAGCGGGTCCGGCCTGACCGAGGGCGCCACGGTGAAAGTGGCCGGACTATGACGCCCGTGATCGAGCTGACCGATGTGTCCAAGGAATACCCGGGCGGCGTGCACGCGTTGCGTGGCGCCAGCCTGCGCATCGATTCCGGGGAATTGCTCGCCGTTGTCGGCCCGTCCGGCTCGGGGAAATCGACCATGCTGCAACTCATGGGCACCCTCGACCACCCGAGTTCGGGGATCGTGCGGTTGCTCGGCCATGAGGTCGAATCGCTGTCGGACCGGCAGCTCTCCGCGGTGCGCGCGCACTGGATCGGGTTCGTCTTCCAGCAGTTCTTCCTGACCCCGTACCTGTCCGCGGCGCAGAACGTGGCCACCGGACTGCTCTACCACGGGGTGCCGAGGGTGGAGCGGCACAAGCGGGCCGTGCACGCGCTGGAGCGGGTCGGCCTCGGGCACCGGGTGGAGCACAAGCCAGCCGAACTCTCCGGTGGCGAGCGGCAGCGGGTGGCCATCGCCAGGGCACTGGTCGGGCGGCCGGCCATCGTGCTGGCCGACGAGCCGACCGGCGCGCTGGACTCGGCCTCCGGGCGCGGGGTGCTGGACCTGTTGCACGAGTTGCACGAGGACGGCACCACGATCGCGGTGATCACGCACGACATGGAGATCGCCCGCTCGCTGCCGCGCCGGGTGGAACTGCTCGACGGCATGGTGCGGCACGACAGCGGGCTGGTGGCGGCATGATCAGACGGAGATCCACCGCGCCGGGCGAGCTGCCGAAACTGCCGCGCTCGGCCCGGATCAGCGTGCTGGACCTGGTGCGGGCCGGGCTCACCGGCGTCTTCGGCCGCCCGGCGCGGGCGATCCTGTCCGCGCTTGGCATCGCGATCGGGGTCGCGGCCATGGTGTCCGTGCTGGGCATCTCCGCCTCCAGTCAGGCCGAACTGCAGGCCAAGCTGGCCGCCTTGGGCACCAACATGCTCAAGGTCGGCGCCGGGCAGACCATGTTCGGCGACGCGGCCAAGCTGCCGGAGGACGCCTCGGCCATGGTGCGCAACATCCGCTCGGTGCAGCAGGCGGCCTCGGTGGCCGCACTCAAGGCCAAGGTGTTGCGCAGCGACAAGGAGAACCCGAACAACACCGGCGGGCTCAGCGTCGAGGCGGTCGAGCAGAACCTGCTCGAACCACTGGGCGGCAAGATCAAGTCCGGTGCCTGGTTCAACGCGGCCACGGCCAAGTACCCGGCCGTGGTGCTGGGCAGCGTGGCGGCGCAGCGGCTGGCGGTGACCCAGCCGGGCGAGCAGGTCTTCCTGGGCGGCAAGTGGTTCACCGTGATCGGCATCCTGGAACCGATGCCGCTGGCCGAGGAGCTGGACCGCTCGGCCATGGTGAGCTGGCAGGTGGCCAAGGAGCAGCTCGGTTTCGACGGTCACCCGACCACGGTCTACGAGCGTTCGCTGGAGTCCACCGTGGAGCAGGTGCGCAACGTGCTGGCCGCCACGGTGAACCCGAAGAACCCGGATGAGGTCAAGGTCAGCAGGCCCTCGGACGCGCTGGCCGCGCAGATCCAGGCCAAGGCCACCTTCACCACGCTCTTCCTCGGGCTGGGCGCGGTGGCGCTGCTCGTGGGCGGCGTCGGGGTGGCGAACACGATGGTGATCTCCGTGCTGGAACGGCGATCCGAGATCGGTCTGCGGCGCTCGCTCGGGGCGGGTCGCGGACAGGTGCGGGCGCAGTTCCTCACCGAGGCGGTGTTGTTGTCCGGGCTTGGCGGGGTGTTCGGGGTCCTGCTGGGGCTGGGGGTCAGCATCGTCTACGCGATGAGCAACGACTGGCCGGTGGCGCTTCCGGTGGAGGCGATCGCCGGCGGCGTCGGGGCCTCGGTGCTCATCGGCACCCTGGCGGGGTGGTTCCCCGCCGGGCGTGCGGCCAAGCTGTCGCCGACGGTTGCGCTCGCGGCGGCCTGAGCCGCACACCACAGAGATCAGGCGCCTCTCCCCCGGGGAACGGTAGGGGAGAGGCGCCTGATTTCGCTTGTTATTCCGTAGTCGTATTACGATTATGCGGCGTAGCCCTTTCCACCGATCCAGGTGCCCAGGTTGTGCGTGCTGATCCAGTAGGCGCGCGGCACGTTGGACCAGCCACCGCCACCCGCTCCCTCACCGGCCGGGTCGGCGATCAGCACCGTGTTGCCGTAGTCGCCGTAACCGACGATCGCGACGTAGTGGTAGATGGTGCCGCCCGGGTAGCCCGGCGGGCGCCAGCCGCTGATCACGTTGGCCACCATCGGGTAGCCGTTGTCCAGGTTGAGCAGCACATCCCGCTTGAGCAGGTCCCGCTGGGCCTGGGTGGGCGGGTCGTACATGTTCTTGGCCGCGAACCACTGGGTGTTCGCGAACCGGTTGAGCGCGTTGCGGACCAGGCCGATGTGGTCGGTGCCGCCGGTGTGCGTGCCCATGTAGTTGGCCAGCGTCTGCTGGCTGGGCGGACTGACCCGGGTGCTCAGCGCGATCCAGGTGGAACCGGGACCACACCAGTAACCGGTCTGCTGTCGTTGCCAGCTGTAGTTGAGAACTCGGCTTTGCGCCTGCACACCCAGGTCGTGAGAGGCGATGGCCGCCGCCTTCTCCGGTGCCGGGGCCTCTGTGGCGGTTGCCAGACCGGCGCTGCCCATCAGCAGGGCGACGGCGCTGACCAGCACCATCGTGATGAGTCGTCGAGTCATGCTCGCTCCCGTCCTTGCCAGTTGCGGTAGTGGAAGTTTCACTGGACGGTGGGTGTTTTGGCTTTCTTATTCACCTATATCTGAAAAGCGCAGGTCCAGTTAGCTTTCGCGGTGTTCGGGGAAGTGAGACCGCCCATGCTGCGAATACATTTCACACCGGAGGACCTGGGGCGGACCAGGGTGGCCAATGCGCCCGATCCGCTCTGGGAGTCGATGCTCAGCCTGCACCGGTTGCGCGCCAGGGACGGCACGCTGGTGTTCGGCCAGTGGCGCGCGCGGGTGCGCGGCGGGCTGGCCACCGCGCAGTGCCGCCCGGAACTGCGCATGCTGCTGCCGCTGGTGCCCCAGCGCGGTTATTTCCCGGACTTCCTCACCCCGGCCGATGCCAGGTCGGGCTGGCAGGCCGGGATAGACGCGCTGCTGCACACCCCGGCCAGCCGGTTGCGCTCGGAACTGGAGCTGCTGGCCGGCCGCCAGCACCTGCCGTCCTGGGCGGCCGGACTGGCCGATGGCGACCCTGACCTGCTGCAACGGCTGGCCGCCGCGCTGACCGCGTACTACGAGCTGGCGGTGGCCCCCTTCAGCGGCGCGTTGCAGGCCCACCTGGACGCCGACCGCGCGCTGCGGGCCCGTTCGCTGCTCGACGGCGGCGCGGAGGGCCTGCTGGCCGGGCTGCGGCCGATGATGCGCTGGCAGAACCCGGTGCTGGAGGTGGACTACCCGACCGAGCAGGAACTGCACCTGGACGGCAGGGGGCTGCTGCTGGTGCCCTCGTTCTTCTGCTGGCGGCACCCGATCAGCCTGCTGGACCCGACCCAGCCGCCGGTGCTGGTCTACCCGGTGGAGAAGGACCCGGCCTGGTTCGGCGGCCCGGCCGAGTCCACCGAGCAGGCGGTGGCCGCGTTGCTGGGCAGCACCAGGGCGGCGGTGCTGGCCACCGTCGGCATCGGCTGCACCACCGGGGAGCTGGCCCGCCGCCTCCGGATCTCCCCGGCCTCGGCGAGCCAGCACACCACGGTGTTGCGCAACGCGGGCCTGATCACCAGCCGCCGCAACGGCCCGGTGGTGCTGCACACCCAGACCCCGCTGGGCGCCCGGCTGCTCCGGCCCTGATCACCAGGTCCGGTCCACGAAGTTGCTGTCCACGTAGATCTCCCAGCCGTAGTGCGATTCCAGGTGGCCGCCGGTGTACTGCTTGATCCGCCGCCGCTGCCACATGTCCCCGCGCACGTACCGGCTCTCCACGTTGGCCGCGCCGTCCCAGTGCGCCATCCAGATGTGGTCCGGCAACGGGAAGCCGGGCGCGTTGGCGATGGCCTGGATACCGGTGGCGGCACTGCTGTAGACGCCGGTGCGGTAGCCACGCTGGTGCACCCGGATGATCCAGGAACGCAGGTAGTTCAGCACCGCGTCCCGGCATTCCCCGTTGCCAGGGTCGAAGCTCTCCATGTCGTTGTAGATCGTGCTGCCACCGCCGATGCCCAGCCGCCCGGCCTGGTGCGCCGCGTCATCCCCGTCCGCCCAGCCCTGGTGACCCGCGTTGGCCGGGTCGATCTTGTTGCGGAACCCGGTGCACGGGGCCTGCAGCCCGACGTAGACCGGCAGCAGCCGCCAGCCGCGGTTGGTCTGCCGGTGCACCCAGTCCCAGCTCAGGAACCGTTGGCTGCACGCCTTGCTGATGCCGCCGATGTAGATGCCGACCGCACGGTAGGGCGAGTACTTCAGCCAGGTGTCCATGCCCTCGTTGGCCGGCGCGGTACAGGTGTCGAACCCGTGCCCGGTGAAGTCACCCGGCGTGTTCACCCACGAGGTGGTCCGCGGCAGCGCCTCGGTCACCGACCGGGCCGCCATCGGCACCGCGCGCGCGGTGAGCCGCGCCGAGTCCAGCACCGCCCGGATCCCCGCCACCGAATCCCCGTAGGAGGCCGTGACCAGCACTCCCGCCGCAGGCACCTGCAGGCTGATCTCGTGCCCGGCGGTCTCCGGCAGCACCGCCACCCCGGCCGCCCCCGCACCCGCCGTCACCGTGTCCGACCGGACCGGCGCCTCCGCCAGGGGTTCGATCAGCAGCGCCTCGGTCCGACCCACCACAGTGGACGGACAGATCGGCTGATCTCCCTGCTTCCCCAGGTAAACCACGTTCTGATCGAACCGGACACACCGCCGCGGCGCGGCGTCCAGGTCGACCACCTCCCACGACCCAGGCACCAGCACCTGGTAGCCCCGGTAGTCCACCAGCCGTAACGGTTCCGCAAGTGCGTCCGGAGTGGACAGTCCGGCGGTAAGTCCTAAAAGGACGACCAATCCGCGAATCGGGTGTGCTGACAGGGACCTGAGCGGCATGATGCCTCCCGGATGCGCGCTGCGCTCGACCAGCAGCGTGCCACCGCACCCCGAACCGCGCCGGACCGCGCCACGTTATCCACCCCGAAGGGTGAGTCCCACGACGCCCAGCTCAGCCCCCCGGCAACCGAGCCTGCATGATCCCCGGAATGCCCCGCCCCCTGTCCGGACCCCGTGACGGACGGCAAAAACGCCCCCACCACGACATCGCGGAAGCCCAACGCCCACAACAGCCAACACGGCGTACAAGAACGGCCAACACACCGTACGACAACGGCCAACACTGGGTACAAGAACGGCCAACACGCCGGGGAGGGGTTCGGGTTTGAACCCCCTCCGCGCGTGTTGGCCGTTGTCGTACCGAGTGTTGGCCGTTCTTGTACGCCACGTTGGCCGTTTTGGGACGCCAACCAGGCAGGCGGGCGAAGCCCGGGAACGCTGCGGCTAGGCGGTTCACACGCGCCGCGACCGGGCGAAGCCCGAACAGGCGGCCGGGGTGGCTTTTCAACACTCCCCGAGCGGTTCCCCCATCCCCGTCAGCCTGGAGAGGACACACCACATCCCGGGCAAGCGGCCTGCAACCTGCCGCCGCCCTAGCCTCTCAACCGCAACGGGCCGCTTGCCCGGGATGTGGTTTGGTATCGGAAGGCTGACGGGGATGGGGGAACCGTACGAGCACTGCTCTTTGCTCTTGCTCTTGTTCTTGACTTTCCCCCCCATCCTTTGATTCCTGCCCGTCCGGCGAGGACGATCTTGACTGTCGCTCGGGTACCTCAGCACCAGAGGCCACAAGCGCAAAGATCAAGAGCGGAAAAGATGGCCTCGCCGGCCGGGCAGACCACCGGAGGGGGGAGGGCAGATCAAGAACCGGGATGAGCGGGTTGCGGGGCTGGGCAGGCTGCCGGGGCCTGAACCAGCGTGGCTCCGAGGGCTCGCGTGTTCTCCGCACGGCCTTCCGCAAGCCAACCACACCCCGAGGAGCGGCCCCCGTTGCGGATTCGTGGGCAGGCGGCGGCAGGTTGCAGGGGCCGCTCCTCGGGGCGCGGTCAGCAAGCTCCAGGCCGTACGGAGAACACACGAGAACCCTCGTCGTGGGGTTTTACCCCAACCCCAACCCACCACTAAAAGTTCGACAGCACCTGTGCCACAACCTTCTCCAGCGACCGGGCATCCTGCGAGTCATAAGCCTTCGCCCGCGAAGCCCGCGCGATCCGCTCCAGCACCCGCAAATCGCTGCTCTCCCCATAAGCGATCGGAAAAACCCGAACCGACCGCTCCGGACTGTGCTGCCGCAGATCCGCGACCAGACTCTCCAGGTTCTCGTCCTCCGGATACCGGTTCGCCCCGTCGCTCAACAGCACCACCGCGTTGATCCGGGTCGGATCCAGGTGTTGCCGCATCTCCCGCTGTACCTGCCGGATCGTCGCGTACAACGCGGTATCGCCGCGCGCCACCAGCTTTTCCACCTGTTTCCGGTACCCGGGCAGCACCGCCGACACCGGACCGGATTCCACCAGCACCCGCCACGGCGTCGATTCCCCTGGCGCGGCCGAACTGAACGTCCACAACCCCAGCCGGTCATCCGGTGCCAGGTTGTCCAGTGCGGGTCCGACCGCCGCCGCTTTCGCCGCGTCCAACCGGGTCGGGCCGCCGGGCACCGCAGGGTCGGCCATTGATCCCGACACGTCGATGACCATCAAGACGTTGGCGCGCTTGCGATGTTGCTGCCACACCTCCGGCAGCTTCGCCATCACCGGGCCCGACGGCGTCCGGATCAGCTTCAGTTCCCGGTCCGTCAGCAGCCCCTTCTCCCGGCTGAGTTCCGGGCCTGCTTTCCCTTCCGCGTCCCGGAAACCGGCCGCCATGAACTGTTCCCGCTTCCCCGACAGGTAAGTCTGGAAATCCTTGGCGATGTCCTTGCGCACGGGGTCGGTGTCCGGCCAGTCCAAGGCCAGGTACGGGTTGTCCGACATCAGGGTGCCGTCGTTGGGGTAGACCGCGACCAGGGGGACCTTGGGCGGTTCCGCCTTGCCCTCGGTGCGGCCTTCGGGCTGGCCGCGGTTGAAATCGACGATGGACTTCTCCTCCACCGTCACCGCGCTGATGTAGTCCAGGCCGCTGGCGTTGGGGCCTCGCCCGGCCTCGTACAGGTTCTGCAGGAAGGTCAGGGTGGTTTCGCCGTAGTGCACGACGCTGTTCTCCACGCCCTTGACGTAGGCCACGGCCTTGGGGTCGGCCAGGTCTGCCTCGGTCAGGTCGTCGGATCTGCCGGTGCCGGCGAAGAAGGTGGCGATGGTGGCGTGCAGGCCGGAGGTGGACAGGTTCGGGTTTGTCTTGCCCAGGCGGAAGGCGCCCCACTCCGGGTGGCCGTACTGCGCCCAGCCCGCCGGGTTCTGGGCCAGCTCCAGCAGGGTGCGCCAGCCGATGGGCTTGTCCGGCCAGCCAAGGGCCTCCGCCATTGGGCGGGGCATACCGACCACCAGTGGGGACTTGGCCAGGCTGACCGCCTCGCGGTCGGCGGTGGGGGAGACGCCGGTCGGCTTGTCGGGGCATTGCAGGTGACGTTGCTGGGCGACCTTGAGCCAGGTGGTCGCGGCCGGACTCCAGGCGTCGGGGCGGACATCGCCCATCTGCTGGGTGTTCCAGCCACACGCCATGCCCTCCACCGCGCCGCCACTGCCCAGCGCCGAGGACTTCACCACCCGCGCCGCCGCGCACTTGTCCCGCACCGGGCGCCGGGCCGCGTTGTAGTCCTTGGCCAGCGTGCTCATCAGGTCGGCCTTCTCCGGCGAGACCACCACGGTGATCTCCACCCGCTCCCCGGCGCACTCCGCCGCGGTCGGTGGCGGGTCGGAGTCCAGTCCTGGCAGGAACACCACCAGCAGCAGCACCGCGCCGAAGAGCGCCAGCCCGACGAACGGCCACCGCAGCTGCCGCAGCAGCCCGTCACCAGCCATGGATCCCCCTCGCCAACTCGGCATACCTATCGTTGTCGAGCGGACACGCTCAGTGGTTACGGCCCAGCCGCCGAAAGGGTCACGGAGCCGCCGGTTCCTCCGCGGGCGCCGGGGTCTGCGGCAGGGGCGCGGCGTCCATCAGCTTCAACGCGATCGCGGCCAGCAGCTGCTCCCGCTCCCGGTCATCGCGCAGCGCCGTGGCCATCTCCACCGCGCGCATGGTGTGCGCGCTGCGCACCACCTCGGCGTTCAACAGGTCGAACATCCGGGCCGCGCGTTCCCTGGTGGAGCGGGCCTCGCTCAGGAACAGCGCGGCCACCGCCTCGCACACCACCCCGCTGGCCGTGCCCAGCCACGCGGCGTCCCCGCCCTGGAACACCAGCAGCCCCACCGAGGCCAGGATCACCATGAACCCGACCCCGGCCGCCCCGGCGGCCAGCCGGAAGCTCAGCGAACTCTCGGTCAGCGCGGTCTCGTGGTAGTCGGCGTAGAGCTGCAACTGCCGCGCGGTGAAGTCCGCCTCGGGCCGCCGCACCCCGGCCGCCGGGTCCGGTTCCGGCCCCGGGTCCGGGTCCGGCTCGCTCGGCTGCGCGGGCGCGGGTTCCCTGCGCAGCCCGGCGGCCACGCCCTCGGCCAGCTCGCGCACTGGCGAGCGGCCGCGGCGGCGGGTGCGCAGCTGGTGCCGCAGCACCGACACGCTCGGCAGCAGCGCGCCTGCCACGCCGACCACGAAGAACAACAACCCGGCCACCGCCACCCAGCTGTCCACGGTCGGTGACCGTACGCGCACGCTGTGCCACAACCCAGGCAAACCGGGCACATTGGGCCGAACAGGTGCGTTCCGGCACCCCGGCTGACCGGCTCGGGCTAACCTCGGCCGGGTGACGGTCCTGGCCGCCGATTTCACCCCATTCGGTCCCTCGCACTGGGGTGCGCTCGCGGTGTTCGCGCTCGGCGCCGCGGCGCTGGTGGTGTTCGGCCGCGGCCTGGCCACCGAGTCCGCCCGGCTGCGCGGCAGCCGGATCCTGGCCGTGCTGCTGCTGGTCTTCCACCTGCCGATGCAGCTCTACGTGCTGCTGCCCTCGGAGTTCGGCATCGGCCACTCACTGCCCTTCCAGCTCTCCGACCTGGCCTGGATCGCCGCGGTGATCGCGCTGTGGACGCACGCCCGCTGGGCGCTGGCGCTGACCTACTACTGGAACCTCACCCTCACCGTGCAGGCCCTGGTCACCCCGGTGCTGCGCGGCCCTGACTTCCCCGACTTCGGCTTCCTGATGTTCTTCAGCCAGCACATCTTCGAGGTGTGGGCGGCGGTCTTCCTGATCTGGGGCCTGCGGCTGCGCCCTGACTGGTGGAGCTACCGGCTCACCCTGGTGGTCACCGCGACCTGGGCCGTGGTGATGTCCGTCTTCAATCCACTGGCCGGAACCAATTACGGCTTCCTCAGCGAGAAGCCCCCGGTAGGCACGTTGCTGGATCAGATGGGCGGCTGGCCGTGGTACCTGTTCCTGGGATACGCCCTGCTCAGCGGGGCTTGGGCGCTGATGACCTGGCCCTGGGTCGTGATCACGGCAAGATCGCGCCAGCCGGCCGGCTGACCCTCAATCGGCATGTTTTACCAGGCCGCGCCGCGACATGATCGCGGGGTATGTGTGCTTGCTCCGCTCTGCGCACCAGGTATGCTGCGGCCAGGACAAATACTGAGACGAGCGGGGCCCGTCGGCTATCGGCCGACCGCCCTGCCCCGGGTACGAGGGGGTCGAGCCATGGGGCGCGGCCGAGCTAAGGCCAAGCAGGCGAAGGTCGCACGCGAGATCAAGTACAGCTCGCCGACCACCGACCTCGAGGCCCTTCAGCGAGAGCTGTCCGGACCATCGAGCGGCGGCCGTCAGGTCGACGATCGATTTGACAACAGCGACGATCGTTACCAAGACAGGTATTGAGACTGTCCACTCACCGGGCCCCGTGACGGTGCCCGGCGTACCTACTGATGCCCGAGTCCCGCCGGTGGCGCTGTCCGCGTCATCGGCGGGTTCTCGTGCCGACAAACGCGGCCAGGCTGGCGATGGACTCCAACGAGTCCAGGTTCATGTCCTCATCCGCCACATCCACGCCGAACCGCTGCTGGATCGCGCTGAGCAACTTCAGCCCGGCCAGCGAGGTCAGGCCGATCTCCGGCGCGAACAGGCCGGTGTCCGCGGGCAGCGCGTCGATCGCCGCGCGGTCCAGTTCGACGGCCTCGGCCAGCAGACCGCGGATCTCCGCCTCGACGCTCATGTCGTGGTCTCCAGTTCCAGGTACTCGGGGTAGTCGGGCAGCACGCCCTCGTCCAGCCTGCGGCCCAGGATCGCCAGGTCCGCGGGCTGCGGGCCGGTGACGCGCAGCCCGCACTGCCGGAACAGCACCCGCAGCTCCACGTTCGCCCCGGTCGGCCGCACCGGCACGTGCAGTTCCCGCGCGCCCTCGGCCAGCGCCCGGTCCATCACCCAGCGCAGGAACGCGGGTGCGACGCCTCGCCCGGCCACCCGGCAGGACAACGCGAGCAACCGCACCCGCCAGGTCACCGGATCCCGCTCGCCCGCCGCGGCCTTCTCGATCACCGCCGCGCCGATCAGCCCGTAGCCGCCGAACCGGTCCGAGAGTTCCGCCACCGGCAAGAACCACCCGTCCGGGTCAGTCAGCCTGGTCAGTACTTCCTCGACCGGCGGCACATCGCCAGTGGTGTTCATCCGGTGCGTGCGCCGGGCCAGCTCGACCAGCCGCGGCACATCGGCCGCGGTGGCCGGGCACAGCGTGAGCCGCATCCCGCACCAGCGCAGGAATTCCGCCCGCGAGCCGGTGAAGGCGGTCTCGGCGTCCTTGCGCCGGGCCTCCTCGCGGTAGCGGCTGACCCGGCCGCGGGCCTCCGGGGTCAGCGCCGCCGGGTCCAGCTCGGGCGAGTCCAGCAGCCCGGCCGCCTGCTCCGGGGCCAGCACCAGCACCTCGGGCAGGGCCGCGGCCACCTCGGCCCGCTCGAACGGGTTGTCGTCCACGAAGGCCAGCGCGGCCAGCCCGATGCCCAGCTCGGCGCTGATCCGGCGCAGCGCCACGCTCTTGTCCTGCCAGTCCGCCTGCGGCGCGACGAACCGCTCGGCCAGCGGCTCATCCGCCAGCAGCAGGTCCAGGATGGAGGGATCGGTGCGGCTGGCGATGCTGCTCATGACCCCGCGCGCGGCGAGTTCGTCGATCAGCGCCAGCACCGCGGGCCGGGGTGCGGGCAGGGTCTCGGTGGTCTGCTCGACGGCGATGCCGTCCCAGAGCGTGCCGTCGAGGTCCCACACCACGCACTTGACGCTCATCTACCGCTTCCGCCGGTCGAGCTTCATGGTCAGGTGCGCGGCCTCGAACCCGAACTGGCGGTAGAGCACCCGCATCGGCAGGTTGCCCGAGAACACCTTGCCCACCACCTCGGTGACGCCGTGCGCGTCCACGTGGTCCAGCCCGGCCTGCAGCAGCAGCTCACCGACCTGGGTGCGCTCGGGGATCTCGGCGACGGCCAGCGAGCGGAAGTTGGCGTAGCGCTGCCCGCTCATCGGGTTGGTGTTGACCGTGATCCACAGCCAGCCCGCCGCGGGCTCGTCACCCCGGCAGGCCACGAACATGCCCTCGGCGGACTTGGCCATCGCCTTGGCCATCCGCTTCTCCTGCACGTCCAGGTCGTCGATCGCGTCGTCCTGGAAGGAGATCCGGGCGATCTCCGCCTCGAACTCGGCCAGCCTGCGCAGATCGGACTCGACCGCGGGCCGCACCTGGAAATCGGTCACGAACTCTCTCCGATGAGCTGGAGCGGCCGGAACGGTCCCTTGCCGCACTTCGGGCAGCCCGCGGCACGCAGGTCGGCCACCGAGTTCCACTCCGCGCCCGCGCCGACCGGGAACTTCGCCGCGCAGTTGCCGCACTCGTACTCGCGCTGCCTGCTGCGCTTCTCCCTGGTGTACAGCGGACCCTGGTAGGCCCCGGACACGGCCGAGGCGGTGCCCTCGGTGGTCAGCAGGTGCTGGAAGAAGCCGGTGCCGCCCAGGATGCCGCTGCCCTGGTACTCGTTGAAGTTGCGGATCAGGCTGTGCGTGACCAGGTTCAGCCCGAGGATCTCCTTCTGCACCGCCAGCATCTCATCCGGCCCCTTGGCGCCGAAGGAGAAGAAGATGCTCTGCGCGGGCCCCGGCCGCAGCCCCTCGACCGCCCTGGACAGGAACAGTCGCGCGCCCTCGGCGGTGTAGGGCGGGTCGGTCATGGCCGCGTCGAACTGCCCGGCCAGCCGCTGCGGCAGTGGCTCCCGCAGGTCGTGCTTTGCCAGGTCGACCCGGAAGTCCATGGTGGAGGCGGTGTCGGCGATGAAGTCGAGCACCTCGTCGGAGATGTCCGCGACCGCCAGCCGGGACACCAGCGAGACACCCAGCGCCTGCTCGACCACCGCGATCGCGATGGAGATCTGGTCGTCGTCACCGACCAGCAGCACTGAGGACCCGGGCAGCACTCCCGCCCTGATCAGCGCCAGCACCCGGCGCACCTTGGTCTCGGCGGTGCAGTGCGACTGGTCCAGCGCCAGATCCGCCCCCGGCCCGGCCGCGGAGATCCGCCGCAACTGCTCGACGGCCTCCTGCAACGCCCGCGGGATCGGGATCTCCAGCCCGCCGCAGCGCGAGCAGTCGGTGTCCAGGTCCAGCCCGAGCCCGAGGTGCGCGATCAGCTCCAGCCCGTCCTCGGTCAGCCGGGACGGCCGCTGCTCGCCCAGCAACCCGTGCCGCCGCAGCTCATTGCCCACCGCGGCCACGATCGGCACCGGCAACCCGGTATGCCTGCTCACATCCCTGGTGGAGGCGGGTCCGATCTGCCGGAACGCGCGGACCACGGCCCGCACCCCGGCGGGCCCTTCCTGAAGCCGGACCGCCTCGGCGATCTCGGCCAGCACCTCGTTGCCGTGCGTGCTCACAATGGGTCGCCACCCGCGCTGATCTGCATGATTGGCCGAGTATAACTAGGCCATCAGCGTGGGTTGCGGCACAGCTCCAGCACCGAGTCCTCGCCCTTGGCACACGGCAGGTAGCTGGCCGCGCGCAGCTTCTCCCGAGCCGAATCCGAGCCGAGGTGCCGGAGCAGGTGGCCGAGGATGGAGGAGCTGGCCGGGGTGCCGTTGGTGTAGAGGTACTCCACCGTCCAGAACGGGTAGCTGGTGTCCTGCTTCGGGTCGATGTGCTCGTAGATCGGCTCCTTGCCGCCCAGCCGGACCCGGACCAGCTTCGGGTACTTCGCCCGGTCCGCGGCGGTCTGGGCCTCGGCGTAGCCGATCGCGCCGTCCACCGCGTTCACCCGGTCCAGCAGTTCGCTGGTGCGGGCGCGTTCGCAGCGGGTCCAGGGCACGCCGGGGTTGCGGTCGTTGGTCTCGCAGAACTGGGAGGTCAGGCTGGGGGAGAGGCGGTCCTCGGGGAAGCCCAGCACGTACTTCTCGAAGGTGGTGCGGCTGCCGGAGGAGCCGGTGCGGCTGACGATCCGGATCGGCAGGCTGACCCCGGCCCTGACCTGGCCCCAGTTGGTGAACTCGCCGGAGTAGATCTTGCGCAGCTGGTCCAGGGTCAGGTCGGTGATGCCCTGTTTGGACACCTCCTCGTTGACCACCACGCTGAACACGATGGCGGCCAGCGGTTTCGGCTTCAGCTCGGGCGCCACGTCCCCGGCGTGCCCGTCGGAGATGGTGGCCAGCCGCTCGGTCGGCCCGGCCGCCTGGAGCTGTTGCAGGCCCTCCAGGCTGCTGTTGGGCTCCAACTTGATCTCGGTGCCGGCGCAGTCGGCCAGGTGGCCCTTGGTGATCTCCTCGGCGATCGGCGCGAACGCGGTGGACCCGATCACCCGGACCTGCCCGTCGCCCCCGCAGTCCTCCGGCGCCGTCCTGGTGGAGACGATCAGCACCACCAGCACCATCGGCGTCAGCGCGCCCGCCACCCAGCGCAACACCCGCTGCCGGGTCACCCGCCGCTGCGCCGCCTCGTCCTGGATCAGCCCGCCGTGCAACTGCCCCCGGCTCTGCCGCACGCCCTTCTCGGTGCCGGAGAGCAGCACCGCGAACTTGAACCGCTCCCGCCGGTTCAGGTGCACCTTGGGCAGGGTGACCTCGTTGCCGGCGTGCTCCAGCTCGGTGCTGAACCGCTCCTTGATGTCATCGGATGCCTCGGAGACCTTGACCGCCACCACCTCGCGCGCGCCGAAGGTGAAGCGCAACCGGTTGACGTACTCCGGCTCGGCCACATCGGTGCTGCCGGAGTTGCGGATGGCCAGGATCACCATGCTCGGCTGATCCACCTTGCGCCCGAGGAAGAAGTGCTCCAGCTCGCCGAACTCCCCCGGCAGGCTCAGGTTCAGCCCGGAGTCGAACACCACCCGCCAGGCCAGCCGGTTCCGCTCGAACAGGTACCGGTCCACCACCAGCCAGACCACCACCACGGTCAACCCGGCGACCAGCACCCACAACCCGGTCTCACTGGTGAGCGCGCCACCCAGCAGATCCAGCATCCCCAACACGGTGCCGAAGAATCCGGCCATGCCCGCCCCCTCGGCAGCTCGGCTGGCCAACGGTGGCAGGCGCGCGGGGGGTGGGGGACGGGGGTTACGGAAGCGGGATGGCTTCGCTACGTGGGTGGCCGGGGGTTGAACGCCGGTGAAACTCAGCGCGCGATGGCGGCGGCGTCCCGGTCCGGCTGGATCAGCAGCCAGGCCGCCACCCCGCCGAGCACCGCGCAGCCGCCGAAGAGCTGGAACGCCTGGCTGAACCCGGCCGCGGGCGATTCCGCCGCGCCCACCAGCACGCCGGTCAGCCAGGGCCCGAGCAGGCCGGCGAGGCTGTAGACGGCGACCAGGAAGCCGACTGTGCTGGCCTGTTGGCCTGCCGGGGCGATGTGTGAGACGGCCGCGGTGGCCAGTGGGAAGACGGCCACCCCGATGCCGTAGCCGAGGACCACCACGGTGAGGGCGAGATATCTGTTGTCCAGCAACGGGACCAGCATCAGCAGGCCGCCGCCGACGAGCAGGCCGACGGCGCTGAAGATGCCGCGGGTGAGGCGGCTGGAGGCGCCGCGGCTGAGCAGGCGGTCGCTGATCGCGGAGATGCCGACCATGACGATGATCGAGGAGATGCTGGGCAGGCCGAACATCACGCCCGCCTGGACGCGGCTGAAGCCGAGTGCCTTCTCCAGGTAGGAGGGCAGCCAGGTGAGCAGCATGGAGACCAGGGCGTACATCGGGAAGGCGGCCAGCACGCAGCCGATGAAGGTGCGGGAGAGGCCGATCCGGCGGAACGGCACCACCTTCCGCCTGCCCTCCACCCGCAGCGGTCCGTCCCCGCCGACGAAGAACCAGGCCACTGACCAGACCACGCCCAGCAGGATCAGCGTCACGAACGCCGCCCGCCAGCCGTAGCCGACGATGATGAAGGTCAGCACCGGCGCCACCGCGATCTTGGCGATCGAGGACCCGGCAGTGATCCACGCCCCGGGCAGCGCCCGCTTCTCCTTGGGGAACCAGGTGAACGCGCTCGCCGCGGCCATCGCGGTGGCCGGGCCCTCGGCCGCGCCCAGGGCGATCCGGCTGATCAGCAGCGAGGTACCGGTGGCCGAGAGCAGCACCGGCAGCTGGGTCAGCGACCAGGCGATGGCCAGCCCGATCAGCACCCACTGCGCCCGCACCCGGTCGGCCAGGAACCCGACCAGCACCCCGGTCACGCTGAACAGGAGGAAGAACGAGCTGCCGATGAAGCCCAGCTCGGCTGGGGAGATCCGCAGCTCCGCCATCAACGGCTCGGCCGCCAGGCCCAGGATGGACTTGTCCGCCCAGTTGATGACGATGAAGATCACCAGCATCCCGGTGACCGTCCACGCCCGCACCGGATCCGGCGCGACCACCCCTGCCCGATCCGTCACCGTCATGACGTTGATCACACCCGCTGGACCCGGGGGCGACAAGCACCCGAACGGGCCGAGCGCGGCAACTTCCGGACAGGTCCGGGGCGGTTCAGACCCTGGCGATGGCGGCCGCGACCACCGGCGCCATCCGGTTCAGTTCTTTGTGCACCGCCTGCTCCGACCGGCTGCGCAGCGCCGTGGCGACCGCGATGTCCCCCTTGGCCGTCAGCAGCAGGCAGGAACCGAAGCCCTGTTCCTCCTGCCACCCGCACGCCGCGTGCTGCGCGTCCACACCGGGCAGCGCGGGCAACCGCACTTCCCCGGTGATGGTGAAGGTCAGCTGGGAGTCCCGATAGGCGCCGCAGCCGAGCTGCTGCTTCGCCTGGGCGATGGCCTCGGCCGCCCGGCCGTCGCGGTGGTGCACGACGAACTGTTCCAGCACGATGATCTTTGACTCGGGATCGGTCGCCTGCCACTCGACCCTGGCGATGTGGTCGATGCGCTGGTCTGCCTGGGTGCGATCACAGGAGTGGACCAGGGCGTTCTTGCGGTTCTCCGACTCGATGAACGGCTGGAAAACGACGTCTTCCCGGTAGCCGGCCTTCGCCATATCCGCTGCGGTGGGCACCGCGCGGGCCAGCCGGAGTATCGGGGACTCGGCGAGGCCGGTGGGCGCCGGGGCCGGTGGTGGGGTGGTGCAGGCGGTGCCGGATAGGACGGCGGCGAGCAGCACGAAGACGAGCGCGTGAGTACGACGCATGTGGAAGTTCCCCCCTGGAACGTGAAGCACGAACGGTAAGCGGTGGGGCTGACCAGGGGCAAGAGGTCTACCCGGGTGGGTGGCTGGGCGGCCTGCCTGACGGTCGGGGACGCCCTGGGCATGGCGCACAGTGATCGGTTGGGTACGGAGCACTATCTTTCGGGGACTCTTGGCGACTTCCGAGGAGATTCATGACCGCCGCCGTACCCCGGACGCTGCCCGTTGGCGCCGCGTTCGATCGCATGCCCTTCACCCGGCGGCACTGGTTGATCGGGTTGGCCCTGTTCACCGCGTTCGTGATCGACTCGTGGGAGCTGGTCGCGCTGGTCTACGTGCAGGCGGATCTGGCCGCCTCGCTGGGGATCGACGCGGCGACGGTGGGGCTGGTGTTGTCGGCGTTGTCCTTCGGGATGATCCCGGGAGCCCTGTTGTGGGGGCCGGTGGCGGACCGGATCGGGCGGCGGCCGGCGTGCTTCTGGTCGATGGTGGCCTACAGCGTGCTGGCCATCGCCTCGGCGTTCGCGCCGGACGCCACCGTGCTGATCGCGCTGCGGGTGGTCTCCGGGTTCGCGCTGGCCGGGGTGTACACGATCACGTTCCCGTACTTCCTCGAACTGGTGCCGACCCGGGTTCGCGGGCGGGCCGCGGTGTACCTGTCCATGGGGTGGCCGATCGGGCTGCTCTGCGCGATCGGGGCCTCCAGTGTGATCAGGGACTGGAGCTGGCAGATCATGCTCGCCGGGGCGGCGGCCGGTGGCTGGGCGTTCGTGCTGCGGGCGGTGGTGCCGGAGTCGCCGTACTGGCTGGTCGCCAAGGGCCGCCAGGAGGAGGCGCGGGTGGTGTTGCGCGGGCTGGCCAGTCCGGACGCCGAGGCCACGCTCACCGGCAGCGGTGGGCGGATCGGCAACCCGCTGGAGCTGTTCCGGGGTGGGCTGGCCCGGATCGCGATCCCGGCGCTGCTGGTCAACTTCGTCTTCAGCTGGGGTTACTGGGGGCTGCAGAACTGGCTGCCGACGCTGCTGGCCCAGCAGGGGCTGACCCTGGACGCCTCGCTGGCCTTCGCCGCGCTGAGCGCACTGATGATGATCCCCGGCTACCTCAGCGCCTCGGTGCTGACCGCGCGGTTCGGCCGGAAGAAGGTCTTCC
Source organism: Crossiella cryophila (assembly GCF_014204915.1). Taxonomy (NCBI): domain Bacteria; kingdom Bacillati; phylum Actinomycetota; class Actinomycetes; order Pseudonocardiales; family Pseudonocardiaceae; genus Crossiella; species Crossiella cryophila. Next base: position 2,384,018 of record NZ_JACHMH010000001.1, read on the forward strand.
TGCTGTACGTGCTGGCCGCCTGTGCGGGCGGGTTCCTGTTCGGCACGGCCGACTCGCTGACCCAGCTCTACCTCGGCAACTTCACCCTGGCCTTCTTCAGCCTGGGCGCCTGGGGCGTGTGGAACACCTGGAACGGCGAGTTCTACCCGACCGCCAGCCGGGGCACCGGGGCCGCCTACTCGGTGGCCATGCAGCTCATCGCGAGCACCGCCGCGCCGGCCGCGATCGGGCTGCTACTGGGTCAGGCCAGCGGTTTCGCTGTGATCATGCTCGTCATCAACGCCTTCCTGGTGGCCACCGTGCTGCTCGCGCTGCCGCTGCCGGAGACCGAGGGACGCACCCTCACCTGAGCCGATTCTCTAGGGAATTCCTTGAACCAGGGGTGTCAATCGGACAGATTTCCCCCACGGAGCCCCAGATGTGTTTACAGTGACAACCGTAGGCCGGGCGGGATCGTCGTGGGCGGGCCTAACCCCCAGGGGTCTGGCCCACGGCCATCGACCACCGGCCTACGCTATTTCCGGCCAACGGCCCGGTTGTGTGACTCAGGTCACGCGGCCGGGCCGTTCGTCGTTGGCGCCCCTGAGTGCGCTGAACCGATCCGACGGCACCCCCGTTAACCGGGACAAACCCACTCTCGGGGGTGCCCCGTGCGAGAAACCGCCCACCGTCGCACACGACTCCTGCTGCTCGGCCTGCTCGGCGTGCTCACCGCCACCGGCGGCGCGGTGCTGTTCGACCGGCCTGCCGAACCAGCTCCGCCGCTGATCGCCAGCCCGATCCTGGTCGTGCCGGTCCGGCTGACCCAGGCCCCGGAGCCGGTCTACGCCGTCCCGCCCGAACCGCCGCCGGTGGTCAACTCGGCCACCCGGGTGCCCAGGCCGGTGGCCCGCCCGGCCAGGCCCACGCCGGTCCGCCCCAGCCCGCCGCCCGCGCCACCGCCGCCACCACCCGCCGCACCGCCCTCGGCCCAGCCGCCGCCGCCCGTCTTCGACCTGTGCGACTACTTCCGGTACTGGCTGCCCAGGCTGTGCCGGGGCCGTTGAGCCGGGGCTACGCAGATCTGCGTAGCCGGGTTCACCGCCTCAACGGACGACCGGGAGGCCGCGCCCGCCGAGCATGGTCGCTGACCACACCAGGCGGGCGAGGGAGCACCGATGACCACCCAGGAAGCGATCAGGCCGAGGAACACGCCGGTGCGTGGCGCCGGGCGGGAGAAGCTGCTGCCGCGGCGGACCCGCAAGGCCGTGCTGGTGGCGCACCTGGTCGGCGCGGGCGGCTGGATCGGCCTCGACGTGGTGCTCGCGGTGCTGGTGTTCACCGCGGCGGGCACCTCGGAGGTCGCCCTGGCCGCGCTCTGCTACCAGGCGCTGGAGCTGCTGGTCTGGCCGATGCTGAGCCTGGCGGTGCTGTGCCTGGTCAGCGGCGTGGTGCTGGGGCTGGGCAGCAAGTACGGGCTGGTCCGGTACTGGTGGGTGACGGTGAAGCTGGTGCTCAACCTCGCGCTGCTGGCGCTGGTGGCCTTCGCGCTGCGGTCCGGGGTCACCGAGGCCGCCGAGTACGGCCGCCAGCTGGCCGCGGGCCAGGTCGGACCGCGGGGGCCGGGGGATCTGATCTACCCGCCGATCGTGTCCACCACCGCGCTGCTGTTCGCCACGGTGATCTCGGTGTACAAGCCGTGGGGCAGGCTGCGGAAGAGGTGAGCCGGAGAGGGGAGGGCCGCGTTGGCAGACGCGGCCCTCCGTGGCTTCACCGGCCCTGCAGGGACTTCACGTTGTTGCCGAAGGTCCAGTTCTTCGAGCCGTCCCAGTTGATCGACCAGGTCATCAGGCCCTTCAACCGGTTGGTGTAGGTGCGCCAGGCCTGGCCGACCAGCGCGGTGGACATGTACCCGCCGCCCGCGCCCGGCTGGGCCGGCAGACCGGGCACCTGCTTGTCGTAGGGCACCCGGATGGTGGTGCCCTGGATGACCAGGCCCTTGTCCAGGCAGTCGGTCTGCTTGGTGAAGCCCAGCACCGTGCCCGCCTGGTAGGAATCGCCGGCGCAGCCGTACATGCTGCCGTTGTAGTACTGCATGTTCAGCCACCACAGCCTGCCGTTGTCCGCGTACTTCTTCACGATCGGCAGGTAGGCGCCCCAGATCGAGCCGTAGGCCACGCTGCCGCCGGTGACGTAGGCGGTCTCCGGGGCCATGGTGAGGCCGAAGTTCGACGGCATCGCGGCCAGCACGCCGTCGATGATCCGGATCAGGTTGGCCTGCGAGGTGGAGGGCTGGTTGATGTTGCCGCTGCCCACCAGGCCGGTCTCGATGTCGATGTCGATGCCGTCGAAGTTGTACTTCTTCAGGATCGGCACCACGGTCGCGACGAACTTGTCGGCCACCGCGCGGGAGCTGAGATCGATGCCGGCGGTCGCGCCGCCGATGGACATCAGGATGGTCAGCCCGGCCGCCTTGGCCGCGCACATCTCCGCCGGGGTGGCGACCTTGACGGTCGCGTCCATCCCGTCCTCCCACAGCACGGTGCCGTCCGAGCGGATCACCGGGAAGGCCGCGTTGATCACGTTGTAGCCGTGCTCCCTGATCCGCGGATCGGTGATCGGCGTCCAGCCGAACGGCGGGTGCACGCCGTTGACCGCACCGTCCCAGTTCTCCCAGTACCCGTGCAGGACCTTGCCCGCGGGCTTGGACTTCACCGCGCAGGTCTCCGCCTGTGCGCTCGCGGGGGCCGCGCTCACCGGCGCGGCGAGCACCGAAGCGGCGCACAGCACCGCGGTCGCCAGTCCCAGCAGTCGTGACATGCCACCCATAACCAACCCCTCATCCCGCGGCTGGCCCCGGCGGCAAGGACACTCCGCGCACGATCTACCCATCGCGCCTGGTGCGCCCCTCCATTCGACCAAACCTCGGTGGACTAGACCACCTACTTCCGGGGGCGAACCTGGCGTGCTCGCGGGCGCCCCGATCCCCGGGTGGTTCAGCCGGGTTGCCCGCGCCGGGCAACCGAGTTGCCCGGGTTGCCGGTTCATGTGACGCCTCGGGCAACCGGAATACGTTGCGGTGCATGGAAATCAGGACGGCGGAACCTCTCGGTGGCACCCGCCGGTGGTGGACCTTGCCGGTGGTGAGCGCGGCCCAGCTGCTGGTGGTGCTGGACGGGACGATCGTGAACATCGCGCTGCCCTCGGCGCAGCAGGCACTCGGGATGTCCGATGGCAGCAGGCATTGGGCGATCACCGCCTACGCGCTGGCCTTCGGCGGGTTGCTGTTGGTCGGCGGCCGGATCAGCGGCGCGCTCGGCCACCGGCGGGCCTTCGCACTCGGGCTGACCGGGTTCGCGGCGGCCTCCGCGCTGGGTGGGATGGCCGAGGTGCCGGGCACGTTGTTCGCGGCGCGGGCCTTGCAAGGGGTGTTCGCGGCACTGCTGGCGCCCGCGGGACTGGCGTTGCTGGCCGAGACCTTCACCGAGGGCCGGGAGCGCGGGCGGGCCTTCGGGGTGTTCGCGGCGGTGGGCGCGGCCGGGTCGGCGGTCGGGCTGATCGCGGGCGGCCTGCTGACCGAGTACGCGAGCTGGCGCTGGTGCCTCTACATCAACATCCCGGTCGCGCTGCTGGCCCTGCTGGGCACGGTGTTCGTGCCGCGAAGCCTGCCGGTGCGCGGCGGTCGGCTGGACCTGACCACCGCGCTGCTGGGCACCGGCGGGTTCACCGGGGTGGTCTACGGCTGCGCGGAGGCAGAGTCCCGGGGCTGGGGATCGCCGGTGGTGCTCGGGTTGCTGGCCGGTGGGGTGGTCCTGCTGGTGGCGTTCGTGTTGGCACAGCGGCGATTGCTCTGGCACCGGGAGCGTGGCGGCGCGTTCCTGGCGATCACCCTGATGTTCCTGGGGATGTTCGGGTTCTTCCTGTTCATGACCTACTACACGCAGACCGTGCTGGGGTACTCGCCGGTGCGGGCCGGGCTGACGCTGATCGTCAACGCGCTGGCCGCGCTGGCCGGGTCCACCTTCATCGCCGGGCGGCTGCACGGGCGGGTCCGGCCCGCGCTGCTGATCCAGGGCGGACTGCTGGCCGCGGCGGCCGGGATGTTCGTGCTGACCCGGCTCACCCCGGACAGCACCGACATCCTGCCGCTGTACCTGGTGCCCGCCATGGTGCTCACCGGTCTCGGCCTTGGCTGCGTGCTGCCGCCGACCGCGATGCTGGCCACCGCGGGTGCGGCGCCCGCCGACCTCGGCGCCGCCTCGGCCACCTACCACGCCGGTCAGCAGCTCGGCGCGGCCCTGGGCACCGCGCTGCTCAACACCCTCGGCATCAGCGCGGGCGCGCTCACCGCCTGCCTCGGCGTGCTGCTGCTCGCCGCGCTGCTGCACCTGTTCGTCAACCTGGAAGGACGACCCGCATGAACCACATCCCGGTCATCGACCTCGCGGCGCGGCACACCGCGGCCGGAAAAGCCTTGCTGGCCAAGGAGATCGGCGCGGCCTGCGCGACCTCGGGGTTCTACGTCATCGTCGGCCACGACGTGCCGAAGGAGCTGATCGACCGCATGATCGCGGTGACCAACGCCTTCTTCCGCCTGCCGGAGAGGGAAAAGGACCTGCCGTCCTTCCGGTCCGCCGGCGGCACCACCGCGCGCAGCATGGACCTGGAGAGCCCACCGGACCTGTGCGAGTCCTTCACCGCGCACGTCACCGGCGAGCTGCCCGAGTCCGAACGGGAACAGCTCGGCGACTACCGGGCGAGCTGGAAGCAGGCCAACACCTGGCCGCGTGATCCCAGTGACTTCAAGGAAACCTGGCATGAGTACCTGACCGCGCTGTCCGGACTGGCCGCCGAGTTGCTGCGATTGTCCGCGCTGGCACTGGGATTCGAGGAGGGGCACTTCGACGAGCGCTTCGACCGGCACGTCTCCGCGCTGGTGGCCAACTACTACTACCCGCAGCTCACCCCGCCGCTGCCCGGTCAGCTCCGGCGCGGCGCGCACACCGACTTCGGCTGCCTGACCGTGTTGTACCAGGAGGACGACCTCGGCGGTCTCCAGGTGTGGCAAGGGCAACAGTGGGTGGACGTGCGGGCGATCCCGGGCAGCTTCGTGGTCAACATCGGCGACCTGATGGCGTTGTGGACCGGCGGCGCGTGGCGGTCCACCCTGCACCGGGTGGTGAACCCGTTGCAGGGCAACACATCCTCCCGGCTCTCCGTCCCGTTCTTCTACCAGCCCAACCACGACGCGCCCGCGGAGAACGGCACCGCCGGACAGTGGATCACCCAGAAGATGGAGAAGCTGTTCCTGGGTGTGAATCTTGTGGCTGCGAGTACAGGGACTTCCGGGCACATTCCGGCAACCTTCGACTCGAATCCGGCCTGATCCGGTGGCCTGACCCGGCTGAGTCAGCACTATTCGGGGCACACCCACCCCCTCCCCTGGCGGATCCGCTCGTGCGGCGGACGCCTGCTTCCACCCTCCACAATGGACGGTGCTGCGGAGGCGGATGACCTGAGAGGCTGACGATGTCCGGCTGGTTGAGACGACTGTTCCCGCTGATGCTGGCGCTGATCGCGGTGGCGGCAGGGCTGCCAGCCACCGCGGCCGAACCGCTGGTCGCACGCACCGAGGCTGGGCTGGTGCGGGGACTGGCCGGCGGCCAGGTGCGGGAGTACCAGGGGATTCCGTTCGCCGAGCCGCCCGTTGGCGAGCTGCGCTGGGCCGCACCCCGCCCGGTCCGATCCTGGCGCGGGGTGCGGCCGGCCGTTGCGCCCGGTCCGCGGTGCGCGCAGACCGCCAGCGGGGAGGGCCCGGCCACCGCGGCCGAGGACTGCCTCTACCTCAACGTCACCGCCCCGGCCGGGCAGATCGGCCGCAAGCCGGTGCTGGTGTGGGTGCACGGCGGCGGGTTCATCTGGGGCGCGGGTTCCTCCTACCACGCGCAACGGCTGGCCGCGCAGGGCGATGTGGTGGTGGTGACGGTCAACTACCGGTTGGGCGCCTTCGGTTTCCTGGCCCACCCCGAACTCGGCGCCGCCGGTGGCGCGTTCGGCCTGCAGGACCAGGTGGCCGCGCTGCAGTGGGTGCGGCGCAACATCGGTGGCTTCGGCGGCGACCCCGGCAACGTGACCCTGCTCGGCGAGTCCGCGGGCGCGTTCAGCATCTGCGCGCTGCTCACCGTGCCCGCCACCAAACCGCTGATCGACCGGGCCATCGTGCAGAGCGGCTCCTGCTCGGTGCACCTGCCGCGCAACGGCACCTTCCCCGGCTCCGGCGAGTACCGGCTGCTCGTGCCCAGGGCCCAGCTCGAAGCACTGGGTGTGGACGCGGCGAGCACGCTGAACTGCCCTGATCTGGCCTGCCTGCGCCGGGTGGACGCGCAGCGGTGGCTGGACACCGGGCTGATCAACCACTTCTCCCAGGCCGGGTTCCACACCGATCTGCTGCCGGAGGACCCGGCCGCGGTGCTGCACGCCGGCCGCGCGCACCAGGTGCCGATGATCATGGGCTTCACCAGGGACGAGCTGCGGCTGCACACCGGCAGCGCGCTGGTCGGCGGGGCCAGCTACGACTACGAGCACCTGATGCGGGACAGCTTCGGGCCGCGGGCCAAGGAGATCGGCGCGGCCTACCCGCTGACCGGCTCGGACAAGTACACCTCGGCGCTGGCCTGGTCCGCGGTGAGCACCGACGCCGGCTGGGCCTGCCCGACGCTGGCCGACGCGCAGGCGTTCAACCGCGGCCAGGCCCCGGTCTACACCTACGTCTTCGCCGACCGGGACGCGCCCAACCTCGGCTACCAGGCGCCAGCGGACTTCCCGCTCGGCGCGTACCACGGCTCCGAACTCCAGTACCTGTTCTGGGACGCCCCGGCGGAGCCGGGCAGGCTCGGCCTGGCAGGCGACCTGATCCGGCACTGGGCGCAGTTCGCCCGGCACGGCGATCCCAACCTGGCCGGTGCGCCGGGCTGGCCGCGCTTCGACGGCGTCAACGCGCAGTCCTTCAGCCCGAGGGACACCGGATCGGTCAACGCGGGCGCCCAGCACCACTGCCGCCTCTGGACCGCGCGCTGACCACGTCCGTGCCCGGGAGCGCACACCGGGCACGGACGGGGGCTCACTGCTCCCAGCGGCGCAGCACCAGCACGGCGTTGTGCCCGCCGAAGCCGAAGGAGTTGTTCATCGCGATCCGGATGTCGTGCCGCTGCGCGGTGTGCGCGACGAAGTTCATCTCCGGATCCAGTGGCCGGTCGCAGTTGATCGTGGGCGGGACGATGCCGTCCCGGATGGCCAGTCCGCACACGATCAACTCGACCGCGCCGCCCGCGCCGATCATGTGCCCGGTCATCGACTTGGTGGAGCTGACCGGGATCCGGGTGGCCCGCTCGCCCAGCACCTCGCGGATCGAGCGCACCTCCCTGGCATCGCCCAGCGGGGTGCTGGTGCCGTGCGCGTTGATGTAGTCGATCTCCGCGGGCGCCACGCCGGCGTCCCGCAGCGCCTCCCGCATGGCCGCCTTCGCCCCGGTGCCCTCCGGGTGCGGGGCGGTCCAGTGGTGCGCGTCCGAGGTGGCGCCGAACCCGGCCACCTCGGCCAGGATCGGCGCGCCACGCTCGATCGCGTGCTCGGCAGCCTCCAGCACCACCACGCCCGCGCCGGAACTCATCACGAAGCCGTCCCGGTCCTCGTCGAAGGGCCGGGAGGCCAGCTCCGGCTGTTCGTTGCGGGTGGACAGCGCGCGGGCGTTGCCGCAGCCCGCCAGGTCGGCCCGGCTGATGCAGTTGTCCGCGCCACCGGCGATGGCCACGTCCACCGCGCCGTACTGGATCAGCCGGGCCGCCTCGCCGATGGAGTCGGTGCCGGTGGCGCAGGCCGTGCTCAGCGAGCGGCACGGACCGGTGGTGCCGAAGAGCAGGCTGATCTCCACCGCCGCGCTGTCCATCGCCCCAGTCACCTGGGAGAGCGGGCTGATTCCGCGTGGACCCTTGTCCCGCAACAGGTCCGGCAGTTTGCTGTTGTAGTTCACCGGTCCGTAGCCGCTGCCCACCAGCACGCCCGTGCGCGGTGCCAGCTCCGGTCCGATGATCAGTTTCGCGGTCTCGACCGCCTCCGCGGCCGCGGCCAGCGCGTACTGGGCGAAGCTGTCCGTGCGCCTGCTGATCTTGCGCGGCAGGTGTGCTTCCGGATCCCAGTCGTGGATCTCGCCCCCGATGTGACTGCCCAGGTCACCGGAGTCGATCGCGGACAACTGGCGGATCCCGCTGCGTCCTGCCAACATCGCCGCCCAGGTGTCGGCGACCCCTACCCCGAGTGGAGTGACCGCGCCCCAGCCGGTGACCACCACCCGGCGACGTAATCGGCGGAACTCGTCCCGGACCGCCTCGCTGCGCTGGCTCATCTCGACCTCCGGTTCAGGCACTCGCCGGCACGGGCAGCACCCGGCCGTGCGGGCCGGCGAAACCCTTGACCCGGTAGTCCTCAACGGCCTTCGGCGTGACCACCGCGGTCGGCACCGTGTTGCCGGTGAGCCGGGAGAACATGTTGCGCGGGCCGATGATGTAGGCCTGCTCGGCCCGGCTGCGCCGGATCCCCTCCACCACGGTGGCCCAGCGCACCGGGGTGACCCAGCCGTCCAGCAGGTCGGTCATGATCGCCTGCGGATCGGTGATCAGTTCACCGGTGACGTCGGAGAGCATCGGCACCCTGGCAGGCCGCCAGTCCAGCTTGCTGTAGACCTCGGTCTCCAGCCGCTGGCGCAGCCCGGCCACCATGGTGCAGTGCTCGGCCCGGTTCATCAGGTAGAACGGGAACCCGCCCTCCTCGCGGACGAGTTCGCGGAAGTACTCCAGGTCGGCCATCACACCGGAGACCGCGTGCACGGAGTTGTCGAGGTAGACCGATGCCTCCACGTTGCGGCCCTCGGCCCGGCACCGCGCGACGAGGCGGTCCACCGCCGGGCCGTCCAGGCGGTAGAAGAAGAAGCAGCCCAGCGGTTCGGCCAGGCCGGCGAAGTAGTCGAGTTCCACCTTCGCGCTCTCCCGCACCAGGGTCAGACCGTCCGCATAGGACAGCACGCCCGCGTAGACCGAGCCGATGATGGCGCCGAAGCTCTGCCCGCCGAAGACCACCGGGGACAGGTCGAGGTGATCGTCGGCCCAGTCGGCCAGCGCCAGTGTCAGCGCCATGTACCCGGCCTCGTAGACCTCCCAGTCGTAGATCTCGGCGTGTTCGTATGCCTTGATCAACGAGTAGCCGAGCACTTCGTCCGCGGCTCGTAACCGCGCCTGCGCGTACTCGTTCTCCTGCAGGAAACTCGCGATGGCAGGGAACGTGGTCGGAACAAGTCCGGGAAAGTAGATGGCATCGGCCATGGCCGCCTCCAGGGATGGTCATCACAGTTCCAGACCCGGTGGTGCGGCGGTAAGAAGCATCGATGAGGAGCCTCGCGCGAGGCATCAACCCCAGAACTCATCGAGCGCGCCGGAGCAACCACAGGCCAGCGGAACAATGGTAACCGAGGACCGGCGCGGAACAACCCGATCGGATGAAACAACATTGGTAATCGTGATATGCCCGAAACGTGCGACGGCCGGGAAAACCCCCTGGGGGGAGAGTTTTCCCGGCCGCAACGTGTTGTTCAGGATCGGCTGGCTCAGGCGCGGCCGGCGTCCTTCTTCGACGGAAAGATCATCATTGCGCCGGTGATGACCAGTTCGATACCGCCGAGGATGGCGAGCACGACGCCCACCTTGTCCAGCGAGATGATCGGCGTCTCGATCCCCTTGGTGGTGAAGGCCAGAATCAGGCCGACGATGAGCATGAACGCGCCGATGAACAGCGACTTCACGTTTTTCGACATGGAACCTCCCAGTAACGCTGGTGCCGCTCACAGCTCACGCAGCGGGCGGACAAGGAACAGTGACAGCGCGAGCAGAAGATAGCAGCTTCCGATAACCACGAAAGTGTGATGGCTGCCCATGGTGGCCAACAGCCAGGTGAGCAAGGAGACTGCGATCGGACTCGGCCCTGACACGATAGTGGTAGCGATGCTGGTGACACCGCCGAACATCGGTTTGGGCACCCGTTCCTGCAAGGCCTGCATGTAGAGCAGGTCGACCGGGCTGGTCAGGATCCCGGCGATGGCCATGATGGCCAGCGCGATCGGCACCTCGGTCTGCCAGGCCAGCAGCAGGAGCATGACCGCCATACCGATGTAGGCGGTCAGGTAGACGCCGCGGCGGGGGAGTTTGGGGCCGAGCACGCCGTAGCCGATGGTGCCTGCCAGCGAGCCGAGGCCGAACGCGCCGACCAGGCCGCCGTACCAGGCCACCGAGCCGAGGATCTCATTGGCGTAGGCGGTCAGCCCGATGCTGGCCAGGCCGGTGTCCAGGGCGGCGAACACGGTGGTGCTGATGATCAGCACCTTGAGCACCTTGTCGCCCCAGAAGAACTTCATCGCCATCGAGAACCGGCGGCGGTAGCTCAGGCCCTCGAACTCGTCCTGCTCGCTCGGCTCATCACCGGCCGGTACCTGTTCCACCGCGTTGACCAGGAAGAACACCACGATCACGGCGGCCAGCAGACCGGCGATGGCATCGATGAGCAGGATGGTCGAGCTGCCGAACAGGCTCACGATCCCGCCGACCAGGATCGGGCTGGACATGGTGGCGATCGCGTTCATCGCGCGCAGCGTGGCGTTGGCCCGTTCCAGCGAGTGGCCGGAACTCTCCGCCAGCGCGGGCAGCAGGCCGAAGGTGGCGACCCGGCCCGGTTCGTCGGCCGCGGCGCGCACGAAGCACAGCGCCAGCAGCAGCCACGGCGGCAGGGATCCGGCCAGGTGCAGCACGTACATCAGCACCGTGATGGCCGAGCCGATGGTGATGGAGAAGATCCACGAGATCCGCATGCCGAAGCGGTCGATCACCGGGCCCATGAACAGGCCGGTGCCGATCGAGCTGATCACCGCGACCGTGACGATGATCCCGGTGAAGGCGATGTCATGGGTGCTGTCCAGCACGAACAGCGGCAGTCCCACCCCGCCGATCCCGTTGCCGACCAGGTTGACGCCGAAGGCGAACTGGGCGACCGAGTACTGCCCGGCGCGGCGGTCCTTGCGGAGCCGGTGCCTGCCGGGGGCGGGTTTGCGATGCCTGCCGGACGGCCTGGCCGGCGCTGCGGTCATGGTCCTTGACCTCTTCCCCCATCCGTCCGGGCGGACCCGGGCGAGGTGCGGAAAGTCCGGTGCAGGCGCCCGCGTCGAGCGCCTGCACCGGACGTCACCTGGAAGGCGAGCAACCCAGACGGATCTCTCGCCGTACCCGGCTAATTCAGCAGTTGTTGCTGACGGTGCTGCCGGTCATGGTCAGCTCAGCCGCGTTGGTGTCCAGGCCCTGAAGGTCGAGAATAGCCATTGTATTCACCTTTCCCTGAAGAATTGCGGGTTTGTGTTCAGGTGTTACGCGTGGAGCTGATTCAGCAGCCGTTGGAGACGGTGCTGCCGGTCATGGTCAGCTCGGCGGCGTTGGTGTCGAGGCCCTGCAGGTCGAGAATAGCCATTGTATTCACCTTTCCTGACGATTCGTTTGTCCTGACGGGTGGTGCGTTGTGCATGGACAAGCGGCCACATTCGTCGCCGGGGAAAAGGAACATGTCCACTAAGCCGGGTAGCGCGCGCCCGGCCGGTCTGATCAGCAGGACATACTGAAGGAGCTGCCCGTCATGTTCAGTTCGACGGCTCCGGTCTCCATGCCCTGCAAGTCGAGGATAGCCATGGTCATCACCCTTCCTGGTGGTTGTTACCGCTGGTCTGGTGCGCATTCCCGGGCTGGGCACGATGATCCGTGCCGGACAGGAACGGGAGGAAAGCAGTCCCGCCGCGCAGTGCCGAGGTCAAAGCGACCAGCACGCCGGCGTTACCTGTTGCGACATCCATGGACAAGCGGCTACATCCGTCACCGGGAAAAGAGACATGTCCATTGTAGGCGAGTGCGTAGTGGTGCATCCCGTTGAGATGCTCTCTCACCCGCCTGTCACTAATTATTTCAGACGCGCCCCTGGAAAGTCCAGCGATTACCGCCATCAATCCGGCCCGGCCGTGAAAGAGATTCGAATCGATCACGAACTCGCTCTGGCAGGCCTGGACCAGCCGGGGCAGCGCGGTCAGCAGCCGCTCGTCCGCGATCTCGCGCACCAGCTCGTCGGCGACCAGCGCGATGCCCGCCGAGCCCACCGAGAGGTAGGGCAGCGTCCGGTAGCCACCGTCGACCTGTAGTGAGTCGTCGTGCGCGTCCACGCACAGGTCCAGGTCCCGATGTGCTGCCCGCACCGCCAGTTCCAGCCACTGACTGTCCTGAGTGGACTGATAGAGCCGGAGCAGGAACAGGGCGGGCCCGGACCAGCCGCGCAGCAACCCGGCCAGCGTGCCTGCCTGTCTCGCCCGGCCCAGCTCGCCCGCGGGTTTGTCCACCCCGTGCGGCTCGCCGCTGGTGATGGCCGCGCCGAGGCGTTCGGCGATGGCCAGGGCCCGTTTCCGGTGCGCTGCCTCATCATGCCGGTCGGCCAGGTGCAGGAGGTTGAGTCCGGCGCCGGCCAGACCGCTGTGCAGGCTGACATCGCTGATCTGGGTCTCGTCCGTGCCCGCCAACAGGTCCGCGGCCGCGCCGGGGTGCCCGAGCAGGTCGAGCACGTGCGCGATCCCGTGCGCCCCGTCGTGGAAGCCGATCTTCTCCCTTGGCTTGGCCGCGTCGGCCAGCAGCCAGCGCTCGTGCTCGGGATCGAGGTCGGAACCGGTGCTGTGCAAGGCCCACAGCACGCCGGCCGCGCCGTGGGCGAAGGTCCCGCCGCCGGAGCGGAACTGCTCCAGGTCGCCGGGGAAGAGCCGGTCCGCCCGGTCCGGGGTGGCGCTGGCGGTGATCGCCGCGGCGATCGAGGGCAGCGCCTCGGACCAGTCACCGCCCGCGCGCGCCGGTGAGGTGCGCGGCAGCGCGGACACCGTGGTGGTGGGCGCTGGCACCTCGCCGACGACATCGAGGATCGAGGTGGCGAAGTCCGCTGGCAGCTCGAAGAGCCCGGTGGCGATCTCGATCAGTTCGGCCAGCTTGCCGGGCGCCAGGCCGACCAGCGAGGTCAGCGGCAGGAACAGCCACAGCTTGAGCACGGCCAGCGCGTGCAGGTCGATGTCCGCGCCGGTCTTGTCCCGGCTGGTGAACCCGGCGTGGCCGAAGCGCTGGTTGCGGTTCTCCGCGATCGGGAAGGCGGCCTCGAAGTCCACCAGGCCGATGACGTCCTGGCCGTCCTGCTCGCTGATCATGATGTTGGCCGGGTGCAGGTCGGCGAAGACCATGCCGCGCTCGTGCACCGCGGCGACCAGCTCGGTCACCTGGTCCAGCACCCGCAACGCGCGGGCCACGTACTCGCGGCGCTGCTCCGGCGTGGAGCCCAGCCCGATCAGCGGGTAGTGCTGGCCGAACCAGTGCTGCAGGTTGGTGCCCGGCACCAGGTCCATCACCAGGAACCGGTGCTCCCACACCTGCACCACGTCGTGCACCCTTGGCACGCCCGGCACCCCGTCCAGCGCCCGCAGTGCGGCGGCCTCGTTGTCCAGCCGGACGATCGCGTCGGTGTCGTCGGCGGCCAGCCCGGCGTACGGACGGGCCTCCTTGAGCACGACCTCCAGGCCGTCGGAGTTGCGGGTCGCCTTGTAGACGCCGCCGCCGTTGGAGAAGTGCATGGCCTCGACGATCTTGTAGTCGAGGGTGGCGCCGGTGGCACCGCGTGCGGCCACGCTCTCGTTCAGCACCCTCGGCATGGTGACCCAGTCCGGGGTGGTGAACACCGGCCTGCGGTCATCGGGCACCAGGGTGCCGTCCGGGCGCGCGATGGCCAGCACCCGCTCGCCGTCGGGCGCGGTGCAGTAGCGCGCGTCGAAACCGCCGTAGCGCACGTAGAGCGGACCCTGGTGGTAGCGCAGGTCGGTCAGGATGTACGGCCCCGGCCTGCCGCCGATCCGGCGGTCCAGCGCGACGAGGGTGTCGGCGAGTTCGACCTCGTCCCTCGGGTAGATGGTGATCAGCTTGCCGCTGGCCGCGCGCGGGGCGTACTTGAGGTTGAACGCCCGCAGCAACGCGGTGCTCCGCAGGAACTTGAACGGGATCCAGCGGTCAAGGCAGTACTCGGACACCAGGGCCACGATCTCCGCGGCGGTCTCCGGGGTGGCCGAGACGTGGATCTTCCAGCCCTGCGCGGGCAGCTGGTCCGCTGGCGGACGCAGCATCACCCACTCCCCGCGCCCTGAGCGGCGCCAGCCCTGCGGCAGCTCACCCTCGGTCAGCGGGAAGGCGGTCTCGGTCTGCCAGCGGACCGGGTCCTCGAAGAAGACCCGGTCGGCCAGGGAATACAGTTCCACCAACGGTTTCATCGGCCTGCCCCTTCCGCGGTCCGGTCCGGTGGTCTAGCCCGGTGGTCCGGTCCGACCTAGTACGGGCGCTCGCGGGCGGCCCGGTTGGCGAAGCTGAGCCAGGCCGCGTCCTGCTGGTTGGCCAGGTACTTGGCCAGCAGCTCCTTGGCCCGCTGCTTCTCCTTGGCAGGCACCAGATCGACCACCGGCATCTGCTCACTCAGTTCCCTGGCGCCCGCCTCGAACTCCTCGCGCAGCAGGGACCACACCGTGCGGTCGTGGTACTCGCCATCAAGGAAGTGGTAGTCGCGCAGAATCCCCTCGAGCACGAAGCCGCCCTTGGTCAGCAGGCTCATCGTGTGCTTGTTGTAGGAGGCCGTGCTGAACTCCACCCGATGGGCGTTGAGCTGGTGGAACAGGTGATCCACCAGCAGGCCGAGGCCCTCGCCGCCGACCCCGGAGTTCCACCGCGCCGGGTCCCCGATGGCCCCGCCGATGGTGTAGGCCCCGTGTCCGCCACTACGCCGGTAGTTGACGACCCCGACCCGATCGCCCGCGGCGGTCACCACCATGAAGTAGCGGACCTGGCCGCTCTCGTTGACCGCCCGGATCGCCTCGGGGGTGATCTGCTCGTTCGCGTCGGAGGTGAGTGCGCTGGTCAGGGCCATGGGCCGGAGCCAGTCGGAGACGGTGACATAGTCGTCTCCGGTCAGGCTATCCAACGTGCATTTTGGTTCGCGCAGCATCGCCGGCCCTTCCAGAGGTCAGGGTCGCTGGATAAAAAAGGACAATTCAGTTAAACATCGGTTGAGTGGTTGGTTACCAGGCAATGACCTAGCCTGAAAACACGCACACGACTCTTACCGAGTCGAAGTCTTACCCCAGTTTTGTTTCAGATATTGTGCTTAGTGCGCACATCGCCGCAGATGGCCGCCACTGATGCCGCTGCCCGTGCTCAGGGGGGCTCGCGTCGCCGCGCCCTTGTCCACACCTCTGTGCGAAAACCCCAGTACAGACTGCATCTGCCCCGGAAAGTACTAGGAAGAGCTACCCGGGTCAACCGGAAGATTTAATACCTTGGGACCAGACCAAGTCTGCCGGTAGTCATCCTTGGGGGCTACTCCAGGTGATGGGGCGGGTTTGAGGGGTGATCGGCCTACATGCTGGCCTCCACCTCATAAAAATACCCGATGAGGGGTATACCGTTGACGGTTGAGCCTCGCTTGAGCCTCAGGTACGGTCGGCCTCATTCGGCCATGTCGCAGGCCAATCGCCATAGTTTTGCCGCTGCTCGCGCTCTGCAGAATCTGCACCCCCTGATGTTTCCTCGCGTATTTGTCACCTCTTTTGGGGAAGTGGTGCGCGCGAATGAGCTAGGAGGTCGGTTGTGAGCAGGTGGAGCACGTTTCACATGGACGAGGCGAAGCTCGGAGAGCTGCCGTCGCTGCCGGCGGACGCCGTCCTGCGCCACGCGGACCTGGTGATCGGCCGCAAGCCCAAGCCGATCGAGCTGTACCAGCGCTGGGAGCGGCAGCAGTGGTCGGCCGAGGACCTCTCCCTCGGCAAGGACCACGACATGCTCAACCACCCCCTGCTGCCGGAGAACGTGCGGGTGATGCTCAAGGAGGCGATCGCCACCTTCATCATCGGCGAGTACACCGGGCTGGACATGCTGGGCCCGATCCTCATGGGTTGTCCGGATGAGGAGTACGCCCTGTTCCTCGGCACCCAGATCGCCGATGAGACCCGGCACGCCCGCGCGGTGTTCCGGCTCGGCGAGGAGGTGCTGGAGATGAGTGAGAACCCGAGGGCGATGCTGGCCGAGGCCTGGCAGATCGCCACTCCGGCGCACCGCGAGCTGAGCATGCTGGAGACCTCGATCGTGCGCGACCTGACCAACAGCCCGCCGGACTACGGCCGCTGGCTGCAGGCCTGCACGCTGTTCCACCTGATCACCGAAGGCGTGCTGGCGCTGATCGGGCAGCGTGCCCTGGTGCACTCGCTGCGCGACACCCGCATGTTCGACGGCATCAAGGCGGCCTTCACCGCGATGTGCCGGGACGAGTCGCGGCACATCAGCTTCGGCCTGCACGCGCTGCGCACCGGCGTGCAGGAGGGCTATGGCGACTACATCTACGAGGCACTCGAACAGGCCGTGCCGCTGGCGCTGCGGATGGACGAGGAGTTCGAGAGCGGGGACTCCCGCGAGCAGGACAAGATCCGGCAGATGAGCGTGGACATCCTGCGCCGCCACCTGGGCAACATCGGCGCGGACCCCAAGTTCGTCGCGCACCTGACCAACCCCTACGACCTGAGCCTGGCCCGGCAATGACCGGCGTCGGCCTCATCGGCCAGACCGGCGTACGGTCCTTCGAGGACCTACGCGCACGATGTCGGGTCTTCGCGGAACACCTGCGGGACAACGGATTCGCCCCGGGTGACCGGGTCGCGATCCAAGGGGGCAACTCGATCGGCTACGTGATCGCGTTACTCACCCTGCTGCACTCCGACGCCACCCTGGTCCTACTGGAGGAGGACCAGTCGGCGGAGGAGACCGCGGCCATCCTGCGGCGAGCGCCGGTGCGCTGGCTGCTGCACGACGGATCGGTGGAACTGCCCGCCGAGGTGGCCGGGTTCCGGCTGCGACTGTCCGAACTGGAGCGCGAGGCATCGCCGGCGCCCGCCGGGTTCGAGCTGGACCTGACGAAGTGGTGGCAGCGCTCGCACGCGGTGGAGGTCTGGCCTGCCGGGGCCAAGGAGGCGGTGATCCGGGCCGGGGGCACGGTGCGGTTCGCGGTCCGGCGGGCCCAGCAGCGGGCCGGGTACAAGGACACCGACGTGCTGCTGCCGTTGCTGCCGTTCTCCCACCCGTACGGCCTGGTCCTGCTGCTGCTGTGGTGGTTCAGCCGCAGCAGCGCGGTGGTGCTGCCCGCCGACCGGCTGGACCTGGCGGTGGAGGCGATCACCCGGATGAACGTGACCGTGGTGGACGGGACCCCGGCGGCCAGTCAGGGCCTGTGCCGGTTGCTGGAGCTGCGGCCGGTGCGGGCCGCGACGCTGCGCTCGGTGCGGCGGTGGTGCGTCGAGGGTGTGCCGCTGCGCGAACGACCCGGCCGGAACTCGGCCACCCCGATTACTTCGCTCAACCGCGATGGGAAGGACGACATGCGCGCACTCCCTGCACATGCCGTGAACAGCACTGGCTCGGTTCGATCCCTGGCCAAACCCGAACCCACCTCGGCCGCGGTGCCGCTGCCCAGCCGGGTGGCCGCGCTGCGGGCGGTGGAGACCTTCCTGGACGAGCGCCGGGACGAGGTGCTGGCGATCCTGTGCGAGGTGTCCAACCACCGCACCGCCGTCGGCGAGCTGGAGACCGCGATCCGCACCCTGCGCGGCGCGGAGGCCGAGGTCACCGCGCACCAGCCGCGGCTGATCGGCAGCGCCGCGGTGTTCATGCCGTCCAACATCCCGCTCTACGCCTACGTGCTCTACGTGCTGGTGCCCAGCCTGTACTGCGAGCGGGTCACCTTCCGGCCCTCGGCGCACATCCAGTCCCAGCTCACCCGGCTGCACGAGCTGCTGGCCAAGGTGCACGGACTGCCGGTGACCCTGGCGGCCAGCACCCAGCGGCAGTTCACCACCGGTCCGGTGGCAGGCGCCGAACTGGTGCTGTTCACCGGCACCTACGCCAACGCCGAGCGGATCCGCGGTCAGATCAGCGAGCAGCAGCTGTTCCTCTACTTCGGCCAGGGCATCAACCCGGTCGTGGTCGGGCCGGACGCGGACGTGGACCTCGCGGTGGCCGACGCGGTGGACATCCGGCTGATCAACTCCGGTCAGGACTGCTTCGGGCCGGACGTGATGTTCGTGCACTCCTCGGTGCGCGAGCGGTTCCTCGACCTGCTCGGCAAGCGGATCGACGAGCTGGTCTTCGGCTCCTACGACGATCCGCGGGCCGACTACGGCTGTATGTACTACGACCAGGCGTTCGGTTTCGCGCTGGAGTACCTGCACCGCAACTCCGGGCACATCGTGCACGGCGGCCAGGTCGAGCTGCGCGCGCGGCGGTTGCAGCCCACCGTGCTGTGCCGGGAGCTGACCCGGCGCTCCAGTTACGAGGAGCTGTTCGCGCCGATCTTCAACGTGGTCAGCTACGACGATCTCGATGCCCTGCACGAGACGCTGACCACGCCGTTCTTCGAGGAGCGGGCCATGGGCGCGATGGTCTACGGCAACCTGCCGTCCACCGTCGAGCTGCTGGCGAGGCGGCACGACGTCTACCAGAACACCACCCTGCTGAGCACCGACAACGGCAATGAGCCGTTCGGCGGACTGGGCATGCTGGCCAACTACGTGGCCATCGGCGGCAGGCGGATCGCCGAACCGCTGCTGGTGTCCAAGGCGGTGGCCGACCACCTGAAGCCGCCGGCCGGTCTGGCCCGGCGCGCCACCGCCTGATGTCGCGGACCCGGCCGCTGCGGGTCTGCGTCATCGGCGCGGGCCCGCGCGGCACCGGGGTGCTGGATCGCCTGTGCGCCTTGGCCTCCGGGCCGGTGGAGGTGCACGTGGTCGACCCGTACCCGGCGGGGCCGGGGCGGATCTGGCGGCGGGCCCAGCCCAACCTGTTGTGGATGAACTCGCGGGCGGCAGGCGTGACCCCGTTCTCCGGCGCGGACAACGACGTCCCGTCGCTGTGGGACTGGGCACGCGCCGCCGGCGGCCACGCGCTCGCCAGGGGAGAACTGGCCGAGGAGGTGGGCCGGACCACCCCGCGGTGGTTCGCCTCCCGGCCCCTGGCGAGCGCGTACTTCTCCTGGGTGTTCCAGCGCGCGGCCGACCGGCTCGGCCAGGTGCGGGTGCACCGGGACCAGGCCGTCGACCTGCGGGAATCCGCCGAGGGTCAGCAAGTCGTGCTGGCCAGTGGCGTGGTGCTGACGGTGGACGCGGTGGTGCTGGCCCAGGGCCACCTGGACGCGCGGCCGACCCCGGCCGAGCTGGCCGCCCGCGAGTTCGCGGACCGGCACGGCCTGGGTTACCTGCCGCGCGGGCAGGCGGACGCGGACGCGCTGGCCGCGGTCCCGGCCGGTGAACCGGTGCTGCTGCGCGGGCTCGGGCTGACCTTCGTGGACACCATGGTGCTGCTCACCGAGGGCCGCGGCGGCAAGTTCCGGCGCACCCTGGACGGGGAGCTGGCCTACGAGCCCTCCGGGCTGGAACCCGTGCTGTACGCGGGTTCCCGCACCGGCGTGCCCTACCACGCCAAACCGGAGAGCAGCCTGCTCGCCGGTTCCCCCGAGCTGCCCCGCTACTTCCGGCACGACACCGTGCCCCCTGGCCCGTTGCGCTTCCGGGAGCAGCTGTGGCCGTTGGTGTGCAAGGACGTCGCCTACGGGCACTACCACGAGCTGTTCCTCGGCCACCCGGATCGGGTGCGGCTGTCCTGGGCGGAGTTCCTGGCCGGGCTGGACGGCTACGACTGGGCCAGTCCGGAACTCGTGGAGCTGATCGAGGCGGCGGTGCCGGATCCGACTGACCGGGTCGATCCGGACAGTTGGACGGATCCGCTGGCCGGCCGGTGGTTCCCGGACGCGGCGGAGTTCCAGGACTGGGTGCGCGACTACGTGCGGACGGACCTGCATCGGCGTGGCGATCCGCGGTGGAGTGCGGAGATCGGCGGGCTGGCCGGGGTGAACATGGCCGTGCTCACCGTGCTGGAGCTGGCCGGGGCCGGACGGCTGACCGCGGAGTCGATGGTGCGGGAGGTCGAGCGCGGGTTCCTGCCGCTGATGAGCTTCCTGACCAGTGGGCCGCCTGGCCGTCGGCTGGCCGAGCTGCTCGCGCTGGCCCAGGCCGGGGTGCTGCGGTTCCTCGGCCCGGAGTCCCGGGTGCGTGCGGACGAGGCGTCCGGGCTGTTCGTCGGCAGCAGCCCTCGGGTGCCGGGGGAGACGCCGGCGCGGTTCCTGATCGAGTCCCGGCTGGCCGAACCCGATCTGGCCGGCACGGCGGATCCGTTGCTGCGCAAGCTGTTCGACCGCGGTGAGTGCGCTGAGGAGGAGCTGTCCGACGAGACCGGCGACTACCGCACCGGGCGGCTCGCGGTGCGCCCGGCCGACCACCGGCTGCTGGCCGCCGACGGCGGCGCGCACCCGGCCCGGTTCGCGGTCGGACCCGGCGTGGGCGTGGTGCACACGCCGGGCGTGACCCCGGAGATCGAGCCGTTCGGGCAGAACGACCGGGTGGCGCGGGCGGTGCTCAGCCTCGGTTCCTGAGCCGGAAGATCGCGAACCGGCCGACCGAGTAGATCGTGTCGATGACGAAGACCGCGCACCAGATCCGGCCGATGTTGAGCAGCAGGTGGCCGCTGGAGTTCCAGTACCACTCGGCCGGGTGCGGGCCGTTGAACAGCGCCTCGTACGGCCAGGAGTAGCCGATCACGGCCAGCACGATCTGGGCCACCACGAAGATCACCGCGTGCCCGGCCCAGGTGTTGAGGGTCGGCTCGCCCGGCTTGGCCGGTGCGGTTTCGGCCTGCTCCGGGGTTGCCTCGGCGACCGGGTCCGCGGTGACCTCGGCCTCGGCGACCGGCGCGGGTTCGGGGACGGGCACCCGGTCGGACACGCCGATCCGCCGGATCGCGCCGCGCACCAGCACCGCGGCGGTCGCCAGCAGCACGGCCGCGACCACGCAGGCGATCTGCCAGCCGCTGCCGGAGTTGTAGAGCAGACCGGCGCCGAAGGTGCCGATGGTCGCGCCGAGCAGGGTGGCGCTCTCGTAGATCGCCATGCCCCGGCCGAGGCTGCCGCCCGCGGCCTCGGCCACCACCGACTGCTCGACCGGGATGGCCGCGGCGAAGGCGGCCGCGGACAGGATCCACATCCCGGCCAGCACCACCGGATGCGGGGCGAAGGACAGTCCGACCGCGAACACCGCGCTGAGCAGCAGCGCCACCGTGACCACCCTGGTCCGGCCGAGCCGGGTGACCACGCCGTGCAGGTACTCCGGCAGCGTGCTGTAGACGATGAAACCGGGCAGGAAGACCAGTGCGATCGCGCCGAGCTGCAGGTTGTGCCCGCGCTGCAGGTGCAGCAGCAGGAGCAGCGCCACCCCGGCCTCGGCGATCGCGGTGATCACGATGACGCCGAGCAGCGGGTACATCCGCCCGCCCAGCTCACGCAGTTTCGGCGAGGCCGGGTCGAGCGCGGCGCGGGGTGGGGATTTCAGCGTGAACAGCACCACCGCCGCGGCCACGCAGCCGGCCGCGCACAGCCAGAACACGCCGCGGTAGTCGATCCGGGAGACCAGGCTGACCGCGATCACCATCGCCACCCAGGTGCCAACGCCCTCGGCCGCGAACAACTTGCTGAACGCACCGCTGTCGGTGGGCAGGTCCTCGCCCACCTTGGCCCGCAGCGACACCCAGAACAAGGCGCCGCCCGCGCCGCCGACCATGGCCGCGACCAGGGCCAGCGGGAACGAGGCAGCCAGCGCGAACAGCACGAAGGAGGCCGCGTACCCGAGCGCGCCGAGCGCGGCCAGCTTGGCCCGGTCGAAACGGTCGGCCAGCACCCCGGCCAGCGGCCTGATCAGGAAGGAGACCAGGGTCTCGGCCGCGGTCAGGGTGCCGACCAGCGCCGGGGACAGGCCCAGCGCGGCGCCCGCCCACAGCGGCAGCAGGAAGTCGAGCACCTCGACCGGGCCCTTGGTCAGCGCCGCGGCCAGTTGCTGGGACTTCGAGTGCCGCGTCTCGGTGACGGCCTGTGCCATGTGCGGCCCCTTCCCCTATTAGAATACGATCGTATCCGCAAGAGGGCGAACGGGGCAATCGGAGGTCGGGTGCCGAAGATCGTGGACCACGGTCAGCGCAGGCGGGCCATTGCCGAGGCGCTGCTGCGGCTGGTGGCCAGGTCCGGGATCGAGACGGTCAGCGTGCGCACGGTCGCCGCCGAGGCCGGGGTCTCCGCGGGCGCGGTGCAGAAGTACTTCGGCACCAAGGAGGAGATCTTCGAGTTCGCCCTGGACCTCACCGGCGAGGGGGTCTCCCGGCGCTGGGAAACCCTCACCCCCCAGGGCGACTACCTCGACCTGCTGCACCGCCTGCTGCTGGCGACCCTGCCGCTGGACGCCGAACGCCGGGCCGAGGCGATCATCGTGACCGCCTTCACCGCCCGCGCCGCCATCCGCGCCGACTGGGCGGAACGCCTGCGCGCCAACGACGAGGACATGCGCACCGGCACCACCACCTTCCTGCGGATCGCCCAGGGTGCGGGCCAGGTCCGCCTCGACCTGCCGGTGCCGACCATGGCGGACCTGGTGCTGGCACTCAGCGACGGGTTCGCGCTGCGGCTGCTGCACCTGCCGCTGGACGCGCCGGAGGCGGCGGAGCTGCTGGCGGGACTGGGCGTGGCCCTGCGCGAACTGCTGTCGCCGCGCTGAGACCGCCTCAGAGCGTGGTCATCCGGTGCACCAGCCGCAACGCCACCGCCAGCAGCACGATCGCCAGCCCGAGGAAGATCCCGGTCTCGATGAGCTGGATCGACAGCAGCCGTTCGGCGGGCTGGTAGTCGAGGTAGGTCTGGGTCCAGCCACGCTGGCCCAGGCAGGAGTTCAGCGCGGCCTGGTGCTCGCTGTAGCGGGCGGTGGCGCCGACGACCTGGTCGGCCTGGGCCCGGCAGCCGTCGACCACCGGACTCCACCGCATGGTCTCGCCGGAGGTGTTCAGGTAGCCGGTGCCCACGGTCAGGCCCTCGCCACCGAGGTCGGCGGCGCGCTCGCCCAGTGGCGTGCCGATCCGCATCGGGGTCAGGTAGTGCGGGCGCAGGTACTCCGCGACGAAGAACCGCACCGCGGTGAAACCGAGCAGGGTCACCAGCATCGAGATCACCGTGCGCCGGGAGATCGCGCTCACCGCCACGCCGAGGGCGAAGCCGAACAGCGCGTAGGCCACCTGCAGTGGCGGCCACAGGCCGAAGACGAAGGAGGTGAACGGCGGGAACGCCGAGGAGTCCAGCTCGTGCAGCTGGCGCAGCGCGAACGTGCCAGCCAGGCCCAGCGCGCTGGTCAGCACCGTGATCACCGCGACCAGGCCGAGGATCCGGGTGGTCAGCCAGCGGGTGGCGGAGATGTCCTGGGTCCAGGCCCACAGGTGGGTGCGGTGCTCGAACTCCTGGGACAGCAGTGGCGCGCCCCAGAAGGCCGCGATGAACCCGGCGAAGACCAGCACCGGGTACTCGGTCAGGCCCGCCCGGCGGATCAGGTCCTTCAGTGCAGGGGAACTGCCGCCGTCCGGGCAGCTCGCGCCGCAGGGTGGCAGCGCGACCGCGGCGAAGTAGGTGTAGAGGTAGAACCCGGCCAGCGCGGCCACCGCGAGCGCGGTGCCCACGATCAGCCAGCGGTGCTGGCGCCAGGTCACCCAGGCCAGGTCCAGGGTGCCCGCGCCCCGGCGGCGCTGCGGGGTGCTCCGGGTCAGGCTGGTGGTCATGCCGCCCTCCGGCTGTTCGCGCGCTTGGTCTCCAGCTGGGTCAGCACGAAGTCCTCCAGGGTCATCTCCCGGCTGGTCCACGGCGCGGCGACCGCCGGTGGTTCCAGCGGCGGCGGCACCCGCAGCAGGAAGGTGGACTGGTGGTCGGTGTGGCTGGCCCGCACCACCTCGCCGGGCACCGGCGGCGCGGTGGAACGCGGGCCGACGTAGTAGCGGTGACTGCCCAGGATGTCGTCCACCGCGTCGTCGACCAGCAGTGCGCCGTCGGCCAGCAGCACCAGGTGGTCGGTCACCCCGCCGAGTTCGGCCACCACGTGGGTGGACAGCAGCACGGTCATCCCGGTGTCGGCCGCCTCGGTGAGCAGTTCCTGGGTGACCTCGCGCCGGGCCAACGGGTCCAAATTGGACAGTGGCTCGTCCAGCAGTAGCACCGAGGGGCAGGAGCCCAGCGCGATGGCGAAGGCCACCTGTGCCTGCTGCCCGCCGGAAAGCCTGCCGCACGGGCGGTCCAGCGGGATCTCGAAGCGTTCCAGCCAGCGGGCGGCGCGCGAGGGGTCCCACACGTGGTTGAACCGGGCCGCCACCTCCAGCATGGTGGCCACCTGGAGCTGCCGGTACAGCGGTTTGTCCTGCGCGACAAAGGAAACCCGGCCCTCGCCACCCCGGCTGCGCCCGGCCGCGACCGGTCGGCCGCCGATCTGGGCACTGCCCTCGGTCGGCGTGAGCAGTCCGGCGAGCATGGTCAGCAGGGTGGTCTTGCCCGCTCCGTTCGGCCCGACCAGCGCGGCCACCCGCCCGGCCGGGACCCGGAAGGTGCAGTCCCGCAACGCCCAGTTCGAGCCGCGGCCGAACAGCCGCCGGTACTGCTTGCCGATCCCGGTGACCTCGAGCGCGTCCGTGGCGGCGCTCATGCGCCACCGTCCTCGCGGGTCAGGGCGGCGCCGAGCAGGGCCCGCATGTCCTCGTCGTTCAACCCGGCCTCGCGTGCGCTTCGCACCCAGTCCTCCAATTGTCGTCGCAGCTCGGGGGAGAGGTCCGTGGCGGTGGATTCCACCGTGCTGCGCACGAACGTGCCCGAGCCCTGCCGGACCTCCAGCAGCCCGGCCAGCTCCAGTTCCCGGTACGCCTTGAGCACCGTGTTCTGGTTCACGCCGCAGGTGGCGACCACCTCGCGCACGGTCGGCAACCGGTCACCCGGCCGTAGCCAGCCCAGCCGCACGGCATCGCGCACCTGGTGCATGAGCTGCCGGTACGCCGGCATGCCTGCGGCCCGATCCACCCGGAACTCCACGGCATCACTCCGAGATTGTGCTAGTCAACTGTAACACTAGAAGACTGTAGCAACTCTCGGGCGATGGTGAGCGCGAAGGGGCGCGGGCCGTGCTTGCGCAGCAGTGCGGGCACCAGCAGCACCAGCGCCTCGGTGCCGCGCGCGGTGTCGATCCCGCCCAGGTCCTCGATCCACTCCGGCGGCCAGCCGAGGTCGCCGAGCAGTCCGCGCACGAGGTCCTTGGCCGCCGGGTCCGCGCCGGAGAGGAAGGCGGTCGGCGGGGTGGCGAGCAGGCGCGGGTTGGTCATCACGGTGAACAGCATCGTGTTGAGCGTCTTGACCACCCGGGTCTCCGGCAGCGCGTCCTGGAGCACCTCGGCCAGACTGCTGTCCGGGAAGCACAGCCCGCCCGGCAGTCCGTCCGGGCCGCGCCGGGTGGCGTTGGCGATGTCCACGAGAACCTTGCCGCGCAACACATCCCGCAGTGCGCGCAGCCGTTGCGGCGAGCTGTCGCCAGGGGTGGCGTTGATGACGATCCCGGCCCGGTCGGCCGCCTCCCGCGCGGTGGTGAAGGTGACCGGAAGCCCGGCCCAACTTTCCGTTGCCGCAGCTGGATTCCTGGTGCCGATGAGCACGGAATGCCCGGCCGCACCGAGCTTGTCGGCCAGATTGGCCGCGACCCGGCCGGAGCCGAGGATGGCGATGGTGGTCATGCGTTGTCTCCCTTTGGCTCGAGGTGGTGTGATCAGGCGACCGCGGTGAGCACGTCGACCGCGGCCCGGTGCACCGCGGGCGCACTGGCCAGGAAGTCCGCCGCACCCGGCTGCCATGGCCTGCCGTGCGTGTCGGTGACCACGCCGCCCGCCTCCCGCGCCAGCAGCGCCCCGGCCAGCAGTCCGGACCGCACATCGCTGTACTGCCAGAACACATCCAGCCGCCCGGCCGCCAGCTGCACGAGCTGCAAGGTCGCGGGTACCGACATCCGCGCGACCAGCGCCGCCCCGAGCATGGCGGTGATCGACTCCCCGATCCGCCGCAGGGTCAAGGCATCCTCGCCCGGCCGCGCCTGCCCGGTGGCCACGAACGCGGCGTCCAGGCTCGTCTTCGTCGAGGCCCGCAAAGCGATCCCGTTGTGCCACGCGCCTTCGCCGCGGATCGCGGTGTAGAGGTCCCCGGTCAGCGGCAGGTGCACCACGGTGAGCACGGCCTCGTTGTCCCGCACCAGGGTGGCGGTCACCGCCCAGTCGGCGAGCCCGTGCACGTGATTGATGTTGCCCTCCACCGGATCGGTGACCCACCACTCCCCGGCGGGCAACGCGCTCCCCGCCAGCTCATCGTCCACCCAGCCCGCCCCCGGCCGGATCCGGCGCAACGCCTCCCGCAACACCTCCAGCGAGGTGTCGTCGTTGGCGCGCAAGGAATCGAGGATCTCCTCGAGGCTCCCCGGCCGGGCGTCCTCGGCGAACCGCTGACGCACCCGGTAGCCCGCGGCCCGTACCGCGGTCACGACAGCAGGCAGCAACTTCTTGTCAGACATGGGTTTCCCATTCCTGGATAACGGATTGGTTCGACAAAACCCACGCTAAATCCAAGAACACATGTCGTCAAATGCATGCTATTCAGTACTAACATTACCGCCATGCATTTGGACCTGAACCTGCTGACCGCACTGGACGCCCTGCTGGAGGAGGGCAGCGTGGCCGGCGCCGCCGCCCGCCTGCACCTGACCCAGCCCGCGATGAGCCGTGCCCTTGGCCGGATCCGCCGCGCCATGGGCGATGAGATCCTGGTCCGCACCGGCAGGACCATGACCCCGACCCCACGTGCACTGGCCGTCCAGGCCCAGGTGCACACCCTGGTCCGCCAGGCCCACACCGTGCTGACCCCGGACCACGCCCTGGACCTGACCACCCTGGACCGCACCTTCACCCTGCGCTGGCACGACGCGGTCACCACCGCCGCCGCCCCCGCCCTGCTGGCCAGGATCAGCACCCAGGCCCCCGGCGTCCGCCTGCGCCTGCTCCCCGAAGCCGGCACCGACGACACCGACCTCCGCCACGGCCGCGTGGACCTGGAAATCACCGCCGCCACCCCGGAATCCCCTGACCTGGCGCACGAAACCATCGCGCACGACCGCCTGGTCGTGGCCATGCGCGAGAACCACCCGGCAGCGGCCAGGAAACTCACCCCGGCCCGCTACGCCAAGGCCCCCCACCTCATCGTCTCCCGCCGCGGCCAACTAACCGACCCCGTGGACGGCCTCCTCGCCGAACACGGCCTGCACCGCCAGGTCCACGCCGCCGTCCCCACCGCCACCGCCGCCCTGCATTGCCTACGCGACAACGACTTCCTGGTGGTCCTCCCCGAACACATGACCCGCGCCGCCAGCCAGGACACCGGCCTGCTGATCCGTCCGCTCCCGTTCCCCACCCCGCCGATCCCGGTGATCATGTCCTGGCATCAGCGCTACACCGGCGATCCGGCGCACACCTGGCTGCGCACGCAGACCCGCGCCGTGGTGGCGGAACTGTGCGGCCTCGCCTGAATCCCTAACCGACCGCGACCTCCGACCCCAGGTACGGAGTCACGTTGCGCATGGCGCGGGCCACGTACTCCTCCTTCTCCCCAACCGGCGCCACATAATGCAACGCCTCCTCCGCAGCCTCCACCCCCACCAGCCGGGTGATGACCCACGCGGCCAGGTAATGCGAGGCGAGGCACCCACCGGCCGTGGCGATGTTGCCCCTGGCGTACAGGGGTTGGTTCAGGACTTCGATTCCGGCGGCGACCACCCAGGGCCGGGTGGTGAGGTCGGTGCAGGCGGGGATGTCGTTGAGTAGGCCGAGTTTGGCCAGTACCAGGGTGCCGGAGCATTGGGCGGCCAGGAGTTGGCGGGTGGGGTCGAGGGATTGCAGGGTGGTCATGATGGTGGGGTTGGCTACTACCTCGCGGGTTTGTTTGCCGCTGCCGATGATGACGGCGTCGGCGGTGCAGGCTTCGGACAGGGTGGTCATGGACTCGATGACGACGCCGTTCATGGAGCGGACCTTGGGGGTGGGGCTGGCTATGGTGACTCGCCAGTCGGGGCGCTTGATCCGGTTGAGGACGCCTAGGGCGATGAGGGAGTCGAGTTCGTTGTAGCCCTCGAAGGTCAGGATCGCGATGTGCATGGACTGCTCCTTTTCGGCCTGGTGGCGGCAGCCTAGGAGCGGTATGCATGACAGTCGAATAATTGTCATGGATACAATCGGGGGCCATGCGGATCCCTCGGTACAAGCGGGTGGTGGACTCGCTCGCGGCGGAGTTGCGGTCGGGGCGCTGGCCGGTGGGGACCCGGCTGCCCACGCATCGGGAACTCGCCGCCAGGGAGGGCATCGCGCTGGTGACCGCCTCTCGGGTGTATGCCGAGTTGGCGGCGATGGGGCTGGTGAGTGGGGAGCAGGGGCGGGGCACGTTCGTGCGGGATCTGTCGTTGCCGGGAGAGGGGGTTGATCAGCAGTTCGTGGCGGCGGATGCGATTGATCTCCGGTTCAACCATCCCTCGATCCCTGGGCAGGCCGATCTGTTGCGGCAGGCGTTGCGGGAGTTGGCGACCGCGGGGGATCTGGATGCTTTGCTGCGGTACCAACCGCATCGGGGGCGAGGCCAGGATCGGGGTGCGGTGGCCCGGCACCTTCTGCGGCGTGGGTTGAGTGTGGACGCCGAGCAGGTGCTCGTGGTCAGTGGTGCGCAGCATGGGCTCGCGGTGACCGCGATGGCCACGTTGCAGCATGGGGATGTGGTGGCGGTGGACGCGTTGACCTATCCGGGGTTCAAGGTGCTCGCGCAGTCGCTGGGGCTGGAGCTGGTGGCGGTGCCTGGGGGTCGGGCGGGGCCGGATCTTGTTGCGTTGGAACAGCTTTGTGTGCGGCGGCCGGTGCGGGCGGTTTATGCGATGCCGACGCTGCACAATCCGTTGGGGTGGGTCATGTCCGCTACCGCTCGGGCACGGTTGGTGGCGGTCGCGCGGCGGCACGATCTGATCCTCATCGAGGACGCCGCCTACGCCTACCTGGTCGAGGATCCGCCGCCGCCGTTGGCGGTGCTGGCGCCGGAGCGCACCGTGTATGTGTCCAGTCTGTCCAAGAGTGTGGGGACGGGGCTGCGGGTTGGGTTCGTGGTGGCGCCAGTGGACCGGGTGGCGGCGATCGCTCGGGTTGTCCGGGCCACCACCTGGAGCACGCCCGCGCTGGCCACCGAGATCGCCTGTCGTTGGCTGGAGGATGGCACCGTGGATCGGCTGGAAGTCCGGAAGCGGGCCGATGCCGTCGCACGGCAGGACATCGCCAGGGAGGTGTTCGCCGGGCTGCCCAGTATCGGGCACCCGGCGTCCTACTTCCGGTGGTTGCCGCTGGCGGAGAGTGCGCGGGCGGATCGGATCGCGGCAACGCTTGCCCGGCAACGGATCGCGGTCTCCACGGCGGAGGCGTTCGCGGCCACCGCCGTGGTGCCGCGGGCACTTCGGCTGGCGCTGGGGTCGGTCGGGCCGGCCGAGCTGGAACAGACGTTGCGTGCGGTTCGGCGGGTGGTGGAGGAGGACGCGTGCCGCTGAGTGTCTACAAAGGACGATCCCACCCGCGGTGCAGGTGGGATCGTCTGGGGCGGCGGGGGTTGGGCGGGTTGGTCACAGCAGGTGCACGTCGGGGACGTAGAGGATCCACTTGCCGCCCTGCTCGCGGAATGCCTGCTCGCGCTTGATGATCTCCTCGGCGTGGTTCCAGGCGAAGAGCAGCAGGTAGTCGGGGTACGGGGTGGTGAACTCTTCGAGGGGGCGGACCGGCAGGTGGGCGCCGGGGGTGAGGCGGTGCTGCTTGCCGGGGGTGGAGTCGAAGACCCCGGCCACCAGGTCGGGGCCGATGCCGGCGTAGTTGGTGACGGTGGCGCTCTTGGCGGTGGCACCGTAGGCGTACACGGTGGCGCCCTCGTCCTTGAGCTTGCGCAGCAGGGTGACCAGGTCACCGCAGTTGCGCTTCACCTCGGTGCCCCACTGCTCCAGGGTGGCCAGGGTGTCGATGCCGCGTTCGCGTTCCTCGGCGATGAGTTCGGCGACCCGCTCCGTCGGCCGGCGGTGCTCGGGGCGGCCGATGGTGTAGCGGATTTCGCCGCCGTGCGTTGGCAGGCGTTCGACGTCGACCAGGTCGAAGCCGAACTGGCGGGCGGCGGCCTGCACCGAGGTGGCCGAGAACAGGTAGAAGTGCTCGTCGTAGATCTGGTCGAAGCTGGCGCGTTCGACGATGTCGCCGAGGTAGGGGTCCTCGAAGACGAACACGCCGGTGGGGGAGAGCAGCGCGTCCACGCCGCGGAAGATCGAGTCCAGGTAGGGGATGTGGCAGACGGTGTTCGCCGCGTAGATCACCTGGGCCGGGCCCTCACTCGCCCGGATCTCCTTGGCCACCGACTCCTCGAAGAAGGCGACCCTGACCCGCACGCCCTTGCTCGCGGCCACCTCGGCCACGTTCGCCGAGGGGTCCACGCCCAGGTGGCGGACCCCGCGCTCGGCCACGGTGCGCAGCATGATGCCGTCGTTGCAGCCGAGTTCCACCACCAGCGGGTCGGCCACGTCGCGGCACTCGGTCTCCAGCAGGCGGAGCGCGGTGCCGGCGAAGTGCTCCTGCATGCGCGCCGAGGTCGAGGAGTGGTACGCGTACTCCTCGTGGAACATCTTCTCCCTCGGCACCTCGGACATCAGCTGAACCATCGTGCATTGCTGGCACACGCCGATGGCCATGTGGAAGAAGAACTCCTCGGAAGTGTCCTCCGGCTTGCGGAAAGCATCGGAGATCGGCTGCTGGCCGAAATCGAAGAACTGGTAGACCGGGCCCCGGCAGATGCGGCAGGTAGACATATCCGCACCGTAAGCGCGCCGGATCGAGTGGTGGTCGAGCTGGGCTCAGACCGCGCCTGCGGTACTGCACCCGACGCTGGAGCGACCGGCGGGACACCGGGAGGCGGGCATGCGGGGAATCGTACTCGCGGGCGGATCGGGGAACCGGCTTCACCCGATGACGCTCGCGGTGCCCAAGGAACTGCTGCCGGTCGGTGACAAACCGATGATCTACTATCCGCTCAGCGTGCTCATGCTGGCCGGAATCCGGGACATCCTGCTCATCGGCGCACCCGCGGAACTGCCCCGGATCCGGCACCTGCTGGGTGACGGCGGCGAACTCGGACTGCGTATCGACTACCGGGTCCAGGACGAGCCGGGTGGAATTGCCGAGGCACTGGTGCTCGGCGCCGACCACATCGGCGAGGATTCGGTCGCGCTGATCCACGGGGACCATATTTTCCACGGCCAGCGTTTTTATTCGGTGCTCGCCGAGCACAGCGCGGAGGTGCGTGGCTGCGTGCTGTTCGGGTCGCCGGTCGGCGAGCCGGGCCGGTGCGGGGCGGCGGAAGTTGACGAGCACGGGCGGCTGCTCTCCGTCGGCGCGCAGCCGGTGTCCCGGCGCGGTCGGCGGGCGGTCACCGGGCTCGGGTTCTACGACAACGAGGTGGTTGACCTGGTCAAGAACCTGCCGCCTGCCGGGCCAGGCGAGCCGGACCTGACCCAGGTGCACCGCGCCTACCTGCGGCGAGAGCAGGCGAAGCTGGTCGACCTCGGCCGGGGCTTCGCCTGGCTGGAGACCGAGACGCCGGAGTCGCTGCTGCAGGCCGGCCACTACGTGCGCACCCTGGAGGCGCGGCAGGGCGCGCGGATCGCCTGTCTGGAGGAGGTGGCGCTGCGGATGGGATTCATCAGCGCCGCGGACTGCCACCGGCTCGGCGAACGGCTGGCCCGCTCGCCCTACGGCGAGTACGTGATGGCCATCGCGGCCGAGCTGGGCCCGGTCTGAGCACCGCGTCCAGCCGGTCTCCAGTCGCGTTCGAGGAATCGCCAGCACCCTGAACCAGGATGCTGTGCGATTGGTGAGATATCGGCCGGGGAAGTTCTGTGGAATCGCGCGAAACCCGGTCCGTGCTCTGTTCCAGCTCTCCTGTCCTTATTTCTGAGGTGCGAAGATGAAGATTCTGGTCAACACCGGTCCCGCCCACCCGCTGTACTTCCCGGTCGTCGGACTGGCCTGGGCATTGCGCGCGGCCGGGCACGAGGTTCTGGTCGCGGCGCCGGAGAATTGGGACGCGGTGGTCCGTGGTTCCGGTCTGCCGATGGCCGCGGTGTCCGGTTCGATCGAGATGCGCGATGTGATGGGCAAGGATCGCGCGGGCAATCCGCTCAAATTCCCTGAATCGCACGACCAGATGGGTGGGATGACCGGGGCCGGATTCGCCCGGCTCGCCGAGAAGACCCTCGATGGCACCGTGGATCTGGTGGCCAGCTGGAAACCGGATCTGGTTGTCGCCGAATCCTATTCCTTCGCCACCGCCGCGATCGCGGCCAAGGTGAACGGGGTGCCGTGGGTCAAGCACACCGTCGGTCCCGGCGATCTGCCGATCGTGTCCGCGCTGAATGCGGAGCTGGCCCCGGAACTGGCCCGCTTCGGCCTGGACCGGCTGCCCGAGGCCGATCTGGTCATCGACAACACCCCGCCGCTGCTGGGCGACTCCATCGCCGGCGCGCAGCCCATGCGGTACGTGCCCTACGGCGAGCCAGGGCTGCTGCCCGAGTGGGTGCTGCGGCCGCGGACCAAGCCCCGGCTGCTGGTCACCCTCGGCTCGGTGCAGCCGCAGGCCGGTGGGCTGCCGGTGCTGGTGCAGCTGCTCAAGGCGCTGGGCACGCTGGAGGCCGAACTGGTGGTCGCGGTGGCCGATTTCCTGGTGCCGCAGATGGGTCAGCTGCCCGACTCGGTGGTCGCGGCGGGCTGGCAGTCGCTGACCTCGGTGCTCTCCGGCTGCGACGCGGTGGTGCACCACGGTGGGCCGGGCACCATGATGACCTGCCTGACGCACGGGCTGCCGCAGGTGGTCATCCCCGGCATGGGCAAGCCGCTCTCCGCGATCGGCAGGCTGGCCGAGTTCGGCGCCATCCGCCGGATCGAGCCGAGGGACCTGACCCCGGAACTGCTGCTGGAGTCCACCGGGGCGCTGCTCGCGGACGAGAGCTACGGCGAGCGGGCCAGGGAGGTGCGGGACCAGATCGCCCAGCTGCCCTCGCCTGCCGATCTGGTGCCCGTGCTCGAGAAGCTCGTCGCGAAGTAGCCGCGGCCGTGACCCGGGTGGCGGTGCTCGGCGGCACCGGATGGCTCGGCAGGCAGGTGTGCGCGAGTTTCGCCCGGCACGGTGACGAGGTCATCGTGGTGGCGCGCAACCCGGCGCCCTACCTGGCCGAGCACCGGTTCGCCCGGCTGGACCTGGCGCTGGCCGCGCCGGAGACGATCGCGGACCTGCTGCGTGCCGAGCGGGTGGACGTGGTGGTCAACGCGACCGACGCGGCGAACGCCACCGACGGCTGGGCCAACACCGAGGAACAGCTGGCCCGCGGCAACGTCGGCCTGACCCGCGCGGTGCTCGGCGCGGTCGGCGCGCTGCCCTGGCGGCCGCGGCTGGTGCACATGGGCACCATCCTGGAATACGGCGAGGTGCCCGCCGGCACGTTGATCGACGAGAACCTGGTGCCGGACCCGCGCACCCCGTACACCCGGACCAAGCTGGACGGCTCGGTCGCGGTGCTGGACGCGGCCGCCGCCGGGACGGTGGACGGGGTGGTGCTGCGGCTGTCCAACATCTCCGGGCCGCACCCCTCCCCGGCCAGCTTCGTCGGGAAACTGGTCGCGATGCTGTGCACCGCACTGGACTCCGGCGTGCCGATGGCGGTGACCGTGACCGAGGCGACCAGGGACTACCTGGACGTGCGCGATGCCGCCGAGGCGGTCCGGCTGGCCGCCGGGGCGCCGGTGACCGGCCGGATGATCAACCTCGGCAGCGGCCGCGCGGTGAGCATCCGCGAACTGGTGCGCACCTTCGTGGCCGCGGCCGGGCTGCCGCCGGAGATGCTGCACGAGCGCAACCGGCGGGTGGCCAGCCTCGGCGGGGACTGGACCCAGGTCGACATCGGACTGGCCAGGGACCTGCTCGGCTGGTCGCCGCGGATCCCGCTGGCGGACTCGCTGCGCGACATGTGGCGCACCGCGGTGGCCGAACAGGTCGTCGCCGGAAGCTGAAAACCCTTTAGTACCAACGAAAACGCCACTGGGCCGGTCCCGATTCCGGGGACCGGCCCAGTGGCGTGCGGTGCTCAGCGCAGTGGCTGATCGGTGCGGGTGCCGACGAACAGGCCGCAGTTGAACCGGCCGCCGGGCAGGTACTCCACCCGGCAGCCGGCCTGCTCGAAGGCCGCCTCGTACTGCTCGCGCTCGAACAGGGTCATCCAGTGCACATCGGTGTAGTGCTTGATGCCCGCGTCCCGCTGCGCGTCGATGTAGTGCACGGTCATCGGCACCTGGTCGCCCTCCCTGGTGGAGTGCGAGACCCGCACCGTGACCCGGTCCGGCGTGCGCACCAGGTCGTTGGCGATGTAGCCGGGCAGGAAACCGTCCGGGAAGTACCAGGGCTCGATGATGATGACCCCGCCCGGGTTGAGGTGGTGCGCGAAGCTCTTCAGCGTGCTGTCCAGCGCGGCGGTGCTGCCGACGTAGCCGATCGAGCTGAACATGCAGACCACCGCGTCGAAGGTGCGCTCGACGTGGAAATCGCGCATATCTCCTTGGTACACCGGGATATCCGGCATCGCCCGGTTCGCCCTGGCGATCATGTGCTCGGACTGCTCCAGCCCGGCCACGGTGCCGAACTCCTGCTTGAGGTGGGCCAGGTGCCCGCCGGTGCCGCAGGCCACGTCCAGCAGCGAGGCGGCATCGGGTTTGCGCGCGCGCACCAGCGCGGCCAACTCGGCCGACTCGCCCGCGTAGTCCTTGTCACGACTGGCGTAGATCAGGTCGTAGATCTCGGCGTAGGCCGCGCCGTACATGTCATCACCAACCTCGGTGTGGGATGGGGGATCCAGGGGTCAGGCGGGCAGGCTCGGTCGCGGCACGGTGCTCGCGCACACGGTGTCCGCGGCGGGCAGCTCGCCGTCCAGCAGGTACCGCTCGACCAGTTCGTCCACTGCCGCGTTGCCGCGGAAGGCGTAGATCTCGTGCTGGCCGGAGTCCTCGACGGTGATCAGCCGGTGGCCCAGGCGTTCGGCCATGGCCGCGCCGCCCGGGTAGTAGTCGATCGGGTCGCCGTCGGCGTGCACGATCAGCCCGGCCGGGTAGCCCGCGCGGCGCAGCGTGGCGGGTCGCTCCGGCGGGGTGAAGGTGCGGAAGGCGCCGCTGAAGGGCTGGGCGCGCATCACGCCGTAGCCGTAGGGGAACTTCTCCCGGAACTCGCGCATGTCCGCGAAGTAGGTCTCCAGGTCGGTGGGCCAGTCCTTCTCCGCGATCACCGCGTCCAGCACGCCGCAGCGGGTCTCGCCCTCGGTCTCCGCCGGCGGCCAGATCCGCTCGTCGGCCAGCCACTTCTCGGCCAGTCCCTTGTCGCCGGTGCGCAGGTCGGCGACCAGCCTGCCCAGCTCCTCCCAGCGGGCCCGGTCCGCCGAGCGGGAACCCAGCGCGCAGTCCAGCAGGGTGCGCAACGCGGTGCTCTCCGGCTGGGCGCCGAGCGCGGCCACCGCCTCCTCCACGGTGGCCAGCACGGCCGCCGCGGAATCGCCGAGTGAGAAATGTCCGGATCGTCCCGCGACCCATTCCGCCCATTTATCGAGATTTGCCCGATTTGCCGTGCCCTGCGCCATGAGCTGTTCCCGCCAGGACCAGTCCGGGTGCACGCAGGAATCGAGCACGTTGCGGTCCAGCCGGTCCGGGAACAGCACGCCGTAGACCGCGCCTGCGTAAGTGCCGTAGGTGTAACCGAGGTAATTGATCTTGTCTTCGCCCAGCGCGGCCCGGATCACGTCCATGTCCCTGACCACGTTCGGGGTGTTGAAGTGCGGGCGCTGCGGACCACCGGCCCGCTGGGCGCCTTCCTCACGCGCCCGAGCGTCCTCGGCGATGGTGGCGAACAGGGCATCCGGCGGCCTGGAGTCGGGTTTCGCCTGGACAGCGGTGATCTCGGCGAGCAGCGGGGTGGAGCCGCCGGTGCCACGCGGGTCGAACCCGATCACGTCGTAGCGCTCGGTCAGCCGGGTGTGCGCCAGCACGGCCGGGAAACGGGTGCCGAGGCCGAAATAACCGCCGGGGCCGCCATTGAGGGTGAGCAGGATGCCGCGTCGAGTGGCCGGGTCCGTCGCCTTTTTCCGGCTAATGGCAATGGACAGCTTTTCGCCGCCGGGGTCGGCGTAATTCAGCGGGACCGCGATGGTCGCGTATTCGAGTCCATCGTCCTCGGTCGAGCCGGACCACACCGGTTCCTGGCGATAGAACTCGGACAGGCCGGGCGGTGGCGTTTCAGTGGTCATGGCGCTCAGCTCGACCTCCATAAATAGGAAATTCCCGAGGCTCAGGGTCGCCAGGCCACCTTGAATGCCCGTGGAAGCGGGCTTGACCTGCCGGTGGTTCCCGGCCTCGATCCGGCCAGGCTCAGGCGAGCCTCGACAGGCCGCCCGCACCCTCGGCCCAACCGAGGAAAGGGATCGGAGATGTCACCAGTGACAGCGCGGTCCGAGCCGCCGGTCGTGCTGCTGTTCCCTGGCCAGGGCGCCCAGCACCCGCGGATGGCGGCCGGCCTCTACCAGCACGAGCAGACCTTCACCGCCTGGATGGACCGGGCCTTCGAGCTGTTCGGCGCGGACGGTCCCCGGCTGCGCGCGGCCTGGCTGGCCGCGGAACCGGGGCCGGACTACGACGACGTGTCGGTGGCCCAGCCGCTGCTCTACGCGGTCAACCACGCGATGGGCCGGATGGTGCTGGACTGGGGCGTGCGCCCGGTGGCGCTGCTCGGGCACAGCGTGGGCGAGATGGCCGCGGCCACCCTGGCCGGGGTGCTCGAGTTCGCCGACGGCATCCGGCTGATGGACGAGCGGATCACCGAGTTCACCAACACCCCGCCGGGCGGGATGCTCGCGGTGTCGGCCTCGGTGGCCGAGGTCGCGGACCTGCTGGGCGAGCGGGTGCACCTGGCCGCGGTGAACGCGCCCCGTCAGCTGCTGCTGGCCGGAGAGGCCGAGCCGCTGGCCGAGGCGGCCCGGACGCTGACCGAGCGGCACGTGGTCTGCCGGGATGTGCTTGCCCGGCAGGCATTCCACAGCCCGGTGGTGGCGCGGGCGGTGACCGCCTCCCTGCCCGGCTGGCGCTCGGTGCCGCTCGCCCCGCCGCGGCTGCGGCTCTACTCCGCCTACACCCAGGGCGTGCTCACCGACGAGACCGCGCGGGATCCGGTGTTCTGGGCCAACCAGGCCGCCGACACCGTGTATTTCGCGCCCACGCTGACCAGGTTGCTGGCCGAGCACGGCGACTGCGTGCTGGTGGAGGCCGGGCCGGGCACCAGCCTGAGCGTGCTGGGCCGCCGCCAGCCCTCGGTGGTCAAGGGCGGCGGCCGGGTGCTGCCGCTGCTGCCCGACCGGCACCGGGGCGACCAGCTCGACCAGGACACCACCACCGCGGCGCGGCTCGCCCTGTCCGCGCCCGTTCCCACTGCGTGATCACGGAAAGCAGAGAGGCGCCTGATGACCAGCACCGAATCGACCCGCACCGAGGTCACCCACCGGATCGCGGTGGCCGCACCGGCGGAGGCGGTCTACCGGATCGTCGCCGACGTGTCCCGGTGGCCGCTGTACTTCCCGCCCACGGTGCGGGCCGAGCGGATCGCGGGTGACGACACCGAGGAACGCATCCGGATCTGCGCGCTGGCCAACGGCGACCTGCGCAGCTGGGAGTCCCGCCGCAGGCTGTTCCCTGACCGGTTCCGGGTGGAGTTCGAGCAGGTCGTGACCGCGGACCCGGTGGCGGCGATGGGTGGGACCTGGACGGTGCTGCCCACCGACGGCGGCTGCGAGATCGCGCTGGACCACCACTACCGGGCCGTCGGCGACGATCCGGCGAAGCTGGCCCGGATCGCCAGCGCGGTGGAGACCAACAGCGTGGCCGAGCTGGCCAACCTCAAGCGGGTGGCCGAGCGCGCGGCCGAGGAGGCCGAGCTGCTCTTCGAGTTCGCCGACACCGAGACCTTCGCCGCGCCGATCGAACAGGTCTACGACTTCCTCTACGACGCGGCCAAGTGGCCCGAGCGGCTGCCGCACGTGGTGCGGCTGGACCTGCGCGAGGACACCACCGGGTTGCAGCACATGGAGATGGACACCCGCTCGCCGGACGGCTCGGTGCACACCACGATCTCCGGCCGGGTCTGCGAGCCGAACCGGCTCATCTCCTACAAGCAGGTCAAGTTGCCGGCCGCGCTGCGCGCGCACAACGGCGAGTGGCGCTTCGAGCCGACCGCCGACGGCCGGGTCCTGGTGACCGCCCGGCACCAGGTGTACCTGGACCCCGAGGGCATCGCCGCCCTGCCCACCCCGCCGGAGTCGCTGGCGGCGGCCAGGACCGCGGTGCGCAACGCGCTCGGCGCGAACAGCCGGGCGACCTTGGCCAAGGCGCGCGAGCACGTCGAAGCGCGCTGACCCCCGACCGAACCACAGAATGAAGGTGATCTCCGCATGAGTACCCAGCTGACCCTGGACGAGCTGAAGGAGTTCCTGGCCCGCGCGGTGGGCGAGGACGAGTCCGTCGACCTGGACGGCGACGTCCTGGACACTAACCTGATGGACCTGGGCTTCGACTCGCTCGCGATCATCGACACCACGAGCAGGCTGGAACGGCACTTCAAGATCAAGATCCCGGAGTCGGCGGCCGCGGACATCGAGACCCCTCGGCACCTGCTCGACCTGGTCAACCAGCAGGTCGCGCTGGCCGGGTCCACGGTCTGAGGCTGGGCTGCCACCTTCCTGGGCTGGTCAGGGGCGCCACGCTCGCGCTGGGCGTGGCGCCCCTGGTCTGGTATTGCCAGTGAGTAACTCATGGACTATTGGTGTGACTATTCAGTGTTGTCTCCCTGCTCCTTGTCCTAGGGTCATCTTTACCCGCCGGGTGAGTAGGAGATCATAAGTTGAAGTCATCTGCTCTCCGGTCACTCCCTGTCGGCGCTCCTGGCGAAGTGAGAGCGACCTTCGAAAAGCTGGAGAACGCCTCGCCGGCCCGCAGGGAGAAATTTGACACGGCATTGGCCGTTGCCTGCGCCCCCAGGGGGTTACGTTCGACCCCAGGGTCGAGTCGGTGGCCTTTACGGCTGAGATGCTCATCTCCGTTCGGGAGAATAATTCAGCGCAGGTGAGTGTCCGGAATGACGGCAAGCTGTCACTTGGCAAGATCGTGTCTGCTGAAGGGCAGTTCAAGGCCACTGGTGCTGTTCCCGCGGGCGTCACGAGCGCCAACATCGCCGGCTGCATCGCAGAAGCAAGCCAGGACTAGTTCCGGGGAGGCGGCACCTTGAACTTTCGTCAGAAATCGGTCTTCCTGGTCTGCATGGCGATATTCGGACTCGGGATTATGTCGCCGACAATCAAAGGCTCGCCGGTGCCGGCTCTTGTGGGCGTGCCGATCGCGGTCGTGGCACTTGGCGTGTTCATCGCCACGGTTGCGTCCGCGCGTTCCGG
This sequence comes from Crossiella cryophila, assembly GCF_014204915.1. Lineage (NCBI taxonomy): Bacteria > Bacillati > Actinomycetota > Actinomycetes > Pseudonocardiales > Pseudonocardiaceae > Crossiella > Crossiella cryophila. Next base: position 2,423,739 of record NZ_JACHMH010000001.1, read on the forward strand.
GAAGAACCGCGAGAGGTCCAAGTAGGATCCGCTCCAGGAAATGGGTGGCATTCCCGTTCGCCGCCAGCCTGGTGGATCGCAGATCTGATGCCAAATGCGGGAACGGGGCGGGCGCACGGCTTGCGCACCCGCCCCGCCTTTTGCGTTCACGGCCTGGTCAGCACCATGGCCGAGGCGAACCCGCCGTGACCGCGGGAGAGCACCAGCGCGGTGCCGATCTCCTGCGCCCTCGGCGAGCCCACCACCAGGTCCAGTGCCGGGTCGGCCTGCTCCGGCTCGATGCCCGGCACCGCCGGGATCATGCCGTCGCGCAGGCTGAGCAGCGCGGTGGCCGCGTCCAGCGCGGAGCCGCCGGAGAGCAGCCTGCCCACCAGCACCTTGGGTGCGCTGACCGGGACCCGGCGGTCGCCGAAGATCGTGCGCAACGCGGTGGCCTCCGCGGTGTCCAGGGCGGGCACCCCGGCCGCGTCGGCGAAGACCACGTCGACGTCCGCGGCGGTGATCCCGGCCTCGGTCAGCGCGGCCCGCGCCGCCCGGACCAGGGCGCCGCCGCCGGCGGGCTCCGGGTCGAAGGCCGCGCCGTGGCCGGCCAGCACCCCGTACACCGAGGGCGCGCCGCGCTCGGCCGCGCCCGCCCGGGTCTCCATGATCAGCACCGCGCCGCCCTCGCCCGGCACGAAACCGCCGCTGTCCGGGTGGAAGGGCAGGTAGGCCCGGTCCGGGTCATCGCCCCGGCAGACCCCGGCGGCCACCGACAGGGTGGACAGGCCGTAGGGGCACAACATGCTGTCGAAGCCGCCAGCGGTCATCACCGCGGTGCCCTTGCGCACCCGCCTGCGGGCGAAGGCCAGCGAGTCCAGCCCGCCCGCCTGTTCGGAGATCACCACCCCGCTCGGGCCGCGCATGCCGTTGCGGATGGAGATCTGGCCCGAGTTCACCGCGTAGTACCAGGCGAAGGACATGTACGGGCTGACCTCCTCCCAGCCCTGACCCCACAGCTTCTGCAACTGCTGCTGACCGAACTCCAGCCCGCCGGTGGCGCCGGAGACGGCCACGCCCATCGAGTACTCGCCCAGCGCGGCCGGATCCACCGCCGCGTCGGCCAGTGCCGCGTCCGCGCACACCATGGCCAGCCGGGTGAGCCGGTCGGTCTGCGGCAGCAGCTTGCGCGGGAAGGCCAGTTCGGCCTCGGACTCGGGCACCTCGGCGGCCAGCCGGACCGGGTAGCCGGTGGTGTCGAAGCGGGTGAAGGGCCGGATCGCGGACTCACCCTTGAGCGTTGCCGCCCAATAGCTCTCGGTGTCGGTGCCGTTCGGCGCGAGCACGCCGATGCCGGTGACCACCACGTCCTGATCGCTCATGCCGCCCGCCCCCCTGAGGTGAGCGCCAGCGCGCTCTGGAAGCCGCCGAAGCCACTGCCCACGGTGAGCACCGCGTCCAGCCGCCGCTCCCGCGCGGTGTTGGGCACGTAGTCCAGGTCGCACTCGGGATCGGCCTCGGTCAGGTTCGCCGTCGGCACCACCACCCCGTGCTTGATGGACAGTGCGCAGGCGGCGATCTCGATCGAGCCGATGGCGCCGAGGGAGTGCCCGACGATGGCCTTGATGCCGCTCATCGGCGTCCGGTAGGCGTGCTCGCCGAGGCTGCGCTTGACCGCCGCGGTCTCGTGCCGGTCGTTCTGCTTGGTGCCGGAGCCGTGCGCGTTGACGTAGTCGATGTCCTCGGCGTTGAGCCCGGCCTCGGCCATCGCCAGGTTGATCGCCTCGGCCATCTCCCTGCCGTCGGCCTTGAGCCCGGTCATGTGGAAGGCGTTGCAGCGGGCGGCGTACCCGGCCACCTCCGCGTAGATGGTGGCGCCGCGCCGCCGGGCGTGCTCGTACTCCTCCAGCACCAGCACGGCCGAACCCTCGCCAAGGATCAGCCCGGTGCGGTTGCGGTCGAAGGGCCTGCAGGCCGTGGCCGGATCGTCGTTGCGGGCCGAGGTGGCCTTGATCGAGTCGAAGCAGGTGAGGGTGATCGGCGAGATCGGCGCGTCGGTGGCGCCGGTGATCATGACGTCCGCCGCTCCGTCGCGGACCAGTTCGGCGGCGTAGCCGACCGAGTCGATGCCGGAGGTGCAGCCGGTGGAGATCACCGAGGCCGGGCCGAGCGCGCCGGTGCGGATGGCCACCTCGGCCGCGATCGAGCTGGGCAGGAAGCCCTCGTAGAGGTGCGGCACGGCGTAGGCGGGATCCAGCACCCAGTCCTTGCCGCCGTTGGACAACACGGCGTACTCCCGCTCCAGCGTGGTGGTGCCGCCGACCGCGCTGCCCAGCGCCACCCCGGTGCGCTCGGCCAGCTCACCGTCGATGACCAGGCCGCTGTCCAGCACCGCCTCCGTGGCCGAGACCAGCGCGAGCTGGGTGGCCCGGTCGGTCCGTCTGACCTCCTGCCGGGTCAGGCCGTGTAACAGCGGGTCGAAGTCGATTTCGGCGGCGACCTGGCAGCGGTGCGCGGCCGGGTCGAACGCGGTGATCCTGCGGGTCGCGGTCCTGCCGCTGACCAGCAGGTCCCAGAACGGCTGCGTCCCGATCCCTCCCGGCGCGGTCACGCCGATTCCAGTAATGACTGCCCGTCGGGCCATGGGGCCTCCTTGAGATGCCGTCAGGGCGCAGCGTGCGGGCGGTCTCTCGACTCACGGTCCAGGCCCGTTCAAAAGGAGATCGAGCCGCCCCGGCGAGCCTGGCCCGGCCAGTACCGAGCAACTCGTGGTCGGAGGACCCATGCCTCAACGCGTCATCCCGGACGTGCGCAAGTCAGTCGTGGTGCGGGCCAGCCCGCTGCAGTGCTTCGAGGCGTTCACCCAGCGGCCAGCCGACTGGTGGCCGCCCTCACACGTGCTGCTGCGCACGCCGCGGATCGGCCTGGCCATCGAACCGGGCGTCGGCGGCCGGTACTACGAGTGGGACGCCGAGGGCAACGAGATCGCCTGGGGCGTGGTGCTGGAGTGGAACCCGCCGCACGGGCTGCGGATGACCTGGCGGGTGGACGGCCGCTGGCAGTCCATCCCGGACGACGAGCGGGCCAGCGAGATCGAGGTGAGCTTCACCCCGGCCGGCCCCGGTCAGACCAGGGTGGAGCTGGCGCACGTGCGGCTGGACAAGCACGGCCCGGACGCCGAGCGGATCTTCCAGGCGCTGGACGGCCCCAGCCCCGGCGAGACCCTGCAGCGCTTCGCCGAGGTGGTCTGATGTCGGCCGAACCGACGCTGCGGGAGATCGCCGAGGGCGTGCACGCCTACGAGCAGCTGCCCGGTGGCTGGTGTCTCAACAACGCCGGGCTGATCACCTCCAGGGGTCACGCGGTGCTCATCGACACCGCGGCCACCCAGGCCAGGGCCCGGCGGCTGCGCGCGCAGACCGAGCTGGTCGTGCCGGGCGGGCCGGACCTGCTGGTGAACACGCACTTCCACGGCGACCACGTCTTCGGCAACACCGAGTTCACCCCGAAGGCCACGGTGATCGCGCACGAGCAGACCCGCGCGGACAGCGCCGAGGCCGGGCTGGCGCTGTGCGGGCTGTGGCCGGGGGTGGAGTGGGGCGAGCTGGAGCTGACCCTGCCCGATGTGACCTTCACCGACCGGCTGCGGCTGCACGTGGGCGAGCTGACCGTGGAGCTGGAGATGGTCGGCCCGGCGCACACCGCCGGCGACGTGATCGCCTGGGTGCCGCAGCGGCGGGTGCTCTTCACCGGCGACGTGGTGTGGTCGGGGGTGACCCCGTACGTGCTGATGGGCTCGATCGAGGGCTCGCTGCGCGCGCTGGAGCGGCTGCGCGCGCTGGACCCGGCGGTGGTCGTCTCCGGGCACGGCCCGGTGGCCGGACCCGAGGTGCTCGACGCCACCGAGGCGTACCTGCGCTGGGTGCGTGAGCTGGCCAAGGACGGGCTGCGCGCCGGCCAGTCCGCGCTGGAGGTGGCCAGGGCGGCCGATCTCGGTCCGTTCGCCGCGCTGGTCGACCCGGAACGCCTGGTCGGCAACCTGCACCGCGCCTACGCCGAGCTGGACGGCCTCGCGCCGGGCGCCCGGCTGGACGTGGGCGCCTCGTTCCGCGAGATGGCCGAGTTCCACGGCGGCCTGCCGCACTGCGCGGCCTGAACCCCTTGGAGGAGAACAGCATGAGCAACCAGAAGATCGCCTTCGTGACCGGTGTCAGCAGCGGGATCGGCCTGGCCGTGGCGAAGAACCTCATCGCCCAGGGCATCGCCGTCTTCGGCTGCGCGCGGGACGCCGAGCGGGTGGCCACCGTGATGAAGGAGCTGCGGGACCAGGGCGCGACCGCGGAAGGCACCTCCTGCGATGTCACCTCGCCCGAGGACATCCAGGCCGCGGTGGCCGCCGCGGTGGCCCGGTTCGGCCGGATCGACATCCTGGTCAACAACGCCGGCCGCGGTGGCGGCGGCGAGATCGCCACCATGGACGAGGCGATCTGGCACGACGTCTTCAACACAAATGTGAACAGTGTGTTTCGGCTGACCCGGGAGGTGCTCAACGCGGGTGGCATGGCGAAGTCCGGCTGGGGCCGGATCGTCAACATCGCCTCCACCGCGGGTAAGCAGGGCGTGATGCTGGCCGCGCCCTACACCGCCTCCAAGCACGCGGTCATCGGGTTCACCAAGTCGGTCGGCTTCGAGCTGGCCAAGTCCGGGATCACGGTCAACGCGGTGTGCCCCGGCTATGTGGAGACCCCGATGGCGGTCCGGGTCCGGCAGGGCTTCGCCCAGTACTGGGGCACCACCGAGGAGGAGGTGCTGGAGAAGTTCAACGCCAAGATCCCGCTCGGCCGCTACTCCACTCCGGAGGAGGTCGCGGGCCTGGTCGGCTACCTGACCACGGACGCCGCGGCCGCCATCACCGCCCAGGCGCTCAACGTCTGCGGCGGATTGGGCAACTACTAACACCCGAAATTCCCTATTGACGGTTGCCTGCTTTACCACCTGCGTTATAAAAACGAGATAGTGTACTTAGGGCGGCTATCAGAAAATCGATCACCTTGTCAAGACATCTTTGTACGGAAAACTCCGCGCCCGGGGATTTGAGTCAGGTTCGAGTGGGCTGCTCGACCATCTCGCGATCACCCCCTAGGCTGATCAGCAGGCCGAGTACTGGGCGGTCTGGGGGCAAGGCATGGTTTACTGGTCGCTGAATGCAGCGGCAGATCCCGCCTACAACGACGTAGCATCGTGGATTCCTGGGGTAAGCAACCTCATCAGCTGAATCCGTATCTCTGGGGGCTTTTGTAATGCAGGTACGTCTTCTAGGAGAGTTAGAGGCAACATTGAATGGGCGGTCGGTGGCACCCACCGCCGCCAAGCCACGACAGGTCCTGGTGCTGCTCGCGCTGCACGCGGGAAAGATCGTTTCGGTCCCGACGCTGATCGAGGAGCTCTGGGGTGATCGCCCCCCGCTCAGCGTCCGGACCACACTGCAGACCTACATCCTGCAGCTGCGCAGGCTGATCGAGTCGGCCATGCCGCCGGAGGCCAGTGGCACCGCCAAGGACGTGCTGCTCACCCGCTTCGACGGCTACGTGCTCGACATCGACCCGGACAACGTCGATGTCCGCGCGTACGAGTCCCTCATCCAGGTGGGCAACCGGGCGGTGGAGGAACGGGACTTCGAGGCGGCGTCCCGTTTCCTGGGCATGGCACTGGCCAAGTGGCACGGGCAGGCCCTGGTCGACGTCCGGATCGGGATGCCGCTGAGCATCGAGGTGGCCCGGCTGGAGGAGAGCAGGCTCAACGCGCTGGAGGCGCGGATCGGGGCGGACATCGGACTCGGCAGGCACCAGGCGGTGCTCAGCGAGCTGACTGTGCTGACCGCCCGGCATCCCATGCACGAGAACCTCTGCGCGCACTACATGGTCTCGCTGTACCGGTCGGGGCGGCAGTGGCAGGCCCTGCAGGCGTTCAAGACCCTGCGCAACACGCTGAACAAGGAGCTGGGGGTCGAGCCCTCGGTGCGGCTGCGCAACCTCCAGCAGGCCGTGCTGCGCTCCGAGCTGGATCTCGAACTGCCCGAGCCGGTCGGCGCGGCCCGCCGGGTCGGCCTCGGCTGACCGCCGGGGTCGAGTTGACCACCAAAGCGTTGACCGAGAAGGGAAAGGACGGGGTATGGCGGAGGTAGACGCCGAGCGCTACGTCGAGGTGCTGAGGTTCTACGCCCGGCAGATGGCCCTGCTGGACCGGCTGGACCTGGACGGCTACCTGGGCACCTTCACCGAGGACGGGGTCACCCACCACGTCCATCACGGCAAGAAGCTCGAGGGCAGGGCGGCGATGCGGGCCTTCGCCGAGGCGGCGCTGCCGCGGTACCGGGAGAACGTGCCCCGGCACTGGAACGACCACTACGAGATCGAGCAGGACGCCGACGGCACTCTCACCGTCGGCTACTGCTCGCTGGTCACGTTGACGGACAAGGAGGGCAAGGTGCGCTTCGAGTCGACCTTCGCGGTCACCGACGAACTGGTCCGCGCGCAGGGGAAGTTGCTCGTGCGCTTACGGACCCTCGTGCGCGACCGGCCGGCCGCGGCCTGATCCCGGAACACGGCGTGTTGGCCGTTGTCGTACATGGTGTTGGCCGAACTGGTACGCCCGTTCGGCCAACACACCGTCCACAACGGCCAACACACCGTCCAGTTCGGCCAACACACCGTACGAGAACGGCCAACACGGTGGATTGCTCAGGATGGGCAGGGGGCTGGGAGCATCGACTGTCGCTTGAGGTGGGCGGAGATCGGGACGGTGTCCTGTTTGTTGCCCTGTGCGTCGTAGAAGGTCGCGCTGCCTTGGGAGACGAAGGTGGTCAGGCCTTGGTGGTGCGCGGCCATGGCGAAGGTCAGCGAGCCGGTGGTGGTCCCGCTGCTGTCGAAGAATCGTTCGATCCCGTTGAGGTCGAAGGAAGTCAGCCCGGTGAGCTGCCAGCGGCCCCTGCCCTCCACCCCGTCTTCCGGCTTGGTGAGGTAGCACAGCGTGCCGTTGAGGTGGAAGGAGAGTTTGGCATCGACCTGCATCGACGGAAAGGTGATCTTGCCGGTCCACACTCCGATCGGCGGTCCGATCACGCCCGGCGCCGAGCCGGGCGGATTGCCCTCGGCTGCGGCGGAAACCGTTGCGGGGACCAGCATTGCGGCGGCGACCGCCACCGCGGTGGCGATCGTGCGCGGCGTCCTTCTCATCGTCGGTCATCCATTTCCGGCCCTGGGCGGGCCTGTTCGGCAGGGCAGGGGAGAGCGCTTCGGTTCGAACAGCCGGCCGCGGCCTGAGAACTCAGGCCGCGGCCGGGGTTCGGTGCTACTGGCAGTTCGCCGGAACCAGCGAGATCCGCTTGAAGCGGGAGGTGGTGGGGATGGTGCCCAGGTTGTTGCCCTGCGCGTCGAACAGCGTCGCCGAGCCGTCGGCGACGAAGTTGGTCAGCCCCTGGTAGTCGGCGTTCATGTCGAAGGTCAGCGAGCCGGTGGTCGCGCCCGAGCCGTCGAAGTAGCGCTCCCTGCCGTTGAAGTTGAAGGAGTTCGGGTCGGTCAGCCGCCAGCGGCCGGAGCCCTCGATGCCACCGCCCGGGTCGGGCGGCGGCGCGATTAAGCACAGGGTTCCGTTGAGACGGAAGGAGAGTTTGATATCGACCGCACCATCCGGGAAGCTGATCTTTCCGTCCCACACGCCGATCGGCGGTCCGATCACGTCCTGGGCCGAGCTGGGCGCGCTGCCCTCGGCCGCGGCGGAAACCGTTGCCGGGACAAGCATCGCGGCGGTGCCGATGGCCGTGACCGCGGCCATCGTGCGCAGTGTCCTTCTGAACATCCGTCATCCGTTTCCGGCCCTGTCCGGGCCTGTCTGACAAGACAAGTGACCAGCACCTGGCAGCGCGACGGCCCGTACCCGTGCCACCGCCTCCCGGATGCGGTGCTGCCACGCTGGCGACGTGCGCTATGGGAGGACTGGATTCCCCCTTGACCGCAAGGGATCCGGCTGCATTCGACCGGAGGTCCAGCGAGTGGACCCAGACTGGGCTCGCCTCGACGACGAGCCCAACCGTGACAGCACGAACCACCGACCGGTGGTCTGCCTACGCGATCACATGTTTCGCAAGGTGATGGAGGAGTGATGACGGACGCGATCGTCGCCGAGGGCTTGAGAAGGCGCTTCGGCTCGACCATCGCACTGGACGGGATCGACCTGGCCGTCCAGGAAGGCACGGTGATGGGTTTGTTGGGGCCCAACGGTTCCGGCAAGACGACGATGGTGCGGGTGTTGTCCACCCTGCTCCGTCCCGACTCCGGGCGGGCCTCGGTCGCCGGACTGGACGTGGTGGCCGACGCGGTCAAGGTGCGCCGCCGGATCGGGTTGTCCGGCCAGTACGCCGCGGTGGACGAGGACCTCACCGCCAGGGAGAACCTCCAGATGATCGGCCGCCTGTACCACCTCGGTGGGCCCGCGGCCAAGCGGCGGGCCGACGAGCTGGTGGAGCGGTTCAACCTGAACAAGGCGGCCGACCGGCAGGTCAAGGGTTACTCCGGTGGCATGCGCCGCCGGGTCGACCTGGCCTGCGCGGTGGTGGCCAAACCCGAGGTGCTGTTCCTGGACGAGCCGACCACCGGTCTGGACGTGCAGAACCGGATGGCGCTCTGGGAGGTGATCGCCGAACTGGTCCGGGAGGGCACCACGCTGTTGCTGACCACCCAGTACCTGGAGGAGGCCGACCAGCTGGCCGACCTGATCACCTTGATGCACCACGGAAAGGTGATCGAGCAGGGCACCCCGGCCGCGCTCAAGGCCAAGGTCGGCGGCGAGCGGCTGGAACTGGCCGTGGCCAGTGCGGCCGACCTGCCCGCGGCCCGGCAGGCGCTGGCAGGCCTGGCCCAGGGCGAGATCACCGTGGACGAGCAGGCCAACCACGTGATCGTGCCGGTGAGCACCGGCTCGGAGGCGCTGATCGCCAGCATCCGGTTGCTGGACAACGCCGGTGTGGCCCTGGTCGGCGCGAACGTGCGCAGGCCCACCCTGGACGAGGCGTTCCTCGCCCTGACCGGGGAGAGCGGCACCGAGGAGTACGAGTCCGGCAAGACCAGCACTGGCGACGAGGTCCGCGGCAAGGTGAAGGAGCAGGTCCAGTGAACGTGGTCACCAGCGCGATCAGCGATGGCCTCACGCTGAGCAAGCGCAGCTTCCTCAAGAGCCTGCGCAACCCCGACATCGTGGTGTTCTCCAGTGCGGCGCCGATCGCCTTCGCCCTGCTGTTCGGGTTCGTCTTCGGCAGCGCGATCGACATGAAGGGGGCGAACTACCGGGAGTTCATGATCGTGGGCATCCTGGCCCAGACCATGTTGATGACCGCCTCCAACACCGGGGCCGGCATCGCCTACGACATGAAGCAGGGCCTGGTCGACCGGTTCCGCTCACTGCCCATCTCGCAGGCCGCGGTACTGGTCGGCCGGACCAACGGCGACGCGCTCAACAACGTCATCGTGATGATCCTGATGTCCATCACCGGCCTGCTGATGGGCTGGCGGATCCGCGGTTCCTTCCTGGACGCGGTGCTGGGCTACCTGCTGCTGTTCCTGTTCGCCTACGCGGCGTCCTGGATCACCGCGGCGATCGGCCTGACCATCAAATCGCCGGAGGTGCTGGGCAACATCATGCTGATGGTGCTGCTGCCGCTGACCTTCATCTCGAACTCCTTCGTGCCCAGCGAGGTCCTGCCGCCCGCACTGCGGGTGGTCGCGGACTGGAACCCGGTCTCGGCCGTGGTCGAGGCATGCCGGCAGCTCTTCGGCAACATCCCGCCCGGCCGGGTGGCGCCTGAAGTGCTGCCACTGCAGTACCCGATCGCCGCCTCCCTGCTCTGGGTGGCGCTGATCCTGGCGATCTTCGTCCCGCTGGCCATCCGCCGGTACACGAAGGCCGTCAGCAAGTAGCTGGTGGACCGCTGGGCGCGGTGCGGCCGTGGCTCCCGGTCCCTGATGCACAAGGAGAAACTGTGCGATTCCTGTTCATCACCGGGGGCGGCTCGGCTCCCGTCCACGCCGGCATCCCGCTGGCGTGGGCGGCCCGCACCGCGGGGCACGAAGTGATCGTCGCCTGCCCCGAGGAGAACCGCGACCTCATCGCCCACGTGGGTCTGCCCGCCTACGCGGTGACCCCGGTGGGCATCGCGGACGCGATGCTCAAGGACCGGGCGGGCGATCCACTGCCCATCCCGGAGGACTTCACCGCCCAGCTCGACTTCATCGGCCGCGGCTTCGGCAGGCTCTCCGCGGCGGCGCACCAGGAAACCCTGGCCCTGGCCAGGACCTGGAAGCCGGATGTGATCATCGGTGGCGAGTACAACCACCACGCCCAGCTGGTGGCGAAGCAGCTCGGCCTGCCGCTGGTGAGCCACACCTACGCCCTCTACGACCGGGCCGAGACCGACTGGCAGGCCGCCACCGCCGAGCTGGAGCCGGAGCTGTCCGCACTGGGCCTGTCCGCGCTGCCGGAGGCCGAGCTGTTCGTGGACATCACCCCGCCCAGCCTGCGCCCGGACGACGCGGTGCCCGCGCGGCTGATGCGCTGGACGCCGGGCAACCAGCAGGTCGGGCTGGAGCGGTGGATGTGCGCCAAGGGGGACAAGCCGCGGGTGGTGATCACCTCGGGTTCGCGGAGCAAGTTCGTGCCCGCGCTGGGCGCGGACTTCTTCCGCCCGCTGCTGGCCAACCCCGCGCTCAGTGACGGCTCGGTCGAGGTGGTCATCGCGACCACCGAGCCGGTGGCCCAGCAGTTGCGCGCGGAGTTCCCGGACATCAAGGCCGGCTGGGTGCCGCTGGACGTGGTCGCGCCGACCGCGGACCTGGTGGTGCACCACGGCGGCGGGGTCACGGTGATGACCCTGCTCAACGCCGGGGTGCCGCAGGTGGTGCTGCCGGAGATCCCCACCTCCGCGGTGTCCGTGCGCCGGGTCGACGAGCGGGGCGCGGCGATCACCCTGGACGGCAACAACCCGCCGGTGGCCGAGGTGGCCGGGGCGATCAGCAAGATCCTGGGCGACTCCGGCTACCGGGCCAGCGCGCAGGAGATCTCCCGGGAGATCGCCGGGCTGACCCCGTCGGCCGAGATCGTCAAGGAGATCGAGAAGCTCGTCTGAGAAAACCCGCTCCCCACAACGGAAAGGGGCCACCCGATCACCGGGTGGCCCCTTTCCTCGTGCCCGGTCACAGTGCGAGCAGCACCTCGCGCACCGCCGAGATCACCTTGTCCTGCAGGTCCTCCGGCAGCGCCGGGTACATCGGCAGCGAGAAGATCTGCTCGGCCAGCCGCTCGGTCACCGGCAGCGAACCCTTGGCGTAGCCCAGGTGCGCGAAGCCGGACATGGTGTGCACCGGCCACGGGTAGCTGATGTTCAACGAGATGTCGTACTGCTTGAGCGCCTCGATGATCCGGTCCCGCTCGGGGTGGCGGACCACGTAGACGTAGTAGACGTGCTCGTTGCCCGGATTCGTGCTGGGCAGCACCAATCCGCGCTCGGCCAGCTCGCCGAGACCCTCCTCGTAGCGCCGGGCCACCGCGCGCCTGCCCGCGATGTACTCGTCCAGCCTGCCCAGCTTGCGGCGCAGGATCTCCGCCTGGATCTCGTCCAGCCGGGCGTTGTGCGCCGGCGTCTGCACCACGTAGTAGGTCTTCTCCATGCCGTAGTAGCGCAGCCGCCGCATCTGCTCGTCGATGGCGGCGTCCGCGGTGAGCACCGCACCACCGTCGCCGTAGGCGCCGAGCACCTTGGTGGGGTAGAAGGAGAACGCGGCGGCATCGCTCATCGTGCCTGCCAGTTCGCCGTGGTGGCGCGCGCCGTGCGCCTGCGCGCAGTCCTCCAGGATGGCCAGGCCGTGCTGGGCGGCGAGTTCGCGCAGCGGCGCCATGTCAACGCACTGGCCGTACAGGTGCACCGGCAGCAAAGCCTTGGTGCGCGGGGTGATCGCCGCGGCCACCTGGTCGACGTCCATCAGGTAGTCCTGCTCGCGGATGTCCACGAACACCGGGGTGGCCCCGGTCCCGACGATGGCCACCACGGTCGGCGCGGCGGTGTTGGACACGGTGATCACCTCATCGCCCGCGCCGACGCCGAGGGCTTCCAGGCCGAGTTTGACCGCGTTGGTGCCGTTGTCCACCCCGGTGCACAGCGACCGGCCGTGGTAGGCGGCGAACTCCTGCTCGAAGGCGCTGACGCTGGGGCCGAGAACCAGTTTGCCGGAGCGGAACACCGTCTCCACCGCGTCGAGCAGGTCCGCCCGCTCGGCCTCGTACTCGGGCAGGTAGTCCCACACGTAGGTAGTCATGTCAGACCGCACTCCATTTCGCGTTTGTCTTGCCCTGTCGCTGGACGAACTCGTGCCAGAACGCCTCCACCGCCTCGGTCAGCGAGCGGTGCGGCCGCCAGCCGAGCAACCGCTCGGCCGGTTCGATGTCCACCTGGGACCACTCCTCGGTGGAGTGCCGGATCGCCGATCCCGGCCGCTCCACGATCACCGCGGGCAGCCCGCTGCAGGTGATCAACATCTCCACCAGGGTGCGCACCGGGAAGCTCTGGCCGCGCCCGATGTCCACCAGCCGGCCGGACACCGGGGACAGCGCCGCGGCCGCGACCGCGTCGGCCACATCGCGCACGTCCACGTAATCCCGGTGTGCCAGCAGTGGATCCAGCTCGATCACCGCCCGCTGCCCCTGCGCGCCCAGCAGCAGGCCGGCCACCCGGCCGAGCAGGCTGACCTCCGGGCTGCCGGGTCCGGCCAGGTTGGCGATGCGCAGCACCATGCCGGTGAGCCGGCCGGTGCGGGTCTGGCTCAGCACCGCCTGGGTGGTGGCCAGTTTGGCCATGCCGTAGGCGCCGGTGGGCCGGGCCACGGTGGCCGCGCCGACCGTGGTGCCCGCCTGCACCTGGCCGTACTCCAGCACCGAACCCAGTTGCACCAGCCGGGGCCGCTCGGCCAGCAGCGCCAGCGCGTCCAGCAACCGGAACGTGGGTGGCGCCACCGCCGCCCACATCTGCTCCTCGGTGCGGCCCCAGCTGCTGCCTGCCGCGTTGACGATCACCCTCGGACCGATCACCTCCAGCTCCCGCGCCAGTTCCCCGGCGCTCAGCTGGCCGAGGTCGAGGGCGAGGAACCGGCCTGCCGGCTCGTGATCGGGCGGTTTCCGGGCCACGACGACGACGTCGAAGCCACGGCGGCGCAACTCCGCGCACACGTGCCGTCCGGCGAATCCCGTACCGCCCAGGACCACCGCGCTGCCGTTAGCGGACATGGCGTCCTTCCTCCGCTGCGAATTGGCACTTCGGCCGCATCGTGGACGGGGGCGGTCACGGCTGACTCAAGTCCCGCCCGACGCCGAGCCGGGCTCCGACGTGGTTCGAGCGGAACCGGAGAAGGTCGCACGGCCAGGAGCGCGCCGTCCGGCGCGTGCCCGCGGCGTACCTGAGAGGTGCCCAGTGGCCAAGCTGCTGCATATCGATTCGTCCAGCTCCGTGCACTCGGTCTCGCGCAAGCTGGCCACGGAATTCCGCGCGGTGTGGGAGAAGGAGCACCCGGAGGGCACGGTGACCTACCGGGACCTCGCCGCCGATCCGGTGCCGCACCCCGACATCGACGCGGTGCTCACCCTGATGTCCCCGCCGCAGACCGAACGCCAGCAGGCCGCGGCCGCGCTGCACGAGGAGCTGGTGGCCGAGCTGCTGACCGCGGACGCGCTGCTGATCAGCGCGCCGATGTACAACTGGACCATCCCGTCCAACCTCAAGGCGTGGCTGGACCAGTCGCTGGTGCTGGGCCGCACGCTGCCCTACGACCCGAGCCACCAGCCGCTGGGCGGCCGCTCGGCCACCGTGCTGCTGGCCTACGGCGGCGGCTACGGCGAGGGTTCGCCGGATGCCGACATGGACCACTGCGCGCCGTACCTGCGCACCGTGCTGGGCAAGGTGCTGGGCTACGAGCTGGAGCTGATCACCGTCGAGCACACGCTGGCCGCGTTCACCGCCAAGGACCCGGCCGAGCAGGCCAAGGGCTTCGCCTCGCTGCGGCAGGCCGAGACCGCGGTGGCCGAGCGCGCCCAGCAGGTGGCCGAGAGCCTGACGCAGGCCTGACCGGACGCCATTCCGCGTCCGGATTTTCCGTTGTTTCCCATGGTTTCCGAATAACTGGAGAAGGGTAATCCATGACCATTTTCGTGTCCGGCGCCACCGGCAACGTCGGTCGTCCGCTTGTCGAGGAGTTGCTGGCGGCTGGACACCAGGTTCGCGCGCTCACCCGCAATCCGGCGAAGGCGAATCTGCCGGCAGGTGTCGAGGTGGTGGCAGGCAACCTGGACAACACCGACAGCCTGGCCGAGGTGTTCACCGGCGTCACCGCCGCGCACCTGATCAGCTTCGGCGACAACTACGTGCCGCTGTTCAACGGCGCGGAGATCATGGCGCTGGTCAAGCAGGCCGGTGTGCGCAAGGTGACCGTGCTCCGCGGTGATGTGGAGCCCAGCGCGCTGGACGCGGCGGTCGCGGCGGCCGGGCTGGACCACGCCTACCTGGGGCCGGTGGAGTTCATGTCCAACACCCTGGAGTGGGCCGAGTCGATCACCAAGGACGGCCTGGTCCGGGAGGGCTTCTCCGGCGTCAAGAGCGCCGTGGTGCACGACGCGGACATCGCCTCGGTGGCCGCGGCCGTGCTGACCAGCGACGGTCACACCGGCAAGGAGTACTGGCTGACCGGCCCCGAGGCGCTCACCCCGCCGGAGAAGGTGCGGATCATCGCCGAGGTGCTCGGCCGGGAGATCGGCTACGTCGACCTGACCGAGGCCGAGGTCATCGAGCAGTGGCGCGCGCAGGGCTACTCCGCCGAGGACATCGGGTTCTTCCTCGGCATGCGGCAGAACCCGCCGGAGCTGGGCGCCACCGTGGCGCCCACGGTCGAGCAGGTCACCGGCAAGCCGGGGCGGACCTTCGCGCAGTGGGTGCGGGAGAACGCGGCGGCCTTCGGCGGCTGAGCGCGGCAGGGGCCAGGGCCCCGGTGCCAGGGTGGCTGACCGCCACCGGGGGCCGGGGCCCTTTTTTCATTGCCAGGCACGGCATCGATTTGACGGGCATTTCTACGGCAATTTTTTGTCAAACGTTTGACGTGCGGGATTCGAGTGCGAATACAGGCGGCGTTGAGTCCAGGAATTGAACATATGAGCCGCGCAACACGATGTGGCTTGCGGGCTGCGTGTCTTTCCCTGCGACCAGAGCCATCTGGAGGCCGCTTTGACCACTTATTCCCGGACCGCCCGCTCGGCCGGAGCCCTACTGGCCGATGAGCCCGCCGAGCTGATCGCGAGATCCGTGCTGGCCCGCTCCGGCCGCATCGCCGAACTGGAGCACTTCCACCGCTGGATGGCCGATGAGAAGCGGCGCTCGCACATGGACGTCCGCGCCGTGCCGCTGGACAGCCTCAGCGGCTGGCGGGTCGACGGGCAGACCGGCAACATCGGCCACGACTCCGGGAAGTTCTTCTCCATCGAGGGCCTGGACGTCGTGGTGCCCGGCGGCCCGGTCACCTGGTGGCAGCAGCCGATCATCAACCAGCCCGAGGTGGGCATCCTCGGCATCCTGGTCGCCCGCTTCGGCGGCGTGCTGCACTGCCTGATGCAGGCCAAGATCGAGCCGGGCAACTGCAACGGCCTGCAGCTCTCGCCCACCGTGCAGGCCACCCGCAGCAACTACACCAGGGTGCACCAGGGCTCGGCCGTGCCCTACCTCGAGTACTTCCGGGACACCGAGGCGCACCGGGTGCTCGCCGACGTCCGGCAGTCCGAGCAGGGTTCCTGGTTCCACCGCAAGCGCAACCGCAACATGGTGGTGGAGGTGAGCGAGGAGGTGGAGCTGCTGGAGGGGTTCTGCTGGCTCACCCTCGGCCAGCTGCACCAGCTGCTCGCGGTGGACGACCTGGTGAACATGGACGCGCGCACCGTGTTGTCCTGCATGCCCTTCGCCGGCCGCGACCTGCTGCCGCTGTTCGAGGACGTGCGCACCGAGTTCACCGCCGCGCTCATCCGCTCCTACTCGGTGGAGTCCGCGGCCAGGCACAGCATGGCCGAGGTGCTCAGCTGGATCACCGAGGTGCGCAGTCAGCAGCTCTGCCAGGTGGAGCTGATCCCGCTGCGCGAGGTCAGCGACTGGCGGCACGAGGACGGCCGGATCCGGCACGACAGCGGGCTGTTCTTCAACGTGATCGGGGTCAGCGTCACCGCGGCCGGCCGCGAGGTGCGGGCCTGGAGCCAGCCCATGATCGAGCCCTGCGACGAGGGCGTGGTGGCCTTCCTGGCCAAGCGGATCAACGGCGTGCTGCACCTGCTGGCCCAGGCCAAGACCGAGCCCGGCTACGTGGACGTGATCGAGCTGGCGCCGACCGTGCAGTGCTCGGTGTCCAACTACGACGCGCTGCCGCCGCAGGCCCGGCCCGCCTTCCTGGACACCGTGCTGGAGGCCGAGGACAGCCAGATCCGCTTCGACGCGGTGCACTCGGAGGAGGGCGGCCGGTTCTTCCACGCCCGCAACCGGTACCTGGTGGTGGAGGTGGCCGAGGACTTCGAACCAGAGCACCCCGGCTACCGCTGGCTGACCCTGGCCCAGCTGGTGGACCTGTTGCGGCACAGCAACTACATCAACGTGCAGGCACGCAGCCTGATCGCCTGCCTGCACGGGCTGTCCGGCTGAGTTCGATCCGGGTTCGAGGGCGCGCCCGCAGACTTCCGCCTCACCAGGCACCATCCGCACTCCCATGGAGATCGACATGAGCAACGGTGGCGTGACCTTCGTGAACCGCTTCACGGTCAAGGGCGACCCGGAGGAGTTCGAGCGGGCCTTCGCCCAGGTCGCGAAGTTCATGGCGGACCAGCCGGGGATCAAGGGCTACACGCTGTCCCGGCACACCGAGGACCCGCAGCAGTACGTGAACATCGCGCTCTGGGAGGACGCCAAGGCACTGCGCGCGGCGGTCTCGCACCCGGAGTTCGGCTCGCACGTGGGCGCGCTGCGCCAGCTCGCGGTGAGCACCTCCGACCTCTACCAGGACCGCCACCGCGTCCAGGGCTGAGGCCGGTCGACCGGCGGTCGCGGGCGCACGGGTATCCCACAGGCGGCTCAAGCGCGGCTTGAGCGGCCGGCACTACCGTGCGCGCGTGACCGATCATGACGACATCCGCATCGTCGGCGCGTGCGAGCACAACCTCAAGGACGTCTCGCTGCGCATTCCGAAGAACAAGATCACGGTGTTCACCGGCGTCTCCGGTTCGGGGAAGTCCTCGATCGTGTTCGACACCCTGGCGGTGGAGGCCCGGCGCCAGCTCTACGGCACGTTCAACTGGTTCATCCGCAACCAGCTGCCGAAGTACCAGCGCCCGCACGTGGCCGCCATCGAGAACCTGACCACGCCGGTCGTGGTGGACCAGAAGCCGGTGGGCGGCAACGCCCGTTCCACCGTGGGCACCATGACCGACATCTACTCGGTCATCCGGGTGCTGTTCTCCCGGCACGCCACGCCGTCGCACCCGCCGTTCATGTTCTCCTTCAACGCCCCGCAGGGCATGTGCCCGGCCTGTGAGGGCCTCGGCCAGCAGCGGCAGGCCGACGCGGACCGCATGGTGGACCGGACCAGGTCACTGGACGAGGGCGCGATCCTGCTGCCCAATCACAAGGTGGGCAGCCTGGACTGGCAGCAGTACGCCAACTCCGGGCACTTCGACACCGCGAAGAAGCTCGGTGACTACACCGAGTCCGAGTGGCACATGCTGTTGCACGGCAGCGGCGGCAAGGTCACCGTGCGCACCGCCAACAGCTCCAGCTCACTGAGCTACGAGGGCCTGGTGGACCGCTTCGTGCGGACCAACCTCAACCGGGACCTCAGCTCGCTCGGCGAACGCAAGCGGGCCGCGCTGGAGCAGTTCATCCAGCTCGGCGAGTGCACCGCCTGCGGTGGCGCCCGGCTGAACCCGGAGGCGCTGGCCGCCACCATCGACGGCCGCACCATCGTGGACTGGTCCCGGATGGAGGTCAGCGAGCTGATCACGGTGCTGGACGCCATCGACGACCCGGTGGCCACCCCGATCGCGCGCAGCGTGCGCACCTCGCTGGAGCGGATCGCCTCGATCGGCCTGGGTTACCTCTCGCTGGACCGGGCGACCTCCTCGCTCTCCGGCGGCGAGGCGCAGCGGCTGAAGATGGTGCGCCACCTCAGCAGCAGCCTGACCGGGATGACCTTCATCTTCGACGAGCCCAGCACCGGCCTGCACCCGGCGGACGTCGGCAGGCTCAACGACCTGCTGCGGGCGTTGCGGGACAAGGGCAACACCGTGGTCGTGGTCGAGCACGACCCGGACGTGATGGAGATCGCCGACCACGTGGTCGACGTCGGCCCCGGCGCGGGCGTGCACGGCGGCGAGATCGTCTTCGCCGGTCCCTACGAGGCGCTGCGCGAGTCCGGTACCCGCACCGGTACCGCGTTGCGCCGCGGCGGTTCGCTCAAGGACACCTTCCGCACGCCCACCGGCAAGCTGCCGGTGGACAACGTCTCGCTGCACAACCTCAAGGACGTCTCGGTCAGCTTCCCCACCGGGGTGCTCACCGCGGTCACCGGGGTGGCGGGCGCCGGCAAGTCCTCGCTGGTGGCCGAGGCGTTCGTGCAGGCATACCCTGGCACGATCTTCGTCGACCAGTCCGCGATCACCGCCTCCTCCCGGTCCACCCCGGCCAGCTACCTGGACGTGATGGACCCGATCCGCAAGCTGTTCACCAAGGCCAGCGGTGCGCCGGCCGGGTTGTTCAGCTTCAACTCCGCCGGCGCCTGCGAGGAGTGCAAGGGCCGCGGCGAGCTGGTCACCGAACTGGCCTACATGGACCCGGTGCGGATGCACTGCGAGTCCTGCGACGGCCGCCGGTTCAAGCCGGAGGTGCTGGCGCACCGGTTGCGCGGCAAGACCATCGCCGATGTGCTGGAGCTGACCGCCGAGGACGCGGTGCAGTTCTTCACCGAGCCGGAGATCGCGGGCAGGCTGGCCGGGCTGCTCGACGTCGGGCTGGCCTACATCAGCCTGGGCCAGGCGCTGAGCACGCTCTCCGGCGGTGAGCGGCAGCGGTTGAAGCTGGCCGGTCAGCTGGCCGGGAGCAGCAACATCTACGTGCTGGACGAGCCGACCACCGGCCTTCATCTGTCCGATGTGGACACCATCGTGGCGCTGATGAACCGGCTGGTGGACCGGGGCAACACGGTGATCGTGATCGAGCACAACCTGGACATCGTGCGCCAGGCCGACTGGGTGGTCGACCTCGGGCCGGGTGGCGGCAAGCACGGCGGCCAGGTGGTGTTCACCGGCACCCCGCGGGAGTTGTTGTCCGCCAACGGATCGGCCACC
Organism: Crossiella cryophila; assembly: GCF_014204915.1. NCBI lineage: Bacteria > Bacillati > Actinomycetota > Actinomycetes > Pseudonocardiales > Pseudonocardiaceae > Crossiella > Crossiella cryophila. Next base: position 2,443,173 of record NZ_JACHMH010000001.1, read on the forward strand.
GGCGAGCATCTGCGCAGGTATCTCGAGGGCTGATCGAGTCGAGGCGGCGGAACCGCTCTAGTTCGGTTCCACTGGCCTCCAAGGTGCCCCGGGGAGGCTTCGGCCGATCCAGGACCCAAGCCGATCCGGGGGCACCGATGGCCGCAGAAACCTTTCCCTACGAGCGGAAATGCCCGTTCTCGCCGCCGGCGCGGTACGAGGAGATCATCGGCGCCAGGCCGGTGTCGAAGGTGCGGCTGGCCACCGGCATCGACGCCTGGCTGGTCTCCGGCTTCGCCGAGGCCAGGCAGCTGCTCACCGATTCGCGGGTGAGCGCCTCGCGCAAGCACCCCGGCTACCCGTTCTACTTCGAGGCGCCGCCGGAGTTCCGCACCGACACCTCCTTCATCGCCTACGACCCGCCGCAGCACACCAACTCCCGCCGCAAGGTGGCCGCCTCCTTCACCCACCGCCAGGTGCGGCAGCTGCGCGGCGCGCTGGAGCGCAACACCGACGAGTGCATCGACCAGCTGCTGGCCGCCGGACCCGGCGCGGACCTGCACCAGCTGGTCTCGCTGCCGGCGCCGATGATCATGATCTGCGAGCTGCTCGGCGTGCCCCGCGAGGACCAGGGTTTCCTGCAGAAGCACGGCGAGAACCTCTTCGGCGGCAGCTCCTCGCACGCCGAACGCCAGGCCGCCATGGTCGAGGTCGCCCAGTACCTGGACACGCTGGTGCGCCAGAAGATGGCCACCCCCGGCGATGACCTGATCAGCCGCGCCATCGCCGAGCACCGCGCCGAGAACGAGGACTTCGACGTCACCTCGCTGGTGCACATGTGCCGGATGCTGATCAACGGCGGCCACGAGACCACCGCCAACCACATCACCATGGGCGTGGCCGCGTTGCTGTCCCACCCCGACCAGCTGGCCAAACTCCGCGCGGACCCGGAGCTGCTCAAGCCGGCGATCGAGGAGCTGGTGCGCTGGCTCAGCCTCGGCGACCTCGCGGTGCCCAGGGTCGCGCTGGCCGATATCGAACTCGGCGGCGAGGTCATCCGCGCCGGCGAGGGCATCCTCTGCCTGTTGCAGGCGGCCAACCGCGATCCCGGCGAGTTCGACCGCCCGGACGAGTTCGACATCACCCGCGGCAGCCGCAGGCACATCGGCTTCGGCTACGGCGCGCACCTGTGCATCGGCGCGGACCTGGCCCGGCTGGAGCTGGAGGTCGTGCTGTCCCGGCTGCTCGAGCGGATTCCCACCCTGGGACTGGTGGACCCGGTGGAGAAGATCCCGGCCAAGGAGCGCGCGATCGTCTACGGCCTGTGGGAACTCAAGGTCACCTGGTGAGCCCGTTAGCCGACCGGCCGGAGGTGCCCGGTGCGATTTGACGACATCTACCTGCGTGGCACCGGATCCTGGCTGCCGCCAAGACGAACGCTGGCCGAGGCGGTGGCCGCGGGGGAGTGCCCGGCGATGCTGCCCGAGCGCACCGGCATGGACGCGGTGGCGGTCTCGGCTGGGGAGTCCGCGCCGGAGATGGCCGTGCTGGCCGCGCGGACCGCGCTGGCCACCGCCGGGTCCGGACCCGGTGACGTGGACCTGATCCTGCACGCCGACACCTACTACCAGGGCCACGACGTCTGGGCGGTGGCCTCCTACATCCAGCGCGAGACCGTCGGCAACCAGTGCCCGGCGATCGAGATCCGGCAGATGTCCAACGGCGGCCTGGCCGCACTGGACCTGGCCGCCTCCTACCTGCTCGCCGGGCCGGGCCGCCGGGACGCGTTGATCACCACCGGCGACCGGTACTGCCCACCCGGTTTCGACCGCTGGCGAGCCGATCCCGGCACGCCGTACGGGGACGGCGGCGCGGCGGTGGTGCTGTCCCGGCGCGGCGGGTTCGCCCGGCTCCGCTCGCTGGCCACCTTCGCCGACCCCGAGCTGGAACCCTCGCACCGCGGTGAGGACCCCTTCGGCGACGCGCCGCTGTCGCACCGCAGCCCGATCGGCTTCGAGGAGGTCACCAAGTCGTTCAACCGCAAGCACGGGATGTCCTTCGCGCTGCGCCGGGTGGCGCAGGGGCAGACCACCGTGCTCAAGCACGCGCTGGCCGAGGCCGAACTCGAACTCGCCGAGGCGGACTGGGTGATCCTGCCCAACTTCGGCCGGATCCGGCTGGAATCGCTGTACTACGACCGGTTCGGCATCGAGCAGGCGCGCACCGCCTGGGACTGGGGCCGCACCGTCGGCCACCTGGGCGCGGGCGATCAGTTCGCCGGTCTGGACCACCTGGTGCGCACCGGCGCGGTCAAACCGGGGGAGAAGTGCGTGCTGGTCAGTGTCGGTGCGGGATACAGCTGGGGTTGTGCTGTAGTGGAAATCGAGGAACCCATGCCCTCGCTGGGGATCAGTGGTTCTTGAGTCGTAGTCCGGTTGGGGTTTTTACCGTCGCCACAACGGCTTTTCCCCCGCCACTGTGGAGACACCAATATGGATGGCATCGCCGTCGTCGGCATTTCCTGTCGCTTTCCCGGGGCCGCGGCTCCTGGTGAGTTCTGGCGGCTGCTCCGCGCCGGGCAGCACACCATCGGCGAGGTGCCGTCCCGGCGGTGGCCGGCCGAGGGCCAGTTCGGCTCGTTCCTGGACGAGATCGACACGTTCGACCCGGCCTTCTTCCGCATCTCCCCGCGCGAGGCCGCCGCGATGGACCCGCAGCAGCGGCTGATGCTGGAACTGGGCTGGGAGGCCCTGGAGGACGCCGGGATCGTGCCCGGCACGGTCGCGGGCAGCAGGCTCGGCGTGTTCGTCGGCGCCATCTGGGACGACTACGCCCAGCTGTCCTACCGGCAGGCCGAGCAGGCCGCGCAGCACACCACCACCGGCATCCACCGCAGCATCCTGGCCAACCGGCTCTCCTACTTCCTCGGCGTGCACGGGCCGAGCATGGCGGTGGACAGCGGGCAGTCCTCCTCGCTGGTCGCGGTGCACCTGGCCTGCGAGAGCCTGCGGCACGGCGAGTCCGAACTGGCCATCGCGGGCGGGGTGAACCTGGCCCTGCTGGCCGAGACCGCGGCCATCTCGGCCGCCTGGGGCGGGCTGTCCCCTGACGGCCGCTGCTACACCTTCGACGCCAGGGCCAACGGCTACGTGCGCGGCGAGGGCGGCGGCGCGGTGCTGCTCAAGCCGCTGGAACGGGCGATCGCCGACGGCGATGACATCTACTGCGTGATCCGCGGCAGCGCGGTGAACAACGGCGCGGGCACCGGTCTGACCGTGCCGAGCGAACAGGCCCAGGGCGAGGTGCTGCGCGCCGCCTACGCCTACGCCGGGCTGGAACCCGGTGCGGCCCAGTACGTCGAGCTGCACGGCACCGGCACCAAGGCGGGCGACCCGGTGGAGGCGGCCGCACTGGGCGCGGTGCTCGGCGCCCGCCGGGACGGGCCGCCGTTGCAGGTCGGCTCGGTCAAGACCAACATCGGCCACCTCGAAGGCGCGGCGGGCATCGCCGGGTTGATCAAGGTCGCGCTGAGCGTGCGGCACCGGGGCATCCCGGCCAGCCTGAACTACCGCGAGCCCAACCCCGCCATCGACCTGGACCGGCTGAACCTGGCCGTACAGCAGGACTTCGGCGACTGGCCCAGCCCGGATCGGCCGCTGGTGGCCGGGGTCAGCTCCTTCGGCATGGGCGGCACCAACTGCCACCTGGTCGTCACCGACTGGCCGCGACCGGAAACCCTGGTCGGCCAAGGCGATTCGGCCGGACCGTGGGTGCTGTCCGGCCGGACCGAGGCCGCACTGGCCGCCCAGGCCGGGCGACTGCGTGAGTTCGTGCTCGCCGACCCGGAACTGGACCCGGCCGCGGTCGGCCGCGCACTCGTCGGCGCCCGCACCCTGTTCGAGCATCGCGCGGTGGTGCTCGGCGCCGACCGCGACGAGCTGCTCGTCGGCCTGGCCGAGTTGGCCGAGGACCGGCCCGCACCCGGCGTGGTGCGCGGCCGGCTCGCCGAGGGCGTGCCCGCGGTGCTGTTCACCGGCCAGGGCGCGCACCGGCCCGGCATGGGAAGCGAGCTGTACCAGGCGTTCCCCGAGTTCGCCGCGGCCTTCGCCCAGGTGTGCGCCGAGCTGGACCCGCTGCTGGGCCGCTCACTGCGCGAGGTGATCAACTCCGGCGAGGGACTGGACCGGGCCGAGTTCGCCCAGCCCGCGGTGTTCGCGCTGGAGGTCGCGCTGTTCCAGCTCGTCCGCTCCCGCGGGTTCGACCCGGCCTTCCTGGCCGGGCACTCCATCGGCGAACTGGCCGCCGCGCACGTGGCCGGTGTGCTCTCCCTGGCCGACGCCTGCACCCTGGTGGCCGCCCGCGGCAGGCTGATGGGCGCGCTGCCGCCCGACGGGGCCATGGTCGCGGTCTTCGCCCCGGAGGCCGAGGTGCTGCCGCTGCTGGCCGGGCAGGAGGACCGGCTGGGCATCGCCGCGGTCAACGGCCCCAACGCGGTGGTGCTCTCCGGCGCCGAGACCGCGGTCAGCGTGGTGGTCGAACAACTGCGCTCGCGCGGGCACCGGGCCCGGCCACTGCGGGTCAGCCACGCCTTCCACTCGCCGCTGATGGAACCGATGCTGGCCGAGTTCCGCGCGGTCTGCGCCGGACTCACCCACTACCCACCGCGAATCCCGATCATCTCCACGGTGACCGGCGAACCGGTGGCGCCCGACGCCGAGTACTGGGTGCGGCACGTGCGCGAGCCGGTCCGCTTCCTGGACGCGGTGCTCGCACTGCGGACCGCGGGCGTGGGCACCTTCCTGGAACTGGGCCCGGACGCCGTGCTGGCCCCGATGGCCGCCCGCTGCCTGCCCGAGTCCGGGGGGATCACGGCCGCCGTGCTGCGCAAGGGAAAGCCGGAACGGGAGAGCTTCCTGACCGCGCTCGGCCAGGTCTTCGTGCGCGGTGCGGCAGTGGACTGGCACAGCTTCAGCGCGGGCGCCGGACACCGGGTCAAACTGCCAACCTACGCCTTCCAGCGGGACCGGCACTGGCTGGACACCGCCGAGGCGACACCGGCTCCAGTCGAGACCGGGTTCGCCGGACGACTCACCGGTCTGTCCACTGTGGAGCGTCAAAAGGCGGTCGCCGGCCTGGTCTCGACCCAGGTCGCGGTGGCCATGGGCCTCGCCGGTGGCACGCCCGTCCAGCTGCGCACGCCGTTCTCCGAACTCGGCTTCGACTCGATGATGTCGGTGAGCCTGAGCGAGGCACTGGCCGCGGCCACCGGCCTGCGCCTGCCCACCGGCCTGGTCTATGACTTCCCGAGCCCGCACGCCCTCGCCGGGCACCTGCTGGCCGCGCTCACCGGCACCGCGGCGAACACCGCCCCGGCCCGTACCGCCGAGGTGGACGAGCCGGTGGCGATCGTCGGTATGGCCTGCCGTTTCCCCGGCGGGGTGAGTTCCCCGGCGGAGCTGTGGCGACTGGTCGCCGACGAGGTGGACGCCATCTCCGGCTTCCCGGACAACCGCGGCTGGCCAATGGACCTCTTCGACGCCGATCCGGCCCAGGCCGGGAAATCCGCGGTGCGCCAGGGCGGTTTCCTGCACCAGGCCGACGAGTTCGACCCCGCCTTCTTCGGGCTGTCCCCTCGGGAGGCCATGGCCATGGACCCGCAGCAGCGGCTGCTGCTGGAAACCGCCTGGGAGACCATGGAACACGCGGGCATCGACCCGGAATCCTTGCGCGGCAGCGACACCGGGGTCTTCGCCGGACTCATGTACCACGACTACGGACCCAGCTATGACCGGATGCCGGAGAACCTGGAAGGCCTGCTCTACACCGGGAACCTGGGCAGTGTGGCCTCCGGCCGGGTGGCCTACCAGTTCGGCTTCACCGGTCCCGCGGTCACCGTGGACACGGCCTGCTCCTCCTCGCTGGTGGCCCTGCACAACGCGGTGCGCTCGGTGCGCTCGGGGGAGTGCTCGCTGGCACTGGCCGGTGGCGTCACGGTGATGTCCTCGCCCGGCGCGTTCCTGGAGTTCAGCCGGTTGCGCGGACTGTCCCCGACCGGCCGCTGCCGGGCCTTCGACGCGGCCGCCGACGGCACCGGCTGGGCCGAGGGCGTGGGCCTGGTGCTGCTGGAACGCCTGTCCGAGGCCCGCCGCAACGGCCACCGGATCCTGGCCGTGGTGCGGGGATCCGCGGTCAACCAGGACGGCGCGTCCAACGGCCTGACCGCCCCCAGCGGCGCGGCCCAGCAGGCGGTGATCCGGCGGGCCCTCGCCGACGGCGGACTGTCCACTGTGGACGTCGACGTGGTGGAGGCGCACGGCACCGGCACCAGGGTGGGCGACCCGATCGAGGTGGACGCGCTGCTGGCCACCTACGGCCGCGACCGTCCCGAGGACCGCCCGCTGTGGCTGGGCTCGCTGAAGTCCAACATCGGCCACACCCAGGCCGCCGCCGGGATCGGCGGCGTGATCAAGATGGTGCAGGCCCTGCGCGCCGGCGTGCTGCCGCGCACCCTGCACGTCACCGAGCCGACCCCGCTGGTGGACTGGTCCGGCGGCGGCATCCGCCTGCTCACCGAGGCCCAGCCCTGGCCGCGCGAGGGCGCGCCGCGGCGGGCCGGGGTGTCCTCCTTCGGCATCAGCGGCACCAACGCGCACGTCGTGCTGGAGGAGACCCCCGAACCCGAAGCCCCGACCACCGAGGGCGAACCCGCGGTGCTGCCCTGGGTGCTGTCGGCCCGCAGCCCGGAAGCCCTGCGCGCACAGGCGGAACGACTGCGTGCCACGACCGAAGGTCTGTCCACTGTGGACATCGGCTGGTCGCTGGCCTCGGGTCGCGCGGTGTTCGAGCACCGGGCGGTCCTGCTGGGCGATCGCACCCGGCTGACCGGCGGCCTGACCGCACTCGCCACCGGCGCCCCGGCCACCAACCTGATCACCGCGGACACCCCGGCCAAGCGGCGCAAGGTCGTGTTCGTCTTCCCCGGCCAGGGTTCCCAGTGGGCCGGGATGGCCAGGGAACTCCTGGCCACCTCCCCGGTGTTCGCCGCCGCGATGGCCGACTGCGCACAGGCCCTCGCCCCACACCTGGACTGGTCGCTGCTCGCCGTGGTCCGCGGCGAACCGGGCGCGCCCGAACTGGACCGGGTGGACGTGGTCCAGCCCGCGCTGTTCGCGATGATGGTCTCCCTGGCCGCGCTCTGGCGGGCGCACGGGGTGGAACCCGCCGCGGTGCTCGGCCACTCCCAGGGCGAGATCGCCGCCGCGTACGTGGCAGGCACGCTCTCCCTGGCCGACGCGGCCCGGATCGCGGCCCTGCGCAGCAAGGCCCTGCTCGCGCTGGCAGGCAAGGGCGGCATGGTCTCCATCCCGCTGCCGCGCGCCGAGGTCGATCAGCGACTGTCCACAGGGGACGGCCGGATCTCGGTGGCCGCGGTCAACGGACCGTCCTCCACCGTGGTCTCCGGCGACGCCACCGCCCTCGACGAGCTGTTCGCCGAGCTGACCGCGGCCGGCGTGCAGGCCCGCCGGATCCCGGTGGACTACGCGTCGCACTCCGCGCACGTCGAGCTGGTCCGCGAGGAACTGGCCGGCCTGCTCGCGCCGATCGAGCCGGGGCGGGTGCTGGTGCCGCTGCTGTCCACGGTGACCGGGCGGTTCCTGACCGACCACGAGGCCGACGCCGGTTACTGGTACCGGAATCTGCGCCAGACCGTGCGGCTGGAGGAGGCCACCAGGGCGCTGCTCGCCGAGCAGTACGACGCGTTCCTGGAGATGAGCCCGCACCCGGTGCTCACCGTGGGTCTCCAGGAAACCGTCGACGACCTCGGCGCGGACGCCCTGGTCACCGGCACGCTGCGGCGCGATCAGGGCGGCCTGGACCAGCTGCTGACCGCCTTCGCCACCGCGTTCACCCACGGCGTCCCGCTCGACTGGACCACGGTGTTCGACGGCACCGGCGCCCGCCCGGCCGAACTGCCCGGCTACGCCTTCCAGCGGGAGAGCTACTGGCTCACCGCCCGCTCCGGCGCGGGCGACCTCGCCGGGGCCGGGCTGGCCACGGCCGACCACCCGCTGCTGGGCGCCACCGTGGACAGCGCGACCGGCGGCGACACCCTGCTCACCGGCCGACTCGCCCAGCACACCCACCCCTGGCTGGCCGACCACCGGGTGCTGGACGCGGTGATCCTGCCAGGGGCCGCGCTGCTGGACCTGGCGCTGCGCGCGGGGGAGCGGACCGGCTGCCCCCGGGTGGACGAGCTGACCCTGCTGGAACCGCTGATCCTGCCCGAGCAGGGCGGCGTCGACGTGCAGGTGGTGGTCGGCGCACCGGAGGAGTCCGGCCGCCGCACGCTGAGCGTGCACTCCCGCCCGGACCCCACCCAACCCTGGACCCGGCACGCCGCCGGGGTGCTCTCCGCCGACACCGCGCCGGCCGGCACACCGGACTGGCCGGCGGACAGCGGCACGGAGATCGACCTGGCCGAGTTCTACGCCCGGCTCGCCGACCAGGGCTACGCCTACGGCCCGGCCTTCCGCGGCCTGCGCCGGCTGGCCCGTCAGGGCACGGACCTGCTCGCCGAGGTCGAACTGCCGCCCCGCCGCGGCCTGACCGGCGAGTTCGTCCTCGACCCCGCCCTGCTGGACGCCGCCCTGCACCCGCTGCTGCTCGGCGTGACCGAGGGCACCCACCCGGCCGTGCTGCCCTTCGCCTGGACCGGCGTCACCGTGCACGCCCTCGGCGCCCGCGCGGCCAGGGTCCGCCTGCGCCTGAACACCGAGTCCGCCGACTCGGTCTCCGCCGCACTCACCCTGCTCGACCACGCCGGCGGCCTGATCGCCACGATCGACTCACTCCTGTTGCGCCCCATCACCGCCACCGGCCTGCGCCCCGCCCGGCCGGAGGGCCTGTACCGCCTGGACTGGCCCACCATCGCGGCCACCAATCCGCCGAGCACCGCCGAAACCTGGGCCCTCCTCGGCCAGGACGAGTCACTGACCCCGGCCGCCCTCGGCCGAACGATCACCACCCACCCCGACCTCACCGCACTCGCCGCCGCGAACCCCGTCCCGGCCACGGTGCTGCTGCCCATCACCGGCGACGACACCAACCCGGTCGAGCACACCGCGACCGTGCTGCGCGAGCTGCTGACCACCCTGCGGCACTGGCTGGGCGAACAGCGTTTCGCCGCCTCCCGCCTGGTGGTGCTGACCCGCAGGGCCATGCCCACCACCGACGCCGAACAGGTGAGCCCCTCGGCCGCCGCCGTCTGGGGCCTGCTCCGCAGTGCCCAGACCGAGAACCCGGACCGCCTGGTGCTGCTGGACACCGACGGCCGGGACTCCTCCACCCGCGCCCTGCCCGCCGCACTGGCCACCGGCGAGGCCCAGCTCGCCCTGCGCGACGGCGCGATCCAGGTGCCCAGGCTGGCCCCCGCGGTCACCGACACCCTCACCCCACCCGCCACCGGTCACTGGCGACTGGTCCCGGTGACGCACACCGCCCCCGACGACCTCGCACTGGTGGATGTCCCCCGTGTCACGGAACCCCTTGGCACGGGCCAGGTCCGGCTCGCGGTACGTGCAGCGGGCCTGAACTTCCGCGACGTGCTGATCGCCCTGGGCATGGTGCCGGAGCGGAACGTGACCATGGGCGCCGAGGGTGCGGGCGTGGTCCTGGAAACCGGCCCAGGCGTCACCGACCTGGCCCCCGGCGACCGGGTGATGGGCTACTTCGACGGCGCCTTCGGCCCGGAAGCCGTTGCCGACCGCCGCCTGCTGGCCCCCATCCCGGACGGCTGGACCTTCGCCCAGGCCGCCGCCGTGCCCCTGGTGTACCTGACCGCCTACTACGGCCTGGTCGACCTGGCCCAGCTCCAGCCCGGCGAGTCGGTCCTGATCCACGCCGCCGCCGGCGGAGTCGGTATCGCCGCGGTGCAACTGGCCCGCCACCTCGGCGCCGAGGTCTACGCCACCGCCAGCCCCGCCAAGTGGGACACCCTGCGTGCCCTCGGCATCCCCGAGGACCACATCGCCAACTCCCGCACCCTGGACTTCCGCGACCGGTTCCGCACCGGCGTCGACGTGGTGCTCAACTCCCTCGCCGACGACTTCATCGACGCCTCCCTGACCCTGCTCACCCCCGGCGGCCGCTTCCTGGAGATGGGCAAGACCGACATCCGCGCCACCGCCGAGGTCGAGTCCGCCCACCCAGGGATCACCTACCGGGTCTTCGACCTGACCACCCTGGCCCGCACCGACGCCGACTTCCCCGGCGCCGACCCGGACCGCCTGCGCGACATCCTCGCCGAGGTCCTCACCCTCTTCGACAAGGGCGTCCTGCAACCCGCCCCCCTGACCACCTGGGACATCCGCCGCGCCAATGCGGCCTTCCGCCACCTGTCCCAGGCCAAGGGCGTCGGCAAGGTCGTCCTCACCATCCCACCCACCAGCCACGGCACCGCCCTGATCACCGGCGGCACCGGCGTCCTGGGCGCCAGGGTGGCCCGCCACCTGGCCACCCAACACCCAGGCATCCACCTCCTGCTGGCCAGCCGCAGCGGCCCCCAGGCCCCCGGCGCCACCGAGTTGTCCACCGAACTCCACACCCTCGGCGCCAAGGTCACCATCACCCCCTGCGACCTGTCCGACCGAGCGGCCCTGGCCACCCTGCTGGCCGACATCCCACCCAGCCACCCGCTCACCGACATCGTGCACGCGGCAGGCGTCCTGGACGACGCCATGACCACCGCCCTCACCCCGGCTCAACTGGACAACGTGTTGCGCCCCAAGGCAAACGCCGCCTGGCACCTACACGAACTGACCCAGCACCTCGACCTCACCTCGTTCGTGCTCTTCTCCTCCATCGCAGGCACCAGCGGCACCCCCGGCCAGGCCAACTACGCCGCGGCCAACACCTTCCTCGACGCCCTGGCCCACCACCGCCACCGCCAAGGCCAGGTCGCCACCAGCCTCGCCTGGGGCCTGTGGTCCGAGGCGACCGGCATGACCAGCCACCTGACCCAGGCGGACCTGGATCGCATGACCCGCAACGGCTTCGTCCCCATCACCCCCGAAGCAGGCCTCACCCTCCTCGAAGCGGCCCAGTCCCTTGCCGAACCAGTAGTGATCACCACCCCCCTCGACAAGTCCGCCCTGCAAGCCCAAGCCACCACCCTCCCCACCCTCTACCGCGGCCTGGTAACCCCCACCCCCCACCCCAGAACCCATACCCCCCAACCACAATCCGAAGCCACCCTGCCCGAACGCCTGCTCCCCCTCCCCACCCCCGACCGCAAACACCTACTCACCAACCTGGTCCGCACCCACCTGGCCGCGGTACTCGGCCACGACACCCCCGCCGACATCACCCCCGACCACCCCTTCGACGACCTGGGCCTGGACTCCCTCACCTCGGTGGAACTCCGCAACCGCCTCAACAAGGCCACCACCCTCCGCCTCCCCACGGCGATCGCCTTCGAGTACCCCTCCGCCGCCGAACTGGCCGACCACCTCCTCGACCAACTCGCCATCCCCGAACCAAACCCGGACACCCCGTTGCTGGCCGCCATCGACCACCTCCGCCAACTCCTCACCGCGGCGGGGGAGTCCAAGCACCCTCTGGGGCACCTCACGGAACAGTTCGCGGATCTTCTGGAGCAGGTGCGGGCGGACTGAGGCGCCGGGCCGGATCGCGCTGCCCGAACCAGCGCGATCCGGCCCGCCCCGAACAGCCAGACCGAAGGGCTGCCACGGATGCGAGCCGATGGTCGCGAGGCGGGCAACAGGATGAAGCGGACGGGCTGATACCGCGCGGCGACCTGGTCGGCCGGTTCCGGCCACCCCCACCCGTTGACACCGCCATGTGTGAGTGGTTAATTACTCCTCAACGAAAGAGTGAGTGGTCCATCACTCACTACCGAGAGGACAAGCCATGATCGCCGTCAAGTTGGTGGCCGCCGCACTCGCCGCCGCGGTGCTCGCCCCCATGCCCGCCGCGGCCGCACCCGCGGCACCGACCGCCGCCACGACCGCGACCGGCACGGCAGCCGACACCGCGACAGCCGAGTCCGCCCCAGCCTCCGCCTCACCCCTGACCCCGAAGCCCGCCCCGATCACCTGGCAGCCCTGCACCGACCCCGACTTCAAGGGCCTCGACTGCGGCACCACCCGGGTCCCCGTCGACTGGTCCCGCCCCCGCGCGGGCGAGATCTCCCTCTCCCTCATCCGGCGCAAGGCCGACGAACCCGCACGCCGGATCGGCAGTCTGCTGCTCAACAACGGCGCGGGCGGGTCGAGCATCGAGCAGCTCCGGTACGCCATCCGGTTCGGCTTCGTCGAGCAGTTACCCGTTGGCAAGCGGTTCGACCTGGTCGCGGTCGACCCGCGCGGGGTCGGCCACAGCACCCCGACGACCTGCGCGAACCGCCCGGAGCGCGCCCCCGGCGTGACCTACTTCCCCGCCAACGAGCAGCAGTACCGCGCGCTGGTGGAGAACAACCGCGCGCTGGCCGCGGCGTGTGAGAACCAGCAGCTGCTGGCCAACGTGGATCTCGCCAGCACCGCCCGCGACATGGAAGCCGTCCGCATCGGGCTCGGCGAGAAGCAGCTCAACTGGTACGGCATCCACTACAGCACCCTGCTCGGCAAGACCTACGCCCAGCTCTTCCCCGGCAGGCTGCGCACCCTGTTCGCCGACAGCGCCCTGGACGACGCGCAGTCCCCGATCGCCCGGCTGGCCGCGGAGATCAGCACCGCCGAGCAGTCGTTCAACCGGTTCGTCGACTGGTGCCGCACCGACGCCCAGTGCGTGCTGCACGGACAGGACGTCGCGGGGCTGTTCGACCGGCTCGTCGCCGACGCCGACCGGCGGCCGATCGCCACCAAGGACCCCCGGCGCTCGCTCTCCGGTGAGGACATCCGCTCGGCCATGCAGGACTTCCTCAACATCAGGTTCCCGCAGTGGCCGGAGACCGCCCAGGCGATCAAGCAGGCCGTCGCCGGTGACGCGACCGCCTTCACCGTGGTGCAGGACAAGACCCTCAACCGGGTCCAGGCCCTGACCCGCGCCTGCCTGGACACCACGCCCGCCGCCACCGGCTACGCCGAACTCGCCCAGCTCGCCCTGATGGCCAAGCAGCTCTCGCCGCACCTCGGCGGCGCCGTGCAGGGCTGGAGCCACCTGGCCGGTTGCCAGGGCTGGCCGGTGCGGACCAAGCAGCCGGTGACCGCGCCGCTGCGCGACCTGCCGCCCGCCCTGATCGTCCAGTCCACCCACCAGTCCTCGGCCGCCTACCAGTGGGGTTTCGGCCTCTCCGCCCGGTTGCCCGGCAGCGTGGTGCTCTCCCGCGAGGGCGACGACTACTCGATGATCCTGTTCTCCCCCTGCGTCCGCGACGCCATGGACACCTACCTCACCGAACGACGACTGCCCGCGCCCGGCGCGCTCTGCACCAACTGAATCCCCTCACCTGCAAAGGAATTCCAGCATGAACGCCGACCGTGAAACGCACATCGTCTTCGGCACCGGCCCCGCCGGGCTGACCCTGATCGACGAACTGCTCGCCCGGGGTCACCACGTCCGCGCGGTCAACCGCAGCGGCTCCGCCCCGGTCCCGCCCGAGGTCGAACTGCTCGCCGCCGACGTCACCGACCTCGACGCCATGCGCTCGATCTGTGCGGGCGCCACCACCATCTACCACTGCGCGCACGCCCCGTACGAACTCTGGGCCGACCTGCTCTTCCGCTTCCAGGCCGGTTTCCTGGCCGGCGCGGCCAGCAGCGGCGCCCGCCTGGTGGTCACCGACACGCTCTACATGTACGGCCCCACCGGCGGCGCCCCGATGACCGAGCAGACCCCGCACCACGCCACCTCGCACAAGGGCAGGCTGCGCGCCGAGATCGCCGATCGCTACCTGGCCGCGCACGCCAGTGGCGAGGCCACCGTGACCATCGCCCGCGCCGCCGACTTCTACGGCCCGCGCGTGCTCAACTCCGCACTCGGCGGCGCCACCTTCATCCCAGCCCTCAAGGGAGAACCGGTCATCGCCTTCGGCGACCTCGACCAGCCGCACGCCTACAGCTACATCGGCGACGTCGCCGATGCACTGGCCACCCTCGGCGAACACCCCGACGCCCCCGGCCGCGCCTGGCACGTCCCGACCACCTCGACGCACAGCACCCGCGAGGTCCACCAGCTCATCGGCGACCGCCTCGGCCACCGGCTCACCCCGGAAATCCTGGCCACGCCAACCGATCAGGCCTGGGGCCCCTTCGACGCCACCCTCATGCGCGAGTACGCCGAGCTGTTCTACCAGTACCTGGAACCGCAGATCGTGGACTGCCAGGCCATCGCCGACACCTTCGGCCTGCACCCGACCCCCATCGAGAAGGCCCTGGACACCACCATCGCCTGGTACCGCCAACTCCTGGCCTGACCCCAGGAACAACAACGGCCGGCGAACCCCGAGTTCGCCGGCCGTCGCCATCGCTCCACAGTGGACAGAGAAAAAAACAACCCCACCAGCCGGAGCTGATGGGGTCGATCCATGTTGTGCGCCGCCAGGGACTTGAACCCCGAACCCGCTGATTAAGAGTCAGCTGCTCTGCCAATTGAGCTAGCGGCGCTGGTCTTTCCGTGTCTTCCGGGGGCTCCCCGTCCGACGTGGAGAACATTAGCACAGGGGTTTCGCAGACTAGAAATCGGCTGGTCATGACGTTGGTGCTACTCCGTTCAGGGGATCTTTGGGTGATCATGGGAAGTGGGCAACCCGGTGCGGGGCCCTGGCGTCCTTTGGGGTAGAAGAGAGTGCTCCGTCCGATCTGGACTCCTCGTCCGAGGTCTTACGGTTTCCACACACACGGACGGTGCGCCCATGTAGCACACTGTGTTCCGCCTCTGAACGACTTCGAACGGACGGATCGACCATGGTGGTGTTCGGTAGCCCCGCGGTTCGCCGCACGCCTCGCGCGCTGCTGGTGGCGACGCTGGGCCTGGCAGCCGTGCTGGTTGCTGGTTGCACGGGCAGCGCGCCCGCGGAGACGCAGCCGAAGCAGGCCGCCGACACTTCGACAGCCGCGCCCAAACCGCCGATCAACCTGGCGCTCACGCCCGCGGACGCGGCGGCCAACGTCGCCCCGGGCGAGCCGGTGACGGTGGTGGCGAGCAACGGCACGCTCGGCGAGATCGCGCTGACCAACGCCGAGGGCAAGCAGGTCCCCGGTGAGTTCACCCCGGACAAGACCAAGTGGACCTCGACCGAGGCACTCGGTTACGACAAGAAGTACACGCTCTCCGCCGCTGGCAAGGGCGCCGACGGCAAGGACAGCACCGCCAAGTCGGCGTTCAGCACGGTGAAGCCGGGCAAGCAGATCGCCATCAACGTGTTCAACCCCAAGAACGGGGAGACCGTCGGCGTCGGTATGCCGCTGCAGTTCGGCTTCTCCACCGCGCCGCCGGACAAGAAGGCCGCCGAGCGGGCCATCCAGATCACCACCGAGCCCAAGACCGAGGGCGCCTTCTACTGGTTCTCCGACAAGGAGGTCCGCTGGCGCCCCGAGCACTACTGGAAGCCCGGTACCAAGATCAACGTGAACGCCGCCATCTACGGCAAGAGCCTGGGCGGCAACACCTTCGGCATGGAGGACCGCAAGGCCGCGGTCACCGTCGGCGACGAGTTCGTCGCCGAAGCCGACGGCAAGTCCCACCAAATGATCATCAAGGTCAACGGCAAGGTAGTGAAGGAGATGCCCATCTCGATGGGCCGCCCCGCCTTCCCCTCCAACAACGGCACCCACGTCGTGACCGAACGCCACGCCTCCAAGCTGATGGACTCCACCACCTACGGCCTCTCCCTGGACCAGGGCGGCTACAAAACCCCGGTCAAGTGGGCCACCCGCATCAGCAACGGCGGCATCTTCATCCACGGCGCCCCCTGGTCAGTCCGAGACCAAGGCCGCCGCAACGTAAGCCACGGCTGCCTGAACGCCTCCCTCGACAACGCCAAGTGGTTCTACGACAACGCCAAAAAGGGCGACATCGTCGTGGTGACCAACACGGGCGGACCGACGCTGCAGCCGTGGGACGGCTTCGGCGACTGGCAGGTCCCGTGGGTCGAATGGCTCAAGGGCGGCAAGAAGTAACCAAGACCACAAAAGCACCAAAGCCGAAGGGGTCCCGCGCCAGGCGCGGGACCCCTTCGGCGTAACAAGAGGAAGACAAGAGGCAGTGCCCACCCAACCCGACCACGCTGGTTCGGCACCACCCGCACCGTGGGGGTCCGGGGGCTCGGCCCCCGGTGTGGGATACGAAAACGCGAAACCCCTCTCCCGCGAAGCGGAGAGAGGGGTCCCGTGAGCGGGTGAGTGACGGGACTTGAACCCGCGACATCTCGGACCACAACCGAGTGCTCTACCAGCTGAGCTACACCCACCATGTGCTGCTCACCGTTGCCGGTGAGCGGTACGGACACATACTAGCGTGCCGGTGCCACAAGATTCTAATCGGCTGCCTTCTTGGGGCGTTGGGCCTGGAGAGCGCGGGCGGCGGCGTGGGTCTGCTCGGTGGTCGGGCCGGGCTGGGGGACGAAGACGGTGCGGCGGTAGTAGGCGAGTTCGGTGATCGACTCGCGGATGTCGGCGAGGGCCCGGTGGGCCAGGCCCTTGGCCGGCTGGCCGTAGTAGACCTTCGGGTACCAGCGCCGGGCCAGCTCCTTGATACTGGAGACGTCCACCATGCGGTAGTGCAGGTGGGCGTCGAGCAGGTGCATGTCCCTGGCGATGAAGCCGCGGTCGGTGGCGATGGAGTTGCCTGCCAGCGGCGCGGAGCGCACCTCGGGCACGTACTCCTTGATGTAGTCGAGCACCTGGCGCTCGGCCTCGGCCAGGGTCACCGTGGAACGCCGGACCTCTTCGGTGAGGCCGGAGCGGGCGTGCATGTCGCGCACGACGTCCGGCATGCTGTCCAGCACCTCGTCGGCGGCGTGGATCACGATGTCCACCCCGTCACCGAGGATGTTGAGTTCCGCGTCGGTGACCAAAGCGGCAATCTCGATGAGGGCGTCCTTGCTGAGGTCCAGCCCGGTCATCTCACAGTCGATCCACACTAGACGGTCTGTCACCCGGGTGAGCCTATCCCGCGACGGCGCGTCACACTCCCGTGGCGCACAGCAGGTCGGCGGCCTTTTTCCGTCTTACCCTCGTTCGGCGGGCACGGCGCCCGGTCTGGAGGAGGTCGGCATGGCCGAGCAGGCACGCGAGATCGCCGCCGGGTACGCCTCGGACGGCGCCGCCCTCGAACTGGGCGCGGTGGTCATCAGTGGTGAAACCGACGCCGAAGCCCGAGTCCGCCTCCCCCTCGCCACCCTCAACCGCCACGGCCTCGTCGCAGGCGCGACCGGCACCGGCAAAACCAAAACCCTCCAGCTCATCGCCGAACAACTCTCCACCGCGGGCGTCCCGGTCCTCATGGCCGACATCAAGGGCGACCTCTCCGGCCTGTCCAGACCGGGCGAGACCAGCGACAAGCTCGCCAAACGCGCCACCGAACTCGCCGACGACTGGCAGCCGACCGCCTGCCCGGTCCAGTTCCTCTCCATCGGCTCCGGCGGCCTCGGCGTCCCGGTCCGCGCCACCATCACCGGCTTCGGCCCGATCCTGCTCAGCAAGGTCCTCGGCCTCAACGAGACCCAGGAATCCACCCTCGGCCTGATCTTCCACTGGGCGGACACCCAGGGCCTGGCGCTGCTCGACATCAAGGACCTGCGCTCGGTCATCCAGCACCTGACCAGCGACGAGGGCAAGGCGGACCTCTCCGGCATCGGCGGCGTCTCCAGCTCGACCGCGGGAGTGATCCTGCGCGCCCTGGTCAACCTGGAGTCCCAGGGCGGCGACACCTTCTTCGGCGAACCCGAACTCGACGTCGCCGACCTGATGCGCCAGGTCGACGGCCGCGCCGTGATCAACCTGCTCGAGGTGGGCGACCTCCAGACCAAGCCCGCGCTGTTCTCCACCTTCCTCATGTGGCTGCTCGCCGAGCTGTTCGAGCACCTGCCGGAGGAGGGCGACCTGGACAAGCCCAAGCTGGTGTTCTTCTTCGACGAGGCGCACCTGCTCTTCGACGGCGCGTCCAAGGCGTTCGTGGAGCGGATCACCCAGACGGTCAAACTCATCCGGTCCAAGGGCGTCGGGGTGTTCTTCTGCACCCAGCTGCCCACCGACCTGCCCAACCCGGTGCTCTCCCAGCTCGGCGCGCGCATCCAGCACGCCCTGCGCGCCTTCACCCCCGACGACGCCAAGGCCCTCGCGCAGACGGTCAAGACCTACCCGCGCACCCCGCACTACGAGCTGGGCGAGGCGCTGACCTCGCTCGGCATCGGCGAGGCCATCGTCACCGTGCTCTCCGAACGCGGCGCGCCCACCCCGGTGGCCTGGACCCGGCTGCGCCCGCCGCGCTCGCTGATGGACACCATCGGCCCGGAGGCGATCGCCCAGGCGGCCAGGGACAGCGACCTGCACGGCCGCTACGCCGAGACCATCGACCGCGAATCCGCCTACGAGAAGCTCACCGCGAAGGTCTCCGGCGCCGAGCAGCCGTCAGCGGAAGCCGAGGAGCCCCGTCAGGAACCGCCCGCGAAGGCCGAGCCCGGCCTGGTCGAGCAGGTGCTCGGCAACTCCGCGGTGAAGTCCTTCCTGCGCTCGGCGGCCAGCGCGCTGGGCCGGGAGATCACCAGGGGCATGTTCGGCACCGCCCGGCGCCGCCGCTAGCCGCGTTCCAGGAACGGGGTGAGCAGCTCCGGCACGGCCGCCTCGGCCAGTTCCAGGCCGTCGGTCTGGTCCACGTACTGCACCTCGTACACCCCGGCGGAGGTGGCGCTGGTCGCGCCGACGGTGAGCATGTGCGCGCGCCGCTGCAGGATGCTCTGCCGGATCCGCCAGCCGATGATGCCGGTGCGCTGCAGCACCACGGTGTTGCGCAGCACCGAACCCGAGCGGCTGACCAGGTACTTCTCGGTCAGCGCGTGCCCGAGGCTGCGGTACTCGTCCCAGCTGATCAGCAGCACCACCGGGATCAGCGCCAGCGCGGCCTGCCACGGCCAGTCCGGGAAGATGTCCTGCCAGGCCAGCACGGCCAGCCCGCCGATGATCACCGGCAGCACCACGAAGTCCCACAGCATCAGCCTGCGCAGCGCGGCCCTGGGGTGCTTGCGCAGCGGGATGGCGGTCGGCGCGGGGTCGACCTCCAGGACGTCGGCGACCACCCGGTGCGCCTCGGCCACGGGGGCCGGCGGCAACAGCATGCCGCTGTCCTGCCCGGTGCCCAGCCCGGTGGCCACCGCCTTCAGCGTGGCGCCCCTGACCTGGCGCAACAGCAGCTGCTCGTGCAGCTCCACGCCCTTGATCCGCTTCTCCTCGATGGTCACCGAGCGCAGCGTGAGCAGGCCGTAGGCCACGTGCAGGGTGCCGTCGTCGCGGCGGGTCAGCCGGTAGTTCCAGTACGACATCACGTAGACGACCAGCGAGCCGAGCACCGCCAGCACCAGCAGCACACCCAGCGCGAGCACGATGACCAGCGCGATCGGGGTGTGCCGGATCCAGCCCAGCAACGCCTCGGAGGCCGGCAGGTGCGCCACGTCGATGTTGAGCGTGCGGGCCAGCCAGGCGCCTGCCGCGCCGAGCGCGCCGACCGCGATCAGGCCGAACAGGGTGAACGGGGCGAAGCGCAGCCACTTCGGGTCCAGCTTGGTCAGCACCCGCTCGGACTCCGCGGCCACGGCCTCGGCGCCGGCCTCGGCGGGATCGGCGACCGAACCGTCCGGGCGCACCGGCGGCAGCGACTCGGTGCTGGCCACCGGTGCGGGCAGCCTGCGCAGCAGCAGCGCGCGCAGCCGGTCCGCCTCGGCGTGGTCGATCGCGTCCAGCGCCAGCTCGTCCTCGGTGCCCTGGTCCTGGCGGCCGGTGCCGATCTTGACCACGGACAGGCCGAAGATCCGGTGGAAGACGTCCGCGGTGGCGTCCACGGTGCGCAGCCGGTCCCTGGCCACCGAGCGTTCCTTCTTGAACACCAGCCCGGTGTGCAGCTCCACGTGGGTGGAGGTGACCCGGTAGCGGGTGGTGTACCAGCGCAGCACGCCGAAGACGATCAGCGCCACCGCGGCGGTGATGCCGATGCCCATCTCGATCCAGCTCAGCCCGGAGAACCCGCGCACCACCAGCAGCAGGAAGGCCACGCCGAGCAGTCCTGCCAGCTCGGAGAGCGGGGCGACCACCACGGTCCGCTTGTGCAGCCGCTGCCAGTCCTGCTCCACCACCACCGCGTCCGGGGCCTCCGGCGCGACCGCGAAGCCGTCCACTTCGGACGGACGTGCCTCCTGGCTCATGTCGCGTCACCCTGGGTGGCCTCGGTGATCGCGGTGAGCTGGTCGACCAGCGCGGCGGCCACGTCCTTGTCCAGGCCGACGATCTTGAGCGCGCCCGCGGCCGAGGCGGTGGTGACGGTGACCGTGGACAACCCGAGCGCGCGCTGCAGCGGGCCGCGTTCGGTGTCCACCGTCTGCACCCTGGACAGCGGCGCGATCCGCCACTCCCTGGTGATCCAGCCGGTCTGGGTGTAGACGGCCTGGTCGGTGGTCTCCCAGCGGTGCCAGCGGTAGCGCAGCCGCGGCCCGACGAGCAGGTCCAGGACCGCCCAGACCACGATGACAACCGCGGCCAGCGACCACCAGATGGTCGCGCCCCAGAGCAGGTAGGACACCACGAGGGCGATGAGGGCGATCACCCAGAGGATGACGCTCTGCAGCGCCCACCAGGTCTTGGCCTGCGGGCTGACCTGGTTGGCAGGCTCGCGCAGCCGGAGCTGCAGGCGATCAGGGGTGTTCGGTGTTGATGCCACGTTCACAGGGGCAACTGTGCCCCAGTTGGCAGGGCGATGCCATGCGTTCGGTGCCGAGCCCGACTTTGGACAAGCGGATCTCGACTTTCGTGAGGCGCGGCAGGGTGGTGCTCTTCGGGGGATCACCCTGCCGCGCCGACCGGCCGGTCCGTCGAGCCTCGGGGGGCAGCGACTCGGTATGCCGGACCGACCGGAGTTCTTGATCAACTACCAGTCTGCCCGGTGTGCCCTGGCTCACCGCGCGCGGGGGTGGGTCAGCTCGGCCGGGGCAGTTCGCGCTTGAGCACCTTGCCGGTGGCGTTGCGCGGCAAGGCTTCCAGGAACACCACGTCCCTGGGCACGCAGTGCCGGGCCAGGTTGGCCTTGACCAGCTCCTGCACCCCGGCTGCGTCCAGGTCGGCCTGCTCGTCGAGCACCACGTAGGCGGCCAGCCGCTGGCCGAACTCCCGGTCCGGCACGCCGAGCACGGCCACCTCGCGCACCTGCGGCTGCCGGGCGAGCAGGTCCTCGACCTCGCGCGGGTACACGTTCTCGCCGCCGGAGACGATCATGTCGTCGTCCCGGCCAGCCACGAACAACCGGCCTGCCGGATCCAGGTAGCCCACGTCGCCGGTGCTCATCATGCCGTCGCGGACCTCCTTGGACTTGCCGTTGGTGTAGCCGTCGAAGAGCAGCCCGTTGGCCACGAAGATCCGGCCGGTTCCGCCCGGCGGCACCGGTTCGCCTGCCTCGTCCAGGATGGCCAGCCGGGTGCCCAGCGGCGGCCTGCCCGCGGTGGCTGGCGCGACGGTCAGCTCGGCCGGGGTGGCCACGCTGACCCAGGAGACCTCGGTTGAGCCGTAGAGGTTGTAGAGCACCGGACCGAACTCGCGCTGGAACTCCACCGCCAGCGCACCGGGCAGGGTGGACCCGCTGGAGGCCACGATCTTCAACTCGGCCGGGTGGTGCTCGCGCAGCACCTCCCTCGGCAGTTCCAGGATGCGTTGCAGCATCACCGGCACCGCGAACAGCACCGCGCACCGGTGCCGGGCCAGTGCGTCCACAGTGGACTTCGGGTCGAACCGGCGTTGCAGCACCAGCGGACTGCCCAGCAGCATGCCCAGCTGCAACGCGGCCAGGCCCCAGGTGTGGAACAGCGGCGCGGCCACCAGCACCCGCTGGCCGTAGCGCAGCGGGATCTTGGACAGCAGGGTGGAGGCGGTGAACAGCCCGTGCACCTCTGGCCGCCGGGCGCCCTTGGGTGTGCCGGTGGTGCCGGAGGTCAGCACGATGACCCGCCCGTGCGCCGACGGCGCGGGGAGTTCGGTGGCCGGGGAGGCCGCGATCAGCGATTCCACTGTCTCGCTGCGGGTTTTCTCATCCGTCCAGGCGGTCACCCGGCGCACCCCGCGCGGGGCCTTGGCCAGCAGCGGCCGGAACTCCGCGTCGGCCACCACCAGTGTGATCTCCTCATCCCGCAGCACCGCGCCGATCTGGGCCGCGGACGCGCCGGTGTTGAGCAGCACCAGGTGCGCGCCGAGTTTGCCCGCGGCCACCATGGACTCGATCAGTCCGCGGTGGTTGCGGCAGAGCACGGCCAGGGTGTCGCCGGTCCGCAGGCCCAGCCCGGCCAGGCCGTGTGCCAGCCTGGTGCTGCGGTTGTTCACCTCGGCCCAGGTCAGGGTGCCCAGCTCGTCGATGATGGCCGGGGCGTCCGGGTGTCTGCCCGCGCCGACCGCGTAGCCGCCGGGCAGGGTCAGCGACCAGCGGCGCAGGGCCTGGGCCATGGTGTAGAGCCGGTCAGGGCGGATCGGCATGACGAGTCCGGTGCGGGCCAGCACGAGTAGTCCGAGCAGGCTGACGCCGCATTGACCGAGTAGTCGACGGGCGGTGGCGACCACGGTGGTCACGCTCAACTCCTTCGGCGAGGGGTTACACCGCTCCCAGCCGGTAGACCAGGCTCATCACCCGGTCCACCGCCTTGGGGGCGAGGGCGTAGGCGGTGGCGAATGCGGTGCCCAGCGGCAGGGTCACCCTGGTGGGGCGCCTGGTCAGCGCGGTGATCACCAGTTCGGCGGCGCGCTGCGGGGAGGCCGCCGGCAGTCGCCGGTAGACCTTGGTCGGTTCGATCATCGGGGTGCGCACCAGCGGCATGTGCACGGTGGTGAAGGTGATCCCGTTGCCGTGCGCCTCCGCGCTGGCCACCCTGGTGAAGGCGTCCAGCGCGGCCTTGGAGGCCAGGTAGGCGGCGAAGCGCGGGGTGCCGACCTGGGTGCCCTGGGTGGAGATGTTGACGATGTGGCCGAAGCGGCGCCGGGTCATGTGCGGCAGCAGACCGAGGATGAGCCGGACCGGGGCGTGGTAGTTGATCGCCATGGTGCGCTCGAAGTCGTGCTGCCGGTCGGTGGAGCGCAGCAGTGAGCGGCGGATGGACCGGCCGGCGTTGTTGACCAGCATGTCCACCGCCTCGTGCTGGGTCAGCACGTCCTTGAGCATGGCCCGCACGGCCTCCGGGTCGGTGAGGTCGCAGGGGTAGGCGTACGCGGTGCCGCCGGCGGCGATGATCTCCGCGCGCACCTCGGCCAGCTCCTCGGCACGCCGGGCCACCAGCAGCGGGATGCCGCCGTGCCGGGCCACCTCCAGCGCGGTGGCCCGGCCGATGCCGGAGGAGGCCCCGGTGACCATCACGGTGCGCCCGCCCAGCTCGCCCCCGGACCGGGGACGGCGGGCCCGGTCCGGGTCGAGGTGGTCGGACCAGTAGCGCCACAGTGTGTCCGCGTACTCGCGCAGCTCGGGCACCCGCAGCCCACTGCCGGCCAGCGCGCCCTGGGTGGCGCCGGAGTCGAAGGTGGCGGTCAGGGTCAGGTGCGGCAGGGCCGCCGCGGGCACGCCGAGCCACTCGAACAGCAGCGTGGAGCCGGGGACGCGCTCCGCGGTCCGGCTCAGCGCGCGCAGACCGCGGTCGCTGAGCGCGCGCAGTGGCGTGGAAGCGGTGTGCGGCAGGGAGAACGCCATCGTTGGCGCGCCCGCGGCCGCGGCGAAGGCGTTGTAGACCTCGGTGACCGGCTGCGGGCGCGGGGAGGTCAGGTGGAAGGTGCGGCCGGGCGGGTGCGCGGCGTGCGCGAGGTGGTCGATGGCGTCGGCCACGAAGTCCACCGGGACCACGTTGGTCGCGCCGATGTCCGCCCCGACCAGCGGCAACTGCCTTGGCAGTTTGGCCAGCCTGGCGAAGGTGGGGAAGAAGAAGTAGGGACCGTCGATCTTGTCGATCTCGCCGGTCCGGGAGTCGCCGACCACCACCGCGGGCCGGTAGATCCGCCAGGGCACGGCGTGCTGGGAGCGCACGATCTGCTCCGCGGCGAACTTGGTCGCGTGGTAGGGCGAGGCGAAGTGCTGGCCGAGGTCGAAGTCCTCCTCGGTGAACACACCGCGGTGCTCACCGGCCACCGCCACCGAGGACACGTGGTGCAGCCAGCGCACGCCGAGCTGCTCGGCCAGCTCCACCACGCGGCGGGTGCCGTCCACGTTGACCTCGGTGTTGTGCTCCTCGGAGGCGGTCAGGTCGTAGACCGCGCCAAGGTGCAGCAGGTGATCGACGCCGTCGGAGAGCCGCAGCAGGTCCGCGGCGCCCAGTCCCAGCCCGTCCTCGGCCAGGTCGCCGAGCACCGGCATGACCAGCTCACGTCGTGGCCAGCGGTCCGCGATCCGCTCCAGCTTGTCCTGCGATGCCGGTCTGACCAGCACATAGACCCGGTCGCAGGTTTCACGCGCCAGTAGTCGCGCAACCAGCTGACTGCCCAGGAACCCGGTCGCCCCGGTAACGAAGTAGGTGCTCACCGCCACCTCCCTGGCGGTGATTCTGGCACTACCTACTCATGAGTAGCTAGTCCCAGTCGGACATTGGTCCGTTTCTGATCACACCCGGACTTCCAGCACCCGCCCCGTCCATGCCTCGACCTGAACCGTTTCCACCGGCGTGAACCCGGCCTTCACGTAGTACTGCACGAGCGCCCCGTCCCCACCCGCCCAGCAGTCGACCCGGACCTTGGCCAGCCCCAGCCCCGCGGCTTCGTCCCGCGCGTCGGCCAGTAGCGCCGCCCCGGCCCCACGAGCCGCGGGCGCCCGCCGCCCGACAAGTCCCATCACATACAACTCAGGCTCGGTAGCAGGCGAAACGTAAGCCGGCGCAGGCCCAACCGAACTCATCGCGACCACAAGCCCATCCCGCTCGGCGACCCGCAACGCGCCCGCCTCACCCCATCCCCGCACCTGCTGCACCCGCTGCGGAATGGCGGAGAACGGTGCGGTACCCCACTGCCCCGTGTTGCCGCGTTCGGTCAGCCAGCGCACCGCGTCGTCGAAGAGCGCGAGCATGGTGTCCGCGTCCCTGACCGTGCCGCGCCGCACGGTCAGTCGCCCCCTGGTCTCTGACATCACTACTCCGTAGTCACCGCCGCGTAGATGGCCGCCTCCCGCAGGGCGGCCCGCAATCGTCCTACCTCCAGCGGTTCGAGCACAGCGGCTTCGCCAGGTGGCGCGACGATCACGACCGAGCCTTGCTTGACGAACACGGTCAGCTCACGCCGCCGCCCAGCCACGTCTCGGCACCACACCTGCCACTCCCGTCGGACAACCACAGCCCCCGACCTCCAGCCTTGCCGTCTCGCGTCCAAGGACGCTCGCGGAACCGGGACGTCTCGGGTTGCGCTTCGTGACGCACGTTCGCGCAGGTTTTCCGTTTCGTTGGTCCACTTGACCGATGGAGGTATCGACAGTGTGACGCAGCACGCTCATTCTTGGTTCCCATGCGAACCCGAACGCTACTCACGTTCCTGCTGGTCCTGGGCGCCACAGCCCTGCTGACGCCAGTGGCCCAGGCCCAGCAGCAGTTCCCCAGGGTCGCCAGCCACAACGTCTTCCTGTTCTCCAAACTCATCTACCCCAACTGGGGCCAGGACCACCGAGCAGACCTGATCAAAACCCAGGGCGTCCTCGCCAACCAGGACGTGGTGGTCCTGCAAGAGGCATTCGACAACACAGCCTCCGACCGCCTGTTCACCAACCTGTCCGACACCTACCCCCACCGAACCCCGGTGGTAGGCCGAAGCAAGGCGGGCTGGGACGTAACCCGAGGCGACTACACGGACCTGTATCCCGAGGACGGCGGCGTCGCCATCCTCAGCCGCTGGCCCATCACGGAACGGGTCCAGCACGTCTACAAGCCCAAGTGCGGGACGGACGGGTTCTCGGCGAAGGGGTTCGCGTATGTCCGGATCAGTTCGCCCGGTGGTCCGGTGCATGTGCTGGGTACGCACCTCCAGGCTGATGATGGTGGGTGCAACGGGAATGCTCCCGCGATTCGGGCTGGCCAGTTGGCGGAAATGGCGGCGTACATTCGGAGTCGCAACATTCCGGCGAGTGAGCCGGTGATTGTCGCGGGGGATCTGAATGTCGACCGGGGTACTTCTGAGTATACCTCGGCATTGGGTACTTTGAATGCGAGGAACCCTGAAAGAGTTACTGGGCATCCGTATTCGTACGACCCGCAGACCAACTCGATCGCGAAGGAGCGGGACGCGAGCAGCCCGCGCCAGCAGCTCGACCACATCCTGCTGCTGAACGGCCATGCGGGGCCTGTGAACTGGGTGAACGAGACGCGGGAGATCCACTCGCCGAAGTGGACGGTGGAGTCCTGGGGGAAGAAGTACACGTATAGCGATTACTCGGACCATTACCCGGTGTTCGCGAGCGCCAGCTAGGGAGTGGCGGGGGTGGCTTTTCAAACCCCACCCGAGCGGTTCCCCCATCCCCGTCAGCCTGGAGAGGACACACCACATCCCGGGCGCGCAGACCGCAACCTGCCGCCGCCCTAGCCTCCCAACCGCAACGGTCTGCGTGCCCGGGATGTGGTTTGGTATCGGAAGGCTGACGGGGATGGGGGAACCGTACGAGCACTGCTCTTGCTCTTCGTCTTTGCTCTTGTTTTTGACTTTCCCCCCCATCCTTTGATTCCTGCCCGTCCGGCGAGGACGATCTTGATCGTCGCTCGGGTACCTCAGCAACAGAGGCCAACAACGCAAAGATCAAAAGCGAAAAAGATGGCCTCGCCGGCCGGGCAGACCACCGGAGGGGGGAGGGCAAGTCAAGAGCCGGGCAAGCAGGTTGCGGGGCATGGGTTTGTGTTGCCGACTTGAGAACCAGCGTGGCTCCGAGGGCTCGTGTGTTCTCCGCACGGCCTTCCGCAAGCCAACCACACCCCGAGGAGCGGCCCCCGTCGCGTTTGGGAGGCTAGGGCGGCGGTTTGTGTTGCAGGGGCCGCTCCTCGGGGTGTGGTCAGCAAGCTCCAGGCCGTACGGAGAACACGCGAGAACCCTCGTCGTGGGGTTTTCACCCCCAACCCCACACCCCAACCCCCGGCCTGCGGCCGTACAACAACCGCCAACGACCCGTCCCACAACGGCCAACACTCCGTACAAGAACGGCCAACACTCTGTACGACAACGGCCAACACGCGCGGGAAGGTTGCAACCCCACGCCCGGAGGGATTGCCGTTGTCGCAAGCCCGGCTCGCCCCCGGGCCGTAATCCCCATCCACGCCACGGGCAACAGACCCCGGCCGACTTTGGACCACAAGCCTCGCCGCTTCCGGACAACAAACCCCAGCCGACCTTGGGTCACCACCCCTGCCGTTTCCGGGTAGCGGACCCCGGCCCCCTTGGACCACAAGCCCCGGCCATCTCCGGGCAGTGGCCCCCGGCCACCCCGGGCCACAAGCCCACCGCCCCGAACCGCGCCCTTGGAAGCGATCACCGCCTGCAAGCCCCGCCCGCGCCGCCTGCAAGCCCCGCCCGCAAGCCCCGCCCGCACGGCCTCCCGACTCCTGCCCCCCCCGCCCAGCCCCCCGGCGATCGGTCGCCCGCCCCACCCTCCAACCATCGTCGCCACCCAACCGAGTGGACTCCGCGCCCCCCACTTGCCACCCCCCGCCCCCCGCTGTATTCCTGCCACCACCCCGACCCCCGCGGGCACCACCACACCTCCTGCCGCAAGGACGCGGAATGTCCTCCTCTGATCTGGCGCGCCGGGCTTTCCTTGCCCGCATTGGCGTCCTGGGCGCGGTCACCGGAGCGGGGGTGCTGCTGCCACCCGCCTTGGCCGCGGCCCCCGTCGCCACTGCCGCCGCCCCACCACTGCCCATCCTCGTCGACCTGCTCCGCCCCATCCTCGCCGAGCTGGCCCGCGACACCCTCAACGGCCTGACCACCTTCGTAGTCCCCGGCCCGGACAACTACTCCCGCGCTCAAGGCACCCCGGTATCAAGCCCCGGTGCGCTGGAAATGGGTGCGACCGACTTCATGATCGAGGCACTCGATCACTTCGTGCCGTTCCCGGATCAGCTCGCGAAACCGCTTTCCACGGCCTTCGTCACCGCGCTCGCCGACACCGGGATCAAGCTCCCGGACAGTCTGCTCGGGCTGATCGACCTTCAAGTGTCCACATTGGACAAGGCGCTGGCGATCGTGCTCCAGAACGACGAGTCGCTGCCGCTGTCCCTGGTGATCGCGCTGCTACTCAACCTGCTCGCGACGCAGGTGAATCCGTTGGCGCTCAACGGGGTCTTTCTGTCGCCGTTCGCCCGGCTGTCCTTCGCGGACAAGGCTCGGGCGTTCGAGTTGCTGGAAGGGCCGGACGCGGATCTGGTCGCGTTGCTGGATGGGAATCTGCCGCAGCCGTTGCGGGGGAGTGTTTCCGGGTTGTTGAAGTTCGTGGGTGGGGCGCTGTTGGAGTTTCCCGCTTTTGGCGCGTTCTCCGAGTGGAAGGTCTTTGACAAGAAGACGCGGAAGCTCAAGTCACGGCCTGCCGGCTGGCAGCTGACGGGGTACCAGCCCGCCGGGCCGGTCGAGGGCTGGGACGACTTCCGTGGCTACTACCAGGGCCGAACCTCGGTGGAGGACTGATGCGCGACGTCATCGTGATCGGCGCCGGTGGCGGTGGACCGGTTGTGGCCGCTGAACTGGCCGGGCGTGGGCTGGACGTGCTGCTGCTGGAGGCGGGGCCTCGGCACGCCAAGCCGCGGGAAGAGTGGACGCACTTCGAGAACGACGCCAACAACCCGCTCACCGGCTACCTGCGCTTCGGGCCGCAATCCCGGGACAAGCCAGCCTGGTTCCGGGAAACGCCGCAGAACTCCTTCCTCTGGCAGCTCTCCGGCGTCGGCGGCACCACCCAGCACTACTACGGCAACTGCCCGCGCGCCTACCCCGGCGTGTTCGCCGGTTACGACGGCGCGGACGCGGCCAACTACGACGTCGAGCACCGCTTTCCCTTCGGCTACAAGGATCTCGTCCCCTACTACGAGTGGGTCGAGGCCACCCTGCCGGTGCAGACCGCGGCCATGGGACTCAAGGAGGAGACCTTCTTCCGTGGGTGCGAGACCATGGACATCCCGGTGCAGAAGACCAAAACCACCCTGGGCGCCTCCTACCGGCCGCAGGAGAACGCGATCCTGCAACCCGGGGGCACCGCGGGCCGGACCACCGACGCGTCCAAGCTGACCTTCCCGATGGCCACCGGCTGCACCTTCTGCGGCTACTGCTTCCAGGGCTGCATGCAGCCCGCGCGGGCGCCGCGCAACCAGTTCGCCAAGCGCTCCACCGACAACAGCTACGTCCCGCTGGCCATCACCGCCCCGGCGGTCCGGCCATCGGCCAAGGCCGCCACGCTGATCGCGGACGCCTTCGTCACCAGGGTGCACACCGAACGCCGGGGCTCCGCGCTCACCGCCACCGGGGTCACCTGGCGTACCGGCTCCGGCCAGGAACACCGCGAGGACGCCAAGGTCGTGGTGATGGCCGCCGGGTGCACCGAGACCCCTCGGCTGTGGCTCAACAGCGGGCTGCCCAACCCCAACGGCTGGGTTGGCCGCGGCTACACCGACCACCACTTCGACTGGGTGATCGGGCAGTTCGACCGGGACACCGACTCCACCAAGGGCGTGGGCTCCTCCGCGCGCTGCGAGTTCCCCGGCTACGGCGGCCTGGAGAACGTCGGCCTGCCGCCCGCCCTGCAGGCCTTCAGCATGACCCTGAGTGACAGCGGCATCCGCGGTCGCTACGGCAACGGCCGCGGCGCCACCGGACCATGGGACGGACCGGCGGGCCGGCTCATCGGGCCGGAACTCAAGGAGGTCCTCGCCGGCGGGATCAACCGGCTGCTCAACGTGCTGGTGATCACCGACGACGACGTGGAGGCGCAGAACCGGGTGGTGCCCTCGGTGCTGCCCGCCGATGAGCACGGGCCGATCGCCAAGGTCGAGTTCCGTCAGCGTCAGCGCACCGCCCGCACCCAGCGCAACCGCGAGTACCTGGCCAAACGCGCCACCCAGCTGCTCCGCGGCGCGGGCGCCAAGCGGGTGTTCCGGATCGACTGGGCGCCGCTGATCCTGCACGTGCAGTCCACCATGCGGATGGGCCTGTCCGAGCAGAACAGCGTCACCACCCCGACCGGGGAGTCCAGGGCCGTCCGCGGGCTCTACATCGCGGACAACTCGGCGCTGGCCAACGCCCTCGGCGGGCCCAACCCGACGCTGACCACCCAGGCCGTGGCCACCCGCACCGCCGAGCACATCTTCCAGACCCACTTCGGCGGGTCGCCGTGGGTGCGCGCCGAAGCGCCGATCGTGTCCACCGACCACCGGATCAGCCAGGCGCTTGGCCGCCTCGGCCTGTGACGGCACCCGGTCCACGGCCTGCCAAGGGCCGTGGACCGGGGTCACCCGGGGCACGTGGAAGACTGCACACCGTGACCGATGCGCCCGAGGCGTTGTGCCGCCAGGCCGCGGCCTACCTCCAGCACGACAAGCCCAAGCGCGCCCTGGAAGCAGCCCGGCGCGCCGCCGAACTCAACCGCGACGACGAGGCCCCGCACCGGCTGGCCAGCCTCGCGCTGACCGAACTGGGCAGGCACCCGGAAGCCGTGGCCGCCGCGCGTGAGGCGGTCCGGCTGGCCCCGGCGGACTGGCGCGGCCAGATCGCGCTGGCCGAGGCGCTCGGCGCGGGCGGCGCCATGCTCGACCCGCAGCGCCCCGAAGGCCACCAGGCGGTGGCCGCGGCCCGGCGCGCGGTGGAGCTGAACCCGGCCGAACCCCGCTGCTTCGAGGTGCTCGGCGACATCGCGCTGCGAGCCAGGCGCTGGGACATCGCCGAACAGGCCTACCAGGCCGCGCTCCGGCTCGACCCCGGCAACCAGCACGCCAAGCTCAACCTCGCCCTGGTCCGCGAACGCGCCGCCGCCCCGGCCCCGCCCCCACCCGTCGGCGGCCAGCTCCCCGCGGCCGAACCACCGCCGCCCCCGGCCAACGTGGTCGCGGCCGTGCTGTGGCCGACCGTGCGCACCCTGACGCTGGTACTCAGCCTCGGCTCGCTCGCGCTGATCATCGGCGGCCTGCCCGAGCCCGGCCGCGGCCACGTCTGGCTCGGCGTGCTGCTCCTGGCCGCGACCGGCGTGCTGGCCGCCCGCCCGGTGCGCAGGCTGCCGTCCTCCGCGCGGCGGAAGCTGGTTCGAATCCTCGGAACCCAACCACGCCTCGGACTGACCGTGTTCGCGCTCTCACTGGGTGTGTTGTGCCTGTTGGTCTGGACCATTATCTCGCTGTTCCAGCCCGGTGACCTGCAACTTCCCGTGCTGACCTGTCTGAGCAGTGCGGTCGCGGTAGTGCTCGCCAGGCTGCGCCGCGGCTACTAAACGCGGTCGTTTCGTTATTGGGCTCATCCCTCGGAGGGACTATTCGGCGTTTGGGCTCATCCTGAAGCGGTTAAGCCGCATCGGGGACTGGTACTTGCGACAGACGACTTTGCCGCGATGCTGGCCGATACTTGCTCGGGCACCTCGATCACCAACTCACTCCCGGGGAGGCGTGCGTGCACCTGATCCATCAGCTCCCGGCCCGGTCCGCCCCCGCGGGCGCGGCGGGCTCGTCCCTGCGGGCGAAGCTGATCACGCCGTCCACCAGCACGATCAAGGTCCAGATGAGCAGCGGGGCGTGCAGCGCCTGGGTCCGGGCCGGATCGCCGGTCAGCAGGATCGCGCCGCCCATCAGCGTGGCCAGCACCAGGTACATGCGCAGCAGCCGGAACCAGGCCCGCCGTTCCCGTTGGGAGCGCGGCAGTTCCTTCTCCATGTCCTGGAACACCGGCACCGGCTGTTGACGCTTGCGCGCGTACCTGGCCTGGAACCAGCGGTCCAGCTTGCCGATGTGCCGCTTGCCGTAGGCCAGGGAGTAGCCGAGGTAGATCGCGGCCAGCGAGTGCGCCAGGTTCGCGGTCCCGCCACTGAGCAGATCCCAGCTCGCGACCGCCAGCAGCACCAGGTCCACCAGCGGCGTCAGCAGCAGCACGACGGTGGACAACCGCGGCATCCGCAATCCGTAGCGCACGAACAGACCGGCGAACAGAACCGCCCAGAAGGCGAATTCGCAGGCGATGATGACAACGTACAACACGGGTTTGTCTCCTGGTGCGTGGCCGGTTTGTGCTGCTTACCAGGCGATTCAAGCACGGCGGCGGCCAGGAGTGGCCGAAGTTGAGTCCAGGGGTGTATAAGCACGCTACCTGCGTCGATCGGGACTGGTCCCGGGCACTGACTGGAGGATGACCTCCATATCACCCCCAGGTAGTCCTCCGGAGCTATTAGCTGCGATCCGCACTGGACTCGGCGGCGGCTGCGTGAGAACGTTCCCGTGGCCGGGTTGTCCGGTATTGACCCCCAGCTATACCGGACCCCGGCCACCCGAAGTAGCAGGCACGACGACGTCTGTCCAGGCATTTACGCAGGTCAGCCGGGCAAGTCCGCAGTTTTGACGTTTTTCTGCCAGTGGAGTGAATAGTCACACCAATCTCGCAGGCGGAAATTTTTGCCAGGGCAAGTGTACGGAAACGTTATAGGGCGGCTCATGTTTTCTTTGACATTCCCATGACGTTGACCCCAGGACAACCGATCGCGCTCCGTGTATTTACGTTGTCACGCAGCGTTAATTGCTTTGAAATTATTGATGTGGACTGCCTTGAACGTGGGTAATGCGACCTGATCGGAGCATGGTTCGTGCTCCGTTCGCCCCAACTTTTTGAAGTGGCCCCCGGTTCGTGTAGTTCCGTCGTTAGGCTGGCTATCGAAGCATCTGGGGTGGGTGCCAGTAACTGTGCTGAACAGTCCTGTGGGCGAGTGCGCATCGCGCCCGCCGTTCACATCGGCGACACGGGACAACGGGGATCTCGATGGTCCCGGCGACGGGTGGCGACGTCGTGGTGGCGATGGCTGTGGTGACGTGGGAGACGGCGGTGGATCCTGTGGCAGCGAGACTGGTGACGGCGAACTCGGTGCGTTCGGTGACCGAGGTCGAGCAGGACGCGCTCCGGGTGGCGGCGGTGTTGCGGGGCAGGGGAGTGGCGCCAGGCGACCGGGTGGTGCTCAAGGCGGACAACTCCGCCGGTTACGTCACCGCGCTGCTCGCGCTGGTGCACCTGGATGTGTCGATCGTGCTGGTCGACCACCGGCAGACCCCGGAGGAAACCCTCCGGTTCGCGGGGCTGGCCAGAGCACGGTGGGCAGTGCTCCAGCCGGCCCTGCCAGCCGACGACGCGGGCGTGGGCCCGGCGGGCGCGCTCTACCTGGACGACCTGCTGGCCGAGGCCGCCGCGCGCACCGATGACGTGCTGGGCTCGCTGAGCTTCGTGGACTGGTTCTCCCGCTCCGACGCGCTGATCGCCTGGTCCTCCGGCACCACCGGGGACCCCAAGGGCATCGTGCGCTCCGGGCACTCCTTCCTTGGCAACATCGAGCGCACCCAGCAGCGGATGGGCTACACCGAGGCCGACGTGCTGATGCCGCTGCTGCCCTTCTCCCACCAGTACGGGCTCTCGCTCGTGCTGCTCTGGTGGGTGGCCCGCTGCTCCTTCGTGGTCGCGCCCTACACCCGCCTCGACCACGCGGTCGACATGGCCGGGCGGTACCACGCGACCGTGGTGGACGCGACTCCCGCGACTTATCACACCCTGCTCAACCTGGTGCAACGCCGACCGGACTCGGCCGAGGGCCTGCGCGGGGTGCGGATGTGGTGCGTTGGCGGCGCGCCGCTGGACCGGGCGCTGGCCGACAAGTTCGTCACGGCCACCGGCCAGCCGCTGCTGGACGGCTACGGCAGCACCGAGGTCGGCAACATCGCGCTGGCCGCGCCCGGCAACGCCATCGGCTGCGGCAAGCCCCTTGACGGGGTGGAACTGCTGATCATCAACGAGAACGGCGTCACCGCCGCGCCGGGGGAGATCGGCGAGATCCTGGTCCGCTCCGGCGGGCTCATGCAGGGCTACCTGGCCGCCGACGGCAGCGTGGTGCCCAGGGACAACGACACCTACCGCACCAACGACATCGGTTACGCCGACGCCGAGGGCAACCTCTACGTGGTCGGCCGCAAGTTCGCCGTGCACCGGATGGGCCACACGCTCTACCCGGAGGCACTGGCCCGCAAGGCCGAGGCCGCGGGCGCGCCGATCAAGGTGGTCGCACTGGACGACGAGCGCCGCGGCAGCCAGCTGGTCTTCGTGGTGGCCGACCCCGAGCTGCGCGAGGCCCGGCACTGGCGCGAGCTGATCTGCGCCGAACTGCCGCCCTACGAGCAGCCCAACCACGTGCTGGTGATCTCGGAGTTCCCGCTCAACGCCAACGGCAAGCCCGACCCCAGGCAGCTGGAGCGACTCGTGCTGGACGCCCTGCCCACCCCGCGCAACCGGGTGGCCCAGACCACCGCGGTGGAACCGGCCGCCGACCTGAGCGCACTGCACTTCCCGGAGCGGGTGCGGGCGATCCAGGCCGTGGTGGAGTTCCTGCGCACCAACCCGCAGCAGGTCGTCGACGTGCTCACCGAGATCTCCAACCACAAGGCGGTGCTGGAGGAGATCGAGGCGACCATCGGCACGCTGGAGGGCGCGGTCGAGGAGGTCTCGGCCTACCGGCCGGGCCAGGTCGGCAAGATGGCCGTGTTCATGTCCTCCAACGTGCTGCTCTACTCCTACGCGCTGTACCTGCTGATCCCGGCGCTGTACTCGGAGGAGATCATCTTCCGGCCGTCCGGCCAGGTGCTGGACACCACCCGCCGCCTGCACGACCTGCTCGCGCCGGTGCACCGGCTGGACGCGATCGAGCTGACCACGCTCAGCCAGCGCCAGTTCGTCGACGTGCCGGTGGCCGAGGCCGACGTGCTGGTCTTCACCGGCGCCTACCAGAACGCCGAGCAGGTCCGCTCCTACCTGCGCGAGGACCAGCTGCTGCTGTTCTTCGGCCAGGGCGTGAACCCGTTCATCGTGACCCCCGGCGCGGACCTGGACCTCGCGGTGACCGACGCCCTGCGGATCCGGATGCTCAACTCGGGCCAGGACTGCTTCGGGCCGGACGTGTTCATGGTCAACGCCGCCGACGCGGAGCGGTTCACCGACCTGTTGGTCAAGCGGGTGGCCGACCTGCGCTACGGCAGCTACACCGACCCCGAAGCGGACTATTCTTCCCTCTGCTACGAGACCGCGCTAGAGGCTGCGGCGGACTACCTGCGGATCAACAGAGAACACATCGTGCACGGCGGCCGGGTGGACTTCCGGTCCCGGCATGTCGAGCCCACGGTGCTCGTGCGCAGGTACAACAAGAAGATGCCCATCGAGGAGACGTTCTCGCCCATCTTCAACCTGGTGGTGTACGAGAACTCGCAGCAGCTCCGGTCCTTCATCAACTCGCCGATCGTGAACGAACGGGCGATGGCCGCGATGATCTACGGCGACGACCAGGCGGCTGCCGAACTGCTGGCCAAGCGGCACGCGGTGTGCGCCAACATGACGATCTTCGAGGTGGAGAACGGCAACAAGCCGTTCGGCGGCCACGGCGTGGCTGCCAACTACATCGCCTACCGGGGTGAGCGGCACGCCGAACCGATCCTGATCTCCAAGGCGGTCGCCGAGCACCTCCCCGCAGCCCAGCAGAGCAGGATGGCCAACGCATGACTGAACAGACCTACCAGGGCGCCTGGAACGCCGCCGTCGACTTCCTCACCGCGGCCGGGGTGGAGACCATCTTCGGCCTGCCGGGTGACGATCTCGGCATGCTGCGCGCCCTGCAGCCCACCGACCGGCGCATCGTGCTGTGCCGGGACCAGCGCAACGCGATCTTCATGGCCACCGGGTTCGCGCTCCAGTCCGGCAAGCCCGGCATCGCCGTGATCGGCAAGGGCCCGGCCGCCGCGAACGCGGTCACCGGCCTGCTGGAGGCGCACTGCTCGGCCGCGCCGGTGGTGGTGCTGGCCGGCGGCACCAGCGTGGAACAGCGTGGCTCCAACGCCTTCCAGGAGCTGGACCAGCTCGCGCTGGTGGCGCCGCTGACCAAGTGGGCGCACCGGGTGGACCACCCGGACCGGGTGGCCGCCGCGCTGGAGAAGGCGTTGCTGATCGCCACCAGCGGCACCCCCGGCCCGGTGTACCTGGAGTTCCCGGACCACCTGCTCAAGGAAGAGATCAACCGCACCCGGCCGTGGCACACCCCGGCCGACGTCACCAGGGTCGACCACGCGGTGGCCGCGGCGGACAGTGCCGCGCTGACCGCGATCAAGGCGGCCAAGCGCCCGCTGATCCTGGTCGGCGGCGGCATGCGGCACCGCAACGCCGACGGCGTGGTGGAGCGCTTCGCCGAGGCCATCGGGGCCGGGATCTACAGCACCGCCACCGGCCGTTCCACGGTGGATGAGAACCACGCCCAGTTCTGCGGGCTGGCCGGGTTGTACTCGCCGCAGCAGACCGCGGAGCTGTGGAGCGGCACCGACCTGCTGATCACGCTGGGCTCCCGGCTGGAGGAGACCGCGACCTTCGGCTGGGAGGGCATCGGCACCAGCGTGCCGGTGGTCCAGGTCAACATCGACGCCGGCGGGCTCTCGGTGGAGTACGCCGGGCCCAAGGTGATCGGCGACGGCGCGGGCACGGTCGCCGCCTGGCTGACCGCGCTGGCCGGGCACACCCCGGACGCGGACTGGGTGGCCACCATCGCCCGCTGCCGCGCCGAGGCCGCCGCGGCCGCGCAGGCCAGGCTGAAGATCTTCGGCGAGGACGCCTACGTGCACGTGGCCGAGGTGCTCGCGGCCATCGACACGGTGGCCCCCGAGTCCCGGATCCTGGTGCAGGAGAACGGCCTGCAGGACATGTGGTCCTACATCTACCCCTACTACTCCTGCGGTGCGCGCGGCGGTTCGGTGGTGCCCTCCGAGCAGACCACGCTCGGCTTCGGCGCGGCAGCCGCGGCCGGGGTGAAGATCGCCGCCCCGGACCGCCCGGTGATCGCCTTCGTCGGCGACGGCGCGTTCAACCTGTTCCGCAGCGACCTGGAGACCCTGGGCCGGGAAGGCATCGGCGTGGTCTACGTGGTGCTGCGCAACGGCGGCTACGGCTGGCTGCAGTCCCAGCTCGACCAGCACGGCCTGCCTGCCGACCGGTACCCGTTCGTCTCCGGTGAGCTGGCGGCCGCCGCGCACGCCACCCCGCCGCGGGTCGAGCAGGTGGTCATCTCGGACAAGGCCGCGCTGGCCGAGGGCCTCGGCAAGGCGGTGACCGCCTCCCTGGAGGGCCGGGTCACCGTGGTGCACGTGCCGGTGGAACTCTCCGACGCCCCACCCGGGATCAGCGACCTGGAAGGCGACTTCCCAGGCGGCAACGACAAGAGCGGCCACTAGCTCCCAGGTCCGCACCCCACCGGCGTGTTGGCCGTTGTCGTACACAGTGTTGGCCGAACTGGTACACCTCTTCGGCCAACACGGCGTCCATAGCGGCCAACACACCGTCCAGTTCGGCCAACACACCGTACGAGAACGGCCAACACGGGGGCGGGTGGCTCGGCTAGCTTCCGCGTAGGTAGGCCGTGCCGCGGGGGGACAGGCGGTAGCCGATTTCCAGGCTCTCGGTCAGGCCCAGTTCCTTGAGTTTGCGTACGTCGTTCTTGAACGCCAGGGTGTCCCGGTCCACCCGGGTGGCCAGTTCGGCCGCCCGGGTGCCGGGACATTCGGCGATCAGTGCCAGCACCCGCGCCGTCCACGGCCCGTGCTTGGCCCGGCTGTCCATTCCGGACAGTTTCCGGTCCAGCTCGGCGCGGTCGGCCGCGGACAGTTCGTCCTTCTCCCGCAACGAGATCCGCGGATCGGCCCCGGCCGGTCGCAGCTCGATCCGGTACAGCTCGGCGTCCGCGCCGGACCGGAGACCGCGTAACAGCGTTGCCCGGTCAGGGAATCCGGCCTGGGCCGCCTCCGTGTCGGTGAGGTCGGCCACCGGTGTCACCGCGAGGATCTCCACCAGTCCGGTCGCGGTGCGCAGCACGGTGCCCGCGCGCACGCTGGGCCGCCGCCAGCGCCGGAAGGCCAGCGTCACCGTTCCGCCGGTGATGCCGTCCAGGACGGCCGCGGTGAACAGCATTCAGTCCTCGGCCAGCCCACTGAGCAACCGGTCCAGCTGGCCGGTCAGCCGGGTGCCGTCGGCCGGGCTCATCGTGGTCCACGGCGTGCCGTCGGAGCCGCGGTGCTCCTCCATCAGGTAGCGCCCGGCCGCGGTGTCGAAGAAGGCCACCACGTGATCGGCCCGGTTACGCCGCCCCAGCCGGTCGGTCAGCGTCGCGCCGAACTGCCCGCTCTGGTCGGCGCCCTCGATCATCTCCGCCACCGCCTTCGCGTCCGCGGCGCTGACCCCGTTGTCCCGCAAGGCTTCGGCGAAGGCCTTGACCGAACTGCCCGCCTCCTGGGTGGCCGTGTCGATCACCGCACTGGGCAGCGACACCGAGTGACCCGGCCCGGCCGCGCGGGCAGGCAGCAGCCCGACCACGGCCCTGGCCAGCCCGCCGGGGTAGATCGCCCGCAGGCTCAGCACCTCCGCCTCGAGCACGGCCAGCACGGCGTCCTGCCCGGATCCGGCGGCCAGCGCCCGCACCTCGTGCCCCAGCCACAGCCGGGCGTCCACCGCGCGGGCCGGCCTGGCCAGCAGGGTCAGCGCGTCCACCAGTTCCGGCCGGATGCCGCCGTTGCGCACCAGGTCGTCGCGGTGCAGCTCGTCCCAGGCCGCGTTGACCGCCGCGGTGCGCTCGTGCTCCTCGAACCCCTGCGGGTGCACGTGCAGCACCACGGGCATCTCGGGCAGCCGCAACTTCTCCCACAGCACCTGATAGGCCGAGGCGGAGAGCCGGAAGGCCGGGGCGGTGTCGATGTCCAGCACGGTTCTACTCCTGGTGTTCGCCGATGACCGGCGGCGCGACCAGCCGATCGTCGGTGAAGATCTCGTCGGAATCAAGCACGTACTGGTTCTCGTGCTCCTCGTCCTCCTCGCCGGGCCGGGCCGCCCCGCCGGGCGCCGCCTGCTGCAGGAACTGCCCGCCCCGCCCGGTCCCCGGCGACCCGGTGCGCGCCGCGGGCACCTGCGTGCCGCCGCCGACCCCGGCCGATCCACCACGCCCCAACGGATTCCCCGGCCCGGCCGGACCACCGGTGGCCCCGCCGAACCCACCGCCGACCACACCCCCACCGAACCCGCCGTACCCACTGCCACCACCCGAGACGCCACCGGATGCGCCAGGCCCGAAGTTGCCCGGCACGTTCGACGTGCCCTGCGGTGGCACCGGCGTGTACTGGCTCGGCGTCACCGCCGCCACTCGCGGATCGTCCACCGCGCCACCCGGCCGCTGCGTCCCGTCCTGGGCAGGCGGACCGTCCTGCTGTTGCGGCACAACGGAAATCCCGCCATCCGGCGTACCTGGCCGCGACTGATCCCCGCCGCCGCTCGCGCCCCGCCGGGTCGGCACCGCGGTCCGGCCACCCCGGCCACCGGGTCCCGGCGGCGGGGGAGTGACCTGCTGGTCCACCGCGACCTGCGGCGGCTCGGAGATCGTCGGCAACGCCCGCACGTTCGCGCTGGAGGAGGTCGAGTAGGTGGACATCACCTGCGCCGCCCGCAGATGCGCCTCCTTGGCCGCCTCCTCCTCGTCCTGCCGATCGGTCTTGACCCCGAAGAAGTTCTTGACCCCCTTGACCGGCGCCCAGTCCTCCCCGGTCTTGACCTCCACCGGCTTGGGCATCGCCGTCTTGGCCGTGCTGAACGCCTCGGCCTGGGACCCGGTCGCCTTGCCCGAGTTCTCCACCGCGGTCCTGGCCAGCTCCAGCCACGGCCCCAGCCCGCCGATGGCCGCCTGCGCGTTGTCCGCCGCCTGCCCCTGCCAGACCCCGCCGAGGGTCTTGAGACCGGTCTTCAGATCGTTGACCGCGTTGAAGAACCCCTGCGCCAGTTCGGCCTGGAACTTCTTGGCGGGTTCGGCGGTGGCCGGGCCACGGCCCTGCTGCAGGTCGTCGTAGAGCTTCTGGTGCGGAACGGCCAGCCAGTTCCGGCACACGTCCAGCGAGTTGAACATGACTCCCCCTGCTACTTCCTCGACAACGTGACCAGCGCGGCCTCGGCCACCCGGCTCGCTCGCTTGCACAACTCCTCGCGCCCCAACGGCTGCTTGCGGCCGCCTTCGGCGTAATGCGCGCGCAGCACCTGCCCGTCGGCCACATCCACCTGCACGGTGCAGAACTGGCTGCCGGGCGCGACCTCCGTCCACACCTCGTAGCCGGGGTACCCGGAGACACTCACCTGGCGGACCTCGCCATTGACCCGGCCAGGGGCGAACCGCTCGATGCCCTGCTTGCTGATCGGCACCAGGAAGAAGTTGGTGTTCTCCGCGCGGTTGAGGAAGAAGCAGTCATCGGCGTCGAAGGTGGTGCTGTGCCCGGGTTTCGGCGGCTGATCCACCCCGAGGGCGCTGCGCTGCTGCTCGGACAACAGCTCGCAGGCCACCACCGAGGTCAGGTCGAGGCTGCGGGGCCGGGCGGGCTTGGTCGCGGCGGCGCTGGTGGTCGCCTGCGACGTGGCGGTGGCGACTGTGGTTGGCGCGGCGTTGCCGCCGCCGCATCCGGCCAGGCCGAAGGCGAGCACCAAGGCGGTGGCGAGGAGACGGCGGTCAGGCACGCACGTCTCCCGGGAACTTCGTCCGGTTGCCGTCCTCGGAGAGGCGGTACTGCCGCTGCACCGCGGTGAGTTGCTCGATGATCGACTGAAGCCGGTCGCGGAAGGCGGAGATCGCCGCGCTGATGGATCCGGTGCTGCGCAGGTTCCGGTTGTTGAACTCGGCCGCGACATCCCGGCTGACGTCGTCGTTGCCCATCGGCTCGATCTGCAAGTCGCTGGCGGCCCGGCTGACCAGCTCGTCGATCCGGTCCTTCGTCTGCTGGTAGAGCCGGATCGCGGCCGGGACCTGGGCCAAGTCGATCTTCATGCCGTCCACCGACACACTGCCTTGTGGTGCCACCTCAACTACCCCCTGAGATCAGCTCGTCTCAGATCGTAGCCGCGCCAAACAGCCCTCACCGGCCTGTTCGGCCAGCTCAGGCGACTCCACCCGATCGGGTGAGGGGTAACTACTTAGCGCTGGTCAGCGTCCCCAGCGCGGCCTCGGCGACCTTGGTGGCGCGCTGGCAGACCTCGTCCTTGGAGAGCGGCTTGTCGCGGCCCTCCTCGTTGTAGGCGGCGGTCAGCACCCGGTCGGGGGCGGCGTCCAGGTGCACGGTGCAGAACTGCTCGCCGGCGGGCTGGTCGGTGCGCACCCGGTAGCCGGGGAAGCCCGCCACGGTGACCGCGTCGGTCTGGCCGGTGGCCTTGCCGGGGGCGAACTCGGCGATGCCGCGGTCGGTCACCAGCACCACCGACAGGCTGACCTTCTCCTTCTGGCTGATGTAGACACAGCTCGGCGCGTTGAAGGTCGGGCTGGTGCCGTCCTCGGCCGGCTGGTCCACGCCGAACTCGCCCTGCTGCGGCTGGGACAGCAGCGCGCACGGCTTGACGTTGTCGAAGGCCAGTTCGCGTGGCCGGGCAGGCGGTTTGGGCGCCTCGGAGTCCGCTGCTGAACTGCCACAACCGGCCAGGCCTAGGGCGAGAGCGGCGATCGTCAGTGCGACGAGCGGGCGGCGGCGGTCGTACACGGCGGGCACGGGTGTCTCCTGGCGCTTGTGCGGCCCGGCTCGGTCCGGACCCTGCGTGCCGCGCAGATTACCGAACGTGCGCCGGGCCCTTCCCCGTGGCTGTCAGGCGTTCCGCACCGTGACCCCGCCGCGGTCCGAACTCGCCGCGATCCCGGGCCCCGGCCCTTGCCGCACCTGGACATCAGCCTTGCCGAGGCGCTCCCTGACCTTGGTGGTCACCTGGTACGCCCGGTCGCCCGGCACGGTCACGGTGACCTCGCCGCCCTCGGAATGCGCGCTCAGCCGGTCGAAGCCGCCGGTGGCCGCCACGGTGATCTCGCCGAGCTTGGTCCGGACGTCGATCTCCGGCGCGCTCACCCCGCTCAGCGTGATGCCGCCGGTCTTGTTGGCCACCTTGACCTTCACATCCTTGGGCAGGGTGATGTCCCAGTCCACATCGCACTCACCGGCGGCGCCGGAGCAGCCGCCCATCAGCCGGAGCGTGTCGCCGTCGGGGGTGAGCGCGGCGTGCGAGCGGCGGGTGGTCTGCTGGGTCAGCGCGCGCTTCACCACCAGCCGGTCGCCGCCGGTGATCTTGATGGTGCCGATCAGGTTCTCCAGGTCCACGGCCTTGATCTCGTTGCCGTACTCGCTGGACTGGTGCTCGACCTCCTCGGTGACCTTGTTGACCGCGGCGCATCCGGTGGCGAGCAGGGCGAGGGTGGTGGCGAGCACGACCTTGGCGGGGAACTTCACTGGCTTGGCTCTCTTCTTGCGCCGGAGGGATGACGGACCGGGCCCGTGGTCCACGCTGTCGGCCCAGGTGTACCCGCCGCGGCGGTGGCCGTCGACGCGCAGCGCGGCAAATCGGCCTGGCGGGGGACCCCGGCGGCGCGGGCGTCGGCCTGTGGTCGTACCGGATCCGCGACCTGCGGCCGCGTAGGGTCGGACAGCGACTCACCCCCTTGACTCGCGGAGGTCGCCGCGTTGAGCGGACAGACATCGGTGGCCCGGCCCGAGCCGCGCCCGGAGGCCACCCGGCTGCTGATCGGCCTGAGCTACGCCGGCGGCGGCACCGCCCCGTTGCGGCCATGGGCCCAGGCCGTGCCCGCGGACACCGAACTCGTGCTGGTCTGTTATCCGGGGCGGGAACGGCGGTTCACCGAGGCGATGCCCTCGGTCTTCGCCGACCTGGTGACCGATGTGGTGGCCACGGTCCGGTCGGTGGCGCGGGCGCCGTTCGTGCTCGCCGGGCACAGCATGGGCGCGCTGGTCGCCTTCGAGACCGCGGCGCGGCTGGAGGCGGCCGGCGGGCCGATGCCGTCGGCGCTGGTGGTGTCCGGGCATTCGGCGCCGCCGCACCTGGGCTTCGCCGGGGACACCGGGCCGGTGGCGCGGCACGCCGATGACGAGCTGCTCGCCTGGATCAGGGAGTACGGCACGCTGCCGGAGGAGATCCTGGAAGACCCGGACCTGGCCGGGGTGGTGCTGACCGCCTTCCGCGCGGACCTGGCCCTGCACGGCACCTACCGCTACACACCCGGCACCGTGGTGCACGCCCCGGTGCAGGCGCTCATCGGCGCGCGGGACCCGGTGACCCTGGCGGGCGCGAGTCGCTGGCGGGAGGTCGCGGCCGGGGACTTCCGGGTGGACGAGCTGCCCGGCGCGCACTTCTACACCGGCGAGGTCTGGCCGAACCTGCCCCGGCACATGGCCGCGCTCACCGGGGCGAACCTGTTCTGAGACAAGGAAAAGGGGCGGCCCCAGCGGGACCGCCCCGACTCCTCGCTCAGCGCGGGTCAGTCAGGACCCGGCAGTACTCACTCGTCGTCGCCACCGAAGAAGTCGCCGACCTCGTCGATCATCTCGGCGGCCACGAAACCGCCGACCACACCGGCCGCACCGGCGGCGACCATGCCGCCGACGCCCATGCCACCACCGCGGCGACCGTGGTCGTCGTCGTGGTCGCGGTAGTGCTGCGGGTGGCCCCCGCCGTGGCCGTAGCCCTGCTGCCCGTAGGCGGGCTGGCCGTAGCCGGGCTGGCTGCCGTAGTGCTGGGCCATCCGGCCCGCGGCCTGGCCGATCCAGCCGTCGAGGTGCGCGGCCCAGTCGGTCCGCTCGGCCTCCTGGTGGCTGACGTGGAAACGGCCGAAGGCGTCGCCGCCCGCGCGGAACATGCCGCCACGCTTGTCCGCCTCCAGGACCACCACCAGCTCGCTGGGGTTGGCCACGAAGGTCAGCTCGACCTCGTTGATCCGGCCCGCGTACTGGCCGGGCGGGAAGAACTCGATCTCCTGGTAGAACGGCAGCTCCTGGCGCACGCCGTGCAGGTGACCGCGCTCGACGTCGGCGTTGCGGAACTGGAAGCCCAGTCGCCCGAACGCCTCCAGCACCGCGTCCTGGGAGGGCAGCGGGTGCACGTGCACCGCGTCCAGGTCGCCCTTGTCCACGGCCTTGGCCACCGACAGCTCGGTGCGCACGCCGACCGACATGCCACGCAGCGGGGCGCCGCCGACGATGGTCAGCGGGGTCTCCCACGGCACCGGCAGCTGGAACGGGATGCTGCGCGATTCGCCCTCGCGCAGCTGGAACCGGCCCGCCACCGCGACCCGGAAGAACTCGACAGCGGTGTTGTGCTCGCTGTCCCCGTGTTCGACCTCCATGCGGGTCACCAGGGACAGGGTCACGTGTTCGATCTCGACGTCGCTGTTGCCGCCGGAGAGGCGGACCTCACCGGAGAGCTGCCCGCCCGGCCGGCAGTTGGGGTCGTGGAGCACCGTGTCCACGGTCGGCCCGCCGACGCCGAAAGCCTGGAGCATCCGCTTGAACACCAGAAACCGTCCTTATCCCCTGTGTTGATGGTGTAGCCCAGCGTAGGGGCTAACGAACGGGACGAACGCCGCGTTCCCGTCACCACGTTTTCACTGGAGAGTTTGCCGTTCCGTCACCTCGCGCCAGCGCAGGACCAGCGCGTATGCCACCAGGAAGAGCACGCCGGAGTTGCACAGGTGCCACAGGAAGTGGGTGCCGATGACGATATCGCCGCAGACCGGGCCGTCCACCGTGCGCAGGAACAGCGACACCGCGAACAGCGCAGCGGTCAGCCC
Source organism: Crossiella cryophila (assembly GCF_014204915.1). NCBI lineage: Bacteria > Bacillati > Actinomycetota > Actinomycetes > Pseudonocardiales > Pseudonocardiaceae > Crossiella > Crossiella cryophila. The sequence continues at coordinate 2,488,170 of NZ_JACHMH010000001.1, forward strand.
GAACCACTTCCGGTACTGGCGCAGCGACTCGTCCGGGTGGAAGCCCAGCGCGATGGCGAAGGCGATCATCGTGACCAGTGCGGGCAGGTACTGGCCACCGCCGGAGCCGATCAGGCCGCCGAGGGTGAAGGAGATCAACTGGCCCGCGATGAGGTAGGCGGGCACGCCGAGCCAGGCCCACTTCCACTTCAGGCCCCAGAACCAGTGCAGGAAGCAGACCACGTAGAAGTGGATGAACAGCGCGATGAAGCCGACGTCCAGCAGCACCGACCAGCGGTTGGCGAAGGTGTGGAAGGCCAGGCTGCCCAGGCCGATCAGCAGCAGCAACGCGGCCAGCGTGTGCAGGCTGGCCGGGGCCGCCGGGCCGCCGGGGCGGCGGCGGATGAGCCACCACAGCACCAGCGCGGCGAGGATGAACCCGCCGTTGCTCAGCGCGTTCAGCGGCTCGCCCCACAGACCGGGGGCCACGCGTTCGCAGTAGTTGTCCAGCGGGGCGTTCCAGTCCACGTGATCACCCTGGCAGGCATCGGGTCCGCCGACAACGTCACAAACAGGTGTAAGCCCCAGCTGACCACCACCCCGCCCGTTGTGGTCACTCCGGGTGCGCGAGAAGGTGCACACCGTGTGGTCAGGAGGAGAGATGCGGGCGGGGCAGGTCATCGCCGGCCGGTACCGGTTGGAGGACCAGGTCGGCGCCGGTGGCAACGGGGTGGTGTGGCGGGCCACCGACGAGCACCTGGGCAGGCTGGTCGCGCTCAAACGAGCACTGCCCGGCGCCGCGGGCCAGCATGCGGAACAACTCCAGCAGCTGCGGCGGGAGGCCCGGCTGCTGGCCCAGCTCAACCACCGGCACATCGTCACCCTCTACGACGTGCTCGACGACGGCCACGAGTGCTGGCTGGTGCTGGAGTACGTGCCGGCGCAGAGCCTGGCCGAACGCGGGGTGCTGCCGCCGGAACTCGTGGCCAGGCTGGGCGCGCAGATCGCCGGCGCACTGGCCGCGGTGCACGCCAAGGGCATCCTGCACCGGGACATCAAACCGGCCAACATCCTGATGATCTCCGAGGACGAGGCCAAGCTCGGCGACTTCGGCATCTCCCGGCTGCTGGCCGGGGAGGAGACGGTGACCGGCTCCTCGCTGCTGGCCGGCACTCCCGGCTACGTCGCGCCGGAGGTGGCCAACGGCGGCGACCCGATCGCGGCCTCGGACATCTTCTCGCTGGGCTCCACGCTGTACGCGGCGGTGGAGGGCGCCTCCCCGGTCGGCGGCAAGACGGACAACCCGTTCCTGCGGCTGCGCCGGGCCGCCGAGGGCAGGCTCACGCCCAGCCGCAACAGCGGTCCGCTGGCGCCGGTGCTGACCGAGATGCTGCGGGTGGACCCGAAACGGCGGCCGGACGCGGCGGCCACCAGGCGGATGCTGGCCGACCTGGCCGGGGCGGGGCGCCGGTCCAGGCAGGCGGTTGTGCGCCGGTGGCTGCTGAGCGTGGGTGCGCTGGTGGTGGTGCTGGGCCTGGCCGTCTGGCTGGCGGTGGTCAACCTGCCGCCTGCGGTGGATCAGACGGTGTCGCTGATGGGGGACACCCGCACCGCCGACCCGTGCAAGGTGTTCAACCTGTTGGCGCTGGAGAAGTTCGGCGACGTCAACCTGGTTCCCGACGAGTACCGGTTCGACCGGTGCGATGTGATCATCAAGATCGACGACACCACCGGGGAAACCCCGATCACGGTGTACTTCGCCCAGACCGACCCAGCCGCCCAGCCGGAGGGGCAGGTGGAGCAACGGGGCCGGTTCAGCGTGCTGCGGGAACCGAAGGTGCCGGGCCGCTGCGCCCGGCGCCTGCTGCTGCCCGACCGCTTCGAGATCCAGATCTCGGTGCGGGTGAAGACGGTGGTCGACGCCGACCTCTGCGGGATGGCCGAGGCGGTGGTCGAGTCGGCGAGCGCGGCGCTGGCCAAGGGGCAGCTCCCCCGGCGCGACCCGGATCCGGACTCGCTGGCCAACCTGGACGCGTGCGCGATGCGGAACTCCGCGCAGTTCCCCCGGATGGCGGGGATCGACCCGTCCGGCCCCACGCCCGGCTTCGGCCGGTTCAGTTGCGTCTGGGCCAACGGTGACCGCAGTGAGCTGCTGGAGTTGGACCTGGCCAGGAGCGACCCGTTCACCGAGTCGCGGGGCACCAGCACCACCATCGCCGGACTGCCCGCCTACGTCGACCAGGAGACGGGCGAACACACCAACGCCTGCTGGATCAGGGTGGCCACCCGCTCGTACCGGAACGCCTACAACTCACCCAAGCACGAGGTGGTGTACGCCAGCGTCACCAGCAACCGGAAGACCCAGGAAGAACGGTGCGCCCTGGCCAGGGAGCTGGCCACCGCGTTCTTCCCACCGCGCTGACCGCACGGACGGCTTGCCCGCACCCCCTGGAACCGGCAAGCCGTCCGCCGTTGCGGCATCGTTCTACCGCGATCCGCCGGGGATCGATCCCGGCGGTTCTGCCGCATGCTGGAGCGGTCGGCGGGACGGGAGGAGGCCGGGGACATGGGTGAGCGTCCAGGGGTGCTGCCGCCCGCGCACCACAGCCTGGCCTGGGGCATGGCCGGGGGCGCGCCGGGCACGCTGAACGTGCTGGCGGTGGCCGGTGGCATCACGGTCGGTCCGCGCGAGGGCCGGGAGGTGCTCTTCGGGCGCAACCGGCCGGACGTGCACGTCTGCGTCGGCGAGAACGACCGGCGGATCAGCCGCAGGCACGGGTGCGTGACCTACCGGGACGACCGGTGGTGGCTGAGCACCCTCGGCAAGTTGCCAGTGCGGTTGCCGGGGGCCCGGCTGCTGTTCAACCAGGACGAGCCGATCCCGCTCGGTCCCGGCTACACCCCGGTGTTCGTGCGTGGCTCCAACCACCGGGAGCACCTGCTCGAGGTGCACGTGCAGGGCGCGGAGGACCAGCGCGGACCCGAGCACGAGGCCGCCACCCGGCCGCCGAACATCTGGGCGCTCTCGCCGGTGGAGCAGCTCGTGCTGGTGGTGCTCGGCCAGCGCTACCTGCTGCACGAGGCGTACCCGACCCCGCTGTCCTGGCGGCAGGCCGCCGAGCACCTGACCGAGATCCGGCCCGGCGAGGAGTGGACCTCCAAGCGGGTCGAGCACCTGGTGCTGAGCGTGCGCAACCGGCTGAGCCGGGGCGGGGTGCCCGGCCTGACCCGGGAGGAGATCAACCACCCGGTCGGCAACACGGTCAACCACAACCTGATCCGCGAACTCCTGGAGAGCACCACGCTGGTGCCGCCGGACCTGCGGCTGCTCGGTTACGAGGACTGAGTCCCGCCAAACGCCGTCACAGGCAGGCGTAGACCGCCGGGACCAGCCGCTGCCAGCGTGGATCCGCCCCGTGCAGGGTGGTGATCGTCCGGTCCGGGCTGAAGCCGAAGCCCAGCCGGGCGTCCGGATCGGCGAAGCCCAGCGCGCCGCCCGCGCCAGGGTGGCCGAAGGCGCGCGGACCGGGGGAGAAGGGCCGGAGTTCGCCGGGCAGCATGAAACCCAGGCTGAATCGGGTGTGGCCGCACAGCACCGCGTCCCGGCCGGCCGAGCGCTCCTCGGTGGCCCCGGCCAGCGAGGCGAGCAGCGGGGACTGGGTGCGGACCAGGCTGCCGTACAGCTCGGCGATGGCGCGGGCGTTGCCGTGGCCGTTGGCGGCCGGGATCTCCGCCGCCCGCCAGCGCGGGTCGCTCACCAGATCAGGGGTCAGCAGGTCGGGCGGGTTGACGAAGGCCTGCGCCGCCATCGAACCCGGCGCGCCCATCGCGGCCAGCAGCTCGCTGCCGGGCGCGCCGGCGGCCGGCGGGGTGAACGGCGCGGCGATGGTGGACACGGCGCGGTGGGCCTGGCTGGCGGGCAGGCCGACGTACAGGTCCAGGCCGAGGTCGGCGACCAGTTCGCGCGGGGTCCGGCCGGAGGCGCGGCGCAGCACCTCGCCGAGGAGCCAGCCCCAGGTCACCACGTGGTAGCCGTGCCGCTCGCCCGGCGGCCACCAGGGCGTCTCCGCGGCCAGCGCGGTGGTCAGGCGGGTCCAGTCGAACAGCGCGCCGGGCGGCTGGGTCTCGCGCAGGGCGGGCAGCCCGGCCCGGTGCGCGAGCAGGTCGGCCACGGTGATCGCGGACTTGCCCGCGGCGGCGAACTCGGGCCAGTAGTCGATCACCGGCGCGGCCGGGTCCAGCAGGCCGCGTTCGACGAGCTGGTGCGCGCACACCGCGAGCACGCCCTTGGTCACCGAGAACAGGTTCACCACGGTGTCCCGCTGCCAGGAGCCGCCCCACAGGTCGACCACGGTCCGCCCGTCCACCTGCACGGACACCGCCGCGCCGCGGTCCTCGCCCGCGGCGAACCCGGCCGCGAACGCCTCCCGCACGGCGGTGAACGCGGGATCGCAGTAGCCGTCGACCATCGGATCCGTCCTCTCCTCGGTACGCTGCCCGGAACTAGTCAACCATAGTTACGCAACCATGGTTTCGTAAATTGCGGAGGGACCGCCCGTGCTCGACCCGGCCGATGATCTGGTGCTGCTGTTCACCGCGCTGTCCGCGGCCGCCGACGCCGAGGTGCAGCGGCGGGTCGAGGCGGCCGGGTTCACCGGGCTGCGCCGCTCGCACGGCTACCTGTTCCAGCACCTCATCCCCGGCCCGGCCCGGATCTCCGACCTGGCGGCCAAACTCGGCCTGACCCCGCAGGGGGTGTCCAAGACGGTGACCGAACTGGCGAAGCTGGGCTACGTCCGGCGCAGCGTGGGCGAGGGTGATCAGCGGGCCCGGATGGTGCAGCTGACCGAGCGGGCCACCGGTGCGATCGAGGCGGCCAGGACCGCGCGAGCTGATCTTCGAGCCTCGTACCAGGACATTCTCGGCGCGGCGGCGGCCGATGCGGTGGCCGAGGGGTTGCGGCGGCTGGCCACCGAGACCGGGGCCCTGGCCGAGCTGACCGCGCGCCGGTTGCGGCCCATACACGGGTCCTGACGCTCTGTGGTTACCCAGTGGTATCTGTCACCAAAGTCCGCCCTTTGAACCCCGGAAGCTTGCTTCCCGTTGTCACCGGTGGTTACCGTCCCGGCCGAACGTCACGGTTCGGTCACGCGAGACAACCTTGAGGTGGACCCCGAATCCGCCTCAACACCCGGATCCCCCGCCGGGTGGTCTCGACCGGGCTCCCCGAGACGGAAAGGCAACGAGTCTTGGCTCGACATAGAGCCCGCGCCACACCCCCGAAGTGGCGCGGAAGCACGCTGGCGGCTGCCGCCCTGACCACCTCAGTCGTGGTCGGCGCCCCGTTCCAGCTGATGACGTCCTCCTCCTCTGAGGCATCCCCCGAGCCGGTCGACCTGCAGGCGAACCTCGCCGCGGTCGCCCGTACGGCCCCAGAGGTCCTGCCAAGGGCGGTCACCACCGACCCCGGCATCGAACTGGCGAAGCTGGCCAAGGCCGAGCGGATGGCCGATGAGCGCCAGGCCGCCGTGACCGCCAAGGCCGACGCGGAGAAGGCGGAAGCCGAGAAGGTCGCCGCCGAAGCCGCCAAGCGGGCCGCCGCGGCCGCCGCCAAGTCCACGATCAAGGCCAGTGGCGAGTTCGTCCGCCCAGCCGAGGGCCGGTTCACCTCGAACTTCGGCATGCGTGGCGGAGTCATGCACTACGGCGTGGACATCGCCAACTCCATCGGCACCCCGATCCTGTCCGCCGCCGACGGCACCGTGGTCGAATCCGGCCCGGCCAGCGGCTTCGGCCTGTGGGTGCGGGTGCAGCACAACGACGGCACCATCACCGTCTACGGCCACATCAACACCTCGATGGTCCGCGCGGGCCAGAAGGTGCAGGCGGGCCAGCAGATCGCGACCATGGGCAACCGCGGCCAGTCCACCGGACCGCACCTGCACTTCGAGGTGTGGGCCGGCGGCGGCAAAAAGGTGAACCCAGGCACCTGGTTGGCCGAACGCGGCATCCGGCTCTAACCCCGATAGCGGCTGGTGACAGGCCCGGGGTTCATAGCAGTCTCGGACCATGATCCGGGTGGGCGGTGGACGTGCGCGACATCGCGCGCGTCCACTGTCCGACGCCCAGGCCGAACACCTGGTCGCGGTGATCGCCACCGCGGAGTGGAAACGGATGGTGCGCCGCCGGACCATCGACCTGGCCGGGTCGGCGCTGTGGACCTCTTTCCAGTTCGGGCTGCGCCCGGCGAGCTGCCGCAGGCTCGCCCGGCAGTCCCGGCGGTTGCTGTCGCCGAACGTCTTCCGCCGGGCCACGGCCAGGGTTGGCGGGTTCCTGCCCGGTCGCTGGTCGGTGGAGCGCAAGATCGCCAACCGGGTGCGCCGGAGCTGCCGGCTGCCAGCCGGGCAGGGCAGGCTGGCCACCGCGCGGGCCTTGCAGGTGCTCGGGCTCTACGCGTGCGTGCGCATGCAGCGGCCGCCTGCGGAATGCCAGTGCCTCAACGACCTCACCAAGGAGCTGTCCCCGCAGGGCCTGACCCGCAGCCTGCGTGAGGCGCTGAGCCGGGTCTAGGCGGGCCCCGTAGAGTGGGCCCTACCGAGGGTATGTCGCGCGGAGGCAATCAAGCCGACGCCGCCTTGGGCGCACCACAATGCCCGGTCGCCGAGTGCGGCCGGAGGCGGGAGCGCCGGGATGATCCCGATGGCCTCAGATCTCCAGGACGGCGAGGACGTCGTGTGCGTTGCTTGCCAGCATGCGTGGAGCAGTCACGACCAGATCGCCGCGCGGTTCTGCGCGGCGTCGGCAAGCAGTGGACTCGACCGAGGTTGTGTCTGCACGGGTTAGGAGCAGTCCCATGACCGCCACCACTTCCCTCTACGAACGCCGGGTCGAGCTGGTCAAGGCGACCCTGAAGCAACACTCCAAGATGAGCGACAAGGCCGCGCTCGAGCTGGCCGAGCACGTGCTCTACGCGATGGACCACATCGCCGAGACCGTCCGCTGACCGGCGGCGCGCTCCGGGCGGACCCTCTCCCGGAGCGCGGCCACCGTATGCCTAGAGCCTGCCCGCGGCGATGATCCGGCTGAGGAACTGCCGGGTGCGGGGTTCGACCGGGTCGCCGAGCACCTGTTCCGGCGGGCCCTGCTCCAGCACCACGCCGCCGTCGAGGAAGACCACCCGGTCGGCGACCTGTTTGGCGAAGCCCATCTCGTGCGTGGCCATCAGCAGCGTCCGGCCCTGTCCGGCCAGTTCCCGCACCAGGGCGAGCACCTCGCCGACCAGTTCCGGGTCCAGCGCGCTGGTGATCTCGTCCAGTAGCAGCAACCGGGGTTCGTAGGCCAGCGCGCGGGCGATGGCGACCCGTTGCTGCTGGCCGCCGGAGAGCCGGTCCGGGTAGCTGTTCGCCTTGTCCGCCAAGCCAACCCGCTCCAGCAGCGCGAGCGCCTGAGCCTCGGCCTGCTCCTTGGCGACCTTGTGCACGACCCGGGGTGCGAGGGTCACATTGTCCACAACGGACAGATGCGGGAACAGGTTGAATGCCTGGAACACCACGCCCATCCGCCGCCGAGCCAGGTCCGGATCGGTGCGCGGGTGCGAGATGTCGTTGCCGTCCAACAGGATCTGCCCGTCGTCCAGCTCCTCCAGCAGGTTCACACAGCGCAGCAGCGTGGACTTGCCGGAGCCGGAGGCGCCGATCAGCACCACCACCTCGTGCTCGGCGACATCGAGATCAACCCCGCCCAGCACCAGGTTCCCGTGGTACCGCTTGACCAGGTTCCGCACCCGCAACACGGGTTCGCTCATGCCAGCCCCCCACCACTCTGCCGCCGCGCGGCGCGGGCACTCGCCCAGTCGGCCAGCCGTCCCGAGGGCACCGCCAGCAGCACGAACAGCAACCCGGCCAGCACGTACGGGGTGAAGTTGTAGGCGGTGGCCGAGGAGATCTGCGCCGCGCGCACCGCGTCCACCGCACCCAGCACCGAGATCAGCCCGCAGTCCTTCTGCAGCGCGACGAAGTCGTTGAGCAGTGGTGGCAGCACCCGGCGCACGGCCTGCGGCAGCACCACGATCCGCATGGTCTGGGCGTGCGTCAGGCCGATCGAGCGGGCCGAGGCGCGTTGCGAGGGGTGCACCGAGTCGATGCCCGCCCGGAACACCTCGGCCACGTAGGCGGAGTAGACCAGCACCAGCGCGATCGAGCCCAGGATCACCGGCTCGTTCGGGATGCCGGTCAGCCGCAGGCCGGGCAGGCCGAAGCCGACCAGGAAGAGCACGATGATCAGCGGCAGGCCGCGGAAGAGGTCCACGTAGCCGGTGGCCAGCGCGCGCAGCGGGAACCAGACCGGGCCACGCAGGCTGCGCAGCGCGGCGATGCCCAGGCCCAGCGCCAGGATCAGCACCTCGCACACCACGAGCACCCGGATGTTGAGCCAGAGCCCGTCCAGCACCGCGGGCAGCGCCTTGACCGCGGCGTCGTAGTTGAAGAAGGAGTCCCGCACCCGCGGCCAGCCCGGCGCGCTGGTGATGACCAGCCAGGCCGCGACCGCGAAGACCACGGTGGACAGCAGCGCGACCGCGGTGGAGCGGTGCCTGCGGGAACGCTGGTAGGCCAGGCGTTCCCGCTGGATCGGACTGGGTTCCAGCGCGGTCACGACAGTTCCGGCGCCTTGCCCGCGGCGGCCAGCCACTCCTGCTCCAGCTTCTTCAGCGTGCCGTCCGCACGCAGCGCGTCAACGGCCTTGGTGAAGCAGCCGGTGAGCGCACTGCCCTTGTCCAGCACCGCGCCGAACTGCTCCGGCTTGCCGCCGCCCGCGGGCAGCTGACCGACGATGACCGCGTCGGAGATCTCCGCGGAGGTGATGTAGAACGCGGTGGGCAGGTCCACCACCAGCGCCTGGATCTGGTTGTTGCGCAGGGCCTGCTTGGCATCGTCGTTGGTGTTGTAGACCGCGGCCTGCTTCTTCGGCTTGATCTGGTTGTTCACCGCGTCGTAGCTGGTGGTGCCGACCTGGGCGCCCAGGGTGAACCCGGTGAGTTCGGCCACGGACTTGGCGGTGGCGGCGGGGGACTCCTTCAGCGCGACCACGGCCTGGCGCACGGTGTAGTACGGGGCGGAGAAGTCCACCGCGTTGCGCCGCTCATCGGTGATGGAGAACTGGTTCAGATCGGCGTCAAAGGTCTTCGGCCCAGGTTGGATGGCCGCGTTGAACGGCACCCGCACCCAGGACACCTCCGGCTTGGCGAACCCGAGCTTGCCCGCGACGGCATAGGCCACCGCCGACTCGAAGCCCTTGCCACTGGCCGGGTCGTTCCCGGCGAACCACGGCTCGTAGGCGGGTTCGTCGGTGCCGAAGGTGAGTTTGCCCCCGGCGACGGTCTTCAGCGAGCCCTTGGCGCAGTCCGCCGGATTGGCAGGTCCGGGCTGGTCAGCCGGGGCGCAGGCAGTGGCGGCCACGGCCAGGGCGAGGGTGGCGGCGAGCATGGAAACGCGCATGCTGCGCATCTTGCCCCAGGCCGCCCGGGAACCGGAGGTGCCATGCGTACGTTCCAATGGGCGGACACGTTCCCGGCGATTCGGACATCCCCCGTCCGGGTAAACCAGGAACACCCGACCGCTGAACTTGAGGAGTTGAGATGGCCGGACTGTTCTCCAAGCTCGCCCGCTTCGCATCAAGCCCGAAGGGCCAGCGCCTGATCCACCAGGCCCGCAAACACGCCGCCAAGCCCGGCAACCGAGCCAAACTCCAACGCCTGCTAGCCCGCCTCACCGGCCGAGGCCGAGGCGGCGGCCACGGCGGAGGCGGCGGCTACTACCGCCCCTAACCCACCCGCCCACAACAGCCAACACGCCGTACCAAACCGGCCAACACGCCCGGAGGGCTTACTCTCTCCGCGCGTGTTGGCCGTTGTCGTACCGTGTGTTGGCCGTTGTCGTACCGTGTGTTGGCCGTTGTCGTACGGAGTGTTGGCCGTTGTTGTACGGGTCGTTGGCCGTTGTGGGACGGGGCGGGGGTTGGGGTTGGGGGTAGACCCCCACGACGAGGGTTCTCGTGTGTTCTCCGTACGGCCTGGAGCTTGCTGACCGCGCCCCGAGGAGCGGCCCCTGCAACCTGCCGCCGCCCTAGCCACACAAACGCGACGGGGGCCGCTCCTCGGGGTGTGGTTGGCTTGCGGAAGGCCGTGCGGAGAACACGCGAGCCCTCGGAGCCACGCTGGGTCTTGAGTCGGCAACACAAACCCATGCCCCGCAACCTGCTTGCCCGGCTCTTGATCTGCCCTCCCCCCTCCGGTGGTCTGCCTGGCCGGCGAGGCCATCTTTTCGCTCTTGATCTTTGCGTTGTTGGCCTCTGTTGCTGAGGTACCCGAACGAAAGTCAAGATCAAGGGCGTCCTCGCCGGACGGGCAGGAATCAAAGGATGGGGGGGAAAGTCAAAGACAAGAGCAGAGAAGATGAGCAGTGCTCGTACGGTTCCCCCATCCCCGTCAGCCTTCCGATACCAAACCACATCCCGAACAAGCAGACCGTGCGGTTGGGAAGCTAGGGCGGCGGCAGGTTGCGGTCTGCTTGCCCGGGATGTGGTGTGTCCTCTCCAGGCTGACGGGGATGGGGGAACCGCTCGGGGAGTGTTGAAAAGCCACCCCGGCCGCCTGTTCGGGCTTCGCCCGCACGCAGTCGCCCAAGGCGTACAAGAACGGCCAACGTGCCGTACCAGAACGGCCAACACTGGGTACGACAACGGCCAACACGCGCGGAGGGGGTTCAAACCCGAACCCCTCCCGGCGTGTTGGCCGTTCTTGTACGCCGTGTTGGCCGTTATGGGTCAGGGGAGGGGGAGCCAGCGGGGGTGGATTACGTAGGCGATGCCGCCTGGGCCGCTGGCCACTGTGCCGTCGGCTCGGTAGCGCTTGGTGCGTTGCCAGATGTTCTCGAACTGGGCCCGCTTGTACACGTGCCGGACCGCCTGGTTGTTCGGCGAAGCCGGGTCGTTGGCGATTACGTCGCCGGTGCGGGTGAAGCCGACCACCACCATGATGTGCCCGGACGTCCCGTACCCCGCGCCGTCCAGTTCGGAGGCCAGGAATGACTGCGAGGTGATCACCGGGATTCCCTGCCGGATATAGCGTTCCAGTTCCGTCAGCGAACTCAACCGTGTGATGTGACCGGCCAGCCCGAAGCTCGCGGCATAGGCGGTGTTGAAGGGCCAGTTGCCGGTGCCTTCGTAGTCGTAGTCGTAGTTGTTCCTGGCCGCGTAGGCCACCGAGGGATCTGTGTAGCCCTTGGGAATCCAGGACATCTGCTGGGCCGACGGCTTTCGGCCCCAGTACTCCAGCACCATCTGGGTCGACGTTGGGCTGCACCAGACCTCACCGCCGCCGCCGTACTCGGGGAAGTTGCCGCGGTGCAGGTTCTGGGAGTAGCGGGGGACGGGAAGTTCCATGCCCCAGGCGCCGCCGGGGCCGCTGGTGGGGACCAGGAAGCGGTCGGGGATGGCTGAGGCCATCGCGCCTGCCATGGTCAGCTTCGGGGTCGCGGTGCTGCCGGGGACGCGGTACAGGGTGATGCGGAGCTGGTACGAGGTCCAGGGTTTGGTGGCCTTGAAGGTGTCCACGTCCACGAAACCGTTGGTGTCGCCCTGGTTGGGCACTGTGGTTCGTTTGATCAGGGAGTCCGCGGACGCCCAGCGGCCCATCACGTACCACTTGCTGTCCACTGTGGACCCGCCGCCGCGGCCGCGCAGCTCGACCTGTAGCCAGGTGTCGGCGGGGGTGGTGGCGTTCCAGGAGGTGACCAGTTCGGTGGCGGGGAAGGGCACCGTGCGCCGGGTCGAGGTCCAGCGGGCGTACTCGTAGTCGCGGGTCTTGCCGGTGTGCGGGTCCGCGTAACTGCTGGTGCCGGCGGGGCGGGACAGGGTCAGGCCGGTGGGGGTGGGGGTGGTGCCCTCGTTGGCGCCCTGGTGGAAGTCGTGGACGGATTGCCAGGTGTGGAAGTCGATCATGGTGGACTTTCCGGCGTTGGCCGTGGCGGGGGCCGCGAGCACAGCGCATAACGCGGCCAGCAGGGCGACTAACGTGCGGCGCATCAGAACTCCCAGAAGGCGGGCACCCAGACAGGGCGCGGTGCGCTTTCCCGGTGTGTGCGGTCCAGCGCGGTGACCAGGTAGGTGAACCGGCGGTCCAGCGGGGCGCTCGCGTCGAGCAGCGACAGGCCGCGGGTGGTGCCCAGCAGGGTGGCCGGGTCGACGGTGGAGCAGTCGTTGACGGACTGGTGGCCGGGCAGCCGGTACACCGCGTACGCGGCCGCGGCCGTGCTCGGCTGCCAGGTCAGCTGGTAGCCGCCACCCGGGTTCACCGTGGCGCGGAAGGCGATCGGCGCGCCCGGCGGGGTGCCGGGGATGGTGCGGCGGATCGGGATCAGGGCCGGGTAGCGCTGGTGGTCGTTCTGCAGGCGGTCGGCGATGCCCAGTGGGTTCGCGAAGACGCTGTTGATGTTGTAGTAGATGTCGCCGCCGACCGCGGGGTGGTTCTTGTTCAGCGCCAGGTGTTTCGGCATCTCCTCCGGGTCGGCCCAGGCCGCCGGGTTGGTGGTGCCGATCTTGTAGGCGCCCTGTCCGATGTAGAGGGACACCCCGGTGCCCTCGACCTCCTTGGCCCACCAGGGAATCAGCTTGTCGTAGGCCGCGGGCGGGAAGCCGATGCTCCAGTACACCTGCGGGGCCACGTAGTCGATCCAGGCGTTGCGGATCCAGGTCCGGGTGTCGGCGTAGAGATCGTCGTAGTTGTGCACCCCGGCCGTGGTCTCCGAACCGGTCGGGTCGGTGCGCTTGTCCCGCCACACCCCGAACGGGCTGACCCCGAAAGCCACGTGCGGCTTGCTCGCCCCGATCATGTCGCCGATCTCGCGGATCAGCTTGTTCACGTTGTCCCGCCGCCAGTCCGCCTTGACCGGGAACTGGGCGGCGCCGTGCTGCCGGTAGGTCGCCTCGTCCGGGAACTCCTGCCCGGCGATCGGGTACGGGTAGAAGTAGTCGTCGAAGTGCACGCCGTCCAGGTCGTAGCGGCCGAGCACGTCGGCGAGCACCTCCCGGACGTGCGTGCGCACCGCTGGCACGCCGGGGTTGTAGACCAGCTGGGTGCCGTAGCGGATCACCCAGTCCGGGTGCACCCGCGCCGGGTGACTCGGCACCAGCCGGGCCGGATCCGGCTGGATGCTGGCCCGGTACGGGTTGAACCAGCCGTGGAACTCCAGGTTCCTGGCCCGCGCCTCGGCGATCAGGAAGGCCAGCGGGTCGTAGCCGGGGTCCTGGCCCTGCACACCGGTCAGGAACTGCGACCACGGCTCGCGCGCGGACGGGTAGAACGCGTCCGAGGCCGGGCGGATCTGCATGAACACCGCGTTGAACCGCATGGCCTTGGCCCGGTCCAGCAGCCGCCGGTACTCATCCTGCTGCTGGGCGACGGACAGCCCGGCCCGGGACGGCCAGTTGATGTTGGACACGCTGGCGATCCACAGCCCGCGCAACTGCCGCTTGGGCTGGGCCGGTTCCGGGCAGGCGGCCGGGGTGGCCGCGCCGGCAGGAGCGGTCGCGCCCACCGGGCCGGAGGCCAGCAGCGGCGCCACCAGCAGCAGGCACACGAGCATGCGCAGGAGGCGAAGCATGCCAGTGATTTTCAAGATCCGGCCCGACCTTGTAAACCGCTGACCGGGTCAGTCGGTGGCAACCACCTGGTCGAGGGACTGATATCCGCTGGCACGAAGCCTCCTGGACAGGTCGCGGTGGATCCGCCGCGGCCACAGCGGGCCGCCGTAGATCAGCCCGGTGTAGCCCTGCACCAGACTCGCACCAGCGCGCAGTCGCTGCCACACGTCCTCGGCCGACTCGATGCCGCCGACCGCCACCAGCACCAGCCGGTCACCCACCCTGGCCCGCAGCCTGCGCAGCACCACCAGCGACCGGTCCTTCAGCGGCGCCCCGGAGAGCCCACCGGCGCCTGCCGCCTCGACCTCGGCGGCCGGGGTGGCCAGGCCGTCCCGGCCGATGGTGGTGTTGGTGGCGATGATCCCGTCCAGGCCCAGCTCCAGGGCCAGGTCGGCGACGGCGTCCACATCCTCGTCGGAGAGGTCCGGCGCGATCTTGACCAGCAGCGGCACCCGGCGGCTGCTGGCCTCGTCCAGTGCCGCCCGCACCCCGGTGAGCAGCGGCCGGAGCTGGTCGACGGCCTGCAGATTGCGCAGTCCGGGGGTGTTCGGCGAGCTGACGTTGACCACGAAGTAGTCGGCGACCCCGGCCAGCAGCTTCGCGCTGGTCACGTAGTCGCCGACGGCCTCGGCCTCCGGGGTGGTCTTGGTCTTGCCGATGTTCACCCCGACCACGGCGGGCTGCCCGCGCCGGGCCCGCAGCCGCTGGGCCGCGGCGGCCGAACCGCCGTTGTTGAAGCCCATCCGGTTCACGATGGCCCGGTCCGCGATCAGCCGGAACAACCGCGGCTTCGGGTTGCCCGGCTGGGCCTGCGCGGTGAGCGTGCCGATCTCGACGAACCCGAAGCCCAGCGCGGCCAGCGCGTCCGGCGCGGTGGCGTCCTTGTCGAACCCGGCGGCCAGCCCGAGCGGCCCCGGCAGGTCCAGTCCGAGCACCCTGGTGCGCAGCGCCGGATCACGCGGGGCGAACAGCCTGCGCATCAGCGGCAGCACCCCGGGGATCGCGGCCAGCAGCCGCAACGCGCGGAAGCTGAGGTGGTGCGCCTGCTCGGCGTCGAGTCGCCGCAGTACCAGGGTGAAGAGCAGTCGGTAGAGCACGAGTGCCCAGCTTAGGACCTAGAACATGGTGTTGCCGTTCGCGGGCGACTCGGGCACGTCCTGGGCCACGTCCCAGTGCTCGGCGATCAGCCCGTCGCGCAGCCGCACGATGTCCATGATCGCCGACCCCCGGCTCTCCGGCGTCAGCCTCATATGGCAATGCGTGATCACGTGGTCCCCGTCGGCGAAGACCCGTTTGATCTCCAGTCGCAGCTCCGGGAACTGCCCGAGGAAGCCGCCGAGGAAGCTCGCCGAGGCCGCGGCGCCGTCCGGGGCGTGCGGGTTGTGCTGGACGTAGTCCGGGTGCACGTACCTGGCGAAGGCCGCCGCCGGGTCCTTGTCGTTGAACACCAGGTCGAGGAACTCCCGGACGGTCTGCTTGTGCGTTTCGGTCATGTCTCCTACTTCGATCACCACGGGATGGGGCCGTCCTCGCCCCAGAACTGTCCGGTCGGGCCGTCCGCGCCGAGCAGCGCCAGCCGCAGCGGCACCTCGGCGCCCTCGGCCGGGGTCCGCTCGCCCCTCGGGAAGGGCGAGTCGGTGTTGAGATCGGTGGCCACCAGGCCTGGGCTGGCCGCATCGACCAGCACGCCGTCCGGGCGCAGAGCGTTGGCGTAGAGCAGGGTGATCGCGTTCAGCGCGGCCTTGGCCGAGCTGTAGGCGAGCAGGTGGCGCTGGGCGATCGGGTGGTCCGGGTCGCTGAGCAGGCTGAGCGAGCCCAGCGGGCTGGACACGTTGACCACCCGCCCGAGCGGAGCCTTGCGCAGTAGTGGCAGGCAGGCCCTGGTCACCGCGACCACGCCGAACACGTTGACCTCGAAGGTCCGCCGGAGTGCCTCGGCGGTGGCCAGGTCCGGCCCGGCGTCCCAGTCCAGGGCCACGCCCGCGTTGTTGACCAGCACATCCAGCCTGCCGGTCTCGGCCTCGATCCGGTCCACCGCGGCCCGCACCCCGGCCTCGTCGGTCACCTCCAGCCGGAGCACCCGGACGTCGCCGGACAGCTCCCGGGCCGCCTGTTCGCCGCGTTCAAGATCGCGGGCGCCCAGGTACACGGTGAGTCCCGCGGCGGCCAGACCTCGCGCGATCTCCTTGCCGATGCCCTTGTTGGCGCCGGTCACCAGCGCCACCTCGTTGTTCACGCCCCCACTTCAGCAGCGCCCTGCCCGGTTCCGGAAAGACCGGTTTGGTCTGTGCTTATACCCTGGCGGCATGAGTGAGCTGGAGGTGCGGGAACTGCGCTACTTCCGGGCGGTCGCGCAGGAGCTGAACTTCTCCAGGGCGGCGGCCGGGCTTGGCATCGCGCAACCCGCGCTGTCCAGGGCGATCCGCCAGCTGGAGCGCCGCCTCGGCGTGCCGCTGTTCCTCCGGGACACCCGGCGGGTGGAGCTGACCGCGGCCGGGCAGGCCCTGGTCACCGAGTCCGGGCGGGTCTTCGACGCGCTCTCGGCCGCGGTGCACCGCACCCGGCGCTCCGGCGCGGCCACACCGACCGTGGTGGTCACCGCGAAGGCGGGCGTGGCCACCGACCTGCTCCGCCGGATCGTGGCCGCCTACGCGGAACTGCCGGGCGAGCAGCGGGTGGAGGTGGTGGTCAGCGGCTACGGTCAGCAGGCGCCGATGCTCCGGGACGGCCGCGCCGACCTGGCCCTGATCGGCTCTCCGGCCGAGCACACCGGGTTCGACGTGGAACCGCTGCTCAGCGAACCGAGGGTGGCCGCGTTGCCGCTGGGGCACGCGCTGGCCGAGCGCGCCGTGCTCGACTGCGCCGATCTGATCGGTCAGCCGATGCCGAGGTGGCTGGGCGCGACCGAGGCCGAGCGGGCGTACTGGGCCGGGCGTGCGCACGACCTGCCGGACGGACCCGAGGTGTCGGACAGCTCGCAGTTGCTGGAGACCGTCGCACTCGGGCAGGCGGTCGGCCTGATCCCGTCCTCGCTGGCCAGCCTCAACCCGCGCTCGGACGTCGTCTACCGGCCGGTTCGCGATGCCAGCCCGTACCGGACGGTGATCGCCTGGCCGGCCGGCTCGCGCTCGCCCTGGATCGCCCGCTTCGTGCGGGTGGCACTGGATCTCGTCGGCGAACCCCTGCTCGCCGGATAGCCCCATAGACGACGCGCCCGGTTCGATCACCCCGAACCAGTCCGGCAAGCCCCCTCGCCGGTTCCCCCTGGCAATCGCCCTCCCCCGAGTCACCGGGCGCGCCGTCTGCCGGAAATACTCCTCGACACCGCGGCCCCGGCACAGCGGGGAACTACTCAACCTCGGCTGGCGGAGTGCCCGGACAGCAGCGCCCGCGCGTCCTCCGGGGTGCCCGCGACGCCGAAGTAGGGCCCCTGACCCGCGTCGCAGCCCATTTCGGTGAGCCGCTGGGCCTGGTCCGCGTCGGCCACGTGCTCCACGATCACCGGCAGCTCCAGCACGTGTGCCAGCGCGATCAGGTCCGAGACCATCCGCTCCCGCGCGGGGTCGGCGCCGGTGCCGCCGAGGCCGGCCAGCGGCACCCGGTACACCTTCACCGCGTGCAGCGGCAGGTTCCGCAGGTGCGCCGGATCGGCCGGGTCCTTGCCGAAGCGGTCGAGCAGGATCTCCACGCCCATCTCGGCCAGGATGGTCAGCGTCTCGATGGCCTCGGTCGCCTCCACCGGGACGGCGCTTTCCGGGACCTCCAGCCACAGCCGCTCCGGCGCCAGCCCGGTCTCCCGCAGGATGGTCTGCACATCACGCACCAGATCGGCGTCGCGGAGCTGGCGCGGGCACAGGTTCACGCTCACCGCGGGCGCCCGCGCACCCAGTTCGGCCGACCAGGTCGCGGCCTGGGCGCAGGCCAGCCGCAGCACCCACTTGCCCAGCCGCACGATCAGGCCGATGTCCTCGGCCAGCTCGCAGAAATCGTCCTGGACCAGCACGCCCAGCTCGGGGTGGTCCCAGCGCAGCAGCGCCTCCACCCCGCGCACCAGGCCGTCCCGCAGCCGCACCACCGGCTGGTACTCCAGGTAGAACTCCTCGTTGTCCATGGCCAGCGCGATGGTGGTGGCCATCTCGTAGCGGATCCGCTCACGCTTGGCCCGGTCGGTGTCGAAGAGGGTCCACTGGCCGCGGCCGTCGGTCTTGGCCCAGTGCAGGGTGATGTCGGCATCGCGTAACAGGTCCGGGGTGCGCACGCCCTGGGCGGCGCGTTCCACCACGCCTGCGCTGGCCGAGACGGTCAGCCGGTGCCCGACCACCTGGATCGGCTCGCCGATGGCGGCCAGCACCCGTTCGGTGGCGGCCACCGCGGCCTGCACGCTGCCGCAGCGGGGCAGCAGCACCGCGAACCGGTCCCCGCCGAGGTAGGCGGCCAGCGCACCCGGCTCCGCGGCCACGCTCTCCCGGATCCGGGCGCCCACCTCCTTGAGCACCTCATCGCCCACCACCGGCCCGAGTCCGCCGTTGACCACCCGGAACCCGTCCAGGTCGAACAGGCACAGCACCACCCGCGCGTGCGGCCCGGCCTGGCCGAGCAGGCCGTCCACCGCCGCGGTGAACCTGGCCCGGTTGGGCAGGCCGGTGAGCTGGTCGTGCAGGGTCTGGCGGCGCAGCTGTTCGTAGAGCAGGTGGCGCTGGGAGATGTCCTCGACCATGGCCATCCGGTAGGCGGGCGCGCCCCGGCTGTCGTGGATCAGGGCCACCGAGACGTAGGCCCAGACCAGGTCGCCGTCGGGCAGCAGGAAGCGTTTCTCGGTGCGGTACAGCTCGACCTCGCCGGTGTCCAGCTCGGCCTCGCACCGGGTCAGCGCGGCCGCGTCGTCCGGGTGCACCAGCTCGACGAGGGTGCAGCCGGACAGTGCCGAGACCGAGCTGCACAGGATCTCCTGCAGCGCGCCGTTGGCCTCCACGATCCGCCCGTCCAGACCGGTGATCGCGATGCCGATGGGGGACACCGAGAACATCGCCCGGAACCGGGCGTCGCTGGCCCGCAGCGCGCTCTCCGCGTCGTCACGGGCCCGCAGCACGGCCCGCTTGATCGTCTCCTGCTCGTCGAAAGTGCGCTCCCGCAAGGCATCGGCGTACCCGGCGGCCAGCGCGGCCATCAGCGCCACCACCCGGCTTGGCAGCTCGCCATTGGCTGGTAAGTCCACTGTGGACAGTAAGTGGTCGCCGACAAGGCGCAGGGTCCGGTCCAGCACGGTGGGTCCGGTGTAGTGCGCGGCGACCAGGTCCTCGGCGACCTGCGCGGCAGGCACCGCGCTGAACGGGTCGGTGGTGAGGGCGGCGACCAGCCTGCCGGTCAGGCCGAGCAGGAAGCGCTCGGTCTCCGGCCGGGACAGCGAGACGAAGCTGGTGCCGTAGACCTGTGCGGTCCAGGCACTGGCGAACGCCGCGTGGTCAGCCATCCAGGGTCACCGCCGTCGCCCGACCGCGGCGTAGATCACCGACCGTTCGGGGTCGTCCCCGACCTCCTCCGGGCTGTCCGGCCGCCAGGCGGGGGTGAACACGATGCCGGGGGCGACCAGCTCGAAGCCGTCGAAGAGGATCTCCAGCTCGGCCCGGTTGCGCGCGGTCATCGGGTTCTGGCTGTTCTCATACAGCTGCCGGACCTGCTCGGTGATGGCCGGCTGGTGCTCAAGGGTGGCGTGCGAGAGCGCCAGGAAGCTGCCCGGCGCCATCGCGTCCCGGTACTGGGCCAGGAACGCCTTCGGCTCGTCGGCGTGCGGGATGAAGTGCAGCAGCGCCACCATCAGCACCGCCACCGGCTCGTCGAAGTCGATCAGCCGCCGGACCTCCGGCGAGTCGAGGATGGACTCCGGATCACGCACATCGGCCTGCACCACCGCGGTCTGCGGGTCCTGGGCCAGCATCATCCGGCTGTGCGCGACCGCGACCGGCTCGTTGTCCACGTAGACCACCCGCGCCGCCGGGTCGACCTGCCTGGCCACCTCGTGCACGTTGCCCACGCTGGGAATGCCGGAGCCGATGTCCAGGAACTGCCGGATCCCGTTCTGCACGCAGAAGCGCACCGCCCGGCGCAGGAACACCCGGTTCTGCTGGGCGATCATCGGCAGGCTCGGCAGCAGCGAGATGGCCTTGCGGGCGAACTGCCGGTCGGACTCGAAGTTGTACCCGCCCCCCAGGTAGTAGTCGTAGATGCGCGCCGCACTCGGGCGCTCCACGTCCACACCCTGGGGCACCCAGCTCGACCTGGGGGTCTCGGTCATAGCAGCCTGCCAGCCATCCCGTACCAGCCCGCGTCCTCCGGTCGTTCGGGCTTCTCGGCCAGCGACTCGGGGCGCCACAGCGGCGTGAACACGACCCCGGGCTCGACCAGGTCGAATCCGTCCATCAACTCGATGCACTCCTGCTTCGTGCGGGTGATGACCTTGTTGGGACTGCGGTTGTAGAGGTCCTGGATCGCCTTGGCCGATGGCGCCTGCTGTTCGAGGGTGCCGTGCGAGAGGACGAGGAAGCTGCCTGGTGCGAGCTGTTCGCGGTAGCGGGCGAGCACAGTCTTCACCAGGTCGGTGTCCAGCACGAAGTGCAACACGGCCACGATCAGCAACCCGACCGGCTGATCGAAGTCGAGTAATCGGCGGGTCTCCGGGGCGTTGAGGATGGTGTCCGGATCCCGCAGGTCGGCGTGCACGATCGCGGCCCGGTCGCTGTCCTTGAGCATCATCCGGCTGTGCGCGACCGCGACCGGCTCGTTGTCCACGTAGACCACCCGCGCCTCCGGGGCGACCTCGTGCACGTTGCCGCTGGTGGGCAGGCCGGAGCCGATGTCGAGGAACTGGGTGATCCCGTTGGCCACGCAGTGCCGCACCGCGCGGCGCAGGAAGGACCGGTTCTCCCGGCACACCATCGGCAGCCCGGGGTGGATGCTGATGGCCTTGCGCGCGAACTCCCGGTCCGCGGCGAAGTTGTAGCTGCCGCCGAGCAGGTAGTCATAGACCCTGGCCGCGCTCGGCGCGTCCACGTTCACCTCGGTCGGCACCCACAGCCGACGGTCTGCCACGGTCACGGTTTACGCCCCACAATCGCGTAGAACCCGGCCAGTTCGGGTTCGTCCGGCACGTCCGATGGCGACTCCGGCCGCCACTCCGGGGTGAACACCAGGCCCGGTTCGACGATGTCGAAATCGCCGAGGAACGAGGTGATCTCCGCGCTGGTCCGGGTGGTGACCCGGTTGGCGCGCTGGTTGTACAGGTCGCGCACGGCGTGCACCTGCGGCGGCTGCCGCTCCTCGGTGCCCTGGGACAGCGCCAGGAAGCTGCCCGGCGCGAGCACGTCCCGGTAGCGGGCCATGAACTCGGCCGGCTGGTCGACATCAGGCACGAAGTGCAGCAGGGCCACCATCAGCAGCGCCACCGGCTGGTCGAAGTCGATCAGCGACCGGGTCTCCGGGGCGTTGAGGATAGACTCCGGATCGCGCACGTCGGCGTGCAGGATGATCGCGGAGTCGTTGTCCTTCAACATCAACTCGCTGTGCGCGACCGCGACCGGCTCGTTGTCCACGTAGACCACCCGCGCGTCCGGGTAGGCGGCCTGGGCGATCTCGTGCACGTTGCCGGTGGTGGGCAGGCCGGAGCCGATGTCGAGGAACTGCCGCACGCCGTGGCCGAGGATGTGCTGCACCGCGCGGCGCAGGAAGGAGCGGTTCTGCCTGCACACCATCGGCATGGTGGGCGCGACGGCGAGCAGCTGCTGGGCGAAGGCGCGGTCGACCGCGAAGTTGTAGCTCCCGCCGAGGAAGTAGTCATAGACCCGGGCCGCGGACGGTTTGGAGACGTCGACTTCCTTCGGCACCCAGCTCAGCCGCTGCTCCACGGCTCACCTTCCCTGCCCTGGTGACCGACCGGAACCGAGTGCGCCCGGTCCGTAGCGGTGAGTGTACTGACCGGAACGGTCCAGGCCATTCGTTCACACGATGGTCACCCCTTCGCCCCTACCAGAGGACTGTCGCGGCAGGTCAGGTTGGCGGTATGAACGCTGTTTCCCGCCGCCGGGTGCTCACCGCCGGCGCCGCCACCCTTGGCGCCGCCGCACTCGGCTCGTTGTTGCCGCCTTCCGTGCACCGCGCACTGGCCCTGCCGGCCCCGACCGGAGGACTGCGCGACCTGCGCCACGTCGTGGTGCTCATGCAGGAGAACCGGGCCTTCGACCACTACTACGGCACCCTGCGCGGGGTGCGTGGTTTCGGCGACCGCAACGCCCTGGAACTGCCCGGTGGCGCCTCGGTGTTCGCCCAGCCCAGGGCGGGTGGCGAGCCGGTGCTGCCGTTCTCGGTGCGGCAGGCGGCCAAGGACGCCCAGCGACCGGGCGCGGCCGTGCACTACATCGGCGACCTGGACCACGACTGGGACGGCGGGCACAAGGCCTGGGGCCAGGGCAGGCTGGACGGCTGGATCGGCGCGAAGTCCCCGGCCACCATGGCCTACTACGACCGCACCGACATCCCGTTCCACCACGAGCTGGCCGACACCTTCACCCTGTGCGACGCCTACCACTGCTCGGTCTTCGGCGCGACCAACCCGAACCGGATGTACCTGATGACCGGCACGGTCGGGTTCGAGCCGCCGCCGAACCAGACGCGCCGTTCGGTGCGCAACTGGGCCTACGCCGAGGACACACACGCGGGTTATGACTGGACCACCTACCCGGAGCGGTTGCAGCGGGCCGGGCGGAGCTGGAAGGTCTACCAGGAGTTCGACAACTTCCAGGACAACGCGCTGGAGTTCTTCGCCCGCTTCAAGGCCATCGCCCGCAAGGCACTCGCGCCCGCAGGCGACTTCAAGAGCCTGGACACCTTCTACGGCAAGGTCCGCGACGCCGAACCCGTTGAGCGGCAACGACTTCTCGACCTGCTGGCCAAGGGCGTGGCCACCCTGACCGGCGAGGAGCGCGCGCTGTACGACCGCGGCCTGCACCGGGTACCCACCGGCGGACTGGCCGCCGACCTGCGCGCCGACATCGCCGCCGGGACACTGCCCCAGGTGTCCTACCTGGTGCCCTCGGCCCTGGACTCCGAACACCCCGGCGCGTCCTCCCCGGCGGCCAGCGCGGGCATCACCTACCAGGTGCTGGACGCACTCGCCTCGGACCCGGAGGTCTGGCGGCACACCGCGCTGATCATCAACTACGACGAGAACGACGGCTACTTCGACCACGTGCCCCCGCCCGTCCCACCGCCCGGCACCCCGGACGAGTACGTGGACGGCCTGCCCATCGGCCTGGGCTTCCGGGTGCCTGCCACCATCGTCTCGCCGTGGACGGTCGGCGGCTACGTCAACTCCCAGGTCTTCGACCACACCTCGGTACTGCGTTTCCTGGAAGGCTGGCTGGGCGTGCGCGAGCCCAACATCAGCGCCTGGCGCCGCACCGTGGCAGGCGACCTGACCTCGGCCTTCGACTTCCACGGCCGCCGCCCCGGCAAGGTCCCGGTCGAACCGGCGCAAACCCCACCCGCCCTCTCCCGCTGGCGCCCGACCCCACCGGCCAAGGCCGCCATGCCGGCCCCCGAACCCGGCGCCCGCCCAGCCCGAGCCCTGCCCTACCAGCCCGACGCCTCCGCCACCCTGGACACCACCCGCACCCACCTGCTGCTGCGCCTGCGCAACTCAGGCCAGTCCAGCACCCACCTGTCCCTGCACGCCTACGCAGGCGAGTTCCCCGTGCCAAGGCACTACGACGTGGCAGGAGCCAAGAACGACGCAGTCCCCCTCCCCGGCCCCAACTACCGCCTGACCCTGTTGGGCCCCAACGGTTTCCGCCGCGAGTTCGGCGGCACCAAGGACAGCCCCGCCGAGGTCGAGACCGAGATCGCCAGCACCGCCCGCCTACTCCGCCTGACCCTGCGCAACACCGGCGCCACCCCGTTGACCTTCGACGTCGGCGGCCGCAAGGTCCAGGTCGGCCCCCACACCAACCGCACCGTGCACCACTCCACCGCAGCCACCCAAGGCTGGTACGACCTCACCATCCGAGTCCAAGGCAACGACCCCTTCCACCGCCGCTTGTCAGGCCACATCGAGAACAACCGCGACAGCATCAGCGGCTAACAACCTCGCGTACAACAACGGCCAACACACCGTCCCAGAACGGCCAACACGCCGACGAGGGTTTCAACCCTCAACCCTCCGCGCGTGTTGGCCGTTGTCGTACCCAGTGTTGGCCGTTCTGGGACGGCACGTTGGCCGTTCTTGTACGCCTTAGGCGATTGCGACCGGGCGAAGCCCGAACACCAGCAGCCGGGGTGGCTTTTCAACACACCCCGAGCGGGTCCCCCATCCCCGTCAGCCTGGAGAGGACACACCACATCCCAGCCAGCGGCCGCTGCAACACAAACCGCCGCCCGGCCAACCCAACGTGACGGCGGTCGCTGGCTGGGATGTGGTTTGGTATCGGAGGGCTGACGGGGATGGGGGAACCGTACGAGCACTGCTCTTCTTCTCTGCCCTTGTTCTTGATTTCCCCCCCATCCTTTGATTTCTGCCCGTCCGGCGAGGACGCTCTTGATCTTTGTTCGGGTACCTCAGCAACAGAGGCCAAGAGCGAAAAAGGATGGCCTCGCCGGCCGGGCAGACCACCGGAGGGGGTGGACAAGTCAAGAGCCGGGCAAGCAGGTTGCGGGGCTGGGTTTGTGCTGCCGGGGCCGGACCCAGCGTGGCTCCGAGGGCTCGCGTGTTCTCCGCACGGCCTTCCGCAAGCCAACCACACCCCGAGGAGCGGCCCCCGTCACGTTGGGTGGGCCGGGCGGCGGCAGGTTGCAGGGGCCGCTCCTCGGGGCGCGGTCAGCAAGCTCCAGGCCGTACGGAGAACACGCGAGAACCCTCGTCGTGGGGTTTACCCCCAACCCCAAACCCCGCCCCGTCCCACAACGGCCAACGACCCGTACAAGAACGGCCAACACTCCGTACAAGAACGGCCAACACGCGGGGGGATTGGGTTCAGCCGGTGGCTTCGTCCAGGGTGCTGAGGGTGGCTACTACCTGGTCGAGGAAGGCGTCTACCTCGTCGACGTTGTAGCCGCGGCGGCCCAGTGGTGGCTTGCTGAAGGTGACCTCGTCGACGTCGCGGGCGGTGACTGAGTCGGCGCCGCGCAGGGTGGCCTCGACGCGGTCGAGGAAGGCGTCCACCTCGCCCTCGTCGTAGCCGCGGCGGAGCAGCGAGGAAGTGCTGAACTCCACGTTGCGGACATCGGTCGGGGTGAGTCCCCGGTCGTTCATGGCAGTCCTCCCCGGGTGGGTGACCGCCGCAGTATCACGCCGGGCCGGGGTGTGTGCGGGCTCAGTGGGTCAGGCGTCACCCGTCGGGGTACCCGCTGTCCCCGGAGCGAGTGTGACGCGGATCCCCGCGAGCACCACGTCCAGCTTGTTGCCGAACCAGACGTCCTGATCTTCGACCATGGCCTGGAAGGCGATCCGGCGCAGATCGGTGTCCAGCTCGGGGTCCGGGAAGGAGTCCTGGATCCGCTGGCCCACCGCCTCCGGGCCCAGTCGCCGGGTGTCCACCGCGGTCACCGCGGACTCGTCCACCATGTCGATCACCACATCGGTGGCCAGTAACGCCGCCTCGGCCGGGAAACCCAGGCTGATCAGGTGCCGGATCACCGGCAGGGAGCGGGCGCCGAAGGGGTCGGTTGACCAGGACAGGCCAGCCACCGCCTGCCGGATGCCCGGGTACTCGGTGAAGATCCGCCAGCGCACCCATGCCTCGCCGCGCAGCAGCTGGTCCCAGTCCGGGCCGAGTTCGGGCTGGGGCGCGCGGTCGGCGACCCGTTCCACCGCGGCCCGCACCAGATCGTCCCGGTCGGTGACGTGCCGGTACAACGCCGCGTGGGTGGCGCTGAGTCGCTGGGCCACCGCGGTGACCGTGACCTCCTCGAAACCGACACCCAGGACCGCCTCGGCGATGAGGTCCCGGCTCAACCGGGGGGCGGGACCCGGTCGGCGTCGGCCGCCCTCCGGCGGAGAAGTAGTCACGATCAAGAACCTACCCGCTCAGCGGGGGTGTCACGCTGAGGCAGAAGACGCAAAGCCTCCAGCGCGAGGTGTAACTCGCTCAAGGCTTTCGGGCTGGTCAGCGACAGTCCGGTGAGGTCCTCCAGCCTGCGCAACCGATACCGGACCGTGTTCCGGTGGCAATGCAGCTCGGCGGCCGCGGCACTGGTCGCGCCGTCGTGGCCGAGCCAGACCCGCAGTGTGGCCAGCAGCAGCTCCCGGTCCCGCGCGGGCAGCTCCAGCACCGGGCCGAGCGCGGCCTGGGCCACCGCGCGGGCCGCCTCCGGGGCACTGGCCAGCAGGATCGGCACCGGCTCCCGGTCGTGCCTGAGCACCCCCGGTCCGTGCGGGCCGACCGCGGCGCGGGCCAGTCCGGCGGCGTGCCTGGCGGCCGGGGTGGCCTCGATCTGGTGGTACTCCGCGCTCACCCCGACCCTGGCCCTGGTGTGCCCGGCCAGGTGCGCGCACAACTGCTCCACCGAACCACTGGGCGGCAACAGCACGATGCCCGCCTGGGCGTCGATCTCCTGTCGCCACACCGAGATCGTGCCGCGCAGCCGCAGCCGTTCCTCGATCCGGGGCAGCGCGTGCGTGTCCGCGACCACCACCAGGAACCGCCCGGCCGCGGGCAGCCGGAGGTCCGCGGCGCAGTCCAGCAGGGACCGCCCGGCCGCGGACTTGCCCGCGAACAACGCCTCCAGCAGGGCCGAGCGGACCTCGGTGTCGGTGCGCGCCCGGTCCTCGCTGGCCAGCCGGTGGCCCTCGGCGAGCGCGGCGGAGTAGGTGTCGATGAAGGTCCACAGCGTGGTCGCGGCGGCCAGCACCGCACGCTGGTCGCCCAGGTCCGAGCCTGCCGCGCTGACGAAGGTCTCCCACATGAACTGCCCGCCGATGCGGTAGCTGCGCAGCGTCGCCTCCACCGGGAAACCCTGCTCGGCGCGGCGGTGCCCCAGCACCCGCGCGGCGTCCGTGCCGCTCCAGGACGGGCTCTCCACATCGCGCAGGCCCTGCAACAGGTTGGCCTCGCACTCGGCGACCAGGTCGGCGAAGCTGACCAGCCGGTCGTCCTGGTAGGCGGGCACCTCGGTGCGGATCCGGGTGGCCAGGGCGAGCGCGAGCCCAGGCACCTGACCGGTCAGCTGCCTGGCCAGCCTGCGCACCGCGCCCGGGAAACTCGGGGTAGTCACCGCCGTCGCACCGCCCAACCTCGTCGTTGTGCGCGAGCACAAACGAGGACGGGTCAAGGCTGTGCTCGCACCCATTCCACCACAGCGTGACCACGATCACGATTGGTCCGGGGCCACCCTGTTCACGGAAGGGACACCTGGTGTCGATGAGGACGTTGCGTGCCCTGGTCTTTGCCCTGGTCACAGCCTTGACGGTGCTGGTGGTGGGCGCTGGTGCGGCCGCTGCCGCGGTACCGCCGACCGAACCCGGATCGCCGCCCGGAGCCAACAACTGGGCATGTAAGCCGAGCAAGGCCCACCCCGAACCGGTGGTGCTCGCGCATGGCGCCAGCGCGAACATGACCGTGAACTGGCTGACGCTGTCCCCACAGCTCAAGGCCAGGGGCTACTGCGTGTTCGCGCTGACCTACGGGGTGCCTGCCGGGACCCCGTTCCCGATCAACCAGATCGGTGGCCGGCTGCCGATGGAGCAGAGCGCGCAGGAGTTCGGCGCGTTCGTGGACCGGGTGCTCAAGCACACCGGGGCGCGCAAGGTCGACATCGTCGGGCACTCCGAGGGCAGCCTGATGCCCAACCACTACGTGAAGTTCCTCGGCGGCAAGGACAAGGTCAACCGCTACGTCGCGCTGACCCCGCTGTGGAACGGCACCGAACTGCTGGCCCTGCCCAGGCTGCTCGACTTCGCCCGCAAGCTCGGCCTCGGCCCGGTCATCGACGGCATCATGGGGCCGGTGTTCCCCTCCGCGCTGCAGTTCCTCAACGGCTCGGACTTCCTCAAGAAGCTCAACCAGGACGGCGTCGCGGTGCCAGGGGTCAGCTACACCAACGTGATGACCCGCTACGACGAGGCGGTCTGGCCGCACACCAGCGGTTGGATGCACGCGCCCAACGCGAAGAACTACGTGCTGCAGGACCTGTGCCCGTTCAACCTCTCCGAGCACATCCTGGTCGCGGTGGACCCGCTGGTCGCCCAGCTGGTGTTCAACGCGCTGGATCCGGCGCACGCCAAGCCGATCCGCTGCTGACCTGAGCACCGCGACCCACCCTCCATTGTGGACGGTGGGTCGCGGTGTGCTCAGCCTGCCAGGAACCGCCGGATCAGCTTGGCCACCTCGGCCGGGTGCTGGGTGACCATGGCGTGCGAGCTGCCGATCCGCTCGACCTGCACGTGCCACACATCGTCGAGTGCGGCCAGATCCCGTTCCAGGCCACGGCGGAACGCCTCGGCCAGTTCCGGGAACTGTTGCTGCGCCGGCAGGTTCTCGGTGGCCACGACCACCAGCAGCGGGGACTGGGCGGCCAGGCAGGCGCCGATGTGGTCCTCCTCCAGAGCCGCCCTGGCCTCGGCGATGATCTGTGCCAGCGGTCCGGTGACCGCGGCCGCGTGCCCGTCGAAGAGCACCCGCAACCGCTCGATCTCCTTGTCCCGCAAGGCGGGGTCCAGCCCGGGGTAGTTCTCCGGCGCGGTCAGGAAACCACGCAGGCCGTCCAGGTTCACCGCGCCAGGGCAGCCTGGCCGCCCGGCCCAGCGGGTGGCCACCATGCCGCCCAGCGACATGCCGACCACCGCCGGGTCGCCCAGGTCCAGCGCGGTGATCACCGCCTCGACGTCGGCCAGTGCCGCCGCCCAGCTCCACGGCCCGACCCCGGAACCGTCGTGCCCGCGCAGGTCCATCAGGACCACCCGGTGGGTCGCGGTCAGTTCCGGGAGCAGCGGATCCCAGTGCGCCATCGACCCGCCGAGTCCGTGCAACAGCAGCAGTGGCGGGCCGTCCCCGCCGTGGTCCCGCACCGCCAGCGGCACCGGACCGGACTCGACCACCAGCTCCATCACGTTGTCCCCCATGCGAATCCGTCCTTTCTGGTGAGTAGCCGGATGCGGACGGACTCGGTGCGCACGCCACCGTCGGGATGCCGGTCGAGCTTGTGCCGGTTGACCAGGTCGTGCACGCCCTGCCGGGTGACGCCGAGCATCGCCCCGGCCACCGAGTACGGCACCGCCTCGGCGGCCGGGTGTCCGACCCGGCGCGCCACGACCTGGCCCAACGGCGTCTGCCACCACTCCAGCGGCGGGTCGAACGGCTCATCGCCCGGGTAGAACGCGCTGATCAGCCGGGCCACCGCGTGCGTGGCCAGCCGTTCATCGCGCCCGAGCAGTTGTGCCGCCTGGGTTTCCACCGCGGCCCGCAGGTAGGTGCGCACCGTGGTCAGCGGATCCGCTGACTGGAGCAGGATTTCCAGCGGGTCGAGCAGCCGCTGCTCGCTCAGCCGCAGCAGCTGCGCGACGAGGGCGGTGTGGAAGGACGTCGGGACGGACATCGAGTACCTCCGCTTGCTACTTGACGGCAAACGTAAAGTACTTGACGTCAGGCGTCAAGTGGTCGGCGGTGCGTCAGAACGCCTGCCGCCGGGTCACCTGGAACGCGCTGATCAGCCAGTCCCCGCCGGTGCGCACCAGTACCGCGGTGGTCACCGAGTCGCGCTCGGGTGCGGGGGAGTCGGCCTCGGGCAGCGTGCTGCCGCCGGAGTTGACCACCACCGCGACCTCCGGGCCGAGGAACTTCACCGCGGGCGGCTCGGCCGCACCGGACCCGCCGCCGAGCTTGACCCCCTTGAGCGGACCGGCGAACAGCTTGGCGTGCCCCGCTTCCAGCTCGGCGCGGCCACGGATGTGCAAGCCGTGGAAGGTGACGTAGTCGACGTCCTCGGTGAACTGGGCGGCGTAGGCGGTGGCGTCGCCGTTGTTCCAGGCCTGGACCAGACGCTGGAAAACCCTGCTGATGTCGGACATGCGGATGCTCCTTGTGTGTTGGAAGATCCGCGTGGCGCCCCGGCTATCCTGGGTTCGCGTTACCGGAACGCGGGAGCCGCCACGCGGTGCTCGCGAGCCACTTCTCGGCGCGGTGTTGGCGCACCGCGCCGAGAAGCTCGTCAGTCCACTTCGGACTGGACGTCTGTGGTGGGCCCGAACGGCGGCAGCTGACCCGGTTGCGCACCCCGTGCGTGCCAGTCGCGCCACCAGTCCGCGCCCTCGATGGTGTTCGCCCGGATGCTCTCGGCCACCCCGCGCACCCAGCGCTGCTCGGCCTCGATCATGGTCACCCGGTACTCCAGTTCGATCCAGGCCAGCGCGGGCAAGCCCTGCTCCCGCAACATGGCCATCACCGCGCGCAGCCCGTCGGCCTGCTCGGCCAGGGTGTCCGCGCGCTGGCCGAGCAGCCGCTCGGCCTCCTCCGGCGGCAGGATGCCGAGCAGCGACACGCCGGCCTCGAACCGCGGATATTCCTTGTGCGGCACCGAGATCAGCTCGCGCAGCCAGTCGTTCAGCTCGGTCAGCCCGGCCGCGGCCAGCCGGTAGCGGGTGCGTTCCGGCCTGCGCCCGTCCCGCTCGGCCTCCACCACCTCGATCAGGCCGTGCTTGGTCAGCGATTCGACCACCGTGTACAGCGTGCCCCAGTTGAGCTTGACGCTCTCGTCCTTGTGCCGCTCGCGCAGCGTGGTGGCCATCTCGTAGGGGTGCATCTCGCGTTCCCAGAGCAGTGACAGCAGTGCCAGTGCCAGCGGGTTCGAGCGGCGGTACCTGGTGGCCATCTGTACTCCGTTCCGATTACTCGTTTCCGAATATACGGAGACGGAGGTCCCCTGGCAACCGGGACCCGCTCCCGCCGGGGGAGGAGCCGGGTCCCCTCCCGGCGGGAGGTGCCTGGCGGGTGCGCTGACCAGGCTGGATCACGTGGATCTCCGATACTGGCTGGGCAGCGCGGTGGACCAGGCGCGGGACTGGGCGGCCGGGTTCGGCCCGGTCACCCCGCACCCGGCGAACGCGGTCAGCGACGCCGACTTCGGCCGTGCCTTCGCCGAGTTCGGCGAGCGGATGCGGGACAACTACCCGTTCTTCCACCCGCGCTACGCCGCGCAGATGGTCAAGCCGCCACACCCGGCCGCGATCACCGGCTACCTGGCCGCGATGCTGCTCAACCCGAACAACCACGCCCTGGACGGCGGCCCGGCCACCGCCCGGATGGAACGCGAGGTGATCGCCCAGCTGGCCGGGATGTTCGGGCTGCCCACCCACCTCGGTCACCTGACCACCAGCGGCACCATCGCCAACCTGGAAGCGCTGTTCGTGGCCAGGGAAACCCACCCCGGCAAGCCGGTGCTGCACAGCGCGGAGGCGCACTACACGCACGGCCGGATGTGCCAGGTGCTCGGCATGCCCAGCGAACCGGTGCCGGTGGACGGCCTGGGCCGGATGGACATGGTCGCGCTGGAACGCAGGCTGCGCCGGGGTGATGTCGGCACCGTGGTGCTCACCCCCGGCACCACCGGACTCGGCGCGGTGGACCCGATCCACGAAGCCGTGGCGCTGAAGCAGAAGTACGGCGTCCGGATCCACGTGGACGCGGCCTACGGCGGGTTCTTCGCGCTGCTGGCGGGGGAGCTGGGCGTGCCGGCCGAACCCTTCGCCGCGATCCGGCACTGCGATTCGGTGACCGTGGACCCGCACAAACACGGCCTGCAGCCCTACGGTTGCGGCGCGGTCCTGTTCGCCGACCCGCGGGTCGGCCGCTTCTACCGGCACGACTCGCCCTACACCTACTTCACCTCCGACGAACTGCACCTGGGTGAGATCTCCCTGGAATGCAGCCGGGCCGGCGCCGCGGCCGCCGCACTGTGGCTGACGCTGAAGGTGTTGCCACTGACCAGATCCGGCCTCGGCGAGGTGGTCGCGGCCGGACGCCGGGCCGCCCTGCACTGGGCCGAGCTGATCGAGAAGTCCGCGGAACTGGCGCTGTATCAGCCGCCGGAACTGGACATCCTCACCTACTTCCCGCAGCGCGACTCACTGTCCGAAGTGGACGGAGCATCGGCGCGGGCACTGGCCGCGGGCATGGCCGATCCGGCCGACCCGGTCTACCTCAGCACCCTGCGTGTGCCCGCCGCCGAACTCGGCCGCCGCCACCCCGGCCTGCGTGCGGATGCCGCCTGCGCCCGGGTGCTGCGCAGCGTGCTGCTCAAACCCGAGGCGGAGCCGTGTGTGGACCGGCTGCACCGGCGGGTCACCGAACTCGTACGGCAACGGGAGGACACATGATCACCACCACCCTGGACCGCCTGGTGCGCAAGGGCACCCCGGCCGACGTCCCGACGCTGACCCGGCTGCTCGCCGAGTCCTTCGCCGCGGACCCGCTGGCCGAGTGGATCTTCCCGGACCCCCGGCAACGGGCCGCGCAACTGCCGCGGATGTTCCGGGTGTTCCTGGATCTGTCCCTGGCCAACCACGGCGTCTACACCACCGTCGACCTGGACTCGGTGCTGCTCACCCTGCCGCCGGGCGCCACCGAGCTGACCGCGTTCCAGCAGGCCGAACTGGACCGCCGGTTCACCGCCGCGCTTGGCCCGGACGCGGCCAAGGTGCGCGCCATCGGCCGGCTCCAGGACGCCGCGCACCCGCAGGACCAGCCGCACTGCTACTTCAGCTTTGCCTGTGTGGCACCGGATCTCCAGCACACCGGCCGCGGCAGGCAACTCGCCCCGTACGTGATCGACCGCTGCGACCGGCTCGGCCTGCCGATCTACCTGGAGGCCAGCTCACCCGGTGGCGCGGCCGCGGCCCGGCTGCTCGGCTTCACCGCGCACGGCCAGGACATCCGGCTGCCCGAGGGTCCCAGCCTGCGCCCGATGTGGCGCGCGCCCAGGACAGTCCGATGACCCCGCGACTGTGGACCGCGAGCGAGATCGAGGCCGGGTCACCACCGGCCGCCGACCTGCCGCCGCTGGCCCGGATCCTGCGCTGGGCCAAGGAGTTCCTGGTGCCCGGCCACCCCGATCTCGGCCGCACCGGCCCGGTCTGCCCGTACACCCGCCCCGCGCTGCGCCGGGACCTGTTCCACCTCGGCCTCGGCGGCTCCGGCGACCTGCGCGAGACCCTCACCGGCCTGCGCGCCGCCTACACCGCAACTCTGTCCACAATGGACTCATCAGATGCCGAGCTGCTCACCTACGTGCTCGTGCTGCCCGCGGCCGATCCGGACGAGATCGACACGGTGCAACGGGAACTCAAGTCCAGGTTCGTCGCCGACGGCCTGATGCTCGGCCAGTTCCACCCGCACTGCGCCGAACCCGGCCTGTGGAACCAGGAGTTCCGTCCGCTGCGCTCGCCGTTGCCGCTACTGGCCATCCGGCGGCTGCTCCCGGTCGACCTGCCGTTCCTGCTGGCCGAACCCGGTCAGCTGGACGCCTACCTGGCCCGGTTCGCCCCGGGCATCCCGGCGCGGTTGCGAGCCCAGCTCATCTTTCGCTGAACCGCGACCGGGGACTTTTCCGTTGTCCGGTCCTGACCAGGCAGTGACGACGAAGGAGAACGGCATGCCTCTGTTCGGCAGCGGTGGACGGCACCGGAAGACGGCGACCATCGGCGCGGCCGCGGTGCTCGGCGTGGCGGCGCTGACCGGCGGCGCGATCGCGATCAGCACCGGCACCGGTGAGGCGGCGGAGTCCTGCGCGGGCCTGGACACCGCGCTGCGCAACAACCTCAGCTTCATCCAGGGCCAGCAGCGCAACCCGGACGCGCTCTCCACCGCGCGCATCGCCAACCGGCAGGCGGTGGTCGACCTGATCCAGCAACGCCGTCAGACCGCGGGCTGCACCGCCGCGGTCAGCCCGGAAAACCCCGGCCAGGGCGGAAACGCGGCCCCGCCACCCAGCAGTGCGCCAGCCCCGGCCCCCGGCGGCGGCGCGGGCGAGGTGGTCTGCCGCGGCAACACGGTCACCCTCTCCGCCGAGGGCGGCACACCTGGCGCGACCAGCAACCAATTCCCGGTCGGCACCCTGCTCAAGGTGACCAACCTGGACAACAACAAGTCCACCACGGTGCCGGTGACCGGCCCCTCCGGGAGTTGCGTGCTGCTCAACAGCAGTGCCTTCGAGCAGGTCAGGGAGCCCGGCAAGTTCCTGATCCGGCGAGTGGTCATCACCCGCGTGCGCTGAGCCGACTACAGCGGAGTCCGGCCCGCCTGCGCAGGGAGCAGGCGGGCCGGACGGTCCACTAAGGACAGATCACACCGAGCCGACGTACTGGCCGATCCAGCTGCGGAAGTAGGGCACGTCCACGTAGATCGACGGGCCGGTGGCGCAGCGCGGGTCGCCGTTGCCGGACCGGCTGGTCGCGCCAACCAGCTGCCACGCCCCACCAACCTGCTTGACCTGCGGACCACCCGAGTCGCCGTAGCAGGCGCCCTGGTTGCCACCGGGGTTGTTGGTGCAGATCTCAGCGGCCGCGTTCATCCCGTTGGTGCACCGGTTGTCCGCGACGATCGAGGTGTTCAGCTCCTTCAGGTAGGTAGCCGCCCCCGACCCACTCGCGTTGGTCGCACCCCAGCCGATGATCCGGGTGGCGGTGCCGACGGCGCCGGAGGTCGAGGCCAGCGGCACGGTCGCCTGGCTGACCGGCGAGGCCAGCTCCAGCAGCGCCAGGTCGGCGGAGGAGTGCCGCAGCACCCGCTTCACCGCGGCGGTGCTACCACCCTGGTTGCGGTACAGCGACCCCACCCGCACCTGCCGCGGCGCGGTGTTGGTGCAGTGCTTGGCGGTCACCACCCAGGTCGGCTTGATCAGCGACCCACCACAACCAGTGTCCAGCGACACCATGAACGAGTAGGTCTGGGTCGCGTTGCCGCCACCCACGATCAGCGGCGACACGTCCTCGCTCGGCGCCGGAGCGGCCGAGGCGGAACCGGCCAGACCGGTCACGGCGGCGGCCGCGGCAACGAACAGACTTACCGCGATACGACGAATCCTCATGGGAAAGCGCTCCTTCCCGTCCACCGGTCACCCGCGAAGCAGGGGGGCGGGGACCGTTAATCGGACGGTGGTGTTCGGGCTTCGCACAGAGAATCCGCCACGGGGCGCGGGTGAGGGAAGGGCCGGAATTTCACACGCAGGAGAGTGAAACGGTCCCTACTTTTGGCCGGGGCCGGACGGGGTGTGGGTGACTCAGTATGTCGGGCCGCGCAGGCTCAGGCGGACTCGTGGTAGACCCGCCTGGCGATCTCCTCGACCTGTTCGACGGTGAGCGCCGGGGCGACGGGCGCACGGAGTGCCTCGGTGAGCAAGCGTCGTACCAGCGCTGATGTGGGGATGTGTTCGGCATCCGCTCGGGCCTTCAGCTCAGCCACCAACGAGGCCGGCACACGCAGGGAGAGGGCGGCCTGCTGGTTCTCCGCGGACTCCGCGGCGATGGCTTCAGCCTCTTCGGCCGCGATCTCCTCGCGCAATCGCGCGTGCCGCACTCGCCGCTCGCGCTTCACCGGATCCGGTTCTGTCTCAGCCGAGGCCCGCTTGTCCGCGATTTCCTGGCGGATGGCGACCAGGGCCTCGTCCTGGGTGGTCTTGTCCGTCATGACCTGCCGTCCCCTTCCCGTCGATCGCCCAGATACTCCCGCAGATCGGCCCCGCTCGTCTTCCACGCCGTGACCCCGGAGTGATCCTCCGGATCGATGATCACGGTCAGCACGAACCCGGCCGACAGCGAGTAGCCGAGGACCCGGGTGTGACCGCTTCGGCTCTTCGGGTCGGGTTCGCGGGTGATCCGATGCGGATCGGCTGCTGCCTCCAGCGTCCAGGCGGGTTCGATGTCGGTGGCTCCCGGATAGCGAAGGGAGCGCTGGCGAATGTGCTCCGCATCCTCATCATCCCACCACAGCCCGATGGTCACAACATACATTGTCACACATCTGCACACGCGTGCGGTTGGTCAGGTCTGCTGGCCTTCACTGCCTGCCGAGCGATCCGCTCGACCTCTTCAATGGTGACAAGCGGGGTCTCGGGCGCTTATTTCAGCTGGTAGACCACATTCTAGAGTCTCAGCGTGACGACTCGGTTGCTCTACGTCGATGACTCCGGAGCGGACGCCAGCCGCTGGGCGGTCTACGGATGGGTCGAGATGAACATCGCCGACTGGCGACCGGCCCTGCGGGCGTGGCTGGATTGGCGGCAACACCTGTACGAGACGATCGGCCTGCCTGCCAGCTACGAACTGCACGCCACGAAATTCGTCAATGGTCGTGGCAGGCCGACCAACACCGACTGGGACCTGCGCAAGGCCAACCGCTCGGCAGTCATGGTCGAAACGCTGACCACCCTCGCGGCGCTGCCGGGTGTCCGGGTCGGGGCTGTGTGCCGCCGAAGTGGACACCACACCCACGCCGCGGACAAGGCAGCGCTGTACGCCGATCTGGTTACCGCGCTTGACCGGAGACTGACTGAGAACGACGAGTATGGGCTGATCACCATGGACGGCGACGGCACCGATCCGTCCTACCGAAGTGCCCACCGCAACCTAAAACTGGCCACCCGCCGGATTGTCGAGGACCCGGCGTTCCAGGGATCACACATCAGCCAGCTCATGCAGATCGCGGATCTGGTGGCCTACTCGGCCTACATGCAGGTCCTGCGTCACCCGGCCAAGCAGTTGATGTGGGGCTGGTACCCCGACCTGCTGGGCGGTGTCTGCATGGTGGGCGGTCAGCCGCTGTTGCTGGAACCCTAGAAAAGAAGCTGGACCCGCTTCTCCACGTGAGTGGGACGGGTCCGCACGTTCACAATAGCACCTGCTGTCTCTGGCTGCCAGCGGTGGATCATGCCTTGCTCGCCCCACGCAGCTTCGCCTTCAGCGCCCGCCGAGCCACCGGCCCCAGGTTGTCCACCACCTCGGCCAGCACCGCCAACTGCTCCAACGCCGCCAACCCATCCTCCGCCCCCCGAGGATCCGCCG
The DNA here is from genome assembly GCF_014204915.1 of Crossiella cryophila. Lineage (NCBI taxonomy): Bacteria > Bacillati > Actinomycetota > Actinomycetes > Pseudonocardiales > Pseudonocardiaceae > Crossiella > Crossiella cryophila. The sequence continues at coordinate 2,524,879 of NZ_JACHMH010000001.1, forward strand.
CCGCCCACAACTCGATCCCGATGAAACTCGCCGCCACCGCCCGCGCCAGCCCCCGCGGCTCAGCCAGTTCGCCGATCGGGGACGCGGCCAGGATGCGGTGCAGGACGAGTTCGATCTCGGCGACCCACAGGGCCAGGGCGGTGCGGGTGGCTTCGGCGAGTTTGGGGTCGCCCTGGGCGCCTGCCAGCATCTGGGCCAGGACGGTGACGTTGCCTGCGGCGCGTTCCTCGTGTTGCAGGGCTCGGCCCAGGTTCAGGAGGTCGCGCAGGTTGTCGGTGTTGGCGAAGCGGTCTTGGTAGGCCGCTACCCGGTTCTGGGTGGAGACCAGGCAGGCCGCGCCGAGCAGCTCGTCCACGCTGCCGAAGTGGTAGAAGATCAGCGCCTGGTTGACGCCCGCGGTGTTCGCGATGGAGCGCGCCGACACGCCGCTGATGCCCTGGGCGCGGATCGTCTCGATCGCGCCGTCCATCAGCCGCCTGCGGGTCTCCGCGGTGCGGGCGTCCTTAGTCACGCAGTTCCTCCCGGTAGGGCCGGACGGTCGCCGGCACCCGAGCCGCCGCGGTGTCCCAGTACCGGGCGGTGAACCTGCCGCGGTAACCGAACAGCGGGCCAGCCCAGCGACTGGACACCCGCACCTCGATCCGGAACTCCGCGGCCTGCTCGTCATACCACTCGCGGACCTCGGCGTGCGCGAGCAGCGCCCGGGGTACCCGCAGGTCCAGCAGGCCCTCGCGCAGCCGCTGCTCGCCGCTGCGGATCAGCAACCCGCCGCGGGAGTCCACCGACAGGTCGAGGTCGACCGCCACGTGCTGGTGGGTGCCAAGGTAGTCGACCACGCAGCCGCGTCGCGCGCTGTGCACCATGGTGGCGTCGAAGCGGCGGCGTAACCCGTTGCCCAGTTCGAAGGTGCGGACGAAGGTCACCGTGTCGCGGCCGAAATCGTCCAGGTAGGCGTAGTTCTCGATCACGAACGGCACGTTCCTGCCGGTCTCCGGGAACAGGATGTTGCGGGCCGCGCCCAGCCGCAGGAACGGCACGGTGAAGGTGGACCCGCGCCAGATCTCCTCCATCACGCCCTCGCCGACGCAGGCCACGCCGTCGGCGCTGCCGAAGCCGAAGCGGCGCTGCAGTTCCGGGTGCAGGCGGTCGAAATCCGCGCCCAGCGCGGTGCGGAAGATCGAATCGGTCTTGTTCAGGGTGGTGGTCATGGCAGCTCCAGGCGGGACAGGGTGGCCGGGACAGTGGCGGCGAGGGCGTCGGGTGGGCGGCGCAGGCAGCGGCGGGCGGCCGGGACGCCGGGGGCGGGTGGTGCGAGCAGCGCGAGCAACGCGGTGGCCAGCGCGGTCGGCCAGGGGGTGAGCAGCAGGGTGGCGATGATCAGCAGCAGCCGGACGGCGAGGTCGGACAGGGCCCGGCGCAGGGCGGTCTCGGGGTTGATCCCCTCCTCCAGCCACAGCCGCAGCCGGTCGAAGGACCAGGCCGTCGCCCAGCCCATCAGCGGCCGGAACACCAGGTCGGCCAACGGGCCCAGGCGACCCCAGCCGGGGCGGTAGTCGTAGCCGGTGATGAAGCGGACGCCGCCGGGGCCGGGCCGGTAGCGCCAGTACCCGGAACCGGCGCGGATCAGCGAGAGCGGGTGGTCGGAGGCGAAGCGCAGCGCCGAGGTGCTCGAGGCGTCCGGGGTGCGGCGCTCGCCGACGCTGATCCCGACCCCGGCCACGCCGAAGGTGGCGTAGCGGAAGCGCTGGGGCTCGCCAGGCGCAGGTGGCAGGTACTCGATGCGGCGGAAACGCAGGTCCCAGCGCTGGTGCTGGGCCGGGTCCTGGGTGCGTGCCCACAGCGCCGCCGGGTCGGCCCTGATCCGGGTTTCGACGTAGATCCGCATGTCACCCTCACTGTTGAGCGGTTGCTCAAATCGATGGGCGCAGCGTAACCGTTCTTGAGCACTCGCTCAAGTGGCTAGCCGGTGATCCAGCGGATGCCGTAGTTGCCCGCGACCGGGTCCGGCACCACCAGGTGCGCGGTGTGGTACTGCCCGATCCACAGCTGCTGCTCGCCGGCGGGCTCGCCGTCCGGGCGGAGGTAGCCGAGGCAGTCGGCGGGCACGGCGCTCGGGTCGAAGTGCACCTGGAGCAGGTAGTCCTTGGCGCCCTGGGGCAGTCGCCGCTCGTGGTGATCGGCAGGCGCGTCGCCGGTGAAGGTCAGCTCGTAGTCCAGCACCGCGGTCTCGCCCTCGGCCAGCGGGCGCTCCAGCAGCAGCTCGGCCAGCAGTATCCCGGCGGTGGGATCGGTGCGGACGCGGCCGATCCGGCAGCCCGCGGTGTCGTGCAGGGTCGGTAGCGGCTGGTCAAGGCGTTCGCCGTGGTAGTAGACAAAACCGCGGGTCACGCCGTCCCGCTTGGCCCGCACCACCTCGCGCACCCGCAGCAGCCGGTGCGCGAAATCCGGGCCAAGGTGGTAGTTCTCCTGCACCAGCAGGCGTTCCAGCCGCGGCTGCCGGGTCCGGCGGCGCAGCATGGCCAGGTCGGTGCGTGGATCGGCCGGATCCTCATCGGCCAGCAGCGCGCCCAGCGAACCGGGCGGCAGGCCGAGCACGCTCTCCAGCGCGGCGATCTCGCTGTCGCCGTCGGGGGCCGTGCCACTACATCGCCAGTCACTGAGCGTGTTCAGGTCAAGACGCGAACCGCGGGCGATCAGCTCGCGCTGGATGTGCTCCAGGGTCAGTTCGCTGCGCTGGATGGCCAGATCCAGCGCCCGTCCGAACGGACCGTCGGCGAGAGCCCCGGCGAGTGGATCAACACTGTTGCTGAAGTCCTTGTCCGAGAACGGATCCCGTTCGGACCGACCCGATGCGGCCGCCATGTTCCCCTCCCTCCGGCGAGGGCGAGACTACCTGCCGAAAGGCAACCTTCTTGCCCTCTCGGAAAGACTGGTGCGACGTCACCGAGTACGCGTTCAGTTAACAGATTTCGTCACAGATTTTGGCCACCGGATCGGGGGACGGCGATGGTCGTGACGACCAGCCCCTCGGCCACCAGCCAGCGCCCGGAAAAGCCCTCGACCGGACCGGGAACAAGCAGGTCAGCCTGGAAGGAACCGGCCGAAGGATCCACGGTGAGCCGGGCCTCCTCGAAGCCCAGCCAGCGCCGGGCGAGCGGGAACCAAGCCTTGTAGACCGACTCCTTCGCACTGAACAACAACCGGTCCCAGTGAACTCCTGGCTCACTCCGGGACAACGTGCTCAGCCAGTCCCGCTCCTCGGGCAGCGACACCGCGTCCAGCACGCCCTCGGGCAGTGGCGCGTGCGGTTCGGCGTCGATCCCGATGGTCTGGACCGCGGTGTCCTCGGCCACCGCGGCGGCCCGGTAACCGTCACAGTGCGTCATGCTGCCGACGATCCCGCCCGGCCAGATCGGCGCCCCGCGCTCCCCGCGCAACAGCGGGGTGGCCGGACGGCCCAGTTCGGCCAGCGCGCGCCGGGCGCAGTGCCGGACCGTGGTGAACTCGCGCCGCCGCTTCTCCACCGAACGGCCCAGCAGGGCCTCCTCCTCGGCGAAGAGCACGGCCTCCGGCGGGTCCCCGAACGCCTCGGCGACCGCGATGTCCGGCAGCAGGATCTTCTCAAGCACGACATCAAAGTACCTGAGCTGCAAGAACTCCGGCGCTTGACCTCAACCTAAGTGGAGGTTGTTGGCTGATGGCATGACAACTTCGATCCCCGCCACCAACCGCCTCAAGATCGCCGTCATCATCAGCAGCACCCGCGAGGGCCGGCTCGGCCCCGCGGTGGCGCACTGGTTCCTCGGCGAGGCCGCCACCAACCACGAGGTCGAGCTGGACCTGGTCGACCTGGCCGACGGCGTGGCAGGCTTCGCCGCCCGGATCGCCGACGCGGACGCCTTCGTGATCGTCACCCCCGAGTACAACCACGGCTACCCAGCCCCGCTCAAGGAGGCGATTGACGCCTCCTACGGCGAATGGCGGGCCAAACCGGTCGCCTTCGTCTCCTACGGCGGCATGTCCGGCGGCCTGCGCGCGGTGGAGCAGCTGCGCCAGGTGCTGGCCGAGATGCACGCGACCACGGTGCGGGACACCGTGAGCTTCCACTCCGTCTACGAGAAGTTCGACGCCAACGGCCCGCTGGCCGAGTTCGAGCACAGCGCGGCCGCGGCCAAGGTCCTGCTGGACCAGCTCGTCTGGTGGGCCGACGCCCTGCGCGAGGCCCGGATCAAGCGGCCCTACGCGGCCTGAGTCCACCGGCGGAGAGTCCACGGGATGCGGTCTGGAGGTCCGCATCCCGTGGACATCCACGAGGTGGCGGGTTACCGTTTCCGAGTCAGTTTGAGAGCGCTCTCACGCCGCCGCCACGGTGTCCTCAACCGTGCGGAGGTGTTGCTTTGCGAGTCCGTCGGAGTTCCCGCGAGACCACCGGAACCGTGGTCACCGTGCTCGTGGTGGTGACCGGTCTGCTGCTCGGTGGGCTGGTGCTGACCAGCCCGCGCACTGACGCCGCCATCCCGACCGTCGATCACAGCTCGCACGGCATCCGGCCGGATCCTGGCCAGGAGACCGCGTTGCTGGCCCAGGCCGCCGCGCCGGTGCGTGGCTCGGAGTTCCGGGCGGACTGCGTGAGCAGCCACCGCGCCGGGGACGATCCGATCGTCTACCCGAACCAGCCGGGGGTCTCGCACATCCACGAGTTCTTCGGCAACCGCACCGCCAACGCCCGCTCCACCCTGCAATCCCTGGCCGCGGGCACCACCAACTGCGATCCGAAGGTGGACCTGTCCTCCTACTGGACGCCGACGCTGTACCAGAACGGGCAGCCGGTGCCGCCGGAGCGGGTCACCGTGTACTACCAGGGCATCACCGAACCGCAGCGGGCCGTGCCGCCACCGCTGGGCCTGCGGTACGTGGTCGGCAACGCGCTGGCCAAGACCGCCGCGGAGAACCCGCACGCGCGCTGGTCCTGCCTGGGCGCGTCCGAGTCCAGCCGGGACTTCCTGATCTGCCCGCCGGGCTCGAAACTCCAGACCTACCTGGACTTCCCGACCTGCTGGGACGGCGTCCGGCTGGACAGCCCGAACCACCGCGACCACGTGATCTACGCGCCCGGCGGGCTCGGCGGCACCTGCCCGGCCAGTCATCCCACGCCGATCCCCCGGGTGCAGTTCCTGATCACCTACCCGGTCAACGGCGGCGGGCTCAGTCTGGCGGGCACGATCAACGGGGTGAACCTGACCACCGCCCGCGGGTTCACCTTCCACGGCGACTTCTTCAACGCCTGGCAAGGTCCTGAGCTGCAACGACGAGTCCGGGACTGCATCAACGCCGGGTACATCTGCGGGAACGACGGCAGGCCGATCCAGCAGTGACTTGACCCTGCCCCAGGGGCAGGCCCGCACGCTGTCCCCATCGAGAAGGGGGACAGCGTGCGGGTGTTCGGGGCGTTGTGGCTGGGTCTGCGGGGCAGGCGAGCGGTGCCCGCGGGGGCGCGGACCATCGGGTACGCGGGTGGGCTGACCCTGCCGCTGGTGATCATGGTGGTGCTGGCGGTGGTCGAGATCGCCGCGGGCGAACTGCTGGTGCCCTGGTGGTGGCTCCGGTTGGTGCTGCTGGTGCCCGGGGTCTACGGACTGCTGTGGGTGCTGGGTTTCCTGGCCTCGACCCGGGTCTACCCGCACGCGGTCGGACCGGCGGAGTTGCTGCTGCGGTTCGCCTGCCTGACCGAGGTGGCGGTGCCGTTGGGCAAGGTCGGCGCGGTGCGCAAGGAACTGTGCGGCAGGCACGAGCAGTCGATCGAGGTCGAGGCGGGCACGTTGTCCTTCGCGGTGCTCGGCACGACCGGGGTGGTGGTCGAGCTGACCGAGCCGCACGAGGTCGACCTCGGCAAGCGCGGGCGGCACCTGATCGAGCGGATCCGGCTGTACGCCGACGATCCGGCCGCGGCGGTGACCATCCTGAGCGGTGCCCGGCTACCGTGAGGATCGTGTTGACCGTCGGGGAGTTGGCCCAGCTCGCGGGCACCACGGTGAAGGCGGTGCGGCACTACCACGCGCACGGCCTGCTGCCCGAGCCCGAACGGGACCACTCGGGTTACCGGCGCTACGGCTCGGCCGCGCTGGTCAAGCTGCTGCGGATCCGGCGGCTGCGCGAACTGGGCCTGTCCGTGCCGCGGATCAGGGAGCTGCTCGACGAGGGCCCGGCCACCGTGCGCGCGGCCCTGGACGAGCTGGACCGGGACCTGGCCCAGCGGCAACGCGAGATCAGCAGGCAGCGCAAGAAGATCGCCGAACTGCGTGCCTCCACCGCCGATCTCGACCTGCCCGAACCGGTGGCAGGCATGTTCGACCGGCTCGCGCTGACCGAGGCCGGGATCTCCGACCGGATGCAGGACCTGGAACAGAGCGCGGTGCTGCTGCTGCACGCCCTGGCCCCCGAGCACACCGACCGGATGGCCGAATTCTCCCGGCAGGTGTGGGTGGACCAGCGCGAACTCGCCCAGCGGGTGGCCACCCGGTTCCAGGCGCTGACCGACGTCCCGGCGGATGCGCCGGAGGTCGAGGAACTCGTCGCGGACATGGCCGCGCTGGCCGTCGTGGGGGAGTGGCACACCGTCGCCGAGCAGCCAGGCCACCGGCGCGGGGCCGCGTTGCTGGCCGACTACCTCAAGGGGTTCTCCGCGGCCCAGCGCCGGGTGATCACGCTGCTGGGGGAGCGGTTGTCCGCACCCGGTCGAGCACCTGGGTGACGATCAGCACCACTCCGGCGATGATCACGTTCTGCAGTGCGGCCTGCAGGCCGTTCCACTGCTTGGACTGCCACATGCAGAACCACTCGCCGCCGACCGCGATGAACCCACCGCCGAAGAGCAGCAGCATCATGGCCAGCCCCAGGCTGCCGATCCGCCGCGCCACCTCGGTGGATGACCGCAACCAGCTCACCGTCGCGATGATCAGCACCACCGCGGTCGCCGCCTCCCACGCGATGATCAGCACGTAGGCGATGTTCACCAGCGCCGGACTGGTGATCGCCCGCCACATGGTGTTCGGCGACTTGAACGTGGTGTCCATCGCGAACACGTGCTGCACGAAGGCGTGGTTGGTGCCGAAGTCGGTGAGGTTGTTGAAGACCACGAGGGTCAGGTAGAGCGCGGTGACACCGGTCAGCACCGCGCCCACGGTGCGCGGCCCACCCAGTCCGATCAGCAAACGCATGCGGCGGACTCTAGACGTGTTGATTGGCGTGCGCTGCACGCGGGATTTTTCGCTCCCGAAGTCGCCTCGCCGTGCACTCGCCGCACGCGAAGCAAGCTTCGGATGCGTCGAGCACACGGCAAGGCAACGCGAAAAATCAACCGCACTGAGGGCGAAGAGCCCGCCGTGTCGCTGCGCGCCACGCCTGTTTCGCGAGCCGTTGGATCCAGTCAGCTACTCCGCACACGGCGGCTCGAAATCCAACTGTGGCAAGTGGAGTTTCCACAGCTCCTCGGTGAGCACGCCCTTGGTGCGCGCGCAGACCTGTCGCCGCACGTCGGCCAGGTCCACGTCCCACAGCCGCACCGTGTTGTCCGAGCCGGGGGTGACCAGGTAGCCGCCGTGCGGGCTGAACACCGGACTGCCCCAGGTGGCGAAGCTGGAGACCAGGGGCACGCCGACCGGTTCGCCGTCGGGGATGTGCCAGCGGCGCACGGTCTTGTCCGCGCTGCCGCTGGCCAAAGTCTTGCCGTCGGGGCTGAAGGTCACCTGGCCGATGCCCTCGGTGTGCCCGGTCAGCACCTTGCCCGGGACCGGGTGACGCACGTCGGTCAGGTCCCACAGCCGGATGGTGTTGTCCCCGCTGCCGCTGGCCAGGGTTTTGCCGTCCGGGCTCAGGTCGGCCGAGCGCACCGGTTCGGTGTGGCCGGTCAGCGGCTCGCCGATCGGGGTCGGGGCGGCAGGGTCGCCGACGTCCCAGAGCCGGATCCGGCGGTCGTCGCTGGCCGAGATCAGCGTCCGGCCGTCCGGGGTGAACCGGAGCGAGGTGATCGAGCCGGTGTGCGCCGCGGTCCGCCCGCCCAGCGGCCGGGGCCGGGCCGGGTCGCTGACGTCGACGAGCTGGATGGTGTTGCCGTCCATGGCCGCGGCCAGCAGCTTGCCGTCCGGGCTGAACCGGATCGGCAGGCTGTACTTCTGCCCGCCGGTGATCGGTTCGCCGAGTGGTCGCGGCCGGGCCGGGTCGCTGACGTCCCAGAGCCGGATGGTGCGGTCGGTGGAGGCGCTGGCCAGCACCTTGCCGTCACCGCGGAAGGTGGTCCACCACACCGCGTCGGTATGCCCGTCCCTGATCACCGACAGCGTGCCGGGCCGGTCCGGGTCGGCCAGGTCCCAGAGCCGGATGGTGCGGTCGGCGCCGCTGGTGGCCAGCACCCGGCCGTCCTGGCGGAACTCCGGGGTGCCCAGGCCGAGGGTGTGGCCCAGCAGCATGCCGTGCGGCAGCGTCCACAGCCGGGCCGTGCCGTCCTCGCCGCCCACCGCCAGGCCGCGGCCGTCCGGGCTGAACGAGACCGCGTACAACTCGTTGCTGCGGCCGGACAGGGCCGGCCGGAACTGGGCGACCGCGTTCGGGTCGCTGATGTCCCACAGTCGCGCGGTGCCGTCCGCGGCGGCCGAGGCGAGCAGGTTCTGGGTGGGGCTGAAGGCCACCGACCACACCTGGGCGGTGTGCCCGAGCAGCGGCGGACCGGCCGGGACCACCGCGTTCGGGTCGCTGACATCCCACAGCCGGACGGTCTTGTCGTCACTGCCGGAGGCCAGCATCCTGCTGTTCGGGCTGAAGGCCACCGAGTGCAGTCCGGCCAGGTGCCCGGTCAGCGGCGCGCCGAGCGGGGTGGCCCTGGCCGGATCGCGCAGGCTCCACAGCCGGATGGTGTTGTCGTCGCTGCCGGTGGCCAGCAGTTTCCCGTCCGGGCTGAACGCCAGCGCGCGCACCTGACCGCGGTGCCCGGCCAGTGGCTCGCCGAGCTGGGCGGGTTTGGCCGGATCGCTGACGTCCCACAGCCGCGCGGTGCGGTCCTCGTTGGCGGTGGCCAGCAGCTTGCCGTCCGGGCTGAAGGCGAGCAGGTAGGCGGTGCCCGCGCCGGTGCCGAGTGTCGGGCCGAGTTGCCTGGCCTGGGCCGGGTTGCGCACGTCCCAGAGCCGGATGGTGTTGTCCGCGCCGGTGGTGGCCAGGGTCTTGCCGTCCGGGCTGAACACCGCGGAGCTGAGCCAGTTGGTGTGCCCGGTCAGCGGCTGCCCGAGCTGGCGCGGCCGGGTCGGGTCGCTGACGTCCCAGAGCCGGGCGGTGCGGTCGTAGCCCGCGGTGGCCAGGGTGCGGCCGTCCGGGCTGAACGCGGTCAGGTAGACCGCGCCGGTGTGCCCGGTCAGGCTGGTGGCCAGCGGGAGTTGCTGGGTGGCCAGCAGCCGGGTGCGGACCTCGGTGTCGTCCGGGCGGAGCGCCTCGGCGACCAGGGTGAGCTGGGCGGAGAGCGAGGGATCGGACTCCAGCACCCGGTCGGCCTCGGCGAGGACCTGGCGGAACTGGGCGTCATCGCGCTGGCTGAGGGCGGCCACCGCCGCGACCGAGGCGATCATGGCGAGCACGCACACCACGGCCACCGCGCCCCGGCGCAGCCACACCGCGCGCCGCCACTGCCGGGTGGAGGTGGCCAGGAACTGCCGGGCCACCTCGGTCGGCCCGGCACCGGCCACCGCCTGCCTGCTGGTCTGCAACCGGGCGCCGCGGTAGAGCAGCGAGGGATCCTGGTCCTGGGCGGCCCAGGTCTTGGCGTCCTCCTCCAGCCGCTGCCGGGTGAGGTGGCCTTCCCGGTCCTGGTCCAGCCAGCCGTGCAGCCGGGGCCAGGCCCGCAGCAGCGCCTCGTGGGTGATCTCCACCGACTCGGCGTCCATGGTGATCAGCCGCGCGGAGACCAGCGCCTCCAGCGCGGCCTCGGTCGCGGCCCGGTCGTTGGCCTGGTCCAGCACCTCGTCCCGGCCTGCCCGGCGGCGGGTGTCCTCGGTGTCCTCGCCGATCCGCACCAGGCGCAGCAGCAGTGGCCGGGCGGCGGCCTGACTCGCCGCGTCGAGTTCGGCCCAGGCACGTTCCGCGGTGGCCGCGACCGCGCCCTGGATGCCGCCTGCCGCGCGATACCCGGCCACGGTGAGCCGTCCGCCATGGCGGTGCTGCCAGGTGGCCAGCAGGGCGTGCGAGAGCAGCGGCAACGCGCCGGCGTCGTAGCTGTCCTTGTCGCCGCGGGCCCGGCTGCGCCGCTCGCTGACGCCCAGGTCGCGCAGCAGCAGTTCGACCAGCCCGGTCTCCAGTTGCAGGCCGACCGCGCGGGCGGGCGCGGTGACCGCGGCCCGCAGTTCGGCCACCGTCATCGGGCCCAGCACCAGGTGCCGGTGCTGTAGCGCGGCGACCAGTTCCGGGTGGTCCAGGCAGCGGCCGTAGAAGTCCGCGCGCAGGCCGAGCACGACCAGCGCGGGTCCCGGCGTGCCTGCCAGGTGCAGCAGCCGGATGAAGCAGCGCCGGACCTCGGGGTCCGGGCAGAGCGTGAAGACCTCTTCGAACTGGTCCACGATGATCACCCGGCGGGCCTCGCCGAGGATCGTGTGCACCTGCTCCGCGCTGTCCGCCTCGGCCAGTCCTGGCAGGTGCCGGTCCAGTTCCTTGACCGGGTTGACGCCGGGGGTGATCAGGGTGACCGGCCAGTCCGCCGACTCGGCCTCGGCGGCCAGCGCGGGCACCAGCCCGGCCCGCAGCAGCGAGGACTTGCCCGCCCCCGATGCCCCGACCAGCATGGCCAGCCCGTCCTCGGCGCGGAGCAGGCCGAGCAGCGCGGCGGTGGCCCGGTCCCGGCCGAAGAAGTGCGGTGAGTCCTCGGGCTGGAAGGCGGCCAGGCCGCGGTAGGGGCAGAGCGCGGTGTCCGGCGGTGGCGGTGGTTCGGTCTCCTCCACCGGGCTGGCCTGCGCGGCCGACCACAGCTTCTGCCAGCCCTCCCGGTCATACAGTCCGGGCAGCGCGGGCACCGGCTTGCGGGTGCGGGCCTCGCCGATGAGGACCTCCAGCACCACCGCGAGTCCGGCGAAGCGGGCAGGCACGTTGCGCCCGCGCCGCCAGTCGCTGATCCGCTGGGTGGTCACCTGGACCGGCCTGCCGCGTTCGTCGGCGCGCCGGGCACGCGCCACCGACTCGGCGACCCGCTTCAACGGTGGGTCGCCGGCCTCGGCGTACAGCAGCGCGAATCGTTCGGCGAAGGCCGCGCGGGCCCCGGATACGACCGACAACCGACCTGCTCTCCCCGCTCCCCAGCGTTCCGCCTATCCGGACCGGAAAACCCATCCTATGCCGTTGACCAGCGGCTTAGGTCATCCGGTCGGACCGGGTCCGTGCGGTGCGCAACCCGGGCTTGAAAGGTTGGCCTCGGGCAGGTGTTCGTCGGTTCGGCGGGAAGCGCTGCTGAGAGTCGGTACTGGGGGTACTTCTCAGCGGCGCGTCTCTGCCGGATCCGTCGGGACGCCGCCCTTTTCTGTTTCGCTGTCTTCCGCATCCACGTCATACCCGACCGGCTCCCAGCGCACCAGCAGCAGCGCGAGCAGACCCAGTGCGGGCGCGAGGGCGATCACCCAGAACACCCCGGTGCCCAGACTCGCGCTCAGCACCGGGAACAGGAACAGCGAGGCGGTCGAGCCGATCCGCAGCATGCCCTGGTTGAACCCGACGCCCACCCCGCGCAGCGAGGTCGGATAGCTCAGCGTCGCGAAGGTCATGTAGTTCGCGCCCGGCCCCCAGCCCTGGGCGAACAGGAACGCCCCCAGCGCCAGCAGTGCCGCCACGGCCAGCTCCTGCCCACTGGGCCGCCCGATCAGGGCCAGCGCGACCAGCGCGGCGAACTGCACCGCGAACCCGAGCGCGGTCAGCTTCCAGGCGCCCTGGCTACGCACCCAGCGGATGCCGAGCAGGCCGCCGGTGACCGCGAAGCACACGTTGAGCACCAGCGAGGCGCTGATCGTGGTCAGTGGACCCTGGGCGAGGAACCCGGCGATGATCACCGGCAGGCCGTAGGCGACCGCGTTGTAGCCGAAGGTCTGGGCCAGCGCGACGGCCAGGGACAGCCAGGTGCGGCGGCGGTAGGTCCGGTTGAACAGCCGCCCGAACTCGGCCCGGATCGAGCGCTTCGGCGCCTTGACGATCTTGGCCTCTGGCGCGACCACCGCGTTGACCCCGTAGGACTTGCGCAGGATCGCCGCGGCCCCCTCCAGGTCGCCCTGACCGGCGGCCCAGGCGGGGGACTCGTTCATGTAGCGGTGCCGGATCAGCAGCACGACCAGCGCGGGCACCGCGCCGAAGCCCACGGTGAACCGCCACAGCACGCCGTGGTTCTCGGCCGGGATCAGGAAGTACAGGCCGAGGATGATCAGGTAGCAGGCGCTGGTGGCCACGAACCAGGCCGCCGACCAGGACGCGGTGCGCGAGCCCTTGCTGCCCTTGCCGCGCAGCCGGGAGAACTCGGCCAGGAAGGCCATCGCCACCGGCAGGTCCATGCCGACCCCGACGCCCATCAGGAACCGGAACACCACCAGCACCTCGGCGTTGGGCGCCAGCGCGCAGCCCAGCGCGGCGATGACGAAGAAGAGCATGTCCGCCATGAACACCCGGTACCGGCCGATCTTGTCGACCAGGTAGCCGCCACCGAGCGCGCCGACCACCGCGCCGACCATGATCGAGGCGTTCACGATGCCGGCGCCGACCGGGCTGAGCCCGAACTGGACGGTGATGTCGCGCATGCCGTAGGCCAGCGAGCTGAAGTCGTAGGCGTCGATGAAGATGCCGCCCAGCGCGATGATCACGATCATGGTGGCGTGGCTGCCCCGCGCGGCCCCCGAGTTCACCAGGTCGGTGACATCGCGGGCCGAGCGGATCAGCACGGGTTCTGGCTGGCTCACCCCGGCAGTCTGCGAATCCGCCAGGGCGCGGGCAACTCGTTCCGCCTGGTGGGAACGATTCTCCTCAGATGCCCATGCCACCGTCGACGTGCAGTTCGGCGCCGGTGATGTAGGCCGCGTCCGGGCCGGCCAGGAACACGATCGCGGCGGCCACCTCGGATGCTTGGCCGTAGCGGCCGAGCGCGGTGAGCGCGGTCCGCTGTGCGGCGGCCTCGCCCTCGTTGGGGTTCATGTCGGTCTCGATCGGACCGGGGTGCACGGTGTTGACGGTGATCCCGCGGCCGCCGAGGTCCCGCGCCCAGCCCTTGCTGAAGGCGGCGATCGCGGCCTTGGTGCCGGAGTACTCGGCCACGCCGCCGCCCGCCTGCCGGGTGGCCAGCACCGAGCCGACGGTGACGATCCGCCCGCCGTCGCCGAGCAGCGGCGCGGCCGCGCGCACTCCCGCCGCCACCCCGCCGATGTTGATCGCCAGCTGCCGGTCCAGCGCGGCATCGTCCTGGGTGGCCGGGTCCAGCGTGTCGACCGCGATCACCCCGGCGTTGTTGACCAGCACGTCCAGTCGCCCGAAGTGCTCGTGCACGGTCCGCACCAGCTCCTTGACCTGCGCCGAGTCCGCCTGGTCCGCGCGCACCGCGAGTGCCCGGACCCCGGCCTCCTTCAGTTCCTCGACCACGGCCTCGGCCTTGTCCGGCCGCGAGGTGTAGCTGATCGCGACATCCGCGCCCGCCGCGCCCAGCGCCCGCGCGGTGGCCGCGCCGATGCCCCGAGAACCCCCGGTGACCAGCGCGACCTTGCCCACGAGTTGCTTGCCCATGACCAGCTCCCTACTTCTGTAATGTCTAGTACAGAAGTAGTCGCCACGTCACCCAGTCGTCAAGTTCGATGTGTATCGAACGTTAGAAAAGTGCCGAGGGTCACCCGTCGCGGTGCACCTGGAAGGCGGCGAAGCTCTGCGCCACCGGCATCAGCTCGATGGTGTTGACGTTGACGTGCGCCGGCTGCCCGGTCACCCAGTGCACGGTCTCGGCGATGTCGTCGGCGGTCAGCGGCTGCATGCCGTCATAGACCCCGGCCGCCTTGCCCGAGTCACCCTGGAACCGGACCAGCGAGAACTCGGTCCCGCCGCACATGCCCGGCTCCACGCAGGTCACCCGGACCCCGGTGCCGTGCAGGTCGCTGCGCAGGTTGAGGCTGAACTGGTGCACGAAGGCCTTGGTGCCGCCGTAGACGTTGCCGCCGGGGTAGGGGTGGATCCCCGCCACCGACCCGATGTTGACCACATGCCCCCGCCGCCGCTCCACCATCCCCGGCAACACGGCCCGGGTGCAGTACATGAGCCCCTTGCAGTTGGTGTCGACCATCTGCTCCCAGTCCGCCAGCGAGGCCCGCTGTGCGGGCTCCAGTCCCAGCGCCAGCCCCGCGTTGTTGACCAGGACGTCGATCGCGGCGAACTCCGCGGGCAGTCCGGCCACCACCTGCTCCACCGCGTGGTTGTCCCGCACATCCAGGGCCACCGGGTGGATCAGGTCCCCGAACTCCGCCGCCAGCGCCTCCAGCTTGTCCTTGCGCCGCGCGGTGGCCACCACCCGCGCCCCCTCCCCGGCGAACCGGCGGGCGATGGCCGCCCCGAACCCGGTGGACGCGCCGGTCACGAACACGGTCTTGGGCTGTGTGGTCACGGAAGTACTCACCGTTCTCTCCAGATGGGCCAGGTGACCCGTCCAGGCTAGGCGGTGCGCCACCGGAGAGCCGGGGGTTTCAAGGAGGGGGAAATTCGAGGTGCGAGGCCCGGGGGAGTGGCAGCGGAGGCTCGGGGGTTCGGGGGCGGAGCCCGCCGACCCGGTCCGCGCTTTCCGCGGACAGGGGTATGCCGAGGGAGCGCCCCCAGCAGGACTCGAACCTGCGACCTAGAGATTAGAAGTCTCTCGCTCTATCCAGCTGAGCTATGAGGGCAGCGGCGGGGCGAGCCCGCCGGGTCGAAATCGTAGCCGGAACCCGGACCGGGGTCGCGCCCCCTTCCAGGTTCTTCGTTGCCTACGCTCGTCCCGTGGCACCCGAGCGCACCGACGAGGTCGACCCCACCCCCGTTCGACGTCCCACCGGCGGCATGGCGGTGCTGGTGATCGTCGGGATCCTGCTGGCCCTGAGCGTGGCGGTCGCGCTCACCGCGCTATCACCCGGCCGGGTGTACGCCGAGTACGGCCTGCCCGATCCGGGCGATGTGACCCGGTTCGGCCAGTCGCTGGTCCGGGCCATCGCCGAGGTGTGCGCGGCGATCGCGGTCGGCTCGCTGCTGTTCGCGGTCTTCCTCACCCCGGCCCAGCGCGGTGGGCTGCTGGCCGCCGACGGGTACGCCGCGGTGCGGGCCGCGGGCTGGGCGGCGCTGGGCTGGTTCCTGGCCGCCTCGGCGATGGTGCCGCTGTTCGTGGCCAACGCGCTGGGCAAGCCGGTCTCTGAGGTGCTCAACCCGACCCAGCTGATCGTCTACATCGACGCGCTGGAGCAGGCCAAGGCGTGGGTGGCCACCGCGTTGCTGGCCGGGTTGCTGGCCATCGCCTGCCGGATCGTGCTGTCCTGGGGCTGGACCTTCGCCGCGTTCGCCTTCTCGCTGCTGTGCCTGATGCCGGTGGCGGTCACCGGGCACTCGGCCTCCGGCGGCTCGCACGACGTCGGCACCAACTCGCTGATCTTCCACCTGCTCGCCACCGCGTTCTGGGTCGGCGGCCTGGTCGCCCTGGTCGCGCACGCCTATCGCGGCGGCGGCCACCTCCAGCTCGCCTACCGCCGCTTCTCCAAGCTCGCGCTGATCTGCTGGATCACCCTGGCCGTCTCCGGTGTGATCAACGCGCTGGTCCGGCTCACGCCAGCCGAGGTGTTCAGCACGCCCTACGGCACGCTGGTGCTGGCCAAGATCGGCGCGCTGGGCGTGCTCGGCGTGGTCGGCTACTTCCAGCGGCAGCGCGGGGTCCGGGCACTGGGCGCGGACGAGTCCCGCTCGGTGCTGATGCGCCTCGGCGGCATCGAGATGCTGCTCATGCTGGCCACCATCGGCATCGCGGTCGCACTGGGCGGCACCCCGCCGCCTGGTGAGATCAGCGCCCAGCCCAGCACCACCGAACTGCTCATCGGCTACAACCTGGACGGCCCGCCGACCTTCCTGGCCCTGCTGCTGGACTGGCGGTTCGACCTGCTCTTCGGCACCCTCTCGATCGCCGCCGCACTGGTCTACCTGGCCGGGGTGCGCAGGCTGCGCAAGCGCGGGGACGCCTGGCCGGTCGGCCGCACCATCGCCTGGGTGGCGGGCTGCCTGACCATCCTGATCGCCACCAGCTCCGGCATCGGCCGCTATTCGCCCGCGATGTTCAGCGTGCACATGGGCAGCCACATGCTGCTGTCCATGCTCGCCCCGGTGCTGCTGGTGCTCGGTGGCCCGGTCACGCTGGCCCTGCGCGCGCTGCCCACCGCGGGCAAGGACGCCCCGACCGGCCCGAGGGAGTGGATCCTGGCGCTGGTGCACTCGCCGGTCAGCAGGCTGCTGACGCATCCGCTGGTCGCGCTCGCGCTGTTCGTCGGCTCCTTCTACGGCCTCTACTTCTCCGGCCTGTTCGACGCCGCGCTGCCGCTGCACTGGGCGCACCTGGCGATGAACGCGCACTTCCTGCTCGCCGGGTACGTCTTCTACTGGCCGGTCATCGGCATCGACCCGGCGCCGCGCCGACTGCCGCCGCTGGGCCGCCTCGGCCTGGTGTTCGCCTCGATGCCATTCCACGCCTTCTTCGGCATCGCGCTGATGAGCGGCTCGACCGTGATCGGCGCGTCCTTCTACCACCAGCTCGCGCTGCCCTGGGTCACCGACCTGCTCTCCGACCAGCGCCTCGGCGGCGGCCTGACCTGGGCCTCCGGTGAGTTGCCGCTGCTGGTGGTGGTGATCGCGCTGCTCGCCCAGTGGGCAAAGGCCGATGCCAAGGACGCCAAGCGGGCCG
This sequence comes from Crossiella cryophila, assembly GCF_014204915.1. Taxonomy (NCBI): domain Bacteria; kingdom Bacillati; phylum Actinomycetota; class Actinomycetes; order Pseudonocardiales; family Pseudonocardiaceae; genus Crossiella; species Crossiella cryophila. The sequence goes on from NZ_JACHMH010000001.1 coordinate 2,541,824, forward strand.
ACCGGCACGCCGAGTCCGACGGGGACGCCGACCTGACCGCGTACAACGAGATGCTCAAGCGGATGGCCGGGGGCAAGCGCGACGGCTGACCCCCGGCCACCTTCCTGCTCAGGGGCGGCGGAACCCGCGTTCGGCCAGTACCGCGCCGACCACCGCGATACCCGCGCTGACCACCAGCGCCGAGGTCACGCCGGAGCCGACCGGGTTGTTCAGCGCCAGATCGCGGGCGGCGTTGATGGCGTAGGAGATCGGGTTCACCTCGGCCACCACCTGCAACCAGCCCGGCAGGCTCTGGATCGGCACGAACGCGCTGGAGGCGAACTGCAGCGGGAACAGCGCCATCATGCCCACCATCTGCGCGGTGGTGCTCTCCCGCAGCCAGGCGGCCGCGGCCAGGAACAGCCAGCCCAGGCTCCAGCCGACCGCCAGCGCCAGCAGCAGCGCGCCGATGACGCCCAGCAGTCCGCCTGCCGGGGCGAAGCCGAAGAGCAGGGCGGCCGCGATCAGCATGACCACCAGCTCGATCAGCCCACGGGTCAGGTCGGCGACGCTGCGGGCGATCAGCACCGCCACCGGGCTCACCGGCATCGAGCGGAACCTGGCCAGCACGCCGTTCTTCATGTCGCTGGTCAGCCCGACCCCGGCCTGCACGCCGACCATGGTCGCGGTGGTGACCATGATCGCGGGCAGCAGGTAGTCGATGTAGGCCACGCCCTTGGGGAACATCGGCCCCTCGGCGATCACCCGGAACACCTGGCTGAACAGCACCAGCATCAGCAGCGGCTGCATCAGGCTGAACACCAGCGTCTTGGGGTCGCGTAACACCGGGCGCAGCGAACGCCCGGTCAGCACCCAGATCTGGGTGAACAGGCCGCTGCCCTGCCACGGGGTGGACACCTCGGGCAGCTCCGGCCTGGCGATGGTCGCGGTCATCACATGTCCTCTCAGGCCGCGCTCGGGGAGCTGTGGGTCAGGGCCAGGTAGACGTCGTCCAGGGTGGGTTCGGTCAGCGCGAGACCAGCGGGTTCGATGCCTGCCTCATCCAGCGCGCGCACCACGGTGACCAGCTCCTTGGAGGCCAGCACCGGCACGCTGATCGAGTTGCGCTCCGGGTCGAAGGTGGGCAGCTTGCCGCTGCGGCGGATCGCCTCCACCGCGTGCCACGGGTCGGTGCCGGGTTCCAGCGACACCGCCACGGTGCGCTGTCCGACCTCCGCCTTGAGCTGGGCCGCGGTGCCTTGGGCGACCACCCGGCCCTTGTTCAGCACGGTGATCGAGTCGGCCAGCCGGTCGGCCTCGTCCAGGTACTGGGTGGTCAGCAGGATGGTGGTGCCGCCGGCGACCAGGCCCTCGACCACCTCCCACATGCCGACCCGGCTGGAGGGGTCAAGGCCGGTGGTCGGCTCGTCCAGGAACACCATCCGCGGCTGCCCGACCAGGCTGGAGGCCAGGTCCAGCCTGCGCCGCATGCCGCCGGAGTAGGTCTTGACCGCCCGCCCGGCCGCGTCGGCCAGGTCGAAGGTCTCCAGCAGCTCCACCGCCCGCTGCCGGGCCGAGCGCCTGCCGGCGCCGAGCAGCCTGGCGATGAGCACCAGGTTCTCGGTGCCGGTGAGGTCCTCGTCGACCGAGGCGAACTGCCCGGTCAGGCCGATCCGGCGGCGTACCTCGGTGGGCTGGGCCACCACGTCGTAACCGGCCACGCTGGCCGTGCCGGAGCTGGGCGGGAACATCGTGCTGAGGATGTTCACCAGCGTCGTCTTGCCCGCTCCGTTGTGCCCGAGCAGGCCGAGCACGGTGCCCTGCGGCACCTCGACGCTGACCCCGTCGAGCGCGGTGACCTTGCCGAAGGTCTTGCTGACCTCCGAGGCCCTGATCATCAGTTCGGTCATCGGTGAGGTTCCTCCCCCAAGAGGTGTGGGATCAGTTGGTGAGCGCGCCGTGCAGGAAGAAGCCGACGACGTCGTCGATCTCCGCCTGGTCGAGCTGCCGGGGCGCCCGGCCGAGGCCGCTGGAGACGACCAGGCCGAACAGGAACCGGACCGCCTGCTCGGTCGGCACGCGCAGCCGGGCGCCGTCCGCGCCGAGCAGCCCGGCCACCGCGGTGAGCACCGGCCGCAGGTGCTCCAGGCGTTCGGTCTGCTTGGTCTGCGCGCGGTGTTTGGCGTCGTCGAGCCGGTAACCGGTGGTGGCCAGGGTGCTGAGCACCGAGCCCATCCGGAAGAAGTAGGCGTCCATGGTCCCGACGGCCGCGGCGAGCCTGCCGGGCAGCGGCCCCTCCGGCGGGATCGCGGTGAGCTGATCGACCAGCTCGTCCACCCGCAGCGCGGCCTCCACGCAGGCGGTGATCAGCTCGGTCTTGTCAGCGAAGGCCCGGAACACGGTGCCCTCGGCGATACCGGCCGCCTTGGCGATCTGGCTGGTGGTGACGTTGAGCCCGTGCGTGGCCAGCAACGGCAACGTGCTCCGGATGATCTCCGTCCGCCGCTGCTCCGGACTCATCGCGGGCGCCCGCCGCCGCCGCCGCACCGCCCCCGTCTCGTCAACCACCATGCCACCACGTTATGAGTGAGTCCTCACTCAGTCAACTCGCTACCACTCCCCACCGACATTCCCCACCCCACCCCGCCCCCAAGATCGCCACTGCTCCACAACCCACCACCTGTCCACAGCCCCCACCGCCCCGCCTTTCCCCACCCCCCATCCCCCACAAGACTCGACCCCAACACCCCCCACACCCCCACCCCCAAGGAGCCCCACATGTTCGAGACCACCATCACCGTCACCGGCCGCATCGCCAGCGAGATCCGCGTCCGGCACACCGCCGCCAACGCCCGCGTGGTCAGCTTCCGCCTGCTCAGCCGCTCCCGCCGGTACGACAAGGCACGCCAGGAGTGGACCAACGGCGATTCGGTGTCGCTGTGGGTGAACTGCTGGGAACAAGTGGCCTCCGGCGTCACCGCCAGCCTCCGCCGCGGCGATCAGGTCGTGGTGCACGGCCCGATGAGCACCCGCGAGTACGACGCCTCCGACGGCACCCGTCGCACCTCCACCGAGATGCGCGCCGAGGCCATCGGCCCCAACCTCCGCCACTGCACCGCCGACGTGCTCCGCCCACCCCTGTACGACCAGCCCGCCTACCCCGCCCCCACCGCCCTCACCCCCGCCAGTCCCACCCGCACCGACCCCACTCCCGCCGCCCCCGACTCCGCTGCCCCCGACTTCGCCGCCCCCATCCCCACCGACACCCCCACCGACCCCGTTCCCGCCTACTCCACGCCCACCGCCTGCACCCCCACCGACTCCCCGACCGCCCCCGCGGTCCTGACCGCCCTCCCCACCCCGCGCCACCCCGACACCCCCGCCGCCACCCCGGCCGGCAGTCCCAGCGCGGCCGTCCGCAACGCCGCGCTGGCCGGCCGGGTCGCGCTCGGCCTGCCAACGGACGGCTCCCTCGAAGACCTCCTCACCGAGCTGATCGACCCCGAACGGGAGGTCGTCCCCGCCGCCTGACCAGCCAGGAGCCCGCTGTCCCCGAATTGCGTCATGCGGTCGAAAACACGCGACAAGCGGTGCTGTGTCCACCGAGAAGACGATCGTGGGCGGAGCCGTTCACCGAGAAGTCCGGACGCTCTCTGAGCGGATCCGCCCGACCGCAGTACGTGGCCCCCTGGGCACCGCTCTACGATCGCGGCCATGGCCGAGTTCATTTACACCATGAGGAAGGTCCGCAAGGCGCACGGGGACAAGGTGATCCTCGATGACGTCTCGACGGCCTTCTATCCGGGCGCGAAGATCGGCGTCGTCGGTCCCAACGGGGCGGGCAAGTCGAGCGTGCTCAAGATCATGGCGGGCCTCGACCAGCCGAACAACGGTGACGCACAGCTCGCTGAAGGCGCCACGGTCGGGATCCTGCTGCAGGAGCCGCCCCTCAACGAAGAGAAGACCGTCCTCGGCAACGTGGAGGAGGGTGTCGGCGAGATCATGGTGAAGCTGCACCGCTTCAACGCGATCGCCGAGCAGATGGCCACCGACTACTCCGACGAGCTGATGGAGGAGATGGGCAAGCTCCAGGAGGAGCTGGACCACGCCGACGCGTGGGACATCGGCTCCCAGCTGGAGCAGGCCATGGACGCGCTGCGCTGCCCGCCGGGCGACGCGGAGGTCACCCACCTCTCCGGTGGCGAGCGCCGCCGGGTCGCGCTGTGCAAGCTGCTGCTGTCCAAGCCCGACCTGCTGCTGCTCGACGAGCCCACCAACCACCTGGACGCGGAGAGCGTGCTGTGGCTGGAACAGCACCTGGCCAGCTACCCGGGCGCCGTCCTGGCGGTCACCCACGATAGGTACTTCCTGGACAACGTGGCCCAGTGGATCATGGAGCTGGACCGCGGCCGCGCCATCGGGTACGAGGGCAACTACTCCGCCTACCTGGAGAAGAAGGCCGAGCGACTGGCCGTCCAGGGCAAGAAGGACGCGAAGCTGCACAAGCGGCTCAAGGACGAGCTGGACTGGGTCCGCTCCAACGCCAAGGCCCGGCAGACCAAGTCCAGGTCCCGGCTGAGCCGGTACGAGGAGATGGCCGCCGAGGCGGAGAAGACCAGGAAACTGGACTTCGAGGAGATCCAGATCCCGCCGGGCCCGCGCCTTGGCAACGTGGTGGTCGAGGTCGAGAGCCTGAAGAAGGGCTTCGACGACCGCGTGCTCATCGACGGGCTGTCCTTCAGCCTGCCGAAGAACGGCATCGTCGGCGTGATCGGCCCGAACGGCGTCGGCAAGACCACGCTGTTCAAGACCATCGTCGGTCTTGAGCAGCCGGATGCCGGTGTGGTCAAGGTCGGCGAGACGGTGAAGCTGTCCTACGTCGACCAGAACCGCGGGGGCATCGACCCGAAGAAGAACGTGTGGGAGGTCGTCTCCGACGGCCTGGACTACATCAAGGTCGGCCACGTCGAGATGCCCTCGCGCGCCTACGTCGGCGCGTTCGGCTTCAAGGGCGCGGACCAGCAGAAGCCGGCGGGCGTGCTCTCCGGTGGTGAGCGCAACCGGCTGAACCTGGCGTTGACGCTCAAAGAGGGCGGCAACCTGATCCTGCTCGACGAGCCCACGAACGACCTGGACGTGGAGACCCTCAGCTCACTGGAGAACGCGCTCGAGCAGTTCCCCGGCTGCGCGGTGGTCATCTCGCACGATCGCTGGTTCCTGGACCGTGTCTGCACCCACATCCTGGCGTGGGAGGGCACCGACAAGGACGAGTCGAAGTGGTTCTGGTTCGAGGGCAACTTCGAGGGCTACGAGAAGAACAAGGTCGAACGGCTTGGTGCGGACGCCGCGCGTCCGCACCGGGTCACACATCGCAAGCTCACACGAGGCTGAACGGGGAACTCCGTGGCGGCCTTTGGCGCAGAGCGGGCGAAGAACGGCAAGGCCGGGGCACTCGTCGTCTCGGCCTGGCAGCTTCGTTGGCGTGCGCCTGAGCTGAGCAGGCTGCTCAGCGAACGGGCCGCCGAGCTGGCCGTCGCCGACGGTGACGAGCACACCCGCCTCCGGGCCGAGACGCTGACGCTGTTCGCGCTCAACCGTCTCGGCCAGGGGGTGGTCGTCGCCGAACGCGCGGTGGCCTCCCTCCGGGCCGCCGAGGCCATGGACGAGACCGAACTGGCCTGGCGGCTGCGGGTCGAACTGGCCAACGCGGCCAGGGTGGTCGGCGCGCCACTGACCGGTTTCGCCGTGCTCCGCCCCGTACTGGAGGCGGGCACGGCGCCCCGGAGCCTGCGCGCGGCGGCCATGGTCCAGCTGGTGGACTGCCTGGCCCACCTGGGCAGCGTGCCGGAGCTGGCCGAGGCACTGGCCGAGGCCGACCAGCTCTACGGCGAGGACCCGGACCTGGAGCCGGACGTCGTGCTGGTGCTGCGCGGCCTGCTGCACTCGGTGGCCTCGGCCCACCACCGCCGCTGGGGCGACCTGCCCGCCGCGGTGCACGCGGCCCAGGAAGGCCTGGCCCTGCTGGATCAGCTCGCCGACCCAGCCGCGGACAGCGGACACGCCCGCGCCCGCCTGATCCTGCAACTGGTCTGCGCGCTGCTGGACTCCAACCGCCCCGGCGAGGCGCGCTCGGCAGCGCACGACCTGCTCGACCAACCGGTCCGCGCCCCGGTGGCCTCCAGCGCGGGCTGGATCCGGCTGGCCCTGGCCACCCGCCACTACCTGCCCTCCGGCCAACCGGACACCGCGGCCGAACTCCTCGGCGCCACCGCCGACTCAGCCCAACGCCATGGCCTGGAACCCCTGCTGGCCGAAAGCCTCACCGCGCTCTCGCACGTGCACGAGATGGGCGGCGACTACGCCGACGCGCTGTCCTGCCTGCGCACGGCTTACGCCGCCGAACGCCGTCGGCAGCGCGCCGTGCACCGGGTCCGGGTGGCGTTGATCGAACAGATCCCGGTACCCCAGCTCCAGGGCGAGACAGCCGCGGGCCTGCGTGAACAGGTCACCGCGATGCTCCGCCGGGGCAGGGTCCGCCGCGACACCCCCCGTGGCGCGGTCCCCATGCTGCGCCGCACCGCAGCCGAGATAGACGACCTGACCGGCCTGCTCAACCAGAGCGGCTTCCGCCGCAGACTGGACGCCGTGGTCAACGGCGGCGACCCGGGCCACGCCCTCGCCCTGGTCCTGTTCGACGTCGGCAAACTCGACGACACCGCCCCCCACCACGTCAACGAGCAACTGCTGCGCACCGTGGCCGACCGCGTCCGCGACACCGCCCCCCAACAGGCCGCGGTGGCCAGGGTCGGCGGCGAGGAACTGGCGGTCCTGCTCCCCGGCGCCACCCAGGACCAGGCCCAGCGCTGGGCCGAACAACTCCGCACCGAGGTGGCCGGCCTGTCCCCGGCCCTGCCGGTCACGGTCAACACCGGCGTCGCCCAGCACCGTCCGGGCACCAGAGCCGACGTCCTCATCACCGAGGCCGACCGAGCCCTGGCCAGAGCCAAACACGCCACCACCCCACCCCGCTTCCGCGCCACAGACCTCCCACCCCCCACCGAGTCCCGTCCCACCCGCCACACAAGCACCACAAACCCGAACACCCCTCAACCTCCAACCCCCACCTTCACCGCCCACCCCCCAACCCCCGGCTTCGCCCTCCCAACCCCACCCACCGAGTTCGACACCCCCCGGCCCCCCGACTTCGAGTCCCCGGCACCCCACCCCCAAAGCCCCACCCCCAATCACCACACAGCCGGAGCCCCCGACTTCGAGCTGCCCAGCACACCCCCCAACCCCCGCACCACCGAACCCACCGACTTCACAACACCAAGCACGCCGCCCAACCGCCGTGCGGCCGACCCCGACGAGTTCGCGCCCCCCAGCACGAACCCCGGCCCCCGCACCAGCGAAACCGGCGAGTTCACCGCACCGAACGCCACCTCCGGTCGCAGCGCGGCCGATACCGGCGAGTTCGCACCATCGAGCGCGACCTCCGCCCGCCGTGCCACGGAGACTGGCGAGTTCGTGTTGCCGGGAGCGACCCCATCCCGCCGTGCCAGCGAGACCGGCGAGTTCGCGATGCCGGGAGCAGCCTCCGCCCGCCGCGCCACGGAGACTGGCGAATTCGCGATCCCGAGTGCGACTCCCGCCCGCCGCTCCGCCGAGACTGGTGAGTTCGAGCTGCCCAGCGCACCCCCCGGTCGCCGCGCTGCCAACACTGGCGAGTTCGCGATGCCGAGCGCGACCCCGCCCCGCCGCGCCGACGAGACTGGCGAGTTCCCGTCGCCAACCGCGCCCCCCTCCCGCCGTGCCACCGGGACCGGCGAGTTCGAGGTCCCCACCCCCGCCACCAGCCGCCACCCGGCCGAAGCCCCCGATTTCGCCCCCTCGAACGCGACCCCCAGTCACCGCCCGGCCGACCCCGCCGAGTTCGACACCCCAAGCCCGGCCCCCGGCCCCCGGCCCCCCGCCGCGCCCACCAACACCCCCCGCGCCACCGGCGAGTTCCCCGCCCCAGCCACCACCGGCGAGTTCGCCAACCCCGCCCAACCCCTCGCCACCCCCCGCCCCGCCACCGGCGAGTTCCCCCCGACCCCAGAACAGCCCCCCGCCGAGGCCACTGGCAGTCACACCCGCACCGAAGCCACCGGTCGCCGGGCCGCTCCCGAGCGCGAGGCCCGGTTCGCCGCGCTGCCGCCGTCCGAGCCCGTGGAGCCCGCGCCGCTTGGTCAGTCCGAGCAGCCGTTGTTCTTCGAGGCGCCGACCGCGCCGCAGCCGATCATCACCGACCAGACGCCCCGGCCGGCGGAACTGGACGCGGCCTCGTTAACCGGGCTGCGGCCGGTTGTCGCGGAACCGGTCGCGCCGCCCGCGGACTTCGCGTCCGTGCGGGCGGCCACCGCTGACTACCAGGCCCAGCCCGTGGTCCCGGTCCCGGTCGAAGAGCCAGTGCCCGCGCCTGAGCCGGAACCGGTTGCCGTCGAGCCCGTGCCTGAGCCGGTGGTCGTGGAGCCGCCGGTCAGCGAGGAACCGGCGCCCGCTCCGGAGCCGCGGGTCCGGCGGCGGTCCTCGCTGGCGGAGGCGTTGGACTTCGACTGGTCGCAGGCGTTGCGGGACACCGAATCGGATGGCGGTTACGAACCCGCGCTGCCGCCGCCGCCCCGGCCGGCCGAAGCGCCGGAAGCCCGGCCCTTCACGCACCACGCCCCGGAACCCGGGCCAGTGCCGCACCACGCCCAGGAACAGGCGCAGGTCGCGCACCACGCCGCGGGCCACGAGCCGGTCGCGCATCGCGCCGCGGACCATGAGCCGGTCGCGCACCATGCCTCGGACCACGAGCGGGTCGCGCACCACGTCCCGGGCCACGAGCCGGTCGCGCACCACACGTTGGATCACGAGCCCGCCTCGCATCACGCCCCGGACCACGTGCTGGAGCACGAGCCGGTGGCGCACCAGACGCAGGAGCACCGGTCCGTCGCGCACCATGCCGTGGACCACGAGCCCAGCACGCACCACGCGCTGGATCAGGAACCGGGCGCACGCCAGGACCGGTCCGTCGGGCACCACGAGCCGGGCCATCGGCCGGTGGCGCACTACGAGCCGGACGCCCGACCCGAGCCACCGCACGAGCTGGACCACCAGCCCGTCGTGCACCACGAGTTCGCGCAGCCGGAAGCCCGGCATCCGGATCTCGCCCCGCGTGCGTCCGTCCGCCCCGAGACCGCCCACCCCGGGCCCGCTCAGCCCGAGGCCCCCCAGCCACACCCGGACCTCGCCCCCCGGGACCTCGACCCCACCCCGCAACCCCCGGCCTGGACCGACATCCAGCAGACCGACGCCCAGCACGCCGACATCGAGCACGCCGACTTCGAGCACGCCGACATCCGGCCCGCCGACACCCGGCACAGCAACGACCACCACGCCAACGCGCACCACACCGAGTCCCAGCACGCCGACACTCACCACACCGACCAGCTCGAACGCCGTTCCCGCGGCGACGCCAAGCTCGCCGAACTGCTCGCCGAGGCCCTCGCCGCCTACGAGACCGGCCGTCGCGAGGACCCCGAGACCGACTACGCCGACCCGAGCCCGGCACCGGGCGACCCCGAGCCCCCGGCAGCCGAGCACAGCCACGGCTTCACCGTCGACGGCGTTCCGGCCCCTGGCTACCAGCCCGCCGTCCCGGAACCCGCGCATCCGGCGGAACCGGGTTACTCGCCGGACCCCACCGGCTACCCCGCATACACCGCAAACTCTGCGCATCCCGTTGAATCCGGCTACGGACACGACCCGGTGCCTCCCCCGGAACCGGGCTACGGCCAGGACTCACCCCATTCGGCCGAGTCCGCCTACGACCGGGATCCGGCGCCCCCCGCCGAATCCGGCTACGGCGCCCCGGCCGGTGCCGCGGACTTCTCCTACGACCCGGCCGTGCCAGCCCATCCCGTCGCCGCCGCCGAACCGGTCTACCCGCCGGTGGTCGTCGTCGAGCCGATGAACCCGGCCGACCTGCTCCGCACCGAGGTCTCCTTCCACCGCGCCGAACCGCGGTCCGCCGAGGTCAGCGGCTTCCACCTGCCCCTGCAGCCCGCGGCGGCCGAGGAGGACGACGGGCCGTTCACCGGTCGGTGCGGACCCCAGATCACCGGGGAACCCGACCCGTTCGCGGTGCCTGAGCCGGATCCGTTCGGGTATGCCCGAGCCATGGACGCGACCGCGAACGCCTCGATGCTGCCCGATCCGCCGCGGTATCCGGAGGTCGAGGATCCGACCGAACCGCAGCCTCGGGTGGTCGATGTGCCGCGGGAGCAGGCGTGGACGCCGCCTGATCGGGATCCGTCCTTCGGGTGATGGGGACGGCACCAAAGTGACGCGATCTCAGTCACACCTCACCACCTGGTGGACGCTTGATCGTTTCGGTTACCGATTCCGTTGCTGGCCAGCGCCCTTTCCGAGACTCCCTGCCCCCACGGGAAGCGAACTGGAGTCGTAGGGTGAACCTGGTCCCGGCACACCGAGGTGCCGGGGAGCTGTGGAGCAAGCCGCACCTGAAACCGACCGGAGCACCGTTGGGCGCCGCACCGTCACGTACCGAGACCACCACCCCCGCTGACCACACCCCCGAAGTGCAGGCCAGCCCCGAACAGGTCCGCGACGAGCTGCTGGCACGCGCAGCCGCGACCGCGCCGGAGATCGGCGACCTCATCCGGCTGTACTACCGGCACGCGCCCGCGGAGGAGGTCACCGACGACGAGCCTGCCGTGCTCGCCGGGACCGTCCGCTCGCACTACGAACTCGCCGCCGCCCGGGTGCCGGGCCGGCCCGCGATCCGGGTGCTCAACCCCAGCGCCGGGGCCGATGGCTGGAGCTGCCCGGCGACCGTGGTGCAGATCGTCACCGACGACATGCCCTACCTGGTCGACTCGGTGGCCGCCGAGCTGTCCCGCGGTGGCGTGCAGGCCCAGCGGGTGGTGCACCCCATCGTCGTGGTGCGCCGGGACGTCGCGGGCGGGCTGCACCAGGTGCTCACCGACGCCGATCCGGCCAACCCGCCCGCCGAGGCGCTGGCCGAGTCCTGGATGTACCTGGAAGTCGACCTCATCACCGACCCGGACCGGGCCCGTGAGCTGGAACAGCGGCTGCTCTCGGTGCTCAACGACGTCCGCGAGGTCGTCGAGGACACCGACAAGATGAGCGGCACCGCCATCCAGCTCGCCGAGGAGCTGAGCAGCACCCCGCCGCCGCTGCCGGGCACCGAGGTCGCCGACGGCGCCGCGTTGCTGCGCTGGCTGGCCGACGGCCACTTCACCTTCCTCGGCTACCGGCACTACGAGCTGGTCAGGGACACCCCGGACGGCGACCCGGCGCTGCGTGCGGTGCTCGCCTCCGGCCTCGGCGTGCTGCGCCAGGACAGCCTGGCCGCGCGCAGCCTGACCGCGGGGCCCGACTCCGCGGCGCAGGCGCTGGCACCCGAGCTGCTGGTGCTCACCCAGGCATCCGCGCCCTCCACCGTGCACCGCTCGGTCTACCCGTACTACGTGGGTGTGAAGACCTTCGGCGCGGACGGCCAGGTCACCGGTGAGCACCGCTTCCTCGGCGTGCTGACCACCATCGCGTTGCACGACAACGTGCTGGAGATCCCGGTCATCGAGAACCGGGTGCGCGAGGTCATCCGGCGCGCCGGGTTCCCGCTGGAGTCCTACTCCGGGCAGCGGATGCTGGAGGAGATCCAGAACTACCCGCGCACCGAGCTGTTCTCCATCGACACCGACGCGCTCTACGACACCGTCACCAAGGTGCTGGCGCTGGCCGAACGCCGCAAGCTGCGGCTGTTCCTGCGCCGGGATCCGTACCGCCGCTTCTACTCCTGCCTGGTCTACCTGCCGCGCGACCGCTACACCACGACCTCGCGGCTGGCCATGCAGGAGGTGCTGCTCGCCGAGCTGTCCGGCACCTCGCTGGAGTACAGCGCGCGGGTGGGCGAGTCCCAGCTGGCCAGGGTGCACTTCATGGTGCACACCGACCCGGCGGTGGACTCGGTGCCGGACACCACCCGGATCCAGCAGCAGCTCACCGACGCGGTGCGCAGCTGGGACGACCTGATGGTGGACGCGGTGCTGGCCGAGCGGCAGGCCCAGTTCGAGGCCACCGGCGCGGTGACGCTGGCGGGCTCGGAGTCGGTCAACGAGCTGGGACAGCGGTACTCGCTGGCCTTCCCGGAGGCATACAAGGAGGACTTCTCCGCCGAGGAGGGACTGGCCGACCTGCGCAGGCTGCAGGGCCTGCTGGACCAGGACGGGCAGTCCGCGCTCTCCTTCTACGTGCCGGAGCACGCCGAGCCGGGCGAGCGCCGGTTCAAGCTGTACCTGTGCGGGCGCAGGGTCACCCTCTCCCAGGTGCTGCCGATGCTGCAGCGGATGGGCGTGGAGGTCGTCGACGAGCGGCCGTATGAGATCCGCCGCGAGGACGGCGCCCAGTGCTGGATCTTCGACTTCGGCCTGCGGCTGGAGACCGCGGTGCTGGAGCGGATCGGCACCGAGGACCTGGTCACCGTGCGCACCCGCTTCCAGGAGGCATTCGCCGCCGCCTGGCGCGGAGAGGCCGAGGTGGACGGCTTCAACCAGCTGGTGCTGCGCGCCGGACTGACCTGGCGGCAGGCCGCGCTGCTGCGCGCCTACGCCAAGTACCTGCGTCAGGCCCGCACCCCCTACAGCCAGGACTACATCGAGGACGCCTTCCTGGCGCACACCGAGGTGGCCACCGCGCTGGTCCGGCTGTTCGAGGCCCGGTTCGACCCCGCGGTCTCCGAGGAGACCAGGAAGGTGCAGACGGACAACCTGCACGCCGAACTGGCCGCCCGGATCGACGAGGTCACCAGCCTGGACGCGGACCGCATCCTGCGCAGCTACCTCACGTTGATCAACGCCACCCTGCGCACCAACTACTTCTGGCGGGACGCCGAGGGCCAGCCGCGCTCCTACGTGGCCTTCAAGCTGGAGCCCAGGTCCATCCCCGACCTGCCGGAGCCGCGGCCGCGGTTCGAGATCTTCGTGTACTCGCCGCGGATCGAGGGCGTGCACCTGCGCTTCGGCCCGGTGGCCCGCGGTGGTCTGCGCTGGTCCGACCGGCGGGAGGACTTCCGCACCGAGATCCTGGGCCTGGTCAAGGCGCAGGCGGTGAAGAACGCGGTGATCGTGCCGGTCGGCGCCAAGGGCGGCTTCGTGGTCAAGCAGCCGCCCAAGCCCACCGGGGACGCCGGGCTGGACCGTGAGGCGTTCTGGGCCGAGGGCATCGCCTGCTACCGGATGTTCATCTCCGGCCTGCTCGACCTGACCGACAACCTGCAGGCAGGCCCGGACGGCAGCGCCGTGATCCCGGCCGACCAGGTGGTCCGGCACGACGGCGACGACACCTACCTGGTGGTCGCCGCGGACAAGGGCACCGCGACCTTCTCCGACATCGCCAACGGCGTGGCCAAGGACTACGGCTTCTGGCTCGGCGACGCCTTCGCCTCCGGCGGCTCGGTGGGCTATGACCACAAGGCCATGGGCATCACCGCCCGCGGCGCCTGGGAGAGCGTGAAGCGGTACTTCCGCGAGCTGGGTCTGGACACCCAGACCGAGGAGTTCACCGTGGTCGGTGTCGGCGACATGTCCGGCGACGTCTTCGGCAACGGCATGCTGCTCTCCGAGCACATCCGGCTGGTGGCCGCCTTCGACCACCGGCACATCTTCCTGGACCCGAACCCGGACGCGGCCGTCGGTTTCGCCGAGCGTGGCAGGCTGTTCGCGCTGCCCCGTTCCTCCTGGGACGACTACGACCGGGCCAAGATCAGCGAGGGCGGCGGGGTCTTCCCGCGCAGCGCCAAGTCGATCCCGGTCTCCCCGCAGGTGGCCGCGGCGCTGGGCCTGCCCGCGGGCATCGCCAAGCTGTCCCCGGCCGAGCTGATGAAGGCCATCCTGCTCGCGCAGGTCGACCTGCTGTGGAACGGCGGCATCGGCACCTACGTCAAGGCCTCCACCGAATCGCACGCCGAGGTCGGCGACAAGGCCAACGACGCGCTGCGGGTGGACGGCAGGGCGCTGCGGGTCAAGGTGGTCGGCGAGGGCGGCAACCTGGGCCTGACCCAGCTCGGCCGGATCGAGTTCGCCAGGGCAGGCGGCAAGGTCAACACCGACGCGCTGGACAACTCCGCCGGCGTGGACTGCTCCGACCACGAGGTCAACATCAAGATCCTGCTGGACCGGCTGGTCGCCGACGGCAGGCTGGACGGCGCGCAGCGGGATGAGCTGCTGGCCGAGATGACCGACGAGGTCGCCGAGCTGGTGCTGGCGGACAACTACCGGCAGAACGCGGTGCTCGGCATCAGCCGCGCGCACGCCGCGCCGATGCTGTCCGTGCACGCCAGGCTGGTCGCCGACCTGGAGAAGCGCACCGGTCTGGACCGCGCGCTGGAGGCGCTGCCCACCCGCGAGCAGTTCAAGGCGCTGGAGTCCAGCGGCCAGGGGCTGACCTCGCCGGAACTGGCCACGCTGATGGCGCACGTCAAGCTCGCGCTCAAGGACGAGGTGCTGGCCAGCGACCTGCCCGAGTCCGGCGCGTTCGCCAGGCGGCTGCCCGAGTACTTCCCGTCCGCGCTGCGGGAGCGTTTCGGCGAGGCAATTCCCCGCCACCCGCTGCACCGGGAGATCACGACCACGCTGCTGGTCAACGAGGTCGTGGACGGCGGCGGGGTGTCCTTCGCCTTCCGGCTGACCGAGGAACTCAACGCCAGCGCCACCGACGCGGTGCGCGCCTTCGCCATCGTGACCAAGGTCTTCGACCTGCCCTCGCTGTGGCGGGCCATCGACGAGCTGGACAACGTGGTGCCCACCGCGGTGGCCGACTCGATGATCCTGGAGGCCAGGCGGCTGCTGGACCGGGCCAGCCGCTGGCTGCTGTCCAACCGGCCGCAGCCACTGGCGGTGGGCGCGGAGATCGCCCGCTTCCAGGACCTGCTCGGCGAGGTCGGCCCGGACACCGTCGACCTGCTGCACGGCCGGGAACGCGAACAGGTGGTCGAGCACGCCGAACAGCTGGTCGCCGACGGCGTGCCGGTGGAGCTGGCCAGGCGGATCGCCTCGCTGCTGCACACCTACTGCCTGCTCGATGTCACCGAGGTGGCCGAACTGGCCGAGCGGGACAACGTGGCGGGCGAGCACAGCCAGCGGGAGGCCGCCGAGCTGTACTTCGCGATGTCCGAGCACCTGGACGTGGACCGGATGCTCACCTCGGTGAGCGCGCTGGAACGCGGCAACCGCTGGCACGCGCTGGCCAGGCTGGCACTGCGGGACGACCTCTACGCCTCGCTGCGGGAGATCACCCTGGACGTGCTGCGCACCAGCGACGTGGACGACAGCGTCGAGGTGAAGATCGAGAAGTGGGAGCAGGCCAACGTCTCCAGGCTGACCCGCGCCCGCGCCGCGCTGCAGGAGATCAAGGAGGTCGGCAAGCTGGATCTGCCGACGCTGTCGGTGGTGGCTCGCCGGGTGCGCAGTATCGTCCGCTGATGCCCGTCTACATCACGCAGGTGCGGCCGCGCTGGGCCGACATGGACGTGTTCCACCATGTCAACCACGCCGCCGTGGTCACCCTGCTGGAGGAGGCCCGAGCCGGGCTGCTGTTCGTGCAGGCAGCGCGGCTCGGGTTCGCCGAGTTGTCCAACGGCCTGGTGCTCTCCCGGCTGGAGGTCGACTACAAGGGCCAGCTGCGCTACACCGGCGGCGAGGTCTACGCGGAGGTGAGCATCGAGAACCTGCGGCACGCCAGCTTCGTGGTGCGGCACACTCTGCACACGGGCGCGAATGCGGAGGACCCGGTCGCGGTGACGGCGCGGACCACGCTGGTCCCCTTCGACGTGTCCGCACAACGACCACGACGATTGAGTGGAGCCGAGCGGGAGTTCCTCGCCGGTTACCAGGTGGGGGAGAGTGTTGGCTGAGTTGCACGTGCCCGATCCGGTGGAGCGGGACGATCTCGGCGCGTTCGTGGCCAGGGCGGTACGGCTGGACCAGCAGGTGGCGGTGCGGCTGAAGGAACGCGAGGGCGGGCTGCTGGACGCCTGGGCGAGCACCCCGTTCGACGTGCTGGCCACCAGGTCCGTCCAGGGCGCTATCCAGCCCTCGGACGTCACGGTGACCGGCAACGAGCTGCTCACCGCGCTGGCCGTGGTCGGCGGCGAACGGGTCGATCCGGGGCCGCCGAGGGACATGCTGTGGCGCTCCGCGCTGCCGCCGGCCATCGGCTGGCTGCACGTGGACCTGCTGCCGGTCGCGGTGATCAGCGAGCTGGCCGACCGGGGGGTGGAGCTGGCCAAGGAGAACACCGGCCCGACCGGCACCCCGCCCGCCTCGCTGCTGGACCAGACCGTGCTGACGGTCTCCGGCAGCGGGCTGGACGTGAAGGTGCCGCTGCGGGCGCTGTTCGCCTTGTCCGGCATGGGTTTCCTCAGCGGTGGCCCGGCCGACGACGTGGTGAAGGTGACCGCGACGGACGCCTGGATGCGCATCGACGCCCGCTTCGGCGCGGTGGTCCGGCGCAGGCACGCCCTGCTGCCGCTGCTGGTCTGAGGTCTCAGGCGGCGGGGGCCACCGGCTCCCGCCGCTTCTCCTTGCGTGGCAACGCGAGCAGCCCCAGGCCGGCCAGCACCAGCAGCGCGCCCAGCACGCCGCCGCCGGTGAACGGCTCGCCCAGCACCAGCTCGCCCAGCAGCGCGGCCACCACCGGCTCGGCCAGGTTGAGCGTGGCCACGTTGGCCGCGGGCAGCACCCGCAGGCCGGCGCCGAAGAGCAGGTAGGCCAGCACGGTCGGCACCAGCACCAGGTAGCCGATCACGCCCAGCCCGGACAGCCAGGCCGGGTCGCCGCCGTCCAGTCCACCGGGGAAACGCCACAGCAGCACCGGCAGCAGCGCGAGTCCGCCTGCGGCGAAGAGCAGGCCCATCGTCCCGTCCGAGCGCTGCCCTGCGGAGATCATCTTTGCCGCGCAGACGGTGTAGATCGCGTAGCCCAGTCCGGCGGCCAGCGCGAGCACCGCGCCCAGCACCGCGTCCGAGCCACTGCCGCCGGTGCCGGGACTGGAGAGCACCAGGGTGCCGACCCCGGCCACGGCGAGCCCGGTGGCGGCCAGCCAGGTGCCGCCGGGCCGTTGCCCGGTGACCAGCCACTGCACCAGTCCGGTCCACACGGGGCAGGAGCCGAGTGCGGTGATGGTGCCGACCGCGACCCCGGCCATGGACACCCCGGAGAAGAATCCGACCTGGTAGACGGCCACGCCGACGGCGCCGATGAGCACCAGTGGCCAGGACGCCCTCGGCACGTTCCGGAACGCGCCACGCAGCGCGGCCAGGCCGAGCAGGACCGCCCCGGCCAGCACCACCCTGGCCGAGCCGACGGTCAGCGGGTCCAGGCCGGTGGGGCCGAGGGCCTGGGCGGTGCCGGTGGTGCCGAACAGCACCGCGGCGGCCAGTACCAGCAGGGCAGCGCGTCCAGTGTTCATCGCCGCCGATCCTGCGGCACCCGGCCGACCTGAGTCGACCGGGTTTCCCACCAACTCAGACGAGCCAGGCCGCGGTGTCCGGCGGCAGGTGTTCGCCTTCAAGGGGACCGCTGGTCAGCAGCACCTCGCCGGGCGGCAGCGGGACCAGCGCGCCGGAGGTGTTGAGCGCGCAGATCAGCCCGCCGGGCTTGCGGCGGAAGGCGAAGCAGCCGGCAGGCGCGCCGTACCACTCGACCTCGTCGCCACGCAGCGCTTCGTGGCTCTTGCGCAGCTCCAGGGCCTGCCGGTACAGCGAGAGCATCGAGGCGGGGTCCTCCAGCTGGGCCTCCACGGTCAGCGCGGCCCACTCCGGCGGCATCGGCAGCCAGGTGTTGTCGCCGGGGGAGAAGCCGAACGGCGGGTTCTCGCCCTCCCATGGCATCGGCACCCGGCAGCCGTCCCGGCCCCGTTCGGTGTGCCCGGAGCGTTCCCAGGACGGGTCCTGCAGCGCCCAGTCCGGCAGCTCCACGTTGGGCAGGCCGAGTTCCTCGCCGTTGTAGAGGTAGACCACGCCGGGCAGGGCCAGTTCGACCAGGGTCATCGCCCTGGCCCGCTTGACGCCCAGTTCGCCGCCGCCGTAGCGGGTGACGTGCCGGACGACGTCGTGGTTGGACAGCGTCCAGGTGGGCAGCGCGCCCACCTCGCGCACCGCGGCCAGCGAGTGGTCGATGGCGCCGCGGATGCCGTCGGCGTCGAAGTCGGTCTCCACCAGGCGGAAGTTGAAGCCCAGGTGCAGCTCGTCCGGGCGGACGTAGCGGGACATCCGCTCGTCGTCCTGCACCCAGATCTCACCGACGGCCATCCGGCCCGGGTACTCGTCCATCACCTTGCGGATCATGCGGTGGATGTCGTGCACGCCGTCGTTGTCGAAGCGCGGATCGCGGTTGTTGTCGAAGAGCAGGTGCGGGCCGGGCATGTCCTCGGGGTTCATGTCCGGCAGCCCGGCGGGCTTGACCATGCCGTGCGCGACGTCGATGCGGAACCCGTCCACCCCGCGGTCCAGCCAGAACCGCAGGGTCTGCTCAAGGTCGGCCCAGACCTCGGGGTGCTGCCAGTTCAGGTCGGGCTGTTCGGGGGCGAACAGGTGCAGGTACCACTGGCCGTCGTCGACCCTGGTCCAGGCCGGTCCGCCGAAGATGCTCGGCCAGTTGTTCGGCGGCTCCGCGCCGTCGGGGCCGCGGCCCTCGCGGAAGATGTAGCGCTCCCGCTCCGGGCTGCCCTGCCCGGCCACCAGCGCGGCCTGGAACCAGTCGTGCTGGTCGCTGCTGTGGTTGGGCACCAGGTCGACGGTGACCTTGATGTTCTGCGCGTGCGCGTCGGCGATGAGCCGGTCGAAGGCGGCGAGGTCACCGAAGAGCGGGTCCACATCGCGCGCGTCGGCCACGTCGTAGCCGTGATCGGCCATGGGGGAGCGGTAGAACGGGGTCAGCCAGAGCGCGTCGACACCGAGCAGTTCGAGGTAGCCGAGCCGGGACCGGATGCCCTCCAGATCACCCACTCCGTCGCCGTCGGAGTCGGCGAAGGACCGGACGTAGACCTGGTAGAAGACGGAGTCCCGCCACCAGGGAGGCGCCGCGGCAGGATCAACACTGCCCCCGGCGATGTCGGGGTCCACCTCGGGCGATCGTCGCACGATGGTTCATCCTGCCACCCGGGTCCGACATTCAAGGGCGGGTTGGGTGATCCGTGAGTTTCCCGACTTTCGCGGTCTGGATCACACCCAGGAGTTGACCAAGCTGTTAGCGGCCATCTCCATGTAGGCCCACAGCTGGTCACGGCGTTCCGGCGCCAGTCCGGCCTCGTCGACGGCGACCCGCATGCAGCGCAGCCAGGCGTCCCGTTCGATCGGCCCGATGGTGAACGGCACGTGCCGCATCCGCAGCCGAGGGTGCCCGCGCTGGTCGGAGTAGGTGTGCGGGCCGCCCCAGTACTGCATCAGGAACAGCCGCAGCCGCTCCTCGGCCGGGCCGAGGTCCTGCTCCGGGTACATCGGCCGCAGCACCTCGTCCTTGGCCACCTCGGCGTAGAAGCGCCCCACGATGCGGTGGAAGGTGTCCTCGCCGCCGACGAGGTCGTAGAAGGTCTCCGGAGTGCCCATGACTGCCATTCTCCCCGTTGCCTCAGGTCTTGGGTTTCTCCGGGGCAGGCGGCGCCTCGGGTCCGTTGGGCCGCCCGTTCGGGTAAGGCGGTTCGATGCCAGCCTCGTCGTAGGCGGCCATGATCTTGGCCCGCAGCGCCCGCTGCACCGCCCACTGGCGGCCGGGGCGGACCTTGACCGTCATCCGCAGGGTCACCGTGTCCGCGGTGACCTTCTCCACGCCGAGCACCTCCGGCGGCTCCAGCACGTCCTCCAGCAGCGGCGTCCTGGTCGCCGCGTCGGTGACCACCTCGGCCATCAGCTCGGTGGCCCTGGCCGCGTCCACGTTGTGCGCCACCGGGAAGTCGACCACCGCGACCGCGAAGCCCTGGCTGGAGTTGCCCACCCGCAGCACCTCGCCGTTGCGCACGTACCAGACCGTGCCGTTGACATCCCGCAGCGTGGTGACCCGCAGGCCAACCGTCTCGATGGTGCCGGTGGCCGGGCCGAGGTCGACCACGTCGCCGACGCCGTACTGGTCCTCCAGCATCATGAAGATGCCGGACAGGAAGTCCTTGATCAGGTTCTGCGCGCCGAAACCGATGGCCACGCCCAGCACGCCGGCCGAGGCGATGATCGGCGTGATGTCGATGGTCAGCGTTTCCAGGATCATCAGGAACGCGATGCCGAAGACCAGCAGCGAGGTGATCGACTTCAGCAGCGAGCCGATGGTCTTGGCCCGCTGCGCCCGCCGCTCGGACAGCAACGGCCCGGCCGCCGCCTTGATCGCCTCCGGCGCCCGCTCCTTGAGCGGCCGCAGCAGCACCGGCACCCGGCCGGCCCCGGAGTTCGAGGTCAGCTTGTCGATCATCCGCCGGAGCAGGTAGCGCAGCAGGAACGCGCCGACCATGATCAGGATGATCTTGATCGGCTTGGTGATGATCCACGGGTTGTTCGCTAGCCACTCAGCCGAGCTGAGCAGCCATTCCTGTGATTCACGCACGGACGGCTGGGCGGTCATGTCACTAACTTGGGTGACAACGTTCGGCACGGTGCCATGTTACGGAGCGGTCTCAGCGACCGGCGACCGAGGCAGCCATCTCGGTGAGTTTCTGGGCCAGTGTGCGCTTGTCCGCCGGGGCCACGATGACCCACTGACTACCGTCCGGACCTCGCATCTTCTGCCCGAGGTAGCGCCCGTCGACGTTGTCGATGAATGTGAGCGGGCTCTCGGCACGCTTGCGCGAGCCAAGCCGGTCGCGGGCAGCCACGAACAGCTGACCGCCCCCGGTGCGCGGCTTGTCCATGATCTCCTTGAGCCGCTGCGGGCTGGCCCCGCCGCTGTTGCGCGAGGACATCATGAACCCGCCCTCGTCCTCGGCCGGCCGGGAGTGCCGCCCGCCGCCCCGGCCGCCGCCGTCCCCGCCACCGAAGGTCTCGGCCGGGAAGTTGAAGGACTGCCCGCGCGCGGCAGGCTTGTCCGGCAGCGCCGAGACCAGCGCGTCGACCAGCCCGGTCGGCCGCACCGGGGTCAGCACCAGCTTCTCCTCGAGGATCTCGGCCAGCACCGCGTCGTCCCCGGAGGCGGCGGCGAGCGCGGCCCGCTGCTCGCCACCACCGGGCACGCTGTACCAGCCGTAGAACTCCCGCTGCGGCCGTTCGAGCATGTGGAAGGTGTCCACCAGGTCGGGGTGGGCCCGCCCGCCACGGGCCAGGCCCAGCCCCTCCAGCTCCTGCCAGGCTCGCCGTTGCACGTCAAGCCGGTCCTGGTAGGTCTCCCCGTAGGAGGGGATGCCCAGGGTCGGGTGCTTGTCCTGCAGGTTCTCGCTCTCCCACACCACGTCGTAGGCGGGCAGCGAGATGGTGACTCTGGCTCTCAGCACGGCTTCTTCCTAGTTCAGCGTCAGCGGTACCCGGGCGGCGTCTCACCGATGACCGGCGGTGCGACCAGCGTGTTGTCGCCCCAGATGTCATCGGACTCGACCAGGTAGCTGGGCCGCTTGTGTTCCTTGTCCTCATCGCCCTTGGCCCCGGCGCCGCCCATGCCGCCACCGGCACCCATGCCGCCCCGGCCACCGGCCCCGCCGGCGGCGCCACCGCGCCCACCACCGGGCCCGTGCCCGTCGGCACCGACACCACCGGACCCGCCAGGCCCGAACCCGGTCCCACTGGGACCGAACCCGCCACCCCGCGGCCCGAACCCACCGGCACCGCCGCCACCACCACGGCCACCACCACTACCGCCACCGGGCATCCCCGGCATCCGCGGCGGCGTACCACCGCCACCACCAGGCCCACGCCCAGGTCCCTGACCGGGCCCCTGCCCAGGCGGCCAGCCGCCAATGGGCGGCGGCATCGGCGGGTTCGGCGGACCAGGAGGCGGGGTCGGACCGGGCGGCGGGGTGAACGGCGGCAGCTTCGGCGGCTCCACCGGCGGCTTGTTCCAGCTCGGGTCGAGCTGGTCGTTGCCACCGGGCGGACGCCCGTCCGAACCGGGCGGCAGGTTCGGCATGCTCGGCGGCGTGCCCCTGCCGTTGCGATCCCCACCACCGACGCGCCCGACATCGCCGCTCGGGTCCCGCTTGCCGGGGTCGACCTCTTTCGGGTCGCCCGTGCTCGTCTCCGGGGTCACCGGAGGCGGCGGGATGAACTGCGGCATGTTGGTGGTGTTGGTCTCGCTCTGCGTCTTGTACTCCAGCAGCGCCTGCTGGTTCGCGTTGGTCTTCTCGCCCTGGACCCGCTTGGCCTCGTCGTAGTCGGTCTCCCACCAGGCGGCACCGTTCAACCACGGCTCCGAACCCGGGTCGGGGGGCAGCTCGACCTTGTCCTTGACGGTCCGGAAGTCCCCACTCTGGGAAGCGACCTTGTAGGCCGTGTCGGTGCACACGGTCTTGGCGGCGCCGGCCCAGGCCGCCAGCGGCGAGGCCACGAGCTGCGCCTGGTCGGCTGCCTGGCCTTCCCAGGCCACCTTGCCGTCGGCCAGTGCCTTCTCGACCATGTCCCGGACG
Source organism: Crossiella cryophila (assembly GCF_014204915.1). Classification (NCBI taxonomy): domain Bacteria; kingdom Bacillati; phylum Actinomycetota; class Actinomycetes; order Pseudonocardiales; family Pseudonocardiaceae; genus Crossiella; species Crossiella cryophila. The sequence goes on from NZ_JACHMH010000001.1 coordinate 2,564,465, forward strand.
GTCAGGTAGCGGTCGCCGAGCTTCTGCCAGGCTTCGTAGTTCGGGTCCGTGGTGGCCTCGGCGCCCTTGGCGTCCTTGTGGAAGAACTCGTAGATCGTCTTCCCGTCGAAGGCATTGGGACGGGGCATGCATGAGGGATCCGGAGCCATGACTAGCTACCCCCCTTGATAGTCGAGATCACCATTTCCGCGACCTTGTCCGCCAGACCGCACGCGTTCTTGTACTCGGCCGCCGCCTTGTCGCTGATCTGCACCCCGACGCTGATTGTCACGGCGTCACTCACAGCGGTGTATCCGAAGCAGTCACCTTGGCCGAAGGGGACTCCGCTGTTGGCGTGCACCGAGGGATAGCCGGCAACCGTGGCCGCCTCGAAGGCCGCGTAGGTGCTCTTCTTCTCGTAGAGAGCGTTGAGACCCGCGTCGGCCTTGGTGCTCAGTGCAACGCTGAACAGGCCGCTCAGGCTGGTGTTCGGGTTCTGCGCGGTAGTCCAGGAACATTCCTTGCCGAGCACGCTGTCGCCCTCTTTGCCCGGTTTGCTGACCCGGACCGTGCCGACCTGTGCTGCGGTGAGTAGTTCGCAGGGCTTGGGCGCGTACTGCGCCGCTTTGTCCAACTTGGGTTGGGTGATCGGCGGCGCGAGACCGGCCGAGCTGGTGCTGGTCGCGGCGGCGCTGCTCGGCGGCTGCGCGCTGGTGCTCGGTGTGTTCGAGCCACCAGAGCATCCTGCGACCAGGGCCAGGGCGGCAACAACGAGCGTGCTGAGGGCGACGCGGTTCACTGGGTCTTGCCTCCGAGTTGGCGGTTCATGTCCTCGGCGTCCGCATAGCCCTTCATGATCGCGTTGAGGTTGGCGACCATGGCTTCCAGAGCCTCGCGGTACTTCTTGTTGGCAGTGGCGTGGCAGCCGTCACCGGTGACCGCGCGATCGTTGATCTTCTCGGCCGCGACCGCACTGTAAGGATCACGGCCAGGTCCAGCAGTCAGTCTCAGACGCTCGGCCTCTTGGTTGATCTTCTTGAGTTCTTCGATCGCCAGCTCAAGGCCGGTGATGGCCTTCTGCGCGTGCGCCTTGTCGACCTTGAACTTGCCGCCAGTCTTCGCGGCCGAGTAGTCGGTCGCGTAATGCTGGTTCAGCCTCGCCTGCTCTGGCGAGATATCCGCATCCGGATCCCGTGGCGGCATGTCACACCCTCCCAGTTACTGCGCTCGATGCCGTCTCGCATCGTATCGTTCGACGCCGACATCGCAGGGCGGGTTCCCACAGGTTCCCCACCCTCGTTTGTGGACTGTGCCCCGGGTTGGACACAGTCCGTCAACGCTGGTGACGCAGTGAGATGGCGATCATGACGCGGGAGTGGAGTGGGTCACGCTCCGGAGCGGTTGTCGCCGAAGGTCAGGCCCGTCGCGTTGGCCAGGAAGGACAGTGTGTCGGCGGTCAGGGTGATGGTGCGGGAGATCGAGCGGGTGCTGTGGCCCACGTCGGTCTCGCGGCGGAACAGGATCGGGTGGGTGGCCGTCTCGCCGGCGGTGGCCGCTTGCAGCGCCGCGCACATCTTGCGGGCGTGGCAGGGGTCGACCCTGGAGTCGGACTCGAAGACGGTGAACAGGACCGCGGGGTAGGCCACGCCGGGTTTGACGTGGTGGTACGGGGAGTAGGCGAGCAGCCAGGCCAGTTCGTCGGGGTCGGCGGCGGTGCCGTACTCGTCCTTCCAGATCCGGCCGATCAGGAATTCCTCGTAGCGGATCATGTCCAGCAGGGGGGCCGAGCAGACCACGGCGCGGTACAGCTCGGGGCGCTGGGTGATCGCCGCGCCCATCAGCAGGCCGCCGTTGGAGCCGCCCTGGATGGCCAGTTGCGGGCTGGTGGTCCAGCCCTGGTTGATGAGGTGTTCGGCGGCGGCGTGGAAGTCGTCGAAGGTGTTCTGCTTGTTCGCGCGCATGCCGCCCTGGTGCCAGGACTCGCCCTCCTCGCCGCCGCCGCGCAGGGAGGCCAGCGCGTACACGCCGCCCGCCTCGACCCAGGCCAGGGCGGAGGCGCTGTAGGAGGGGGAGTAGCTGATCGAGAAGCCGCCGTAGCCGCCGAGCAGGGTGGGGCGGGGCTGGTCGGGTTCGGCGCTGGGGGAGAGCACGAACATGTGCACGGTGGTGCCGTCGGCTGAGGTGTAGGCGAGTTGCCGGGTGTGCACCGCGGGCACCTCGACCGCGCCTGGAGCCGCCTCCAGCAGTTCGGTGACGCCGGTGGAGCGGACGTGCCGGTGCACGCTGGGCGGGGTGACGAAGTCGGTCCAGCCGATCCACAGCGTGTCCTGGTCCGTCCTGGTCAGACTGTCCACAGTGGAGAGTCCGTTGACGGATCCGGTGCCGGGCAACGGGATCTGGGTCAGGTGGCTGCCGTCGGACGGGTCGTGCAGGTGGATCTCGGAGACCGCGTGCCGGCTGCGCAGCACCGCGAGCGTGCCGTCCAGCCAGCGGGCGGTCTCCAGCACCGAACCCGGGTCCTCGGCGATCAGTTCCCGCCAGTGCTGCCGTCCCGGCTCGGTCGGATCGGCAACGCACAGCCGCCAGCGCGGGGCGTCCAGCGTGGTCAGCAGGTACAGCCTGCCGTCGCGTTCGACCCAGGCGGTGCAGTAGGCGCTGTCCACCTCGTCCACGATCTGGCGCAGCTTGCCGTCGCCCGCCAGGTCGGCGATCCACACCGACTCCTTGGGCGCGGTGCCCGGGGTCGCGTCGACCACCAGCCAGCGGCCGTCGGCGGAGAGCCGCACGCCGTAGTAGTTGGTCTTGTCCAGGCCCTCGCCGTGCATCAGCTCGTCGGTGGCCGGGTCCGCGCCCAGCCGGTGCCGCCACACCCGCCGGTGGAACAGCTCCTCGCCCGCTGGCACCTCGCCGGGTGCCAGGCGGCGGACGTAGAACAGCTCCTGGCCGCCGGGCAGCCAGGCGATGGGGGAGTTGCGGGCGCGGTCGATCGGGCCGTCCAGCAGCGCGCCGGTGGCCACGTCGACCACGTGCAGCTGGGACTCCTCGTCGCCGCCGCTGGAGAGCAGGTAGGCGAGTTTGTCGCCTTCCAGACTGGGCACCCAGTAGTCCAGGGTGGTCAGGCCGGAGGGGTCCAGCGTGGCCACGTCGATCAGGGCGCGCTCGTCGCCGCCTGCGTCGCGGACGTGCAGCACCGAGTGCTCCTGGCCGGGCAGGCGGCGGGTGAAGAAGGCACGGCCGTTGCGCCAGAAGGGGGCGGACACCGAACCGGACTGCAGCAGGGTGCCGATCCGGCCTGCCACCGCCTCGCGGCCGGGGAGTTCGGACAGCAGTGGGGCGACGAGGGCGTCCTGGGCGGCCGACCACTCCTGGGTGCGCGTGTCGGCGGCGTCTTCCAGCCAGCGATAGGGGTCCGGCACCCGATGTCCGTGCAGCTCGTCGACCAGGTCGAGGCGCTCGGCGGGCGGGTAGGAGCGGGGGGCGGACGAGTGCTGGCTCACGATCGGAACCCTACCGATGCGTGCTTGTCACTCCACTGGTTAGCCGCTCGTTCACCGTAGATTCGGGCGAGCCTGCCCGACACGTTACAGATCACAGGTGCGCGAACAGCGCATTATGTGGTCGACTACGTGTGATCCGGTGGAGGTGGTCGCGTGCCCGACCGACAACCGACTCCCATCGGCATAGCCGGTGGGCAGACGCCGCGGGTCCGTTCGTCCTCGAACGGTATCCCGCCGGCCTTGGCCGCGTGCGTTCCTGTACCTGCGCAGGAACGGGCGGCCCCTAGCGAGACGACCCCTGGATGGGGCCGACGCCGTGTGTTGTTGCTGAATGCCACCTTCGAGCCGCTGACGGCTCTCCCGGTGCGCCGAGCGATCGTACTTCTTGTCTGCGGCAAAGCGGAAATCGTCCATGGAGACTCCGCTGGCCTGCAGGTTCACTCCGCCAGTGAGGTCGTGGCGGTCCCGTCGGTGATCCGGTTGAGCACGTTTGTCCGGGTTCCCTACCGTGGCCGGATCCCGCTGACCCGCGCCGCGCTGATGCACCGCGACCGGTTCCGCTGCGCGTACTGCGCCGCACGGGCCGAGACCATCGACCACGTGGTGCCGCGCAGCAAGGGCGGTCAGCACACCTGGGAGAACACGGTCGCCTGCTGCGCCCGCTGCAACCACCGCAAGGCCGACAAGCTGCTCAGTGAGCTGGGCTGGCGGCTACGGGTGGTGCCGCGCACCCCGCGTGGGCAGCACTGGCGGTTGCTGGCCGGTGTGCCCGACGCGGACCCGCAGTGGCTGCCCTACCTCGGGGAGCCCGCGGCCTGATCAGGCCGCCAGGGCTGCCTGGGCGCTGATCCGCACCCCGTCCCGAGCACTGATGCGGACTCCGGCGTGTCCGGAGATCCGCACGCCGTGCTGCCCGCTGATCCGCACGCCCTCGCGCGCCGAGATCCGCACACCCCGGTCGGCCCCGCTGATCCGGACCCCGCGCTCGGCGGCGCTGATCCGCACCCCGGCCTGGCCGCTGATGCGCACGCCGTCCTGTGCCGAGATCCGCACGCCGTCCCGCGCGCTGATCCGGACGCCTGCTTCGCCGCTGATGCGCACGCCGTCGCGGGCGGAGATCCGCACGCCGTCCTGGGCGGAGATGCGCACGCCACGCTGACCGCTGATGCGGACACCCGCCTGACCGCTGATCCGGACCCCGGCGTCACTGCTGATCCGCACGCCCGCCTCGCCACTGATCCGCACCCCGCGGTCGGCGCCGCTGATCCGCACGCCCGCCTGGCCGCTGATCCGCACCCCTGACTCGCCGCTGATCCGCACTCCGGCCCGGCCGCTGATCCGGACGCCGTCGCTGGCGGAGATCCGCACCCCGCGATCGACTCCGCTGATACGCACTCCGTCACGCACCGTGTCCATCGAGCTGATCCGGACACCCTGGCGCGAGCTGATTCGCACCCCTGCGTAACCGGAGGCGCAAACGTCATCAACGGCGCTGATGCGTACCCCGGTGGCTCCGCTTGGCCGGAAGCCATCAAAGTTGCTGATGCGCACGCCTGCATTGCGGATGAGTGACCGCTTCCCCGAAAGGGTGTGGTCGTTGCTCTGTTCGAGAGTCTTGATATCCGACATGTTGGCGTCTCCCATCGGTGGGATGCTGCTCTGCGTGGAAGAGTCTGCGTGCACAAGACCCGGATAGGTGAAAAGTAGAAGCCCGGCCCGCCGCAGACAAGCCGCCAAAGCGGCCGCCATTTGCCGCTGTTCGGATCGGGGCCGATCGGCCCAGTGGGCTCGGCCGGACGAGTGGCATCCGGGCATCGGGGAGGTGCCGGTCACACTTCCGGGTTACCTTCCGCGGCCTCCGGCCGAAACCTGGCGAATCCCCCCGAACGGCGGCACGGGGACCACTGCCAGCGGGGCAGGCACCCACCATCTAGAGTTGCCGCCGTGACCGTCCTGGAGACCATCCTCGTCTTCGCGGGGATCCCGTTGGCGTTGTACCTCGGGATCACCCTGCTGACGATGTGGCCTGACTCCAGCCGGGGCCAGCGCTACCGGCCCGGCCAGGAGTGGCCCCACGAGCCAGTGTGGTGGAGTGCCAACCCCGCAGGCCTGACCACCTCCGCCGCTCCCGCGGCGCACGACAACGAGGCGGCCGCGGCCGCCGGTACCGCTCGGGGAGGTGCCCGTGGCAACTGGTGAACTCGCGCCCCGCGTCGATCCCAAGGATCTGGCCTTCGGTGAGGTGCTGATGCCGCACGGCCGGGTGTCCTCGGCCCGGCACGTCAGCGACTCCGGCCCGAAGCTGCCGTTCAGCCCGGTCCAGCTGGCCACCCTGGACGAGGCGCTGACCCTGTCCAGCCGCAGCTCCGGCCTGGACTTCAGCATCTACCTCGGCGACCTGGGCGAGGACATCCACGCCCGCGCCCAAGAGCTGCACGCCAGCCTCGGCGCCAAGGCCGGCAACGCGGTGCTGGTCGCGGTCTCGCCTGGCCAGCGTGTGGTGGAGATCGTCACCGGCGCCGAGTCCGGGCGTCGGCTGGCCGACCGCGGCTGCAAGCTCGCGGTGATGAGCATGGTCGCCTCCTTCAAGGAGGGCGACCTGGCCGGTGGACTCATCAGCGGCCTGCGCATGCTGGCCGACCAGGCCGGTCCCAAGCACTGACCGACTGAACTCACAAAGCGGCGGCGTCCCCCTCGGGCTGAGGGGAACGCCGCCGCTTTCGTTGTCAGATCAGGACCGGTCGAACTCGCGGGCGGCCAGTGCCCGGACGATCCCGGCCCGGCCCTCGTTCACCAGCCGCAGCAGGGCAGGCGGGTGGGTGTCCGAGGCGATCCAGGCATCCGCGGCGGTGACCGTGGCCTGCTCCACCGCCCAGGACGGGAACAGGCCGACCACCACCGGCATGGCCCGGTCGCTGCCCCGGCGCTGCCACACCTCGGAGACCTCGGCGAAGTAGCGGCCGGTGTACCCGGCGAGCAGCTCCTTCTGACCGGGGTGGGAGAAGCCGTTGATCAGCGACTCGTTGGTGGAGTTGGACAGCTCGTCGTCGTGCACGGCCCGCCGCCAGGTCTCCGCCTTGTTCTCCTCGGTCGGGATCAGCGCGGTGGCCAGCTCGGCCTGCCGCTGCCCGGTGGCGGTGGCGTCGCGGGCCAGCTCGGCCGCGACGTCGGTCTCGTCCGCACGGGCGTGCGCCACCAGGGCTCGCAGCACCCGCCAGCGCAGGTCCGCGTCCACGACCAGGCCCTCGAGCACGTTGGTGCCGTCGTACCAGCCCTGCAGCACGGCCAGCTCGGTCTCGCCGAGCACCGAGGAGGTCAGCGCGTTGGCGAAGGCGAGCTGGTGGTCCGAACCCGGCGCCGCGGTGGTGGCCAGGTCCAGGATGCGGGTGGAGAAGCGGGACCAGCCCTCCGGCCGCCAGGCCGGGTCGGCGTAGGAGGACAGCGCGGTCTGGGCCTGGGCCAGCAGCCGCTGCACCACGCCCACCTCGGTCTCGGCGTGCACGCCGCCGAGCACCAGGGTGACGAAGTCGCGGGCCTTCAGCTCGGCCTCGCGGGTCATCTCCCAGGCCGCCGACCAGCACAGCGTGCGCGGCAGCGGCTCGGCGATGTGCGCGATCCGGTCGATCAGGGTGACCAGCGAGTCCGGGTCCAGCCGCATGGTGCAGTAGGTCAGGTCGTCGTCGTTGACCAGCACCAGCTTGCCGCGGTGCACGCCGACCAGCTCTGGCACGTCGGTGCGCTCGCCGTCCACGTCGACCTCGACCCGGTGCACCCTGACCAGCCCGCCGTCGGCGTCATCGGCGTAGATGCCGATGGCCAGCCGGTGCGTGCGCAGCTCGCCGGCGCCGGGCCGGGCGCCGCCCTGCAGCACCGCGAACTCGGTGAACCTGCCGTCGGCGTCCACCGCGAAGCGGGCCCGCAGCGAGTTCAGGCCGGTGGTCTGCAGCCACTGCGCGCTCCACCAGGACAGGTCCCGGCCGGATGCCTGCTCCAGCGCGACCAGCAGGTCGGCCAGGGTGGCGTTGTCCCAGGCGTGCTTGTCGAAGTAGACCCGCAGCCCGGCCAGGAAGTTGTCCAGCCCCACGTAGGCCACCAGCTGCTTGAGCACGCTGGCGCCCTTGGCGTAGGTGATGCCGTCGAAGTTGACCTCCACGGCCTCCAGGTCGGGCATCTCGCAGGCGACCGGGTGGGTGGAGGGCAGCTGGTCCTGGCGGTAGGCCCAGGACTTCTCGATGTTGGCGAAGGAGGTCCAGGCGTGCTTGTACTCGGTGGCCGAGGCCTGCGCGAGCACCGAGGCCCAGGTGGCGAAGGACTCGTTCAGCCACAGGTCGTCCCACCAGCGCATGGTGACCAGGTCGCCGAACCACATGTGCGCCATCTCGTGCAGCAGCGTCTCGCAGCGGCGCTCGTAGTCGTAGCGGGTGACCCTGGAGCGGAAGATGTACTCCTCGCGGAAGGTCACGCAGCCCGCGTTCTCCATCGCGCCCGCGTTGAACTCCGGCACGAAGCACTGGTCGTACTTGCCGAAGGGGTAGCGCACCCCGAAGGCGTTGTTGAAGAACTCGAAGCCCTGCTTGGTCTCGGTGAACAGCCGCTCGCTGTCGGCGAACTCGGCCAGCGAGGCGCGCACGTACAGGCCCAGCGGGATATCGCCCTCGCTGTCGGTGTACACATCGCGCCACTCCGCGTACGGACCGGCGACCAGCGCGACCAGGTAGGTCGACATCGGTTTGGTGGTCTCGAAGACGTGCTTTACGCCGCCCTCTGCCTTCTCCGTGGACTCGGTGGCGCTGTTGGAGAGCACCTTCCAGTCGGCGGGTGCCAGCACGGTGAGCTGGTAGACCGACTTCAGGTCCGGCTGGTCGAAGCAGGCGAACATGCGCTTGGCGTCCGCGGTCTCGAACTGGGTGTAGAGGTACACCCCGTCGTCCACCGGGTCGACGAAGCGGTGCACGCCCTCGCCGGTGTTCATGAACCGGCAGTCCGCCTCGATGACCAGCTCGTTGCGCTCGGCCAGGCCGGGCAGGACGATCCCGTCCTCCTCGCGGAAGGCGGAGACGTCCAGCTCGACGCCGTTGAGCACGGCCCTGCGCACCCCGGCCGCGACCAGGTCGACGAAGGTCTGGGCGCCGGTCTCACGGCTGGCGAAACGGACCGTGCTGGTCGAGCGGAAAGTGTTCTCGCCCGGCCCGCCGGAGCCGTCGGTGAGGTCCAGCTCGATCGCGTAGGACTCCACCTCCAGCAGCGCGGCACGCTGCTGTGCCTGCTCGACCGTGAGGTTCGGTGCGGCCACGGGTCACCTCGTGTTCTTGCTCTTGGGGATGCACGACGTCAGGCATCAAACCACGAACGTCGAAACGGTTTCCCGACTCCGGGAAGAGTTCGCCCTCGCGCGGGGTTGGTAGCAGGCAGGACGTGCCGCTGATGGCTCGTCAACAGTCATAAACCGAAAGAGGCGTCATGAGCGGTGAGACCCCCCGCGTCGACTTCTACTTCGACCCGATCTGCCCGTGGGCGTGGATCAGCTCGCGGTGGATCCTGGAGGTCGAGCAGGTCCGCGACATCGACTTGCACTTCCGGGTGATGAGCCTGTCCGTGCTGAACTCCGGGCGGGACGTGCCGGAGCAGTACCGGGAGCTGCTGGACAAGGGCTGGTGGCCGGTCCGGGTGGCCATCGCCGCGGCCAAGGCGCACGGCCAGGACATCCTCCGCCCGCTCTACACCGCGCTGGGCACCCGGATCCACAACGAGGGGCGCGGCGCCGACCTGGAAGGCGTGATCAAGGAATCGCTGGCCGAGCTGGGCCTGCCTGCCGAGCTGGCCGAGGCGGCCACCTCGACCGAGTACGACGAGGAGCTGACCGCCAGCCACCACGCGGGCATGGACCCGGTCGGCATGGATGTGGGCACGCCCACCATCCACGTGGACGGGGTGGCCTTCTTCGGCCCGGTGCTCTCCAAGATCCCGCGTGGCGAGGACGCCGGCAAGATCTTCGACGGCGCCCGGCTGCTGGCCGGCTACCCGCACTTCTTCGAGCTGAAGCGCACCCGCACGGAGGACCCGGACTTCTCCTGAACCCGGGCACGGATCGCCCGCCGGTGACGCCGGCGGGCGGTCTCGCGGTCCCTTGTGGACACCACCGGGGTTCGCTACGCGAACACCCAGCACAACCCATGACACCCTGATCCCATGGCGAACGAACTCATCGAGGTGGTCAACCCGGCCACCGAACAGGTCATCGGCTCGGTCAAGGCCAACACCGCCGCCGAGGTGGACACCGCGGTCCGGGCGGCGCACGCGGCCTTCCCCGGCTGGGCGGCCACCCCGCTGGCCGAACGGGCCGCGATCGGCCGCCGGATCGCCGAGGGCGTCGCGGCCCGGCGGGACGAGCTGGCCGAGCTGATCACCGCCGAGATGGGGTCGCCGATCAGCTTCTCCACCAGGGTGCAGGCCAGCCTGCCGGTGGCGGTGGCCAGCGGGATCGTGGACCTGGTCGACGGCGGCTACGACTTCAGCGAGGAGATCGGCAACTCGCTGGTGCTGCGCGAGCCGATCGGCGTGGTTGGCGCGATCACCCCGTGGAACTACCCGCTGCACCAGGTGGTGGCCAAGGTGGTGCCCGCGCTGGTGGCTGGCTGCACCGTGGTGCTCAAGCCCAGTGAGGTGACTCCGCTCACCGCCGAGGCCTTCGCCGAGATCGTGCGCGCGGCCGGGGTGCCCGAGGGCGTCTTCCACCTGGTGCACGGGTTCGGGCCGACCGTCGGCGAGGCGATCGTCTCGCACCCGCTGGTGGACATGATCTCCTTCACCGGCTCCACCGCGGCAGGCCGCCGGATCTCCGCGGTGGGCGCGGAGACGGTGAAGCGGGTCTCGCTGGAGCTGGGCGGCAAGTCCGCCAACATCATCCTGGACGACGCCGACCTGGCAGCCGCGGCCAAGCAGGCCATCGCGCACTGCTTCATCAACAGCGGGCAGACCTGCACCGCGCGCACCAGGGTGCTCATCCCCGCTCAGCTGCACGACGAATTCGTGAGCCTGCTCACCGACGTCGCGGCCAAGTACACCCCCGGCGACCCCACGGATCCGGCCACCAGGGTCGGCCCGATGGTCACCAAGGCGCAGCAAGAGCGGGTCAAGAGCTACATCCAGCAGGGCATCGACGAGGGCGCCACGCTGGCCATCGGCGGCGCGGACACCCCGGCGGAGACCCCGGTCGGCTACTACGTCCGGCCGACCGTGTTCGCCAACGTGCGCAACGACATGGTCATCGCCCAGGAGGAGATCTTCGGGCCGGTGCTGGCCGTGCTGCCCTACGCCGACGAGGACGAGGCGGTGGCCATCGCCAACGACTCCATCTACGGCCTCTCCGGCTCGGTCTACTCCGCCGACGCCGACCGCGCGCTGGCCGTCGCCAGGCGGATGCGCACCGGCCAGGTGGACATCAACGGCGGCGCGTTCAACCCGGTCGCGCCCTTCGGCGGCTACAAGCAGTCCGGCAACGGGCGGGAGATGGGCCTGCACGGGCTGGAGGAGTTCACCGAGCTGAAAGCCATTCAGCGTTAACCAGGTCACTCCGCCCGCCGTGTCACACTCGTAGGTGACCGGATGGGGCTGCCGTCCCATCCCCACTCAACGGAGCGTGGCGAGTTGGCAATCAGCGTCTTTGAGCTGTTCAAGATCGGTATCGGACCGTCGAGTTCCCACACCGTGGGTCCGATGCGGGCCGCATGCACGTTCGCCAACGGCCTGAAGGCGGACGGGCTGCTGGCCGACACCGTGACGGTGCGCTCCGAGCTGTTCGGCTCGCTCGGCGCCACCGGTCACGGGCACGGCAGCGACAAGGCGGTGCTGCTCGGCCTGGAGGGCGAGGACCCGGAGACGGTGGACACCGCCTCGGTCGAGCCCAGGGTGGCCGGCATCCGCGAACGGCGCAGGCTGCGGCTGCTGGACAGCCACGAGATCGCCTTCGAGGAGCGCACCGACCTGGTCATGCACCGGCGCAAGTCGCTGCCGTACCACCCCAACGGCATGACCTTCGCCGCGCTGGACGCCACCGGGCAGGTGCTGCGCTCGCGGACCTACTACTCGGTGGGCGGCGGGTTCGTGGTGGACGAGACCGCCGCGGGCGCCGACCGGATCAAGGTCGACGACACCCCGGTCCGGCACCCCTTCCGCAACGGCGTGGAACTGCTGGAACGCACCATCGAGACCGGCCTGCCGATCAGCGGCGTGATGCTGGCCAACGAGCTGTCCTGGCGGCCGGAGACCGAGGTGCGCGGCGGCCTGCTGCACATCTGGCAGGTCATCCAGGACTGCGTGCGCAGCGGCTGCGCGCGGGAGGGCACCCTGCCCGGCGGGCTCAAGGTGCAGCGGCGGGCGGCTGGACTGTTCCAGACCCTGTCCAACGAGCACTACACCACCGATCCGCTGCGGGTGATGGACTGGGTGACCCTGTTCGCGCTGGCGGTCAACGAGGAGAACGCCGCGGGCGGCCGGGTGGTCACCGCGCCCACCAACGGCGCGGCCGGGATCGTGCCCGCGGTGCTGCACTACTACGCCAGGTTCGTGCCGGGGGCCACCGAGGACGGCGTGGTCCGCTTCCTGCTCACCGCGGGCGCCATCGGCCAGCTGTTCAAGGAGAACGCCTCCATCTCCGGCGCCGAGGTCGGCTGCCAGGGCGAGGTGGGCTCGGCCTGCTCGATGGCCGCGGCAGGCCTCACCGAGGTGCTGGGCGGCACCCCGGAACAGGTGGAGAACGCCGCGGAGATCGCCCTGGAGCACAACCTGGGCCTGACCTGCGACCCGATCGGCGGCCTGGTGCAGATCCCGTGCATCGAGCGCAACGCGGTCGCCTCGATCAAGGCCATCACCGCCTCCCGGATGGCGCTGCGCGGGGACGGCACGCACTTCGTCTCCCTGGACAAGGCGATCAAGACCATGCGGGAGACCGGCGCCGACATGAAGGTCAAGTACAAGGAGACCGCGCGGGGCGGACTGGCCGTCAACGTGATCGAGTGCTGAGCCGGTTCGCCGTCACCACCCCGCCAGGGTCCGCCCGGCCCGCAGAAGCGCTGTCAGGGCCGGGAAACCGGCCAGCCCGGCCGGACCGGGACCGCTCGTTGGGCCGGGCGGAGCAGGCAGTCGGCACGGCCCTTCGGGTGATCGGGAAATCGCGGCCGCGGCCGGCAACTGGCTGTGCCGGGCCGACTACCCGGGCTCTGATCACACAACGACCAGGTCACGCACCCCGTAGGGCCGGTTCGGCGCTCCTGATCGGGTGATCGGCGGCCGGTGGAAACCGCCCAGGTCATCAGGGTTCTCTCCGTGCCCACCTGTTTCCCGTCGGTGTCACCCTGTAGCGTCATGGCCGCTCGCATAGTCCACGAGGCCTGCTCGTGGACACCGCGGGGGTGAGACGAGGCCACTGCCATTGGTGGTCCCGCTCGCATTGACGAGGAGTTTTATGGCAACCGGCAAGGTCAAGTGGTTCAACGCGGAAAAGGGCTTCGGCTTCATTGCCCAGGACGGCGGCGGACCTGATGTGTTCGTGCACTTCTCGGCGATCCAGGGCTCGGGCTACCGCTCCCTCGAGGAGAACCAGGCAGTGGAGTTCGAGGTCGTCCAGGGTCCCAAGGGTCCCCAGGCGGACCGGGTCAGCGCTATCTGATCCCGTCTCGACGCACCGAGGGCCCGCATCCGTTTCCCGGATGCGGGCCCTCGGTCTGTGTCCTGCTACCGGGCGGTCAGTCCCAGTCCCAGCGCACGCCGTAGATGCCGGGCGAGACGTCCAGCGAGACGAAGTGCGCGGTGTTGGAGGCGCCCACCCACAGCTCCTGCACGTCCTGTTCGGGCGCGTTGGCGAGCTGGCGGTGGTAGCGGAAGCAGCGGGCAGGGACCATGGCCGGGTCGAAGTGCACCTGGAGCACGTAGTCCCTGGCCGGGGTCCGGAAACGCCGGTCGTAGAAGTGCGCGGGAGTGGTCGACTGGCACTCCAGCTCGAACTCCATGATCGTGGTGTCCCCTGCGGAGAGCACCCGGTCGAGCACCAGCTCGGCCACCATGAAGTTGCTTTCCGGGTCGAAGCGCACCCGGCCGAGCCTGCAGTAGCGGGTCGAGGTGATCAGCGGCGCCGGCCGGTCAGGGTCGTCGCCGCGGTAGTACAGGAAGTGCCGGGAGACCTTGTCGACCTCGGCGCGCACCACCTCGCGCACCCGCAGGCTCTTCTCCGAGCGGTCCGCACCCAGCAGGTACGTGTCGTGCACGCTGAGCCGGGTCAGCTGTGCGGTGGAGGGGACCTCCAGCCGCTCCAGCAGCTTGGTCAGGCCGTCCGGGGATTCCCAGAGGCGTTCGGTGTCCAGGCTGCCCGGGGTGTGCGAGAGCCACCGGCCGCGCGGACGGCGCGGACCGAGCAGGCTCATCAGTGAATTGGCCGGCAGGCGCAGCACCTCTTCGAGGATGTGCACGCCGCGCAGCGAGTCCGGCCGCTCCGGGCGGCTGCGCCCATGCCGCCAGTAGCTCAGCGTGGTCAAGCTGACCTTCACGCCCCGCTGGGCGAGCCGGTACTGAATCCGGTCCAGGCTGAGCCCGCTTGCCTCGATCGCGAGGTGCAGGGCTCTGGAGAACGGGCCCTTCTGCAACACTTCGGCCAGCTCACGGCTGGGTTCGGGCAAAGTGGGCGAGCCGTTGGCGTACACCGGCCTTTGCGCAGTCGTGGTCGGCTGCGGCTCTTGGTGCACGAGCACCTCCTCGCCACGTGGCAGGCAATCACAGGGTGTTACCTACGACGCTGACTTGACACTTGTCACACGGAGCATAGTTCAGCTCACCGAGCCAGGCGAGGTGAAGCCCGATTGAGTAGGTACTGTCGGACTTTACGCAACAGACCGCTGGCTCAGCGTCACAAGTATCCGGCGCCGTTAGGCGTGGCCAGGGTTAGTCCTCACACTTTCGAGTGCATCTGCGGTGAAGTCTTCAGGGTAAGGCGATTTACGCAGCGCCGCAGCCCGGTCCAGCCGCCCCGCGCCGACCTCGGCACACAGCTCGGCCACCCGGCTCAACTCGGCCAGCTGCTCCCGCACGAAGGCCCGGTCCACCGGTTCGCCGTGCCCCGGCACCACCACCGCCGGTTTCAGTTCAAGAACCTGCTGCACCGCCGTGGGCCAGGCCAGCGGCCAGGACCCCTTGAACGCTGGCGGCGCGCCCTGCTCGACGAGATCGCCGGTGAAGACCACCTCGACGTCGGGCAGCCACACCAGCAGGTCGTGGTCGGTGTGCCCGAACTCGGCGGGCAGCAGGTGCGCCACCCGCCCGCCCAGGTCCAGCTCGACCGGCCCGCTCACCGGGTGCGTCGGCGGCACGATCCTGGCCGCCTGGATGGCCTCGGCGACCGAGGGACGGCCCTGCTCGCGGTAGTACTCGCTCCAGGCCTTCCGGTCCGCCTCGGCACCCGCGGCCAGCGCCGGTCCGCAGCGCTCGTGCGCCCAGATCTCGCACGGCTCGAACGCCTGGCTGCCGAAGCTGTGGTCGAAGTGCGCGTGCGTGAGCACCACCCGCCAGGGCAGCGGGGTGACCTCGCGGACCGCGGCGGCCAGCTCCGCGCCCTGCACCCCGTCCCCGCGGGTGTCGATCACCAGGCAGCCCGTCTCACCGAGCACCAGCCCGGTGTTGAGGTCCAGCTCGGTGTGCCTGCGCACCAGCACGCCCTCGGCGACCTCGACCCAGCGACCGTCCACCGCACGTCCTCTCCTAGGCGCCGAAGATCCCGTCCACGAGTACCGGGGCGACGGTGCTGCTGTCTACCGCCCCGGCCAGTTCGACGTCCGCCGCCATCCCGGCCTCGGCGAGTTCGCGGCCGGAGACGGAGTGTGCCAGCAGCTCCGGCACCCGGTCGGCCACCGCGGCGAAGGCGGTCGCGGCCAGCTCGGCCTCGGCCGACCGCCCGTGCCGCAGACCGTGCGCGATCGCCCCGGCACCCAGGTAGTCCTCAAGGGACGGCCGCAGTGGCCGCTCCGGGCCGATCCGCCAGCGCTCGCCGCCCGCGATGATCCCGATCGGCCGGTCCCCGGCCAGTTCCAGTGCCTTGGCCGCCACCGCGCTCGCGTTGCGCAGGCACCCGGCCAGCACGATCGCCCCCGCCTCGGCCGCCCGCGCGCACAGCGTGCCGCCGTTGGGCGAGGACAGCCCGAGCAGCGTGCCCGCGGGCACCTCGGTCAGCGAGGACGGCCGCAGCGACCACTTCTCCCTGGTCGCCACCGATCCGGTAGGACTGGTGTACAGCCCCAGCCCGGCCATGATCGCGCCGCGGGCCTCCGCCCCGGCCTTGGCGGCCTCGTCGCCGATGGCGAAGGGCAGTACCCGCGCGCCCCGGCCGACCACGACGTCCACCGTGGTGGTGAACACCAGCACGTCCACCACGACCAGCACCGCGCAGTGCGGCGCCAGCGCGGTCACCCCCTCGCCGCCCCACTCCAACCGCACCCGGTAGCCGTCCTGCCCGAAAACCGTCATGTGACCAGCCTCGCAAAGGCGACCGCCCAGGTCAGGCGAATATCGGGGCTGGCAGACTGCGTGTCCGTGCGCGTTTACCTTGGTTCCGACCACGCGGGCTTCGAGCTGAAAAACCACCTCGCCGCCCACCTGTCCGAGCACGGCCACGAGGTCGTCGACGTCGGCCCCCACACCTACGACGCCGAGGACGACTACCCGCCCTTCTGCGTGGAGGCCGCCCGCCGGGTGGTCGCCGACGAGGGCAGCCTCGGCGTGGTGATCGGCGGCTCCGGCAACGGCGAGCAGATCGCCGCGAACAAGGTCCCCGGCTGCCGCGCCGCGCTGACCTGGAGCGTGCAGACCGCCCAGCTCGCCCGCCAGCACAACAACGCGCTGGTCGCGGGCGTTGGCGCGCGGATGCACAGCACCGAGGAGGCCACCGCGATCGTGGAGGCGTTCCTGGGTGGGGAGTTCTCCACCGAGCCGCGGCACGCCCGCCGGATCGGCCTGCTCACCGAGTACGAGCGCACCGGCGAGCCGCCTGCTTTGCCGAGCGCCTGACCGGGTAAGCCAGCCGGGTGAGTCGATCTCGAACCACCTGGCTGGCCACCCCGCTGGTCGCGACCCTCGGCACGCTCGCGGGTGTGCTGGCGCTCTACTTCGGTGAGGCGGCCCTGGTGCCCTGGCTGTCCGGGCCGGGCGATCCGCCCTGCGGTCAACCGGACTGCGTGCTCGGCGTCGGGCTGCAGATGATGGCCGCCGCGGTGCTCCTGGTGCTGGTCGCGGCCGTGGTGGGGATCTGGCTGGGCCGTCGGCACCGGGACACCGCGGACCGGGCTTCGGCCGTGCTGCGCGGGTTCGTAGTGTGTGGCTACTGCCTGCTGGCCTACGCGATCCAGTCCGTGATCGCCTGGTGGCCGAAGTAGCCGACGAGGAGCGCCGACGTTGCCCGAGGGCCACACCCTGCACCGCTTCGCCCTGCTGCACCACCGGCAGTTCGCCGGGCACCGGGTGGCGGTGTCCAGCCCACAGGGTCGTTTCGCCACCGAGGCGGCCGTGGTGGACGGGCGGATCTTCGAGTCGGCCGAGGCGCACGGCAAGCACCTGTTCCACCACTACGGCGATGTCACCGTGCACGTGCACCTGGGGCTGTACGGGACTTTCAGCGAGCGCGAGCTGCCGGTGGAGCCGCCGCAGGGCCAGGTCAGGATGCGCCTGGTCGGACCCGGCCACTGGACCGATCTGCGTGGCCCGACCGCCTGCCGCCTGCTCGGCGAGACCGAACTGGACATCCTGCGTGCCCGGCTGGGCCCCGATCCGCTGCGTGCGGACGCCGAACCGGACCGGGCCTGGGCCAAGATCACCAAGTCCCGGACCTCGATCGCCGCGCTGCTGATGGACCAGTCGGTGCTGGCCGGGGTGGGCAACGTCTACCGGGCCGAAGTGCTGTTCCGGCACCACATCCCGCCGCTGCGCACCGGTCGCGACCTGACCCGTGCCGAGTGGGAGCTGATCTGGGCCGACCTGGTGCTGCTGATGGCTGACGGGGTGCGGGTGGGCCGGATCGACACCGTGCGCCCCGAGCACCTGCCCGAGGCGACCGGCCGGGCGCCGCGGGTGGACCGGCACGGCGGCGAGGTCTACGTCTACCGCCGCGCCGGAGCGCCCTGCCTGATCTGCGGTACCCCGGTGGCCATGGCCGAGCTGGTCAGCCGGAACCTCTACTGGTGTCCCGGCTGCCAGCCGGCCTGATCACCAGTCGTCGCCGCCCCCGCCGCCGCCACCCCAGTCGCCGCCGAAGTCACCGAAACCGTCGGCCAGGCTGTCGCCCATGTCGCTGAGGCCCTCGCCGATGCTGCCGAAGACGTCGCCTGCCATGCTCGCGATCGCCACGCCAGCCATACCGGCGAACATCGCGCCGAAGAGCAGGCCCGCGCCCGAGCCCCAGGAACCGGTGGCCCTGGCGGGCTTCCAGATCGGCTCGCTGTACCAGCCCTGCGGCAGCGGCCGACCGGCCACCATGCCGCCGGGGAAGTAGTGCGGGGTGTGCGAGCTGGGCGTGCGCGACACCGCGTACTGGTGGCCCTCCACGCTGACCTCGCGGTCCTCCGACACCGTGCCCGCGCTGCGCTGGCCGTTGAGGTCGGGCAGCTCCGGACCGGGGTCCATGTCCATCGCGATCCGCGCGGCCCGCACGTAGTACAGGCCCTCCATCGCGGTCTGCTTGGCCAGCTGGGCCTGAGCCGCCGAGGTGGCCTGCTCGATCTGCGAGCCTGCCGCGGTGTAGCTGCCGGAGGCGTCCGAGAGCGCCTGTCGGGCCGCCTCGTTGGTGCCGACCAGGTTCAGCACCTGGCCGCCCAGCCGCTCGTTCCAGCGGCGGGCCTCGGCCTTCTCGTCAGCGAGCTGCTGCTGGGCGCGCGCGGCCTTCTGCCGGGATGCGTAGAGCACCCCGCCGACCACCACCACCGCGATCAACAGCAGCACGATTGCGGTACCCAAGGGTGCCTCCCGTTCGCAGGGCGCCGCGGGTGGCCCCCGCGGTCACCCTGTCCAACGGCACCTCCGTCGTCCTGGTTCCCCACAGTGGGGTGAACCAGCGCACTCAGAAGATCTCCATCGTGTGCGGAGCGGGGTCTACCAGGAAAGCCCTGCTCAACGCGGCCACCGCGCCGGGGCGGTGCTCGCGGACCCGGCCGGCGGCGGCCAGCGTGGTCAGCCGGACCCCGCCGAGGAAGACCGAGCCCAGCGTGGTGCTGCTCAGGGTCAGCTCGGGCGCGTCCTCGGTGCGGGTCAGCTCGGCCTGCCCGGCCGCGTCGACACGCAGCCGCCAGCGGCCCGCGTTCCACGGGCAGAACTCGTCGGTCAGCTCCAGCACGGTCGCCAGCGGTCCGGCGTAGGTGCGCATCGGCAGCGCGCGGTGCACGTCCACCAGGCGCACCCACAACGAGTCGTCGCGCTCGATCCTGACCGCGCGCGGATCGGCCAGCAGGTGCCGCAGCGGCTCATCCGGCGCGCAGCCCCAGTAGTCGACCGAGCTGACCAGGTCGGAGTCGAGCAGGTGCCGCCAGATCGCGGCATGCCCGGTCGCGGTGGTGGTGACGATCTCCTGCACGGCCAGCTTGACCCCGTCGTGCGCGGCGTCGACCCGGAACAACGCGTAGCCCTCCGGGTGCACCGCGAACCGCCATGCCTGCTTGCCGCCGCGCTGCGGGGGACCGTCGAGCAGCCGGTACTCCCAGGTGGGCTCGTCCCGCTCCAGCCAGCCGACCTGCTGCGCGGCCACCTTGGCGTGCAGCTCGCGGATCAGCGGCTCGGCCACCGCCCGCGACACCTCACGCACCCGGTCCGGTCCGGTGTCCACAGTGGACAGGAACCGGGTGCCCTTGGCGATCTCGACCCGGCTGGCCTCCACCGCGATCCCGTAGCCGAAGCGGCCGTAGATGCCGCCCTCGGAGGCCCACAGCGCGGCCAGCGGGTCGGCGCCCTCGGCGTGCAGGTCGTGCAGCAGCGAGCGCATCAGCCCGGTGAGCGCGCCCCGGCGGCGGTGCCCCGGCGCGACCGCGACCATGGTGACGCCGGCGAAGGGCTGCGGGCCGGTGCCGGGCAGGGTGATCCGGCGCGGCCAGATGCCACCGCCGCCGATCAGCTCGTCCCCGTCGAAGACCCCGCGGAAGCGGGCCGGTTCCCACAGCCGCAGATGCATGGCGCGGGTGGGCTCGTCGGCCTCGGCGTAGAAGGCCGTGCGGCAGACGTCGAGGTGGGCGGACAGGGTGTCGGCGGTGAGCGGGCGGACCGTCAGCGAAGAGGTCATGCCGTGTTGCTACCGCAGGTACTGGACGGGCGCGAACGGATTTGGGCAGGGTGGGGCCATGTGCCCCGAATCCCTGGCCCTCGCCCTGCGGGTGGCGATCGGCGAGTTCCGGGCCGCCGTCACCACCGCCGCGCCGGACGCGCCGGTACCCACCTGCCCCGGCTGGACGGTGGACCAATTGACCGCGCATGTGGGCCAGGTGTTCGCCCTGGTCGTGGACTGGATCCGGACCGGCCGCCGACGGGAGCCGATGCCGGTCCCGGCGACCGCGCTGGACCACTTCACCGTCTCCGCGCAGACCCTGCTCGACCTGCTGGACCCGGCTCAGGCGGCCCGGCCCTGCGCGACCTGGTGCCCGTGGGATCACACGCTGGGCTTCTGGATCCGGCGGATGGCGCACGAGGCGGTGATCCACCGCGCCGACGCCGAGTCCGCGCTCGGCGCGATCAGTCCGATCCCGGCCGGACTGGCCGCGGACGGCGTGCACGAGCTGCTGACGCTGTGGCTGGGCACCCGCCAGCCGCCCAAGGTCGCCGGCGAACACGTTGTGCGCCTTGAGATCCCGGGCCGCGCCTGGATCATCGGCCTGAACCCGTGGGTGATCGACTACCACGTCGACGCCGAACCGGACGCGGTGCTGCGCGGCCCGGCCTCCGCGCTGGACCTGTGGCTGTGGGGACGCGGGGACGCTGCCGAGCTGACCGTCGAAGGCGATCAGTCAGCCGTGGCCGCACTGCGCTCCGCCATCGCCGCGGTCACCTGAACCCCTGGGCCATCCAGGTGAGATTCACCCGACGGCGGGCGGCAACTGTGCCCGACTGGGGATCCGCGTGACCACCCATTCAGACGAGAAAGTCGTCACGCTCAGCTATCACCCGAGAAGGGAGTTGCGGCCAGATGGCGGCAAGATCGATGTCACTGCTTGTCACCGTTGCGGTCGGTGTTTGCCGACTACGAGGAGTGCTCATGTTCTCACTCGTTCGAGAAGCGACAGCCGCGCCAATTCCCGGTTAACTATTGCCCGTGCGGCCCGCGACCCGCACAGGAAACACTGAAAGAATCCCCCGAGAACAGCTAGCTCGAAGGAGTGGACGTCACCGTAGGTGGCTGGGTAGCAAGGCGCCGTGCTGGTGTTCCTCCCCGTAAACGGGACACCAGCGCGGCATTCACCATTTCCGCTATTCGAACTGGCGAGCCGCGGAAACACCGCTCCGGCGGAAATCCGTGAGATCCGGGTCCTCGTTCTCGAATGCCTTCTCCAGCTGCGCCCAGCCGATACGCAGCGCTAACTCCGCCTCGCCGGTGGTGATCGGGATCAGCCAGGTCAGCTGCACCGGCCGGTCCGGTTCCAGCACCGTCCGGAACTCATCCGGCAGATAGACCGGTAACGCCGCGTAGAAGGCGGTCAGCTCGCCGACCGGGAAGATCTGCCCCCTCGGCCCGATCACCTGCCCCCTGGCCAGCCCACGTCCGGTGCCCAGCAACTCGGCCCCGACCTGGTCCAGCAACGCGGGCACGAACTCCTGCAGCTGCTCGTCCCTGGTGTGCATGACCAGCTCCTGGCACACCCACCCGCCGCCGGGCAGTTCCAGCCGGGCGCCGGACAGCCCGACGGTCACGTGCGTGCGCACCCCGCCGAAGGGCCGGTCCGGCCCGAACTGGGCGATCCGGAACGGCATCGGCGCCCCGGTGTCGTCGGTGTCCCACTCGTGTTCGGGCGGGCCGAGGTAGTGCTCCAGGTGTCGGTTCAGCTGCACCCGGCGGAGTCTGGTCGACGCGGGGCCGGTTGTCTGTGGGTCAGTGGCGTGAACCGGGTGAGAGGATCCCGGCATGACCAAGGCCGATCTGCTGGCCCGGCCGGACCGGCCCGAGCTGCTGCTGTTCTGGGGCCACCGGCCCGAGTCCGACGGGAGTGCCGGCAAGGGCTGCCTGAGCCAGTGGTGGCCGGTGGAACTCGACGACGACGGCCTGCGCTTCCGCAGTGCCGAGCACTACATGATGTTCCACAAGGCCCTGCTCTTCGAGGACCAGGACACCGCGGCCCGCATCCTGGCCGCCGACGACCCCGGCGAGGCCAAAACCCTGGGCCGCCAGGTGAAATCCTTCGACTCGGCGACCTGGGCCGCCCGCCGCGTCGCCATCGTCACCACCGGCAACGAACTCAAGTTCACCCAGCACCCCGACCTGTCCGCCTACCTGCTCGGCACCGGCGACCAGATCCTGGTCGAGGCCAGCCCCCTGGACGAGGTCTGGGGCATCGGCCTGTCCGCCGAGGACCCCAGGGCCGCCGACCCGGCCCAGTGGCCGGGGGAGAACCTGCTCGGCTTCGCCCTGATGACCGTGCGCGCCCGCCTCCGCGCCGCGATGTGAGTGCGCGCACCCCGACCGGGGAATTGTCCGGTTACGACCCCGGTCGTAACGACACCGTCCATCGCCGGTCATCTGAGGTCGTAGGCTCAACGAAGCGAGCGTGTCGAGGAGGTTCGGTGCTGTACAGGTTGCTCAAGCGGCTACTGGGTCGGCTGGTCCGGTTGGTGTGGCGCCCGACGGTGCTCGGACTGGAGAACCTGCCCAAGGACGGCCCGTTCATCCTGGCCGCCAACCACCTCTCCTTCGCCGACAGCCTGATGCTCCCGCTGGTCGTCCCCCGCCAGGTCGCCTTCCTGGCCAAGGCCGAGTACTTCACCGGCAAGGGCCTCAAGGGCGCGCTCATGCGCTGGGTCTTCACCGCCCTCGGCCAGATCCCGGTCGAACGAGGCAAGGGCCGAGCCGCCGGCCAGGCCCTGGACACCGCCCTGGAAGTCCTCCAGGCAGGCGGCGCCTTCGGCATCTACCCCGAAGGCACCCGCTCCCGCGACGGCCAGCTCCACCGCGGCCACGTCGGCGTCGCCCGCCTCGCCCTCACCTCCGGCGCCCCGGTCATCCCCGTCGGCCTGATCGGCACCGACCGCCTGCAACCACTGGGCAAGAAGATCCCGCGCATCCGCCCGGTGACCATCCACTTCGGCACTCCGCTGGACTTCACCCGCTACGACGGCATGAACGAATCACTGCCGATCCTGCGCTCGGTGACGGACGAGATCATGTACCAGATCATGGAGCTGTCGGGGCAGGAGTACGTGGACCGCTACGAGAAGCCCCCGGCCGCCGCCTGACCAAGGTCTCGTTGTGCCACAACCTGATTTCGTTCTGTCGACTGATCCTCACTAGTGTCTGTTGACGTGGACGTGGTGGGGGAACTGGAGAAACTTCCTGAGCTGACCGACTCGGGCCGTCCTGCCTGGCAGCAACCACTGTTGTTGCTGTGGGCCGCCGGGAGGGCTGCTCAAGGCTTGCCTCGCATGGCCCTTTGGTTGTCAGTGAAGGATGAACTTAACGCACTCTTCAGCCAGTTCCGTGCTCCCGGCGATCGGTCCTTCTCCCCGGACCGGTGGTTCATTGCGCTGGCGCAAACGCCATTCTGGGAAATCTCCGTTGATGCGGATCAGACGCCCGCTCCAGGGGGCAGCGTCAGTCTTTCCGGGTGGATGGCGTGGCGCGATCCAGAAGGAGGGCTCGTGTCGAGCGCTTATCATTCCTTGGCGCGGGATGACGTTCGCGCGTTGTTCTCCAAGGAGATCGCAAAGCGGTTCTTTGCTGGAAAGAGTGTGGCTGACCTGTTGAGGCTGGCACATGTGGATGTTGAGGTGTCAACCGAGCCTCGTGTGCAGGAGGCTCTCTTGCGGCGAGTTAGCAGGTCGATTCGGGTGGCGAGCTGGGTGCGGGAACGGCACGCTCACTCCTGCCAGGTGTGTGGGCAGCGGCTCATGCTGCCGGGAGGAAATGCTTACGCGGAGACCGCGCACATCAAGCCACTAGGCAAGCCATTCAACGGCCCAGACGCTGTCGAGAACACCCTCTGCCTGTGCCCGAACGACCACACTCGATTCGATCGGGGCGCCATCCTCATCGAGGATGACCTGAGCATCATCGACGCGATCACCGGCAAGAACATCGGCGAGTTGCGGACAGTCTCCGGCCACAACGTCGAGGTGAGTTACCTCGCCTGGCACCGCGACTACTTCCGCAACCACGTCTGACCCTCACCCCCGGTCGGGCGTGGCCAGCGGCACCAGCCGCCGATCCCCAACCCTGGTCAAAAAAGCCAACGGCTTCCCCGCCAGCGTCAGCAAAGCCACCACCCACCAAGGCTTCCCCAGCTCCCGCGCGATCGGCCCCCCAAACGCCGCCATCAACGCGGTAAGCCCCGGCAACGGCCGAACCGACAAGGTGATCGACGAGATCAACCCCTCGTCATTCACCTCAACCCGGGCAGTCTCCTCAACCTCCTGCCCCCCAACGGTCGCCGTATGCACCAAAACCCGCACCCGCTCATCCCCGACATCCGACCGATACCGCAACCCCTTCAGCTCCCGCAGCGCCACCCGCAGCACCGCCCGAACCTCCCCCTTCCCCACAAACCGCACCCGCATGGTCAACGGCGAGTGCAAAACCACGTCCTCAGCCAACGTGGCCAGCACCCCCTCCAGGTCCCCGGCCTCGCCAGCGGCCCGGTAGCGCTCAGTCGCCAAGCTCATCGTGCTTCCCCTCAGTAGAAGCGGTAAGCCCAGAAAGCCCCCGCCAAACCAAATCCGCAGTCAGCCCCTCAACCTGCTCCCGCCCAACCCCCGGATTCCGCAACCACCAGGCGACCATGGCGTTCAACGTCCACTTGGTCCCCTCCGCCAACGCCTCCTCCGCCGCAGCCCGAGGCATCCCCACAGGCAGATCCAGGTACGGAAGCCGCCCCAGCAACCCAGCCAACGAGGCAGAAGCATCCTGCTGCCCACGCTCGTGGGCAGGCGAGACCGCCGGATCACCCGGCAGCTCCCCGAACAACAGCCGCCACCCCACCGGATTCCCCTCAACCCACCCAAAGATCAACGACAACGTGTGCCGCACCAGCCCCTCCGCCGACACCCCCGACGGCGGCACAGACCAAGCCCGATTGAGCCCATCCGCATGCCGCTCAATCACCGCCCGGTACAACCCATCCTTGGCAGAGAAGTGGTCATACAGAACCGGCGTAGTGATCCCAGCCGCAGCAGCCACCTCCCGCATCGAAGCCCCGCCGTACCCCCGCAAGGCAAACACCTCCCCAGCGGCCCGCAGGATCACTTCCCGCCGCTCACCAGGACTAAGCCGCCTACGCCCAGAGTTACCTGACATCAGTTAGGTACCCTACACCAAAACCTAACAAGCGTCAGGTACGAAGCGACGGCAAAGCCGAGCCCGAGCAAGGGGGTCCGGGGGCGAAGCCCGCCGGCGTGGGGTGCGGGGGCTCGGCCCCCGCTGAAAATGCGGAACGCCCCGGGGAAGCGCAAAGCGCGACCACGGGGCGTGCGGCGTGGAGCGGGCGACGGGAATCGAACCCGCGTAGCTAGTTTGGAAGACTAGGGCTCTACCATTGAGCTACGCCCGCGTGGGCCCGGTTTCCCGGGCTCCGGTGTGAGCTTACCGGGTCGCGCGGTATGGTCTGCACGAGACCCCGGGATGTGGCGCAGCTTGGTAGCGCATCCGCTTTGGGAGCGGAGGGTCGCAGGTTCAAATCCTGTCATCCCGACGATCCTCTGGCCGAAGTGTGCCTGCTGGAAAGCGCAGGCCACTTCGGCTCGTAGCGTCTCCCGGGGGCCCGAGCCCCCGGACCCCCACGGTGCGGTTGGTGCCGAACCAGCGTGGTTGAGCTGCTAGTCCCTCGCTCGTTCCTCTTGCTCGTTGCTTGCTTGTGTCACTCGTCCCACCCCCGCCGTACCCCGTAGCGGATCAGCGCTGCTCTGTCTGGGACTCCCAGCTTGGTTTGGAGTCTGGTGATGGTGTTGCGGACTGTTTTGGGGCTCACCAGTAGGTGTTCGGCGATGGTGGTGGTGTCCAGGCGTCTGGCCAGTAGGCGGAGTAGTTCGTGTTCTCGGTCTGTGAGGTCGTGGGTTGCGGGGGGTGCGGTGAGGGGTTCGCCGGTGCAGGCCTGGGTGATGGCGGCGCGGAGTTCTGGGGGGCCTGCTCCTTTGAGGAGGTAGCCGGCGGCTCCTGCCTTGATGGATTTGAGGATGGCTTCCTGGTCTTCTGAGACGGTGAGGACCACCACTCGGATCGAGGGGTTCCTGGCCAGGATCCGGGTGGTGGCCTCGAAGCCGTCCATGACGGGCATGGTCAGGTCCATCAGGACCAGGTGCGGTGCGGTCTCGGCGGCCAGGCGGACCGCCTCCATGCCGTCGGCGGCCAGGCCGACGATGTCGTGGCCGTCGGCGGTGAGCAGGTCGCGCAGGCCGATGCGGAACAGCGGGTGGTCGTCGGCGATCAGGATGCGCAGCGGCGGCGGCGGCATGTGCGGGCTGCTGCGGTCAGTGGTGGCCGGGGAGGGCGGCGAAGACGCAGCCTTCCGCGTCCGCCGGGAAGGTGTCCGCCTGCACGCCATGGACCGGCTTGCACCACAGGTGGCGCAGGCCGAGTTTCTCGGTGCCGAACTCGGCCGAGGTGACCGCGAAGCCGTTGCCGAAGCCGAAGTCCGGGTTCTCGCCGAGGGTGCCCTCGCTCAGTCCGCGCAGCCAGAACCGCTGCAATTCCTTGATCTTGTCCGGGGTGAACAGCACCAGGCCGATCTTGGCGTGCTCTGGCACCGCGCAGGTGGCCCATTCGGCGATGAACGGCTCGTACCGTTTCGCCCGCAGTTCACCCAGGTAGCCGGGCAGTTCGGTCTTGCTCACAGTCTTGGCGTCCGTGCAGGCCCCGGTCTTCTGCCTGACCCAGTCGATCACCTGGTCCATCGAGGTCAGCTGGGTGCCGAGGGAGGCAGAGCCGGCGCGTGCGCCGGTGGCCGTCGGACTGGGGGACGCGCCGTGCGCGCCGTGTCCGCCATGCGCGTCGGCGGGCTCGGTCGGTTGGCCGCCGCCGCACGCGGCCACCAGGAGCAGGCTGGCCAACACGGCCAGAATTCCTTGCCCGCAACGATTTTTCGTCATCAACACGCCCTCTCCCACGAACGGACCGGCGGCGGGATGATCCATTGACGAGGGTAGGCAAGCGGGGAGTCGGACACAACGGTCGTGGCGACGCGGGGTCATCCGGCGATCACGCAGCGCGGCCCCGCGCGGGGGCCTTGCCGCACCCGCGACCGACTTACTCCACGGGTGCGCTTAGACTCGCCGGAGGACCCGGCGTCACTAGCGCTCGGGTGTCTGCACGCGCCTGTTTTTGTTCGCACGAGGAGAATACGTGAAGAGCACCGTCGAGCAGCTGAGCCCGACGCGCGTCCGGATCAACGTCGAGGTGCCGTTCGACGAGCTCAAGGCGAGCTTCGACCGGGCATACCGCAAGCTGGCCAAGCAGGTCCGGATCCCGGGCTTCCGTCCGGGCAAGGCACCCGCGCGGGTGCTGGAGACCCGACTTGGCCGTGGCGTTGTCCTGGACGAGGTCGTCAACGAGGCCATCCCCGCGAAGTACCTCGAAGCCGTCAACGCCGGCGAGGTGAAGACGCTGGGCCGCCCGGACATCGAGGTCACCAAGATCGAGGACGGGCAGAGCCTGGAGTTCACCGCCGAGGTCGACATCCGTCCGGAGATCACCGTGCCCGCCTTCGGCGAGCTGGCCGTCTCCGTCGACGATGTCGAGGTCACCGACGAGGACGTGGCGAGCCAGCTCGATGAGCTGCGCGCCCGCTTCGGCAGCCTGGTCGGCGTCGAGCGCCCGGCCGACACCGGTGACTTCGTCTCGGTCGACCTGTCCGCCACGGTGGACGGCAACGAGGTCGAGGACGCCCGCACCAACGGCCTGTCCTACGAGATCGGCTCCGGCCAGCTCGTGGACGGTATCGACGAGGCACTGGTCGGCGCTTCCGCCGGGGAGACCAAGTCGTTCACCACCACCCTGGTGGCCGGTGAGCACGCCGGTCGCGAGGCCGCGGTCAACGTCACCGTGCAGACCGTCAAGGAGCGGCAGCTGCCCGAGCTGGACGACGAGTTCGCCCAGCTGGCCAGCGAGTTCGACACCCTGGACGAGCTGAAGGCCGACCTGCAGACCCGGCTCGGCCGGGTCAAGGCCATGCAGCAGGGCATGGAGGCCAGGGACAAGGTCCTCGAGGCGCTGCTGGAGGCCACCGAGGTCCCGATGCCGGAGACCGCGGTGGACGCCGAGATCGAGGTCCGCAAGCACGACGCGGTGCACCGCTTCGAGCACGACGAGGCCCGGTTCGCCGAGTGGCTGGCCACCCAGGACAAGACCGTCGAGCAGTTCGACGCGGAGACCCGCGCCGAGTCCGAGCGCACGGTCAAGACCCAGCTGGTGCTGGACGCGATCGCGGACGCCGAGCAGACCACCGTCTCGGACAACGAGCTGACCGAGCGCATCGTCTACCAGGCGCAGAGCTTCGGCATCAGCCCGGACGAGTACGTGCAGCGGGCCCAGCAGTCCGGCCAGCTCGGCGCGATCTACGCCGACGTGCGCCGCGGCAAGGCCCTGGCCGGCGTGGTGGCCCAGGCCACCGTCACCGACGCCTCCGGCAACAAGGTCGACCTGGATGAGCTGTTCGGCAACGTGAACAAGAAGGACGAGGCCGAGCAGGCCGAAGCCACCGCGGAGTGATCAACACCGCGCGTTGCCGAATTGATTCCGGAACACGCTGATAGCGAACGCGGGCGGTGTCGGGAGTACGACACCGCCCGCGTTCGTTAGGGTCGTTTATAGAGATCCTCCAGAACCGAAGGCAGGCACACGTGACGCAGTACCCGACCGTCCCGGCGCCCCAGATGCGGGCAGGCAGCGCAGGGCTGACGCTCAACGACTCGGTGTACGAGCGGCTGCTCCGTGAGCGCATCATCGTCCTGGGTTCCCAGGTCGAGGAGAACATCGCGAACCAGATCTGCGCTCAGCTGCTGCTGCTCGCGGCCGAGGACGACGAGCGCGACATCTACCTCTACATCAACTCCCCCGGTGGCTCGGTCACCGCGGGCATGGCGATCTACGACACCATGGAGCTGATCAAGCCCGACGTGGCCACCGTGGCCATGGGCCTGGCCGCCTCGATGGGTCAGTTCCTGCTCTCCGCGGGCGCCAGGGGCAAGCGGTCCGCCCTGCCGCACGCGCGGATCATGATGCACCAGCCCTCGGCCGGGCTGGGCGGCACCGCCGCGGACATCGCGATCCAGGCGGAGATGCTGATCAAGCACAAGCAGGAGATGGCCGAGCTGATCGCGACGCAGACCGGGCAGCCGGTGGAGAAGATCGTCGTCGACTCCGACCGCGACCGCTGGTTCACCGCGGAGGAGGCCAAGGAGTACGGCTTCATCGATCACGTGGCCACCTCCGCCAGCCAGCTGCCGCGCGGCTGAGCGCCAGCACGAGTACGAGGAGTAAGAAGATGAGCGAGCTTTACCGCCCTCAGTCCCGTTACGTGCTGCCGTCGTTCGTGGAACGCACCAGCTACGGGGTCAAGGAGTCCAACCCCTACAACAAGCTCTTCGAGGAGCGGATCATCTTCCTCGGGGTGCAGATCGACGACGCCTCGGCGAACGATGTCATGGCGCAGTTGCTGTTCCTGGAGTCCGACGACCCGGACCGCGACATCACGATGTACATCAACTCGCCGGGTGGTTCCTTCACCTCGCTGATGGCCATCTACGACACCATGCAGTACATCCGCCCGGACATCGCGACCTTCTGCCTCGGCCAGGCCGCCTCCGCGGCCGCCGTGCTGCTGGCCGCGGGCACTCCAGGTAAGCGGGGCGCGCTGCCGAACGCGCGGATCATGATCCACCAGCCCTCCACCGAGGGCGTGTACGGTCAGGTGTCGGACCTGGAGATCCAGGCCCGGGAGATCGACCGCATCCGCCGTCAGCTCGAGTCCACCCTGGCCCGGCACACCGAGAGGACGCCGGAGCAGGTTCGCCAGGACATCGACCGCGACAAGATCCTGACCGCGGCCGAGGCCAAGGACTACGGCATCGTGGACACCGTGCTGCCGTACCGGAAGCTGTCCGCCCAGTCCTGATCAACGCCGGTACCCCGTGATCCGCGACACGCCGAGCGCCGCCCAGGACTGGCGGTGCTCGGCGGGTACGGGGGAGGCTGGGGCCCTCGGAAGTATTCAGTGACAGGTCTGGGTGCTTCAGAGAGCTTGTCGACCTCCCGCTGCCCGGGGTAGTGCGGGTACCGTCAACAGCGAACACGGCCAGGCGCGTCGGCAGGGCGCGCCAGAGGGGACAGAGGTCAGCGGCCATGGCACGTATCGGTGACGGCGGAGACCTGCTCAAGTGCTCTTTCTGCGGCAAGAGCCAAAAGCAGGTCAAGAAGCTCATCGCCGGCCCCGGCGTGTACATCTGCGATGAGTGCATCGACCTCTGCAACGAGATCATCGAGGAAGAACTCGCCGAGGCCGGGGACGTCAAGCTCGACGAACTCCCCAAGCCCCTGGAGATCCACGAGTTCCTCGACCAGTACGTCATTGGCCAGGACGATGCCAAGCGGACGCTCTCGGTGGCGGTCTACAACCACTACAAGCGGATTCAGGCCGGTGACCGGGGCAGGGACGGCCGGGACGACGGCATCGAGATCGCCAAGTCGAACATCCTGATGCTCGGGCCCACCGGCTGCGGCAAGACCTACCTCGCGCAGACGCTGGCGAAGCTGCTGAACGTGCCGTTCGCCATCGCGGACGCCACCGCGCTGACCGAGGCCGGGTATGTCGGCGAGGACGTCGAGAATATTCTTCTGAAGCTGATCCAGGCCGCTGACTACGACGTCAAGCGGGCCGAGACCGGCATCATCTACATCGACGAGGTGGACAAGATCGCTCGCAAGAGCGAGAACCCCTCGATCACCAGGGACGTCTCCGGCGAGGGCGTGCAGCAGGCGCTGCTGAAGATCCTGGAGGGCACCACCGCGAGCGTGCCGCCGCAGGGCGGTCGCAAGCACCCGCACCAGGAGTTCATCCAGATCGACACCACGAACGTGCTGTTCATCGTGGCCGGGGCCTTCGCTGGCCTGGAGAAGATCGTGCACGAGCGGACCGGCAAGCGCGGGGTCGGCTTCGGCGCGGAGATCCGCTCCAAGGCCGAGGTCGACGCCACCGACGTGTTCGGCCAGGTCATGCCCGAGGACCTGATCAAGTTCGGCCTGATCCCGGAGTTCATCGGCCGCCTGCCGATCGTGGCCAGCGTGATGAACCTGGACAAGGTCAGCCTGGTCAAGATCCTCTCCGAGCCGAAGAACGCGCTGGTCAAGCAGTACCAGAAGCTGTTCGAGATGGACGGCGTGGAGCTGGAGTTCACCAAGACCGCGCTGGAGGCCATCGCCGACCAGTCGGTGTTGCGTGGCACCGGCGCCCGTGGGCTGCGCGCGATCATGGAGGAGGTGCTGCTGCCGGTGATGTACGACATTCCCAGCCGCACCGACGTCGCCAAGGTGGTCATCACCGAGCAGACGGTCCGCGAGAACGTGAACCCCACGATCGTCTCCCGCCAGCCCAGCCGCCGGGAGCGCCGCGACAAGTCGGCCTAGTCCCACAACGGCCAACACCCCGTACGACAACGGCCAACACGCGGAGCAGCATTCCGCGTGTTGGCCGTTCTTGTACGCCGTGTTGGCCGTTCTTGTACGGGGTGTTGGCCGTTCTTGTACGGGGTGTTGGCCGTTGTGGGACGCCTGATCCGGTTGTTTTCGCCGTGTGGGGGATCGGTGGCGGGTGGCCGGGCGGTATGTCTGGATCATGCGAGCGCTGCATGTGGTCCTTCTGCACGGGTGGCGGGGCGCCGGTTCCGGGCACTGGCTGAGCTGGCTGGCCGGGCAGTTGCGCGGGCTGGGGGTCGTGGTGGACGCGCCCGCGTTGCCCGCGCCCGAGCTGGGTGGCTGGTTGCCGGTGTTGCGGGCCAGCCTGGCCGCGGCGCCGCCCTCGGCCGACCTGGTGGTGCTCGGGCACGGGCTGGGCGCGACGCTGTGGCTGCACCACGCGGCCGGGGTGGACGGGCGGGACCGGCGGGCGCACCGGGTGCTGCTGGTGGCCCCGCCGGGGCCGGGCTGGCGGCATCCGGAGGTGCGGGGGCTCAACCCGCCGCCGGTGGATGCGAGGGCGATGCGCCGGGCGGCCAGCATCACCCGGCTGGTGGCCGGGCAGGGTGATCCCTACTGCGCCCGGCTGGACGCCTACGGGCTGGCCACGGGGCTGGGTGTGGAGCTGGACCTGGTGCCCGGCGGGGAGCACCTGGACGAGGACACCGGGTACGGGCCGTGGCCGGAGGTGCTGGCCTGGACGCTGGGCCGGGCGCCGAGTCTGCTCGGAGCCAGCCCGGCGCGGGCGCGCACGTAGTAGAACGATCGGGTGATCCTTCGTTCCGTGTCCGGTCTGCTCGCGCTGGCGCTGCTCGCGCCGGTGACGCCGGCCGTCGCCGCCACCGCGGACTGCGCGCCCGCGGCCTTCACCTACACCGTGCTGTTCGGCCCGCACACCCCGCGGGCCACCGTCGAACGGCAGCTCACCACGCACTGCGGCACGCCAGTGCACTACTACCCGGAGATCGGCGTGGCCGTGGCCAGTGCCGATGCCGATTTCGACCGCCGGATCGGGGTGGACCGGGCCTTCAGCGCGGCCAAGGCCCGCGGCCCGGCCGCCGAGGCCGCCGCGCCGGCCGTGACCGAGGCGCCGGACCGCACCGGCGAGCAGTGGGACATGCGGATGCTGCGCACCGCGCAGGCGCACACCGTGACCACCGGCAGCCGGGACGTGGTGGTCGGCGTGCTGGACACCGGGGTGGACGCCAAGCACCCGGAACTGGCCGGGGCACTCGACCCGGCGCTGTCCGCGGGCTGCGAGACCGGCAGGCCGGACACCGATCCGGCGGCCTGGGGACCCAAGCACGGGCACGGCACCGGGGTCGCGGGCGTGCTCGCCGCGGCCGCGGACGGCAAGGGCATCACCGGGGTGGCGCCCGGGGTGCGGATCGCCTCGGTGCAGCTCATGCGGCCGGACGGCTACATGGACCCGGAGGGCGTGGTGTGCGGGTTCATGTGGGCGGCCAAGCACCGGTTCACCCTGACCAACGGCAGCTGGTCCAGCGGCCCGTGGGCCTTCCTGTGCTCGGACCGGCCGGGTGAGCAGGTGGCGATCGAGGCGATCACCAGGGCGGTCCGGCACGCCACCGGGCGCGGGGTGCTGCACGTGGCCTCGGCGGGCAACTTCGCCGCCGACCTGACCGACCCGAAGACCGACCCGCTGCGGCCGCCGGGCAACACCATCGACAAAAACTGCCGGCTGCTGCCCAACCAACTGCCCGAGGTGGTCACCGTGTCCGCGGTCGGCTATGGCCGTTCGCTGTCCAGTTACAGCGACTACGGCGCCGGGGTCGTGCACGTGACCGCTCCCGGCGGCGACCGCGCCCAGGTGCCGCCCGCGGGTGAGGGGCCCGCGATGCCGCTGTCCACCACCCCGGACGGCGGGTACGGCTCCTTCGGCGGCACCTCGGCCGCCGCACCCAAGGTCGCCGGCGTGCTGGCGCTGCTGGCCAGCAAGTACGGCAAGTTGCCGCCCAAGGCGCTCAAGGAACTGCTGCTGCGCACCGGGGTCCAGCCGCTGGCCTGCCCGGCCGGGGACGCCCGCTGCACCACGGACAAGCAGGGACGCACCAGCTTCTACGGCTACGGGCTGGTTGACGCGGCCAAGGCGGTGCGGGCCGGATGAGGTGGTCGCTGGCGGGCGCGGTGCTGGTGCTGCTGGCGGTGCCCGCCAGCGTGGCCGTCGCGGATGGCGCGGGCGGCTATCCACCCAGGCCGCCGAAGCCGCCGGTCGCGGTGGCCTTCGACGGGCGGCCCGCGGTGGGCGCGCTGTTCGCCGCTGGCGGGGCCGGACCGCATTTCTGCACCGCGACCGTGATCACCAGTCCAGGGCGGAACCTGCTGATCACCGCCGCGCACTGCATGTTCGAGAACGAGACCGGGCCACCGCGGCGGGACGTGGCCTTCGTGCCCGGCTACCGGGACGGCCACCGGCCGCACGGCACCTGGCCGGTGCGGGAGGTGGTGGTGAGCCCGCAGTGGCGGGAGCGGGCCGATCCGGACCACGACGTGGCCGTGCTGGTGCTCGACCCCGGCATCGAGGACCGGACCGGGGCGCACCGGCTGCTCCTGGACACCCGGCGGGACCAGGTGGTCGAGGTGCCCGGCTACCCGGTCCGGAACGAGCGCCCGGTGACCTGCCGGAACTGGACCGCCGAGTTCAGCCCGGCCCAGCGCGGGTTCGACTGTCGCGGCTACCTGATCGGCACCAGCGGCGGGCCCTGGCTCACCGCGCGCGGCGAGGTGCTCGGCGTGGTCGGCGGCTACCAGTTCGGCGGGGACGAGATCCTGCACAACTACAGCCCGTACTTCGGCGCCCAGGTCCGGACGCTGTACGAGCGGGCCCAGCAGGTCAGGCCGACGGCAGGTGCCGGCCGATGAAGCGGACCATGTCCGGGCTGACCCGGTCGAAGTAGGTGCTGTCGTGGCGGCCCGGTCCGGTGGAGCCCACCAGCGGCCGGGCCTGCCGGATGAACTGGCGGCTGCCGTCGATGAAGCTGTCCTCGGTGCCGCACCACAGGCCGACCCTGGCCGAGCCGAGCTTGTCGATGTGCCGCAACGGGTTCATCGACTCCCACTCGGCGTTGTCCCGGAACGCCTTGCGCTTGTTCATCTCCGGCCAGTTGGTGATCAGCGCGGGCGAGATGGCCGCGACCGCGCGCACCGGACGGCCACGTTCCTGGCGGCGGCGGGTGTAGAGCAGCGAACCGAAGCCGCCCATGGAGATGCCCGCCACCGCGAACGGCAGGCCGTCGCCACCGCCGAGACCGCGTTCGGCCAGCCAGCCGGGCAGATCGTCCAGCAGCATGCCCATCGGGTTGTCCCCCGGCTGGGCGTGCCAGTAGTTGTTGCCGCCACCGTCGACCGCGACGAAGGCGAACGGCGGCACCTGGCCACGGGCGACCGCGGCGGCCAGTGCGGAGGGCAGTGCCCCCGGCGCCGCGTTGCGCGCGGTGCCGAAGCGGCCGTGCAGCAGCAGGCAGACCGGCAGACCGCTGCGATCGGCCTGCGGTGCCATGGTCACCAGGTCGACCTCGCGGTTGCGGTGCGCGGAGAAGACCCGCTCGACCCGCACCGTGCCGCCGCCCGGCCGGGTGGTCGCACCGGTTCCGGCGGTCCCCAGCGTGCGCAGCACACTCGGATCGACCTGGCCCAGCTCGTCCTGGTGACTCAGCGTGGCGCCGAATCCGGCGACCGCGGCAGCCCCGGCCAGTGCCCCCCACAGCACCGTGCGCCGGGAGACGAGCCCCCTGGCTTTGTGTTCGTGCATCCCCTGCACACCCCCTCACAGAGAGAAACCGTCCACTGCTCCGTTTGTGTTACATGGCAGACGCCATTTTCGGTCGGTTGGTTCGCCACAGGTGGGGGTGATTCAGGACACACTGTCACGGAATGTGACTAGATAACCGCGTTCCGCCGGAGGTTGTTGATCTCTTCTGGGTGATAGCCGAGCCAGTCAAGTACCAGATCGTTGTGTTGACCCAGGTCCGGCACCGGTGCTGGGGCCCAGGCGGAGCCCGAATCGTCCACCGGCGGGCGCAGCATCCGGACCGCCGTGCCACCCGGCATCGGCACCTCCGCCCAGCGATCCCGGACCGCCAGCTGGGGGTGCTCGGCGAGGTCGAGCACGGTGCGGGTGCGCGCGGCGGGCACGTCGGCGGCGTCCAGGGCGGCCAGCAGTTCGGCCGCGGTGGTGCGGTCGAAGGCGGGCTGTAACTCCGCGTGCAGCTCGGCCCGGCGTTCGACCCGGCCCGCGACGGTGCGGAACCGCGGGTCCTCGGCCAGGTCCGGCTGCCCGGCGACCTCGCACAGCCGCCGCCACTGGCCCTCGTTCTGCACCGCCAGGTGCACGCTGTCGCCGTCCCCGCAGCGGAACGGCCCGTACGGCGCGATGCTCGCGTGGTGCGCCCCGGTGCGCGGCGGGACCACACCGGTGCCGGTGGCGTAGAGCATCGGCTGGTGCATCCACTCGGCCAGGGCCTCCAGCAGGGTCAGCCGCAGGGTGGCGCCCTCGCCGGTGCGGGCCTGGCGCAGCAGCGCGGCCAGCACCGCGGCGTGCAACTGGACCCCGGCGGCGATATCGGCCACCGAGATCCCGGCCCGCCCGGTGACCGCGCCCTCGCCGGTCAGGTCGATCAGCCCGGCCTCGGACTGGATCAGCGCGTCGTAGGCCTTGCGGGCCGCGTAGGGACCTTCCCCGCCGTAGCCGGACAGCTCACCGGCGATCAGGCCGGGGCGGCGCTCGCGCAGGGTGTCCGCGTCCAGGTCGAGGCGGCGGGCCGCGGCGGGGGAGAGGTTGCACAGCACCACGTCCACCCGGTCGAGCAGCCGGTCCAGCACGGCCCGCCCGTCCGGGTGCTTGAGGTCCAGGGTGAGGGACTCCTTGCCCAGGTTGACCCAGGCGAAGTAGCTGGACACCGGACCGCAGGCGGTGTCGTAGCCGCGGGCGAAGTCCCCGGTCCCCGGCCGTTCGACCTTGATCACCCGGGCGCCGAGGTCGGCCAGCAGGCGGGTGGCATAGGGCACGGCGACGGCCTGCTCGAGCGCGAGCACGGTGGTTCCCTCAAGTGGCTGCACCGGCCCAGTCTCGCCGGTGCTACTCCGGCAGGACGATGCGCTCCGCCCCGGTGTAGACGTTCATCGACTCCCCGCGCAGGAAGCCGATCAGGGTGATGCCCTGTTCGGCGGCCAGCTCCACCGCCAGCGAGGAGGGCGCGGACACCGCGGCCAGCATCGGCAGCCCGGCCATCGCGGCCTTCTGCACCAGCTCGAAGGAGGCCCGGCCGGAGACCATCAGCACGTGCCCGCCCAGTGGCACCCGGCCGGCCAGCAGTGCCCAGCCGAGCACCTTGTCCACCGCGTTGTGCCGACCGACGTCCTCCCGCACCACCAGCAGCTCACCGTCCATTGTGGCCAGTCCGGCCGCGTGCAGGCCGCCGGTGGCCTCGAAGACCCGCTGCGCGGCACGCAGGGAGTCGGGCAGGCCGGTGAGCACCTCCGGGGTGATCCGGGACTCGTCGGCGGCGGGGGAGAAGCGGGTCTTGAGCTTGACCGCGTCCAGCGCGGCCTTGCCGCACACGCCGCAGGAGGAGGTGGTGTAGAAGTTGCGCTCCACGCCGACATCCGGCGGGGGCACGTCCTCGGCCAGTGCCACGTCGAGCACGTTGTAGGTGTTGCGGCCCTCGTCGTCGGTGCCGTCGCAGTAGCGCGCGGTGCGCACGTCCGGCGCGCCGCCGATGACCCCCTCGGTGAGCAGGAAGCCGTGCGCCAGCTCGACATCGTGCCCTGGCGTGCGCATGGTCACCGCCAGCGCGCGACCGTTGACCCGCAGTTCGAGTGGCTCCTCGACGGCGAGCGCGTCCGGCCTGCGCACCACTCCCTTCGGCGAGATCCGGAGCACTGGACGACGTGCTGTCACCCGTCCCATCCGAGGACCTCCAAACCCTGTACAACCTGGGACACAGAGCCTAGGTTGCGCACTTAGGTTGTCACTTCAACTATATGCCTGGAGGTGCGCTGTGGCGCTCGGCTTCCTGGACCGCTCCCGGGTGGTCGCGCCGCCCGGCTGGAGCCGCTGGCTGATCCCGCCTGCCGCGCTGTCGGTGCACCTGGCGATCGGTCAGGCCTACGCCTGGAGCGTGTTCAAGTCGCCGCTGGAAGGCGCGTTGTCGCTGTCGGGCACCGCGAGCGCGCTGCCGTTCCAGCTCGGCATCGTGATGCTCGGGCTCTCCGCGGCCTTCGGCGGCACCCTGGTGGAGCGTAACGGTCCGCGCTGGGCCATGTTCGTCTCCACCGTCTGCTTCTCCTCCGGCTTCCTGATCGCCGCCCTCGGCGTGGCCACCCGGCAGTACTGGCTGGTGGTGCTCGGCTACGGCGGCATCGGCGGGATCGGGCTCGGCATCGGCTACATCTCCCCGGTGTCCACCCTGATCAAGTGGTTCCCGGACCGGCCGGGCATGGCCACCGGGATCGCCATCATGGGCTTCGGCGGCGGCGCGCTGATCGCCTCGCCCTGGTCGGCGGCCATGCTGGACGGCTTCGGCAAGGACGTCACCGGCATCGCGCAGACCTTCATCACGCACGGCCTGGTCTACGCGGTGTTCATGTCCGTTGGCGTGCTGCTGGTGCGGGTGCCGGCGCCGGACTGGAAACCCAAGGGCTGGACGCCGAAACCGGCCGCGGCAGGCGGCATGATCACCACCGCCCAGGTCTCGGCCAACAACGCCATCCGCACCCCGCAGTTCTGGCTGCTCTGGGTGGTGCTGTGCTTCAACGTGACCGCGGGCATCGGCATCCTGGAGAAGGCCGCGCCGATGATCAGGGACTTCTTCGCCAACTCCGCGCTGCCGGTCAGCGCGGCCTCGGCCGCCGGGTTCGTCGCGCTGCTCTCGCTGACCAACATGATCGGCCGGTTCGTCTGGTCCTCCACCTCGGACCTGGTGGGGCGCAAGAACATCTACCGGCTCTACCTCGGCGTCGGCGGGCTGCTCTACCTGGCCATCGCACTGGCCGGGGACGTCTCCACGCCGCTGTTCGTGGTGTGCGCCATGGTGATCCTGTCCTTCTACGGCGGCGGTTTCGCCACCATCCCGGCCTACCTGAAGGACCTTTTCGGCACCTACCAGGTCGGCGCCATCCACGGCCGCCTGCTCACCGCCTGGTCGCTGGCCGGGGTGCTCGGGCCGCTGATCATCAACGCCATCGCGGACGCGCAGAAGGCCGCCGGCAAGTCCGGTCCGGCGCTCTACACCACCTCGCTCTACATCGTGATCGGCCTGCTGGTGATCGGCTTCATCGCCAACGAGCTGGTCCGGCCGGTGCACCCGAGGTTCCACGAACCACAGCGGCCGGTGGCCGCGCCGAGCAAGGCGGAGGCGGTCTGATGAACCCGCGGTACAAGCCGGTCATGGCCTTCGCCTGGCTGTGGGTCGGGCTGCCCTTCGGTTACGGGCTCTTCGAGCTGGTGCGCAAGGTGACCCAGCTGTTCACCGGCTGAGAGCGCGGTTGTCGGTGAGGCGGGACACACTGGGTGCCCACCTCACGGAAGGAACCGACCATGCCGGAGCGGGACGGCTACACCGCGGGCACGCCGAGCTGGGTTGACGTGTCCACGCCGGATCTGGACGCGGCCAAGGAGTTCTACACCGGGCTCTTCGGCTGGAGCTACACCCCTGGCGAGGAGAAGTACGGCTACTACGTCAACGCGTTGCTGCGCGGGCGGATCGTGGCCGGGCTGGGCCCGGCACAGCCGGACGCGCCGCCGATGTGGGGCACCTACCTGCACACCGAGGACGCCGAGGGCGTGGTGGCGCGGGCACGTTCGGCAGGCGGCACGGTGGTGGTGGAGCCGATGACGGTCGGCTCCTTCGGCACCATGGCCATCGCGCTGGACCCGGCGGGCGCGCTGATCGGCTTCTGGCAGCCCGACGAGCACCACGGCGCCGGACTGGTCAACGAGCACGGCACGCTGGTCTGGAACGAGCTGCGCACCACCGCGGTGGCGGCGGCGAAGTCCTTCTACGGCAACCTCTTCGACTACGGCTACAGCGAGGTGCGGGGCGCGCCGGAGTACCCGGTGTTCGAGCTGGCCGGGCAGCAGGTGGCCAGCGCCGAGCCGGTGCACCGGGAGGAGGAACGCCCGCACTGGCTGGTCTACTTCGGAACGTCCGATGTGGAGGCCACCGTGGCCGCCGCGCGCGAGCTGGGCGGCGCCGTGGTCGAGGAGATCACCGAGACCGCCTACGGCCGGATCGCGGTGCTGGCCGACCCGTGGGGCGCCGTGTTCGCCGTGCTGCACCTGGGGGAATGAGTTTCGCCGGGACCGGGAGTGATCGAATTGTCGCTCCCGGCACCCAGGCGTGTCCGCGACCCGATAGCCTCCCGCACGGGAGGGGGCGGACATGAACGGATTCGGGCTCAACCAGGACGAGCTGCGCGCGCTGGCCCAGCGGTTGTCCTTGGCCACCAAGGACATCGAGGCCACTCGCAAGAGCTGGGACGCGGGCACCAGGGACGGCGCGACCTTCGCGACCACCGACGCCGGCAAGTCCCACCTGGCCTTCCAACAACACCTCTTCGACACCCTGCGCCTGCGGGTGCGTGCCTTCGACACGCTGACCGGCCAGGCCAGGGACAGCCTGCAGGGCTATGCCAGCGCCGATGACAAGCAGGGCCTGCGATGAGCCGCGGTGACAGCCAGGACCTGGCCCTGCGCGCCACCCGGCTGACCAACCTGGCCGGGACGCTCACCGTCGGCACCATCGAGGACAGCATCCGGATGGCCATGACCCAGCTCGGCCCGCTCACCGGCGACGCGGACCGGCTGGCCGACCTGGCCGGGGCCTACCGGGCGGCGGCCACCGAGCTGCGGGACACCGGCGCGGAACTGCTCGCCGAGTACGCCGACAACCAGCCCTGGCAAGGGAAAGCGGCCGCCGAGGCGGCCACGGTGATCTCGGCCGAGGGCAGGCGGCTCGGCGAGGACGCGGAGATCCTGGGCGCCACGGCGGCGTTACTGGCCGGGCACGCGGAGCGGTTCGCCCAGGCCCGGCGGGAACACGAGGAACTGCACCAGCGCCTGGTCGACCTGGGCCACAAGGTCAGCCTGCTGCTGCCGGTGCTGGCCCTGGACCCGGGCAGCGCACTGGCCTTCACCGGCTTGGTCTCCGACGCGCTGACCGACTCGGCCGCGCTGCTGGACGCGGTGCGCTCGGACGCGGACGGGCTCGCGGATGGCCTGCGGCGCATGCAGGACGGCGGTGTGGCCGCGGCCAGGGAACTGACCGCGACCACCGCCGCGCGGTAGCGCTCAGGCCCGGCGTGGCTCCAGCCGGATCACGATCGACTTGGACATCGGGGTGTTGGAGATCCGTGCCGTGGCATCCAGCGGCACCAGCGCGTTGGCCTCGGGGAAGTAGGCGGCCGCACAGCCGCGCGCGGTCGGGTAGGCGATCACCCGGAACCGCTCGGCCCGGCGTTCCTTGATCTTCTGCGGATCCTGCGCCCACTCGCTGACCAGGTCCACGATCGCGCCGTCCGGGATCTCCAGCTCGGCCAGGTCCTCCGGGTTCACCAGCACCACCCGGCGGCCGTTCTGCACCCCGCGGTAGCGGTCGTCCAGGCCGTAGATGGTGGTGTTGTACTGATCGTGGCTGCGCATGGTCTGCAACAGCAGCCTGCCGGCCGGGATCTCCGGGGCCTCGAAGGCGTTCACGGTCAGGTTGGCCCGGCCGGTGCTGGTCTCGAACCGGCGGGAGTCCCGCGGCGGATGCGGCAGCACGAACCCGTCCGGCTGGCGGACCCGGCGGTTGAAGTCGGCGAAGCCGGGGACCACGTGCGCGATCCGGTTCCGGATCTTGTCGTAGTCGCGCTCGAACTCCGCCCACGGCACCGGATGCCCGTCGCCGAGGGTCGCCCTGGCCGCCCGGCAGATGATCGCGATCTCCGAGAGCAGCACCGGCGAGGAGGGCT
Source organism: Crossiella cryophila (assembly GCF_014204915.1). Taxonomy (NCBI): domain Bacteria; kingdom Bacillati; phylum Actinomycetota; class Actinomycetes; order Pseudonocardiales; family Pseudonocardiaceae; genus Crossiella; species Crossiella cryophila. The sequence continues at coordinate 2,605,781 of NZ_JACHMH010000001.1, forward strand.
TGAGCCTGCCGCGGGAGCGGTGCACCACCGACATCGAGTCCTCGACCGTGACGAACTGGTCCTTGCCCGCCTGCTGGTCCCGGTCGGTGCGGCCCAGGGTGGGGAAGATCAGCGCGGTCCGGCCGGGCACCACGTGCGAGCGGTTCAGCTTGGTGGAGACCTGCACGGTCAGCGAGCAGTTGCGCAGCGCGGCCTCACTGACCTCGCTGTCCGGGGTGGCCGCGGCGAAGTTGCCGCCCATGGCCAGGAACACCCTGGCCTGCCCGTCCCGCATGGCGCGCAAGGAGTCCACCGTGTCGAAGCCGTGCCTGCGCGGCACGGTGATGTGGAACTCGTGCTCCAGCGCGGCCAGGAACTCCTCCGGCATCTTCTCCCACACACCCATGGTGCGGTCGCCTTGCACGTTGGAGTGGCCGCGCACCGGGCACACGCCCGCGCCCGGCTTGCCGATCATGCCGCGGGTCAGCAGGACGTTGACGACCTCCTGGATGGTGGCCACCGAGTGCCGGTGCTGGGTGAGCCCCATTGCCCAGCAGATCACCGTGCGCTCGGAGTCCATCAGCATCCGGCTGAACCGGGCGATCTCCTTGCGGGACAACCCGGTCGCCCGGTCCACCTCGGACCAGTCCAGCTTCTGCAGGTGCTCGGCGTAGGCATCGAAGCCGTGCGTGTGCTCCTGCACGAAGTCCCAGTCGACCACGGTGCCCGGCGCGGCCCGCTCGGCCAGCAGCAGCAGGTGCCCGACCGCCTGGAACAGTGCCAGGTCACCGCCCAGCTTGATCTGCAGGAACAGATCGGCCAGCGGGGTGCCCCGGCCGATCAGGCCACGCACGTTCTGCGGGTTCTTGAACCGCATCAGCCCGGCCTCTGGCAGCGGGTTCACCGCGACCACCTTGGCGCCGCGCTGCTTGGCCTGCTCCAGCGAGGACAGCATGCGCGGGTGGTTGGTGCCAGGGTTCTGGCCGACCACCACGATCAGGTCGGCCGACTCCAGGTCGGCCAGGCTCACCGAGCCCTTGCCGATGCCGATGGTCTCCTTCAGCGCCGCGCCGGAGGACTCGTGGCACATGTTGGAGCAGTCCGGCAGGTTGTTGGTGCCCAGGCTGCGGGCGAAGAGCTGCCAGAGGAAGGCGGCCTCGTTGCTGGTGCGGCCGGAGGTGTAGAAGACCGCGTCATCCGGCGAGGGCAGCCCGCGCAGTTCCTCGGCCAGCAGCTCGAAGGCGTTGTCCCAGGAGATGGGTTCGTAGTGGCTGCCACCGGGCCGCAACACCATCGGCTCGGTCAGCCGACCCTGCTGCCCCAGCCAGTAGTCGGTCTTGCCCGCCAGCTCGGCCACCGGGTGCGCGGCGAAGAACTCCCGCCCCACGGTGCGCTTGGTCGCCTCCTCGGCCACCGCCTTGGCGCCGTTCTCGCAGAACTCGGCCAGCTTGCGGTGGCCTTGGGCCTCCGGCCAGGCGCAGCCGGGGCAGTCGTAGCCCTCGCGCTGGTTGAGCAGCCGCAGGGTGCGGGCCGAGCGGATGGCACCCATCTGCTCGACGCCGTGCTGCAAGGACACCAGGACCCCGGGGATCCCGGCGGCCCAGGTCTTCGGCCGGGAGACCGTCAGGCCGGTCTCGTCGACATCGTGTTCGGGTGCCTCACGCGCCATGGCCACATCCTGCGCTCGGGTGCCCGCAAACCACCAATCGGGTGCCCACCAAATGTCACCCGAGTGGGTGGGTCAACCAATCACGCAGGGTGGCCGCATCCCGCAGGAAGATCGCCGGCGAGTCATCCGGCACGAACTCCACCAGCGCGAACCGGTCCCGGCCGTCCGCGGCGAGTTCGGCCAGCACCGGCCGCCAGAGGTCTGCCCGTTCGGCCAGCGGCAGCCGATCCTTCCCACCACCTGGACCCCAGCTGAACACGTGCGCGGTCACCAGCTCCGGCAACAACGCCCGCACCTCGGTCAGCGCCACCGCCGAGGGCTGTCCGCCTGCCGGTTGCCAGTAGGGCACCACCTCTGCCCGATCCACCTCGGCGAACAGCGCGGTAGCGGAGGCGAGCGTGTCGGTGAGGGTGTTCCGGTGATATTCCAGCGCGATCCGCATCCCGTGCCCCGCGGCCGCTTCCGCCGCCCGCCGCAACGCCTGCACGGTGCCCGCCCGCTGCGCCGGATCAGCCTCGGCCGACCCGAGCTGCCCGGCCCAGACCCGGATCAACGGCGCGCCCAGTGCCGCCGCGGTGCGCACCACGGGGTCCAGGTCGGCCGGATCGCTGTGCCCCGCGCGGTAGTAGGAGCCGTAGGCGGCCACGGTCAGCCCGGCCGCGGCGGTCAGTTCGCGGGCGGTCTCGGCGGCGGCGAGATCCCCGGCGGGGACGTGCACATCGCCACCCCACTCGATCGCTGCCAGGCCCGCGGCGGCGGTCAACCGCACCACCTCGGGCACACCGAGTTGCCGGAAGGTCACCGAAACCAGACCAGGAACGATCAACGGATCTCCTTGCGGCCAGGGGTGGAATGCGCTTTCCCAGGGGATCGTACGTGCATAAACCCACGGCGAGAAGGCGCAGCGCACACCCCAACCATCGGCCAGGAGAAGGTGCGGCGTGCGGTTCGACGGCGCGATCACCTGTTGTGACCTGACATTGCGCGCGGCGACACGGCGAGCCGCCCACCCTCGGTGCGGTTGATTTTTCGCGTTGCGATGCGTCCGACCCAGCCGATCAAATACACCCAGCTACTTCTTGCACCCGTCCTCATCGCCCACCGGCGAGTTCGGATCGAAGTAGTGCTTGCGGTCATGCTTGGCCGTCGGCTCCGGACCGTTCGTGCGCCGCTGCTGGTTCTCCCGGAAGGTCGGCGCGAGCAGTTCCTTCTCCGAGGCCGGGCAGCTCATCAGGTAGTCGTAGCCGTTGAACTTCTCGCCCCACCACAGGCCGTGCTGACTCTTGCGGATCTGCTTGTTGTCCTCGAGGAACCACTCCGCCTCGCGGCGCTGGATGGCGATCAGCTCGTGCGGGTCGGTGATCTTCTCCGGCTGGTCGGGCTTGAAGGCGTAGGCCATCACGTAGTTGGTGCTCGCGGTCAGCCTGCCCCTGCCGTCCAGGAACACCTTCAGCTCGCCCTTGACCTTGGGCTCGACCTCCAGCAGTGGGTAGCCGGGGGCGATCCGGGTGTAGAGGAACGAGCCGCCGTCCACGGGCAGCTTCTCCTTCTCCCGGTGCTCGTCGTACTGCTCCTGCGCCTCGGGGGCCATCAGCGCGAAGACGTGCTCGGTCTTGCCTTCCACGATCACCCTGCGGTCCAGCCTCGCGGTGATCAGCACCTTGCGCACCTGCTCGGCGAAGGCCCTGACCTGCTCCGCGCTGTACTTGCCCAGCTTGCCGGTCTCCGGCAGCGTGATCCCGGCCGCGCCGTCGGCCCACAGCCCGGCCTCGGTGCCCAGGAACGGGGTGGTCAGGTTGACCTTGGGAGTGCTGCTGGTGGGGGTCGAGCCGCCGATGCCGTCCGGCGCCAGGCCGTTGAGGTGGCCCGTCCGGTAGAGCACCGCCCCGGTCACGCCGATGGCGATGACCAGGCCGAATCCGAGGAAGCGGCCGCCGTTGCGGCGCCAGAACGCACGGCGCCTGATCTCCCGCACCTGTGGGTCCTCGGTCATGCCAACCCCCCGAATGAGTGAAAACGTGCCGAGGTTAGCAGCGGCCGGTACCGGTCCGGGAGTCTTGTCGCTGGTCGGGGTCGGTGCGACCAGCGGGAATCGCGGTTTCGGCGCCCCCGTAGAATCGACTGCTGTGACCGAGACCCTTCCGCAGCAGGCCCGCACCGAACTCCCCGCCCAGTTCGCTCCGGCGGAGGTAGAGGGCGAGCTGTACCAGCGGTGGGTCGAGCGCGGTTACTTCACGCCCGACGCGGCCAGCGACAAGCCGCCGTTCACCATCGTCATCCCGCCGCCGAATGTCACCGGCAGCCTGCACATCGGGCACGCCTTCGAGCACACGCTGATCGACCTGATCATCCGGCGCAAGCGGATGCAGGGCTTCGAGACGCTGTGGCTGCCGGGCATGGACCACGCCTCCATCGCGGTGCACGCGCTGGTGGAGAAGCAGCTCGCGGCCGAGGGCACCAGCCGCCGGGAGCTGGGCCGGGAGGCGTTCATCGAGCGCACCTGGGAGTGGAAGGCCGAGTACGGCGGCAAGATCCTGGCCCAGATGCGCCGCCTCGGCGAGAGCGTGGACTGGACCCGCGAGCGGTTCACCATGGACGAGAAGTCCAACCGCGCGGTGCTGACCATCTTCAAGAAGCTCTACGACGAGGGCCTGATCTACCGGGCCGAGCGGCTGGTCAACTGGTCGCCCACGCTGCGCTCGGTGCTCTCCGACGCCGAGGTCGACCACGAGGAGGTCGAGGGCGAACTCGTCTCCATGCGCTACGGCGACGGCGACGCCTCGATCGTGGTCGCCACCACCCGGGTCGAGACCATGCTCGGCGACACCGCGGTCGCGGTGCACCCGGACGACGAGCGGTACAAGCACCTGGTCGGCACGCTGATCGAGCTGCCGCTGACCGGGCGCAAGATCCCGGTCGTGGCCGACACCCACGTCGACCCGGAGTTCGGCACCGGCGCGGTCAAGGTGACCCCGGCGCACGACCCGAACGACTTCGAGATCGGCAAGCGGCACGAGCTGCCGATGCCGACGATCATGGACGAGCAGGGCCGGATCGCGCACACCGGCACCGAGTTCGACGGCCTGGACCGGTTCGAGGCGCGGGTCGCGGTCCGCGAGGCACTGCGCGCGCAGGGCCGGATCGTCGCGGAGAAGCGGCCGTACCTGCACAGCGTCGGGCACAGCTCGCGGTCCAAGGAGCCGATCGAGCCGCGGCTCTCGCTGCAGTGGTTCGTCAAGGTCGCCCCGCTGGCCAAGGCGGCAGGGGACGCGGTCCGCGAGGGCAAGGTCGCGGTCAACCCGCCGGAGATGACCAAGCGCTACTTCGACTGGGTCGACAACTTGCACGACTGGTGCATCTCGCGCCAGCTGTGGTGGGGCCACCGGATCCCGGTCTGGTACGGCCCCAACGGCGAGCAGATCTGCCTGGGCCCGGACGAGCAGCCGCCCGCGGGCGAGGGCTGGCGCCAGGACGAGGACGTCCTGGACACCTGGTTCTCCTCCGGCCTGTGGCCCTTCTCCACCCTGGGCTGGCCGGAGAAGACCGACGACCTGGCCAAGTTCTATCCGACCAGCGTGCTGGTCACCGGCTACGACATCCTGTTCTTCTGGGTCGTCCGGATGATGATGTTCGGCATCTACGCGATGGACGGCGTGCCGCCGTTCCACACCATCGCACTGCACGGCATGGTCCGGGACCAGCACGGCAAGAAGATGTCCAAGACCGTCGGCAACGTGGTCGACCCGCTGGACTGGATGGACCGCTTCGGCACCGACGCGCTGCGCTTCACCATGGCCCGCGGCGCCAACCCCGGCACCGACGTGCCGATCAGCGAGGAGTGGGTGGCCGGCTCCCGCAACTTCGGCACCAAGCTGTGGAACGCCACCAGGTTCGCCATGATGAACGGCGCCACCGTTGCCGAGCCGGTGCCCGCGCGGGACGCGCTGACCGACGCCGACCGGTGGATCCTGGACGGCCTGGACGCGCTGGTGTCCGAAGTGGACGGTCTGCTGGACGACTACCAGTTCGCCAAGTCCACTGAGGCGCTCTACCACTTCGTCTGGGACGAGTTCTGCGACTGGTACCTGGAACTGGCCAAGGTCCAGCTCAACGACGAGAACCGGGCGGGCGCGACCCGCGCGGTGCTCGGCCACGTCCTCGACGTGGTGCTGCGCCTGCTGCACCCGGTCTCCCCGTACCTCACCGAAACGCTGTGGACCGCGCTCACCGGTGAGGAGTCGCTGGTCATCGCGCAGTGGCCGTCGGTCAGCGGCGCGAGTGCGGATCCGGTCGCCAAGGAACGGATCGCGGCCGTGCAGCAGCTCGTCACCGAGATCCGCCGGTTCCGCTCCGACCAGGGCATCAAGCCCGGCCAGCGGGTGGCCACCCGGCTGACCGGGATGGACGCCGCCGGGCTGACCGCGTTGACCGCCTCGGTGCGCGCGCTGGTGAAGCTGGACGAACCGGGCGCGGAGTTCGCCGCCACGGCCGACTTCGAGCTGAACCTGCCCACCGGCGCGGTCACCATCGAGCTGGACACCTCCGGCACGATCGACGTGGCGGCCGAGCGCAAGCGGCTGGCCAAGGACCTCGCGGTCAACGAGAAGGAACTCGCGGGCTGCGTGGCCAAGCTGGGCAACCCGGCGTTCACCGACAAGGCGCCTGCCGCGGTGGTGGAGAAGATCACCGAGCGCAAGGCGGCGGCCGAGGCGGAGATCGAACGCATCACAGCGAGGTTGGCTTCGCTGCCCGAAGCCTGATTAGCTGGCCACCCGCGCCAGGAACCGGTGAGGGGGCGAGCGCATGACCGAAGTACCCGCCAGGGTGGAACGCGTCCTGGACCAGGTGCTCTCCTCGGTGGCGCCGCCCCAGCCGTTCACGGTCGGCGAGTTCTGCCGCAGGCTGGGTGAGCGGCGCGGGCATCCGATCGAGCTGATGCCGCTGAGCCAGGTGCTGGGTGGCCGGGTCGCGCCCTTCGACGGGCTGCTGGTCTCGGCCTACGACGCGGACTACGTCTTCTACGACGACACCACCTCGGCGCTGCACCAGCAGAACACGGTGCTGCACGAGATCGGCCACCTGGTCCTGGAGCACCGCAGCATCGGCGAGGGCGGCCAGCCCCGGCTGCCGATGCTGCGGCTGCTGTTCCCGCACCTCGACGAGGCCCGGCGGGAAGAGCTGCTGGGCAAGGCGCTGTGCCGGGCCGGGTTCCAGGACCTGCAGGAGCGGGAGGCGGAGAGCTTCGCCACCCAGTTCTCCGCCCGGCTGCTCGACGCCGCACCCGGCCTGCTGAGCCGCAAGGCCAAACGATTGCCGCCGCACGAGGCGCAGGTGATCGACCGGCTCGCGCACGGACTGGGCCCCACCCAGCAGTGAGCGCCGCAGGCCTCCTGGTGCTGGCCGTGGTGCTGGCCACGCTCGCCACCGTGCTGACCCGGCTGCGCCAGCTCATCGGCCGGGCGGGCAACCCGGCGGTGCGCTCGCTGCTGCTGGGCTGCCTGGCGCTGGCCCTGGCGCTGTCGGTGCAGCTCCCGGTGGTCTACCCGGTGATCAACCAGGTCGGCTTCAACCTGGCCTGGCCGGTGCAGCACGGGCTGGTGCTGGGCACCGCGTACCTGATCCAGGTCTTCTTCCTGTACTCCATCGAGGAACCGGAGCAGGCTGCCCGCCGGGCCGCCCGGCAGGCGCTGGTGCTGTTCGCGGTCACCGCGGTGATGCTGCTGCTCTTCGCCGCCGCGCCGAGGGCCAGGGACTTCCTGCACGGTCCTGCCGGGCGCAACGAGGCGGGCGGGCCGGGCGATCCGGTGGCCGCGCTGGCCTTCGCCACCTTCAGCCTGTACCTGGGCTGGGCGGCGCTGAACCTGATGCGGCTGGCCTGGCAGTGGTCGACCAAGGCCAGGGACGTGTGGTGGCTCTTCGTCGGGCTGCGGCTGCAGGTGGTGGCGCACGTGTTCACGCTGGCCTTCTGCGCGCACAAACTGGGTTTCCAGCTCGCGGTGCTGTTCGGGGTGACCCCCGGCTGGACCGCGAACTCGGTGGAGGGCTGGCTGATGCCCGCGGCCTGCGCGCTGGCCACGCTGGGCGTGAGCGCGTGCGCGCTGGGCGAGACCGTGGCCAGGTGGGTGCGGCGGCACTGCGCGCCGCTGGTCCGGCTGGCCGGGGCGATCGCGGCCTGGTGGCGGTTCCTGCGCGCGCACCACGCGCTCTACCCGCTGTGGGCCCGCTTCGCCGAGGTGCTGCCGGAGATCACCCTGGACCCGCCGAAGTCCCGCCGCGCCGACCTGTTCGACCTGCGTGCGGGCCGCCGCAGGCTCTACCGCAGGCTGATCGAGCTGGAGGACGGCGGCAAGCAGCTCCGCCCGGCCATCCCGCCCGAGATCCCGGCCAGGGTCCGGGAGCTGACCGGTGGCCGGCCGCCCGAGCAGGTGGCCGCGGTGAGTGCCGCCGCCGGGTACGCGGTCGCGCTGCGCCGCCGCGAACTGGGCATACCCGACGTGACGAACAACCCCCTCGGCAGCGCCGCCGGCGCGGAGGACCTGGCCGAACTGGTGGACCGGTGGCGTGCGATCACCCGCGCCTTCACCAGGGACCCGGTGGTCAGACAGGTGCTCGCCGAGCACCTGGGCACACGCGCGGCCACCCCCGCCGCGCCGGAGGAAGCCGGACGATGAAACGACGACTCGTGCACCTGGCGCGCATCCAGGAGCTGGACCCCGAACGCGACTACGCCGAGATCTACCGGCTGACCGCGTTGTACGAGTTCAGCTTCGACGTCAGCATCGCCCTGCAGCTGGCCTTCTACCGCACCTACGCGGTGCCCTCGATCTCCGGCCTGCTCGCGCACACCGGCCACATCGAGCACGACCCGGTCAAACGCGCCGAGGACACCGGCCTGCTGATCTTCGAGATGGTCGAGCACGGCTTCGACCACCCCAGGGCCCGCGGCGCGCTGCGGATCACCAACGGCGCGCACCGCCCGTGGACGATCAGCAACGAGGACTACCTGTACGTGCTGGGCACCTTCATGTTCGTGCCCTTCCGCTGGCTGGACCGCTACGGCTGGCGCCGCCCGGTGGAGGCCGAACGCATCGCCGCCTATCACTTCTACCGCGAGCTGGGCTCCCGGATGGGCATCACGGACATCCCGGCGAGCTGGGAGAAGTACGAGCACTGGTTCGACACCTACGAGCGCGAGCACTTCGCGCACACCCCGGCCAACACCCGCCTGCTGCGCGCCTCCCAGCAACTCATCGCCGACCGCTTCCCACCCCGCGCCCGCGGGCTGGGCCGGTTGCTGGGCCTGGCACTGCTGGACGTGATCGACGACGAGCCACTGCGCCGGGCGCTGGGCGTGCCGCGCACCCCGTGGGTACTGCGCGGCCCGGTGAAGCTGGGCTTCCGGCTGCGGGCCCGGATCCAGCGGCTGCTCAAGCCGAGGACCAGCAGTGCCTTTACCCCGGGCGGACAGATGAAGGCTTATCCGGACGGATATCAGCTCTCGGATCTGGGCCCGGCCACGCCGCGGGCGCCGGGCTCGCCGGAGTAGCTCAGCGGCAGGCGGAGCAGGAACGTGGTGCGGCCCGGCGCGCTGGCGAGTTCGACCGTGCCGCCGTGCGCGGTGACCAGCGAGCGGACCACGGCCAGGCCCAGACCGCTGCCGCCCTTGTTCCTGGAACGGGAGTCGTCCACCCGGTAGAAGCGGTCGAAGATGCGTTCCTGGTCGGCGGCCGGGATGCCGGGGCCGTTGTCGTTGATCCGGATCAGCGCGTGCTCGTCGGCGGCCCAGACGGCCAGTTCGACCTCGGTGCCGGGTGGGGTGTGCACGGCGGCGTTGGTCAGCAGGTTGTCCAGGACCTGGCGCAGCCGCATCGGGTCGGCGCGCAGGGCGAGCTGGTCCTGGGCCAGCACCACGGTGAGCGGGTGGCTGGGGCGGGCGGCGTGGAAGGCGTCGGCGGCGGCGTTGGCCAGCGCGACCAGGTCGATGTCCTCCGGGCGCAGTGGTTCCTCGACCTCGGCGGCGTCCAGGCGGGCCAGCAACAGCAGGTCGTCCAGCAGCACCGTCATCCTGGCCGCCTCCTCGCGGATGCGGGCCAGGTGCCGGTCGCGTTCGGCCGGTTCGTTGGCGGCGGCGTACTTGAACAGGTCGGCGTAGCCGCGGATGGAGGTCAGCGGGGTGCGCAGTTCGTGCGAGGCGTCCGCGACGAAACGGCGCAGCCGCTGCTCGGCGGCGGTGCGCGCGGCCAGCGAGGAGTCGATGTGCTCCAGCATCAGGTTGAACGCGCTGCGCAGCTCCTCCACCTCGACCCCACCGCCGCCGTCGCCGGTGGCGCGCACCGGCAGCTGGGCGGAGTCGGTGAGGTCGTGCGAGCGGATGTCGTGCGCGGTGCCGGCCATCTCGGCCAGCGGGCGCAGGCCGCGGCGCAGCACCAGGCGGCCGGAGACCACCAGGACCAGCAGCGCCACCAGGAACATGGCGACGCACACGGTGATGAACCAGCTCACCGTGCCGTCCAGGTCGTCCCGTGGCGCGGCGCTGACCAGCACCTCGTTGCCGCTGATGGTGCAGGCCCGAACCCGGAAGGTGCCCTCTTTCCCATACAGGTCAAGGGTTTCGTAGAGGTCCTCGTCCTGGCCGTGCACCTTCTGCGCGACCTTGGCCAGCCGGTCGATGTTCTGCGGGGTGGTGCCGGCGGTGGACTTGACCATCTTCGGCTTGCCCTCGCGCATGTCGAAGAGCACCGACTGCCAGGACCACGGCGGCTGCGGGGCGCCGTCCTTGCGCCAGGCCGCGGTCTGCTCGATCTGGCTCTTCTTCATCTGCTCGTCCAGCCGGGCGGCCAGGTACTCCTCCATGCTGGTCACCATCACGGTGCCCACCACGGCGAAGACCACCAGCGACAACGCGCCGAGGGCCAGCGACAGCCTGGTGCCCAGCCGGGTCCGCTGCCAGGCAGCCCGCCAGCGGCCGCCCCAGCTCACTGGACGGCCTGGCGCAGCGCGTAGCCGACCCCGCGCATGGTGTGGATCAGCGGTTCATGGCCGTTGTCGACCTTGCGGCGCAGGTGCGAGATGACCAGTTCGACCACGTTGGAGCGGCCGCCGAAGTCGTACTCCCAGACGTGGTCCAGGATCTGCGCCTTGGTCAGCACCGCGGGGGAGCGGCGCATCAGGTAGCGCAGCAGTTCGTACTCGGTGGGGGTGAGCGTGGCCAGCTTCCCGGCCCGGCGGACCTCCCTGGTGTCCTCGTCCAGGGTCAGGTCGGCCACCTGGAGCACCGAACGCGCCTGCGGGGTCCAGGCCTGGGCGGTGCTGCGCCGGAGCACCGCGCGCAGCCGGGCCATCAGCTCCTCCACCGAGAAGGGTTTGACCAGGTAGTCATCGCCACCGCGGGTCAGGCCGACGATCCGGTCGGCGGTGCCGTCCTTGGCGGTGAGGAAGACCACCGGGACCAGTGAGCCGCTCTCCCGCAGCCGGTCCAGCACGCTGAAGCCGTCCAGGTCCGGCAGCATCAGGTCGAGCACCACGATGTCCGGGTTGAACGCGGCGGCCTGCCGCAGCGCCTCCGCGCCGGTACCCGCCGTCGCCGCCCGCCAGCCCTCGTAGCGGGCCACGGTGGCGACGAGGTCGGCGATGTGCGGTTCGTCGTCCACCACCAGCAGACGGACCTGGCTGTCGTTGCTCACCTGCACATGGTGCGTCAGTCCGGGCCCCGCGGCGAGGCCGTGGGCGGCCTGCGGGGCACGAGACAGCAAGTCGACAGCTTCGGGACAGCGTGGACACAGCTTCGTTGGCGAGGCTCACAACCGAAGCCCCCAGCGCTTGAAGCAGACCCGAGCAGGAGCAGACCAGTGACCACGCTTGAAGCCCCCGCGCCGCCGACGCCGCCCACCCCGACCCCGTCCCTGCGCCCGAAGGCGGTGGCCCGGACCGGGCTGTACGCGCTGCTGGCGGCGAACGCGGCCGTGGTGGCCGGACTGTTCGCCGCGGCCGGGTTCGACGACAACGCGCTGATCCTGCTCGGCAGGCTGACCGGCCTGTACGGCGCGCTGATCATGGCCTTCCAGCTGGTGCTGGTGGCCAGGCTGCCCTGGCTGGACCGCCGGATCGGGATGGACCGGCTGACCTCCTGGCACCGGTGGACCGGTTTCGGTCTGCTGTGGACACTGCTGGCGCACGCGGTGTTCATCACCTACGGCTACGCCCAGGCGGAGAACCTGCCGGTGGTCACCCAGTTCGCCGAGCTGGCGACCACAGTGGACGGTGTGCTGCGGGCCATCGTGGCGCTGCTGCTGATCATGATGGTCGGCGCGGTGTCGGTGCGCGCGGCCCGGCGCAGGCTCGCCTACGAGACCTGGCACTTCATCCACCTCTACACCTACCTCGCGGTCGTGCTCGCCTTCGGCCACCAGCTCGCGGCCGGACGCACCTTCGCCGGTTCGCCGTTCGCCCGCGCCTACTGGTGGACGCTGTGGGGCCTGGCGCTGGGCTCGGTGGTGCTGGGCCGGTTCCTGCTGCCGCTGTGGCGCAACCTGCGGCACCGGTTCCGGGTGACCGCGGTGGTGCCGGAGTCCGACAGCGTGGTCTCGGTCTACATCACCGGCCGCCACCTGGACCGCCTGCCCGCCCGCGCGGGCCAGTTCTTCCTGTGGCGCTTCCTGGCCAAGGACCGCTGGTGGCAGGCCAACCCGTTCTCGCTCTCGGCGGCCCCCGACGGCCGCTCACTGCGCCTGACCGCCAAGGCCCTCGGCCCCGGCAGCGCGGGCCTGCGGCACATCCAGCCGGGCACCAGGGTCTTCGCCGAGGGTCCCTACGGCGCGTTCACCACCATGCACCAGCGCACCCCGAACGCGGTGCTGGTCGCCGGTGGCGTGGGCGTGACCCCGGTGCGGGCGCTGCTGGAGGACATGGCCGGGCACGTGGTGGTGCTCTACCGGGTGCGTGCGCACGGCGACGCGGTGCTCTTCGGCGAACTGGCCCAGCTCGCCCACGCCAGGGGAGCGGTGCTGCACCTGCTGACCGGCCCCAACGACGCGCAGAGCGAACACGGCCCGCTGCTGGGCGCGGCCAACCTGGCCGCGCTGGTGCCCGACATCCGCTCCAGGGACGTCTTCGTCTGCGGCCCGCCCCCGATGACCGACGCGGTCCTGCGCGGCCTGCGCGAACTGGACGTCCCCCGCGACCAGATCCACGCCGAACGCTTCAGCCTGGCGAGCTGACCCCCCCACTCTCGAGACGCGAAAGGACCCTCCCCATGCGCCGGGTCATCCCCGTCCTGCTGCTCACCGTCGCCGGGCTCATCCCGTTGTGGCGCTTCGAGGCCACCCCGCACGAGAGCACCGCCGTGCTCGCCGACCCGGCCCCCGCCGAGACCGGTTCCGCCGCCCCCAGCACCAGCGGCGCGCCGCCCGCAGGCGGCGGCCAGCCCGCGAGCACCAGCACCACTGGGTCGAGCGAGTCGACCAACTACGGGTCGGTGCAGGTCCAGGTCACCTTCACCGGGGACCGGATCACCGAGGTCCGCGCGCTGCGGGCGCCGACCAGCACCCGCACCCAGGGCGCGTTGCCGCAGCTTCGGCAGTCCGCGCTGAGCGCGCAGAGCGCCGATATCGACACCGTCTCCGGCGCCACCCAGACCAGCCAGGCCTACGCGAAGTCGTTGCAGGCCGCGATCGATGCGAAGGGACGCTGATGTCCGCGGTGGGCACGGTGCGCAGGGTTGAGCAGGTGATGGGCCTGCCGGTGTCGGTGGACCTGCGGGACGAGCTGATCGGCGAGCAGGCGGTGCAGCGGGTCTTCGACTGGCTGCACGAGGTCGACGCCCGGTTCAGCCCGTTCCGGCTGGACAGCGAGGTCAGCCTGTTCAGCCGGGGCGAGCTGGCCGAGTCCGAGCTGAGCACCGATCTGCGGTACGTGCTGCAGGTCTGCGTGGACTACCAGCAGCGCACCGGCGGCGCGTTCCGGGCCTGGCTGCCGGGCCGGGCGCTGGACCCGTGCGCGGTGGTCAAGGGCTGGGCGGTGCAGCGGGCCGCCGGGCTGCTGCGCCGGGCCGGGGCCCGCAACTTCTGCCTCAACGCCGGTGGCGACGTGGTGACCCACGGCGAGCCGGGGCCGGGCAGGCGGTGGCGGGTCGGTATCCGGCACCCGGATGAGGCCGACCAGCTCTGCGGCGTGCTGGAGGTCGGTTCGGCGGCGGTGGCCACCTCGGCCGCCTACGAGCGCGGCGCGCACATCGTGGACGGCCGCACCGGCTTGCCACCGCGGCACGCGCTGCTCAGCGTGACGGTGCTCGCCGCCGACCTGACCATCGCGGACACCACCGCCACCGCCGCCTTCGCCCTCGGCGAGGACGGCATCGCCTGGGCCGCGGCCGAGCCGGGCTGCTCGGTGTTCGCGGTGCGCGCGGACCGGAGCGTGTTCAGCTCACCGGGCCTGCCGCTGGTCTGATCGGCGGGTACGTAGACTCGGACGACGTGACAGACAGTCAGACCGAGCCGGTGCAGTCGCTGGCCGCACTGCGCGCGGTCGAGGCGGAGCTGGACACCCGCTGGCCGGAAACGAAGATCGAGCCCTCGCTGGACCGGATCCGCCTGCTGACCGAGCTGCTCGGCGACCCCCAGCACTCTTATCCGGTCGTGCACATCGCGGGCACCAACGCCAAGACCTCGACCTCCCGCATGATCGATGCCCTGTTCACCAGGATCGGTCTGCGCACCGGCCGCTACACCAGTCCGCACCTGCAGCTGGTCACCGAGCGGATCAGTGTCGACGGCGTCCCGATCAGCCCCGAGCGCTACGTCGAGGTCTTCCGGGACGTCGAGCCGTACATCTCGCTGGTGGACGGCCGCCAGCCGGTGCCGATGAGCAAGTTCGAGGTGCTCACCGGCATGGCCTTTGCCGCCTTCGCCGACGCCCCGGTGGACGTGGCCGTGGTCGAGGTCGGCCTCGGCGGCAGCTGGGACGCCACCAACGTGGCCGACAGCCGGGTCGCGGTGATCTGCCCGATCGCCATCGACCACGTCGACTTCCTCGGCGGTGACCTCGCGGGCATCGCCAGGGAGAAGGCCGGGATCATCAAGCCCGGCTCGACCGTGGTGATGGCCGAGCAGCCCGCCGAGGCCGCCACCGAGGTGCTGCGCCGGATCGCCGAGACCGACGCCGTGGTGGCCCGCCAGGGCGCCGAGTTCGGCGTGCTGGAGCGCGAGGTCGCCGTGGGCGGCCAGCTGCTCCGCCTGCAGGGACTCGGCGGGGTGTACGAGGACGTGTTCCTGCCCCTGCACGGCGCGCACCAGGCCGACAACGCCGCGCTCGCGCTGGCCGCGGTCGAGGCGTTCTTCGGCGCCGGACCGGAGCGCAAGCTCGACATCGAGGCCATCCGCGAGGCCTTCGCCACGGTCAGCTCGCCGGGCAGGCTGGAGCGCCTGCGCACCGCGCCGACCGTGCTCATCGACGCCGCGCACAACCCGCACGGGGCCAAGGCGCTGGCCGCCGCGCTGGAGGCCGAGTTCGGCTTCCGCAAGCTGGTCGCCGTGGTCGGCGTGATGGCCGACAAGGACGTCACCGGCATCCTCACCGAGCTGGAGTCCGTGGCGCACGAGATCGTGCTGACCCAGAACTCCTCGCCCCGCGCGATGGACGTGGACGACCTGGCCGTGCTGGCCCTGCCGATCTTCGGTGAGGACCGGGTCCTGGTCGAACCCCACCTCCCGGACGCCCTGGAAGCCGCGATCCGGCTGGCCGAGGAGACCGACAACCCGGACGAGCCCGTCTACGGCGGCGGCGTCGTGGTGACCGGCTCCGTGGTCACCGCGGGCGAGACCCGCGCCCTGCTGGGGAAGGCACCCGCATGAGTCACGGCGCACCCAAGCCGATGAAGAACCCGGCCAAGGCCCTCCGCGGCATCATGATGGGCACCCTGATCATGGAAGCGATCGTGGTGGCCCTGGCGCTACCGGTGGTCGCCAAGCTCGGCGGCGGCATCGACACCGCGGGCGGCGTCCTGGTCGCCGTGCTGGCCGTGGCGATGCTGCTGAGTTCCGGGCTGATCCGCTTCCCGTGGGGAGTCTGGGTCGCGGTGGCGCTTCAGGTGGCGATGATCGCGGCGGGTGCCGTCGTGTTCACCCTGGGCGTGCTCGGCGTCATCTTCGCGTTGATCTGGGCGTACCTCCTCTGGCTCCGGCGGGAACTGGCCCGCAGTCTGGCTGCCGCGGCAGCGGCCGAACAGGGCTGATGCGCCGCGCTCGTTCCGCTGCCAGAATCAGGTCATGCTGACCACACCCAAGGGGCATGGCTCGTAGATCGCCGAGCCAGGTCCGGTCGGACCCGCCACGGCGGGCACCCCGGCCGGTCGGACCCGGGTACGTCACCCCGCCCGCCCTCGCGCGGCTGTCACCACGAGGCCGGGCGAGCCTGGCCAGGCTGGAACGCACCAGGCTCTGGCCGGTCACGGCCAATGAGGTCCTGCTGTCCTGGCAGCGGTTCCTCCGTGACCCGATCCATCGCCTGTGGGACACCAGCACCTCATGCGGCGTGCCGATGTGCTGCCCCGACCCGGACGAGCTGCGTCGCATGCTGAGCCTGATCGCGGCGCGGTTGCCCACCAAGGACGCCAGGATGTTCCGCCAGCACCTGGCGCGCCTCGACGAACTCTGGTGAGTCCGGGAGCCGGGGGTCCCACTCCAGGACCATGACACGGTCGACTGGAGTGGGACCAGGGGGAGCGTGGCTGGCTGTGGATAACTCCCTGGTTGTGGACAGGTGCCCGGTTCCGGGGAGCCCCGGCTTGCACAGTCAGCCGGCGACTAGTAGATGCGGCAGCTCCAGGACCGCGTCGACGACCTCGGCGACCGAACCGCTGATGTGCCAGGTCACCCGGCCGTCGATCATCCGTTTCGCCTCGGCCTCCTCGGGTCCGAGCACGAGGACCGCGTCCGCGATGGCGCCGAGCCTGCGCACGTAGAGCAGGGCGTCCGGATCACGCACGTCCCCGAGTGGGGTGCCGGACCAGCCGGCGGCCACCAGGAAACGGAGGGCGGTCATGTGTTTCTCCATGCGCTACCCCTTCTCGCCGGGCCCCCGACAAGCCCGTCACATACCTAGACGACAAAGCGCCCAATCGGGTTGCGTGGCTTCATCCGGTCGGAGGACAGGTTCACCTTCTGTCTGCTTCCGCGTTGGACTGCGGTCGCCCTTGGCGACTACAACCCGGGGGTGCCCGAAACCCCAGCCCTGAACCGACGCTCCCTGCTGCGTTACGGCGCCGCGGGTGCCGGGGCGATCGCCACCGGCCTGCTCCTGCCCACCACCGCCGCCGCGTCCACCACCGCGTCGGCCGCCCCGCTCATCCCCAGCACCCGCCCGAAACTGAGCCATGGCATCCAGTTCGGCGAGGTCGACGCGGACAGCGCCGTCGTCTGGGCCCGCGCCGACCGGCCGTCCCGGCTGCTGGTCGAGGTGGCCAGGGACGAGAACTTCCGGCACGCCCGCAAATTCTGGGGCCCGGTGCTCACCCCGGAGACCGACGGCACCGGCGAACTCCGGGTCGCCGGGCTCACCGCCGGCCGGGATTACCACGTCCGGGTGACCACGCACGAGTTGCACGGCCGCACCGGCAGTGAGCCCGTGCTCGGCTCCTTCCACACCGCCCCGCGCGGCCGCCAGGACGTCAACTTCCTGTGGTCCGGCGACATCGTCGGCCAGGGCTGGGGCATCAACCCCGACCTCGGCGGCATGACCATCTACTCCCGGATGGCCGCGCTGCGCCCGGACTTCTTCCTGTGCAGCGGCGACACCGTCTACGCCGACGGCCCGCTCAGCGAGACCGTGCTGCTCCCGGACGGCCGCACCTGGCGCAACCTGGTCACCCCGGCCAAGACCAAGGTCGCCGAGACCCTGGACGAATACCGCGGTCAGTTCGCCTACAACCTGCTCGACGAGCACGTGCGCCGGTTCAACGCGAGCGTGCCGCAGCTCAATCAGTGGGACGACCACGAGGTCACCAACAACTGGTACCCCGGCGAGATCCTGGACGACGCCCGCTACACCGAGAAGCGGGTGGACGTACTGGCCGAGCGGGCCTTCCAGGCATTCCACGAGTGGCTGCCGGTGCGCAAGGCCGACGCGGTGGACGGCCGGGTGTACCGCAAGGTCTCCTACGGTCCGCACCTGGACGTCTTCGTGCTGGACATGCGCACCTACAAGGGCCCCAACACCCCGGGCACCGCGCCGTTCGAGCCGATCCTCGGCGCGGCCCAGACCCGTTGGCTGACCAGGGAACTGGACCGCTCGCGGGCCACCTGGAAGATCATCGCCGCGGACCTGCCGATCGGCCTGATCGTGCCGGACGGGGCCAACATCGAGGGTGTGGCCAACGGTCAGCCGGGCGCACCGGCGGGTCGCGAGGCCGAACTCGCCATCGTGCTGCGGGAGATCCAGCGCCGCCGGGTGCGCAACGTGGTGTGGCTGACCGCGGACGTGCACTACACCGCCGCGCACCACTACGCGCCGGAACGGGCCGCCTTCACCGAGTTCAGCCCGTTCTGGGAGTTCGTCTCCGGCCCGCTGCACGCGGGTGCCTTCGGCCCGAACAAGCTGGACCCGACCTTCGGGCCGCGCGCGGTGTTCGTCAACGCTCCGCCCGCGCCGAACACCTCGCCGATGGCCGGGTTCCAGCACTTCGGCCAGGTCAAGATCGACGGTCCCAGCGGACGCCTGACCGTGCACCTGCGCGATCAGGACGCCCGCTCGCTCTGGTCCACCACTCTGGAGCCCGAGCGCCGCTGAATCAGTTCAACGGCAGGGTGATCCGGAAGGTCGCCCCGCCCGATTGTCCACTGTGGACGGTCGCCGCGCCGCCGTGCCCGGCGACCACCGCATCCACAATGGACAATCCGAGACCCGCGCCGTCCTGTTCGGCGCGGGCGGTCTCGCCGCGGTAGAACCGCTCGAACACCTTGGCCTGGGCCGCTTCGCCCAGGCCCGGCCCGGTGTCGGCGACGGTCAGCACCGCCTGCCCGGCCTCGGCCGCGACCCGCACGGTCGCGGCCGTGCCGGGCGGGGTGTGCCTGCGCACGTTGTCCAGCAGGTTGCCCAGCACCTGCCGCAGCCGGGCCGCGTCACCCGGCACGGTCACCGGTCCGTCCGCGACGAGCCGGAAGTCGTGACCGGCCAGCGTGTTCGCGTCCGCGACCGCGTCCGCGGCCAGCGCGGTCAGGTCCACCGGCTCGCGTTCCAGCGGCCGTCCCTGGTCCAGCCGCGCCAGCAACAGCAACTCGTCCACCAGCACGCCCATCCGCTCGGCCTCGGACTCGATCCGCCGCATGGCCAGGGCCAGATCGTCCGGCCTGCTCGCCGCGCCACGCCGGAACAGCTCGGCGTAGCCCCGGATCGTCGCGATCGGCGTGCGCAGCTCATGCGAGGCGTCCCCGACGAACCGCCGCAACCGCTCGGCCGCGGCACTGCGCTGGGCGAAGGCCGTCTCCAACTGGGCGAGCATGGCGTTCAGCGAGGTCCCGAGCCTGCCGACCTCGGTGCGTGCGCCCGCACCGGCCACCCGCTGACTCAGATCGCCGGACCCGATCGCCGCCGCGGTCGCCGAGATCGCGGTCAGCGGCCGCAGCCCGCGCCGCACCGCGTGCGCGGACAGCAACGCCACCAGCGCCAGCGCGACCAGGCTGGAGATCACCGCCACGTTGGCCACCCGGTCGATCAGCTCCTCGGTCGCCGCGGTGCGCATGGCCACCAGCAGGATCGGCCCGCCCTCGGTCAGTCGCGAGCTGTGCACCAGCCAGCCAGGCACGTTCGCCAGCCGCTCGCCGTTGTCGGGCCACAACGTGGTCGGCAGCGGATCGGGCAGTTCCGGCGCGCTGCCATAGGTGATGGTGTCGATCACCGCGCCGTCCGCGCCGCGGATCTGGAAGAACGAGGGCAGCTCACCGCGTCGCGCCCCGGCCCGCCACAGCCCGGTCACCGTGCCCGGATCGCCACCGGGCCGCAGCCGGGGCACCCCGCCGCCGGCCAGCAGGTCGGCGCGGAAGTCCTTGCCCACCGAGGACAGCACGTCGTCGTTGGCGTCACCGGACCAGTCCTGCAGGGCGCCGAAGATCGCGCCGACCGAGCTGCCCAGCCCGATCACCAGCAGCACGAGCACGGTCAGCACCAGGCGTTTACGCAGTGACATCAGGCGTTCCCGGTTTCTCTCGGCAGCCGCAGCACGTAGCCGACCCTCGGCACGGTGTGGATGAGCTGTGGCTGGTGGCGATCGATTTTCCGGCGCAGGTAGGAGATGTAGGTCTGCACCACCGCGGCGTCGCCGTTGAAGTCGTACTGCCACACGTGATCGAGGATCTGCTGTTTGGTCAGCACCCGGCCCGCGTTGGCCAGCAGGTAACGCAGCAGCTTGAACTCGGTCGGGGTCAGGTCGACCTCCGCGCCGTGCCTGCGCACCAGGTAGGCGTCCTCGTCCAGCTCCAGGTCGGCCAGCGTGAGCGCCTCAGCCGCCCTGGTGCGCCCGCGCCGCAGCACCGTGCGGATGCGTACGGTCAGCTCCGCCAGGCTGAACGGCTTGGTCAGGTAGTCGTCGCCGCCCGCGGTCAAACCGGCGATCTTGTCCTCGGTGGCGTCCCTCGCGGTCAGGAACACCACCGGCACATCCCGCCCGTCCCGGCGCAGCGCGCGGCAGAACTCCACGCCGGAGATGTCCGGCAGCATGACGTCCAGCACGATCAGGTCCGGGGCGAAGCTCGTGGTCAGCGCCCGCGCCTGCGCTCCGGTGCCCGCCACGGCGGTCTCGAACCCGTCGTAGCGCAACGCCATGGCCACCAGGTCGGCCAGATATCGCTCGTCCTCGACGACGAGCACGCGGATCGGCGGTCGGCTCACCGGCCCAGTGTCGGACAGCCGGACCGCGCGGGCACCCGGTTCGCCCGATTGACAGAGAACTCCCAGAACGAGCGCGGAACCGTCGAAGATCCGCCTGGTGACCTGGGAACCATGGAAGCTCTCTCCCGCTGGGTGCTGGCCAGGCGACGGCTCGTCGGCCTGCTCACCCTGACCCTGCTGCTGGCCGGTGGCGCGGCGATCGCACTGCTGCTGCCCCAGGTCTCCGAGCGCAACGCCTACCCCGGCCTGCCCGGGTTCGAGGCCAACCAGCGCATCACCGCCACCTACGGCACCGGCGGCTACGAACGCCCGGTGGTGCCGGTGGTGACCCTGCCGGAGGGCAGTACCGCAGACTCCGCCCGCGCGGCCCTGAGCAGCGCGTTCGCCGCGGTGACCAGTGCGACCGGGGCCAGGGTCGCCAGCTTCGCCGACACCGGCGACCGCGGCTTCGTCGGCGCGGACGGGCGGACGACCTTCGGCCTGGTCTTCGGCGGCCCGGTCGAGCAGGGCGGCCTGCCGGGCAGCGCGCTGGGTGAGGGCGCCGGACTGGAAGGCCCGGTCGCCGCCGCCATGCGCCCGCACCTGCCTGCCGGGTCCGAGCTGCGGATCACCGGCCTGGACGCGCTGGCCACCGCCGCGGACACCGGCGGGCTGAACGTGCCGGTCAAACTGCTGATCACGATCGGGGCCGCGATCCTGGTGCTGGCCTGGGTGTTCCGCTCCGCACTGGCCCTGGTGCCGCTGCTGACCGCGCTGATCGCGATCCCGGTGTCCTTCCTCGGCCTGCTCGCGGCGAGCCTGCTGATCGAGGTGCACGAGACCACGCTGATCATGTTGCCGCTGTTCGGCATCGGGATCGGCATCGACTACGCGCTGATCCTGGTCAGCCGCTGGCGTGAGGAACGCGGCAACGGGGTGGCCGGGGACGAGGCGGTGCACCGGGCGATGGCCACCGCCGGGCACGCGGTGCTGTTCAGCGCGGGCGCGGTGGCGATCGGGCTGATGACCATGGTGGTGCTGCCGATCCCGTTGCTGCGCAGCCTCGGCGTCGGCGGCATGCTGGTCACCCTGACCAGCGCCGCGGTCTCGCTGACCGTGCTGCCGCTGCTGCTCGCCCGCGCCAACCCGGGCACCCCGCGACCGGCGGGCCGGACCTGGTTCTCCTGGGCGCGACTGGTGGTCCGCTTCCGCGGGGTGGCCGCGGTGCTGGCCGCCGGGGTGCTGCTCGCGCTGTCCGCGGCCGCGCTGGACCTCAACCTGCGGGTGCCGACCACCGACCACCTCGCCACCGAGGGGCCGGGCCGGGAGGGGCTCACCGCGTTGCAGCGCAACGGGATCCCGTCCGGGGTGCTGACCGCCTTCGACGTGTA
This sequence comes from Crossiella cryophila, assembly GCF_014204915.1. Taxonomy (NCBI): domain Bacteria; kingdom Bacillati; phylum Actinomycetota; class Actinomycetes; order Pseudonocardiales; family Pseudonocardiaceae; genus Crossiella; species Crossiella cryophila. The sequence goes on from NZ_JACHMH010000001.1 coordinate 2,627,675, forward strand.
CCTGCCGCCGGGACAGGCCCCGGAACCCCTCCGCGCCACCCTGGCCGGACTGCCCGGCGTGCACGCGGTCACCGCACCCGTGCACCGGGACGGGGCCGCGCTGCTCACCGTGCTGCCGGTGGCCGAGGGCGGTTCGACCGCGGGGGAGGACACCGTCGAACGGGTGGTCGGGGCGGCGCCCGGCGCGCTGGTCGGTGGCAACGTGCGCCAGCAGATGGACTACGTGCGCGCCACCTACACCGCGTTCCCGTGGATGCTGGCCGTGCTCGCCCTGCTCAGTTATGTGCTGCTGGCCAGGGCCTTCCGCTCGCTGCTGCTGCCGCTCAAGGCGATCCTGCTCAACCTGCTCTCCCTTGGCGCGGTGCTTGGCGCGATGGTGCTGCTGTGGCAGTGGGGCTGGGGCACCGAGGCACTGCTCGGACTGCGGCCGGACGGGGCCATCGGCACCTTCGTGCCGGTCACCATCTTCGCCTTCCTGTACGGGCTGACCATGGACTACGAGGTGTTCCTGATCGCCCGCATGCGCGAGGAACACGACCGCACCGGCGACACCGACAAGGCCGTGGTCGAGGGCATCGGGCGGACCGGCAGGCTGATCACCAGCGCGGCGCTGATCCTGTTCTGCTCCTTCGCCGCGATGGCCACCGGCGGCGAGCTGGACGTGGCGATCTTCGCCTCCGGGGTCGCGCTGGGCATCCTGCTCGACGCCACCCTCATCCGTTCGGTGCTGATGCCCGCGACCGTGGCCATGCTGGGCCGCTGGAACTGGTGGCTGCCGCCCTGGGCGGCCCGGCTGCTCCGGCTGCCCGCTGAAAATTCTTGCAGGTAAATGGAGTATTGCCATTGCGTGAGCCGCATGGTTTTCTGCCGACCCGCCCGTATGGGTTTGCAAAAACTTGCGACAAGGAGGTCGCCGTGCGGCAGCGCAGGCGGATCCAGCGAACCGGTGCAGCCCTGCTGGGCGCGGCGCTGGTGGTGACCATGCTGCCCGCGCTCGCCGCGCCGGCGACCGCGTTGCCACCGGCGGCGCCGCTGGCCGTCGGCGCGGTCGCGGACCTGCCAGCCGGTGTGCGGGACGGCGATCGGCGGCTCGGCCGGGACGCGTTGCGCGCGGACCTGGCCGGGCAACGGTTCTACTTCCTGCTGCCGGACCGGTTCGCCAACGGAGACCCGCGCAACGACACCGCGGGCAGTCCAGGCGGCCGGTCCAAGCACGGCTTCGACCCGGCGGACAAGGGTTACTACCACGGTGGCGACCTGGCCGGACTGCGGTCCAAACTGGACTACCTGCGCGGCATGGGCACCACCGCGGTGTGGCTGACCCCGATGTTCCGCAACCGCTGGGTGCAGGGCTCTGGCAGCACCGCCTCCGCGGGGTACCACGGCTACTGGACCACCGACTACACCGCGCTGGACCCGCATTTCGGGACGGTGCAGGAGATGCGCGCGCTGATCAAGGACGCGCACGGCCGCGGGATGAAGGTCTTCTTCGACATCGTGGCCAACCACACCGCCGACGTCATCGACTACGCCGGCGGCAAGCACGACTACCGCGGTTCCGGCGCGCAGCCCTACCTGGACGCCGACGGACGGCCGATCGACCTGGCCGCGCTGGCCGGTGGCAAGGACTTCCCGAAGCTGGACGCGCGCCGGTCCTTCGCCTACGAGCCGGTGCTGCGTGCCGGGGACGCCGAGGCGAAGAAACCCAGGTGGCTCAACGACGTCACGCTCTACCACAATCGCGGCAACTCGACCTTCGCCGGGGAATCCTCCACGCACGGCGACTTCGACGGGCTCGACGACCTGATGACCGAGCATCCCCGGGTGGTCGACGGGATGACCGGCATCTTCACCAGCTGGATCGACGAGCTGGACATCGACGGCTACCGGGTGGACACGGTCAAGCACGTCAACCTGGAGTTCTGGCGGGCGCTGGCGCCCAGGGTGCAGGAACACGCCCGGCGAAAGGGCAAGAAGGACTTCTTCGTCTTCGGCGAGGTCTACGACGGCGATCCGGCGATCACCTCGAAGTACACCACCGGTGGCCGGTTGCAGTCGGTGCTGGACTTCCCGTTCCAGGGCGGGGCGCGCGCCTTCGCCGCCGGTCAGGGCGCGGACCGGCTGGCCGAGGTGCTGCTCGCCGACGACCGCTACACCGACGCGGACTCCAACGCCAACGCGCTGCCCACCTTCCTGGGCAACCACGACATGGGCCGCATCGCCACCATGCTGCGCCAGGACCGCCCCGGCATGTCCGAGGCGGAGACCCTGGCGCGGCTGCGGCTGGCGCACAGCCTGATGTACTTCTGGCGCGGCAACCCGGTCGTCTACTACGGCGACGAACAGGGCTTCGTCGGCACCGGTGGCGACAAGGACGCGCGGCAGGACATGTTCCCCAGCAAGGTGCCGGAATGGCTGGAGCAGGACCAGATCGGCACCGACGCCACCCCGGCCGCGGACAACTTCGACCCGAAGCACCCGCTGTACCGGCACCTCGGCCAACTGTCGTCCTTTGTGGACGGTGATCCGGTATGGCGGCGCGGCAACCAGGTGCTGCGCCTGGCCGAACGGGATGTGCTGGCCTTCAGCCGGATCGACCGGGACACCCAGGTCGAGCACGTGGTGCTGGCCAACGGCGGGAACACCCCGGCCGAGGCGCGGGTGCCGGTTTCCGCGCCAGGACTGGGTTTCCGCACGGTCTGGGGCGGTGACGCGGCGCTGACCAGCGGGGTGGACGGCACGGTGCGGGTGAGTGTGCCGCCGCTGTCCGCGGTGGTGTTGCGCTCGACCGGCCGGATCCCGGTGCCGGGCAGCGGTTCCGGGCAGCCCACGCTGGTCGTGCCGCCGGTGGGCACCGGACTGGGTGATCGGGTGGAACTGCGCGCGGACCACGTGACCGCGCCGTTCGCCCAGGCCACCTTCGCCGCCAGGGTGGCGGGGGAGCGGGACTGGACCGTGCTCGGTACCGACGACGCCGCGCCGTACCGGGTCTACGCCGACCTCGCCGCGTTGCCCGGGGCCAAGGCGGGCGCGCGGGTCGAGCTGCGCACCGTGGTCAAGGACGCCGCCGGACGGCTCACCGCGGACGGCGCCGAGGTCGCGCTGGTGGCCGCGCCGGGCGGTGGCACCGGCGCGCAGCCGAGCCCGGACTGGCTGGTGGTGCACTACAACCGGCCTACCGGGGACTACGACGGCTGGGGCCTGCACGTGTGGGGCGAGGTCGCCGAACCCACCGCGTGGGAGCGGCCGCTGCCCTTCGCCGGGGAGACCGGGTACGGGCGATTCGCCTGGGTGAAACTCAAGCCGGGCGCCAAACAGGTCGGCTTCCTGGTGCACAAGGGCGAGGAGAAGGACGTTGCCGGTGACCGGTTCGTCGACCCCTCGATCACGCCGCAGGTGTGGCTGAAACAGGGGCAGGCGCCGGTGTTCCCGAGCCAGAGCGCGGCCACCGGCGCGGTCGAGATCCGGTACCACCGGCCCGGCGGCGACTACGGCGGCGTGCGGTTGCGGGTGGGCGGCGGCATCGCCGTGGACCAGCCCGCTGAACTGCCCCTGGAGGCCAGGGACGACTACGGCGTCCGGGCGAGCGTGCGGGTCAACGGCACTGGGGCGCCGGTCGAGCTGACCGTGCTCAAGGACGGCGCGACCGACGTCATCGGGCGGATCGAACCCGTGCGTGGGGCCGAAGCCTGGCTGCGCCAAGGAGATCAGGCCGTGCACACCAGCCGGGCCGCGGCCGAGCGGCGGATCGTGCTGCACTACCACCGGCCGGCCGGTGACTACGCCGACTGGACGCTGTACCACTGGGGTGGATCGGCCACACCGAGCCCGTCCTGGAACGAGTCCCAGCGACCCGACCGGCAGGACGGCTTCGGGCTGACCTGGTCGGTGCCACTGGCCGAGGGCGCGACCGGGCTGAGCTACCTGCTGCATCGCGGCGACACCAAGGATCCCGGCCCGGACCAGCGGATCCAGCTCGGCGCGACCGGCCACGAGGTCTGGTACGCCAGTGGTGCCACCCGGCCGGACGGCTCGGTGTCCTACGTGCTGCCGCCCTCGGTGGCGGCCCCGGCGGACGCGGATCTGAGCAAGGCCAAGGCGATCTGGGTCAGCAAGGACCGGGTCGTCTGGGACGTGCCCGCATCCGACAGCGACGGTTACGAGCTGCGGCACGACCCGGACGGGCGGATCGCCGTGGTGGCCGGTCAGGTCCAGGGCGGCCGGGTACTGCGACTCGCGCCCGATCCCGGTGGACTGCCCGCGGAACTGGCGGCGAAATTCCCGCACCTGCGCGGAAAACCGGTCTACCGGCTGAGAGCGTCCGATGTGGACAGTGGGCGGGACGCGGTGCGCGGCCAGGTCGTCGCCGTGCACCGGGACGCGGGCGGCGCACTCCGGCACGCCACCGGGGTGCAGCTGGCCGGGGTGCTCGACGCGCACTACGCCCCGGCCGCGGCTGGCCTGACTCTCGGTCCGCTGGCCCAGCCCGCCGGTGTCCGGCTGTGGGCGCCGACCGCGAAGTCGGTCAACCTGCGACTGTTCGAGCGCACCCCGCCGGACGCGACCACGGCACCCAGCCAAACCCTTGCCCTGCAACGCGATCCGGCCTCCGGGGCGTGGAGCGGGTTCGGCGACTGGCTGGGCCGCTACTACCAGTTCGAGGTCACCGCCTGGCAGCCGCGCACCGGCAAGGTCGAGACCGCCGTGGTCACCGACCCGTACTCGCTCGCGCTGACCGTCGACTCCACCCACTCCCAGCTCACCGACCTGCGCGAGGCCCCGCCCGGCTGGGATCGCGAGGTGGCCAAGGGGCTGGGCCCGAACCCGGCCCGGCACGCCATCACCGAACTGCACGTCCGCGACTTCTCCATCGGCGATACCAGCGTGCCCGAGTCCGACCGCGGCACCTACAAGGCGTTCACCCACCGCGACTCCACCGGCATGCGGCACCTGCGCGCGCTGGCCGAAGCGGGTATGGACACCGTGCACCTGCTGCCCACCTTCGATATCGCCACCATCCCCGAACGCCGCGCCGACCAGCAGAGACCCGCCTGCGATCTGGCCGGGATGCCCGCGGACTCCGAACAGCAGCAGGAATGCGTGACCCGCGCCGCGGCCAAGGACGGGTTCAACTGGGGTTACGACCCGTGGCACTACGACGTGCCCGAGGGCTCCTACGCCACCCCGGACGCCCAGTCCGGCCAGGCCCGCGCCCGCCAGTACCGCGAGATGGTGCAGGCCCTGCACGCCAACGGGAACCGGGTGGTCGTCGACGTCGTCTACAACCACACCGCCGCCGCGGGCAACGACCCCAGGTCGGTGCTGGACCGGGTCGTGCCCGGCTACTACCAGCGGCTCACCGAGGACGGCTCGGTGGCCAACTCCACCTGCTGCGCCAACACCGCCACCGAGAACGCCATGATGGGCAAGCTGGTGGTGGACTCGGTGCTGCGCTGGGCCCGGCTGTACAAGGTGGACGGCTTCCGGTTCGACCTGATGGGCCACCACCCCAAGGCCAACATCCTGGCCGTGCGCGCCGCGCTGGACGGGCTGACCGTGGCCAGGGACGGGGTGGACGGCCGCAACATCCGGCTCTACGGCGAGGGCTGGGACTTCGGCGAGGTCGGCGGCAACGCCCGCTTCGAGCAGGCCACCCAGGCCAACATGGCGGGCACCGGCGTCGGCACCTTCAACGACCGGCTGCGCGACGGCGTCCGCGGCGGCGGCCCCTTCGACGCCGACCCCCGCGTCCAGGGACTGGGCTCCGGCCTGGCGGGCGCGCCCAACGGCAGTCCGGCCAACGGCACCCCCGCCGAGCAACTGGCCCGCCTGACCAACTACACCGACCTGGTCAAACTCGGCCTGGCGGGCAACGCCGCGGACTTCCGCTTCCGCGCCACCAACGGCACCGAGATCATCGGCCGCGACGTCCGCTACAACGGCGCCCGCGCCGGATACACCGCCGCGCCGGCCGAGTCGATCACCTACGTCGACGCCCACGACAACGAGTCCCTCTACGACGCCCTGGCCTACAAACTCCCGCCAGGCACCCCGATGGCCGACCGCATCCGCATGCACACCCTCGCCCTGGCCCCAGCCCTACTCGGCCAAGGCCAGCCCCTGGTGCACGCCGGCACCGAGTTCCTGCGCTCCAAGTCCCTGGACCGCAACAGCTACGACTCCGGCGACTGGTTCAACCGCTACGACCCATCCCTGCGCACCTCCGCCTTCGGCGCCGGCCTGCCACCGGCCCACGACAACCGCGACAAGTGGCCCTACGCCAAACCCCTGCTCGCCAACCCAACCCTCAAACCCACCCCGACAGACCTCCGCACCACCCTGGACCGCACCCTGGACCTGTTGCGGCTGAGGCAGTCCTCCCCACTGTTCACCCTGCCCAACCAGCCCCTGGTCCAGCAGAAACTCACCTTCCCCGACCCAGGCCCGCAAGCCGCCCCCGGCACGGTGCTCGCCCACCTGGACGACACGGCCGGACCGGATGTGGATCCGGCGCGGCGGGGGGTGCTGGTGGTGATCAACCCGGATCCGGGGGTGCGTGAGGTGGTGTTGCCCGCGGGGGGTGGGTGGCGGTTGCACGAGTTGCAGGCCGGTGGCGGGGATCCGGTGGTGCGGGAGACGGGTGTGACGGGGGATCGGGCGCGGGTGCCGGGGCGGACGGTGGCGGTTCTGGTGCGCTGATCGCGCGCCACGCGCCTGGTCGCGCCTCCGGCCTGGCTGGGCCTGACCGCGCGCCGCGGCCGGGCCTGATCTGGCCGCGCCGCGCCGCGCCGCGCCGCGACCGGCCTGGCCGCGACCGCGACCGCGACACAGCCTGACTGGGCCGCGGCGCCGTGCACCTGGCTGGGCCGCCGCCGGACCCGCCGCGAGCGCCGCCAGACCGTCGCGACCGCCGCCGGACCCGCACGCTCGGCCTGCTGGTGCGGGCGAGCTGAATCCCGCCAGGGGACTGCGGCTCGGCTGCTTGGGTGGTGCGCCGGGTCGCCGTAGGGTCAGCTGGTGGTGCGCGTGGCGTGCGTCCCGGTCTCGGTCGGGCGGTGTTTCGCCCGACCGGTGAATCGAGTGGTCGCTGCGGGTAGCCGAAGTACCTGGGGAGATCCCGCGCTGGAAGGCAGGCACCACGATGAGCGAAGCCCACACCCCCGACGGCCCCGGTCAGCACTCCGGCGAGCACCAGCGCCCCGACCCCGGCGCCGAGCAACGCACCGATCCCCGCGCCGCCCGTCGCCGCGCGAATGAACGTGCCGCCGCCCAGCCCGGTGGTGCGCAGCCGGGACGCAGCCGTCTCGGTGGGCTGTGGAGTGTGTTCGTGGTGGCGGCCGTGGTGCTGCTGCTGTTGCTCGTCTTCATCCTGGAGAACAGCCAGGACGTGCAGATCTCCTACTTCGGGGTGGCCGGCACGTTGCCGCTGGGCGTGGCGTTGTTGCTGTCGGCGATCCTGGGTGTGTTGCTGGTGGCGGTGCCGGGGTACGCGCGCATCATCCAGCTCCGCCGGAGTGCGAAGCGGGGGAGCGGGCGGGGCTGAGCGGCCCGCCAGGTAACCTGCGCGCGAGTATCCCGAGCCGGTACCCCGAACAAGGAGAACGTACGTCGTGAGCGAGCGCACCCTGGTCCTGGTCAAGCCCGACGGCGTTGCCCGCGGCCTGGTCGGTGAGGTCATCTCCCGCATCGAGCGCAAGGGCCTGAAGCTGGTCGCGCTGGAGCTGCGCAACGTCGAGCGCGGCGTTGCCGAGCAGCACTACGCCGAGCACGACGGCAAGCCCTTCTTCGGCAGCCTGCTGGACTTCATCACCTCCGGCCCGCTGGTGGCCGCCGTGGTCGAGGGCACCCGCGCCATCCCGGCGTTCCGCCAGCTCGCCGGTGGCACCGACCCGGTCGAGAAGGCCACCCCCGGCACCATCCGCGGCGACTTCGCCCTGGAGACCCAGTTCAACCTCGTGCACGGCTCCGACTCGCCCGAGTCCGCCGCCCGCGAGATCAAGCTCTGGTTCCCCAACCTGGCTGGCTGAGCCGGGCACAACAGCAGTTCCGGAGGCGTCCTCGCAGGTCAGCGGGGACGCCTTCGGTGTGTGGCCGGGAAAACACGTTCAGTTCCGTCGGTGCCCTCGGCTACGGTCGCCTGCGTGAACGGCGACGGTTGGCTGGTCGAGGCGAACGGGCTCTCCAAACGCTTCGGCGACTTCGAGGCGGTCCGCGGCATCGATGTGAAGGTCCGCGCCGGTGAGGCGTTCGGCTTCCTCGGCCCCAACGGCGCCGGCAAGTCCTCCACCATGCGGATGATCGCCTGCGTGTCCCCGCGCAGCGGCGGCGAGCTGTCCGTGCTCGGCCTGGACCCGGACGTGCAGGGGCCCAGGATCCGCGCTCGCATCGGCGTGGTCCCGCAGCAGGACAACCTGGACACCGAGCTGACCGTCCGGCAGAACCTCCAGCTCTACGGCCGCTACTTCGGCCTCTCCCGCGCGCACGTCAAGGCCAAGGCCACCGAACTGCTGGACTTCGCCCAGCTCGCCGACCGCGCCGACGCCGAGGTCGACTCGCTCTCCGGCGGCATGAAGCGCCGGTTGACCATCGCCCGCTCACTGGTCAACGACCCCGAGCTGCTGCTGCTCGACGAGCCGACCACCGGCCTGGACCCGCAGGCCCGCCACCTGCTCTGGGACCGGCTGTTCCGGCTCAAGCAGGCAGGCGTCACCCTGATCATCACCACCCACTACATGGATGAGGCCGAGCAGCTCTGCGACCGCCTGGTGGTGATGGACAACGGCCGCATCGTCGCCGAGGGCTCACCCGCCGACCTGATCGCCGCCCACTCCACCCGCGAGGTCCTCGAACTCCGCTTCGCCCCCGGCCACCAGACCGAGGCCGCGCCCACCGTCGCCGACCTGGCCGAACGCGTCGAGATCCTGCCCGACCGCCTGCTGCTCTACACCGCGGACGGCGAGTCCGCGCTGGCTGCCGCCCTCGAACGCGGCATCCGCCCGATCACCAGTCTGGTCCGCCGCAGCTCGCTGGAGGACGTCTTCCTCCGGCTCACCGGCCGAACCCTGGTGGACTGATGACCAGCCACCCGACCGAGGACCGCGCCGAACGTGGGCACCCGCGTCCCACCGGCAGGCCGGTAGGCGCGCTGCGGGCCGCTTTCCTTGTGGTGGAAGGAAAGTGGACCTGGTACCGGCGCAACTGGCGAGCCACCTTCTTCTCCAGTGTCGGCCAGCCGCTGCTGTTCCTGCTCGCCCTCGGGCTGGGTATCGGCTCCCAGGTCAAACCAGGGGCCGTGCCCGGCGGCGTGTCCTATCTGGAGTACCTGGCGCCGGCGTTGCTGGTGGTCTCGGCCGTGCAGAACGCGACAGGGGAGTCGACCTTCCCGGTGCTGTCCTCGTTCAAGTGGCAACGGGTCTACTGGGGCATCAACGCCTCACCCATCACCCCCCATCAGATCGTTGGTGGACAACTGTTGTGGACGGCGGCCCGGCTGTTGCTCTCCGGCGCCGTCTACCTGGTGGTGGCCGCGTTCTTCGGTGGTGTCCGCAGCCCGCTGGTGCTCATCTCACTGCTGTTCGCCACGCTGGCCGGGATGGCCTTCGCCGCCCCGCTGACCGCCTACGTCGCCACCGTCGACGACGAGGGCCAGACCCTCGGCAACATCTTCCGCTTCGTGCTGATGCCGATGACCCTGTTCGCCGGCACCTTCTTCCCACTGGACCGGCTGCCCGACTTCGTCCAGCCGATCGCCTGGATCACCCCGCTCTGGCACGGCACCGAACTGGCCCGCGGCACGGTGCTCGGCGGCCTGCAGTTCTGGCCGGCCCTGGGCCACCTCGCCTACCTGCTCGCCCTGCTGGCCGGTGGCGCCGCGCTGGCTGCCCGCAACTTCCGGCGAAGGCTGGCGAACTGACATGACCAACGACGACCGGCTGACCGGTGATCGCGTGGCCGACAACGACGTGGCTGACCGTGGTGTGGCTGACCGTGGTGTAGCCAAGGGTGCGGCTGACCGTGGTGTGGCCGGTGGCCTGGCGGCCCGACCCGGGCTCCGGTCCAACGGGCCGCTGCTGCGCGTCCTGCCTGCCGGGCTGTACGCCGGCCGGGGCCGGATGCTGGTGGAGCGCGCGTTCCTGGTGAACCGCAGGTCCTGGCTGAACCTGGTGTCGGGCATCCTCGAACCGCTGTTCTTCCTCCTCTCCCTCGGGATCGGCTTCGGCAGCATGGTCGGCCAGGTCGCCGGGCCCGACGGTCAGCCGATGGACTACGCGATGTTCCTCGCGCCCGCGCTGCTGGCCTCCTCCGCGATGAACGGCGCCATCAACGACGCCACCTACAACGTCTTCTTCAAACTCAAGTACGCCAAGCTCTACGACGCGGTGCTGGCCACCTCGCTCGGCCCGCTGGACGTCGCCGTCGGCGAGATCACCTGGGCGGTGATCCGCGGCGGCCTGTACTCCAGTGGCTTCCTGCTGGTGATGCTCGGCATGGACCTCATCGCCTCACCCTGGGCGCTGCTGGTGGTGCCGGCCGCGCTGTTCGTGGCCTTCGCCTTCGCCGCGGCGGGCATGGCCTGCACCACGTTCATGCGTTCCTGGCAGGACTTCGACCTGATCCAGCTCGCGATCCTGCCGATGTTCCTGTTCTGCAGCACCTTCTACCCGCTGTCGGTGTACCCGCGGCCGCTCCAGTGGATCGTGGAGTGGCTGCCGCTGTACCGGGCGGTCGAGCTGATGCGCGGCCTCACCACGGGGCACGTCGGGGTCGGGATGCTGGGGCATCTCGCGTACTTCGTGGTGATCGCGGGCGTCGGGGTGTGGGTGACCACCCGGCGGCTGGACAAGCTGCTGCTGCGGTGAGGTGGGGTCGCGGGTTCGCGGGGATTTGTTGACTGGCTTGGGAAAGGTGCTGCACGGACGGGTGAAGGTGGGCGGGTTTTGCCAAGGGGCGTGGCTAAGATCGGAGCGGGCCTGCGCGCCTGACGTCCCCTCCCCCCTGGACTTGTCGCGCAGGCCCTCTTCTCTGCCCGCTGACAGGTGTTCGCGGAGGTCGCGCCCTGGACCCTGGGCGCGGCGGTAGCCGCTGAGAGTGGTCTGGAGCGAGGCTCGGGGGCGGGGTGGGAGCAGCGTGGTTGTGGGCATGAGGCGAGCTTGGACCGGTGCGGGCGATGGGTCCAGCGGGTCGGGGCTGAGGCTGTGGATAACTCGCTATTGTGGATAACTCGCGATCTTGGGGTTGCTCAGGCAGAGGTATGGGCCGATGGGCGTTACCCTGGTCGCGTGAGTGTGCAGTCCGTCTTCCCCCAGCTTGAACCGCTGCTTCCGCAGGTGTCCAAGCCCGTCCAGTACGTCGGCGGGGAGCTGAACGCCACCGTCAAGCCTTGGGAAGAGGCCGTTGTCCGGTGGTGCCTGATGTACCCGGACGCCTATGAGGTCGGCCTGCCCAACCAGGGCGTCATGATCCTGTACGAGATCCTCAACGAGCTGCCTGACGTGCTCGCCGAGCGCACCTACGCCATCTGGCCTGACCTGGCCAAACTGATGCGCGAGAACGACGTCCCGCAGTTCACCGTTGACGGGCACCGGCCGGTGGGCGCCTTCGACGTGCTCGGCGTCAGCTTCGCCACCGAGCTGGGCTACACCAACCTGCTCAACGCGCTGGACCTGGCCGGGATCCCGATCCTCGCCAAGGACCGCACCGAGGACCACCCGATCGTGCTCGCCGGTGGCCACGCGGCGTTCAACCCGGAGCCGATCTCGGACTTCCTGGACGCCGCCGTGCTCGGCGACGGCGAGGAGGCCGTCCTCGAGATCACCGACATCATCCGGGCGTGGAAGGCCGAGGGCTGCCCCGGCGGCCGGGACGAGGTGCTGACCAGGCTCGCCGAGACCGGCGGGGTCTACATCCCGCGGTTCTACGACGTGGAGTACCTGCCCGACGGCCGCATCCAGCGGGTCGTGCCCAACCGCGACCGGGTGCCCTACCGGGTGTTCAAGCGGACCACGATGGAACTCGACGACTGGCCGTACCCGAAGCAGCCGCTGGTCCCGCTGGCCGAGAGCGTGCACGAGCGGATGAGCGTGGAGATCTTCCGCGGCTGCACCCGCGGTTGCCGGTTCTGCCAGGCGGGCATGATCACCCGGCCGGTCCGGGAACGCTCGATCGAGGGCGTCGGCGCGATGGTGCAGCGTGGGCTGGCCAACACCGGCTTCGAGGAGGTCGGCCTGCTCTCGCTCTCCAGCGCCGACCACTCCGAGATCGCCGAGATCACCAAGGGCCTCGCCGACCGCTACGAGGGCACCAAGACCGGGCTGAGCCTGCCCAGCACCCGGGTGGACGCCTTCAACGTGGACCTGGCCAACGAGCTGTCCCGCAACGGCCGCCGCTCCGGGCTCACCTTCGCCCCCGAGGGCGGCAGCGAACGGCTGCGCAAGGTGATCAACAAGATGGTGTCGGAGGAGGACCTGATCCGCACCGTCAGCACCGCCTACGCCAACGGCTGGCGGCAGGTGAAGCTGTACTTCATGTGCGGCCTGCCCACCGAGACCGACGAGGACGTGCTGCAGATCGCCCGGATGGCCAAGGAGGTCATCAAGGCGGGCCGGGCCGCCTCCGGGCGCAAGGACATCCGCTGCACCATCTCCATCGGCGGGTTCGTGCCCAAGCCGCACACCCCGTTCCAGTGGGCCGCCCAGTGCGATCCGGACACCGTGGACAGCCGGCTGCGCAAGCTCCGCGACGAGATCAACACCGACCGGTCCATCGGCCGCAACATCGGCATGCGCTACCACGACGGCAAGCCCGCGCTGATCGAGGGACTGCTCTCCCGAGGAGACCGCAGGCTCGGCCGGGTGATCGAGCGGGTGTGGCGCGAGGGCGGTCAGTTCGACGGCTGGGGCGAGCACTTCTCCTACGACCGCTGGGTGAAGTGCGCCGAGATCGAGCTGGCACAGGTCGGCGTCGACCTCGCCTGGTACACCACCAGGGAACGCGAGGAGCTGGAGGTCCTGCCCTGGGACCACCTGGACTCGGGCCTGGACAAGGAATGGCTGTGGTCGGACTGGCAGGACGCGCTGGACGAGCGTGAACTGGACGACTGCCGCTGGACCCCGTGCTTCGACTGCGGCGTGTGCCCGGCGATGAACACCGACATCCAGGTCGGCCCGACCGGCCGCGTGCTGCTGCCGATCACCCCGGTCGGCACCGGCAGCCCGGTCAGCAACCCGGCGTTCAGCCAGGGCTGAGGTCAACGCGAAGGCCCCCGGTTCCCCTTGACACACAAGGGAAACCGGGGGCCTTTGGCGTACTTAGCTGACTGCCTTGAGCGCGTTCACCAGGCCCTTGCCGAAGAACGCGTTGTCCTTGGCCGGACCGGTGCACCGGGCGTCACCGGCCGGGCAGGGCAGCTCGTCCGCCTGGTGCCCCAGCAGCCAGGCCAGCGCCTGCGGCGGCGCGCCCCGGTACTTCGAGGCCAGCAGCGCGGCCACCCCGGCCGCGTGCGGCGAGGCCATCGAGGTGCCACAGGCGGTGCCGTAGCGGCCACCCGGCAGGGTGGACAGCGGGCAGCCGGTGCCCTCACCGGCGGGCGGCGGCTGCGCGCCGTCGCCACCGGGCGCGGTCACGTCCACCACGCCCTTGCCGTAGCTGGAGTAACCCGACAGCTTCTTCGCGTACCCGGTGGCCGACACCCCGACCACACCGGCGAACTCGGCGGGCGCCTCATCGCAGTTCTCGTTCACCGGGTGCGGCTTGGCCGGGTCCCTGGTGGTGTTGGCCAGGTCGATCGCGCTGTTGCCGACCGCGGCCACGTTCAGCGAGCCGTTGCGCACCGAGTAGGAGATCGCCCGCCGGACCGCCTCGTGCCCGACCTTCTCACCCGGCTTGTCCTTGCACCAGAACATCCACGGGTCCATGAACCAGCTGCTGTTGGTGACCTGGAAACCCTTGGCGCCCGACCACATGAACCCGCACACCGCGGACTCCGGGTAGATCATGCCCTCGTCGTTGACCACCTTCACCGAGGCCAGCCGCACGCCGGGCGCGACGCCGGTGATGCCCTGACCGTCCTTGGCCGCGGCGATGGTGCCTGCCACGTGCGTGCCGTGCGAGGAGTTGCTCGGCATCCAGGCGGGCTTGCTCTGGTCAGGATGACCGGTGGTACAGCCCGCGGACAGTGCCGGATCCACCGCGGCCTTGAGGTCGGGGTGATCGGCGTCCACGCCGGAGTCGAGCACCCCGACCACGACCCGCCGCGAGCCGACGTTGATCTTGTTGGCCTCATCGGCCTTGATCTGGCGCATGTCCCAGGACCGCGGCGAGAGGTCCTCGGTCACACCCCGCGCGCTGACCTCCGCGGTCGGCGCGACCAGCCGGGAGGTCGCGGCCAGTGCCTTGGCGGCCTTCTCCGCGCTGTAGGCGCGTTCCAGTGTGAACCGGGACTCGAAGGTCGGATCGGCCGAGGTGGCCACCGCCACGCCGATCTCCCGGTAGTAGCTGTCGGTCTTGCCGCACTTGCGGCTGATCTCCCTGGTCGCCGCCCATTCCGGCGTGCCAGGGGTGAACAGCACGACGTGCCGGTAGGCGGTCCCGCTGGGGTCACAGGGCGCCGCCGCCGGTTCGGCGGCGGCCGGGGCTGCCCCCAGCGCGCCGCCGATCAAGGCCGTCGCCGCCAGCGCGGTGCTCCATCGACGTGTTGCCGACACACTGCCTCCCCAACTAGGTGACACTTCCGGTGAAGGAACCTAGAAGGGTGAGGCGGTGCGGCACAGCGGCCGGATGGCTTAGCGCACCGCGCGCAACGCGTTGACCTGCCCGGATCCGAAGAACGAGTTGTTCAGCCTCGACCCGGTGCAGCGCTCGTCGCCACCGGGGCACGCCTTCGGGTCGGCCTGCGCCGCCAGCAGGAACCGCAGGTGGGCGGCCGAGCGGAAGGGCAGTCCGGAGGCGATCAGCGCGGCCACGCCCGCGGCGTGCGGGGAGGCCATCGAGGTCCCGCACATCGACCCGTACTGGCCGTCCGGGATGGTGGACAGCGGGCAGCCGGGGCCCTGACCGGGCGGCGGCTCGGTGAAGTCACCGCCGGGCGCGCTCACCGTGATCGCGCCGCGGCCGTAGTCGCTGAAGCTGGACAGCGAGCCGTCGAAGCCGGTCGAGGACACCGACACCACGCCGGGCAGGCCACCGGGCAGCAGCTTGCACTTCTTGTCCACCGGGTGCTCGGCGGCCGGGTCGTAGGTCGGATCGGTCAGGTCCAGCGCGAAGTTGCCGGCGGCGGCCACGGTCAGCACCTCGGCGCGGTGGGCGTAGGCGACCGCCCGGCGGATGGCCTCGAAACCGACCCGCTCGCCCGGCTTGTCCTGGCACCAGAAGAAGAACGGATCGGCGAACCAGCTGTTGTTGGTCAGGGTGAACTTCTTCGCCGCCGACCACATGAACCCGCACACCGCGGACTCCGGGTAGATCATGCCCTCGTCGTTGATCACCCGGACCGAGGCGATCCGCACGCCGGGCGCGACACCGGTGATGCCCTTGCCGTCCTTGGCCGCGGCGATGGTGCCAGCCACGTGCGTGCCGTGCGCGGAGCCCAGCGGGGACCAGGCCGCGACCTCGTTGACCGGCTTGCCGGTCTCGCAGCCCGCGGACAGCTTCGGGTCCAGCGCCTTGACCAGGTCCGGGTGCTTGGGATCCACGCCGGAGTCGAGCACGCCGACCACCACGTCCCGCGAACCCTGGTCGATCTTGTTCGCCTTGTCCGCGCCGATCGCGCGCATGTCCCAGGACTGCCCGGACAGGTCCTCGTCACCCGCGACGACGGCCTGCACCGACTCCAGCTTGGCGGTGCGGCTACGGCCGAGACCGGTCACCGCGTCCTTGGCCTTCTTCGCGCTGTAGGCCTTGTCCAGCCCGACCCGCCGGTCGAAGGACGGGTCCACCGAGGTGGCCACCGCGACGCCGATCTCCGGGTAGTAGTGGTCGAACCGCCCGCAGTTCCCGGTGATCTCCCCGCGCACCTCGCGTTCGCGCGTGTGCGGCTTGACCACCACCACGTACTGGTAGGACGTGCCCTCGGTGGCGCACGGCGCACTCGTCGGCGCTGCTCCCGCGGCCGGTGCGGCGCCCAGCAGCACCGCCCCGGTCGTCATGGCCAGCGTCGCCGCCCCCAGGCGGCCGAGCTTCGACATCCGATCCTCCTCGCCAGCGTGGAAAACGGGCACAGTCGATCACGGAAGCACCCTGTGTTCCCAGAGCCCCGGGGAAATTCGAACCGTTCGGGGGTCAGTCCCGGACCGCGGCGAGCGCGTCCACCATGCCGTGGCCGTAGAAGCCGTTGTAGCCGGCGTAGCCGTTGCAGGTGGCGTCCTGCGCGCCGTCGGAGTTCAGGTCGTAGTCGGCGGGACAGTCCAGCGACACGGCCTGCTGACCGAGCAGCCGGGTGAGCTGCGCCGGGCTGGCCGAGCGATAGCGGGAGGCCAGCAGCGCGGCCACCCCGGTCACGTGCGGGGTCGCCATCGAGGTGCCGCACAGGTAGCCGTAGCCGCCGTGCGGGACGGTGGAGAGCACGCAGCCGTTGTCCACCCCCGGCGGGGTCTGCCGGTGGTCGCCGCCGGGCGCGGTGAGCTGCGCCACACCCAGGCCGTAGGAGCTGTAACTGGCCTTGACCCCCTCGGCGCCGACCGAGGACACCGCGACCACCCCGCGTAACTCGGCGGGCAGCGCCTCGCACCGGTTGTCCACCCGGCCACCGGGCAGCCCGAGCTTGGCCGCGGTGGCGCCGGGATTGGCCAGGTCGACCGCGTCGTTGCCGACCGCGGCCACCGCGAGCACACCCCGGCCGACCGCGTAGCGCACCGCGCGGCTGACCGCCTCGTGCACCACCCGCTGACCGGCCCGGTCCCGGCAGGTCAGCACCCACGGGTCGACCAGGAAGCTGTTGTTGACCACCCGCATGCCCTTGGCCGCGGCCCACATGAACCCGCAGACCACCGACTCCGGGTAGACGTAGCCGTCGTCGTCGACCACCTTCACCGAGGCCAGCCGCACCCCGGGGGCCACCCCGGTGATGCCTCGGCCGTCCTTGGCCGCGGCGATGGTGCCCGCCACGTGCGTGCCGTGCGGGGACTCGGTGGGCAGCCAGGCGCTCCGCCGCTGGTCGGCGCGGCCGGTGACGCAACCGGCCGAGGCGGCCGGGTCGACCGCGGCTGCCAGGTCGGGGTGCTCGGCGTCCACGCCGGAGTCGAGCACGCCGACCAGCACGTCCCTGCTGCCCACGGTGATCTGGTTGGCCTGGTCGGCGCGGATCGCGGCCATGTCCCACTGCTCGTCGGAGCGGTCCACGCCGGCCGGGCGCCGGTCAGGGGCGAGGCGGGGACCCGCGGGTCCGCGGCTGGCCGACTTCTTGCGCGCGGCCCTGATCTGGGCCTCCGCGCTGACCACCCGGTCCGCGCCGAGCCTGCTGACGAAGTCGGGATCGGCCGCACCGGCCACCGCGACCCCGATCTCCGGGTAGTACGCGGTGGTGGTGCCGCAGTTGGCCTTGACCTGGGCCTCCGCCGTGGCCGCCGTCGTGCCGGCCGGGAAGAGCACCAGGTAGCGCAGGGTCAGCCCAGTCCGGCAGGGCGCGACCGACTCGCCGGTCCGCTCGGGCGCCTCGGGGTTGGCGCCAGCGGGCACGGCGAGCAGCCCTGCCCCGGTCAGCGCGGCCAGCAGGGTCGCGCCGATCCGGACACGGAAGGGCAGAGGCACGGGGGGACCTCCGTCATCGTGTACGTCGGCTCGGTAAATCGGACGTCTCGGGGGTGTCCGCATACCGATTCCGCCCGGACGGTAGCCATGGTGGACCGGTCAGACAAGCGTGTCGACCGGGTCATGCCGGTAGCCTCTTCGACCAGTCAGACCAGAACAGCCCGCCCGAGGAGCAGACCTGTCCACTCAGCACCAGCCCAACCCCTCCGCGTCCGCGGTGCAGAAACTGCGTCTGCGTTACGCCAAACGGGGCAGGCTGCGTTTCACCTCACACCGTGACGTCGCTCGCGCTTTCGAGCGGGCGCTGCGCCGGGCTGGGGTGCCGATGGCCTACTCGCAGGGCTTCAGCCCGCACCCGAAGGTCTCCTGGATCGGCGCCGCGCCGACCGGGGTGGCCAGCGAGGCGGAGTACGTGGAGATCCAGCTCGCGATCCGGGTCGACCCGGAGACGCTGCGGGTCGAGCTGGACGCGGCGCTGCCACCGGGACTGGACGTGCTGGAGGCGGTCGAGGCTGGTCCGGGCACGCTGCCGGAGCGGATCGAGGCCAGCCGGTGGCGGATCGAACTGCCCGGGGTGGACCCGGTCGAACTGGCGAAGGCGGCCGAGGAGCTGCTGGCCAGGGAGGTCGTCGAGGTCGAGAGACTGCTCAAGGACGGCCGCCGGATGATCGACGCCAGGGCGGCCGTGGTCGATCTCCGGGTGGATTCGGAAGTTGAGACGACAACCACCCATGTGGGTGATGGGCCGCAACCCGGCCTTCGGTGTGGGATACTCACAGCGGTCGTACGGCAGACAACACCTACCGTCCGGCCGGATGACGTGCTGAGCGCGCTCCGCGTCGTCGCCGATCTCGTGCCACCGGTACCCGCGAAAGCGAGCCGACTGGCTCAAGGACGGCTTGACGACAGTGGTGACCTCACTGATCCGCTCGCCCCTGACCGGGAGGCAACCCCGCCGGTGCTCGAAGCACCGCGGTAGGTCGGAGGTAGACGGCGCAGAACGTCGTCAAATGACCTGACCGTCTGGCGCCCGGACCCATGTCCGGGGACACAGGGGGTTGTGGAGGATTCCTGCCGGGCTGCTCAAGCGGTGCGGCGGTGACTGGAACAGAAAGGCCCCTGCGCGGCCGCGTCCGAGTTGGACGCGCCCGGGGGCGGAGGAGCTGCATGTCGAACATGGAAAGCCCTGCCGGCAGCACCGGCGGGGATAGCACCGCATCCGGGGAGCTGGCGAGCCTGCCCCCCAAGCTGCGGGTACACGCGCTGGCCAAGCTGCTCGGCGCCAGCTCTCGAGACGTCATGGCGACGCTCGAGCAGCTCGGTGAGACCGTGCGCAGTGCGCAGTCCAGTATCAGCCGGGACGTGGCCGAACGGGTCGCCGAGGCGTTGCTGCCTGCCGAGGACCAGGTGGATCTCGACGACACGACGCTGGACGCGCCGGTCGCCGAGGCCGAACCGGAGCCGGTAGCGGCCCCGTTCGCACCGGTCTTCGCCGCACCGCAGCCGCTGTTCATGGCGCCTACCCAGCCTGCCCCGGCACCGGCCCGCAAGCGCGCGCCCGAGCCGGTCGCCGCGCCGGTGGAGGAGGAGCCGGAGGCCGAGGACGACGACCAGCACGACGAGGGCGCCGAGGGCGGTCTGGACGACGACGATGACGCGGGCAACCGCCGCCGTCGCCGCCGGGGCCGTCGCGGTCGTGGTCGTGGTCGTGGCGCGGCCGAGGACGGCGAGGAGGGTGAGGACGGGCTCGACGAGTCCGAGCAGTCCGCGCCCGCCGCCGAGGAGCCGGTCGCCGAGGACGATGACGAGGACGACGAGGCCGGGGGCACCCGCCGCCGTCGTCGGCGCCGTCGGCGCAAGGGCGGAGCGGACGACGAGTCCTCGCCGCGCGCCGACGACCCGCCGAACACCGTGGTGCACGTCCGCGAGGTGCGGGAGAACCGCCAGGACGCCCCGCCCGGACCGCTGTCCTCCGACGACGAGGTCCGCAGCGTCAAGGGCTCGACCCGCCTCGAGGCCAAGCGGCAGCGCCGCCGGGACGGCCGCGAGGCCGGTCGCCGCCGCGCGCCGATCCTGTCCGAGGCCGAGTTCCTCGCCCGCCGCGAGGCGGTGGACCGCAAGATGGTGGTCCGCGAGCGCGAGGACCGGATCCAGATCGCGGTGCTGGAGGACGGGGTGCTCGTTGAGCACTTCGTGACCTCCTCCGGCAGCGGCTCGCTGGTCGGCAACGTCTACCTCGGCCGGGTGCAGAACGTGCTGCCCAGCATGGAGGCCGCCTTCGTCGACATCGGCAAGGGCCGCAACGCGGTGCTCTACGCCGGTGAGGTCGACTGGGACGCCGCCGGACTGGAGGGCAAGGCCCGCAAGATCGAGCAGGCACTGTCCACAGGGGACAGCGTGCTGGTCCAGGTCACCAAGGACCCGGTGGGGCACAAGGGCGCCCGGCTGACCACCCAGATCAGCCTGCCCGGTCGCTTCCTGGTCTACGTGCCAGGTGGCGGCGCCACCGGCATCAGCCGCAAGCTCCCGGACACCGAGCGCAAGCGCCTCAAGGACATCCTCAAGCGGATCGTGCCCGAGGACGCCGGCGTGATCATCCGGACCGCTTCCGAAGGCATCAGCGAGGACGCCCTCGGCCGCGACGTCAGCAGGCTGCGCGCGCAGTGGGAGATCATCAAGGAGAAGGCGGACGTGCCAAAGGCACAGGCTCCGCAGCTGCTCTACGAGGAGCCCGATCTCCTGATCAAGGTCATCCGCGACCTGTTCACCGAGGACTTCTCCGGGCTGATCGTGCAGGGCGCGCAGGCCGGTGAGGTGATCGAGAACTACGTGCAGCACGTGGCTCCCGACCTGGCCTCCCGGATGCGCAAGCACGTCGGCGCCAACGACGTCTTCACCGAGCACCGGATCACCGAGCAGATCACCAAGGCGCTGGACCGCAAGGTCTGGCTGCCCTCCGGTGGTTACCTGGTCATCGACCGCACCGAGGCGATGACCGTGATCGACGTGAACACCGGCAAGTTCACCGGGTCGGGCGGCAACCTCGAGGAGACGGTCACCAGGAACAACCTGGAGGCGGCCGAGGAGATCGTCCGCCAGCTCCGGCTGCGCGACGTGGGCGGCATCATCGTGGTCGACTTCATCGACATGGTGCTGGAGTCCAACCGCGACCTGGTGCTGCGCAGGCTCACCGAGTGCCTCGGGCGGGATCGCACCCGGCACCAGGTGGCCGAGGTGACCTCGCTGGGCCTGGTGCAGATGACCCGCAAGCGGGTCGGCACCGGTCTGCTGGAGGCGTTCAGCTCCACCTGTGAGCACTGCCGTGGACGTGGCCTGGTGGTCTCCACCGAGCCGCTGCACTCCCACGGCGGGGGCAATGGCGGGGCCAAGAACGGCAACGGCAAGAGCGGCAACGGTCACAACGGCAATGGCAACGGCTCCTCGGCGGGCACACCCGCCGCCGCCGGAGCGGGTTCGGGTTCGGGTTCGGCAGCCAAGGAAGGCAAGGAAGGCCGCCGGTCCCGCCAGCGCAACCGCGGTGGCGGCCAGGAGCAGCCCGCTGCCGAGGCGACGCCCACCGAGGCCGAGGCGGTCCAGGTCGAGGTCGCCGCGCCCGAGCAGGCCCCGGTCGAGATCGCGCCGGTGACGGTGCAGGCCGAGGTGGCCGCGCCCGAGCAGCCCGCCACCGGACGGACCAGGGTGCGCCGCTCGCGGGCCCAGGCCGCGCCGGAGCCGGTCGAACAGCCCGTGGCGGTCGAGCAGCCCGTGCAGGCGGTGGCCGAGCCCGTGGCGGCCGAGCCCGCCGGTGCGGCGCTCAACGGCCACGGTGGCCAGCACGAGGAGGAGCGGGAGCCGGCGACGGTCCCCGCGGCCGCCCGCAGGCGCCAGCCGCGCCGGGCCGTTCGCCGGGCCGCCGGCCCGCCGGTGGCCGGGATCAAAGAAGGCTGACAAGCGAGAACGTGCTGGGCACCACCCCGGTTTGACCCAGTTGACGGCGGGGCCGTAACCTGATGTACGGCCCGCCGTCAGGCGGGCTGAATCATGGCCTTCGGTCATGAAGCGCAGCCCGCCCAGGAGCAACACCCAGGGCGTAAGGCGCGCCCGCTCAGTCAGGATCAGGACCTACGGGTCCGGTGCTGACTGCGAGGAAATACCGACACCGAGTAGCAGGAGACTTCCGGACCTATGTACGCGATTGTCAAGACCGGCGGCAAGCAGTACAAGGTGGCTGTCGGCGACGTCGTCGAGGTCGAGAAGCTGACCGGCGAGCCGGGCGCTGAGGTCTCGTTCCCCGCGCTGCTCGTCGTGGACGGCAACGACGTCATCACCGACGCGAACGCCCTGGGCAAGATCGCCGTGACCGGCAAGGTCGTGGAGCACTCCAAGGGCCCCAAGATCCGCATTCACAAGTTCAAGAACAAGACCGGCTACCACAAGCGCCAGGGTCACCGCCAGCGGCTGACCAAGGTCGAGGTCACCGGCATCGCGAAGTAAGGGATCTGACTAGCCATGGCACATAAAAAGGGCGCATCCAGCTCCCGTAACGGCCGCGATTCCAACCCCCAGTACCTGGGTGTGAAGCGTTTCGGCGGCCAGGTCGTCAAGGCCGGGGAGATCCTCATCCGTCAGCGCGGCACGAAGTTCCACCCGGGTGTGGACGTCGGCCGCGGCAAGGACGACACGCTGTTCGCGTTGTCCGCCGGTGCGGTCAAGTTCGGCATCAAGCGTGGTCGCAAGACCGTGAACATCGTCCCGGTCGAGGCCTGAGGCTTCGTCTCGAGACACTGCACGACCTTGGCGAGGGGCGCGGCCGGAGGAATATCCGGCCCGCCCCTCGCGTCGTGTAATCGCAGAGTGAAAATGTTGGAGGAGCAGTGTCTCGGTTCGTCGACCGCGTTGTGATCAACGCGGCGGCCGGCAACGGCGGGAACGGGTGCGCCTCGGTGCACCGGGAGAAGTTCAAGCCGCTCGGCGGACCGGACGGTGGCAACGGCGGCCGCGGTGGCGACGTCGTGCTGGTGGTGGACGGCAACGTGCACACGCTGCTGGACTTCCACTTCCGCCCCAACGCCCGCGCTGGCAACGGCAAGTTCGGCAAGGGATCGCACCAGGACGGCGCGGTCGGCGAGGACCTGGAGCTGCGCGTCCCGGACGGCACCGTGGTGCTGGGCGAGGACGGCGAGGTGATCGCGGACCTGGTCGGCGAGGGCACCCGGCTGATCGCGGCCCAGGGCGGCCGCGGCGGGCTGGGCAACGCCTCCCTGGCCAGCCGGGCCCGCAAGGCGCCGGGGTTCGCGCTGCTGGGTGAGCCCGGCGAGACGCGCAGCCTGGTGCTGGAACTCAAGTCGGTGGCCGACGCCGGTCTGGTCGGTTTCCCCTCGGCTGGCAAGTCCTCGCTGATCGCGGTGATGTCCGCGGCCCGGCCCAAGATCGCTGACTACCCGTTCACCACGCTGGTGCCCAACCTGGGCGTGGTCACCGCGGGCGAGATCGTCTACACCGTGGCCGACGTGCCCGGTCTGATCCCCGGCGCCAGTGAGGGCCGTGGCCTCGGCCTGGACTTCCTGCGGCACATCGAGCGGTGCGCGGTGCTGGTGCACGTGGTCGACTGCGCCACCTTCGAGCCCGGCCGTGATCCGGTGTCCGATGTGGACGCGCTGGAGCTGGAGCTGGCCCGCTACACGCCGTCGCTGGGCACCAAGCTCGAGGACCGGCCGCGGATCGTGGTGCTGAACAAGATCGACGTGCCGGACGCCCGCGAGCTGGCCGAGATGGTCACCGCGGAGTTCGAGTCCCGTGGCCTGAAGGTGTTCCCGGTCTCCACCGCCACCCGCGAGGGCCTGCGGGAGCTGAGTTACGCGCTGGCCGCCGAGGTCGAGGCGTACCGGGCCGCCCAGCCCAAGCAGGAGGCCACCCGGATCGTGCTGCGGCCCAGGGCGGTCGACGAGCAGGACTTCACCGTGGTGGAGGACCCGGAGCGGCCGGGCGGGTTCATCGTGCGCGGCGAGCGGCCCGAGCGCTGGGTGCGCCAGACCAACTTCGACAACAACGAGGCCATCGGCTACCTCGCGGACCGGCTGAACCGGCTGGGCGTCGAGGTGACCATCGCCAGGATGGGCGCGGTGCCGGGCTGCCCGGTCACCATCGGCGACATGACCTTCGACTGGGAGCCCTCCACCCCGGCCGGTGTGGCCGCGATGGGCCCGACCAGCGGTCGCGGCACGGACACCCGGCTGGAGCCCAACGACCGGATCGGCGCCTCCGAGCGCAAGCACGCCAAGCGGGTGCGGCGCGGGCTGGTCGAGGTCGAGGACTTCGGCGACGAGGAAACCACGAACGACAAGGGGTGACCACTCCGGTGGCAACGCTGTCGCAGGCGCGGAGCCGGATCGCCGCCGCCCGGCGGATCGTGGTGAAGGTGGGCTCGTCCTCCCTGACCACGGCCGCCGGCGGGCTGGACCCGGCGCGGCTGGACGCCCTGGTGGACGCGCTGGCCGCACGCAGGCACGCGGGCAGCCAGGTGGTGCTGGTCTCCTCCGGCGCGATCGCCGCGGGGCTGGCGCCGCTGAACCTGCGGCGGCGGCCAAGGGACCTGGCCAGCCAGCAGGCCGCGGCCAGCGTCGGCCAGCTCCAGCTCGCACACGCCTACACGGCCTCCTTCGCCCGCTTCGACCTGGTGGTCGGGCAGGTGCTGCTGACCGCGGACGACGTGGTGCGGCGGGCGCACTACCGCAACGCGCAACGCACCTTCGACCGGCTGCTCGCCCTGGGCGCGGTGCCGGTGGTGAACGAGAACGACACGGTGGCCACCGACGAGATCCGCTTCGGCGACAACGACCGGCTGGCCGCACTGGTGGCGCACCTGGTCGGCGCCGACGCGCTGGTTTTACTGTCCGATGTGGACGGTGTGTACGACCGGAATCCCAAGGAGCCGGGCGCGAAACTCATCGCCGAGGTCGGTGACTCCGCCGATGTGGACGATGTGGACGTGACCGCGGCGGGCTCCGGACTGGGCACCGGCGGCATGGCCTCCAAGCTGGCCGCCGCCCGGCTGGCCTCGGCCGCCGGCATCCCGGTGCTGCTGACCGCGGCCGCCGACGCGGCAGGCGCGCTCGGCCCGGCCGAGGTGGGCACCGCGTTCGCGGTCACCGGTCCTCGGTTGTCCGCACGCCGGTTCTGGCTCGGGCACGCGGCGGGCGCGGCAGGCCGGTTGCACCTGGACGACGGCGCGGTGGCCGCGGTGGTCGGTCGGCGCCGATCGCTGCTGGCGGCCGGGATCACCGGCGTGGACGGCGATTTCGAGGCCGGGGACGTGGTGGAGCTGCTCGATCTGCGTGGTCAGGTGGTGGCCAGGGGTGTGGCCGGGTTCGACGCGGTCGAGCTGCCTGGGCTGATCGGCCGGTCCAGCCACGAACTGCCCGCCGAACAGCGGCGCGAGGTCGTGCACGCGGACGATCTGGTGCCGTTCTAACCCTGGATGTGTTGCATGAGCTTGACCAGTTGCTCGGTGTAGCGCTCGGTCAGCTCCGGCGCGTCCGCTTCCTCGCCGGTGATCATCTTGGCGATCCTGGGCAGGGTGAGCAGGGCGCTGGTGGCCGCCATCAGGGCCAGCAGCAGGCAGTCCGGATCCAGGTCGGCCGGTAGCTCGCCGGCCTCCTGGCGCTGGCGCAGCTCCGCGACCCTGGCCTGGAAGAACTCGCGCTGGCCCGGATCGTCCGGGAAGTCCGCGGACAGGTTCTCCCACACCATGATCCGGCCCAGGTCGCGATTCTCCGCGCTGTGCCGGGCGAAACCCGCGATCACCTCGGTCATCGGCAGGCCGGGTGCGGTCATCGGCCTGCTCATCAGGTCCCAGCTCCGGTTGACCTCCAGGTAGAGGCCCTCCTTGCCGCCGAAGTAGTACGAGATGAGCTGCTTGTTCACCCCGGCCCGGTCCGCGATCTCGCTGACCCTGGCCGCGCGGTAGCCCTTCGCGGCGAACTCGGCGATGGCCGCCTCGACGATCCGCGCCTTGGTGCGCTCGGCGTCGCGCTGCCGCTCACCCGCCGCGGGGGAGCGGCGTGACCTGGGCGCGGAGTCCTGGGGATCTGCCACCCGGCCACGGTAACCGATCACCTGGATCCGGCTAATCAGCCATCTGTTTGACTTAATCATCCAGTTGGTTGATTATCGGTCTGGACAGTGGTCGGCGAGCGAGGAGCAGGTCATGACGTTTCGAGTCGCGGTCATCGGCGGCGGTACCGGCGGGCTGTGCCTGGCCCAGGGGCTGCACCGGGCAGGCGTGGAGGTGGCGGTGTACGAGCGCTCGCCCACCCGCACCGAGCGGTTGCAGGGCTACCGGGTGCACATCAACCCCGACGGCGCGCGGGCGCTGCACGACTGCCTGCCGCCGGAGACCTGGCGGGCGTTCCTGGACACCACCGGCGGCAGTTCCGCCAACGGCTTCGCCTTCCTCACCGAGCAGCTGGAACCGTTGCTGGTGCTCGACGGTCCGGCCGAACCGCCGGGTCCCCTGGACGCGCACCACTCGGTCAGCCGGATCACCCTGCACCAGGTGCTCTCCGCCGGGATCGAGCCGATCATCCAGTACGGCAAGGTGTTCGAGCGTTACGAGCGGTCGGCCGACGGCGAGATCACCGTGCACTTCGCCGACGGCGGCACGGCTCGGGCCGACCTGCTCATCGGCGCGGACGGCGCGAACTCCCGGGTGCGCCGCCAGTTCCTGCCGCATGCCGAGCGGGTGGACGTCGGACTGCGCGGGGTGGTCGGCAAACTGCCGCTGACCCCGGCGAACCGGGCCTGGCTGCCCGAGTTCCTGTTGTCCAGGGCCAATGTGGTGACCGCGGCCAGGGATCACGGCATGTTCCTGGCCCCGCACGAACTCGACGGCGACCGGCACGCCGGGATCGGCGGCAACGACGAGACCTACGTGGCGGACGCGGCGCTGTTCGACAACACCAGCAGCTACCTCATGTGGGCCTTCGCCACCAAGGACCGCGGCCTGGGCGGACTCGACGCCGCCGGGCTGCGCGCCGAGGCGGGCAGGCTGATCGGCGGCTGGCACCCGCTGCTGCGGCGGCTGGTCGCCGACACCGATCCGGCGGTGGTGTCGCTGATGACCCTGCGC
This sequence comes from Crossiella cryophila, assembly GCF_014204915.1. Classification (NCBI taxonomy): domain Bacteria; kingdom Bacillati; phylum Actinomycetota; class Actinomycetes; order Pseudonocardiales; family Pseudonocardiaceae; genus Crossiella; species Crossiella cryophila. The sequence continues at coordinate 2,654,544 of NZ_JACHMH010000001.1, forward strand.
ACCTCGACCCCGGTGGATCCCTGGCCCACCACCAACATCACCCTGCTCGGCGACGCCATCCACAGCATGACGCCGTTCCGCGGGATCGGCGCCAACACCGCACTGCGCGACGCCAACCTGTTGCGCCAGAACATCATCGCCGCACACCGGGGCGAGCGTGGCCTGCTGACCGCGCTCGGCGACTACGAGCGGCGGATGCTGGACTACGGCTTCCAGGCCGTGCGCGAGTCACTGGGGGCGGCCGGCCAGTTCGTCTCGGCCAGCCGGCTCCGCAGGCTGATGTTCCGCAGTGTGCTGCGCACCGCGGCCGTGCTGCCGCCGCTCAAGCGCCGCTTCGCCAACTGATCAGCTGGTGCTGGCCAGCACGAACGGCAGCACTCCCTTCGCGCCCGCACGGCGCACCAGCCGGGCGGCCACCGTCATGGTCCAGCCGGAGTCGGTGAAATCGTCGATCAGCAGCACCGGACCGTCCACAGTGGACAGGTTGGCGACCAGGTCGTCGGGCAGCCGCAGCGCGGCGGTGAGTCCGGCCACCCGGTGCGCGCTGTTCGCGCCGGAGCGGCGCACCCCGGCGTCCACCGCGACCCGGCCCAGCAACGGCAGCCTGCCGATCGCGGCCAGGCGTTTGGTCAGGCTGGACACCAGCTGCGGGCGGCTGCGGGACTCGATCGCGACCACCCCGACCGGGCGGGCCGACCAGTGGTTCTTCCAGTCGGCCAGCACCGTGACGCAGGCGTTGAACACCTCGTCGCCGACCGGCTCGTCCGGCGCGCCTGCGGCGAACATGCCACGCAGCCGGTTGCCCCAGCCGATGTCGGTGAGCCTGCCCAGCGCCCGTCCGGTCTCCGCGGACTCATCGCCGGGGATCCGCCCGCTCAGCTCGATGCCCATGGTCGACATGCCGGTCGGCCACTGCTTGCGCGGGGCCAGTTCGACACCCGGACGCCGCAGCCGGGCGCCCGCCTCGGCCACGGCCTCGGCAGGCACCTCGGCGGACCAGTTCTGCCCGGTGCAGTTGTCGCACCGGCCGCAGGGCGCGGCGCCAGGGTCGTCGAGCTGGCGGAGCAGGAACTCCATCCGGCAGCCGGTGGTGGACTGGTAGTCCAGCATCGCCTGCTGTTCGGCGTCCCTGGCCTTGGCCACCCTGGCGTACCGGTCGGCCTCGTAGGTCCAGTCCTCGCCGGTGGCCTCCCAGCCGCCGCGCACCCGGCGCACCGCGCCGTCCACGTCGAGCACCTTGAGCACCACCTCCAGGCGACCGCGGCTCAGCTCCACCCTCGGTTCCAGCGCCGCGGTGGACATCGCACCGCTCGCGCTCCGCAGCGTGTCCAGCAGCTGGCGCACCACGGTCTCCGGCGGGAAGGCCAGCGAGGCGAAGTAGTTCCAGATATCGCGGTCCTCGGCGCCCGGCAACAGGATCACCTCGGCCCGCCGCACGCCACGGCCGGCCCGGCCGATCTGCTGGTAGTAGGCGATCGGCGACTGCGGCGCGCCCAGGTGCACCACGAAACCGAGGTCCGGCTTGTCGAAACCCATGCCCAGCGCCGAGGTGGCGACCAGCGCCTTGGCCTTGTTGCCCAGCAGGTCCTCCTCGGCCTGCTGCCGCTCGGCCGGATCGGTCTGGCCGGAGTAGGCGGCCACGGTGTGCCCGTGCTCGCGCAGGAAGGAGGACACCTCGGCCGCGGCGGCCACGGTGAGCGTGTAGACGATGCCCGAACCGGGCAGCTCGTGCAGGGTCTTGGCCAGCCAGGCCAGTCGCTGCGCCGCGTTGGGCTGGCCGACCACGGCCAGCCGCAGGCTCTCCCGGTCCAGTGGGCCGCGCAGCACCAGGGCCTGCTGGTCGCCGAGGCCGAGCTGCTCGGCGACGTCGTGCACCACCCGGTCGTTGGCGGTGGCGGTGGTGGCCAGCACCGGGATGTCCGCGGGCAGCTCGCCGATGAGCGTGCGCAGCCTGCGGTAGTCCGGGCGGAAATCGTGACCCCAGTCGGAGATGCAGTGCGCCTCGTCGACCACCAGCAAACCGGTGTCCTGCACCAGTTCCGGCAGCACCGAGTCACGGAAGTCCGGGTTGTTCAGCCGTTCGGGGCTCACCAGCAGCACGTCGACCTCGCCCATGGCGACGGCCTCCTGCACGGTCTCCCACTCCTGCGCGTTGGCCGAGTTGATGGTGGCCGCCTGCACCCCGGCCTTGGCGGCCGCGGCGACCTGGTTGCGCATCAGGGCCAGCAGCGGCGAGACGATCACCGTCGGGCCCTCGCCGAGTTCCCGCAGCAACGCGGTGGCCACGAAGTACACCGCCGACTTGCCCCACCCGGTGCGCTGCACCACCAGCGTTCGCCTGCGGTCGACCACGAGCGCGCGGATCGCCGCCCACTGGTCCTCGCGCAGCCGGGCCTCCGGGCCCGCCAGTGCTCGTAGGCGTTCCTCGGCCAGTTCGCGCAAGACCTGTTCGTCCACGGCCCCCACCATGCCGCATCGCCCTGACAGTCCTCCGGCGGCCCCGTGAACTCGATTGATACCGCCCCGTAGGCTTGACCGGGTGAGCAGCATCACCGAGCAGGAAGTCGTGCCAGCCACCGATGAGCTGCGTGAGCAGGTGCTAGGCGCCGCCCGCGGGGCCAGGGCCGCCGCCGGCGCGCTCGCCGTGGCCACCCGCGCGGTCAAGGACGCCACCCTGCACGCCATGGCCGAGGCCCTGACCAGCCGGGTGGAGGAGGTGCTCGCCGCCAACGCCGCCGATCTCGACGCGGGCCGCGCGGCGGGCCTGACCCAGTCACTGCTGGACCGCCTGGCGCTGACCCCGGCCCGGATCGAGGACATCGCGGACGGCCTGCGCACCGTGGCCGGGCTGCCGGACCCGATCGGCGAGGTGCTGCGTGGCGGCATCCTGGCCAACGGCCTGGAGACCCGCCAGGTCCGGGTGCCACTGGGTGTGCTCGGCATGGTCTACGAGGCCCGCCCGAACGTCACCGTGGACGCCGCCGGGCTCGCCCTGAAGTCCGGCAACGCCGTGCTGCTGCGCGGATCCTCCACCGCCGAGCGCTCCAACACCGCCCTGGTCGCCATCCTGCGTGACGCGCTGACCGGCCAGGGCCTGCCCGCCGACGCCGTGCAGCTGCTGCCCTGCCACGACCGCGCCTCGGTGCGGCACCTGATCACCGCGCGCGGCCTGGTCGACGTGGTCATCCCGCGCGGCGGCGCCGGACTGATCTCCGCGGTGGTCACCGAGGCCACCGTGCCCACCCTGGAGACCGGGGTCGGCAACTGCCACGTCTACGTGGACGCCGCCGCCGACCCGGACATGGCCACCCGGATCGTGCTCAACGCCAAGACCCGCCGGGTCAGCGTGTGCAACGCGGCCGAATCGCTGCTGGTGCACAGCGCGATCGCGGAGGCGCTGGTGCCGCAGCTGGCCAGGGAGCTGTCCACCTCCGGGGTCACCCTGCACGCCGACGAGCGCTTCGCCGCGCTGGCCGGGGTCCCGACGGTGCCCGCGACCGAGCAGGACTGGGACACCGAGTTCCTCAGCCTGGACATCGCGGCCAAGGTGGTCGACTCCCTGGAGGAGGCCATCGCGCACATCAACGAGCACGGGTCAGGGCACACCGAGGCCATCGTCACCGGCGACGTGCGCGCGGCCAGGGAGTTCACCGCCAGGGTGGACGCGGCCGCGGTGATGGTCAACGCCTCCACCGCCTTCACCGACGGCGCCGAGCTGGGCATGGGCGCCGAGATCGGCATCTCCACCCAGAAGCTGCACGCCCGCGGCCCGATGGGGCTGGCCGAGCTGACCTCCTCGAAGTGGGTGGTCTGGGGCGACGGGCACGTGCGCGGCGTGTCCTGACCCCTCCGAGCAGGAAAGATTGCACCTTTTTTGCAGCTCGGTCACTCAGAATGTCGGGGTGACCGAGCCCGCGAAGCCACGCCGCCGTGATGCCGCCGCGACCCGCGCCGCGTTGTTGACCGCCGGTGCCGAGCTGTTCGCCGAACGCGGCTTCGAGCGCACCACGGTCCGCGACATCGCCGCGCTGGCCGGGGCGAACCAGGCGTTGCTGTTCCGCTACTTCGGTTCCAAGGAAGAGTTGTTCCGTGAAGTAGTGGCAGGAAGTTCGCGGGAACTGCTGGCCGGTCCGGCCAAGGACATCCCCGCCCGGATGCTGCGTCAGCTCCTGGACAAGGAGGTCGACGCCGAGGCACGGGCCTTCGCCGCGTTGCTCCATTCGGCCAGTCACGACGAGGCCGCCGCGTTCCTGCGCCGGGAGGTCGGCGACAAGTACCTCACCGCGCTGTCCACGCTGACCGAGGGCCCGGACGCGGAGTTGCGGGCCGCCCTGGTGCTGTCCTGGTTGATGGGTATCGGCCTGGCCCGCTCGGTGCTCCAGTCGGACCAGTTCGCCGCCGCCGATCCGGCCGTGGTCGAGCGTTATGTCCGGCTCGGTGTGGCCGCGCTGCTGGAGAAAACCGCCGACTGAGCCGCGCGTATACCACCAGAACGGACCAGTGGGCAGGCATAACGGGAACTCCGAATCGGTCGGATGTCTGCATTGACCAGTCAGTCAGCCGATACCTAACTTCCAGCCATGGCACGGACTTACCCATTCGGGGAAACCGTTCGACTGGATCTTCATCCGATGTATGCCCGGCTCCAGGACGAGGAGCCGATGAGCCGTATCCGGCTGCCCTTCGGCGGGCGGGACGGTCAGCCCGCCGAGGCGTGGCTGGCCACCCGGCACGCCGACGTGCGGCAGGTGCTCGGCGACCACCGGTTCAGCATGGCGCGGGCCATGGACCCGGCGACCCCGCGCGTCGAGCCGCTGCCGCTGCGCCCAGGTCCGCTGCTGACCATGGATCCGCCGGAGCACACCAGGATCCGGCGGCTGGTGGCCAAGGAGTTCACCATGCGCCGGGTGGAGAAACTCCGCCCGCACACGGAGAAACACGTGGCGCAGTTCCTGGACGAGATGGCCGCGCACGGCCAGCCGGCCGACCTGGTGCAGCACCTGTCACTGCCGCTGCCGATCACCATGATCTGCGAGCTGCTCGGGGTCCCGTACGCGGAACGGCACCGCTTCCGCACCTTCTCCGACGTGCTCACCGCGACCACCGCGCACACCCCGGCGGAGATCAACCACGCCTGGGGCGAGCTGGAGGGCTACCTGGGCGAGCTGATCGCCCAGCGCCGCGCCGACCCCACCGACGACCTGCTGGGCGCGCTGGTGCTGGCCCGCGACGAGGGCGACCGGCTCACCGAGGACGAGCTGGTCCGGGTCGGGCTCAACCTGCTCATCGCCGGGCACGAGACCACCGCCAGCCAGATCGGCAACTTCAGCTACACCCTGCTGTCCCAGCGCGAGCTGTACGAGCAGCTGGTCGAGGATCCGGCGCTGGTGCCCACCGCGGTGGAGGAGCTGCTGCGGATCATCCCGCTGCGTTCGGTCGGCAGCTTCCCCCGGGTGGCCAAGGCGGACATCGAGGTCGGCGGGGTGCTGGTGCGCGAGGGCGAGGCGGTGCTGATCAACGTGGGTCAGGCCAACCGCGATCCGCGGGTGTTCGAGCAGCCGCAGCTGCGCGATCTCGCCCGTGAGCACAACCCGCACCTGGCCTTCGGGCACGGGGTGCACCACTGCCTGGGCGCGCTGCTGGCCCGGATGGAACTCCAGCTCGTGCTCGCCGCCCTGGTCAGCCGGTTCCCCGGACTGCGCCTGGCGGTGCCGGCCACGGAAATCCCGTGGAAGCCCGGACTGCTGGCCAGGCAGCCGCTGTCGCTGCCGGTGGCCTGGTGAGGAGGGGGACATGACCGTCGAACCGCGGACCTGCCCCGCCTACCCGTTCGGGGAGGCGGTCAAGCTCGACCTGTATCCGGAATACGCTGTGCTGCAACGGGATGAGCCGGTGGCCAAGGTGCGCCTGCCCTACGGCGGGCGGGACGGCGAACCCGCCGAGGCCTGGCTGGTGACCGGGTACGCCGAGGTCAAACAGGTGTTGGTGGACATGCGTTTCAGCGGCGACGCGGCCACCGCGCCGGACACCCCGCGGGTCACCCCGTGGCCGTTGCGGCGCGGCATGATGCTGACCATGGACCCGCCGGAGCACACCCGGCTGCGGCGGCTGGTGGCCAAGGAGTTCACCATGCGCCGGGTGGAGAAACTCCGCCCGGACACCGAGCGGATCGTCAGCGGGTTGCTCGACGACATGGTCGCGCACGGCTCGCCCGCGGACTTCGTGCAGCACGTGGCGCTGCCGCTGCCGATCACGGTGATCTCGCACCTGCTCGGCGTGCCCAAGGAGGACGAGCACCACTTCCGGGCCTTCACCGAGGTGATGGGCGCGACCACCAAGTACACCGCGGCCCAGGTCAACCAGGCCCGCGACCAGCTCGAGGACTACCTGCGGGCGCTGATCGAACGGCGGCGCGCCGAACCCAGTGACGACCTGCTGGGCGCGCTGGTGCAGGCCCGCGACGAGGAGGACCGGCTCAGTGAGGAGGAGCTGGTCCGGGTCGGGGTGAACCTGCTGATCGCGGGGTATGAGACCACCGCGAGCCAGATCGCCAACTTCGCCTACGTGCTGCTGCAGCGGCCGGAGCTGTTCGCCCAGCTGCGCGACGACCTGGACCTGGTGCCCAGCGCGGTGGAGGAGCTGTTGCGGGCCACCCCGTTGCGCACCTCGGGCAGCTTCCCCCGGGTGGCCACCGAGGACGTGCGGATCGGCGAGGTGCTGATCAGGGCGGGCGAGACCGTGCTCATCCAGCTCGCGGTGGCCAACCGGGACCCGAAGGTCTTCACCGACCCCGATGTGGTGAAACTGGACCGCGAGCACAACCCGCACCTGGGCTTCGGGCACGGCGTGCACCACTGCCTTGGCGCGCTGCTGGCCAAGATGGAGTTGCGCCTGGTCCTGCGGCACCTGGCTGAGCGCTTTCCGGACCTGCGACTCGCCGCCCCGGCCGAAGCGATACCGTGGAAGGCCGGGCTGCTCGCACGCGGCCCGTTGTCCCTGCCGATCGCCTGGTGACGGGAGCACGTGGTGAGCACTGATCGTTGGCACGTCGAGGTTTCGCACGACTGCATCGGGTCCGGGATGTGCGCGGGCGCGGCGCCCGAGTTCTTCCGGCTGGTCGACGGTTACGCCGAACCGGTCCACACCGAGATCGACCCGGACGAGGTCGTGACCGACGCGGCCGACCAGTGCCCGGCCGAGGCGATCTCGGTGGTCGACGTGGCCTCCGGCAAGACGCTGGCGCCGGTCGACTAGATCCCGGAAGGGGTCAGACCCGGACCAGCACCTGGTCCATGGTCTTGCGCACCAGGTCGGGTACCTGCGCCTGTTCGGCCGGGTACCCGACCGGGATCACCGCGAACGCCTTCTCGTTGCGCGGCCGCCCGAGCACCTCGCCGAGGAAACGCATCGGGCTGGGGGTGTGGGTGAGCGCGGCGAGCCCGGACAGGTGCAGGGCGGTCAGCAGCATGCCGACCGCGATGCCCACCGACTCGTCGCCGTAGTAGTGCTTGTAGGAGCTGCCGTCCGCGCGCAGCCCGAAGCGCTGCTGGAACACCACGATCAGGTAAGGCGCGTCGGTCAGGTGCGGCTTGTGCGCGTCCGTGCCCAGTGGGCGCAACGCGGAGAGCCACTCCTCGCCGAGACGGCCGTCGTAGGAGACCTGTTCCTCGGCCTCCGCGGCCGCCCGGATGCGCGCCCGCACCTCGGGGTCCTCCACCAGCACGAAGGTCCACGGCTGCTGGTGCGCGCCGGAGGGCGCGGTGTTGGCCACCGCGATCGCGTTGAGCACCAGCTCCTCGGGCACCGGGTCGGGGGCGAAACTGCGCACCGTGCGCCGCTGGTCCATCCGCGCGCGCAGCTCGGCGGAGATCCGCAACGCCTCCTGGTCCGGGATCCGCGCGGGGGAGTACGGAACCGGTTGGTAGGGCTCGCCGTGCAACGGGGTCCATGTCCTCATGGCGGACAGTATTGTCCCGGCCTTCGGACGTAAGCAGGGCCGAACGAGTGAACGGAAAACTTCTCTGAAATCCGCGTCACATGTCACCCGATCGAGCGTCCCGGTGCTGCGGGCTCCCACGGGGGAGCAGCCCGCGAACCCGGCGGCCGGGACCCCCAGCCACCGCCGCCGGTTCGCGCGGAGGACCGCCGGTCGGGGAGAGCGACCGGCGGGCCTCCTGCGCGGCGGCGTGTGGCCCGGCTCTCCCGATCTGCCTTTTGTCACCCGCGCCAACTACGCTGACCTGTTATGTCCGGGCGTCGACTTGGCGTGATGGGCGGCACCTTCGATCCCGTGCATCACGGGCACCTGGTGGCCGCCAGTGAGGTGCAGGCGCGGTTCGACCTGGACGAAGTGATCTTCGTGCCGACCGGGCGACCGTGGCAGAAGGAGCACCACGTGGTCTCCTCGCCGGAGGACCGCTACCTGATGACGGTGATCGCCACCGCGTCCAACCCCCGGTTCTCGGTGAGCCGGGTGGACGTGGACCGGACCGGTCCCACCTACACCATCGACACCCTGTCCGACCTGCACAGACAGCATCCCAACGATCAGCTGTTCTTCATCACCGGCGCCGACGCGCTGGAGCAGATCCTGGGCTGGTGGCGGGCGGACGAGCTGTTCGAGCTGGCCCACTTCGTCGGCGTCACCCGGCCGGGCTACCAGCTCGACGACGACCACCTGCCGCGCGGCGCGGTCAGCCTGGTGGACGTGCCCGCGATGGCGATCTCCTCCACCGACTGCCGGGAGCGCGTGGCCAAGGGGATGCCGGTCTGGTACCTCGTGCCCGATGGTGTGGTGCAGTACATCTCCAAGCGGAACCTGTACCGCGACCCGGCGCCCTGACCGCCCGGTACCCTGAGTGACCTGTGCGGACCCCCGTAGGTCGCACGGGGAGGAGCAACGTGTCAGCGACCGAGGAGTCCCGCCGGCTGGCCCATGTCGCCGCACTCGCGGCGGCCGACAAGAAGGCCCACGACATCGTGGTGCTGGATGTGTCGACCCAGCTGGTGATCACCGACGTCTTCGTGATCGCCTCGGCGCCCAACGAGCGCCAGGTACAGGCGATCGTGGACAGCGTCGAGGAGAAGATGCGCGAGGCCGGCAGCAAGCCGGTGCGGCGGGAAGGCGCCCGCGAGGGGCGCTGGGTGCTGCTGGACTTCGTGGACCTGGTGGTGCACATCCAGCACACCGAGGAGCGTTCGTTCTACGGCCTGGAGCGGCTGTGGAAGGACTGCCCGCGGATCGAGTTCGAGGACGTCGTGGCGCACCAGCCCGAGGACGAGGACGTCCAGGCGTGACCCTGTCCCGGCTGATTCTGTGGCGGCACGGTCAGACCGGCCACAACGCCTCGGGCCGGCTGCAGGGCCAGCTCGACGTCGAGTTGAACGACATCGGACTGGCCCAGGCCCGGCAGGCCGCGCCCCTGGTGGCGGCACTGGAACCCGATCTGCTGGTCACCTCCGACTTACGCCGCGCGGCGGACACCGCGGCCGCGTTCACCGCGGTCACCGGGATGGCGCCGCGGGTGGACAAGCGACTGCGGGAGACCGACGTCGGCCAGTGGATGGGCATGTCTGGCGCGGAGGTCGAGGCCGACTGGCCGGGCGCGCTGGCGAACTGGCGGGCCGACCCGGCCTTCGCCCCACCCGGCGGCGAGACCCGCCTGGAGGTGGCCGCCCGCGCGGTCGAGGTGGTCGCCGAACTGGACCTAACCCAGGACGGCACCGCCCTGCTGTGCGCGCACGGGGGTCTCATCACCGGCCTGATCGGGCGGCTGCTGGGGCTGCCGGTGGAGCTGTGGCCGTCGCTGGGCGGCCTGAGCAACTGCCACTGGACCGTGCTGGCCAGGCGGGCCGACGACATCAGGTGGCGGTTGCTCAGTCACAACGTGGGGGCGACTGGTTGAGCCGGGGACGCCTGCTGGTCCTCGGCGACTCGCTGGCCTTCCACGGGCCGGAGTACGCCCTGCCCGCGGACGATCCCCGGCTGTGGCCCAACATCGCCGCGGCCGGGCTGGACCGCGAGGCCGAACTGGTCGCCGGGTTCGGCTGGACCGCCCGGCACGGCTGGTGGGCCCTCACCGGGGATCCGCGGGTGTGGTCGCTGCTGCCCCGCACCGACGCCCTGGTGCTGGCCCTTGGCAGCATGGACACCCTGCCCAGCCCGCTGCCCACGTACCTGCGCGAGGGCCTGCGCCACCTGCGGCCCACGCCGGTCCGGCGCTTCGCCCGCGCCCGCTACCAGGCCGCCCAGCCGCACCTGGCCCGCTTCCTGCGCGGCCGCCCGGTGGCCCTGCCGGCCCACCTCACCGTGTCCTACCTGGACCGCTGCCTGCAGGCGGTGCGCACCATCCGCCCCGACCTGCCGGTGATCGGCATGCTCCCGTCGGTGCACAACTCACCCGAGTACGGCCACGTCCACACCGGCCACGCCCCCGCGGTGGCGGCCCTGCGCACCTGGTCCGCCCGCACCCGGGTGCCGCTGCTCGACCTGCCCGCCCTGGTCCGCGCGCACATCTTCGACGGCGACGGCAACCCCGACGGCATGCACTGGGGATTTTCCGCACACGCCGAAGTCGGCACAGCGGTAGCGGACCTGCTCCGCCCGATGCTTCCGTAGGCTGCGTCCCCGTGTCCGTCGCCGTGTTCACCGACTCCACCGCGTACCTGCCGGAGGGCTTCGCGACCCGCCACGGCATCCACGAGGTGCCCCTGCACGTCACGGTGGACGGCGCCGGCGGCCTGGACGGCAAGGACATCGGCCCCAGCGAGCTGGCCGCGGCCCTGGCCGAACGCCGCACCGTCACCACCTCCCGCCCCACCCCCGCCGAGTTCGCCACCGCCTACCGCCAGGCCCTGGAAGCAGGCGCCACCGCGGTCGTCTCCATCCACCTGTCCCGCGAACTCTCCGGCACCTGGGACGCCGCCCGCCTGGCCGCGCTGGAGGTGGGCCCCGACCGGGTCCGCGTGGTCGACTCCCGCTCCACCGCGATGGGCCTGGGCTTCGCCGTACTGGCAGCCGCCAAAGCCGCCACCCGGCAAGCCACCCCCGCCGAGGTGGAAGCGGTGGCCACCCACACCGCCACCCACACCAGAACCTTCTTCTGCCTGGAAACCCTCGAACACCTCCGCCGAGGCGGCCGAATAACCCCCACAGCAGCACTGCTGGGCACCGCCCTGTCGGTAAAACCCCTGCTACACGTGGAAAACGGCCGAATCCTCCCCCTGGAGAAGGTGCGAACCACCAGCCGAGCAGTAGCCCGCCTGGTCGACCTCGCCACCGAAGCCGCGGGCCAGGGCCCGGTAGAGGTGGCGGTCCACCACCTGGGCTCCCCCCAACGCGCGGCCGAACTGGCAGGCCGCCTCGACGAACGCCTCCCCGGCTGCGACGGCTGCGTCATCTCCGAGGTAGGCGCGGTAGTAGGCGCCCACACCGGCCCCGGCGTCCTGGGCGTAGTCGTCCTCCCACACCGCCCCCGCTAACCCACCCACACTCGCCCCGGTCCCCGGTCCCCGGTCCCCGGTCCCCGGCCGCGCCGGCGCCGAGCCCTGCCTTGAGCCGTTCCGCACCTGCCCGCCTCGAACCCAGCCCCGCACCCCCGCGCGCCCAAGCCTCGTCATCCCCTTGACCCTGCACTCTCGGCCGCCCCGCCGCCCCGCCGCCCCGCCGCCCCGCCCCCGGTCGCCCTGCCGCCCCCTGGTCGCCCCGCCTCGCCGCCCTGGCCTCCGTTCGGCCGCCCCGGCCCGCCCCAGGCCCCACCTCCCCCCTCGCCCTCGCCCCCCTCGCCCTCGCCCTCGCCCTCGCCCTCGCCGAGCGCGGCACCCTACACCACCCAACCCCCACCACCTCCCCCAACAACCCCCTCAACCAGCACTTATCCACAACACCCCACCTATCCACAGCCACCCCCGCCCCAGCTACCCCACACCCCCGCCCACCCCTAGCGTCGATCCCATGTGGCGCTTCCTCACCGCGGCAACCAACACCCGACGCGACCTCGCCCGGACCCGGTTGTCCGAACTGGCCGCCGCCGCACGCGCCAGACCCGGCCCTGACCCGCCCCCCGAACTGGACGGCATCAAAGTCATCCAGCTCGACGAGTCAGGCCACCAACTGCCGGCCCGGCCGTTGTCCCGCACCCCGAAGTGGCTTTCCCGGCTCCTGCCAAGGAGTCCGCGGGGAGTCAGGTGGGACCCCGGCCGGCTGGCGGCACTGGCGGTCGCGGTCGTCGCAGTCCTGGCTGTAGCGACGACCGCACTGCTGGTGTGGCAGGACCGGCCGACCAGGGAGATGGCTCCGGAACTCTCCCCGTCGGCCGGTCCCGCCGTCCCTCCGACCACCAAACCCCCGACCACCACCGGCGCCGGCGCCACCCTGGTGGTCAGCGTGGTCGGGAGGGTGACCAAACCCGGGCTGGTCACCCTCACCGAAGGGGCCCGCGTCGCCGACGCCGTCCAGGCGGCAGGCGGCGCACACCCGAACGTCGACCTCAACGGCCTCAACATGGCCCGCCGGTTGGCGGACGGGGAGCAGGTGCACGTCGGAATAACGCCGCCACCCGAGCAGCCCCAGGACTCCCTGGGAATGCCACCCGGCGGCACCGCCAAAGTCAGCCTGAACAACGCGACCCTCGCCGCCCTGGACGCACTGCCAGGAGTAGGTCCCGTGACGGCGCAACGCATTGTCCAGTGGCGGACCAAGCACGGCCGTTTCACCTCGGTCGATCAGCTACGAGAGATCGAGGGCATCGGAGAGTCCCGCCTCGCCCGGCTCCGCGAGCTGGTGAGCCTCTGACCCAGCGCGCCAGGACCGGGCGCGCTGGGTCAGAGCATCGAGGCAAGGGGCACACATGCGGAGAACAAGTCGTCCGACGCGGCAGCTCGCCGTGGCCGACGCACGAGAAAGGGGAAAGCGTGCACCTGTATCCACGGCGAGAAGGCGCGGAAAGGAGGGAAGCGACAACAGCGCACCGCGCGAACGACTTGTTCTCCGCGAGCCACCCGAACCACCGGACTCCGAGCCAACAACACCTTCCGGCCCGGACCTCCGTCTAGTCCCCGCCGCCCTGACCACCTGGGCGGTAACCCTGCTCGGCCTCCACACAGGCTGGCTCCCCGCCACCCTGGCCGCCGCGTTGCTCACCGCAACCGCGGCCACCGCCGCATGCCTCCTGCTCCGCCCCCACCCCAAACCCACCCACCCAACACCCACCCCACCCCCATCACCACCGGTCCACTCACCCCAAACCCCTGCCCCCCAACCCCTTTCACTCCTCCCACCCCAAACTCCCACACTCGAAACATCCCCCCTGCAAACCACCATCCCTCGAATCTCCCCACCCGAAACACCCGCCCCTCGACCCGCCACATCCCAAACGCCCGCACCCCAAACGTGCACCCCCGAACCATCCCCGCCACAACCATCCGCCCCACAACCATCCGCCCCACAAACCGCCCCGCCGCGGTCCTCCCCACCGCAGCCCTTCGCTCCACAAGCCTCCGCCCAGCAGCCTTCCGCCCCGCAAGTCTCTGTCCCGCAAGCCTCCCCACCACAAGCCCCCGCCCCTCAACTCACCCCACCCGAGACGCCCGCCCCTCAAACTTCCCCATCCCAAACCTCCGCCCCCCAAACCTCCTCGCCGGGAACCCCGCCCCGCCCTCACCAACGCCCCCACCTCGATCTCCTTCCCCACCAACGCCCCCATCCCCATTCCCTTCCCCACCAACGTTCCCGACGCCACCGCCTGGCCGCCGCAGTCCTCACCGCCTGCGCCCTGTCCGGAGCCGCGGCCATCGGCATCGCCCTCAAAACCCACGCCGCCACAACACATCCCCTGCACGCAGCCGCCGAACGAGGCGCCACCGCGACCCTTACCGGCGTGGTCACCGGCGACCCCCGCCCCATGCGCACCCCGGCCTACGGCGGCCGCCCCGCCAACAGCAACGGCACCGTCCTCACCCTCGCCCTCGACACCGCCCACACCACCGGCGACACCATGTCCGTCGGCGGCACGGTCCTCCTGCTCGCCATGCACGAGTCCTGGTCCGACATCTCACCCGGCCAACGCCTCCGCACCACCGGAAAACTCGCCCCAGCCCACCCCGGCGACCTGACCGTCGCCGCCCTCCGCGTCCACAACGCGCCCGAACTCCTTGGCACACCACCGTTCTGGCAACGCGCCGCCACTCACATCCGCGCCGGCCTCCGCCAAGCCAGCGCAGTCCTCCCCACCGACCAGGCCGGTCTGCTGCCCTCCCTGGTCGTCGGCGACACCACCACCCTGGCTCCCCGCGTCATCGCCGACTTCCGCACCGCGGGCCTGGCGCATCTACTCGCCGTCAGCGGTACCAACCTCGCGATCGTCTGCGGCGCGGTCCTCCTGCTGTGCCGGGCAGTCCGCACCGGTCCGCGCACCGCGACGGCGGTGGCCGCCTTGGCACTACTCGGATTCGTCATCCTGGCCCGGCCACAACCGAGCGTCCTGCGCGCGGCGGTCATGGCCGCCATCGCCCTGTACGCACTGACCACCGGCCGCGACCGAGCCGCGATCCCCGCCCTGGCCGGTACCGTCACGATCCTGCTGCTCGCCGATCCGGAACTGGCCGGTGACCTGGGCTTCGTCCTGTCCGTGCTGGCCACCGCGGCGCTGGTGCTCCTGGCCCCACGCTGGTCCGACGCCCTGCGCCGCCGACACGTCCCTGGTGGTCTGGCCGAAGCCCTGGCCATCCCCGCCGCCGCGCACCTGTTCACCGCCCCCGTGGTGGTCGGCATGACCGGCGAACTCAGCCTCACCGCCATCCTCGCCAACCTGCTCGCCGCCCCGGTGGTCGCCCTGGCCACTGTGCTCGGCGTGCTGGCAGCCGTCCTGTCGGTGATCCACCCCGGCACGGCCGAACTCCTGGTCCACCTCACCGGACCGGCGATGTGGTGGCTGGTCACGGTCGCGCACCAGGCCGCAGCCATCCCGATGGCCACCCTGCCCTGGCCCAGTGGACTCGGCGGCGGCTTCCTGCTCATCGGCGTCCTGATCGTCCTCGCCCTGGTCCTACGCCAACGCCGCTTCCGCGCCCTGCTCATCGCGGCGATCCTGCTCGCGCTCCTGGTCCTCGTCCCGATCCGAGCCCTGCGTCCCGGCTGGCCACTACCGGACTGGGCCGTGGTCGCCTGCGATGTGGATCAAGGTGACGCCATCGTCCTGTCCACCGCCGAACCCGGTCGCGCGGTCCTCGTCGACACCGGCCCGGACCCGATCGCCATCACCAACTGCCTCCGGGACCTGGACATCGACCGGATCGCGCTACTCGTCCTCACCCACCTGCACGCCGATCACATCGGCGGCCTGGCCGAGGTACTCGCCGGGCACCAGGTCGGCGCGGTGGCGATCAGCCCCGTCCAGCAACCACCTTGGGCCATCAAGGAAATCCGCCGCGCCACCGAGTCCGCGGGCGTCCCCCTGACCGAACTCCGCCCCGGCACCAGCACCACCTGGCCCGGCCTGACCATCGACATCCTCGGCCCCCGCAGCCCAGCGGCCCTGGGCGCCACCGGCGAACGCGTCGGCGGCACGGCCCTGAACGACGCCTCCGTGGTCATCCGGGCCCACACCACCGCGGGCCGGGTCCTGCTCACCGGCGACATCGAACTGGCCGGCCAGGCAGACCTGTTGGCGGACAAGGGATCCGAGCTAGCGGCCGACATCCTCAAGGTCCCCCACCACGGCTCCCGCTACAGCCTGCCCAGATTCCTGGCCACCGTCCGCCCCCGGATCGCCCTGATCAGCGTCGGCGCCGGCAACGACTACGGCCACCCCAGCCCCCTGATCCTGGAAACCCTCCGCGCCCAGGGAACCCACATCCTCCGCACCGACCAGGACGGCGACCTGGCCATCGCCCCCAGCCCTCACGGCCCGGTGATCTCCCGCCACGGCAAACAAGAATCCCGGACAGCACGATGACTCCCCAGAACCCTGTCACCCGCCACAAACACGTCCGGCGTGTCACCCGGTCGCAAGAGACCAGGTGACACGCCGGAAGGCGGAGCTTGGGGTCAGAGGCCGAGGGCCTCGCGGACCGCGGCGGCTGACGGGGGAACGGTGGCGCGCGGGCCGATCCGGTCCTGCACCGCGTCCAGGGTCTTGAGGCCGTCGCCGGTGATCAGCAGGACGGTTTCGGCGTCCGGGTCGAGCTGGCCGGTCTCGATGAGCTTCTTGGCCGTCGCGACGGTCACGCCGCCCGCGGTCTCGGCGAAGATGCCCTCGGTGCGGGCGAGCAGCCGGATGCCCTCGACCACCTCTTCATCGGAGACGTTCTCGATGGAGCCGTTGGTGCGGCGGACGGTGTCGAGCACGTACGGGCCGTCGGCGGGGGCGCCGATGGCCAGGGAACGGGCGATGGTGTCCGGCTTGACCGGGGTCACCACGTCGTGGCCTGCCTTGAAGGCGGCGGCGACGGGGGAGCAGCCGGTGGCCTGGGCGCCGAAGACGCGGTACGGGGACTGCTCGACCAGGCCCAGTTCGCCCAGTTCGCGGAAGCCCTTGTCGACCTTGGTGAGCTGGGAGCCGGAGGCGATCGGCACCACGATCTGGTCCGGCAGCCGCCAGCCGAGCTGCTCGGCGACCTCGTAGCCCAGGGTCTTGGAGCCCTCGGCGTAGTAGGGCCGGACGTTGACGTTGACGAACGCCCAGTCCTCGTGGTCCGCGGCCAGTTCGGTGGCCAGGCGGTTCACGTCGTCGTAGTTGCCGTCGACGGCGATCAGGGCGCCGTCGTACACGGCGGTGGTGAGGATCTTGGCCCGTTCCAGCGAGGACGGGATCAGCACGACCGACTCCCAGCCGGCGCGAGCGGCGGCCGCGGCGACGGCGTTGGCCAGGTTGCCGGTGGAGGGGCAGGCCAGGACCTTGAAGCCCAGCTCGCGGGCGGCGGCCAGGGCCACCGCGACCACGCGGTCCTTGAACGAGTGGGTGGGGTTGCCGGTGTCGTCCTTCACCCAGATCCGGCGGACGCCCAGTGCCTTGGCCAGGCGGTCCGCGCGGACCAGCCTGGTACAGCCGGGGTCGGTGTTCGGGTGGGCGTCCACAGTGGACGGCACGGGGAGCAGGTTGCGGTAGCGCCAGATCGACTGCGGGCCGGCTTCGATGTCCTCCCGGCGGACGGTCCCGAAGTCGTAGCCGACCTCAAGGGGACCGAAACACTCGGAACAGGCGAACTCGGCGGCGAGTGGGACCTGGTGGCCGCACTCCCGACAGACCAGGCTGCGCGCCGGGCCGAGGTCAAGGGTCTGCTGGGCGCTGTTGGGCGCCTCGATGGTCGTCATCGCGAGGTCTCTCCTCATCTTTCCCGCTGGCGCGGGGCGGATTTGGCACCGTGTTCACCTGCTCCCTCGCGGAATACGCGTCGAGCCTGTGCCGGTTGCCGGGGTGTCGTAGGGCCGATCCCTCTACCCCTCTGGATGAGCTGTATTCAGTTGTCTGCGACTCACCGTACGGCACGGTCGCCACTGAGAGCTACCGTCAGCCCAGTATGCGGGAGCCCGCGGGGCTGTCAGACCCCCGTGAAAGGATTGCCGACGTGAGCGCCCCAGCCGTCACCCCGGAGCCACTGCATCTGGTGATCGGGGAAGAGGAACTGCTGGTCGAGCGGGCCGTCAAGGCGTCTCTGGACGCCGCGCGGCTGGCCGATCCGCAGACCGAGCTGAGCAAGGTCCGGGTGACCGACCTCACCCCGCCGGAGCTGATCGAACTGGTGAGTCCGTCCCTGTTCGCCGAGGGCCGGGTCATCGTGCTGGAGGCCGCCCAGGAGGCGGGCAAGGAGATCGCGGAGGCGATCGGCGCCTACTGCAAAGCGCCCAGCGAGGGCGTTGTGCTGGTGGTCGTGCACAGCGGCGGCGGCCGGGGCAAGCTCGCCAAGGAACTGCCGGACGCGTTGCGCAAGGCCGGCGCCAAGGTCACTACCTGCGGGAAGCTGAGCAAGCCTGGCGAGCGCGAGTCCTTCGTCAAGGAGGAGTTCCGCCGGGCCGGTGGCCGGGTCGACCCGGCAGGCCTGGCCGCGCTGATCGAGACCGTGGGCTCGGACCTGCGAGAACTGGCCGCCGCCGCCTCGCAACTGGTGGCCGACACCGGCGGCCAGGTCGACGAGCAGGCGGTGCGCCGCTACCACCGCGGCCGGGCCGAGGTGACCGGGTTCGTGGTCGCGGAGAAGGCGGTGACCGGCGACCGCGCCGGGGCGCTGGAGGCATTGCGCTGGGCACTGCAGACCGGCGTGCCGCACGTGCTGATCGCGGACGCCCTGGCCGACGCGGTCCGCACCATCGCCAGGGTGACCGCCGGCGGCCGGGCCGACCCGTTCGCGCTGGCCGGTCAGTTGGGCATGCCGCCGTGGAAGGTCAAGAAGGCCCTGGCCCAGTCCCGCGGCTGGGAACCAGAAGGACTCGCCGAGGCCATGAACCTGGTGGCCAGGCTAAACGCGGATGTGAAGGGCGTCGCCGCCGACGGCGGTTACGCACTGGAGCGAGCGGTGCTGAGGTTGATCCTGGTTCGGCGAGGTCGCTGAGCCGGCAGTGAGGCCAGGCCGCGGACTCGACCCCGGCCCCGGTCTGGCCGGGGCCTTGGACTTGGTGCCAGTCCTAGGACCTGGCACCAGCCCTAAGGCTGATCCGAGTGCTGGGCCTGGGCCCGGAGTCGGAGCCGGTTGAGTCGAGGAGTCGGCCACGGCGGCTGATGGTGCTGGGCCGGACCGGCTGAGCCGATCCGCGTGGATCGTGCTGATCGCGCGATCCGGCCGGAGGTGGTGCTGGCGAGGTTCCTCGGCCAGCGGCGTGCCGAGGAACCTCGCCGGGGCCTGCCGATCGGCAGGCGGCTGGGGGTTGGGGGTTGGGGGCGGGCCGAGCCGGGATTTGGCCGGCCGCCGACCTGGAGATACCTAGGTAACTAGTGGGTGGGCTGGGTAGAGGTTGGTTGTTCGGGTTGTTGGGGGCCGGTGGTGGGTGTGCGTTGATGACGGGGGTATGGCACTTCGGTACCACGGGTTTTGTGTGCCGGGGGCTGTGGGGAAGTGTTTGTCACCGTGTGTACCGGCTTTGTTTGCCTTTGTTCTGCCGCTTGGGTGAGTGATGTGCGGAGAGTGGTGGCGCATATTGCGAGTCGCAGATTGCCTTCGGTTGTGCCTGGCAATCGGTTGCCTGCGCCGAAAGGTCATCGCGTGGGTGTTGCGCTCGATTTTCGTATTTCTGTCAATACGGCGACCGGGTGATACCTGGAGGCCTGATCAGAAACGGAAGAGTGGGCCCTTTTCCTGATACAGCACGCAATCGTTGGGGAACGTTTCCTGATAGGTGACGGGGCGGCCGTTCCACATGCCGCGGGCGGTGACGGTGATGGGAGCGTAGATCAGGTAGCACGGTTCCTGGGGGCCGACGTTCACTCGGCGGAAGTCGCCTGCCGTCTTCTTCAGCTCGTGGCAGGACCAGGCGGGCTGGGGGTGCGCGCCGGCTGCGGGTTCGCAGGTCAGTGTGCGTGCGCGGGCGTCCCTGGTCGGGGCCTCGCCGGGGTTGCTGGTCAGCACCAGCCAGCTGGTTGCTCGCGGAGTCGCCGTCGTGGCCGTCGCGGTGGGCGCGGTGACCACGGCAAGGGGCAGCAGGGTCGCTGTCAGCCCGAGTGCCAACGGCAGAAGTCGCTTGCGAGACATTGTTCGCCTTTCAAGGAATGAGTCTGTTTGTGGCCGCCTGTTCCGGCCGCCATGATGAATACGAATACAGTGATTTCGGCGCACGGTGACTGTGGTCACATGACTCCCGGGTAACACCCTTTCCTGTCCCACGAACGGCGGTACGCAACAGTCCCGAAACATACGAAGCTTGTCCTCGAAAGCAACCATGCTTGCCAACGCGCCGGTTCTGCGGTGTCATCAGGGTGTAACGCACTTCCGGATGACCGCCCTCGGACGGGACGCGCCTCGAAAGGAATTACCGGTGATTACCCCAGGATCTACCGGGTTGATTTCTCACGGGGCGAAGGGGCAGTTGGTGAAGAACGAAGGTGGTCTGGATGGTGAGACGTCTGCCGTGGGTACGCGGCAGAGCTTCTGGCGGGAGTGCCTGCGGCTGCGGCCCGCGCTGATCCGGGTGGCCCGGCGGCAGGGTGTGAACCCGGCCGAAGCGGAGGACGTCGTGCACGATGCGTTCCTCCGCGCCGCACAGTACGCACAGCTCGACCACGGAAGGCTGATGCCGTTCCTGGTCACGGTGGTGAAACGCCTGGGTGTGGACGAGTTGCGGCGGCGGGCATCAGCACAGCAAGTGTGCACCCACCCCGGACTGTTGCCCATGCAGGTGATCGATCCCGCCGATGTGGTGACGGATCGGCATGAGGCTCGCTGGTTGCTGGCCAGGTGTGGGAAATTGAGTCAGCGCGAATGGCTCGTCCTGCTGTGGCTTGACCAGGGACTTCCTCATGAGGAGATCTCACGTCTGCTCGGCACCACGCGCAGGGCGACCGAGTGCATCGCGAGCAGGGCGCGATGCCGGGTTCGCCGGTGGATGGCTCGTCGGCTCCGCTCAGCAGGGGAGCGAGCCGGCTACTAAATAGGGACCCCGGTGCGGTGTGCAGGGCACCGCACCGGGGACCCGATACGACGAAGGCGCCGCCTCACCTTCCGGTGGGGCGGCGCCTTCGTCGTTCAGCGTTCCGTGCCCTGCTCACTCCGTGCGGAGCGGCGGACTCAGATCTTGTTGGCGCGCAGCGCGAGGGCCGACTTCTTGTTCGCGGCCTGGTTGGCGTGGATCACGCCCTTGCTCGCCGCCTTGTCCAACTTGCGGTTGGCCACGCGGAGCAGCTCAAGAGCCTTGTCCTTGTCCCCGGCCTCGGCGGCCTCGCGGAACTTGCGGACGGCGGTCTTGACCTCCGACTTGACGGACTTGTTGCGCAGGCGCGCCTTCTCGTTGGTCAGGATGCGCTTCATCTGCGACTTGATGTTGGCCATGGTGCTACCTCGGTCTCATCTGATCGGAAGTCGTGCCGCGCTGTAGTGGCGCTACGCGGAACGCGCAGCCTTCCTCCAGGGCGGAAATGCCGCACGGCACGGCTGGAGATGCTATCAGCCGTGCCGTGCGGGATCCCAATCGAGGCTGGTCAGCGACCAGCGGACCGCCTGATCAGCGCAGGGTCAGCGGGGCCGTCTTGCCGCCGGCCTCCACCAGATACCCGCCCCTGGCGACCTCGCGACGGCCTGCGCCGTCCACATCGCCCACGGTCAGCGCCAGCTGGTCGGTGTCGAAGGTCACCTCCAGCGTCTTCTGCTCACCGGGGTTCAGCGTGGCCCTGGCGAACCCGACCAGTCGCCGCTCCGGCACCTGCACCGCGCTCACCGGCTGCTGGATGTAGACCGGCACCACCTCGGTGCCCGCCCGCGAGCCGGTGTTGCGCACGGTGAAGGACACCTTCACGTTGTCCCGTGCCTTGGCCACGCTCGGCGTGGTCGGCGCTCCCACCTCGAAGCTGGTGTAGGACAGCCCGTACCCGAACGGGTAGGCCGGGTCGTACTTGGAACTCGCGCCGCCGTTGGCCCCGGGCAGCTGGTCGTAGGACATCGGCTGGTCGCCAACGGTCTTGGGCCAGGACACCGACAGCTTGCCGCTGGGGTTGGCCTTGCCGAAGAGCACATCCGCCACCGCGTGCCCGCCCTCGGTGCCGGGCAGCCAGCCCGAGAGCAGCGCGTCCGCGTCGGAGACCGAACCCAGCACCCGGCCGCGGCCGGTCAGCAACACCACCACGACCGGCTTGCCGGTGGCCTGCACCGCGTCCACCAACTGCTGCTGCGCCGGGCTCAGCGACGGGTCCTCGGTGTCGCCGGGGCCCTCCGCGCCCTCCTTCTCACCCAGCACCACCACGACCGCGTCCGCCGACTTGGCCTCGGCGACCGCACTGGCCTGGTCCTTGGCGTGGCTGATCTCGGTCTGCGGCGCCGCGGCCTTCAGGCCTTCCAGCACCGTGGTGGTCTCCGGGAACGGGCCCTCCGCGGGCACGCCCTGCCATTCCACGGTCCAGCCGCCGAGCTGCCGCCGCGCGTCGTCCGCGGTGTCCCCGGCGACCACCAGCTTCTTGACCGAAGTGGACAGTGGCAGGGTGGACTTCTCGTTGCGCAGCAACACCATCGACTCGGTCGCGGCCTTGCGCGCGATGTCCACGCCGTTGCCGATCACGGCCCGCTCCGCCGCCGCGGGGTCCACGAACGGCCGCTCGAAGAGCCCCAGCTCGAACTTGAGCTTGAGGATCCGCCGCACCGCCTCGTCGATCCGGCGCTGGCTGACCCGCCCGTCACGGACCACGGTGAGCAGGCCCTGGGTGAACTCCGCGGCGTTGGACGGCTCCATCGCCATGTCCACGCCCGCGTTCACCGAGATCGCGATCGCGGCCGGGTAGTCCGCGGCGACCTTGTGGTGGGTGACCAGTTTCCGCAGGTCCTCCCAGTCGCTGACGGCCACGCCCTGGAAGCCCATCCGCTCCCGGAGCTGCTCGACGAGCATGTACCGCGAGGCGTGCACCGGGATGCCGTTGATCGCGCCCGAGTTGATCATCACGGTCTTCACGCCCGCGTCGAACTGCGCCTGGAACGGCGGCAGCACGGTGTCCTGCAACTGCCGCACCGGGATGAACGCGGCACTGCGGTCGTGGCCGTTCTTCGGCTCGGAGTACCCGGCGAAGTGCTTGGCCGTCGCGGTGAGCTGCGCGGTGTCCTTGGCCGGGGTCTGCATGCCCTTGACCGCGGCCGCGGCCAGCGAGCCGGCCAGGAACGGGTCCTCGCTGTATGCCTCGTAGTAGCGGCCCCACCGGGTGTCCCTGGCGATGTCGGAGACCGGGGCGAAGTTCCAGAACACGCCGGTGGCCCGCATGGCCTCGCCGGTGGCCTTGCCCGCCTGCTGGATCAGCTCCGGGTTCCAGGTCGCGCCGAGGCCGATCTGGTGCGGGAACATCACCGCCGACGGCAGGTTGCTGTGCCCGTGCACGCCGTCCGCGCCGTAGATCACCGGGATCCTGAGCCGGTTGTTGTCCAGCGCGTACTTCTGGATCTGGTTGGTCATCTCGGCCCAGGCCTTCGGACCGGGGTCCGGGGCCGGGTTGTCACCGCCGCCGGAGAGGATCGAGCCGACCTTGGCCTCGCCCAGCACGGTCTTCATGCAGGACTCGACCAGCGGCCCCGGCACGTTGTTGCAGTCCCCGCGCAGCTTGCCCACGCGGATCTGGGTCATCTGCCCGACCTTCTCCTCCAGCGTCATCCGCCGGAGCAGGTCGTTGACCCGCCGCTCCACCGGCGCGGCGGCGTCCTGGTAGGCCGCGGGTCCCTGC
The DNA here is from genome assembly GCF_014204915.1 of Crossiella cryophila. NCBI lineage: Bacteria > Bacillati > Actinomycetota > Actinomycetes > Pseudonocardiales > Pseudonocardiaceae > Crossiella > Crossiella cryophila. The sequence goes on from NZ_JACHMH010000001.1 coordinate 2,677,880, forward strand.
TCCGCACCTGGTTCCTGGGCGGTGCCGGCATGGGCGGATGCCAGCATCAGGGCCGCGGCGGCCGTCAACGCGAGTGTGGGACGTGTCCGCAGCACAAAGCCTCCAGTGGCGTGAGAGCGGTGTCAGGGACCGACCCTGCTGCCCGGCACCGGCCACGTCCATCGGCTGAACGGCGGAATGTGAGAGCGCTTTCAGGTAGATGAAGTACGCCCATTATTTTTGGCTTGAATTAAGGTGCTTTCGGCTCAACCGCAGGGGCGGAACCGCGGGTCGGCCACGCCGCCGCGACCCAGTGCGTTGAGCACCCACTTGATGGTGGCCGAGGAGTGCGGGATGTAGAGGTGCTCGCTCAGGTTGGCCGGGCAGGCATCCTGCAGCACCACGTTGGTCACCCGGTTCGCCGGACCGGAAAGGTGTTGGCTGGCAAAGGGAGTGACCACCTCGTCGTAGCGGGTGGTGATCGTCGTGTACTTCACCGACCCGGCCAGGTCGCCGCCCTCGTTGAGCCGCCGGATGAAGGCCGAGTTCGACGCCTGGTCGCCGCAGGCCGGGCAGAACGTGGCGCCCAGCAGCTTCGCCAGCGGCTGGCTGGTGCCGTGGTTGGACGGGGCGATGCCGATCAGCGCGTTGACCTTGGCCGCGCCGCCGAGGAACTTCAGGTAGTGCCGCGGCATCATCCCGCCCTGGCTGTAGCCGACGATGTCCACTGTGGACCACCCGCTGCTCGCCCTGACCTGGTCCACGTACCTGGCCAGCTCGGCGGCGGAGTCGGCGACCGGGTTCAGGCCGCCGTTGCCGTAGTCCAGCGTGTAGCTGCAGTAACCGTTGCGGGACAGCTCGGGTGCGAGGCCGCCCCAGCTCCAGCCGGACTTCTTGAACGTCCCGTGCAACAGCACCACCGGGCGTTTGTCCGACTGGCAGCCCGCGACGTCGGCCAACGATTGCGCTGGCGTGGCCGCGGCCGGAAGCTGGCCGGCGAGCAGGACGAGGATCGCGGTGCCCAGCAGGGCGAGCGTCCGGCGCATGGCGTCCTCCGTTATTACCTGGCGGTAACCTGGGAGACACCAATGTAAGGTGCGTCACAGTGGAGGTCACTCCGCTGAACGGTCGCCCTGCTGATCTTCCGTTTGGTCCTCTGCGACGGGCTTGCGCGGGCGGCCCCGTTTGGCCGGTCGCCCGGCCTCGCTGGGCATCCGCCCCTGCTCGCTCAGCGCCCGGCGCAGCAGGAACTCGATCTGCGCGTTGACGCTGCGCAGTTCGTCCCCGGCCCACCTGGTCAGCGCGTCGTGCACGGCCGGGTCCAGGCGGAGCAGGAAACTCTTGCGGTCAGCCACGGTGGCCGGCCACTAGTGGTAGAGCGAGCCCGCGTTGACGACCGGCTGGGTCGCACGATCCCCGCACAGCACCACCAGGAGGTTGCTCACCATGGCCGCCTTCCGCTCCTCGTCCAGTTCCACCACGTCGTGCTCGGCCAGCCGGGCCAGCGCCAGTTCGACCATGCCGACCGCACCCTCCACGATCCGCTGCCGGGCCGCGACCATCGCGCCTGCCTGCTGCCGCTGCAACATGGCGTGCGCGATCTCCTGGGCGTAAGCCAGGTGGGTGATCCTGGATTCGATCACGTGCACGCCGGCCGAGGTGATCCGGGCCGAGATCTCCGCGCTGAGCTTCTCGGTGATCTCATCGGCGTTCTCGCGCAGGGACAGTCCGGTCTCGCCGTGGTTGTCATAGGCGTAGCTGGTGGCGATGTGCCGGACCGCGGTCTCGGTCTGGATGCCGACGAAGCCGACGAAGTTGTCCACGTCGAAGACGGCCTTCGCGGTGTCCTCGACCTGCCAGACCACCACCGCGGCGATCTCGATCGGGTTGCCGTCGGCGTCGTTGACCTTGAGCACCGCGGACTCGTGGTTGCGGATCCTGGTGGACACCGTGGTGCGCTTGGTGAACGGGTTCACCCAGCTCAGGCCGTCCTGGCGGAGGGTGCCGTTGTACCGGCCGAGGAACTGCAGCACCCGCGCCTCGCCGGGGGAGACCATGATCAGCCCGCAGGCCAGGGTCAGCACGGTCACCAGCACCACCGCGCTCACCACGACGGCGGCCGGTCCGGTGACGAACAGGCCCAGCGCGATCCCGCCCAGGCTGGCCAGCCCGAAGAACAGCAGGGCGGCCGCCGCGGCGATCCCCGGCAAGGTGAAGGGCACCCGTTCCCGTACGCCCGCCACGGGCGCTTTGACAAGCGTCGATGTAGTCATCTCTGGTCCACTCTCCCCATGCGCCGCCTGTCGCGGTGCCTAGCAAAGTGATATCACTTTAAGTCGGAACCGGCAACGCGCCGGGGGGAAGGGAAGCCGGTGGAGATCGAGACCGACGGACCGGCGCTGCGGCTGTCCGGCCTGTGCAAGCGCTTCGGCGAGACGATCGCGGTGGATCGGGTGGACCTCGTGGTGCCGCGCGGGTCCTTCTTCGGACTGGTCGGGCCGAACGGCGCGGGCAAGACGACCTCGCTGTCCATGGCGGTCGGCCTGCTGCGGCCGGACGCGGGCACCGCGCGCGTGTTCGGGGTGGAGGTGTGGGAGGACCCGGTGCGGGCCAAGGCCCTGGTCGGCGTGCTGCCGGACGGGCTGTCCCTGCCGGAGCGGCTCACCGGGCGGGAACTGCTGACCTACATGGGTTTGCTGCGCGGCATCGACGAGGCCACGGTCGCCGCGCGGGTGGCCGAACTGCTCGGCGTGCTGGAGCTGACCGGGGCCGAGCGCACCCTGGTGGTGGACTACTCGGCCGGGATGCGCAAGAAGATCGCGCTGGCCACCGCGTTGCTGCACGGGCCGCGGCTGCTGGTGCTGGACGAGCCGTTCGAGGCGGTGGACCCGGTCTCGGCCAGCACCATCCGGGTGATCCTGCAGCGCTTCGTCGCTGGGGGCGGTGCGGTGGTGCTCTCCAGCCACGTGATGGACCTGGTGGAGCGGCTGTGCGACCACGTCGCGGTGATCGCGGGCGGCCGGGTGGTCGCGGCCGGTCCGCTGGCCGAGGTACGGGGTGCGGGCAGCCTGGAGGAACGGTTCGTGCACCTGGTCGGCGGTCGCACCGGTGGTGGGGAGGGGCTGTCGTGGTTGGCGTCCTGATCCGGATGAAACTGCGCCTGCTCAGCCACGGACTGCGTGGGGTGGCACGGGCGATCACACTGATCGGTGGGGTGCTGGGCGGGCTGATCGCGGCCGGGTTCTCGGTGTTCCTGATGAACATCGACCTCCTGGGCGCACCGGTGCCCGGCTACGACCTGACCGCGGGGATTTTCGCCGGGTGGACCCTCGGCTGGGTGCTCGGACCGATTTTCGTGGCCGGCAGTGATGAGACCCTGCAGCCCGAGCACTTCCGGCTGCTGCCGGTGAGTCCGCGGAAACTGGCCGTCGGCCTGCTGGTCGCCGCGGTGGTCGGCGTGCCGGCGGTGGCCAGCCTGCTCGCCTTCGGCGGACTGGTGCTGCGTGCCTCGGCGGACGGCCTGGTGCCCGCGCTGGTCGCGATCGTCGGCGTGCTCGCGCAACTGGCGTTCGTGCTCACGCTGTCCCGGGTGGTGGTCGGGGCGCTCGGCGACGTGCTGCGCTCGCGGCGCGGGCAGGACCTGGGGGTGCTGCTCGCGGCCTGCGTCGGTCTGCTGGTGCTGCCATTGCAGTACGTGCTGAACTCGGTCTCCGCCGGGCTGGTGCTGGGGTTTCCGCCGGAACTGGGTGCGGTGCTGCGGTGGCTGCCCCCTGGCTGGGCGCCTGCCGCGGTCGCCGCGTCGGTGCGGGGTGACTGGCTTACCGTGGTGGCGGGGCTGGGTGGACTGGTGGCGCTGACCCTTGCGCTCGCGCAGGTGTGGGCGATCCTGTTGCGGCGCAGGATGACCCGGCCCAGCGTCGGGCTGCGCGGCGCGGACGTGCGCGCCGGGAACGGGCTGCTGCAAAGGTTTCTGCCGTCCGGGCCGGTCGGCGCGGTGGCCGCCAAGGAGGTGCGCACCTGGTGGCGTGATCCGCGACGGCGGGCGGTGTTGTTGCCCGCCTTGGTGATCGGGCTGGTGCTGCCGTTGGTGCTGTCCAGCGTCAACCCGGCGGCGGGCATGGTCGCGCCGGCCGGCGGGCTGCTCGTGGTCGGCTTCGCCGCGCTCAACGCGGGCAACCTGTACGGCTTCGACGGCACCGCGCTGTGGCACATCCTGGTGCAGCCCGACGCCGCCCGCGCCGACATCCGCGGCAGGCAGCTCGGCTGGCTGGTCTACGTGGCGCCGGTGGCCCTGCTCGCGGTGCTGGTGCTGCCCGCGGTGACCGGGCGGCCGCAGGCATATCCCTACGTGCTCGCGCTGCTGCCCGCGCTGCTCGGCGGCGGGGCCGGGCTGCTGGTGATCCTCTCGGTGTTCGCACCGTTCCCGGTGGCCCCCCAGCGCGGCAACCCGTTCGCCGGTTCCGGGAACCCCGGCTGCGCGAAAGTGTTGCTGCAACTGGTGATCGGGCTGCTGCTGGTGGTCGCGGCGGTGCCGCCGGGGCTGCTGCTGCTCGGTGGCGCGCTCTCCGGCAACGCGGTGCTGACCTGGCTGGCACTGCCGGCCGGGATCGGCTCCGGGGTGCTGTTCGGCTGGTGGTGGGGCGCGCTCGCGGCCCGGCGGCTGGCCGAACGCGGCCCTGAGCTGCTGGCCGCCGTCCGGACTTGACGCGTAGGAGATTTCCTACCTATTCTCCTCCGCATGGATGTGTTCGCTGCGTTGGCCAATCCGACCCGCCGGGAGTTGCTGGGGTTGCTCCTGCGTGGGCCGCGGCCGGTGCAGTCCCTCGCGGAGCATTTCGACATGAGCCGCCCGAGCGTGTCCGAGCACCTGCGGGTGCTCAAGGACGCGGGGCTGGTCGCGGAAGCCAGGCGCGGCCGGGAACGGCACTACCAGCTCGAACCCGAGCCCCTGCAGGAGCTTCGGGACTGGCTCACGCCGTACGAGCGGTTCTGGCGGGAGCGGTTGTCCGCGCTGTCCGACCTGCTCGACGAGGAGGAAGAAGAGGAATGACCAACGCCACCGACATCAAGGTGGACCAGTACCTGGCCCATCCGCCCGCCAAGGTCTGGCGGGCGCTCACCGACCCGGCCCGGCTGGCCCGCTGGCTGATGCCCAACGATTTCCAGCCCGTGCTCGGCCACCGCTTCACCTTCAATCGCGGTGAACCGCTGCCCGCGGTCCGCACCGACGGCATCGCGCACTGCGAGGTGCTGGCGATCGAGCCGGAACGCCTGCTGCGCATCAGTTTCGACGACAGCGGTCCGGACAACGGCATGCGGACCACCATCACCTGGACCCTGGAGCCCGAGGGTCGCGGCACCCGGTTGTTCTTGGCGCACACCGGATTCGACCCGGACAACGAGTTCCAGCAGCTCTCCCGCAAGTTCATGGGCAGTGGCTGGAGTTCGGGTGTGGCCGCGGCGCTGGCGCGATTACTGGACGAGGAGACCGACTGACGGTGTCCGTCGCACACTCCTCCGCGATCTGAACGACCCGCGGTCCGGCCGCGCTGGCCATGAGCCACTACTCGGTGATACGTTGTACCGGTACTCGGTACCACCGAGTACTTCGGAGATCGAAGAGGGCTCACGATGGACGACCTGACGGAGATGCTGAAGGGCACGCTTGAGGGTTGCGTGCTGGAGATCATCGCCAGTGAGGAGACCTACGGGTATGCCATCACGCGTCGGCTGAACGAACTCGGCTTCACCGATGTCGTCGAGGGCACGGTGTACACCATTCTGCTGCGCCTGGAGAAGAACGGGCTCGTCCTGGTGACGAAACGACCGTCCGGGCAGGGGCCGCCGCGCAAGTTCTACGCGCTCAACGATGACGGGCGCGCGGAACTCGTGAAGTTCTGGGCGAAATGGGAGTACATGACATCGCGGATCGACAAGCTCAAGGAGGGCGGGCGATGAATTTCTGGGAGACCATCACCGGTAGCGATATCACCAGGGATTTCAAGGCGTTCGAGGCCAGGGCCGAGGTGTTGCCCGCGGAGCACCGGGCGGCGTGGGAGCAGATCAAGGGCCATCTCATGCCCTACTCGGACTTCACCGGCCGGAACCTGATGCCGATCCTCGACAGCGCCCTGGGCCTGCTCGAGGAGACCGCGGCCGATGGCCAGGGCATTCACGAGGTGCTGGGTGATGACGTCAAGGGTTTCTGCGCGGCGCTGGCCGGCGAAGAACGAAGCCGGGATTACCGCGACCGGTGGCGTGAGCAGTTGAACAGGAATGTCGCCAGGAAATTGGGCAGGCTGGGAGGCTGATGTGGGCATCCGGGACATGATCGAGGGCAAGAAGCAGTGGCGGGCGCATATGGCGCGGGTCAAGGCGCTCCCGCCGGACTATCAGATCGTCTACAAGGAGATGCAGCGGTATTTCTTCAAGGTCGGGCCGGTCGACTTACTGGAGGGCACCCTGCTCTCCGGGATTGTCGACTTCTTCGAGGAGGGAGTAGCGGGCGGCAAGGGCGTCCTGGAACTCATCGGCGATGACGTGGCCGCTTTCTGCGACGACCTGATCAAGGACTCGCGCACCAACGCGGACATCTATCAGGAGTCCATCAGCGGGAAATCCGGCCCGGCCGAGAGGTGACACCCGCCGTCCCGGCGCGAACCCGGGGCGAGCAGCCCCTGGCCCACGCTCGGGGACGACGTGACTAGCGGGCGTCGCTGTCGATCTTCAGGCCGCCGCCGGAGCGGATCACCCGGATCGTGCGCTGCTCGGACCGGTTGGGGTAGACCACGGTGAGGGTGACGTCCACGGCGTTGTCCGAGGTCTTCTTGCCGGTCGCCTTCTGGCTGTACACCAGCTTGTACTGCGACCAGTACTGGGTGAACCCGGATTCGCCGCCGATCAGGCCCTTGGCGTTGTCGGTGAGCATGTCGAAGGCCTGGCCGCGGTCGGCCGCCCGGCCGGCGGCACCGTAGTAGTCGACCACGAACTGGCCCGCCTCGCGGAAACCGATCGGCGCCGAGTCATCCGGCGGGGTCGGCTTGTCCGCGACGGAGGTCGGCGGCGGGGGCGTGCTGGAGTTGCTGGTCTGGCCGCCCGCGGAGTTCTGGGGCGTACCGCGGAGCCCGTAGTAGGCGCCGCCAACGCCGGCCAGCAGGGCGATCGCGGCCGCGATGGCGATCACCAGGCCACGCCGGGACTTCTTGCGCGGTGGCGAGGCGGGGTCGCGGACGTAGGCCGCCGGGCGCGGGCGCGGCGTGGACATGGTCGGGTTCGGCGTCGGTCGGTTCAGCTGCGGCTGGGTCGGCGGCCGGTAGGGCGGTGGCGGCGTGTTGCCGCCGAGTACCCGGGTGCTCGGCGCCGGGCGCAGCGGCGTGGGCTGGGCGTTGGCCAGGTTCGGGTCGTTGGCCAGGGAGCTGAGCGTGGCGGCGGCCTGGGACATGCTGGGCCGGTCGGCCGGCTCCTCGCGGAGCAGGCTCATCAGCACCGCGGTCATCGGGCCTGCCTGCCGGGGCGGCTCGACCTTGCCTGCGGCGACCAGGTGCAGCAGCGCCAGCGGGTTCGGGTTGTTGCCGAAGGGCGGCTTGCCCTCGATCGCGGTGTAGAGCGTCGCGCCGAGGGAGAAGACGTCCGAGGGCGGGGCCGGGTCGTGGCCCTTGGCGATCTCCGGCGAGAGGTAGGCCGGGGTGCCGGCCATCATGCCGGTCTGGGTGACGGTGACGTCGCCCGCGGCCCTGGAGATGCCGAAGTCGGTGATCTTGGCCAGCCCGGACTCACTGACCAGGATGTTGGCCGGCTTGATGTCCCGGTGCACGATCCCGGCCTGGTGCGCGGCGGCCAGCGCGCCGGCGACCTGGCCGCCGATCGCGGCGACCTCGCGGATGGGCAGCGTGCCGCGTTCGTCGAGCAGGTCGGCCAGGCTGCGCGAGCGCAGGAACTCCATGACCAGGCAGGGGTCCCCGTTGTGCTGCACCACGTCGAAGATGGTGATCGCGTTGGGGTGGGACAGCCGGGCGGCGATCCGGGCCTCCCGCATCGCCCTGCGCCGCGCGTCCAAGGTCTGATCCTCGGACTGGCCCGGCTGCAGCAGGAGCTGCTTGATGGCGACGGGGCGCTGAAGGCGCTCGTCGTATGCCTGCCACACCGCGCCCATGCCGCCGCTGCCGATGTGCTCGACCAGCCGGTAGTTCCCGGCGATCACCTGGCCCCTGTCGATGGCCGATCGCTCCTCGTCCTGATGAGTGGTGACGGCCCCACGCCGTCTGCCAGACGCGTCCACCCTAATTGACGCGCTGGAGGGGGTTGGTGAGCGTTAGGTTGGCGAAAATAGTGCCTAGGGACTCACTGGCGTTACGACAAATGGACTAATTGCGGCAACTTTCAGGCGCAAGCAGTCTGGCCTTGATCACGTTCGGTGTCGAGACGCTGCCGGAGGGGCAGGTCCTGGCCCCGGGCTCCGGCGCAGCCCAGGGCCGGGGACGGCCAGTGCGCGGTGGTCGCCCGCGGTGTGGCCGTGGTGGCTGGCGGTGTTGGATGCCTGGTCAGCGGATCGCGGCGGGGTGGGCGCGGCGGGCGCGGGATAACGATCCGGTCGGCGTGGCGTTGGTCACGCTGTCGTCGATTCGGCGGCGTGGGGTCCCCGCGCACGGCGGGAGGCGCCGTGCGCGGGGACGCGAGGGTGCGGGGATGGTGGCGCCCGAGGCCCGAGGCCCGAGGCCCGAGGCCCGAGGCCCGAGGCCCGAAGTCCGGGGTCCGGAGTCCGAGGCTGAGGGCCGGGGAGTCCGAGGCCGGGAGTCCGGGGTCCGGGGGGTCAGGCGCGGAGCAGTTGTTCCAGTGCGGCGCTGAGCTGGTCGTGTGGATTGGCGTCGGACTCGGTGCGCCAGGCCAGGTAGCCGTCCGGGCGGATCAGCACCGCGCCCTCGGGCAGGGCGTAGCGGGTTGGCCACTGGTTTTCCGGGTCGAGCAGGTCGGTGCCGATCCGGTGGGCGGTCAGCGGGATGCCGGAGCGCTCGGCCAGTTCGGTGGCTGCCCGGCGCCAGTCGTCGCCCTGGGGGCCGGTGAGCAGGAGTAGGCCGGTGGAGACCAGGTCGTGCAGGGCCAGGCGGTCGCCGTTGTGGGTCAGCCACAGGTGGGGGGCGCGGTGGCCTGGTTCGGGGACGGGGTGGTGGTCTTGGGTGAAGGCGGACTCGTAGGGCCTGCCCAGGATGGCGGGGGAGGTGTAGCGCTGGCCGAACATCCAGCGGATGTCGGAGTTGGCCTCCTCCTCCGGGTCGCTGCTGGTGCGGCTCTCCTGGCGGTTGATGGTGATGTCCACGAACTCCTTGGCCAGTGGGCGGCGTTCGGGTTCGTAGCTGTCCAGCAGGGCGGGCGTGGCCCAGCCCTTGAGCACCGCGGCCAGTTTCCAGGCCAGGTTGTGCGCGTCCTGGACGCCGGTGTTCGCGCCGTAGCCACCAGCGGGCGGCCACACGTGCGCGCTGTCCCCGGCCAGGAAGACCCGGCCCTGGCGGAACCGTTCGGCCACCGCGGCCACCTGTTGCCACGGGGTCACGTCGACCACCTTGACCGGGATGTCGTCCCGGCCCAGCAGCTCGTGCAGCATCGGGGTCAGGCGTTGCTGGGTGAAGTCGGCCGGGGTGTCCACCGCGGCGTCGTAGCTGAACGCGGCGGCCCAGCGGCCGGGGTGCGCTGTGGTGGTCAGGAAGCCGGGCGGGCCGCCGGGCTTGACCACGAACCACATCACGGCGCGTTCCGGGATCAGTTCGGACAGGTCCGCCTCGAAGAGCACGCCGAGGAAGTCGCCCAGGATGCCGGGGCCGTCGCGGCGGATGCCGAGCTGTTCGCGGATGGTGCCGCGGTTGCCGTCGGCGGCGATCAGGTAGTCCGCGTGGATCCGGTACTCCTCGCCGGTGGCGCGGTCCTTGGTCACCGCGTGCACGCCGTCGGCGGTCTCGGTGAAGGACACCAGCTCGGTGTTGAACCGCTGCTCCGCGCCGCGGGCCTGGGCCGCCGCGCTGAGCACCGGCTCCACCGTGCTCTGGTCGGCCAGGCACAACCGGCCTGCGCTGTACTCGTCGTAGCTCGCGGTGGCGCCCAGCCGGAACAGCCAGCGCCATTCGCCGGCCAGTGACTGGCAGTGCACGCCGCCCTTGTCGTTCTCGAACGGCTTGCCCGCCTCGTACACCGCTTCCGCGATGCCGAAGGCGCGGTAGATCTCCATGGTCCGCACGTTGATCCCGCGCGCCCTGCCCTGCGGCGACGGGCCGGGGTGCTTGTCCACCAGGATCGACTCGACCCCGTGGGAGGACAGGAAAAGCGAGGCGGTCAGGCCGGCCAGGCCGCCGCCGGTGATGAGCACCGGCACTCGTTCGGCGTTGCTGCTCATGACGATTCCCCCTCGTCGGTTGGTGTGCTGAAGCTGTCCCCGACCGCGCGCAGCCACTCCTGGTCCCAGCTGATCCGGCCGTCGTCGAGTTCGGCCACCGTCGCGCGCACCCAGTCGAGCTGGGCGACCAGCGTGGCCCGCTGGTACTCCTCCTCCAGCAGGAACAGCCGGGGCAGGCCGGTGGCCAGCGCCTCGGCCATCACGGTGTCGATCTCGGCGACCAGTTCGGCGAGCTTGTCCGCGCGCACCGCCAGCAGCGCGCGGATCTCGCCCGGCTCCAGCAGCGGCATGAACGCCACCGCGGCCGGGAACTCCGGGAACTCGGTGCCGGTCGCGGTGAACATCTCGCGCAGCCAGGCGCGGGCCGTGGCCAGCCCCTCCGGGCCGATCTCGTAGATGGTCCGCTCCGGCCGGTTGTCGGCCCGTTCGGTCTCCTTGACCTTGATCAGTCCGGCCTTCAGCAGGCGTTCGATGGTCTGGTAGACGCTGGCCCGCTGCCGGACGTTGACCACCCGGTCCTTGCCGCGTTCCTTGATCAGCTGCTGAATCCGGTACGCGTGCACCGGGGCCTCGATCACCAGGCACAACACGGTCAGTGCCAGCGGCGAACGACGGATCGGGGTTGCCATAGTCATAAACCTACTAGTGAGATTATGACTATGGCAACCCCGAGGGGGACTCAGGGGGAGTGGTCAGCGGTTCTCCGGGCGGCCGGCGTGCAGTTCGTAGCTGGGGCCGAGCAGGCCGCGGCGGTCGTTGAGCCGCAGCAGCACCCTGGTGAACCCGGCGCACTCCACATCCAGCCGCAGCGTGGCCGGACTGCCCTCCAGCAGCATCCGGTGCGCCGACATGATCAGCCGCCCGCCCGGCCGCAGCACCCGGTACAGCTCGGTCAGTGCCCTGGTCCGGTCCGGCCACAGGTGCAGTGTGTTCACCGTGAGCAGCACGTCGACGCTGCCGTCGGGTTGCCCGGTGTCCTCGGCGTCACCCCGGTGCAGCCGCACGTGTCCGGTTCTGGCCTGCTCGGCGCAGCGCTCCCGGCACTGGCGCAGCATCTCCTCGGCCGGATCCACCCCGATCACCCGTCCGGCCGAAGCCGCCGCGGCCGCCGCGGCCAGCCCGACCCCGGGGCCGGGGCCGAGCACCAGCACCGTGTCGGTGTGCCGTAAACCGGCCTCGGCCACCAGTTCCCGCTCGGTGGCGGCGTTGGCGCGCGCCATGATCGCCCCGCCGATCCGGCCGGCGAGGCCGCGGGGATGCCCGAACGCGGAGTCCACGATCCGCGGGAAGGAAGTAGCCATACCTCCAGCACAGCTCGCATCGTGGCTGCTCGCATCGGGGACTTCCCTGAAATTCCTTCACTCGGAGGTAGTGCGCAAAGATCGTCCCTCGGGTGAGGATGACTGAATGAGCCCCGCCGTGACCCGCGCGCGCCGCACCCGCACCCCGCGCAGCCCGCTGTTCGAGGGCTACCAGGATCCCGACGGCCCGTACGCGGGCGTGCACGACGAGATGTTCGACGAGGACGGCCAGGTCCGGCAGGCCTACCGCAGGCTGTACGAGTCGATCGCGCCCTCGGAGGTGGCCGACCTGGCCGCGCGGGCCGAGGCGCTCGGCCGCGCCTTCGTCGACCAGGGCATCACCTTCTCCCTCTCCGGCCAGGAGCGCCCGTTCCCGCTGGACCTGATCCCCCGGGTGATCGGCGCCACCGAGTGGGCCCGGCTGGAACGCGGCATCGTGCAGCGGGTCCGCGCGCTGGAGGCATTCCTGGCCGACATCTACGGCGACGCGCAGATCCTGCGGGACCGGGTGCTGCCCCGGCGGCTGATCACCTCCTGCGCGCACTTCCACCGCGAGGCCGCCGGCATCTCCCCGGCCAACGGCGTGCGCATCCACGTCGCCGGGATCGACCTGGTCCGCGACGGCGAGGGCGTCTTCCGGGTGCTGGAGGACAACCTGCGCTGCCCGTCCGGGGTGTCCTACGTGATGGAGAACCGGCGCACCATGGCCAGGGTCTTCCCCGACCTGTTCGCCCGGCACCGGGTGCGCGCGGTCGGCGACTACGCCGGGCACCTGCTGCGCGCGCTGCGTGCCTCGGCCGCGCCCAACGCCGCCGACCCCACCGTGGTTGTGCTCACCCCCGGCGTGCACAACTCCGCCTACTTCGAGCATTCGCTGCTGGCCAGGCAGATGGGTGTGGAGCTGGTCGAGGGCAGGGACCTGTTCTGCCGGGACAACGCGGTCTACATCCGCACCACCGAGGGCGAACGCCGGGTCGATGTCATCTACCGGCGCATCGACGACGAGTTCCTTGACCCGCTGCACTTCCGCCCCAGCTCGGTGCTGGGCGTGGCCGGCATGGTCAACGCGGCCCGCGCGGGCAACGTGGTGATCGCCAACGCGGTCGGCAACGGGGTGGGCGACGACAAGCTCGTCTACACCTACGTGCCCGAGATGGTCCAGTACTACCTCGGCGAGAAACCGTTGCTGCCCAACGTGGACACCTTCCGCTGCTGGCTCGACGAGGAGCGCGAGCAGGTGCTGGACCGGCTGGACGAGCTGGTGATCAAACCGGTGGAGGGCTCCGGCGGGTACGGCATCGTCTTCGGCCCGGACGCCAGCGCGCGCGAGCTGGCCTCGGTGCGCAAACGGGTCCGCAGCGATCCGCGCGGCTGGATCGCCCAGCCCGTGGTGCAGCTCTCCACCGTGCCCACCAAGATCGGCAACAAGCTGGCGCCGCGGCACGTGGACCTGCGGCCGTTCGCGGTCAACGACGGCGAGAACGTCTTCGTGCTGCCCGGTGGGCTGACCAGGGTCGCGCTGCGCGAGGGCAGCCTGCTGGTCAACTCCTCCCAGGGCGGCGGCTCCAAGGACACCTGGGTGCTGGCCCCCCGATCGTCCACTGTGGAGAGTGAACTGGCCGAGCCGGGACTGGCCGGGGCGGTGACCGACGGACAGGCCGCCGAGCACGGCCCCGAGCTGACCACGAGTCAGCAGCAACAGCAGCAACAGCAGTGACATGTCACGGAAACACGGACGGCAGAGGGTGGTGTCATGCTGGCCCGCAACGCAGAGTCGCTGTACTGGATCGGCCGCTACGTGGAACGGGCCGACGACACGGCGCGCATCCTCGACGTCTCCGTCCACCAGCTACTGGAGGACGCCACCGTCGACCCGGACTCGGCGAGCCGGGCGCTGTTGCACGTGCTGGGCATCCAGCCGCCCGACGGCCGTGAGCTGGACGCCTGGTCGCTGACCGAGCTGGTCGCCTACGCCCCGGCCAACTCCGGCTCCATCGTGGCCTCGCTGACCAGCGCGCGGGAGAACACCAGGGGCGCCCGCGAGGTGGTCTCCACCGAGATGTGGGAATGCCTGAACGCCACCTGGAATGCGCTTCCCGAACGGCAGCGCTATGCCAGGCAGATGGGCCCGCACGCCTTCTTCTCCTTCGTGGAGGAGCGCGCGGCCATGTTCGCCGGACTGGCCGACTCGACCATGAGCCGGGACGACGGCTGGCGGTTCCTGCTGCTGGGCCGCTCGGTGGAACGGGTGGACATGGTGGTCCGGCTGCTGCTCTCCCGGGTGGGGGACAAGGCATCCTCGCCGGGCTGGGTCACCGTGCTGCGCTCGGCGGGCGCGCACGACACCTACCTGCGGACCTACCGAGGGGCCATGGACGCCGGGCGGGTGGTGCAGTTCCTGTTGCTGGACCGGCTGTTCCCGCGCTCGGTCTTCCACGCCCTGCGCAACGCCGAGGCATGTCTGGAACAGCTGGACCACCGGCCCAGCGTGCGCATCGGGGCCAAGGCCGAGGCGCTGCGGCTGCTCGGCCGGGCCCGCAGCGAGCTGGAGTTCCTGCGGCCCGCCGACCTGCTGGACGACCTGCCCAAGCGGCTCAGTTCGCTGCAGGGCACCATTCGGGAGGTCGGCGAGGCGGTGTCGTTGCAGTACTTCCACGCCGCGCCCTGGGTGGCCTGGACCAACGCGGAGGTGACCTCGTGAGCTGGCGGGTACGCATCGTGCACACCACCGGCTACCGCTACGACGAGCCGGTGATCCAGTCCTACAACGAGGCCAGGCTCACCCCGCGCGGCGACGGCAGGCAGAACCTGGTGGTCAACCGGGTGGAGACCACCCCGGCCACCCGCGCCTACAAGTACACCGACTACTGGGGCACCGCGGTCACCTCCTTCGACCTGCACGCCCCGCACACCGAGATGAAGGTGGTCGCCTCCTCGGTGGTGGAGACCGCGGACGAGGACAAGCCGATCCGGGTCACCGAGTGGTCAGGGCTGGCCTCCGCGGACGTGCTGGACCGCTTCGGCGAACTGCTGGAGGCCAGCTCCTACGTGCCGACCAACCGCGAGCTGGCCGCGGTGGCCCGCAAGCTGCAGCGCGGCCTGGAACCGGCGGACGCGGTGCTCGCGGTGTGCGCCTGGGTGCACGAGCAGCTCACCTACCGGCCCGGCACCACCGGCGTGCACAGCTCGGCCATCGACGCCTGGCGGGCCCGCGAGGGCGTCTGCCAGGACTACGCGCACCTGACCCTGCTGTTGCTGCGCGCGATCGGCATCCCGGCCCGCTACGTCTCCGGCTACCTGCACACCCAGCCGGATGCCCGCCTCGGCCAGACCGTGCGCGGGGAGAGCCACGCCTGGATCGAGGCCTGGACCGGCGGCTGGTGGGGCTATGACCCGACCAACGACGTGCCGATCGGCTCCAGGCACGTGCGGGTGGCGCTGGGCAGGGACTACGCCGACGTCGCCCCGCTCAAGGGCATCTACTCCGGCGGCGGGTCCTCCGCGCTGGAGGTGACCGTGGACATCACCCGGCTGGCCTGAACAAGGCGGCCGATTCCCGCCGGAGTCCGGCCGCGGCCGTTGGTTGGCTGGCCTGGTGAGTGAGACGTTGACGATCCTGGACCGCTTCTACGCCGCCGAGCTGGCCTACCTCTCCGGTGCGACGGGGTTCGAGCCGGTCGCGGAGTTCCTGGACCCGGAGATCGTGCTGCACCAGGCCGAGGGCCTGCCCTACGGCGGGCAGTGGCGCGGGCCGGACGGGCTGGCCCGGTTCATGGCGGAGATGGCGCGGACCTGGGCGTCCTTCGAGATCCTGGCCCAGGAGACCCTGGTCGACGGTGACCGGGTGAGCGTGCTGAGCCAGGTCAGGGCGCGCGGGCGGGCCACCGGGACCGAACTGGAGTTCCCGATCCTGCAGCTCATCCGGCTGCGCAACGGTCGACTGGCCGAGGTCCGGCCGTTCTACTGGGACACCGCGGCGGTGGCGGCGGCCTGCACCGGCGCGGACCGGTGACGGAAGCCGGTCGAGACACAGATCACCGGGACTTGTTCGGGGCACTCCCTCCGGCATGGGACGATAGGTCGTCACCCGTCCGTTTCAGCGAGGGAATCAGTGGCCACGTTCGCCGACAAGACCTTCACGCCGCCGG
This sequence comes from Crossiella cryophila, assembly GCF_014204915.1. NCBI lineage: Bacteria > Bacillati > Actinomycetota > Actinomycetes > Pseudonocardiales > Pseudonocardiaceae > Crossiella > Crossiella cryophila. The sequence goes on from NZ_JACHMH010000001.1 coordinate 2,693,689, forward strand.
AGCGCATCCGGAACTTCTGCATCATCGCCCACATCGACCACGGCAAGTCCACGCTGGCCGACCGGGTGTTGCAGCTCACCGGCGTCGTCGACGACCGTTCCATGCGCGCGCAGTACCTCGACCGGATGGACATCGAGCGCGAACGCGGCATCACCATCAAGGCGCAGAACGTGCGCCTGCCGTGGGTGCACGAGGGCACCGAGTACGTGCTGCACCTGATCGACACCCCGGGGCACGTCGACTTCACCTATGAGGTCTCCCGGGCGCTGGAGGCGTGCGAGGGCGCGATCCTGCTGGTCGACGCGGCGCAGGGGATCGAGGCCCAGACGCTGGCCAACCTGTACCTGGCCATGGAGAACAACCTCACGGTCATCCCGGTGCTGAACAAGATCGACCTGCCGGCCGCTGACCCGGACCGCTACGCCGCGGAGATCGCGCACATCATCGGCTGCGAGGCCGACGACGTGCTGCGGGTCTCGGCCAAGACCGGCGTGGGCATCAGGGAGCTGCTGGACAAGGTCGTGCAGACCATCCCGGCCCCGGTCGGCGATTCCGACGCGCCGGCCCGCGCGATGATCTTCGACTCGGTCTATGACATCTACCGCGGCGTGGTCACCTACATCCGCGTGGTGGACGGCCGGATCACCCCGCGCGAGCGGATCCGGATGATGTCCACCGGCGCCACCCACGAGCTGCTCGAGGTGGGGATCATCTCGCCGGAGCCCAAGGTCTCGGTCGGGCTGGGCGTCGGCGAGGTGGGCTACCTGATCACCGGCGTGAAGGACGTCCGCCAGTCCAAGGTCGGCGACACCATCACCTCCGAGCGCAAGGGCGCCACCGAGGCGCTCTCCGGCTACCGCGAACCGCAGCCCATGGTCTACGCCGGGCTGTACCCGCTGGACGGCTCGGACTACCCGGCGCTGCGCGAGGCGCTGGACAAGCTGCAGCTCAACGACGCCGCGCTGACCTACGAGCCGGAGACCTCCGCGGCGCTGGGCTTCGGCTTCCGCTGCGGCTTCCTCGGCCTGCTGCACCTGGAGATCACCAGGGACCGGCTGGAGCGCGAGTTCGGCCTCGAACTCATCTCCACCGCGCCCAACGTGGTCAACCGGGTGGTCATGGAGGACGGCACCGAGCACATCGTCACCAACCCCTCGGACTGGCCGGGCGGCAAGATCAAGGACATCTTCGAGCCGATCACCAAGTGCACGGTGATCGCGCCCGCGGAGTTCGTCGGCACCATCATGGAGCTGTGCCAGGCCCGGCGCGGTCAGCTCGGCGGCATGGACTACATCTCCGAGACCCGGGTCGAGCTGCGCTACACCATGCCGCTGGCCGAGATCATCTACGACTTCTTCGACTCGCTGAAGTCGCGCACCCGCGGTTACGCCTCCCTGGACTACGAGGAGGCCGGCGAGCAGGCCTCCGACCTGGTCAAGGTGGACATCCTGCTGCAGGGCGAGCCGGTGGACGCCTTCAGCGCGATCGTGCACAAGGACGCCGCCTACGCCTACGGCACCCGGATGGCCAGCAAGCTGCGCGAGCTGATCCCGCGGCAGCAGTTCGAGGTGCCGATCCAGGCCGCGGTCGGGTCCAGGGTGATCGCCCGCGAGACCATCCGCGCCATCCGCAAGGACGTGCTGGCCAAGTGCTACGGCGGTGACATCACCCGTAAGCGCAAGCTGCTGGAGAAGCAGAAGGAAGGCAAGAAGCGGATGAAGATGGTCGGCCGCGTCGAGGTGCCGCAGGAGGCGTTCGTGGCCGCGCTGTCCACCGACGAGGCCGGGGACAAGAAGAAGAAGTAGCCGCGCGGTGACCGGGTCTGCTGGCCCGGTCACCGGAGCGGGTGTGGTGGTGACCCACCGGCCGGACCCTGTGGAAAGTGGGGGTGCGGGGGGTGGGTGGTGGGGGTACCCTGGGGGTTATGGGGAAGCACAAGGAGTACGGCCTGCTGGTGAGTGGGCCTGCTGCCGCGGTGACCATCCAGGTCCCCGTTGGCACCTTGCTGCACGACTGGCCCAGCGTGCTCGGCCGGATCACCGATGGCGAGCGGGTCCAGGTCACCCGCAACGGCAAGGTCGTCGCCGTGCTCACCGCGCCCGACCCGGACGAGGTCGCGCTGGACGAGCTGGCCGCCGCGGGCCAGGTCGCCGCCGACTGGCGGGTCCGCCAGAGCACCCTGCGCGGCCTGCTCCGCACCCTGCCGGCCCGTACCGCCAAGCCCGGCGACGACCGCGGCTCGGCCGCGGTGCTCGCCGACCGCGAGGACACCGATCGGTGATCTACCTCGACAGCTGCGCGCTGATCAAACTGATCGTGCCGGAACCCCTGTCCGAGGACCTGTTCGGCTACCTGGACACCCGCACCGAACCACTGGTCAGCTCCGAGCTGGCCGTGGTCGAGGTGCACCGCGCCCTCACCCGCATCGAGGCAGGCGAGCAGGCCCGCACCCTGGCCGAGGAGCTACTGGACAACATCACCCAGCTCCCACTGGCCCCGGTGGTCCGCGCCGCCGCCGCCCTGCCCGACCGGTACCTGCGCAGCCTGGACGCCCTGCACCTGGCCACCGCGCTGCGGGTGCCGACGACGCGGTTCGTGAGTTACGACCGGCGGTTGAACGAGGCGGCGGCCAAGGCCGGGCTGACGGTGCGGGCGCCGGGCGCGGCCCGGACCTGAGCGCTCGGCCGCGGGGCCACGCTCAGGCGGAGATGCCGGTCGACAACGGCACCTCGTGCTCGTCGAGCTGGGCGATCAGCCGGAGCCGCCCGCCGATCGCGGTGACGTACCGGTGCACCGTGTCGACCTCGAGTTCGCCGACCTCGCCGCGTTCCACCTGACTGACCCGCGCCTGACTGATCCCCATCCGCTTGGCCACCTCGACCTGCGTCAGCCCGGCTTCCTTGCGCAGCTCCGCCAGGCGATAGCCGACCACGTAGGCCGCGGTGTGCCGACGAGCGTCGGCGCGGGCGGCGTGGACGTCCCGGCCTGCGTCGCGATCGAGCTTCTCCTTGTCCGCCTGGACCGCTGTCAGTCGCTGCTTCTGCGTAGTGGCGAGCAAACCAGCCACAACGCGGCCAGCATCGCCCCCGCCGTGGCCACCCACAGCGCCCCGCGCAACCCGATCACCTCGCCCAGCACCCCACCGAGCAGGCTGCCCACCGGGATCGCGCCCCAGACCAGGAACAACATCGTGGCGTTCATCCGGCCGAGCAGGGCCGGTGGGCAGAGGGCCTGCTGGCGGCTGGACATGGACACGGTGAGCACGATCAGGCTGAACGCGGTGCCGAAGGCGGCCACCGCCCACCAGATCAGGCCGTAGCCGGGGGTGGTCAGCGGGAAGCCGAGGAAGAGCACGCCCAGGGCGGTGCCGGAGCACAGGATGGTGCGGTCCTGGCCCAGGTGGGTGGCCAGGCGGCGGGCCAGCAGGGCGGCGGCCAGGGCGCCGGTGAGGCCGAGGCTGCTGAGCAGGCCGATGGCGCCGGGGGAGAGGTTGATCTCGCGGAGCAGGAACAGCACGCCCAGGGCGACCTGGATGGACTGGAAGAGGACGAAGGTGGCGCCGTGCAGGCCGAAGGCGCGCAGCAGGGGGTGGCCGAAGACCAGGCGCAGGCCCTCGGTGATCTCGCGGCCGAGGTGGCGCTGGGTGGGGGCCGGGGGCTGGGGTTCGTGGTGGCGGATGCCGCGTAGCCACAGGGCGGACCAGAGGTAGCCGGCGGCGTTGACCAGCACGGTGGCCGGGGCGCCGAAGGACTGGAAGAACAGGCCGGCCACGGTGGGGGCTGCGGTGGCGGCGACGGCGTGGTTGCCGCGGAGTTTGGCGTTGGCCTCGATCAGGTCCTGGGCCGGGACCAGGCGGGGCAGGTAGGTCTGGTGGGCGATCTCGAAGAAGACCGAGAAGACCCCGGCGATCAGCACGGCCACGTACACCTGGGTCAGGGTCAGCGCGTCGAAGGCGGCGGCCACCGGGATCGAGCAGAACGCCGCCGCGCGGGCCAGGTCGGCGACAACCAGCACCGGCAGGGCGCGCATCCGGTCGCACCAGGCGCCGACCAGCAGGCCGAGCACCAGGAAGGCCGCGGTCTGCAGGGTGCGGATCGCGGAGACCTCGAAGGCGCCCGCGTGCAGGGTCTCGGCGGCGAGCAGGGGCAGGGCCAGGTGGCTGACCCGGGTGCCGAGCTGGCTGAGCACGTCGGCCGCCCACAGGTGCCGGAAGTCCCGTTGCCGGAGCAGCCCGCCGGGCCGCCGGGCGGTGTCCTTGGTCACCAGGGCACTGTGGCAGCTTGAGTGTGATGGGCGCAAGTAGCTTGAGTCGTGAAGACTCAGGTTTTGGGTTTCTCCTGGTCAGCGCGGTACTCGGCGAGCAGGGACAGGGCTTTGGCGTACTTGGCGCGCAGCCGGTCCTGGGTCGCGGGGTCCAGCCGGCCCATCCGGTCGGGGCCGCTGTTGTCGGCGATGTCGGCGTGTTTGACCACGATCGCGATCTCGTCCGCGGCGGCCCGGCGCAGGTAGCCCTCCATCGGCTCGCCGGGCCGTTTGCTCAACGCCAGCACCGCGGTCACCACCCGCTCCGGGCAGCCCGCCGCGCGCAGGTCATCCGCGGTGACCTCAGTGTCCTCGATGACGTCGTGCAGCACCGCGGCCATCTTGGGCCACTCGCCGGTCACGCTGTCCATCACCCGCAACGGGTGCCGGATGTAGGGCAGTCCGGCCTTGTCCATCTGGCCTTCGTGCGCCCGCGTGGCGATCTCCACCGCACGCGCGAGCGAGAAGCTGTCAGAGCTGCTCGGCATGGCTAGATTCGAGCACATGATCGCTACCTCGCGCGTGCCGCTGATCGTCGCGCCCATGGCGGGCGGCCCGTCCACCCCGGAACTGCTCGCCGCGGCAGGCTCGGCGGGGGCCTTCGGCTTCCTCGGCGCCGGTTACCTCAGCGTCGAAGCCCTGGACGGCCAGATCGAGCGGACCAGGGCACTCGGGGTGGATGCCTTCGGGGTCAACCTGTTCGTGCCGGGCGCCGACGCGGGAGTGCCGGTCGGGGACTACGCCGAGCGGCTGGCGGCGGAGGCGCGGCGGTACGGGGCCGAGCTGGGGCAGCCGCGCTGGGAGGACGACGACTACCCGGCCAAGGCCGAACTGCTGCTGGCCCGGCGGGTGCCGGTGGTGTCCTTCACCTTCGGTCACCCCGCGCCGGAACTGGTCACCAGGTTCAAGGCCGTGGGCACCGAGGTGTGGGTCACGGTCACCACGCCGGCGGAGGCCCGGCTCGCCGCCGGGGTCGGCGCGGACGTGCTGGTGGTGCAGGGCATGGAGGCCGGTGGGCACCGGGGCGCCTTCGCCAACGACCCAGGGCAGCCCGGCGCCGCGCCGCTGTACGGGCTGCTGGCCGCGTTGCGGCTGATCGGCGCGGTCACCGAGCTGCCGCTGGTGGCCACCGGCGGGCTGGTGCACGGTGCGGACGTCGCCGCGGTGCTCACCGCGGGTGCGGCGGCCGCGCAGCTGGGCACCGCGTTCCTGCGCTGCCCGGAGGCAGGCACCCAGCCCGCGCAGCGGGCCGCGCTGGCCGCGGCGGACCGGGAGACCGCGCTGACCCGCGCCTTCACCGGCCGCCCGGCGCGCGGACTGGTCAACCGGGTGCTCACCGAGCACAGCCCCGCCGCCCCGGCCGCCTACCCGCAGCTGCACCACCTGACCAGGCCGGTGCGCGCGGCCGCGGCCAAGGCCGGTGACCCCGAGGCGATGTCGCTGTGGGCCGGGCAGACCTACCGGCTGGCCCCCGAACTGCCCGCGGCCGAACTGGTGGAGCTGCTCATGACACAGGCCCGGGACGCCTGGTCCCGGGCCTGTGGTCGCTGGCTCGATCAGTCCTGAGTGGACTGCTCGGCAGGCTGGTTGAGCTTGGACTTGCGGTAGGAGTAGGCGAAGTAGACGACCAGGCCGATCGCGAACCAGATCGCGAAGCGCAGCCAGGTCTCCGGCTGCAGGAAGGTGATCAGCCAGATCGAGAACACCACGCCGATGATCGGCACCACCGGCATGCCGGGGGTGCGGAAGGTGCGCGGCAGGTCCGGCTGCCGGTAGCGCAGCACGATCACCGCGATGCAGACCACCACGAAGGCCAGCAGGATGCCGATGTTGGTCAGCTCGGCCGCCTCGTTGATGTTGAGGAACCCGGCGATGAAGGCCGAGCAGACACCGACGATCCAGGTGATCCGGCTGGGCACCTTGCGCTTGACGCTGGTCTTGGCCAGGAACTGGGGCAGCAGGCCGTCCCGGCTCATCGCGTAGCCGACCCTGGTCACGCCCATCATGAAGGTGAACATCACGGTGAGGATGCCCAGGATCGCGCCGACCGAGATGATCATGCCGAGCACCGGCAGGCCGACGTCGGCGAAGGCACTGGCGAAGGCCGCCTCACCGTTGATCTTGGTGTAGTGCACCATGCCGGTCAGCACCAGGCAGGCCAGCACGTAGAGCACCATCGAGATGGCCAGCGAGTAGATGATCGCCTTGGGCATGTGCCGCTGGGAGTCCTTGGACTCCTCGGCCGCGGTGCTCATCGCGTCGTAGCCGAACACCGCGAAGAACACGGTGGCCGCACCGGTGACCGCGCCGCCGAAGCCGAACGGGAAGAAGTTGCTGTAGTTGCCGGTGTTGATGTGGAAGACGCCGACCACGATGACCAGCAGCACCACGCCGACCTTGAGCCAGACCAGCGCGCTCTCGAACCGGGCCGCGCTCTTCATGCCCAGGTTGAGCACATAGGCGATGAGCAGGCAGAGCAGCGCGGCGAACAGGTTCACGCTGTAGCTGCCAGGGGCCACGCCCGCGGGTTCGGTGCCCGGCGCGCCCAGCATCCAGGCCGGTAGTTGCAGGTCCAGCAGACCGAGCAGGTTGTTGAAGTAGCCCGAGATGCCGATGGCGACCACCGCCACGATCGCGGTGTACTCCAGCAACAGGTCCCAGCCGATCAACCAGCCCGCCAGCTCCCCGAGCACCACGTAGCCGTAGGTGTAGGCCGATCCGGCCTTGGGGATCAGGCCGGCGAACTCGGCGTAGGAGAAGGCCGCGGCCGCGCTGGCGATGCCGGCGATCAGGAAGGAGATCAGCACCGCCGGACCGGCGGTCTTGTTGGCCACCGCACCGGCCAGCGAGAAGATGCCGGCGCCGATGATGCCGCCGACGCCGATCGCGGTCAGTTGCCACAGCCCGAGCGACTTGGCCAGCCCACCCTCGGACTCCGCGCTCACCTGCTCGATCGGTTTGCGCCGGAACACACTCCGGCCGCCGGACGGACTCTGCGCCCTTGTCATCTTCCTGCTCCCTCCACCCGGGCACGCCGCTGTGCCGCGCACACCGTAGACGACCGGACCTGCTCACGGCAGCGTCAGTACCTCGTCCAAGACCAGAAAATCGCCAGGCTGGGGTGATCCGTGCCGACTAGGTTGGTGGCATGGGTGCAGGGAGTGTCGTTTCAGTGAACGTCGGCGCCATCCAGGCCGTGGACTGGGCCGGGCGCAAGGGCAAGAGCGGTATCGACAAGCGGCCGGTCGAACTCGCCCGGATCGAGCGGCTCGGCCTGGCCGGGGACGAGATCAGCGATCTGGAGCACCACGGCGGCGAGTTCCAGGCCGTCTACGCCTACGCGGTGGAGGACCTCGCGTTCTGGTCGGCCGAACTGGATCGCACGCTGACGCCGGGCAACGCGGGGGAGAACCTGTCGCTGTCCGGAGTGGACACCCAGGCGCTGGTGATCGGCCAGCGGCTGCGGGTCGGCACCGCGGTGCTGCGGGTGACCGCGCCACGCATCCCCTGCCAGGTCTTCGCCGGGTTCTGGGATGTGCGCGGACTGGTGAAGCGGTTCACCGTGGCCGGGCGCACCGGGGCCTACTTCGCGGTGGAGACCCCCGGCGAGGTGCGGCCGGGTGACGCGGTGGAGACCTTGTCCACGCCGGCGCACGGGGTGGACATCGCGACCGTGTTCGACTTCGTGGGCCGCAACAACCGGGACCGGGTGCCGGAACTGCTGCCCGCGATGACCGACTTCCCGCCGAAGGTGCAGGGCTGGGTGCGGGAGCACGCGGCGGTCTGAGGCGGCGCGGGGACCGCGTGGGCAGTCCCCGCGCACAGCAGGCTCAGCGGGTGAAGACGATCTTCCCGGCGGTCTCGCCGCCGAGCATGGCCCGGAAGCCCTCCTCGGCCTTCTCCATCGGCAGCTCCAGGCCCACCTGCGGGCGCAGGCCGGTCAGGTCCAGGAAGGTGACCAGGTCGGCCAGCTCGTCCCTGGTGCCCATCATCGAGCCGACCACGTGCAGCTGGAAGAAGAACAGGCGCTGGAGTTCGGCTGGCGGGTTGCCGCCGGTGGTGGCGCCGGAGCAGACGATCACGCCGCCGGGCTTGAGCGCGCGCATGGAGTGCGACCAGCTCGCCTCGCCCACGGTCTCGAACACCGCGTCCACCTTGCCGGGCAGCCGGGCGCCGGGCTCGAAGACCCCGTGCGCGCCCAGCCGTTCGGCCAGCGCCCGCTTGTCCTCGGAGCGGCCGGTGGCCCACACCCGCAGGCCCGCCGCCTTGCCCAGCTGCACCAGCGCGGTGGCCACGCCACCGGAGGCGCCCTGCACCAGGATGGTCTGCCCCGGACGGGCGGCGGCCTTGGTGAACAGCATCCGGTAGGCGGTCAGCCAGGCGGTGCCAAGGCAGGCGGCGTCGGTGAAGGACAGCCCGGCCGGTTTGGCCAGCACGTTGCGCTTGGGCAGCACGATGGTGTCGGCGAAGGAGCCCTGCAGCTTCTCCGTCAGCAGCGTGCGTTTGGGGTCCATGGTCTCGTCCCCGCGCCAGTCCTCGTCGTTGATCACCCCGTGGATGACCACCTCGGACCCGTCGGCCAGGGTGCCCGCGCCGTCGCAGCCCAGCACCATCGGGAACTGCTCGGCCTTGATGCCGACCCCGCGCAGCGTCCACAGGTCGTGCATGTTGAGGCTGGCGGCCTTGACGTTGACCGCGACCCAGCCCGCTGGGACCTCCGGCTCAGGGCGCTCGCCGACCACCAGGCCGGCCAGGGGATCCTCGGGATTCGGCTTGTCGGCGTATACGGCGAACATGGTGGGAAACTTATCGCCTGACCCGGTCACCCGCCCGTGATGCCGGTCACTGCGATGACCCCGCGTAGGCTCGGGGCCGTGCAGTGGTTGGCTGACTCCTGGGACGCGGTCGGGCTGTGGCTCGCCCAGCAGTGGTTCCCGTTCCAGTTCCTGCTGGTGATGGCCGTGCTGCTGCCGTTGTGCTGGGCGGTTGCCTGGGGGATCGACCGTGCGGTCGACCAGGTCTCCGCGGGACTGTCGAGGATCCGGGACCGCAACAGTGACCTCTCGTAAGCGCATCACCCTGGCCCTGGCCGGACTGCTCGGACTGGTGCTCGTCGGCTGGTTCGCCCGCGGCCTGATCGGCGGGGACACCACCGCGCCGCCGTCGAAGACCACCGTGGTCAGCTCGCAGCAGGCCGGTGGCGCGACCAGCTCCGGCAAGGCGACCCGCTCCGGCGGGGAGGTCACCGAGGCGCTGTCCAAGCTGCCCGCCGAGGCGGCCAGGACCTGGAAGCTGATCCAGAGCAACGGGCCCTTCCCGCACCCGGACCGGGACGGGGTGGAGTTCGGCAACCGGGAGAAGCGGCTGCCCAGTCAGGGCAAGGGCTACTACCGCGAGTACACCGTGCCCACGCCGGGCGAGCGCACCCGCGGCGCGCGGCGGCTGGTCACCGGCGGCGGCACCAAGGAGCTGTACTACACCGCCGACCACTACGAGAGCTTCGTGAAGGTGGATCCGAACCGATGACCCCGGTGGAGCACGTGGTCGACGGCAGCACCCTGCGCACCGGGCGGGCCGCGCTGGCCGCCTTCGCCGAGGCGCTGTCCTTCCCGGACTACTTCGGCGGCAACCTGGACGCGCTCTATGACTGCCTGACCGACCTGTCCTGGCTGCCCGCGGTCGAGCACCACGTGCACTGGACGCACGCCGAGGTGTTGCGGCGCAACGATCCGGACGCCTTCGCCGGGATCAGCGAGGTGCTCGCCGACGCGGTCGCGGCCAACCCGCTGCTGACCGTGCGGGTCACCGCCTAGACCAGGCCGGAGCGCTGCCTGCAGCGCAGGTAGGCGCGTAAGAAGTCGGCGCGCAGGTAGGACCAGGGATACCGGTCGGCGTGCCCTCGGGTGGCCTCGAAATGCGGCCGGGCCAGCTCCGGCTCACCGCACAGCGAGTACCAGAACGCGACCAGGTTGTGCCCGCTGATCCGGGCCCGAGGGTCCACGCCGTGCGGGTGCAGCCAGCGGTCCACCGCCTGCTGGGCGTGCGCGCGCACCTCGGGCCGCTCCAGCAACCGGCGTTGCCCGCCGGGGGAGCACTCCACCCATTCCTCCAGGTATCCGCGCAGCACCAACAGGTTCAGCGCGGAGCCGACCGGCGCGGTGGCCACCGCACCGGCGACGAACTCGGTCATCACCCGTGGCGGGTGCCCCCATTTCGGGGACAGCGAGATGAGCATCTGCTCGTGCCCGCGCAGGTGTTGCGGGGCCAGCGCGCGCAGCCGCGTCCAGCGCTCGCGCAGCGCGGTCGGGGGGCCGTCCTGGCCGCGGGCCAGGTGCACCAGCCACACCCACGGCGTCGGATCGGCCGGGTCGAGTTCGGCGGCGCGGGCGCACATCACCTCGGCCGCGTCCAGCATCCGGGGGAAGCCCGGACCCGGCTCCCTGACCCGGTGGTAACCGCGGACCTCCCAGGCGCGCAACACCTCCACCGCCCCGCGCAGAGTCCAACCGATCGGGTCACCGGGTTCGCCGGTGACCCAGTCCAGCAGCCAGCGCGGCACGGTGCCGCCGTGCCCGGCCACCACCGTGCTCGCCGCGACCAGCACGGTGTCGGAGCGGTCGTCGGAATCCTGCGCGCAGGCGATCAGCGCGGCCACCGCGGTCCGGTCCCCGGCACGGGCGGCCGCCCTGACCGCCTCCAGTTCGGGGCTGCCGTAGGTCAGGCCCTCACGGGCCTCGGGCAGGGTGCTGGACCGCCGCCACGGGAAGATCTTCGGCACGAAGATCGAGCCTATGGTGTGTGGCATGGATCTGCTCCGCCAGATGGAGGCCAATCTGGCCCGGCACGCGAGTCTGTTGCACGATCCGGCGCGGGTCACCGAGACCCCGGATCTGTTCCACGCGGACAGCGGACTGGCCGATGACACCTTCAACATCGTGGCCGGGGCCCGCTTCACCGAGGCCACCGCGGATCGCCGGATCGCCGAGACCGTGGCCACCCTGCGCGGCACCGGCCGCCCGTTCTCCTGGTGGGTCGGCCCGGCCGCCACACCGACTGACCTGTCCGCGCGGTTGAGCGCGGCCGGACTGCCCGCCACCGAGTCCGAGACCGCGATGTGGCTCAGCCTGGACGAACTGCCGGCGCCCCGGCTGGCCGAGGGCCTGGACCTGGTGGTGGCCGGCACCGAGGCACAGCTGGCCGACTACGCCACCGTGCTCGCCGCGCTCTGGGACCCGCCCTCGCCCACCGTGCCCGCCTACTACGCCAGGCCCGGCGCGCTGGACTGCTCCGCGCGATTCCTGGTGGGCTACGCCGAGGGCGAGCCGGTGTGCACCGCCGAGGTGACCCTGCACGCCGGGGTCGCCGGGCTCTACAACATCGCCACCGCGAGCACCCACCGCCGCCGCGGTTTCGGCGGCGCGGTCACCGACGCGGCCCTGCGGGTGGCCAGGGAAGCCGGGTACCGGACCGCGGTGTTGCAGGCATCGGCCGACGGCGAACCGGTGTACCGGCGACTGGGTTTCCAGGCCTGCGGAAGCTTCACCGAGCACGCGGTGCCCGCAGCGGCATCCGGGATGTACGAAGGTGCACCCGGTCTGGCGGTGGCCCCGCCACCCCAGCAGAATCGGCCGGCATGCGACGAATGACACCGGCCGTGCTGACCGCGGTGGCGATGATCGGCCTCACGGCGTGCTCGTCCGGCGGCACCGGGTCCACCGGCACGCAGACCCCCACCAGCAGCGCGGCCCCGGTGGCCGCGGCGACCTTCGCCCCACCGGCCGCCGCAGGCGCCCAGCCCGCCGGCGTGGTGCACAACACCGAGCTGGTGCCCGCGGGCGCCGCCGCCATGGTCACGGCCAACGCCGCGGGCACTGGCACCACGGTGAGCCTGGACGTCAGAGGGTTGCGCCCCAACCGCAAGTACGGCTCGCACGTGCACACCAAGGTGTGCGGACCGAAGCCGCTGGACTCCGGCCCGCACTACCAGGACAAGCTGGACCCGGTGCAGCCCTCGGTCGACCCGGCCTTCGCCAACCCCAAGAACGAGGTCTGGCTGGACCTGGAGACCGACGCCAGCGGCGCGGGCAAGGCCAGCGCCACCGTGGCCTGGAAGTGGCGGCCGAACGAGGCCAACTCGGTGGTCCTGCACATCGACCACACCAACCACCACGACCCGGGCAAGGCAGGCACCGCGGGCGAGCGCCTGGCCTGCCTGACCACCCCGTTCCGCTAGCCCCTGCGGCCGCCTGCCGGGCTCATCCGGCGGGCGGCACCCAGGAGGCCGGGCGCTTCTCGGCGAAGGCGCGGATGCCCTCCTGGCCCTCGGCACTGGCGAAGTGCTCGGCGGAGAGTTCCAGCATGTCGGCGAAGTCCTCGCCCAGACCGGACGCGGGGGAGCGGCGCAGCATGGCCTTGGTGGCCGCCAGCGCGGTGGGGCCGCCCAGGGCGAGCATGTCGGTGTAGCGGCGGACCTCGGACTCCAGCGCGTCGGCGGCGACCGCGGAGTTGATCAGGCCGATGGCCGCGGCGCGGGCGGCGTCGAACTTCTCGCCGGTGAGGAACAGCTCGTGCGCGGCGCGCGGCAGCAGCCGGGGCAGCACGGTGACCGAGATGACCGCAGGGACCACGCCGATGCGGACCTCGGTGAAGGCGAAGCTGGACTCGTGCGTGGCCACCGCGATGTCACAGGCGGCGATGATGCCCACGCCACCGGCCCGTGCCGGACCGGCGATCTTGGCCACCACCGGCTTGGGGCTGGTCCAGATGTCCTCCAGGATCGCCGGGAACTCGTTGACGCCCTGGGCGTCCGCGCCCGCGCCGCGGGACTCCTTGAGGTCCATGCCGGAGCAGAACACGGTGCCGGTGTGGCCCAGCACGATCACCCGGACCGCCTCGTCGGCGATCGCGCCGCTCAGGTGGGCGCGCAGTTCGCGGCGGAGCTGGGCGGAGAGGGCGTTGCGGTTGTGCGGGGAGTCGAGGGTGATCTCGGCGATCCCGCGGTCGACCGCGTAGTGGACGAGTTCGTCAGCCATGCACGCACCCTAGACATAAAAGTGACCGCATCGGGGAGACGGGCGGTTCTCCCCGATGCGGTCTGGAACGGCTGAAAGGAGGCAGTTCAGCCGATCGTCGTGGTGGTCAACGCCGGGTTGGGGTTGGGGTAGCACTTGGTGGGGGCGTCGACCGGGAACCCGAACACCACCGCGGTGGCGACGAAGGTCAGGCCCGGGTTGGCGAAGCTGGAGCCGCCGAGCTTGGTCTCGATGGTGCCGCTGGCGCCAGCGGTCAGCTTCACCGTGATGGTCGGGATCTCGAAGGCCGCGCCGCCCTTGAGCGCCGCGCTCAACTTGACCTCGAGGTTGTTGCCGACCTTGGTGATCGTCGGGGTGCCCACACCGGACCCGCCGGAGAGGGTGGCCGAGACGTAGCTGGAGTTGGCCGGGACGGGGACGGTGAGCACGAAGGTCTTGATCTCGCGCAGCGTGTAGTTGCCGACCTTGTCCGGCACCTTGTTCGGCGCCGGGTCGAACACCGCGGTGACCTCGCCGCCGGGGGCGACGGTGGCCGGCGCGGCGGCGGTGAGGTCCTGGCTGAAGGTGGCGTCAACCGGGCCGAGTGGACTGCTGGCCTGACAGGCGAAGGTCACCGCGGCCGCAGGGGAGGCCGCGGCGGGACCGGCAAGGGTGAGTAGTGGAGCGACAACAGCGGTCGCGACTAACAACAGTCGAGCGGTGGAGCGTCGTGCAGGGGACATATCCCACCTCGCTGTAGAAAATTCCTCCCGACACGGCGGCGGTTGAGGTGAGTCTCACACGACGATCATTCTGTTGTTAACCCACTAAAGTCGTGATGTTGCGCCGTTCGGCGGCACACGCCTCGGCATAGCGGTGCAGCACCAGCTCGGCCACCTCGGGGTCGTCACCGAGTGGTTGGGCCACTACGGTGTCCAGCCCGCCTGCCAGTGCCGCGGCCGCCACCCGGTCCGGCAGCAGACCGGGGGCCAGGAACCAGGAGGCCAGCGCGATCCGTTGCGCGCCACGGGCTTTCAGTCGCGCGAGGGCGGTGGGCACGTCCGGTTGGGTGCTGGCCGCGAAGGCGGGCTCCACCCCGGCCCAGCCCGCGCCGAAGGACCAGCGGCGGGCGAGCTGGTGCACGGCGGCGTTGGCCGGGGCGTGCGAGGAGCCCGCACCGGCCAGCACCACACCGAGTTTTCCGTCCCCTGGCAGGGCTCCGGCCGCGGCCAGCCTGCGCAGCGCGGCCGATTCCAGCCGGGGGTCGGGGCCGAGCACGTCGGCGATGCGCACCGACAGCCGGGGCAGCCGGGTCACCGTCTCGGCCACCGCGCCGGGCACGTCCACCTTGGCGTGGTAGGCCCGGCCGAGCAGCAGTGGCGCCACCACGACCTCGCGGTGGCCCTCGTTGTGCAGTCCGGTCAGCACATCGCCAAGGCGTGGCGCGGACAGGTCAAGGAAGGCCACCCGCACGTCCAGGCCCGGCCGCAGCGCGCGGACCACGGTGACCAGCTCGTGCACGGTGGCCGCCGAACGCGGGTCGCGACTGCCGTGCGCGAGTGCCACCAACGGGATCCGGCTGTTCATCACACCGCCGCCGCCAGGCCGCGGGCACGCAGCACGGCGCGCTCCAGTGGACGGAAGAACAGCAGTTCCACCCCGATGCCCACGGCCAGGATGAGCAGGATCGCCGCGATCACCAGCGACATGTCGGTGAGCTGACGGCCCTCCTCCAGCATCTGCCCGAGGCCGATGCCCAGGTCGGGGGAGCGGGCGATGATCTCCGCGGCCATCAGCGACCGCCAGGAGAACGCCCAGCCCTGCTTGAGCCCGGCCAGATAACCGGGCAGCGCGGCGGGTAGCAGCACGTGCCGGGCCGACTGCAACCGGCCGGCGCCGAGCACCGTGCCCACCCGCAGCAACAACGGTGGCACCTGGTCGATCCCGGCGACCAGGCCGTTGGCGATGGAGGGCACCGCGCCCAGCAGCACCACGGCGTAGATCATCGAGTCGTTCAGGCCCAGCCACAGCAGCGCGGCAGGCACCCAGGCCACCGAGGGCAGGCTCTGCAACCCGCTCAGCAGCGGCCCGATCGCCGCGCGCACCAACGGGATCCGGGCCACCAGCAGGCCAAGCGGGGTGCCGATGGCCACCGCGGCGAGGAAGCCGAGCACCGCGCGGTGGGTGGAGACCCACAGCGTTTCCCAGGCCCGGCCATCCAGCAGTCGTTCCCACAGCACGCCGGCCACGGTGAGCGGGGAGGGCAGCTTGTACTCGGGCTCGATCGCCGAGGCCCAGAACAGCTGCCACACCAGGATGATCAGCGCGAGCGCGACCAGCGGGGGCAGCGCGGTGCTCGCGAACCGCCGCCACCCGCCGGTCGAGCGCGGTGGCGGCGGCGCGTCCAGTGCGTCCAGGCCCGCTTCGAGCGCGGCCAGGTCCGGGCTGGACTTGGCTTCAGGCGCGGCCATGGCTGGAGATCACCTCCCGCAGGTGGCCGGTGATCTCCTCGGTGAGCTTGTCGGTGTCCTGCTCGGTGATCTGCCACTCGCGCACCACCCGGCCGGGCCGGGAGGACAGCAGCACCACCCGCTGACCCAGCCGCACCGCCTCGCGCACGTCGTGGGTGACGAACAGCACCGCGGTGCCGGTCTGCGACCAGATCCGGCGCAGCTCGCCCTGCAGCGCGTCCCTGGTGATCGCGTCCAGCGCGGCGAAGGGCTCGTCCATGAGCAGCAACGGGTTGCCGCCCTCGGCCTCGTCCAGGGTGGTGGCCAGCGCACGGGCCAGCGCGACCCGCTGGCGCATGCCGCCGGAGAGTTCGTGCGGGCGCTTGCGGCCGACCTCGGCCAGCCGCACCAGGTCCAGCAGCCTGGTCGCGGCGGCGGCGCGTTCGGTCCGGCCGAGTCCGCGCAGCCGCAGCGGCAGTTCCACGTTGCGCGCGGCGGTGAGCCACGGCATCAGCGCGGGCTCCTGGAAGACCACCGCGGGCCGTCCACTGTGGACGGAGACGGTGCCGGTGCTCGGCTTGTCCAGTCCGGCCACCAGGTTGAGCAGGGTGGACTTGCCGCAGCCGGAGGCGCCGAGCAGGCAGACGAACTCGCCGGGGCGCACGGTCAGGTCGACCCCGTCCAGCGCCACCACCGTGTTCGTGCCTCGGCCGAAGGACTTGCTGACGTTGTCCAGGTGCACCACCGCGTCCCCGACGTGGCCGGACGGGCGGGTGTGTTCCAGAGTCGCGGTCATCGCCGTGCCCTCACTTTCCGTCGAGTCCGGACGCGTCCACCCCGGGCAGGCCCGCGGCCTTGAGCGCGTTGTTGAGCGCGGCCAGGTCCACCAGGCCCTTGAGGTCGAACTCCTGCTTGGCCACCCCGGCGGCCACGGCGTCCTTGGACAGCTTCGGGAAGGTGCCGGCTGCCGGGTCGGTGGTGAAGGAGATCTGGCTGAACGCCCGCTCCAGCACCGGTTCCGGCAGTGGCTTGCCCGCGTACTTGCCCAGTGCGGCGTTGACCGTCTTCTTGGCCTCGGCCGGGCTGTCGGTGAGGTATTTGGTCGCGGCGACGTGCCCGCGCAGCAACGCCTGCACGGTGGCCGGGTGCTTCTGCGCGAACTCGGTGCGCACGATCAGCACCGTGGTCGGGAACTTCCCGCCCGGCCACAGGTCCCGCTCGTCCACCAGCACCTTGCCGCCGGCTTCCAGCACCAGCCGGGAGGACCAGGGCTCGGGCAGCCAGCCGCCGTCGAGCTGACCGGTGCGGAAGGCGTCGAAGGTCTGCGGATTCTCCGTGTTGGCGATCTTGACGTCCTTGCCGCCGGTGGTCTCCACCTTCAGCCCGTGCCCGGCCAGCCAGGCCCGCAGCGCCACATCCTGGGTGCCGCCGAGCTGTGGGGTGGCGATGCTCTTGTCCTTGAGGTCCTGCGGACCGTTGATCTCCTTGCGCACCACCAGTTGCGCGCCGCCGGTGGCCGCGCCCGCGATCAGCCGGACCGCCTTGCCGTTGGACTTGGTGAAGGCGTTGATGGTCGGGTTGGGACCGATGAAGGTCGCGTCAAGGGACCCGGCCAGCAGCGCCTCCACCGCGGAGGGACCGGCGTTGAACGCCTGGGTGCTCAGCTTGGTGCCGCCGAGTTCCTTGGCGATGAACTTCTTGTCCTCGTCGATGCCGACCAGGGCCGGGGCGTGCGTGACGTTCGGGAAGAACCCGAGCCGCAGTTCCGCCGCCGGACCGGAGTCATTGGCCGAGGCGGTGGATTCGGCTGCCCTCGAGCAGCCGCTGACCGCGGCGATCAGCGCGGTGACGGCGAGCACTGCGGGCAGGACGCGATGACGGCGTCGCGGGGTACGCACGGGGTTCCTCCTGGAGACAAAGGGAAAGAAGGCTAGGGGCCGGGCGAGACGAGGGCTCGGTCGTCGGCGGTCGCGCCGCCGAGTCCGGTGTCCTCGTTGACATCCGGGATGGGCAGTGGAGCGCCGATGAGACCGGCGGCCAGGGTGGCGCCGTCGTTCGGGTCGATCACGAGGAAGGACCCGGTGCGCCGGCTGCTGGTGTACTCATCAACCGGCAGCGGCTCTGCTGTCCGGATGAGCACTCGGCCAATCTCGTTGAGCTGCAACGAATCCGGCGTATCCACAGTGGACAGGCGCTGTTCGTCGAAGCGGTCGGCCAACTCGGTGACGATGGCCGGGACGGTGCGGGTGCCGTGTTTGATCAGGACACGGGCGTTGGGGAGCAACGGTTTCTCGGCCAGCCAGCAGACGGTGGCGTTGAGTTCGTCACTCACTGCTGGATATTGTTCCGCGCCCGCGATCAGATCGCCACGGGAGATGTCCAAATCGTTGTCCAGCAACAGGGTCACCGATTGACCGGCGCCCGCTTCGGACAGTTCGCCGTCCGCGGTGTCGATCCGGACCACGGTGCTGCGCAGGCCGGCGGGCAGCACGATGATCTCATCGCCCGGCCGCACCACCCCGGCCGCCACCTGGCCGGCGTAGCCGCGGTAGTCGGGGTACTCCGGCGTGCGCGGCCGGATTACGTACTGCACCGGGAACCGGAACGGCACGTCATGCGGATCCGGTTGCACCGGAACGGTTTCCAGGTGCTCCAGCAGGGTCGGACCG
The DNA here is from genome assembly GCF_014204915.1 of Crossiella cryophila. Lineage (NCBI taxonomy): Bacteria > Bacillati > Actinomycetota > Actinomycetes > Pseudonocardiales > Pseudonocardiaceae > Crossiella > Crossiella cryophila. Next base: position 2,712,121 of record NZ_JACHMH010000001.1, read on the forward strand.
GTGTACCAGGGGGTGCGTTCGGAGCGGTCCACCACGTTGTCGCCGACCAGCGCCGACACCGGTACGGACACCACCGAGGACTCGGGGTAGCCCAGTGCGTTGGCGTGTGCCAGGAACTCCTTGGCGATCAGCCCGAACCGGTTCTCGTCGTAGTCGATCAGGTCGATCTTGTTCACGGCCAGCACGAGCTGGGGCACGCCGAGCATGGCCAGCACGGCGGCATGCCGCCTGGTCTGCTCGATCACGCCCTTCCTGGCGTCCACCAACAGGATCGCCAGCTGCGCGGTGGACGCGCCGGTGACCGTGTTGCGGGTGTACTGCACGTGCCCAGGGGTGTCGGCGAGCACGTAGCTGCGTCGCGGGGTGGCGAAGTAGCGGTAGGCCACGTCGATGGTGATGCCCTGCTCACGTTCCGAGCGCAGGCCGTCGACGAGCAGGGACAGGTCCGGTGTGGACAGTCCCCGGTCGACGCTGGCCCGCTGCACGGCTTCGAGCTGGTCGGCCAGCACGGATTTGGTGTCGTACAACAGGCGGCCGACCAGGGTCGACTTCCCGTCGTCGACGGATCCGGCGGTGGCCAGCCTCAGCAGGTCGGTCATCAGAAGTAGCCCTCTCGCTTCCGGTCTTCCATGGCCGCTTCGCTGAGCCGGTCGTCGGCGCGGGTGGCGCCGCGTTCGGTGAGCCGGGAGGCGGAGACCTCGGCGATCACCGCGGCCAGATCGGCAGCCTCGGACTCGACCGCCCCCGTGCAGGAGCCGTCGCCGACCGTGCGGTAGCGGATCACCTTGCGCTGCACCGTTTCCCCGGGCTTCGGACCGCCCCACGGACCCTCGGTGAGCCACATGCCGTCCCGCAGGTAGACATCGCGCTCGTGCGAGTAGTAGATCGAGGGCAGCTCGATGTTCTCCCGGTCGATGTAGCGCCAGATGTCCAGTTCGGTCCAGTTGGACAGCGGGAAGACCCGGACGTGCTCGCCGGGGCGGTGCCGTCCGTTGTAGAGGTTCCACAGCTCCGGCCGCTGCCGCTTGGGCTCCCACTGGCCGAAGGCGTTGCGCAGACTGAAGATGCGCTCCTTGGCCCGAGCCCGTTCCTCATCCCGCCGCCCACCGCCGAAGACCGCGTCGAACTTGTGCGCGGTGATCGAGTCGAGCAACGGCACGGTCTGCAACGGGTTGCGGGTGCCGTCGGGTCGTTCGGTGAGCCGTCCGTCGTCGATCCAGTCCTGCACGTGCGCGACCTCCAGCCGCAGCCCGTGCTTGGCGATGAGGTCGTCCCGGAAGGAGATGACCTCCTCGAAGTTGTGCCCGGTGTCCACGTGCAGCAGGGTGAAGGGCACCGGCGCGGGCCAGAAGGCCTTGAGCGCCAGGTGCACCAGCACCGTGGAGTCCTTGCCGCCGGAGAACAGGACCACCGGCCGGTCGAACTCCCCGGCCACCTCGCGGAAGATGTGGATCGCTTCCGATTCCAGTGCCGTGAGATTGTCCTGTGCCTGAGGCAGTGTGCTCGTCATTCCCCCGCCCTCATCCGTGCAGTCCGCACTCGGTCTTGCCCTGGCCCGCCCAGCGTCCGCTGCGCGGGTCGGCGCCCGGCAACGGTTTCGCCGTGCAGGGCGCACAGCCGATGGACGGATATCCCGCGCCCACCAACGGGTTCTCCAGGATGCCGTGCTCGGCGATGTAGGCGTTGAACTCCTCGTCGGTCCAGGCGGCGATCGGGTTGATCTTGACCAGCCCGTTGCGCTCGTCCCAGCCGACGATCGGCGTGTTCGCCCTGGTCGGCGCGTCCACCCTGCGCACGCCGGTGACCCAGGCGTCATAGCGGGACAGCGTGCGCTGCAACGGGATCACCTTGCGCAGCGCGCAGCAGCGATCCGGCGCCCGCTCGAACAGGTTCGGCCCGTGTTCGGCGTCCTGCTCCGGCACGGTCTGATCGGGCAGCGCGTTGACGATCGTCAACGGGTACACCGACTCGACCGCGTCCCTGGTGCCGATGGTCTCGGCGAAGTGGTACCCGGTCTCCAGGAACAGCACGTCGAACCCGCTGACCACCTTGGCCGCCAGGTCGATCAGCACCGCGTCCTGCATGTTCGAGGCCAGGATCCACCGGTTGAGCGGGAAGGTCTCGGCCACCCAGGTCAGCGATTCGAGCGCGGTGGCCTCGGCCAGTTCGTCCGCGGCCCGCTCGGCCAGCGACTTGAGGTCGGTCACCGCGCTCACCGGATCACCTCCACCGGGCGTCGCAGGCCGACGAACTTCAGCGAGAACACCCGCTGGCAGCCCGTGCAGCCCCACGCCCCGTGCGGTTCCTCCTGCGGGCGCAGGTCCTCATCCCCGCAGTAGGGGCAGTAGAACGGCGTGGCTCGTTCGCTCATCGCAGATCCGCCTCCTCCGCGCGGGCCGCCCACTGGGCGAACCGCTCGCCGTCGGTGCGCTGGGCCACGAAGTTGCGCGCCACCCGCTCCACGTAGTCGCCGAGTTCGGCGCTGGTCACCTTGTGGCCACGCAGTTTCCGGCCGAATCCGGCGTCCAGGCCGAGCCCGCCGCCCAGGTGCACCTGGTAGCCCTCGACCTGCTGGCCCTCCCCGTTGGTCACGATCTGGCCCTTGAGCCCGATGTCCGCGGTCTGGATCCGGGCGCAGGAGTTGGGGCAGCCGTTGATGTGCACGCTGATCGCGGACTCGGCCAGGGTGTGCTGCACGTCGGCGAGCTGCTTCTCCAGCTCGTCCACCAGCCGCGCGGCCCTGGCCTTGGTCTCCACGATGGCGAGCTTGCAGAACTCGATCCCGGTGCAGGCCATGGTGCTGCGCCGCCACGGCGAGGGCCGGGCGTGCAGACCGAGGCCGGCCAGCTCGTCCACCAGGGTGTCCACTTCGGACTCGGCGACGTCGAGCACGACCAGTTTCTGCTGTGCGGTCAACCGGACCCGGCGCGAGCCTGCCCGTTCCACCGCCTTGGCCACCTCGACCAGGATCGAGCCGGAGACCCGCCCGGCGATCGGCGCGACCCCGATGTAGAACTTGCCGTCCTTCTGCGGGTGCACCCCCACGTGGTCGATCGGCCCTGACGCGGGCGGCGCGACCCCGTCGAGCAGCTTGCGCTTGAGGAACTCCGTCTCCAGCACCTCGCGGAACTTGTCCACACCCCAGTCGGCGATGAGGAACTTGATCCGGGCCCGGTGCCGCAGCCGCCGGTAGCCGTAGTCGCGGAAGAGGCTGATCACGCCCTCCCACACGTCCGGCACCTCATCCCGCGGCACCCACACGCCGAGTCGCTTGGCGATCATCGGGTTGGTGGACAGCCCGCCGCCGACCCACAGGTCGAAGCCGGGCCCGTGCTCGGGGTGGTCCACGCCGACGAAGGAGATGTCGTTGACCTCGTGCGCCACGTCCTGCACACCGGAGATGGCGCTCTTGAACTTGCGCGGCAGGTTCGAGTAGGCCGGGTCGCCGATGTAGCGCTTGACGATCTCGTGGATGGCCGGGGTGCCGTCGATGATCTCGTCGGCGGAGATCCCGGCCACCGGCGAGCCCAGCACCACCCGCGGGCTGTCCCCGCAGGCCTCGGTGGTGGACAGGCCGACGCCCTCGATCTTCTCCCAGATCGTGGGCACGTCCTCGATCTGGATCCAGTGGTACTGGATGTTCTGGCGGTCGGTGATGTCGGCGGTGTCCCGGCCGTAGGTCTGGGAGATCTCGCCAAGCACCCGCAACTGCTCGGTGCTCAGCGCGCCGCCGTCGACCCGGACCCGGAGCATGAAGTACTCGTCGTCCAGTTCCTCCGGTTCCAGCACGGCGGTCCGCCCGCCGTCGATGCCGGGTTTGCGCTGGGTGTAGAGGCCATACCAGCGAAAGCGCCCGCGCAGATCAGCCGGGTCGATCGAGGCGAAGCCGCCATGGGCGTAGATGTTCTCGATCCGGGCCCGCACGTTGAGCGGGTTGTCGTCCTTCTTCGAGCGCTCGTTCGGGTTCAGCGGCTCGCGGTAGCCCAGCGCCCACTGCCCTTCACCGCGGCGCGCTTTCGCGGCCCGCGCCGGGGGAGAGGTTGGGGGGACCATGGTCCGACCTCCGGGATTCGAGGCGGCCGTGCGCACCGTCGAAGCCCCAGGTTTCACATGGTGGGAAGGGGATCTTCAGCCGGGACGCCCGTCGCCGGCTGGTCAAGAGAAATGCAGCGGCCGACTAGACGTACTGTCGGCAGAGCGCGCTGGAGACGCGCAGGTAGTCCACGTGGCGGCGAGCCACGAGGACAACACGGCGTCCAGGCGAGGTCATGTGGACCAGCGTGCCACGCGTCCCCCGATGGGTCTACCGCCATCCGCATAGTGGGATAACGAGACGGATTGAGACACTGCTGTTATGCCCTCTGCACTTCCCGACGGCGATCCGGCGCCGCAGGACGGCGCGCTGCCCGCCGCCGCCCTGACCGGCCTGGGTTCCCGCCCGTTCGGGCTGTACGTCCACGTGCCGTTCTGCGCCACCCGCTGCGGCTACTGCGACTTCAACACCTACACCCCCGGTGAGCTGGGCAGTTCCGCCTCCCCGCAGTCCTGGCTGGCGGGGTTGCGGCGGGAGCTGGAACTGGGCGCGCGGGTGCTGGGCAGCCCACCGGCCGCGGACACCGTGTTCATCGGCGGCGGCACCCCGTCCCTGCTCGGCGCGGACGGCCTGGCCACGGTGCTGGGCGCGATCCGGGACACCTTCGGCCTGGCCCCCGGCGCCGAGGTGACCACCGAGTCCAACCCGGAGTCCACCTCCCCGGAGTTCTTCGCGGGCATCCTGGCCGCCGGCTACACCCGGGTCTCCCTCGGCATGCAGTCCGCCGCCCCGCACGTGCTCCAGATCCTGGACCGCACGCACACACCGGGCCGCGCCCGAGCCGCCGCCAAGGAAGCACGGGCCGCCGGCTTCGAGCACGTCAACCTCGACCTCATCTACGGCACCCCCGGCGAACGCCCCCAGGACCTGGCCGAATCCCTGGACGTGGTCCTGGACGGCGGCGTCGACCACGTCTCCGCCTACGCCCTCATCGTCGAGGAGGGCACCGCCCTGGCCCGCCGGATCAGCCGCGGCGAACTGGCCAACACCGACGACGACGTCCTCGCCGAACGCTACGAACAGGTCGACCAGACCCTCCAGCGCGCGGGCCTGACCTGGTACGAGGTCTCCAACTGGGCCACCGACGACGCCGCCCGCTGCCGGCACAACCTCGGCTACTGGCTCGGCGGCGACTGGTGGGGCGCGGGCCCCGGCGCGCACAGCCACGTTGGCGGGGTGCGCTGGTGGAACGTGAAGCACCCGAGCCGGTACGCCGCGCTGCTGGCCGAGGGGCACTCGCCCGCGGCCGGACGGGAGACGCTGACCGCGGCCGACCGGGACGTCGAGCGCATCCTGCTGGAGTTGCGGCTGGTGGAGGGGCTGCCGGTGGACGTGCTGGATCCGGCAGGGCGGGCGGAGGCGCGGGTGGCGGCGGCGGACGGGCTGCTGGATCCGGCGAGCCTGGACGGCGGGCGGTGCGTGCTGACCGACCAGGGCAGGCTGCTGGCCGACGCGGTGGTCCGGCGCCTGGTGCCCTAACCCAGCACGTGCACCCGGACGTGGATGAAGTTGCGCTGCTGCAGTGCCGCCCGCACCGCCCGGTGCAGCCCGTCCTCCAGGAACATCTCCCCGCGCCACTGGACCGCGTGGGCGAACAGGTCGCCGAAGAAGGTGGAGTCGGAACTGAGCAGGCGGTCCAGCTCCAGGACCTTCTTCGTGGTCACCAATTCGTCCAGCCGGACCGGTCGGGGCGGGATCTTCGCCCACTCCCTGGTACTCAGCCCGTGGTCCGGGTACGGCCGCCCGTCCCGGACGTCCTTGAAGATCACCCCGGCCTCCCTGCCAGCACTCGCGCCGTGCACCCCACCCCAGACCCTAGACTTGGTGCCGACAGGGAGGTGACGCGCGGTGAACACAGGGTCGCCGGAGGACCGGCGCTTCGAGGTGTTGCGGGCGATCGTCGCCGACTACGTCAACACCCAGGAGCCGGTCGGGTCCAAGGCGCTGGTCGATCGGCACAACCTCGGGGTGTCCAGCGCGACCGTGCGCAACGACATGGCCGTGCTCGAGGAGGACGGCTACATCACCCAGCCGCACACCAGCGCGGGCCGGGTGCCCACCGACAAGGGCTACCGGGTCTTCGTGGACCGGCTCTCCGAGGTCAAACCGCTGTCCACCGCCGAGCGCCGGGCCATCCAGGCCTTCCTGGACGGGGCGATGGACCTGGACGACGTGCTCCGGCGCAGCGTCCGGTTGCTCGCCCAGCTGACCAGGCAGGTCGCGGTGGTGCAGTACCCGACCCTGACCAGGTCCTCGGTCCGGCACATCGAGGTGGTGCCGATCACCGCGGCCAGGCTGATGCTGGTGACCATCACCGACACCGGCCGGGTCGAGCAGCGCATGGTCGACCTCGGCGACGTGATCAGCCCGGACGATGTGGCCAGGGTCCGGTCGGTGCTCAACTCCACCCTGGTCGGGCGCAGGCTCGCCGACGCCTCCGCGCGGGTCGCCGAGCTGCCCGAGGCCGCCCCGACCGAACTGCGCGACATCATGATCCGGGTGTGCACCGCGCTGATCGAATCGCTGGTGGAGTTCCCGGAGGAGCGGCTGCTGCTGGGCGGCACCGCCAACCTGACCCGCAACGTGGCCGACTTCCCCAACTCCCTGCGTAATGTGCTGGAGGCGCTGGAGGAACAGGTCGTCGTGCTGAAGCTGCTGCAGGCGGCGCACGACCAGTCGACGATCACCGTGCGGATCGGTGAGGAGAACGAGGCCGAGGAGATGCGCAGCACCTCCGTGGTCTCCATCGGTTACGGCTCCTCCGCGGGCACCGTGCTCGGCGGTATGGGCGTGGTCGGGCCGACAAGAATGGACTACCCGGGAACGATGGCGGCCGTCCGCGCCGTTGCCGCATACGTGGGAGACATCCTGGCCGGTCGCTGAGCGGCGCCGGCTGTGGGGAAGTAGGGACTGGGAGACGGTGGCAAGGGACTACTACGGCACTCTCGGCGTGCGTTCGGACGCATCGCAGGAGGAGATCAAGCGGGCTTATCGCAAGCTCGCCCGCGAGCTGCACCCGGATGTGAACCCGGAGGAGAGTGCCCAGCAGCGTTTCCGTGAGGTCACCGCGGTCTACGAGGTGCTCTCCGACCCGGAGAAGCGCAAGATCGTCGACCTCGGCGGTGACCCGCTCTCGCCCGGCGGCGGTGGCGGCGGACGCGGTGGCGGCGGTGGCATGGGCGACCCGTTCGCCGGGTTCGGCCTCGGCGACATCATGGACGCCTTCTTCGGCGGCGGACCGGCCAGCAGGGGACCGCGCAGCCGGACCCAGCCCGGTTCGGACGCGCTGATCCGGCTGGAGGCCAGCCTGGAGGAATGCGCCAGCGGCATCACCCGCGAGCTGACCGTGGACACCGCGATCCTGTGCACCCTGTGCGAGGGCTCAGGCTGCGCCGAGGGCGCCTCCCCGGTCCGCTGCGACACCTGCGGCGGGCGCGGCGAGGTCCAGTCCGTGCAGCGCTCCTTCCTCGGCCAGGTCGTCACCGCGCGGCCCTGCCCGGTCTGCCGCGGCTTCGGCGAGGTCATCCCCGACCCCTGCCAGCAGTGCGCCGGCGAGGGCCGGGTGCGCTCGCGGCGCACCATCAACGTCAAGATCCCGCCGGGCGTGGCCGACGGCATGCGGGTCCGGCTGGCCAGCCAGGGCGAGGTCGGCCCCGGCGGCGGACCGGCAGGTGACCTCTACGTCGAGGTCGAGGAACTGCCGCACGACACCTTCACCAGGGACGGCACCGAGCTGCACTGCACGATCCGGGTGCCGATGACCGCGGCCGCACTCGGCGCGACCATCCCCATGCAGACCCTCGACGGCGTGCAGGAACTGCCGCTGGACCCCGGCACCCAGCCGGAGACCGAGCTGGTGCTGCCCGGCAAGGGCATGCCCCGGCTGCGCTCCTCCGGCCGGGTCGACGGCCGCGGCGACCTGCACGTGCACGTCGAGGTCGTGGTGCCGACCAAGCTGGATGAGGAACAGACCGCGCTGCTGCGCCAGCTCGCCGAACTCCGCGGCGAGGAGGCATCCGAACTGGCCACCAACGCCAACGGGCGCAACGGCGGCGGGCTGTTCTCCCGGCTGCGGCACTCCTTCGGACAGCGTTGATCCACGGCATCCCGGTCTTCCACACCGAGGGCCTGCCCGAGGGTGATCAGGCCAGGCTGGACGGGCCGGAGGGCAGGCACGCGGCCACCGTGCTGCGCACGCGCGTCGGGGAGCAGCTGGTGCTCTCCGACGGCGCGGGCGGCCTGGCCCGGTGCGCGGTGACCGCGGTCGGCAAGGACTTCCTCGACCTGGACGTGCTGGCGCGCTGGACCGAGCCCGCGCCCAGCCCCCGGGTGGTGCTGGTGCAGGCGCTGATCAAGGGCGACCGAGGGGAACTGGCGGTCGAACTGGCCACCGAGGCCGGGGTGGACGCCGTGCACCCGTGGCGTGCGGCCCGCTGTGTGGCCCGCTGGGAGGACGGACCACGCGGGGCCAAGGCGCTGGGCCGGTGGCGCGCCACCGCGCTCCAGGCGGCCAAACAGGCCCGCCGCGCCTGGGTGCCCGAGGTCGGTGAGCCACTGGGCACCGGCCAGCTCGCCCAGCTCGTCCAGCACGCCGCGGCCACCCTGGTGCTGCACGAGGCGGCCGAGGTGGTGCTCGGCGAGGTCGAGCTGCCTGCCGAGGGCGATCTGCTCATCGTGGTCGGTCCGGAGGGCGGTATCACGGAGAGCGAGGTCTCGCGACTCGTCGAAGCCGGGGCCGTTCCGGTCCGGCTCGGACCCACCGTGCTGCGCGCCTCCACCGCCGCGGCCGTCGCGCTGGGCGCGATCGGGGTGCTGACCAGGCGTTGGCAACCCACCGGAAGCACCGGCGAAGTTGCTCGTTAGCAACGACTTCCGCGCAGTTCTGTTATCGCGTCCACGACAAATGGCGACCGGCCCAGCGATCGATCGCCAAACGGCAGCTTTGGCGCGCCGAGCGGCGTGATCCATTCGGTCCAGGTGTAGCGCGAGGGGCCGGAAAGGAGCTACGCTCTGTCGCCGACGGGCAAGAAAGTTCTGGGGCAGCCTTCGTCGGCCCACCTCAGAGCACTTGCCAAAGCTGGCCTCGGGTGACGGGCACCCGAAGGATCGCCGGACACCTCCCCCCTCGGTCCGGCGCGGTTGCGTCGCGACGGAGTGACCCCCAGGCTCCGTCGCGACGCAACCACCCCCATCACCCACCCTGTGGCAAGTCCGGGGTTCGGCTGTTCTGTGTCGAGGTTCGTGTCCACTCTGCCGGTGGAATCGCTTGTGGATTTTTTTATAACACGGCTGTGCTAGAAAAGTACAGTGCCCAAACTCGTCGACCACGAGGCCCGTCGCCGGGAACTCGCCCAGGCCGTGTGGCGGGTGGTCCAGCGCGACGGCGTCGAACGCGCCTCGGTGCGCGCGGTGGCCGCCGAGTCCGGCTGGTCGGCAGGCGCGCTCCGGCACTACTTCCCGACCCAGGACGCGTTGCTGCACTTCGCGATGGACCTGGCCGCGGAGAAGTTCACCGAACGGGCCCGCGCCCTCGACGAGCACGGCGTGCCGCCACAGGAGCACTCCGCGCCCTGGCGGGTCCGCAGGCTGCTGACCACGCTGCTGCCGCTGGACGCCGACAGCAAGGTCTCCGCCGAGGTGTGGATGGCCTTCGTCACCAGGGCCAGGGTCGACCCGGTGCTGCGCGCGGCCGGGCGCAAGGGCGACGAGCTGATCGCGGAGTGGCTGCTGGACCGCCTGCGGGACGCCGCAGAGGAGGGCATCCTGCGCACCGGCGCCGACCCGGTGCGCGAGGCGCTGCGGCTGCTCGCGCTCACCGACGGCCTGGCCCTGCACGGCCTGATCACCCCGGAGGCGATGCCGCCGGAACTCATGGTCCAGCTCCTGGAGGACCACCTCCGCGAGGTGTTCCCCGGCCGGGACCTGAGCACGTGAGCGACTGCGTCTTCTGCCGGATCGTGGCTGGTGAACTGCCCGCCAGGGTGCGCGCGAGCAGCCCCGATGCCCTGGCCTTCGACGACATCGCGCCGCAGGCCCCGGTGCACGTGCTGATCGTGCCCAAGGCACACCACCGCGACGTGCCGGGCATGACCGCCGCCGACCCCGGCCTGGCCGCCGAACTGATCGGCCTGGCCGCCGAGGTGGCCGCGGCCACCGGCATCGCCGAACCCGGCTACCGGCTCATCGCCAACACCGGCCCCGGCGGCGGCCAGACCGTCTTCCACGCCCACCTGCACCTGCTCGGCGGCACCCGCCTGAACTGGCCTGGCTAGGCACGACGCCTATTGCGGTGGGGACGCGTCAGGGCCTGGCGTTAGCATCTGAGGCGACAGACCACATCCGTCGTCCAGTCCAGTCGTCAGCAGAAAGCAGGCCCGAGGCCACGTGGCCGGAACCGCACCTGGTGAAGCGACCCAGCCCGGGTCGAAGATCTCCCTGCCCGACACCGCAGTCCTGGCGTTGCTGGGTTCCAGTGATGAGAACCTGCGCCTGCTCGAGGAGTTGCTCACCGCCGACGTGCACGTCCGCGGCAACGAGCTGACCCTGACCGGCGAACCGGCCGACGTCGCCTTCGCCGAACGGGTCTTCGCCGAACTGGTCACCCTGGCGGGCAAGGGCCAGCCGGTCGGCCAGGACGCGGTGCGCCGCACGGTGGCCATGCTCAGCGCGGGCACCGAGGAATCCCCGGCCGAGGTGCTCAGCCTCAACATCATCTCCCGCCGCGGGCGCACCATCCGGCCCAAGACGCTGAACCAGAAGCACTACGTGGACGCCATCGACGCGAACACCGTGGTCTTCGGCATCGGCCCGGCAGGCACCGGCAAGACCTACCTGGCCATGGCCAAGGCCGTACAGGCGTTGCAGGCCAAGCAGGTCAGCCGGATCATCCTGACCAGGCCCGCGGTCGAGGCAGGCGAACGGCTGGGCTACCTGCCAGGCACCCTCTACGACAAGATCGACCCGTACCTGCGGCCGCTCTACGACGCGCTGCACGACATGGTCGACCCGGAGTCCATTCCCCGGCTCACCCAGGCAGGCACCATCGAGGTCGCGCCGCTGGCCTACATGCGCGGCCGCACCCTCAACGACGCCTTCATCATCCTGGACGAGGCGCAGAACACCACGCCCGAGCAGATGAAGATGTTCCTCACCCGGCTCGGCTTCGGCTCCAAGATCGTGGTCACCGGCGACATCACCCAGATCGACCTGCCCGGCGGGCAGCGCAGCGGTCTCAAGGTGGTCAGGGACATCCTCGAAGGCGTGGACGACGTGCACTTCTCCATCCTGACCAGCCAGGACGTCGTCCGGCACCGCCTGGTCGGGGAGATCGTGGACGCCTACGACCGCTGGCAGGTCGTGCAGGACAACGCAGAGAACGGCGCTGCCGGGCAGCGCGCCCACACCCGAAAGGCAAGGCGTTGAGCATCGAGATCGCCAACGAGTCCGGGGTCGGGGTCGAGGAGACCTCGATCGTCGACGCGGCGAGGTTCGCGCTGGATCGCATGGGTGTCAGCCCGCTGGCAGAGCTGTCCGTGCTGCTTGTCGAGCTGGACGTCATGTCCGACCTGCACGAACGCTGGATGGACCTGCCAGGTCCCACCGACGTGATGGCCTTCCCGATGGACGAGCTGGACTCCGCGCGCCGCCCCGACGCGGCCGGGGTCGGGCCCGCGCTGCTCGGCGACATCGTGCTCTGCCCGGCCTTCGCCAAGGACCAGGCCCGCAAGGCCGGGCACAGCCTCACCGACGAACTGCACCTGCTCACCGTGCACGGCGTGCTGCACCTGCTCGGCTACGACCACGCCGAGCCGGAGGAGGAGCGGGAGATGTTCTCCCTGCAGAACCGCATCCTCGCCGACTTCCGCGGCGCCCGCGCCCAGGAACAGCAGCGCGCAGCCGACGACAAGGTGCTCGGCGCGGTCGGCCTGCACGACCCGGAGACCGGCGAGGCCCTCGAACCCGCGGCCGAGCCCGAAGCCGTGGCCGAGGCCGAGGCGCCCGCCGTGGCGGCGGAGCCGGAGCGGCGCGCGGACTCCGACTCCGCGAACTGAGGCGGCCGCGGCGATGTCCGACCCCGTCTCGCTCGTGGTCATCGCGGTCCTGCTGGTGCTCGCCGCCGGACTCTTCGGCGCCGCCGACGCCGCACTCGGCACGGTCTCCAGGGCCAGGGTGGACGCCCTGGTCCGGCAGGGCCGCGCCGGGGCCCGCCAGCTCGCGCTGGTGGTCGCCGACCGGCCCCGGCACATCAACCTGCTGCTGTTGCTGCGGCTGGGCTGCGAACTGGCCGCGACCGTGCTGGTCACCCTGGCCTGCCTGTTCTGGTTCGAGCCGGAATGGCTGGCCGCCCTGGTGGCCATGCTGAGCATGCTGGTGGCCAGCTACGTGCTGGTCGGCGTCGGCCCGCGCACCATCGGCCGCCAGCACCCCTACAGCGTGGGCACCCTGGTCGCCGGACCGGTGCGCGCCCTGGTCTCGGTGCTCGGCCCGCTGGCCAGGCTGCTGATCCTGATCGGCAACGCGATCACCCCCGGCCGCGGCTTCCGCGAAGGCCCGTTCTCCTCCGAGGTCGAACTGCGCGAACTGGTCGACCTGGCCCAGGAACGCGGCGTGGTCGCCGCCGGCGAGCGCGAGATGATCCACTCGGTGTTCGAGCTGCGCGCCACCATCGCCCGCGAGGTCATGGTGCCGCGCACCGAGATCGTCTGGATCGAACAGGACAAGTCGGTCCGGCAGGCGCTCGCGCTGTGCCTGCGCACCGGGTTCTCCCGGATCCCGGTGATCGGGGAGAGCGTGGACGACGTGGTCGGCGTGGTGAACCTCAAGGACCTGGTGCGCTCCTCGGTGGAGGGCGTCGCCGAGGCCGACCGCACGGTCGGGGTGCGCGAGCTGATGCGCCCGGCCAGCTTCGTGCCCGACTCCAAGCGGCTGGCCGAACTGCTCAAGGAGATGCAGCTCTCCCGCAACCACCTGGCCATCGCGGTGGACGAGTATGGCGGCACCGCCGGGCTGCTCAGCATCGAGGACATCATCGAGGAGATCGTCGGCGAGATCACCGACGAGCACGACGCCGACGAACGCCCGCCGATCGAGGTGCTCGGCGACGGCACCCCCGCGGTCCGGGTCTCCTCCCGGCTGCCGGTGGAGGACCTCGGCGAGTACTTCGGCGTGGAACTGGACGCCTCCGAGGTGGAGACGGTCGGCGGCCTGCTCGCCCAGCGGCTGGGCCGGGTCCCGCTGCCCGGCGCGGAGGCCGAGATCGAGGGCCTGCGGCTGCGCGCCGAGGGCGGCAAGGACAACCGCGGCCGGATGCGGATCACCACCGTGCTGGTGACCCCGGCCGCCGCGCTGACCGCGGCCGCCGTGGCCGAGACCGACGGAAAGGACAGCCGTGCCTGAGCTGGACGCTGAAGACACCAAACTCGTCGTGCTGGCCCGCGCCTCCCGCGCCCGCACCGGCGCGGCCGAGGGCGCCGCGGTCCGGGACACCGACGGCCGGACCTACGCCGCCACCACGGTCGCGCTGCCCTCGCTGAAGCTGACCGCGTTGCAGGCCGCGGTGGCCGCCGCGGTGGCCAGCGGGGTGGACGGGCTGGAGGCCGCGGTGGTGGTCACCGCCGCCGAGGGTGCGGACGCGGACTCGCTGGCCGCGGTGCGCGACCTGGCGCCGAAGGCGCCGGTGCACGTGGCCGCGGGCGACGGCGTGGTGCACACCACGCACTGAGCCGTGGACGACGGCGGCGAGCAGCCCGGCGGCGGGAGCTGAAGGATCAGCCGGTCCGGCGGAAGGTGCGGCGGTAGCTGCTGGGCGCGGTGCCGAGCTGGCTGCGCAGGTGCGCGCGCAGTGACGCCGAGGTGCCGAAACCGGCCTGGCCGGCGATCCGGTCCACCGGCAGATCGGTCTCCTCCAGCAGCCGCCTGGCCAGTTCCACCCGCTGCCGCACCAGCCACTGGCCTGGGCTCAGCCCGGTCTCCTCGCGGAAGCGGCGGGTGAAGGTGCGCACGCTCATCCGCGCCCGAACGGCCAGTTCGCGCAGCTCCAGGGGCTGTTCCAGGTTGCCCAGCATCCACTCGCGGACCTCGGTGGTGCCCGAATCCGGCTCCACCGGCAGCGGCCGCTCGATGAACTGGGCCTGCCCGCCGTCCCGCCACGGCGCCACCACGCACCGCCGGGCACTGCGGTTGGCCACCGAACTGCCGTGATCCAGCCGCACCACGTGCAGGCACAGGTCCAGGCCGGCGGCCACCCCGGCCGAGGTCAGCACCTGGCCGTCGTCGACGAAGAGCACCTCCTGGTTCAGCCGCACCTCCGGGAACAGCCGCCGGAACCGGTTCACCCACCACCAGTGCGTTGTCGCCGGCCGACCGTCCAGCAAACCCGCCGCGGCCAGCGCGAACGCCCCGGTGCAGATCGACATCACCCGCTTGCCCGCCGCCACCGCCGCCCGGAACGCCTCGCCGACCCCCTCGGGCAGCACGCCCTCGGTGACGATCGGGCCGTCGTGCACCCCGCAGGCGACAATCGTGTCCGCCCACTCGAACGCCTCCAGGCCGTGCTGCGGGAGCACCTGGTACCCGGCCGTGGCCCACACCGGACCGCCGTCCGGGGTGCACACCCGCACCTCGTAGAGCCGCCTGCCGTCCTCGTCCCGCGCGGTGCCGAAGACCTGCGGCGGCACCCCGAGGTCCACCCCGGCGGCGTGGTCGAAGGTCAGCACGGCGACACGATGCGGACGGGCCATGGCCCGATCCTTGCACAGGATGGCCTTCGGGCCACTCGTGTCCGGACCCGGACTGACCGAGGCTGACTCGGTGACCCAGACCCAGCTCACCCGTCCCCGGCTGCACCGGGCCTGGGTGGTGGCCGCTGTCGCCTTCGTCGCGCTGGTCGGCGCCGCCGGCTTCCGCGCCACCCCCGGCGTGCTGATCAACCCGCTGCAACAGGAGTTCGGCTGGCCACTGGGCACCATCTCGCTGGCCGTCTCGATCAACCTGCTGCTGTTCGGGCTGACCTCGCCCTTCGCCGCCGCGCTGATGGAACGCTTCGGCATCCGCAAGGTGGTGGCCTGCGCGCTGGTGCTGGTCGCCGCGGGCAGCGGGCTCACCGTGTTCATGACCGCCTCCTGGCAGCTGGTGCTGCTGTGGGGCGTCTTCGTCGGGCTGGGCACCGGATCGATGGCACTGGCCTTCGTCGCCACCGTCACCACCCGCTGGTTCGTCAAGCACCGCGGCATCGTCACCGGCGTGCTCACCGCGGGCAGCGCCGCCGGTCAGCTGGTGTTCCTGCCGGTGCAGGCGCTGCTGGTGGAGTCCTACGGCTGGCGCTGGGCCTCGCTCGTGGTGGCCTTGGGCGCGCTCGCGGTGGCCCCGCTGGTGCTGTGGCTGCTGCGCGACCACCCGGCCGAGGTCGGCCTCACCGCCTACGGCGCCACCGGCGAACCCCAGGCCCCGGCCCGGCCTGCCGGCGGCGCGGCCCGGCGGGCACTCACCGCGCTGGCCGCCGCCTCCCGGGTCAAGACGTTCTGGTTCCTGGTCGTCGGCTTCGCCATCTGCGGGATGAGCACCAACGGCCTGGTCGGCACGCACTTCATCCCGGCCGCGCACGACCACGGCATGCCGACCACCACCGCCGCCGGACTGCTCGCCCTGGTCGGCATCTTCGACATCGTGGGCACCGTCTTCTCCGGCTGGCTCACCGACCGGGTCGACTCCCGGCTGCTGCTGGGCGCCTACTACCTGCTGCGCGGGGTGTCCCTGTTCGTGCTGCCCAGCCTGTTCGACGCCAGCGCCGGGCCCAGCATGCTGGTCTTCATCATCTTCTACGGCCTGGACTGGGTGGCCACCGTGCCGCCGACGGTCGCGCTCTGCCGGGAGCACTTCGGCGCCGACGGACCGGTCGTGTTCGGCTGGGTCTTCGCCTCGCACCAGATCGGCGCGGCCATCGCGGCCACCGGCGCCGGCCTGCTGCGCGAGCACCTTGGCACCTACACCGCCTCCTGGTACCTGGCCGCCGGACTCTGCATGATCGCCGCGGTCTGCTCCATGATGATCGCCACCTCACGCGTTCAGCGCTCGGCCCCGGCCCCGGTCGCCCCGTAGCGTGGACGCCTGTGCGTCTGACCGTGTGCCGTGACTGCTGCTGCGGGACCACCCGCAAGCACCCCGAGATCGACCACGATCTCCAGCTGAGGCGACTGCGCGAGATCGCCGCGGCGCACGGGGCCAGGGTGACCGTCTCGGACTGCCTGGACGTGTGCGCCCAGTCCAACGTGGTCGTGGTGCAACGCCCAGGCGGCGGCAAACCGGTCTGGCTGGGCCTGATCCTGGGCGAGGCGGTGCTCGGCGACCTGGACCGCTGGCTGGCCGCGGGCGGACCCGGCCGGGCGCCGCTGCCGGACACCCTGGAACTGCACCGGATCAGCCCGCCGGTCCGGGAAGGATCCCGGTAGACCCGGGCTACAACACGGCGCATGCCGAAGTTTCTGCTGATCGCCGCGGTCGTGGTGGTGGTCCAGGCCCTGCTCAACCTCGGGCTCAACGGGTTCGCGCTGGTCCTGCTCGTCCAGCAGGCCAGGCCGGTGAACCAGCAGGGCGTGCTCCTGGTGGCCTCGATGCTGATCATGGCGCTGCTGCTGGTGTGCGCCCTGCGGTTCCACCGGCGCGAGCCGTGGGTGCGGCACACCACGCTGGCAGTGGAGTGGATCGTGGTCGCCGGCGCCCTGCTCAACCTGGCCGGCGGACTCCTCCTCGGCCGGTTCACCCCGCAGGCGCTGGTCCCGTTCGTCTTCGCCGCGCTGGTGCTGCGGGCCCTGCTCAAGGCGGAGGCCAGGGAGTGGTTCGCCGGGGAGCTGCGAGAATGGACGGGTGACCAGCGTCAGTGACACCCACCGCTCCGGCTTCGCCTGCTTCGTCGGCAGGCCCAACGCCGGCAAGTCCACCCTCACCAACGCACTGGTCGGCACCAAGGTCGCCATCACCTCCAGCCGCCCGCAGACCACCCGGCACACCATCCGCGGTGTGGTGCACCGGCCGGACGCGCAGCTGGTCATCGTGGACACCCCCGGCCTGCACCGCCCGCGCACCCTGCTCGGCCAGCGGCTCAACGACCTGGTCAGGGAGACCTGGTCGGAGGTCGACGTGGTCGGGCTGTGCGTGCCTGCCGACCAGCCGGTCGGGCCGGGCGACAAGTTCATCGCCGCCGAGCTGAAGAAGATCG
Organism: Crossiella cryophila; assembly: GCF_014204915.1. NCBI lineage: Bacteria > Bacillati > Actinomycetota > Actinomycetes > Pseudonocardiales > Pseudonocardiaceae > Crossiella > Crossiella cryophila. Next base: position 2,729,427 of record NZ_JACHMH010000001.1, read on the forward strand.
CCAAGAGCACCCCGGTGATCGGCATCATCACCAAGACCGACCTGGTCAGCCAGGACGTGGTCGGTCAGCAGCTGCTCGCGCTGCAGGAGATCATGGAGTTCACCGAGCTGATCCCGGTCTCCGCGGTGGACGGCTTCCAGGTCGAGACGCTGACCCAGCTGCTGGTGGACCGCCTGCCGCGCGGCCCGCAGCTCTACCCCGACGGCGAGCTGACCGACGAGCCGGAGGCCACCCTGGTCGCCGAGCTGATCAGGGAGGCCGCGCTGGAGGGCGTGCGGGACGAGCTGCCGCACTCGATCGCGGTCACCGTCGAGGAGATGGTGCCGCACCCGGGCCGCACCGACATGATCGACGTGCACGCCGTGGTCTACCTGGAGCGGGACAGCCAGAAGGGGATCATGATCGGGCACAAGGGGGCCCGGTTGAAGCAGGTCGGCTCGACCGCGCGCAAGCACATCGAGAGCCTGCTCGGCACCAAGGTCTACCTGGACCTGCACGTCAAGATCGCCAAGGACTGGCAGCGGGACCCCAAGCAGCTCCGCCGCCTGGGATTCTGAGCTTGACACCCGGGCATGGGACGATGACCGGGTGAGTCTCTACCGCGACACCGGCGTGGTGCTGCGGGTGCAGAAGCTGGGCGAGGCGGACCGCATCGTCACGCTGCTGTCCCGCCGGCACGGCAAGGTGCGCGCGGTTGCCAAGGGCGTGCGCCGGATGACCTCCCGCTTCGGCGCCAGGGTGGAGCCGTTCTGCCACATCGACGTGCAGCTCTACACCGGCCGCACGCTGGATGTGATCACCCAGGTGCAGACCCTGGACGCCTTCGGCGCGCCGATCGTCGGGGACTACCCGCGCTACACCGCCGGCTGCGCGGTGCTGGAGACCGCCGACCGGCTCACCGCCGAGGAGAACGCGCCGGCGCTGCGGCTGTATATGCTGGTGGTGGGCGCGTTACGGGCACTGGCCGACAACAGCCGGGACGCGCCGCTGGTGCTGGACGCCTTCCTGTTGCGGGCCATGGGGTACGCCGGGTGGGCGCCCGCGCTCAGCGAGTGCGCGCGCTGCGGGGTGCCGGGTCCGCACCAGTCCTTCAGCGTGCAGGCCGGGGGCGCGGTGTGCCACCGCTGCCGCCCACCGGGGTCGACCAAACCGACCCAGGAGACCATCGGCCTGCTGGAGGCGCTGCTGCACGGCGACTGGCCGGTCGCCGAGCAGGCCGGCCACTCCGCGCGACGGGAGGGCAGCGGCCTGGTGGCCGCGCACCTCCAGTGGCATCTGGAGCGCCAGCTGCGTTCGCTACCGTTGGTGGAACGGAAGCGCTCGGCCGTGGTGCCCGAGCCACAGATCTAGTTGTTCTCACGATGAGGAGGAAGCCGACGATGCTGCGACGGCGGGTTGGACGCGCCGATACGAGCGTCCGGCCACCGGATCCGCATCCCTCCGGCGCGCGCCCGCCGGCGATCCCGGCTGACCTGGTGCCCAAGCACATCGCCGTGGTGATGGACGGCAACGGCCGCTGGGCCAAGGAACGCGGGCTGCCGCGCACCGAGGGGCACAAGCGCGGCGAGGCGGTCGTGGTCGAGGTGGTCAAGGGCGCGATCGAGCTGGGTGTGAAATGGATCTCGCTGTACACCTTCTCCACCGAGAACTGGAAGCGCACCCCGGATGAGGTGCGGTTCCTGATGGGCTTCAGCCGGGACGTGATCCGCGACCGCACCGACGAGCTGGACGAGCTGGGCGTGCGCATCCGCTGGGCGGGCCGTCGCCCCAAGCTGTGGCGCAGCGTGATCAAGGAGCTGGAGGTCGCGCAGGAGCGCACCAAGGACAACTCCGTGATCAACCTGGCCATGTGCCTGAACTACGGCGGCCGCGCCGAGGTCGGCGACGCCGCCCGCGAGATCGCCCGCCTGGTCGCCGCCGGCAAGATCAACCCGGACAAGGTCGACGAGAAGATGCTGTCCCGGCACATGTACCAGCCGGAGATGCCCGACGTGGACCTGTTCATCCGCCCCAGCGGCGAGATGCGCACCAGCAACTTCCTGCTCTGGCAGTCCGCCTACGCCGAACTGGTCTTCCAGGACATCCTGTGGCCGGACTTCGACCGCAGGGACCTGTGGCGGGCCTGCGAGCAGTTCGCCATGCGCGACCGCCGATACGGAGGGGCACTGCCCAACCCCGTCTCGGCAAAACCCGAGGAGTTCTCCCTGGAACACATCGACCCCATCCAGGCCGTGGGCATCGAACCCGTGACCGGAGGCACCCGGTGACCGAAGCGCTGACCACCGCGACCCTGCTGACCGCGGCCAGGGAAGCCCTGGAGATGTTCCACGACGTGCACGTCGACGACGACGGCGCGCTGACCTTCCGCCACGGCGAGGTCCCCTGCGCCGTACAGGCCATGCAACTCTCCGAGGGCCTGACCGTCCTGAGCCTGACCTGCGTGGTCGCCTGGGACCTCCCCGACGACGAGAAACTGGCCGCCTCAGCAGCCGAACGAGCAGGCCAAGGCCTCTTCGGCACCCTGGGCGTGATCCGCACCGGCACCGGCATGGACGTAACCCTCCGCTACGCCTTCCCCGCCGAAGGCATGGGCGCCGCCCCCCTGAGCACCCTGCTCATGCTGGTCGTCTCCACAGCCTCCCAACTCCGCACCGAGTTGCTGGACGCAGCAGCCCAAACCAACCCCTAACCCCCACCCCACAACGGCCAACACGCACAAAGGCTCACCCAGCTCCCCGCGTGTTGGCCGTTGTCGTACCGCGTGTTGGCCGTTCTTGTACGCCGTGTTGGCCGTTGTGGGACGGGTCGTTGGCCGTTGTCGTACGGCCGCAGGCCGGGGGTTGGGGTTTGGGGTTGGGGTGAAAACCCCACGACGAGGGTTCTCGTGTGTTCTCCGTACGGCCTGGAGCTTGCTGACCGCGCCTCGCCGAGTGGCCCCTGCAACCTGCCGCCGCCCTAGCCTCCCAACGTGACGGGGGCCGCTCGGTGAGGTGTGGTTGGCTTGCGGAAGGCCGTGCGGAGAACACACGAGCCCTCGGAGCCACGCTGGTTCAGGCCCCGGCAGCACAAACCCAGCCCCGCAACCTGCTCATCCCGGTTCTTGATCTGCCCTCCCCCCTCCGGTGGTCTGCCCGGCCGGCGAGGCCATCTTTTCCGCTCTTGATCTTTGCGCTTGTGGCCTCTGTTGCTGAGGTACTCGAACGAAAATCAAGATCAAGATCGTCCTCGCCGGACGGGCAGGAATCAAAGGATGGGGGGGAAATTCAAAGACAAGGGCAAGAGCAAAGAGCAGTGCTCGTACGGTTCCCCCATCCCCGTCAGCCTTCCGATACCAAACCACATCCCGGGCAAGCGGCCCGTTGCGGTTGAGAGGCTAGGGCGGCGGCAGGTTGCAGGCCGCTTGCCCGGGATGTGGTGTGTCCTCTCCAGGCTGACGGGGATGGGGGAACCGCTCGGGGAGTGTTGAAAAGCCACCCCAGCCACCTGTTCGGGCTCCGCCCGCACGCGATCGCCCAAGGCGTTGAAGAACATCCCGCGTGTTGGCCGTTGTGGTCAGCTCAAGTCGAGTTCGCCGAACTCCGTGATCCACCGGTGGTCGCCATCCGGTCCATGTGCCTCACCCGGACGTCGAACACCGACCGCCTGCCAACCCGCCTCGACCGCCGCGTCCAGTTCCGCGGTCACGTCGGACAGGAACAACGTGGCCCCCGCCGGCACACCCAGCGCCTCACTGATCCGCCGATACGAAGCGGCCTCCCGCTTGGGCCCCGCCGTGGTCAGATCGAAGTGCCCACTGAGCTGGCCGGACAGATCACCATGGTCGCTGTGGCGGAACCAGTCCCGCTGGGCGGCCACCGACCCGGACGAGTAGATATGCAGCCCCAGACCCGCGGCCTGCCAGCTCTTCAACGCCACCGGCACGTCCGAATAGACCTGTCCGCGCAGTTCACCGGCCTGGAAGCCGCTGTGCCAGATCAGGCCCTGGAGTTGCTTGAGCGGACGGGCCTTCACGTCCTGGTCGATCCAGCCCACCAACGCCGCCACCACCTCGGCCTCCGACGCCCCTGGCTGGCCGAGTTCCGCGCGCACGCCCTCGACGACCTCGGTCGCCTCGGGTGTGCCGCGGTGCCCGGACAGCCAGTCGGCCACCCGGGCGCGGGCGTACGGGAAGAGCTGGTCGTGCACGGCGGACAGTGGACTCGTGGTGCCCTCGATGTCCAGGACCACCGCCTGTGGCCTGCTCACGCGGGGTCCGCCACCAACTCGTCCAGGCGGGGGAAGTTGGCGGCGATGGGGTCGCCGGTGAAGTCGCCAACCCAGCCGTCCTCCTCCTCGAAGAAGCGGATGGCGACGAAGTCGGGGGTGGGGCCCATGTCGAACCAGTGTGTGGTCCCGGCCGGCACCGACAACAGGTCGCCCGCCTCGCACACCACCGCGTAGACCCGCTCGTTGAGGTGCAGGTAGAAGCAGCCCTGGCCGGCGACGAAGAAGCGGACCTCGTTCTCGGCGTGGCGGTGTTCGTCCAGGAAGGTGCCGCGGGCCTTGGCCGCGCGGGCGGGATAGGTCTCGTCCTCCGGGTCGGGGCGCAGTGCGGCCACGTCGACCAGGCGGAACCCGCCCTTGGCCTTGAGGTCCTCGACCTCGGTGGCGTAGGCGGCCAGCACGGTGTCCTGGTCGGCCTTGGCCGGCAGGTCCCTGGTCGCCCAGTTCTCGTACTCCACCCCCAGCTCGGCCAGGGTGGCCGCGATCTTCTCGCTGTCCCTGGTGCGCAACTCGACGGTGGTGGGCTCGCTTTCCGGCATGACCTGCAGGAGCGTCATGAGAACGCACGTCCTTTCAACAACAGCGACAACTGGCAGATGGACTCCACGCATTCCATCCGGTTGCGGGCCTGCGCGTAGTCCGCACCCCAGGTGGTGAGCCCATGATGTTCGATCAGCAGCACCGGCGGCGCGTCCGGGTGCTCGATCAGGTACCGCTCCACCTCGGCGGCGATCCGCGGCACGTCGGCGTGGTTGGGGAATACCGGGATCGAGGTCGCGCTGGGATCGCGCAATCCCAGGCCCTTCAACAGCTCGAAGTCTCGGAAGTCCACTGTGGACAGTTCAGCGCGGTTGCCTGCCCGGGTGGCGACCGCGGTGGCGTAGGGGGAGTGGGTGTGCACCACGGCCTCGGCCTTGGTGGCCCGGTAGATCGCGGTGTGGATGGTCGTCTCGGCCGAAGGCCTCGGCGCCTCGGGCCGCACCGCGGCGGAGGTATCCACCGAGACCAGCACCGTGTCCGACTCGGTCAGCGCGCCCTTGTCCCGCCCGCTGGCGGTGATCAGCGCCGTGTCCGCGCTCAGCCGCACCGAGATGTTGCCCGAGGTGCCGGGCAGCCAGCCCCGCTGGTACAGCTCCCGCGCGGCCGCGGCCAGCACCGCCCCGGGACTCATCCGGACACCTCGGCGAGCGCGACCACCTTGTGCGGGGCCAGCTTCTCCGCATCCCCGGACCCGGACTCCACCAGCAGCACGCCGAACCCGGCCACCGTGCCGCCACTGCCCCACACCAGTTCGGCGGCATCGCCGAGCCGGTCGCCGAGCACCTCGTCCACCACCAGCACCCTGGTGCCCGGCGCGACCGGGTTGCCCGGCAGCACCAGCGGCACCTCGGCGTGCCTGGCCAGCGCCGCGCCCAGCAGCAAACCACCGGAGGCCAGCCCCAGCACCGCGTCGAAGGACCCGCGGAACTCCTCGGCCAGCGCGCCCGCGGTCGCCCCGAACAACGCCGGGTCGGTGTACACCCCGGAAAGGTCCAGGCCCTCGCCGAGCGCCTCGGTGATCCGCCGGGCCAGCTCGGCGCCGTGGTTGGGCCGCCACACCCGCCGCTCGGTGACCACCGCGCTGACCAGTTCGGCCGGGGTCACGTCGAAGGCCGGGTTGAACACGGCCACCCCGGCCGGGGCCACCGGAGTGCCACCGAAGGAGGTGACCTCCGCCGCGGCCCGCTCCTCGACCACGATCTCCGAGCCGTGCGCCAGCGTGTTGTCCACGGTGGACTCCGGCGCGACCACGATGAACGGGATCCGGTGCCGGGCCGCGGAGACCGCCAGCCCATAGGTGCCGATCTTGTTGGCCACATCGCCGCGGGCGGTGATCCGGTCCGCGCCGACCAGCACCACGTCCACCTGACCCAGCGACATCGCCGCCGCGGCCGCCGAGTCCACCAGCAACCGGTGCGGGATGCCCTGCTCGGCCAGTTCCCACGCGGTCAGCCGGGCGCCCTGCAGCAGCGGGCGGGTCTCGTCGACCAGCACCTCCTCGATCAGGCCGCGCCCGGCCAGATCGCTGATCGTGCCCAGCGCGGTGCCCCAGGCCGCGGTGGCCAGCCTGCCGGTGTTGCAGTGCGTGAGCACCCGCAGCGGCCGGTCCGGGGTCAGCGAGAGCACCAGGCCCGCGGCCAGCCGGGCTGCGGTGCGGTTGGTCGCCTCGTCCTCGGCCAGCATCATCGACGCCTCGGCCAGCACCGCCGGCGCGCCCTGATCGAGCCTGCCCAGCGCCCGCCGCACCCCCCAGGCCAGGTTCACCGCGGTCGGCCGGGCCTTGGCCAGCCGCTCCGCGTCCGCGCGCACCACCGCCGGGTCGGCGTGCAGGTGCGCGGACAGCGCCACCCCGAACGCCCCGGCCAGGCCGATCGCGGGCGCCCCGCGCACGGCCAGCGTGGTGATCGCCTCGATCACCTCCTCGACCGTGGCCAGCCGCAACCACCGCAGCTCGTGCGGCAGCACCCGCTGGTCGATGGCCACGACCACGCCGTCGTCCCAGCCGAGTGTGTAGGTCATCCGCCACCCCAATCGATACGCCGTGGTCCGGCTCGACCCCCCCACGGTATTCATCCGCGCCAGCCCCCAGGGAGCCCGTCCCAGCACCTGGGCCCCGATGGGCGCAACCCGGTAGCCCGGATGGCTGCCTCTCGGCAACGGTTATCAATTCGCCCAATCGCATGGCAGCATGACTCCCGTGAGCACCGTTGCGACCGAGACGGCCGAGCCCACCGGGCACAAGCCACGGGGCCGGGGCATCACCTCGCTGGAAATCCTCTGCGGGGTCCTGCTGCTGGCCATCGTGTTCCAAGGGCAGATCGCCTCCCTGCTGACCGACGAGCGGATCCGCACCGCCTCCACGGTGTTCATCTCCGTCTGCATCCAGGCCATGCCGTTCCTGGTGCTGGGGGTGCTGATCAGCGGCGCGATCGCGGCCTTCGTCTCCCCGGAGCGGCTGCGCAAGCTGCTGCCCGGCAACCAGGCCCTCGCGGTGCCGGTGGCCGGGCTGGCCGGGGTGGCACTGCCCGGCTGCGAGTGCAGCGCGGTGCCGGTCTCGGGCAGGCTCATGCAGCAGGGCGTGCGGCCCGCGGTCGCGCTGACCTTCCTGCTGGCCGCGCCCGCGGTGAACCCGATCGTGCTCGGCTCCACCGCCGTGGCCTTCCAGGGCGAGCCGCTGATGGTGGTGGCCCGCTTCGTCGGCTCGCTGGCCACCGCGCTGGTCATGGGCTGGCTGTGGGTGCGCATCGGCAAGACCGAGTGGATCGCCGAACGCGCGCTGCGCCGCTACGAACGCCCGGCCGGGACCTCCCGCTGGGGCGTCTTCGCCGAGACCGCCCGGCACGACCTGGTCGAGGCAGGCGGGTTCCTGGTCATCGGCGGCATCATCGCCGCGGTGCTCAAGGTCACCGCGTCCGACTTCTTCAGCTCGCTCTCCGGCCAGATCGTGCTCGGCGTGCTGGTCATGGCGGTGGCCGCGGTGGTCATGGCGCTGTGCAGCGAGGCCGACGCGCTGGTCGCGGCCAGCATGTCCGCGCTGCCGCTGCTGCCCCGGCTGGTGTTCCTGGTGGTCGGACCCGCGGTCGACGTCAAGCTGATCGCGCTGCAGGCCGGTACCTTCGGCCGCAAGTTCGTCGTGCGGTTCGCGCCGCTGACCTTCCTGGTGGCGATCCTGTGCGGGGTCGGCGCCTTCCTGCTCGTCTTCGGTGAGGTGCGCTGATGCGACGCGAGACGCAGAACGTCCTGCTGGTGCTGCTCGGCGGCGCCCTGCTGAAGATCGCGCTCAACGGCCAGTACCTGCGCTACGTCAAACCCTCGTTCCTGCCGTTCCTGATCGCCGCCGCGGTGGTCATGCTGGGCCTGGCCTTCGTGGCCATCACCCAGGACATCATCCGCATGCGGCACAAGGACAAGCCGGTCCCGGTCCCGGTCTGCGCCGAGGGCGCCCAGCCCGCCGCGGCCGAGTCCGGGCACGAGCATGACCACGGGCACGAGCACGGCAGATCACGCAGCCCCTGGTTCCTGCTGCTGCCGGTGCTGACCATCTTCCTGATCGCCCCGCCCGCACTCGGCGCGGCCTCGGTCAACCCGAACGACACCCGCACCGTCACCGAACCCAGCAAACGCAACGGCAGCGCCAACTTCGAGCCCCTGCCCGCCGGTCCGGTGATCCCGATGAAGATGACCGACTTCCTGACCAGGGTGGTGTGGGACGACTCGGGCACGCTCAACGGGCGCGAGGTCCGGCTCACCGGGTTCATGTACCGGGACAAGGGCGTGAGCTACCTGACCCGGATGGTGATCGGCTGCTGCGCGGCCGACGCCCAGCCGATGAAGGTCCGCCTGGACGGCCCGCGCGCCGGCGAGGTCAAGGAGATCCCGATGGACTCCTGGCTGGAGCTGACCGGCAAAGTGCAACCCGGCACGGCCACCGAGGCCAACGCCTACACCCCCGCTTTCGACGTGAGCGAGATCAAGCCGATCCCCGCTCCCGCCGAACAGTACGAATCCTGACCTGAAAGGACCCCGCATGCGGGTGACCCTGCGCCGCCCGGTGGCCATCGCCGCCGTGCTGGCCCTCGTTGTCGTGGCCAGCCCGGCCGCGACCGCCGCGCCCGCGACCGCCGCGCCCGCGCCCGAGGCCCCCGGCGGCGTCGCCGGCGTGGCCGTGCCCAGCCTGAACTGGCAGGACTGTGGCACCGGCGACGGCTTCCAGTGCGCCACCGCCCAGGTGCCCCTGGACTACCGCGACCTGTCCGCCGGCACCCTGTCCCTCGCCCTGGCGCGCCGCCCGGCGAGCAAGCCGGAGCAGCGGATCGGCTCGCTGCTGGTCAACCCCGGCGGTCCCGGCGGCTCCGGCGTCGGCTTCGCCCGCGGCGTGGTCGAGGAACTGCCCGCGGCGGTGGCCGAACGCTTCGACGTGGTCGGCTTCGACCCGCGCGGCGTCGGCCTCAGCTCCGCGCTGGCCTGCCTGGACCCCGAACAGACCCGCGCGGCCTTCGCCCGGATGACCGCCGCCCGCCGCCCCGGCGACTTCGAGCGCGGCCAGGCCTTCGCCGCCGAGTTCCACGCAGGCTGCCAGGCCCGCAGCGGGGCGCTGCTGCCGTACGTGGGCACCGAGTACGTGGCCCGCGACATCGACGTGCTGCGCGCGGCACTGGGCGACGCCAAGCTCAACTACTACGGCGTCTCCTTCGGTACCTACATCGGCACCGTCTACGCCAACCTGTTCCCGAAGAACTTCCGGGTGCTGGCCCTGGACGGCGGCTACGACCCGGAGTCCTACGCCAACGACCCGTACCGCTACGACCTGGGCCAGTTCCGCGCCACCGAGGCCGCCTTCAATCGCTTCCTGGACTGGTGCGCCAAGACCCCGGACAAGTGCAAGTTCGGCAACGGCAACCCCGGCCAGGCCTTCGACAAGCTGGTCGCCGACCTGGACCGCGACCCGGTCAAGGACGCCGAGGGCAAGGTGACCGCCAACGGCGCCAGCCTGGCCTACCGGATCATCTTCGCGGTCAACGGCGGCAGCCCCAGCTGGCCGACCCTGGGCACCCAGCTCGCCGAGGCGCAGACCCGCACCGGCAGGCTGCTGCGCCCCATCGCCGCCAACGCCGCGTTCTTCGCCGCCAACACCGCGGTGGAATGCGCCGACCGCGTCTACCCCAAGAGCACCCTCCAGCTGCGCGCCCGCCTGGCCATCGCGGCCGCGGTGGCCCCGCGCCTGGGCCCGGTCGCCGCCTACGGCACCCCCGGCTACGACCACTCGCACGCCGCGGTCTGCCAGCAGTGGCCCGCCAAGCAGGCCAGCCGCTACGCCGGTCCCTGGTCGGCGAAGGGCTCGGACCCGATCCTGGTCATCGGCACCACCGGCGACCCGGACACCCCGTACCAGGACTCGGTGGTGCTGTCCCGGACGCTGCGCAACGCCCGGCTGCTCACCTTCGTCGGCGAGGGCCACAGCGGAATGAGCAACAGCGCCTGCGCCCGGCAGGCCACCGCGGACTACCTGGTGAGCAAGAAGCTCCCGGCCCGCGGCGCCCGCTGCGAGGACGACCCGGCACCCGCGTGATCAGCAGATCGGGCCGCGTCCGGGACAGCACAGTCCCGGGCGCGGCCCGTCTGGTCAGCACGATTGGCCAGCTAGTCCCTGGGGCAGTCAGACCCGGGATCCATCAGCCTCTGGGCCCGTCCGGCCCGGGTGCGGCCCTGCTCAGCCCCTGGTGCAGTCGGCGCAGGTGCCGAAGATCTCCACGGTGTGGCTGACCTCGCCGAACCCGTGTTCGGCCGCCACCCGCTCGGTCCACTTCTCCACATCCGGCCCCTCCACCTCCACGGTGCGGCCACAGCGGCGGCACACCAGGTGGTGATGGTGGTGCTGGGAACAACGCCGGTAGATCGCCTCGCCCGAGTCGGTGCGCAGCACGTCCAGCTCGCCGACCTCGGCCAGGCTCTGCAACGTGCGGTAGACCGTGGTCAGCCCGATGCCCTCGCCGCGCCGGCGCAGCTCCTCGTGGATCTCCTGGGCCGACCGGAACTCGTCCACCTGGTCCAGCAGCTTCGACACCGCGGCACGCTGCCGGGTCGAGCGCAGTCCGGGAACCGCGGCCGGTCGTTCGCTCACTGTCACTGCCCCTCCTCGACGTGCGCGACCGCGTCCACCACGATGTGCGAGAGATGCTCGTCCACCAGGCGGTACACCACTTCCCGGCCGTGCCGCTCCCCGCGTACGACCCCGGCGGACTTGAGCACCCGCAGGTGCTGACTGATCAACGGCTGGGCCACGCCCAGGGCGTCGACCAGCTCGTGCACGCACCGTTCCGAGGCCCGCAGCTGCAGCACGATGGCGATCCGGACCGGCGCGGCCAGCGCGCGCAGCAGGTCACCGGCCATGGCCAGCACGTCACCCGAACGCTGCGGGGCGGGCGGCACCGGCGCACGATCGGGGGAGTGCACATGGTCATCGGCCAGTGGCGCGATCTCCCTGTTCACGATGTGCGCTCCTCTCACCACCCGGCGCCGGGGCACGCAGCTACGTACCCGTGAACGACCGAGGCTACCCGTCATCCTAGGCAACCCGGTTACCGATCAGTTCGCCACACCTAGCGGAAAAGCGAAACGATCACCCCAACCAGGATGGCCAGCACCACGATCCGCAACACCCGATCCGGCGTCCGCAACCGGGACCAGGTGCTGACCACCATGGCCAGCACGAACAACCCCAGCGCGGCCAGCAACACCGCCCCGATCACCCCGCCGGTGATGACCCCGGCCGCGAACACCGCCGCCACCACCAGGAACGCCACCGGCGGCGGCAAGGACTTGCGCGGCCCGGCACCGGTGGTCCGGCCAGGCTGAGACTGCGACCCGCTCACAGTCCTTTCCTACACCCAGCCCGCCAACCCCTCACCGGCGGCGTCTACCGTCGCCGGTGTGCTGCTCGTCTGCCGGTTCGCCGTGCCCGAGGCCGAGGTCGAGGACTTCCTGGCCAGGGCCAAACACGCCCTGGAACTGCTCACCGCGGGCCCGCACTGCCGCCGCGGCAGGCTGAGCCGGGCCACCGACGAGGCGGACCGCTGGGTGCTGATCGCCGAATTCGACTCCGTCCCCGCCTACCGCAGGGCACTGTCCCCCTTCGAGGTCCGCGAACACGTCATCCCCCTGCTCTCCCAGGCATTGGCGGATGAACCCGCGGCCTACGAGGAGCTGTGGGACGTCACCGGAGGCGTCGCCGAACGCCGCGACAGCCTGGTCGCCAAGGACGCGGGCACGGTCCGCCTTGGCGAGGCAGGCGGCCCGGCAACTCCCCGCCACTAGCCCCGCCCCCGCCTCGCCGCGGCTGAGACCGCCCCTCACCCTGCCGCGGCTCAGGCCGCGTGGTCGCAGGTCGCGCAGGAGCAGTCCGCGCACGTGCAGTTGGCGCAGGCGTCCGAACACCCCGCGCAGTCACAGCGGGCGTGGTTGCAGGTCGCGCAGGTGCAGTCGGCGCACTGGCACAACGCGCAGGAGTCCGAGCAGTTCGCGCACTGGCACAGCGCGCACTCGTCGTAGTGCACCCCGTCCTCGGTCTGGTGCTCCCGGTGCACGTGCCCGTCGTGCAGGTAGTCGACGTGGTCGCCGTGCACCACCGCGTCGTGCCCGCAACCGGGACCGTGGGTGTGCCGGTGCGTTTCGGCGGGCCGGTGCTCAAGGGTGCTGGTCATGGTGAATGGCCTTTCTGGACTCGATGACCAACCGATACTCATATGCGCACCTGTGCATTGCTCACCCAGTGGCCGGCTCTGCCCTGAAAGGGTGAACTTGCCCCTTTTTTCACAAGCCCTTCCTTAGTGCTGAGCACCTCTGGCACAGTGCTCAACACACCTCTGATGGGTGATTCTCATGGGGGAGCACTCATGTCTGTCCGACCGCCCTGCCCAGGGACCCGCCCGGTCATCAGCCACGCCGCCACCGGCGTCGCCGTACTCGCGACCGCCACCGCGCTGCTGCTGGCCACCCCCGGCGCCGCCCTCGCGGACCCCGTCGACGAGCACACCGGCCCCCTCGCGCACGCCCTGGTCCTGGCCGGACAGGGCACGGCCCTCACCCCGTCCCCGGCACTGAGCAAGCTGCTGCGCTCCCCGCTCAACCCCGGCGACACCATCGAGGCAGGCGACCGCCTCAGCCTGCCGGACCCCCAGACCGAGGGCCGCTTCCGCCTGGGCGCCGGCACCGCGGCCGCACACAAGGACACCCCACCGCCCGGCGTGCCCGCGGGCCAGGCTCGCTACCGCGCCGAAGCCACCCTCCGCGCCAACAACGCCCCCACCGCCAAGATCACCGGCGACCTGGGCGTCTCCACCACCGACCACGGCCAGCTGGTCTACCTGCAGAACGCCGTCACCGAGGCGAGCTGCGCCACCCCGACCACGCTGACCAGCAACACCACCGCCGACGGCCTGTGGCTGCGCTACGCCGACGGCCAGCTCCGCAAGGTCAACCTCCCCACCGGCGCTGAACCCCTCACCAGCACCAACGTGCCTACCGGCCGCACCACCGACGCGGGCGAGATCGTCTCCGACATCACCATCCGCCGCGTCACCAAACTCGCCGACCTGGTCACCCAGACCGCACTGGCCAGCCGGGGCGTGGAAGCCGTCGCGGGCTGGCGGGTCGACGTCCTCGACTACCGCGCCCCCGACGGCAAAACCCCCGCCAACGGCAACGGCGCCCCCGGCGAAACCAGCCCCGCCCCCGGCGAGACCAGCCCCGCTGACGGCAAGGGCCCGGTCTTGGCCGACAACACCTTCGTCCTGGGCGCCGCCCTGTGCACCACCGCGAAGGACTTCACCCCCAAGCCAGACCCCACCGCGACCACCACCAGCACCCCCACCGTCCCGGTCAAGATCCCGGCAGGCCCCCAGACCAACCCCGCCGACCACCCCGGCCAGCACCCCCAGGCCATCCCCGGCACGACCACCAGCACCGGCCCGGACACCCTCCCCCTGGCCCTGCTCGGCCTGGCCCTGCTCGCCACCACCGGCGCCGCCGTGATCCTGCGCCGCCGCGCCGTCCCCGCACTAGCCCGCCGCCAACGCGCCACCAGCGTCCGCCGCGGCCACGAGGACTGACCCAGATGTGGTCGGGATCGGACCCCGAGCCGGGCCTCCCCCCGACCCACCCGCCAGGCGAGGAGAAGACCACCCCGCCTACCCAAGCCGCCACCTCATCAGCGACCACCGGCATGTCGGCGATCACCGGCACGTCAGCCGGGAACCCCCGGCCGGACGCACCACCTGAGGCTGACGCCGCACCGGCCACCCCGCCGGCGTCCGCCACGAACCTCGAGCCCGCCAACGGGGAGAAGTCGCGGCCTCCTCGCAGGCGACTCGTGATCGGTGCGGTCGTGCTCACGGCACTCGCCGTGGGCGCGACCGTCGCCGTCGCCGCCGCCTTCAGGGGGCCCACCCCCCACCCCCTCCCCACCTCCGCCGCTCCTGATCTTGTGCTGCCGCTGGCGACGTCGCGGAGCAGCACGCCGCCGGTGACCGCCAGCAGCGCGCCGACGACGGTCACCACACCGCCGCCGGGGCAACGGCCGGGCACCATCCGGCTCGCCGCGGGCGGCAGCGCACGGCTGGTGCGTCGGGAGATCACTCCCGACGGCACCCTGCCCATCCCGGAAAGCCTCGACGAGGCCGCCTGGTGGGGCGTCGGCCTGGGCGCGCCGAACGGGGCCGCGGTGCTCTCCGGCCACGTCAACTGGCGTGGCCGCACCGGACCGTTCGACGAGCTGTGGCGCGCCGAGCGCGGTCAGCCGGTGACGATCTCCGACGCCGCAGGTCTGCGCTGGACCTACCGCGTCACCGAGATCCTCACCCTGCACAAGGACGAGCTGCCCCGGCACGCCGAACGGCTGTTCAACGCGCGCGGACCACACCGGGTCGTGCTCGTCACCTGTGGCGGGGACTTCGTCGGTGGCACCGACGGCTACCGCGACAATCGCATCGTGGTGGCCGAACCCGTGTCGCCACAGGCACACCTCAACTGAGCCGGCAGCCACCGGCCGGAAAGCCGAGACGTCCATGAGCGTGGCCCAACCCGTGACGGCGACCCAGCCCGACCAGGCCGCTGCTCCGCCCCCGGCCTGGCTGGCCGAGCTGGAACAACGCGCCACCCACTGGTCCGGCGACCTCACCGTCGACCCGGCCGCCCGCGAGGCCGCGGCCACCGACGCCGGCAACCTCGACCACCGGCGCCCCGCCGCGGTGTTCCGCGCCGGAACCGCCGAGGCCGTGGCGGAACTGCTGCGGCACACCGGCGCGCGCGGCATCCCGGTCGCGGTCCGCGGCGCCGGCCACTGCCTGTCCGGGCACGCCCTCACCGACGGTGTGGTGCTCACCCTCGTCGGCGGCCTCGGCCGGATCGGCGAGGTCGACACCGAGGGCGTCATCCAGGTCGGCGCCGCGGTCATGCTCGCCGACCTGGACGCCGCGGCCTTCGCCGCGGGCTACCGCCCGGCCGCAGGCCTGCCCGACTACCACGGACTGACCGTCGGCGGCGTGCTCGCGGTCGGCGGCATCTCCGCGTGGTGGCGCGAAGGCACCCTGGCCGACCGGGTCCGCCGCCTCCGGGTGGTCACCGGCCGCGGCGAGATCCTGCTCGCCTCGGCCGCCGAACACCGCGACCTGTTCGAGGCCGCGCTGGCCGGACTCGGCGCCGTCGGCGTGATCACCGACGCCTGGCTCGAACTGACCCCGGCCCAGCCGCGCGTGCAACTGGACCTGCTGGACTACGCCGCCGCCGCGACCGCCTTCGCCGCCATGGACTGCCTCATGGACAACGAGGCCGCCGACGAGGTCTACCTGTGGGTCCAACGACCCGGCACCGGCGGCAGGCCCGGCGCGACCTTCCAGGTGCACGCCTACCAGCACACCGACCGCCACGAGACACAGCCGCTGCCGGTGGAACCGGAACCGGAGCATCGCCTGACGCAGTTGGTGACCTACCCCGAACGCAGCCGGATGATCACCGAGATGTTCGACAGTTTCCGCACCTCACTTTCCTGGGACGACACCACAAAGCTCTGGGACGACGTGCTGCTGTCCGGCCAGCACGCCGAGCACTACCTGACCCGCCGGGTCGCCGCGTTCACCCCGGCGGACTGGGCCACCGAGATCCCGCAGTTCGTGCTCGCTTTCCCGCACCGCAGGTCCGCCTTCACCCGCCCGGCATTCGCCGTGCCGGCCGGGGACAGCGACCGGATCGTGCTGGTCGACACCCTCCGCGACCGCGGCCTGCCCGGCGCCGACCCGTCCTGGACCGCCACCGTGCGCGGCAGCAGGCGGGGCGCGCACGAACAGGCACGCGCCGACGGGGGCGTGGCCTACCCGATCTGGGGTTGCTGGGACGGGGTGTGGCCACATGCGGTGCGGCTCGGGGAGCACTGGCGCGACTTCGCGGAGACGGTCGCGCGATACAACCCGCACCTGCAGCTCAACCAGGGGACGGGGCTGCCCGCGGCGATCCGGGCTGAACTGGGGCGTTGAGGCGGAAGTTGGTTGTCGCGGCGGCGGACGTGTGGGAGGGGAGCGGCGGGGCACGGATGCCGGAGCACGGCTGAGGGGTGGGAATGAGCCTGGAGCCAGGTCGGGGGATGGGCTTGGCTGGTGCGGGCGGTTTGGGGGCGATGCCTTGCCGTGCCGGTTGGGTGGGATGAATTGGGCCCGGTTTCGCCGAGGCGAGGTGGCCGGGCGGGGCTGGTCGGTTGGTGGATGTGTGGGCGGGTGGTTGTCGGGGGTGGGGGTTAGCGTGCGCGCCAGTCGAGGCTGGCGTGGGGAGTGGTTATGGGGCATGGGTTTCGGGTGGGGATCGGGGTCCGGGCTTATGAGTTGGACTCGTTGGGGCACGTGAACGGGGCGGTGTATTTGCAGTACGCCGAGCACGTGCGGTGGGAGTGTCTGCTGGCGGCGGGGATCGGCCTGGAGGCGTTGCGGGAGTTGGGGGTCGCGCCGGTGCGGATCGAGGAGACCATTCGGTATCACCGGGAACTTCGGGCGGGCGACCAGGTTGAGTTGGACTGCGTGTTCGAGTGGGGGCAGGGGAAGGTCTTCCGGGTGCGGCAGGAGGTTCGGCGCGGAGCGGAACTCGTTGCCGAAGTGGTGAATGTGGGCGGGGTGCTGGATCTGGGGACCCGACGGCTGGTGGCGGATCCGGAGGCGGTGTTTCGGAGGCTGGCGGTGGTGCCGGAGTTGGTTGGGTTGTAGGGGATTCGGGGTTTTTCGTGGGGCCGGGTTTTGCGGTGGGGGCTTGCTTGGCTGGGGGCTCTTGTGGCTGTGGGAGCGCTTGATACCGGGTGGTCTCGGTGCGGCGGTGCGGCGGTGCGGCGGTGCGGCGGTGCGGCGGGGAGTGGGCGGGCGGGAGTGGCCTTGAAGTGGGGATGGTTCGGGGAGGGGGCGGTTGGCCCGAGTTGAGAAGGGCGGCTGTGGGATTGGGGACTGGGGATTTCGTGAGCCGGGGCCAGGGCTAAGGCCGGGGCGGGGGCGGGGCTGGGGCCGGGTCTGGGGTTGAAGCCGAGCCGGAGCCGGGAACGGGGTGGTCGGGGGAGTTGGCGGCCGGTGCAAGAGGTTGGGGCTGGGGGCAAGCCGGGGGCGGGGAGACGAGTTGCGGGTGAGGGGTCTTGGTGCGGAGGCGGGGGTGGGGCGGGCCGGGGGTTTGGCGGGGGTGGGCCGGCTGTGAGGTGGGCGCGGACGTGGTGGGTTGTGGTTGGGGGAAGGGGGTGAGGTGGCGTGGTTGGTTGGGGGTGGGTTTGGTGGGGTGAGGGGGGCTGGGGTGGGGTGGAAATGGGGGGTGGTGGAACGCGGTTGTCGGGGGCGGGGAGGCGGTCGCTACCCTTGCAGCCTCCCGCTGAATGCCTATGACCTGCTCTGGAGTGTCCGTGTCGGCCGATCGGATTGATACCGTCGTCAACCTCTGCAAGCGCCGAGGCTTCGTCTACCCCTGTGGGGAGATCTACGGCGGTACGAGGTCGGCCTGGGACTACGGGCCGCTCGGCGTGGAGTTGAAGGACAACATCAAGCGCCAGTGGTGGAAGTTCATGGTGCAGGGGCGTGAGGACGTCGTTGGACTGGACTCCTCGGTGATTCTTCCCCGTGAGGTGTGGAAGGCATCCGGGCACGTCAACGCCTTCCACGACCCGCTGGTGGAGTGCACCTCCTGCCACAAGCGGTTCCGGGCGGACCAGCTTGCCGAGGAGTACGCCGAGCGCACCGGCAAGCCCACCACCGAGGACGACATCACCGACGTCCCGTGTCCGAACTGCGGCACCCGCGGCCAGTACACCGCGCCCCGCGAGTTCAACATGATGCTCAAGACCCACCTCGGCCCCGTGGAGACCGAGGAAGGCCTGCACTACCTGCGCCCCGAGACCGCGCAGGGCATCTTCATCAACTTCCTCAACGTGCAGACGACCTCGCGCAAGAAGCCGCCGTTCGGCATCGGCCAGATCGGCAAGTCCTTCCGCAACGAGATCACCCCCGGCAACTTCATCTTCCGGACCCGCGAGTTCGAGCAGATGGAGATGGAGTTCTTCGTCGAGCCCGGCACCGACGAGGAATGGCACCAGTACTGGATCGACGAGCGCACCCGCTGGTACACCGAGCTGGGCATCGCCAAGGACAACCTGCGGATCTACGACCACCCGCAGGAGAAGCTGTCCCACTACTCCAAGCGCACCGCCGACATCGAGTACCGGTTCCAGTTCGCCGGTCAGGAGTGGGGCGAGCTGGAGGGCATCGCCAACCGCACCGACTTCGACCTGGGCACCCACAGCAACCACTCGGGTGTGGACCTGTCCTACTTCGACCAGGCCACCAACTCCCGCTACCGGCCGTTCGTGATCGAGCCCGCCGCCGGTGTCGGCCGTCCGATGATGGCCTTCCTGCTGGAGGCCTACCACGAGGACGAGGCCCCCAACGCCAAGGGCGGCGTGGACAAGCGGGTCGTGCTCAAGCTGGACCGCAGGCTCGCGCCGGTCAAGGCCGCCGTGCTGCCGCTGTCCCGCAACGCCGACCTCTCGCCCAAGGCCCGTGACCTGGCCACCGCGCTGCGCCGGAACTGGAACATCGACTTCGACGACGCGGGCGCCATCGGCCGCCGCTACCGCCGCCAGGACGAGATCGGCACCCCGTTCTGCGTCACCGTCGACTTCGACACCCTCACCGACCACGCGGTGACCGTGCGCGAGCGCGACACCATGAGCCAGGAGCGGATCTCGATCGACCAGATCGAGGCCTACCTGGCCGCGCGGCTGCTCGGCTGCTGAGGTCACGACTCCCACTCCTTCCCGGCTCAGCTCGCGATCACACCCGGTCGCGGGCTGAGCCGCGCCAGGGAATAGGCCATCCGCAGTTCCTCGGCCAGCGCCTCGGGCGCCTCGGCCAACCGCCCCATTGGCGTGCGCACCACGTGCACACCCGCGTTCGCCAACGGATCAGGACCGTCCGGCCGCCGGTTTTCCAGCCAGATCCAGGCCAGGCCCACCTCGTCCCACCAGACATTGGCCGTGCCGAGCAGTTGGCGGCCGTCCGAGGTGATCCGTCTGTCCCAGGTCGGCCGCGGCAACCCGGCCACCGTCAGGATCCGCTTCGCCCGCGCCTGCTGGATGTCCACCACGTTGCGCGGCAGCTTGTCCAGCGCCTCGCGCACCGCGGGACGGCCCCGCTGCGGCGACTCGGCCAGCTCCGTCGACAGCTCGGCAGGGGACACCCCGCCATGGGCACAGGCCAGGCGCAGCAGTGTGTCCAACTCGGTCGGGCCCCGGGTCCGACGGGCCGCGTCCAAGGTCGCCCTGGCCACCGAGGCCACCGGGAACCCCCTCGACATCGTCCACTTCGGCAGCACCCGCAGCCGGTCCACATGCAACGACGGGACCGGGGTGAGCCGGGGGTTGGCGAACGGGACCAGCAGGTGGACCGTGCCGTCCAGCCCCGGTATCGGGATGCCGTGCAGCTGCAGGGCGTCATAGCCGGTGATCACGGCGTTCGGTTCGGCGTAGCGCAGGGCCGCGCGCAGGAAACCGGCTCTGGTGGGGCGGTTTCCGGTGAGCAGCACGACACCCGGCAACGCCTCCCGCCAGGAACTCACCAGCTTGCCGGGCACGCCCAGCCGGTACAGCTCGGAGGTGCGGGCCACCTGGTGCGGGAACATCGCGGCCAGGCGGTCAAGGCGGACCGGGACGAGGGTTGTGGTCATGGGGCCAGCCTGCTCCGGCGGCTGGGCGGGGGCCAGCGGCGCCGGAGCGGGCTGTGGACAAGTGGGCGATTGTGGATAGGTCGCGATCTTGAAGGGGTGGTGCGGCCGGGGATGTGGTAGTGGGGGTCAGAGGCGGCGGACGTCCAGGGCGTGCTCCACCGCCGAGCCCTCGTCCTCGCGTCGTACCAGGTAGACACCGGCGTTCTTGCGTTCGGAGACTGCCTCGACCGGCTCGATGCCGCGGTAGAGCAACCCGGTCCCGTCATCGGTGCAGTAGGTGTCCGGGATGACCCCGTTGGCCACCGCGCCCAGCACCGCCGGCCGCCGCGCCGCCTCGGAGTCGAAGTGCACCCCGTTGCCATAGGGCAGGAAACCCAGCCCGTCGGTGACGATCCGCAGCTCCGGCCCGAAGGAATCGGTCGGCCCGCCCACGTGCCAGCACAACGAGCCCGCGCTCACCCCGGTCAGCACCACCCCGCGCAGCCACGCCTCCCGCAACACCGAATCCAGCCCGTGCACCCGCCACACCGCGAGCAGGTTCGCCACCGAACCCCCGCCCACCCACACCACATCGCAGGACAGCACGTAGTCGAGCAGATCAGCCGTCGGCGGCATCGGGAACAGGTTCAGGTGCACCACCTCGACCCCGGCGACCTCCCCGGCCTCGGCGAAGGTCGCGTTGAATCCCCGCTGATCACCAAGCGCCGTGCCGATGTGGCACAACTTCGGGCGCCTGCCTTCGACCCCGGCCAGATCCACCGCGTAGGTCAACAGCGGCGCGAACTCCAGATCGGTGCGGTGACCACGGCGCAGACCACCCGAGGTGGCCAGGATCGTCGGTTGCTCAGCAGGCATGGTTCGATCGTGCCATCCCCGCCGACGGTTAGGGTCCGGACATGAACGAGCCCCGCTGGCTGTCCGAGGCCGAGCTGCGGATGTGGATCACTTTTGTCGAGGCCACCCATCTACTGGAACGCAGGCTGGAACACCAGCTGCAGACCGACGGCGGGCTCTCCCACGCCCAGTACGACGTGCTCTCCACCCTGTCCGCGGCCCCCGGCAGGCGCATGCGGATGACCGAACTGGCCGGCCGCACCGTGGTCTCCAAGAGCGGCCTCACCTACCAGGTCAGCCGCCTGGAGAAAGCCGGGCTGGTGCGCCGGGAATCCTGCGCCACCGACGAACGCGGCGTCGTCGCCGTGCTCACCGACACCGGCCAGCGCCTGCTCGACAAGATCGCCCCCGGCCACGTTGACACCGTCCGGGACTACCTCATCGACCTCATGACCCCCGAGCAACGGGCCGTGGTCGACGAGGTCATGACCGCTGTGCGCGAACGCGTCCGCAAGGCCGAGCACCCCTGACAGATGTCATGGCCGGGCCGTGACGAGCGGCCTGCGTCCAGGACCCCCGCGGGCGGCACCGTGGTGGCATGTCCACCACAACCCTGCCCGGCACTGAGCGAGAGATCGCCGCCGGCGCCGCGATCAGCCTCCGTGGCCTGCGCAAACACTTCGGACCGGTGCGCGCCGTGGACGGCGTCGACCTGACCGTGGCCCCCGGCGAGGTGCTCGCCCTGCTCGGCCCCAACGGCGCGGGCAAGTCCACCACCGTCGACCTGATCCTCGGCCTGACCCGCCCCGACGCCGGCGAGGTGCACGTCTTCGGCAGGCGCCCCGACCAGGCCGTCCGCGACGGCGTCATCGGCGCCATGCTCCAGGGCGGCGCGCTGATCGAGGACGCCACCGTCGGTGAAGTCGTCGGCATGGTCGCCGCCCTGCACCGCCGCCCCCAGGCCGCCGCCACCGCACTCGCCGAAGCCGGCGTCGCCGACCTGGTCAAACGCCGCTGCAAGAAGCTCTCCGGCGGTCAGCGGCAACGCGTCCGCTTCGCCATCGCCCTGGTCAGTGACCCCGACCTGCTGATCCTGGACGAACCCACCGCGGCCATGGACGTGGAGACCCGGCGGCACTTCTGGCACAACATCCGCGCCCTCACCGCCACCGGCAAGACCGTCCTGTTCGCCACCCACTACCTCGAAGAGGCCGAGAGCTACGCCGACCGGGTCGTGCTCATGCGCGCCGGAGCGGTCGTCGCCGACGGCACCGTCGCCCAGATCCGGGCCACCGCCGCCGGACGGACCCTGCGCGCCGTGCTCCCTGGGAGTGATCACGGCTCGCTCGTGCTGCTGCCCGGCGTCACCCACGCCGACCTGCGCGGCGAGCACGCCACCATCGCCTCCACCGACTCCGACGCCACCCTGCGCGCCCTGCTCAACCACTACCCCGGCGCCCGCGACATCGAGATCACCACCGTCGGCCTGGAAGACGCCTTCCTCGCGCTGACCAGCCAGGAGGACAAGTGAACCCGACCTACCTCTTCATCGAGGTCAAGCTCATCGTCCGGCAGTTCGCCTTCCTCTTCTTCACCATCGTGGTGCCCACCGCGATGTTCCTGATCTTCTCCGGCATCTTCGGCGGCAGCACCGCCACCTTCCGCAACGGCACCCCGGTCAGCGCCGCCACCATGGTCAGCATGGCCAGCTTCGCCGCCATGTCCGCCGCCCTGGTCACCGGCGGCCGGATCGCGCTGGAACGCCAGATCGCCTGGCACCGGCAGCTCCGGCTCACCCCGCTCAGCGGTGGCGGTTACCTGCTGGCCAAGGGACTCATCGCCGTCCTGGTCGCCATCCCGGCGATGCTCGGCGTGCTCGCCGTCGGAATGCTCGTGCGCCAGATCGACCTCAGCCTGGCGCAGTGGGCCATGCTGATCGCCGGACTCATCCTCGGCTCGGTGCCGTTCGCGCTGCTGGGCATGGCCATCGGTCAACTCGCCAGCGCCGAATCCGCCCAGGCCGT
Organism: Crossiella cryophila; assembly: GCF_014204915.1. Classification (NCBI taxonomy): domain Bacteria; kingdom Bacillati; phylum Actinomycetota; class Actinomycetes; order Pseudonocardiales; family Pseudonocardiaceae; genus Crossiella; species Crossiella cryophila. The sequence goes on from NZ_JACHMH010000001.1 coordinate 2,752,316, forward strand.
CACCCCCGCGGTGATGATGGCGATGGCCATGGTCGGCGGACTCATGGTGCCGGTGGAGATCATGCCCGACTGGGTCGGCAACATCGCCAGGGCGCTGCCCAGCTTCTGGTTCCGGGAGAACGGGATCCGGGTGATCGCCGAGGGCACGGTCAGCCTGCCCGCGATCGCCGTGCTCAGCGGCGTGACCCTGGTGCTCGGCCTGTTCGTGGCCAGGCGGTACCGGCTCAGCGCCGGACGCTGACCTTGCCTACGGTGAACGCCATGACCACGAGAGCCGGACCCAGGATGCGCTCCTGGGAGCTGTTCGCCGGCTTCTTCCTGCTGTTCCTGCTCTTCCCGGTCTACTACCTGCTCGCAGGCGGTCTCCCGGTGCTGTGGAAGATCGCCGGACTGATCGGGATCGGGGTCATCGGCGTCACCTACCTGGTGGTGCCGCCCCGGTTGTTCGAGGCGCCGATGTGGCAGCGGATCGCGCTCGTGCTCGGCCAGGCCGCGCTGATCACGCTGATCACGCTGGCCTTCGGGGTGGAGTTCCTCAGCCTGTTCGTCTACCTCGCCGCCACCGCGGCGATCCTGCTGCCGGTCTGGCTGGCCGTGCTGGTGCCGGTCGTGCCCAGCATCGTCGCGGTGCGCGCCGTGCTCGACGGCGGGCCGTTCTGGCTGGCCTGGATCATCCTGGCCATGCTGCTGAGCACCTTCAGCGTGCTCGGCGTGGCCGAGCTGATCCGCGGCAACATCAAGCTGTACCGCGAACAGGAACAGGCCGCGCTGCTCGCCGTCGCCGAGGAACGTGCCCGGCTCGCCCGCGACCTGCACGACGTGCTCGGGCACAGCCTGACGACCATCACCATCAAGGCGGGGCTGGCCAGGCGACTGCTGGAAGCCGGACAGCGGGAGGCGGCGATCGTCGAGGTCAGCGATGTCGAAGCGCTGTCCAGGGCCGCGCTCACCGACGTCCGCGCCACCGTCTCCGGCTACCGGGAAACCTCGCTGGCCGCGGAACTGGCCGGGGCACGGGTGGCGTTGCAGGCCGCCGGGATCACCGCCGACCTGCCGCACGCCGTGGACAACGTCGCGCCGCGGCACCAGCCGGTCTTCGCCTACGTGCTGCGCGAGGCGGTCACCAACGTGCTCCGGCACAGCGGCGCCACCCGCTGCGAGGTGCGCTTCGGGTTGTCCTGGCTGGAGGTCACCGATGACGGCGCGCCCCAGGCCACCACCGGGCGCACCGGCACCGGGCTCACCGGCCTGACCGAACGACTCGCCGCCGTCGGCGGCACCCTGGCGGCCGGGCCACTGCCCGCAGGCGGCTTCCGGCTGCGCGCGGAGATCGGGGACGACGAGTGATCCGGGTCCTGCTCGCCGACGACCAGGCCCTGATCCGCGGGGCACTGGCCGCGCTGCTCGGGCTGGAGGCCGACATCCAGGTCGTCGCGCAGGTCGGCTCGGGGGACGAGGTGCTCGCCGCGGCCCTGGAACACCGGCCGGACGTGGCGTTGCTGGACGTGCAGATGCCCGGCAAGGACGGGCTGGCCGCGGCCGCCGAACTACGCGACGCCCTGCCCCGGTGCCGGGTGCTGATCCTGACCACCTTCGGCAGGCCGGGGTACCTGGCCAGGGCGATGAGCGCGGGCGCGGCCGGCTTCGTGGTCAAGGACGCCCCGCCGGAACAGCTCGTCGACGCGGTGCGGCGGGTGCACTCGGGGCTGCGCGTGGTCGACCCCGGGCTGGCCGCGGAATCGCTGTCCAGCGGGGCCAGCCCGTTGAGCGGGCGGGAACGCGAGGTGCTGGCGGCCGCGCGGGACGGCGGCACCGTGGCCGATTTGGCCAGGGCGGTGCACCTGTCGGAGGGGACCGTGCGGAATCACCTGTCGGCGGCGATCGGCAAGACCGGCGCGCGCACCAGGGCCGAGGCCGTGCGCATCGCCGACGACCGCGGCTGGCTGTGACCCGCGGCGGTGGCCGGGATCAGGTGACCGGCCGCGTGCGGACCGATCAGTGGTGGCGAGCGGTGTCAGGCGAGGCGATCCTGCCGAGAGTGCGTGGCGACTGCCCGGGTCAGCTCGGCCTGATCGGCGCCGACCACGAGCTGTTGACCGCGCTTATGGCCGTACCGCCGGTACGAACCCAATCCCAGGTCCCCTCAACCGGGTATTCCACGCCCCCGCCACACCCGGCCAACCGGCCCGGCACACAACACGCGCGCGCGGGGAAACCCCCCGATTTCCATTTTACCGGTGGGGGCTGACAAAACGGGAATCCGGCGGTGACCGGAACTCGATCTTGGCCGAGTTCGTGACAGCATTGCGGCATGACTGCACACGCACCCACCACCGGCCGGCGGGCGACGGCACGGCTGTTGCGGCGCGTGCTGGCCGGGATCGTGCTGCTGCCCTTACTGATCGTCGGTGGCACCGCCTTCCGGGTGTGGCAGGTCGCTCGGCTGGACGACCGGTCCACCGCGGACATCGCCGTGGTGCTGGGCGCCGCGCAGTACGGCGGGCGGCCCTCCGATGTGCTGGAGGCGCGGCTGGCGCACGCCCAGCAGCTCTTCGAGCGCGGGGTGGCCAAGACCGTGGTGACCGTGGGCGGGCGCGGGCTTGGCGACACCTACACCGAGGCCGAGGCGGGGCAGCGGTGGCTGGTGGGCGATGAGACCAAGTCCGGCACGGCGAAGAAGGCCATTCCCAAGGACAAGGTGGTCGCGGTCAACGAGGGCGCGGACACCCTCGGCAGCCTGCAGGCCGTGGCCAGGGAGGCGGAGAAACGCGGCTGGCACAGCGCGGTGATCGTCAGCGATCCCTGGCACTCGCTGCGGGCCCGCACCATGGCCGGGGACACTGGACTCGCCGCCTGGGCCTCGCCGACCCGGCGCGGGCCCATCGTGCAGACCAGGGAGACCCAGCTGCGCTACATCCTGCGGGAGACCGCGGGCGTGCTCTACTACCGGCTCACCCACACCTCCACCCACATGGCTGACAATGGTCTCGGCTGAACCGCACGGCTACTCCGCGCACGACACCGCGCGGCTGCTGCCCGAACCCGCCAAGCACGGCACCCTGGCCGAAGCCGAGACCGAGGCGCGCACGCCCTTCGCCAGGGACCGGGCCAGGGTGCTGCACTCCGCCGCGCTGCGCCGCCTGGCAGGCAAGACCCAGGTGGTCGGGCCGGGGGAGGGGGATGTGCCGCGCACCCGGCTCACCCACTCCCTGGAGGTCGCCCAGATCGGGCGGGGCATCGGCGGGGAACTGGGCTGCGATCCCGACATCGTCGACCTGGCCGGGCTGGCCCATGACATCGGCCACCCGCCGTTCGGGCACAACGGCGAACGCGCCCTCAACGCGCTGGCCGGGCCCTGCGGCGGGTTCGAGGGCAACGCGCAGACCCTGCGCATCCTCACCCGGCTCGAACCCAAGGCGCTCGGACCGGACGGGCGCCAGTACGGGCTCAATCTGACCAGGGCCGCGCTGGACGCCGCGACCAAGTACCCGTGGCCGCGGCGGGAAGGCACCGTCAAGTTCGGGGTCTACGCCGACGACCTCCCGGTCTTCGGCTGGCTCCGGCAGGGCGCGCCCGCCGACGCGCAGTGCCTGGAAGCCCAGGTGATGGACTGGTCCGACGACGTCGCCTACTCGGTGCACGACGTGGAGGACGGGGTGCTCGCCGGACGCATCTCACTGCGCGCGCTGGGCAGCCCGGCCGAACGGCACGTCATCGCCGCGCTGGCCGCCGCGCACTTCAGCCACGAACCGGTGGAGGCGATCGAGGCCGCCGCCGACGGACTGCTGCGACTGCCCGCGGTGGCCGCGCTCGCCCGGCACGACTACGACGGCACCCTGGCCGACCAGGTCGCGCTGAAACAGCTCACCAGCGAACTGGTCGGACGCTTCGCCTCCGCCGCGGTCACCGGCACCCGCAAGGCACACGGCACCGGAGCACTGCGCCGTTACGACGCCGACCTGGTCGTGCTGCCGCCGGTGGCCGCCGAGGTCGCGCTGCTCAAGGCGGTCGCGCTGCGGTACGTGATGAGCGATCCGGAACGACTGGCCGTGCAGATCCGGCAGCGGGAGCTGATCACCCAGCTCACCGAGGCGCTCTGCCTGCGCGCGCCGGAGGCACTCGACCCCGCGTTCCGGCCGGCGTGGGCAGCCGCGGGTGACGACGCGGAGCGGCTGCGGGTGGTCATCGACCAGGTCGCGCTGCTCACCGACGCCCAGGCGGTGAGCTGGCACCGGCGGCTGACCACCTGAACGTCGTCAACCTACATTGACGATTTCTGGTTTACTCGAGGTCATGGGACTTCGAGAGGTACTGCGTGCGGTGTTCGGCCCGTTACGGCGCAAGGTGCCCGCGGGTGCCCCGCCCCGGCGGCGGGACGATCCGGGCGGCGCCGGGGTGCGCGAGCCCCGGCGGCCGCGTCCGCCCGGCCCGCTCAGCGGGGCCGCCGCAGCTGAGCCGCCCGCGCCGGCGCAGCGGGTGACGCTGCCCGATCCGCGTCGCTGAGCAGTGGCGGGCCGTCGCTGAGCAGCGGCTTGTCACAGTGGGCGCGGGGTGCTCGTCCACCGTGGGACAGCGTCACCGACCCACGGGGAGATCGTCGTGCCACGCATTCCCGCCCGCACCGTCGACCAGGCCGGCTGGTTCATCCGGCGCATGTACGGCTACGCGAAGAGGCGCTTCGGCGCGGTGCCCGAGCCGTTCGCGGTCCTGGCCCACCACCGGGGCCTGATGATCGCGGCCGCGCTCGCCGAGACCGCGGTGGAACGTGCCGCCAAGCACCTGCCGGACAACCTGGCCGACCTGGTGGTCTACCGGGTCGCCACCGAACTCGGCTGCTCCTGGTGCGTGGACTTCGGCACCATGTTGCAGCGGCACAAGGGCCTGGACATCGAGCGGCTCCAGGAGATCCACGCCTACGCCGACTCGCCGCGGTTCACCGAGACCGAGAAACTCGCCATCGGCTACGCCGACGCGATCACCGCCACGCCGGTGCGGGTCACCGACGAGCAGGTCGCCGAACTCCGGGAACGCCTGGGGGACAAGGGACTGATCGAACTCACCTACCTGATCACGGTGGAGAACCAGCGGGCCCGGTTCAACGACGCGCTGGGCATCCTCGACCAGGGCTTCACCTCCGGCGAAGCCTGCCGGGTGCCGCTGCCGGTCGCCCCGGCCGAGGCCGCCGCGACCGGGATCACCGCGACCGGGATCACCAGGGAACGTTCGTGAGCTTGTCCGGATTCACCACGTCGTAGATCGCCACGATCCGCCCGTCCCGGACCGCCAGCGTGACCACCCGGCGGTCCACCGGGCGGTGCTCGTCGTCGCCCTCGGTCTGGGCCAGGAAGCCCAGATCGCCGTTGACCAGCATCGGGATCATGCCGGTGAACACCGAGTCCGCCCCGTACTTGTTCAGCAGGCCGAAGGCGAAGCGGGCGACCTTGTCCACACCGAACACCGGCCGCCGCGCGGTGCTGGCCTTGCCGCCGGAATCGCCGATGACCACCACGTCCGGGTGCAGCACCTTGAGCAACTCGTCCATGTCGCCGCTGGCCAGCGCCGCGGTGAACCGCTCAAGCACCGCCCGCTGCTCGGCCAGTTCGATCCGCGGCGGAGCGTCCGCCTCGCTCACCGCGCGCCGCGCCCGGGAAGCCAGCTGCCGGGCCGCCGCCGGGGTCGTACCCAGCGCGGTGGCGATCTCCGGGAACGGCACCCCGCACGCGTCGTGCAGCACGAAGGCCACCCGCTGCTCCGGGCTCAGCTCGTGCAGCACCACCATGGCCGCCATCCGCACACCGTCCTCGCGCACCGCGACATCCAGCGGATCCTCACTCGGCTGGGTGGTCAACGGCCGCACCACCGGCTCCGGCAGCCACGAGCCCACATAGCTCTCCCGCTGGGCGCTGGCCGACTTGAGCCGGTCCAGGCAGATCCGCCCCACCACCGTGGTCAGCCAGCCCCGCAGATCGCGGATCTCCGCCCGCGCCGCGGCACTCTGCCCGGCCAGGCGCAGCCAGGCGTCCTGCACCGCGTCCTCGGCGTCGGCCCTGGTCCCGGTGATGCGGTAGGCGACCCCGATGAGGTGCCCGCGGTGCTCGCTGAACACCGTGGCCAGGGTCTCGTCGCTGACGGTCACACGTCCATCCTGACGTACTCCTAGACTTGCCCTCGTGGCAGGACGAATCCGGGACAGCGACATAGCCGAGGTCCGTGATCGCTGCCGGATCGACATCGTGGTCGGCGAGTACGTCAACCTGGGCCGAGCCGGCGGTGGCACGCTGAAAGGGCTGTGCCCATTTCACGACGAGAAGACCGCGTCGTTCAACGTGCGACCCAGCAAGGGCACCTTCCACTGCTTCGGCTGCGGCGTCGGCGGCGACGTCATCCAGTTCATCCAGCAGTACGAGCACATCGGCTTCGTCGAGGCGGTGGAGCGGCTGGCCGACGGCATCGGCTACCGGCTCACCTACACCGGCGGCGGCGCGACCGTGCAGCGTGACCGGGGCACCAAGACCCGGATGCTGGAGGCGCACAAGGCGGCCGCCCAGTTCTACATGGAGCAGCTGCACACCCCCGATGCGGTCAAGGCCCGCGAGTTCCTCGCCGAACGCGGCTTCGACCAGGCCGCCGCGGACCGGTTCGGCTGCGGCTTCGCCCCCGCGGGCTGGGACCGGCTGACCAAACACCTCATCGGCCGCGGCTTCGAGATGGACGAGCTGTACAAGTCCGGGCTGGCCAAGGAGGGCAGGCAGGGCCCGATCGACCGGTTCCACCGCAGGCTGCTGTGGCCGCTGAAGGACCTGGGCGGCGAGGTCGTCGGCTTCGGCGCCCGCCGGATCTTCCCGGACGACCCGATCGAGGCCAAGTACGTCAACACCAGCGAGACCCCGATCTTCAAGAAGTCCCACGTGCTCTTCGGCATCGACCTGGCCAAACGGGAGATCGCCCGTCGGCACCAGGTGGTGGTGGTCGAGGGCTACACCGACGTGATGGCCATGCACCTGTCCGACGTGCCCACCGCGGTCGCCTCCTGCGGCACCGCATTCGGCGCCGACCACATCTCGGTGCTGCGCAGGCTGCTGATGGACGACGACGCCTTCCGCGGCGAGGTGATCTTCACCTTCGACGGCGACGCGGCCGGGCAGAAAGCCGCGCTCAAGGCCTTCGACGACGAGCAGAAGTTCGCCGCGCAGACCTTCATCGCGATCGCCCCGGACGGCATGGACCCGTGCGAGCTGCGCCAGTCCAAGGGCGACATGTCCGTGCGGGACCTGGTCGCCCGGCGGCAACCGCTGTTCGCCTTCGCCATCCGCACCCTGCTCGCCGAGCAGAACCTGGAGACCGCCGAGGGCCGGGTGGAGGCACTGCGCCGCACCGTGCCGCTGATCGCCCGGATCAAGGAGGTCGCGCTGCGGGATGAGTACGCGCGGCAGCTGGCGGGCTGGGTCGGCTGGGACGACATCCCCGGGGTGCTGCGGCGGGTCCGGGAGACCGCGGGCGGCAAGGCAGCCCCGGAGAAGACCCCGCGCCGCCGCCCGGTCGACCCGAACCAGGGCGCGCTCGCGGTGGAGGTCGAGGGACCGGCCCGGCCGTCCCCGCAGGACCCGCAGCTGCACTCCCAGCGCGAGGTGCTGAAATCGGCCATCCAGCTGCCCGGCATCGCCGGACCGGCCTACGACTCGATCTCCGAAGAGGCCTTCACCCACCCCGCCTACCTGGAACTGCACCAGGCGATCCTGGCCGCGGGCGGCACCTCCAGCGGCCTGTCCGGCGCGACCTTCGTGGACGCGGTCGGCAAGCAGTGCAAGCACACCGTGGTCCGCTCGCTGATCACCGAGCTGTCGGTGGAGCCGCTGCGCACCCGCTCGGCCGAGGACCGGTACGTGCACGGGCTGATCGCCAACCTGCAGGCCAACCTGGTGGCCCGGCAGATCGCCGACATCAAGTCCAGGCTGCAACGCATCTCCCCGGTCACCGACGCCGATGAGTACCGGTCGCTCTTCGGTGATCTGGTGGCCCTGGAGCAGTACCACAAGGGACTCCGCGAACAGGCGATGGGCGGCGTGTAGATGAGCTGGTGGCAACGCTTCATCGAGAAGATCACCGGCGGCGTCCGGCTGCCCGAGGGCCTTCGGGTGCCGCTCACCGGTGAGGAACGGATCATGGCCGTGGCCGAGCTGGCCGGCGGCGGGCACCTGGTGGCGACCTCCTACGCGCTGGTCGTGGCCGAGGACGACGGGCAGCGGCGGATCTCCTGGCACCTGGTCAGCAAGGCGGTGTGGGGCAACGACGTGCTGGTGGTGACCGAGGCCGCCGAGCACGGCACCGCGGGCGAGGCGGTGCTGCTGGCCGACCTGCCGCCGCGGCGCTACCCGCTGGCCCAGCCGGCCAAGCTGCCCGACGTGGTGCACGCCAGGGTCACCGGCTCGATCCGGTCCACCCACCGGCACGAGCTGCCCGGCGGCGGCGCCTGGTTCGTCCAGCGCAAGATCCCCGGCCGCGACGGCGTGCAGCTCCAGGTGCGCGCCGATCCCGGCACGGACGAGGCGGCGGTGAGCGCGCTGGCCGCGGACGTGGCCCGCAAACTCCGCGAGGCCCAGGCCAACGCCTTCTAGAACACCGTCTGGCAGAACACACCCGCACCCTCTTCCGGCCGCCTCGCTCGCGCCATAAAGTACGTACGTACGGTTTGCTAAGCGAGCTGGAGGCTGTCCCATGTGGGATCCGACCACCTACCTGGCCTTCGCCGGCCACCGCGAACGCCCGTTCCACGACCTGCTCGCCCGGGTCGGCGCCACCGACCCCCGCCAGGTCGTCGACCTGGGCTGCGGCCCCGGCCAGCTGACCCCGGTGCTGTCCCACCGCTGGCCCGCGGCCAAGATCACCGCGCTGGACTCCTCGGCCGAGATGGTCGAGGCCGCCAGGGCCGCCGGGATCGACGCCGCGCTCACCGACGTGCGGGACTGGCAGCCCGACCCGGACACCGACGTGGTGGTCTGCAACGCCGTGCTGCAGTGGGTCACCGGCCACCTCGACCTGCTGCCCGCCTGGCTGGACCGCCTGCCCACCGGCGCCTGGTTCGCCTTCCAGGTGCCCGGCAACTTCGCCGAGCACAGCCACACCATCCCGCGCGGCATCGCCGAGAGCCCGGCCTGGCGGGACACCCTGGGCGGCACGTTCCGCCCGGTGGACGCGGTGCCCCGGCCCGAGGTCTACGCGGGTGTGCTCGCCGAGGCAGGCTTCGCCGCCGACGTCTGGGAGACCACCTACCTGCACGAGTTGCGCGGCGCCGACCCGGTGCTGAACTGGATCAGCGGCACCGCCCTGCGCCCCGTTCGCGCCGCCCTGGACGAGACCCGCTGGCAGGAGTTCACCGCCGAACTGGCGCCCCGGCTGCGCGCCGCCTACCCCGCCCACGGCGAGGACGTCACCTGGTTCCCGATGCGCCGGATCTTCGCCGTGGGCCACAAGAAATGACCCGCGGTGGCTACGGCGCCGTCGCGGCCGGCGTCGCCGCCGGGGGAGACTCGGCGCGCACCCGCTGACGATCCACTTCGGACACCACCGTCTCGCCCAGCCCGGTCACCACATCCCGAGGACTCCGCCGCCCCAGCCACTCGTCGATCTTGGCCCGCCCCGCTCCCGCGGCTCCTTGCACGGCCGGGTGACCCACCAACCGGTGATACATCCGGACCAGACCGTCGTACCGCTCCCGCCCCGCCCGAGTCCCGAGTACGTACCCCACCGCAACCCCCAACGCGAACCTGATCATGACCACTCCTCTCTGACCTGCACGAACACCCAGGCTCGCGGGGCGAAGATCCCTGGGAAGGGGGGTGGTGAAAACCGCTCCGCGGGGTGCGCTAAGGTATTACCCGTCAGGCACCGCCGGACACATGCCAGTCCTCCGTAGCTCAACTGGCAGAGCATGCGACTGTTAATCGCAGGGTTGTTGGTTCGAGTCCAACCGGAGGAGCTTCACCCCAGGTCATTGGCCTGGGGTTGTTTGCTTTTCAGGGCAAGTTGCCGGTCTGGGGTTTCTGGTGTGGGTGCCCGGAAACTGGGATGCCGGGTGGGGGCTGGGTTCGTAGGTTGCTGGCATGGCGACGCAGGTGATTGTGCTCAATGGTGGGTCCAGCTCGGGGAAGTCCGGGATCGCTCGGTGTTTGCAGGCTGTGTTGCCTGAGCCCTGGTTGCTGGTGGGGGTGGACACGTTCATCGAGCTGTTGCCTGCGTCCTTGCGGGGTGGCTCCGGTGGGGTGGAGTTCGGGGCGGATGGGCAGGTTGTGGTGGGGGCGGGGTTTCGGGCGTTGGAGGACACCTGGGCCGCTGGGATCGCGGCCATGGTGCGGGCGGGGGCTCGGGTGATCATCGACGAGGTGTTGCTGGGGGGTGTGGAGGGGCAGCGGCGGTGGGGGGTGGCGCTGGCTGGGCTTGAGGTGTTGTGGGTGGGGGTTCGGTGTTCGGCTGAGGTCGCGGCTGGGCGGGAGATGGCTCGGGGGGATCGGATCGCGGGGATGGCGGTCGCGCAGGCCGAGTCGGTGCACCGGGGGGTGGTGTACGACCTTGAGGTGGACACCGTTGGGGTGGAGTCGGTGGTGTGTGCGCGGGTTATCGCGGGGTGGGTTCGGCGGTGAGGGCGGGTTTTTTCTTGCGGTGATTGTTTGGGGGAAGTGGGGGTTGACACGGGTGGTGTTGGGGTGATTCGTGGGGGAAAGTTCCGGGGGTTGAAGTTTGCGTAGGTAAATGGGGTTGGGGGCTCTGGGGGGCCGGAATTGTCGGGGGGCGGCGATAGGGTTAACAGTAGTTCGACAGGCACGGAAGATGCAGGTCAGAGCTACTGGAGGTGGTGGATGACGGCAGCGGAGACCGAGGTTCCCCAGGTGAAGCTTGGGGCGATCATCGACTTCGTGGTCAGTGGTCCGGGGTTGCAGACCAGGACGGTGGAGAACCTTCGGCGGATGTATCTCGACGAGGCCGCTCGGCCTTGGTTCTACTACGAGCCGATGGTCAATGGGATAAAGCGCGCGCTGGCCAGTGAAGAACCGGGGGAAGTGCTGGATTCAGTGGTGCGGCGGATTGACGATCCGGCTAAGGCTGCGCATTTCCAAGAACTACGAGGGGGATTTCTGACATGGTTCGCGAAGGCACGGCCCGCGCTGGTTCCGGTCGGCGGCTCGGTGTGGCGGGGCAGCGACGGCGAGGTTGGGATCAGTCCGCACCTCGGGCTCACGCTCGGGACTGATCCTCGGCCGCACGCGGTCATGCTCTACCTGAAGAAGCCCGAGCTGACCCAGGCCGCGGCCAACATTCCACTGTGGATGGTCGAGCGGCAGCTCGCGGAGATCCTGCCAGGGGGGCGGGCGGCCATCCTGGACGTGCGCCGGGGCAAGTTGTTCCGGTTGCGCGCCAACGCCTCCCCGAAGCGGCTGGACGCCTCGGTGGCGGGGGCGCTGGCCAACTTCAGCACCATCTGGCAGGCCATCGCCTAGCCGGTTCGCGGCGACGGGGTCCTTCGCCGAGTCCGCCCCAGGGGACTCGGCGGGCCCGCCGCACCCCGGGTGCCGCGGAAAAAGTCGCGTACCCCTACGGATGTTCCCCCGGATTGTCCGGCGACCTCGCCCGACCGGAAGGTGCTGGCAGCGGCCGATTTCCCTGCCGACCGCCACCACCTCGCGGGAGGAACACCGTGAACATCACCCGGAGGGCGAGCTTGATCGCCCTGACGGTCACCGCGCTCGCCGTGCCCCTGCTACCCGGCCTCGCGCTGGCGGAGCAGGAGCCCGGCGGGCGTGCTGTGGCGCCCACCGACCTCGCCCAGACACCCCCGGCCGGACCCGGCACGTTGTCCATCGGCGGGCAGCGGGCCTCGGTCAAGGACTACCCGTTCATGATCGGCGGACTGCGTGAGGGCGGGCCCCGGCCACAGGGGCAGACCTGCACCGGCTCGGTGATCGCGCCGCGCAAGATCCTCTCCGCGGCGCACTGCGCGGACGCCGCGGGCGCGAAGTCCTTCCTGTACGGGCTGGACGACCTCAACGCCGGCGGCGGGTTCCGCACCAAGGTGCTGGAGTACAAGAAGCACCCCAAGTACGTGAACTTCGACCAGGGCTACGACGTCGCGGTGGTCACCGTGGCCGATGACATCCCGGTGCCCGGCGGCGCCTACGCCAAGGTCGCCACCTCCGCCGACACCGGCCTGCACGCCCCCGGCAAGACCGGCCTCGGCCTTGGCTACGGCAAGAAGGACCACAACGACAACACCCGCAACGTCGAGCTGCACAAGTTCGAGCTGCCCATCGTGGAGGGCAGCAACTGCAACGGGGTCGGCGCCGGGTTCCGCGAGGCCACCATGATCTGCTCCGGCTACCCGGACGGCCGGATCACCATCCTGCAGGGCGACAGCGGCGGACCGCTGACCGTGGACGGCAAGGTGGTCGGCGTCGCCTCCTGGAGCCGCAGCGACTTCCGCTGGTACTCCGTCTACGGCCGGCTCAACAACGACATGGGCGATTGGGTCAAGTTGCAGCTCGAAGGCGGCGAGGAGCCCCCGCCGGGGGACATCAAGCTCGCGCTCTCCCCGGACAGCGGCAGCGCCCGGCCCGGCGGCTTCCTGCAGACCAAGGTCACCGTCACCGGTGGCGGCCAGACCACGTTGACCGCCACCGGCGCGCCCGCCGGGACCAGCGTGTTCTTCTCCCCGGCCACGGTCAGCTCCGGCGGCACCTCCACCGCCTTCGTCTGGACCGGCTTCAATACTCCGGCGGGCAGCTACCCGCTCAAGATCACCGGCACCTCCAACGGCAAGACCGGCAGCGCCGAGTTCGTCCTCACCGTCACCCGGTAGTCGGCGTTCTGCCAGGTGGGACGGGGTTGCGGCCCCGTCCCACCGCTTTTTATTCAACGCCTGTTGACTTGCCGCTCGCCTCCGCGCTACCGTTGCGCCAGTGCATTAGTTGCGTGCACGCAAGGGTTTGGAGGAAGTCATCAGCGCGACGGAGCGGGACCGGCTGGTCGAGGAGCTGGGGGTGGTCCGGCGGGAGCTGATCGGCGAGATGCTGATCAACCTGAGCCGGAGCACCGGCGGCGCCGACCTCCAGCTGGTGCAGATCGCCACGCTGTTCACGCTCGACCGGGGGAGCGAGCCGACAGTGCGTGAGCTGGCCGAACGCATCGGCCGCTCGGTCTCGGCGACCAGCAGACTGCTCGACCAGCTCGCCCAGCGCGGGCTGATCCACCGGCGCGAGGACGAGAGCGACCGGCGGGCCAAGCGGGTCGGCCTGACCGAGGCGGGCACGCGGTTCCTGCTCGGTGTCGCCAGGAGCCGGGCCGAGGGCCAGTTGCGGCTGATGACCTACCTCTCCGAAACAGAGCAGCGCACCGTCCGCGAGGCGATGACGCTGCTGGCCGATGCGGCGAGGAGGCACGGGGATGAACACAGGTGAGCCGGTTGTCCTTGACCTGAGCGAGGTCAGGGCCGGTGCGGGGGAGCTGGTCGGCGGCAAGGCGGCCAACCTGGGGGAGATGATCGGCGCGGATCTGCCGGTGCCGCCGGGGTTCGTGCTCACCACACACGCCTACCGGGCGGTGGCCGATCCGCTGGAGCTGAGCGGCGCGGCACTGGACCCGGCCGCGGCGCGGGAGCTGATCCGCACCGCGCCGGTGCCTGCCGGACTCATCGAGCTGATCACCGCCGCCTACGCCCGGCTCGGCAGGGACGAACCGGTCGCGGTCCGCTCCTCGGCCACCGCAGAGGACCTGCCCTTCGCCAGTTTCGCCGGTCAGCAGGACACCTACCTCAACGTGGTCGGCGCGGACGCCCTGCTGGAAGCGGTCCGCCGCTGCTGGGCCTCGCTGTGGACCGACCGCGCGGTCAGCTACCGGGAGACCAATCAGATCGACCACACCACCGTGCGCCTGGCCGTGGTGGTGCAGCGGATGGTCGCCGCCGAGATCGCCGGGGTGATGTTCACCGCCAACCCGGTCACCGGCCACCGCGACGAGATCGTGGTCGACGCCAGCCCGGGACTCGGCGAGGCCGTGGTGTCCGGGTCGGTCAACCCGGACCACTTCGTGCTCGACGGGCACACCGGCGCGATCAAGCAGAGCCGCCTCGGCGACAAGCTGCTGGTCATCCGTGGCAAGGCCGGTGGCGGCACCGAGCACAGCACCCGCGCCGCGGCCGATGACCAACCCTGCCTGCACCCTGGGCAGTTGCGCGATCTGGCCGTGCTGGGCCGCCGGGTGCAGCAGCACTACGGGGCGCCGCAGGACACCGAGTGGGCCATCGATGCCCACGGCACGCTGTGGCTGACCCAGTCCCGGCCGATCACCACGCTGTTCCCGTTGCCGCACACCGACAAACCAGGTCCGCGGGTGTTCTTCAACGGCAGTGTCGCCCAGGGCGTGTACCGGCCGATCACCCCGGCCGGGGTGGCCGGGCTGCGGCTGGCCACCGGCGGGATCAGCGCCGCGGTCGGCCTGCGGGTGCCCGATCCGGTGGCCGGGCCGCCGCTGCTGGCCGTGGCCGCCGGCCGGTTGTTCTTCGACCTCACCCCGGTCGTGCGCAGCACGGTCGGCCGCGCGCTCGCGCCCAGACTGCTCGACCTGATGGAGGCGAGGTCCGCCCAGTTGCTCCGGGATCTGTTCCACGACGAGCGGTTCAGCGTCACCCAGAAGTCGCCGTGGCCGTTCCTGCGCACCATCGCCAGGTTCGCCCGCCGCACCCACGCCCCGGTCACCGTGCTCGGCGCGCTGCGCGATCCGGCCCGAGCACGCGCCAAGGCGGATCGGGTCACCGCCGAGATCGACCGCCTGCTCACCGTCTCCGACGGCCTCACCCACACCCAGCGGCTGGCCTTCGTCGAGGCGGCCATGCCGGAGATCACCGCACCCCGGATCGCCCGGATCATGCCGCTGGTGCCTGCCGGGTTCGCGTTGCTCGCGCTGGCCGGGAAGCTGCTCGGCAAGGACGGGGGTGCGGAGGAGCTGCGGATGGTGCTCAGCGGCATCCCGCACAACCCGACCACCGAGATGGACCTGGAGCTGTGGCGGCTGGCCACCGCCATCCGCGCCGACCAGGCGGCAGCCTGTGAGCTGCTGGACACGCCCAAGGAGGACCTCCTCATCCGCTTCCGGGCCGGTCTGCTGCCCGAGACGATCCACAGTGGACTGACCGATTTCCTGGCCAGGTACGGACATCGGGCGGTGGCCGAGATCGACCTCGGGGTGCCGCGCTGGTCGGAGGACCCCACGCACGTGCTCGGCGTGCTGGCCAACTACCTGCGCGCGGACCACCCGGACCTGGCCGCGGACGCCCAGTTCGCCCGCGCCACCGCCGAGGCCGAGGCCAAGGCCGCCGAACTCGTCGCCAAGGTGAGCAGGCGCAGCCGGCTCCGCGGGAAGCTGCTGCGGTTCGCGCTGCACCGGGTGCGCGGCATCGCCGGACTGCGCGAGCTGCCCAAGTACCTGCTGGTGCTGACCCTGGCCCGGATGCGTGCCCAGCTGCGGCTGCTGGGCGAGGAACTCGCCACCCGCGGGCTGCTCACCACGGCCGAGGACGTGTTCTTCCTGGACACCAAGGAGGTCAGGGCCGCACTCGGCGGCGCCGACCACCGGGAGCTGATCACGCACCGGCAGGCCGAGCACCAGCGGGAACTGCGGCGCAAGCACCTGCCGCGGCTCCTGCTCTCCGACGGCGCCGAGCCCGAGGCCGAGGCTCTGGCCAGCACCGAGCAGATCGAGGGCGCGCTCACCGGCACCGCCGCCTCCGCCGGGTCGGTCACCGGCATCGCCAGGGTGGTCATGGACCCCACCGGCGCGCACCTGGAACCCGGCGAGATCCTCATCGCCCCCTCCACCGACCCCGGCTGGACCCCGCTGTTCCTCACCGCGGGCGGCCTGGTGATGGAGATGGGCGGGCCCAACTCGCACGGCGCGGTGGTCGCCCGCGAGTACGGCATCCCGGCCGTGGTCGGGGTGTCCGGGGCGACCGAGCGGATCAGCACCGGGCAGCGGGTCACGGTCAACGGCTCCAGCGGGCAGGTCACCGTCGAGGAAGTGTGATCTGGACCTCACCGGAGAACCGATCGATGCCTGGAGACGAACTCCCGGTACCCGATGAAACCCCCCCGGTTCAGGTGAGGTCCGATGCCCCGAACTCCGCGCCTGCGGGAATGGCCCGTCCCGGCCCCCCGCGCGTTGGTGGTCCTGTTGCACGGCGGCCGTGAGCACAGCCACGGCCGCCCGCACCGGGGCCGCCTGACCTACCTGCGGATGCTGCCCTTCGCCAAGGAACTGCACCGCGCCGGCCGGCGGCACGGCCTGCTGGTCTGGCTGCTGCGCTACCGCTTCCGCGGCTGGAACGCCCCCGACCTCGACCCGGTCCAGGACGCCCGCTGGGCCCTGGACCAGGCCAAACGACAGCATCCCGGATTACCGGTGGTGCTCGTCGGGCACTCGATGGGCGGCCGGGCCGCGCTCAGGGTGGCCGGGGACGAGGCGGTCCGCGGGGTCGCCGCGCTCGCGCCCTGGCTGCCGGCGGGCGAACCGGTCGAACAGCTCGCCGGGACCACCGTGCTCATCGCGCACGGCGACCGGGAACGCTGGACCGACCCAGGGCTGTCCTACCGCTACGCGGTGCACGCCCGCCAGGTCGCCGACCGGGTCTGCCGCTTCGACGTGCACGGCGACAACCACGCCATGCTGCGCCGGGCCGCCGAGTGGACCGCGCTGGTCCGCCGGTTCGTCTTCGGGGTGCTCGGCATCGGGCCCTGGGACAGCGAACTGGCCAGGGCCTTCGCCCTGCCCGCGCCCGACGGGCTGCGGGTGCCGCTGGCGGGGGTGCGGGCATGAACCGGCCCAAGGTCGCCGTGATCGGCGCTGGGGTGGCCGGACTCACCGCCGCCTACCTGCTGCAACGCCGCTACGAGGTCACCCTGTTCGAGCAGGAGAACCGGCTCGGCGGGCACGCGCACACCCACGACGTGCTCACCCCGGACGGCAGGCTGGCCGCCATCGACAGCGGCTTCATCGTGCACAACGAGCACACCTACCCGTACCTGCTCAAGCTCTTCGGCGAACTCGAGGTGGCCACCCAGGCCTCCGAGATGTCGATGAGCGTGGCCTGCGAGGGCTGCGGGCTGGAGTACGCCGGCGCGCGGCGGCTGCCCGGCCTGTTCGCCCAGCCCGGCAACCTCGGCAACCCGCGCTACCTGCGGATGCTCGGCGAGGTCACCCGCTTCCACCGGCACGCCAGGCGGCTGCTGGCCGATCCGGACACCTGGGATGTCACCCTGGGCGCGTTCCTGGCCATCGGCGGCTACTCGCGCTACTTCGTCGACCACTTCATGCTGCCGGTGGTCTCCGCGGTGTGGTCGGCCGGAACGGAGCTGAGCCGCCAGTACCCGGCCCGCTACCTGTTCGAGTTCCTGCGCAACCACGGCCTGCTGTCGGTCGGCGGCAGTCACCAGTGGCGCACCGTCACCGGCGGCTCCCGGTCCTATGTGGAGCGTGCGGCGAAGAACCTGGCCGCCGTGCACACCGCCACCCCGGTGCGCGCGGTGCACCGCGGCGCGGACGGTGTGCTGGTCCGCGGCGAGGACGACGAGCTGCACGCGGTGGACAAGGTCGTGCTGGCCACCCACGCCGATCAGGCCCTGGCGCTGCTGGCCGAGCCGACCCCGGCCGAACAGGCCGTGCTGGGCGCGTTCCGCTACTCCCGCAACGAGACCTGGCTGCACACCGACCCCGCGGTGCTGCCGCGCGCGGCCGGGGCCAGGGCCGCCTGGAACTACCGCAAACCGGCCTGCGCGCCCGAGGGCGGAGCGGTGCTGGTCAGCTACCACATGAACCGGCTGATGCGGCTGGCCGAACCACTGGACTACGTGGTCACCCTCAACGCCACCGACCGCATCCCGGAGCACGCGGTGCTGGCGAAGATGGTCTACGAGCACCCGGTGTACACGCCGGAGTCCGTTGCCGCGCAACAACGTCTGCCCGAGCTGAACACCGGGGTCACCGCGTTCGCCGGGGCCTATCACGGCTGGGGCTTCCACGAGGACGGCTGCGCCGCGGGGGTGCGGGCCGCGCGGGCGCTGGGCGTGGCCTGGTGAGCGCCGCGCTGTATGACGCCGAGGTGAGGCACGTGCGCCGGGAACGCCTGCACCGGGTGTTGCGGCACAAGGTGTACCTGTGGCTGGTCGACCTGGACGAGCTGCCCCGGCTGCCCTGGTGGCTGCGGCCCTTCGCCCGGTTCGAGGCCCGCGACCACCTGGGCTCGCCCGAGCGGACGATCCGGGCCAACGTGACCGACTTCCTGGCCACGCGCGGAATAGACCTGCGCGGCGGCCGGGTTGTGATGATGGCGAACGCTCGCCTGCTCGGGCACGTGTTCAACCCGATCAGCGTCTTCTGGTGCCACCGCCCGGACGGTGGACTGGAATGCGTGCTGGCCGAGGTGCACAACACCTACGGCGAACGACACTGCTATGTGCTGCACCCCGACGAGGACGGACGGGTCCAGGTGGACAAGGAGTTCTACGTGTCCCCGTTCCTGGCCATGGGCGGCCGCTACCACATGCGGATCAGCCAGCCGGGGGAGCGCGTGGCGGTGACGATCACGTTGCGCCAGCCGGAGAAACCCCCGTTCGTGGCAACCCTGCGCGGTCGACGGCGACCGGTCACCCCCGGTGTGCTGGCCAGCCTGCTGCTGCGGCGCCCGTTGCTCACCTATCGGGTGAGCGCGCTGATCCGGTTGCACGGCATAGCGTTGTGGCTACGCCGGGTACCCGTGGTCCGCCGACTCGCGCACGTTCCCCAGGAGGGCATCCAGTGACGACACTATCCGCTGGTCCTGCCGCGAAGGCCGGACGCGAACTGCCGCGGCCGGCCGAGCAACGCTGGCCCGGCCTGGCCACCGCACCGCACTCGCCGGTGCGCGCGTGGGTGGCCGAACGGCTGTTCCGGCACGCGGTGCGCGATCTGCCGGTGCGGGTGCTGCTGGCAGGCGGCGAACGCCTCGGCGCGGGCGGACCGGGCACGCCGGTCATGCGCGTGCTGCGGCCCCGCGACTTCTTCCACCGGCTCGGCGCGGACGCCAAGATCGGCTTCGGCGAGTCCTACATGGCCGGCGACTGGACCGCCTCCGAGCTGGCCGACCTGCTCACCCCGTTCGCCGCCCGGATGTCCCGGCTGATCCCGAAACCCCTGCAGGCGTTGCGGCACTGGGTGGAACGCACCCAGCCGGTCGCGGAGAAGAACACCGTGGACGGCGCCCGGGAGAATATTCACCGGCACTACGACCTGTCGAACGAGCTGTTCAGCCTGTTCCTGGACCCCAGCATGACCTACTCCGCGGCCTGGTTCGCCGCGGACGGCGAGGACCTGGAACTGGCCCAGCACCGCAAGATCGACGGCATCCTGGACTACGCGGGTGTGGGTCAGGGCACCCGATTGCTGGAGATCGGCACCGGCTGGGGCGCGCTGGCGATCCGGGCCGCCCAGCGCGGCGCCGAGGTCACCTCGCTGACCATCTCACCGGAGCAGAAGCAGCTCGCCGAGCAGCGGATCGCCGCGGCCGGGCTGAGTGAGCGGATCACCGTGCGGCTGCAGGACTACCGGCAGGCCGAGGGCGGCTACGACGCGGTGGTCAGCGTGGAGATGATCGAGGCGGTCGGCCGGGAGTTCTGGCCGGTGTACTTCAGCACGCTGAACCGGCTGACCAGGCCAGGCGGGCGGGTGGCGATCCAGGCGATCACCATGCCGCATGACCGGATGCTGGCCACCGCGGCCGGCTACACCTGGATCCACAAGTACATCTTCCCCGGCGGCATCTGCCCGTCGCTGGAGTCGATCGGGCGCAACGTGCGCGAGGACACCGAGCTGACCGGCGCGGGCCGCAGGCCGCTTGGTCCGCACTACGCGCGGACCCTGCGGCTGTGGCGGGAACGGTTCCTGGCCAACTGGCCCCGCGTCGAACAGCTCGGCTTCGACCGCACCTTCCGCCGGATGTGGGAGTTCTACCTGGCCTACTCCGAGGCCGGGTTCCGCTCCGGCTATCTCAACGTGTGGCAGATCGCCTTGTCCCGCAAGGGATAGCTCAGGACTGGGCGTGCGCGCGGAGGGCGGCCAGAGCGTCGTCCGCGTGCACGCTCATCCGCAGCTCGCTCTTGATCACCGCGATGATCCGGCGGTCCTGGCCGATCACGAAGGTGTGCCGCTTGACCGCGAGCGGGCCGAATCGCCTTGCCACGTCGAACTTCTTGGCCACGGTACGGTCCACATCGGACAGCAGCGGGTAGTCGAAGGAGTTGGTCTCGGCGAACTGGCGCTGCTTGTCCACCGGGTCCGCGCTGATGCCCACCCGCTGCGCGCCGACGGCGGCGAACTCCGCGGCCAGGTCCCGGAAGTGGCAGCTCTCCGCGGTGCAGCCGGAGGTCATCGCGGCCGGGTAGAAGAACAGCACCACCGGACCGTCGGCGAGCAGCCCGCTGAGCGTGCGGGGCTTGCCGTCCTGGTCGGGCAGCTCGAACTCGTCGACGAGGTCTCCGACGCGCATGACGTTCCTTCCTCAGTACTTCTTGGGCGGCAACGGGAAGAACCCGCTGGTCCGCCGCACGTAGTCGCGGTATCCCTGCCGGGAGACCAGCAGGTGGCGCTCCAGCAGCGCCTTGCCCGTGCGCCTGGTGAGAACGTAGGTCATCAGCACCGGGGACAGCACGGTGGCCGCCCCTGGCCAGCTCTGGCAGGCCAGCAGGTACAGGCCCCACCAGATCGCGGCGTCGCCGAAGTAGTTGGGGTGCCGGGTGTAGCGCCACAGCCCCGAGTCCATGACCTGGCCCTTGTTGCCCGGATCGGACTTGAACCGCTTGAGCTGGGCGTCCCCGACCGCCTCGAAGCCGAACCCGATCGCCCACACCGCGACGCCGAGCACGGTCAGCAGCGTGCTGACCGGCTGCGCGTACTGTCCGATCTGGACCGGCAGCGAGACGAACCACAGCACCGCGCCCTGCGGCAGGTAGACCCGCTTCACCAGGTGCGCCAACGGGTTCCCGGTGGCCTTGGCCATGAGTTCGACGTAGCGCTTGTCCTCGGGCTGGCCGTGGTTGCGGCGCAGGATGTGCCAGGCCAGCCGCAGTCCCCAGACCACGGTCAGCGCGGTGATCAGCGCCCGCTGCCACAGCACCCCGTGCCCGGCGGAGAGGCACAAACTGACCAGCGCGACCGCGGCGAACCCGGCGCCCCAGAAGCCGTCGATGATGTCGTAGCGCCGCCGGGTCACCGAGATCAGGAAGGTCACGCCCAGCAGCACGAGCAGGGCGCCCAGGGAGATCAGCAGGTTGAGCAGCACCGGGTTCATCCGGGCATCCTCGCGCCCAGCAGGTGTTCCCGGGTAGCCGGCATTCCGCTGACCCCCGCGGTGGTGGGCCGCACCGCGAGGATCTGGTCCACCCCCATCCGGTTCTCCGCGAAGGCCAGCGCCCCACCCGCCAGGTAGAGCCGCCACACCCGCGCCTGCCCAACGCCGGCCAGTCGCACAAACTCCTCCCAGCGCGCTTCCAGGGTGCCGGCCCAGGCGAGCACCGAGCGGACGTAGTGCTCGCGCAACGCGTGCACGTCCCGCACCTCGAACCCGGCCTGCTCCAGCGCGTCCACGGTCTGCCC
Source organism: Crossiella cryophila (assembly GCF_014204915.1). Lineage (NCBI taxonomy): Bacteria > Bacillati > Actinomycetota > Actinomycetes > Pseudonocardiales > Pseudonocardiaceae > Crossiella > Crossiella cryophila. The sequence goes on from NZ_JACHMH010000001.1 coordinate 2,773,979, forward strand.
GACCGGCCGCATGGTCATGTCCGGGGCCACGTAGCCCTCGATGAACGCGCCGCCGCCGGGCGCCACCGCACCGCGGGACATCTGCTGCAGCAACAACCGGCCCTCGGCCTTGGTCATCCGGAACAGGGTGGCGGTGTAGGCCGGGTAGTTCACCGCGCCCACGTGCTCACCCATCTCGATCGAGGCCACCGCGTCGAACGGCTCCCCGGTCAGCTCCCGGTAGTCCTGCACCCGCACCTCGACCAGCTCGCCCAGCCCACGCTCGGCGATCCGCCGCCGCACGAACTCGCCCTGCCTGGCCGACAGCGTGATCCCGGTGGCCCGCACCCCGTAGTGCTCGGCCGCGAACAGGATCAGCGACCCCCACCCGCAACCCACGTCCAGGAACCGCATTCCCGGCCGCAGCCCCAGTTTCCGGCAGACCAGGTCGAGCTTGTCCCGCTGCGCGTCGGAGTGCGTGTAGTCCGCCTCGCCGGAGGTCCAGTACCCGCACGAGTAGGCCATGTGCGATTCCAGCAACGCCTCGTAGAACTCGTTGCCCAGGTCGTAGTGATGCGCGATCGCCGCCCGATCCCGCCCCCGGGTATGCATCCGCCCCCGCAACCGAGCCTCTTCCGCCGGTGCCGCGGGCCGCCGCCCCAGCACCCCCAGCCGAGCCGCCACCCGCACCGCCCGAACCCGCTGCCGCCACCCCACCCGAGGCCGCCCCCGCTCCCGCGCGAACGCCCACACCAGCCGCAACGCCTCGTAGAGATCGCCCTCCACGTCGATCTCCCCGGCCACAAAAGCCCGCGCGAACCCCAACTCGCTCGGATCCCACACCAACCGCCGCACCCCCACCGGCGACCGCAACACCACCACCGGCCCACCAGGAGGCCCCACCTCACTCCCGTCCCACCCCCGGACCCGCACCGGCAACCCCGTGCCCAGCACGTCCTCCACCAGCCTGCCCAGCGTTGCGGCCACCTCCGGCATGCCGTGCCACCTCCACTCAGGACCCCGCGGTGGGACCGGGGGGTCTGCAGGGGGTTCGTGCGTGGCGGGGGTTCGGATCGGGGTGCGCGGTGTGGCGTGGGTCACTTGCCAGGGGTGGGGGGAGTGTGCCGGGTTCGCGACGGGGGGCGAGGGCGGCGTTGGTAGGGTGATCCGCATCCCATCCCGGGTGCGGCGGACGTCGCTGGGGGCAGTAGCTCAGCTGGTCAGAGCAGCAGACTCATAATCTGTCAGGTCGTGGGTTCGAGCCCCACCTGCCCCACCTTTCATCGCTGGGGACAGGTCGTCGCTCGCTCTTGTTTTGGGATCATCGCCGCCGTCTCCCGCTTTTCAGGTGGTATCCGGCAGCTCTGCCGAGTTCTCTGAAGTGCCTGTCTCGCACGCGCCGACACCTCTAGGATCACCGTGTGTGATCACGGCGTGACGGGGGCGCCATGCATAACGGTTCGGCCGGGTCCTGTGATCTGGCTAACATCAGGGGTTGACAGAGCGAATATCCTGTCAGGTTCGCCTGTCGATAGAGGGGGTAGCGAATTGGTTCGGCAATGCGAGGAGCTGGGTTTTGCCTGCTCGAGCCGGAAGTTCACTCGTTGAACAGCGCAGACCGTCGTGAGGTTGATCAAGCGGTGGAAACCACAGCTCTGTCCGTTCTGCAGGTCGTTCTCGAGCAGTCGAAGCGAGTTCTCGAGACATATCGGATCGATCCCGGGCTCATCCGCGAGCACGCGAACGCCGAACGCCGCATCACGCAGGGTGGTTATGGTGACCGGCAGATCTACGAGCTGGTACAGAACGGTGCTGATGAGCTGAGACAGGAGTATCACGAGTCCGCTCGGCAGGTCGGTGGGGAGATCGCCGTCGTGCTGACGAAGTCGCACCTGTACTGCGCGAATCAGGGTAGCCCGATCACTCCGGAGGGCACCGACGTCATCCTTCGCATGAGCTCGTCTCGCAAGCGAGGTGGCCAGATCGGTCGCTTCGGGGTCGGGGTCAAGTCGGTGCTCAGCGTCTCCGACTCGCCGGAGTTCTTCAGCGCCACCGGCTCGTTCGGATTCGACAAGGAATGGTCCGCATCGCGCATCCGAGAGGTTCAGCCCGAGGTCGATGACGTTCCAGTGCTCCGTATGGCCCGCCCGATCAGTCAGGAACGCGCGGTCGAAACCGATGGCGTGTTGGCCGGCCTGCTGAAATGGGCCACGACCGTGGTGCGCCTCCCCCTGCAGCCGCGGGCAGTGAACGGACTGGCTCGTGACCTGGCCACCTTTCCTGCCGAGTTCTTGCTGTTCTCCCCGCATGTCGGCACGGTGACTCTGGAGGATCGCCGCACCAGCGTGGTGGTACGGCGCCAGATCTTTCAACGCAGCGAGGGCGACCGGCGTGCGCTTGAAGAGCAATCGGCGAATGGGGCGAGTTCGACCTCGTATTGGCGAGTGTTCTCCCGTGTGCATCGGCCTACCGACTCCGCGCTGGAAGCGGCCGGTGAACTGCACGATCGCCCCGAGATCGACATCGCCTGGGCGGTGCCGGACCGACTCGGTCGGGACAACAAGCTCGGGGAGTTCTGGGCATATTTCCCCACCAAGTACAAGACCACTCTGCGCGGGATTGTCAACGCTCCGTGGAAGACGAGCGAGGACCGGCAAAATCTGTACGGCGGCAACGAGTTCAACCGCGAGCTGATCAGAGTCATGGCAGACCTGGTCGTCGACTCCCTGCAGGCGTTGACCCGCGACGTCGATCCGGCTGCCTATCTGGACGCCACTCCCGCCCGTGGCCGGGAAGAGCCGCAATGGGCATCCGACCAGCTCGTCAGCGCGGTGTGGGTGGCCACCACCTCGAAGCCTTCGCTGCCGGATCAACACGGCCGGTTGCGGATCCCGGCGGAGGTTCGGCTTCACCCGGCCGATCTCAAACGTGAGTGGCTCGAACTGTGGCGGAACTACGACGGGCGACCGATTGACTGGGTACACCACTCGGTGGACAGCAGCCGGATGCGCCGGGCGAGTGCGGAGCTGATCTGCAACACGGCCACAGTGCCGATCGCCTCGGTCCGGGAATGGCTCGAAGCTCTTGCACAGGACGGGACTCCTGCAGCTTCAGCGACTGCGTTGCGGATCGCGGCCGACATGGTGCGTGGCAAGGACATGGCTGCCGACGAAGCGCAGAAGGCCCGCATTCTTCTGACCGAGTCGCATGGACTGGTCGCACCGGTCCGCGGCCAGGTCTTCCGGCGGGTGTCCGATGACTCCCTCGCCGACTCGAATGTCTACGTGGACGACCGGGTGACGGTGGAGTTCGGTGTTACCAGTGCCCTGGACACACTGGGCATCCACGAGGCCGATGCGGCAGGTCGCTTCGCCGCCGTGGTCGATCAGGGCTTCGCCGACTACGACGATCAGCGGTGGACCGAGTTGTGGATGCTTTCCAGGAAAGCCGGACTGGACACGGTGCTGACGGTTCTGCGGGGAACTGGTGAGGACCCTCGGCGATTTGTGCACGTGCGTACGGTTTCGGGGCGATACCGCCGACTGGGCGACTGCCTGTTGCCAGGCGTGGTGGTGCCGGGTGACGGTACTCGGGACGACACCATCGCGGTCGATCTCCGTTTCCACGGACCGGATCGTTCGGTTCTGCGTGATCTCGGCCTGATCGACACCCCTCGCAACAGCGTGGACCCGACCGGAGAGGCGTGGTTCGGCAGCTACGTTGAGGAATGTTGGAACCGGCACCTGGAGACGTTGCCAACGGAAGCGCCTCGGGTTCAGCTGCGCAACGTCAAGGTGTCCGGCACAAATCCACCAGGGCCGTTGCACCTGCTGACCGAGCTGTCCGAGGAAGGACGAGCGGAGTTCCTCAAGGCCCTACCAAGGGCCAGCCTGATTTCACAGTGGAACTACTACGCAGGCGGCCAGCAGGTAGTGCGTCGCACGGTTGCCTCGCCGATGGTGTGGATGGCGCGCAAACACGGTCGGCTGCACACCTCGAAGGGTGTGGTGCCGCTGGCCAGAGCCGTCAGCCCCGCATTGGTCGCCTACTCCGACTTCTTCCCGGTGGCGGACCTGCCGATCATCACGGCCGAATCGCTTCGCCTGCCCGATGACATGGCCGCCTTGCCGGAGCGGTTCTGGACATCGCTTCTGGCAGAGGTTGCCGTGAGCGAGGACGACGAGTTTCCGGGCCGGGCCTACGACCTGCTGTTCCGATTCGACGTCGAACTGTCCGAGTCGATCGGCAACACCCGGTGTCGGGTTGGCGCAAAGTGGACGAACGACCGCCCCGACAACGAGATCGCGGTGACGGCCGAGCGCAAGGAGTACGACCTGCTCGTTGCGGAAGAAGTGCCCGCGATCCTCGTGCCGTCCGAAGAGACCGCGCAGCTCATGATGGCGAACTGGGGATTGCTCGACCCGGGGGACGTGGTCGAGAAGGAATTCCGGTACGTGGAGCAAGCTGAGCCGCTCCTGCTGACGGACGAGTTTCCACCCCTCAAACTGATGGGGCGAAACAAGATCGAGGGCTGGTCGCTGGTGCGGTGCAGCGAGCTCGAGGAGATCACGCACACGCCCAACGGCGTACGGACAGAGTCGATCCCGTCCGCAGTCAAGGACAGGCGGGTGCTCGTGCTGAATCCGCCGGAGGACCTGACTGCGCTGCGAGTCGTCGACCGCGTGCTCAAGCTCGGGCTGGGTGAGGGCGGCTGCCAGGAAGTCATCAGGAAGCGGCAGAAGGCACGGGACGACAACAAGATCAAGGAAGTAAGGGCGGCACCGACGGTGCCGGACAAGGCGGTCCGGTTGTTCCAGCCAGAACAGCTGAAGCGGCAGCTTCCCGACGGACTGGTGGACTACGCGGCGGCGGAGGCCGGCCAAGAGCCGGATCACCACAGGCTGGCCGAACTCGCGGTTGCCGCCCACGGCGACCAACTGTTGCACCAGCACGTCAAGGATCTGGAAGAGCGCCTACCTGGAAGTGGCCGTTCTTTCAGGGGTGACAGTGCTTCCCGTCAACTGGTGAGTGATCTTCAGTTCCCGGACTCCTTCGCTGGGGTCCAGACGGCTCAGACCAGGAGTGCCACCGAGACCGTCAGCGGCCCGACTCCGTACCCGGCATTGCACGACTACCAGGAGCGTCTGGCTCGGAACATGTTCGAGCTGCTGACGACGCCGGCTCCGCAGCGGGGAATGTTGTGCCTGCCCACCGGTGCGGGCAAGACGAGAATCGCAGCCGAGTCGGTGATCCGGGTCATCAAGGAGCGCGGTCTCGAGGGCAAACCGGTGCTGTGGATCGCCCAGACCGACGAGCTGTGCGAGCAGGCCGTGCAGAGCTGGATGTTCGTGTGGGGCAAGGTCGGTCCAGAGGAACGTCTCACGGTCAGCAGGCTGTGGTCGAGCAACGAGGCCGTCGCGGTGACCACTAACGCACACCTCGTGGTTGCCACTGATGCGAAGCTGCACCGATGCCTGGCGGCCTCCCGCTACGCCTGGTTGCGTGATGCCGCGCTGGTTGTGGTGGACGAAGCACATGTCTCGACCAACGACACCTACACGAAGCTTTTCCGAGAACTCGGCCTCACCTCGCACTCGAACGCACGTCCGCTGGTCGGCCTGACCGCTACCCCGTTCCGCGGCAACAACGATGTCGAGACTCGAAAGCTCGTCGACCGGTATGAGGGCCGCAGACTGGACGCGGGCGTCTTCGATGCTGATCCTTACACTTCATTGCAGTCGCTCGGGATGTTGGCCCAGGTCGAACATCGGGAATTGGCAGGCACGACTCTCCAGCTGACTGAGGACGAACTGCAGAAGTTGGCCCTGCCGTTTCAGCACAACCTGCCGAGCACGGCCGAACGGCGCCTGTCCGGCAACAGCGAGCGCAACCGGATGCTGGTTGCCGAGATCGAGCGTTTGCCGAGGGACTGGCCGGTGCTGTTGTTCGCCACCTCGGTCAACCATGCCAAGCTGATGGCGGCGATCCTCAACGACAAGGGGATCAAGGCAGCCGCGTTGGAAAGTTCCACTCCGGCCGCGCAACGATGGAAGATCGTCGAGGACTACCGCGAACGGAAGATCCAAGTGATCACCAACTACGGTGTGTTGGCCCAGGGATTCGACGCGCCGGCGACCCGGGTCGTCATTGTGGCTCGCCCGACCTACAGCCCGAATGTGTACACCCAGATGATCGGTCGCGGCCTGCGCGGTCCGAAGAACGGCGGAAAGGACACCTGTCTGATCCTGGACGTTCGGGACAACATCACCAACTACCGCAGTGCCCTTGCATTTACCGGATTTGAGCACCTCTGGAGCCGCGGATGAGGGTGGCGGAGAAGCCATTCGGTCTGCTCACCACCGAGCAGCGCGCAGTTGTGGACTTGCCGGTGGAAACCCGGGCGCTGGTGACTGCGGGACCGGGAGCGGGCAAGACACACACGTTGGTGCGACGGCTGGAAATGTTGGTCGACGACGGTGAGGCGACGGCAGGAGATCTCCTAGTACTGACCTTCTCTCGTGCCGCTGTACGGGAGCTGCGCGCCAGACTCGCTCGGCACGGCCAGGCCGCGCGATATGTGCGCGTGCACACCTTCGACGCGTGGGCATTGGAACTGCTGACCACGGTTCGAGGCGAGGTGGACTGGCGGATCCAGCCCTTCGATGCCCGGATCCGCGCCGCGGCAGCAGCCATCCAAATTGGGGAGGCTGATGACTTTTGCGAGGAACTCGGGCACGTCGCGATCGACGAGTTCCAGGATCTGGTGGGGGAACGAAGGGTGATGGTCGAGTCGTTGCTCGACCGCTTCGATTGCGGTTTCACCGTTGTCGGCGATCCGGCTCAGGCGATCTATGGATTTCAAATCCGAAACCTGGTGGAGCGTGCTGCGGAGAACGGTCGCTTCGCTGCATGGCTGCGCGAGATTTTTGCCGATGAACTCGTCGAACTTGCGTTGACCGAGAACTTTCGGGTTCGGTATCCGGAGGCTGAGGGCGCATTGTCGTTCGGCACGCGCCTCCGCAGCAACGGGGGCGACGGCAAGATGCTCCGCCGAGGTCTGCACAGCATGCTTCGCGGCACCATGCCGTTGGAATCGCTCAGTGGACAGTTCGAGCGCGCCATGTTGTCGGCCGAGGGCGTAACCACGGCCGTGCTCTGCCGGACCAACGGACATGCGCTGCTGGTTTCGGAGGAGCTGCATGATGCAGGTATCCGGCACCGGTTGCAGCGATCGGCGGTCGACCAGGTAGTGCCTGCCTGGATCGGGAGGCTGATGTCGACTGTCCGGAGCACCACGATCACGCGCGCAGAGTTCGATCGTCGTCTGCCCGAGTTGCCCTTCGGATCGGATGACGATCCCGAATTGCTGTGGGACTGGTTGGTCCGAGCCACTGCGGCCGGCCGTGGCACCAGAGCAGTCGACCTGTCGATCCTGCGTGTGCGGATGGCAGGCGGGATGCTGCCGGACGAATTGGTCGAGCAGCCGTCGACGAACTTGGTCGTTTCCTCCTATCACCGTGCCAAGGGCCTCGAATTCGATCGGGTGATCGTCGCCGATCCGGGAATGGGCAGGGAGGAGTCCGACGCCGAGTCGGCCGATGAGGCACGCATGTTGTTCGTCGCCCTCACCAGGGCGCGTGACGACGTGGCCTGGATCGAAACACCTGCTTACCCGAACGGTCGGGTTTGCAAGGACACAGTCAGCACGCGGTGGGTGAAGGTCGGCTGGGATCGCAGGCAGCGCCATGGCATGGAGATCCGGGGTGACGATGTGTCCGGAGATGATCCACCCGGAACGGTGGATTTCACGGCCGACTGTCCGGATCTGCAGGTCTACCTGATGAACAAGGTCCGCCCGGGAGATGAGGTGGTGTTGGAACGTCTGCACGATCTGCCGTTGGGGGACAAGGAGAGTCCGCCTTACCTGGTGCTGCACCACGGCCGCGCGATCGCCACCACCTCGCGCAGATTCCGGCTGGATATCCGGCGGTTTCTGCAGACAGGTGCGTATGGCGGCGAACCGACATGGCCACGCAGGCTGGAACGAGTCCGGGTCGACGCGATCGAGGCGGTCTGCGGTAGCGAGGCCACAGGCGTCGAAGCGGGCCTTGGCCCACACGGAGTGTGGCTCGTTCCGAAGTTGGTCGGTCTGAGCTCCTTTGTCTACGGCGGCCACTCCAGTCTGGGAGATCTGTGATGTCCAGGTACGACGAGCACTACACCTTTCGCGACCAGATGCGTGATGGACTGCGTCGAGACCTCTTCGGGCCGGTGGACAAGGAGGACGACGAGGAGATCGTCAATGATCCTCCTGCAACCACCTATGTGACCGGGATTCTCTTCCCGGTGCGCGAGCAGCGACAGCACACTGCCGAGACCGACGTCGACCTGTCGTCCGTGGCCGTGCTGCCGGGTGATGTGGACGAAGTGGTCGACACCGGCGTTGCCATGGCCAATGTGCAAGCTCCGTCCTCGATGGGACTGACCTTTGCCGTCGATTGCGAGGTGTCCTCGGCACTGACGATCGAGGTCACCGTCGCTTCGTATGATCCGATCGGGCCCGACGGCAACCGAGTCGAGGCGAAGCGCTCGACGCGGGGTGCCACCGGTGAGGACGACATCCGGTGGCGGCGCGTGCCTGTTCCTGCCTTCTCCACCACGCTGGATCTGGCAGACGCGCCGGATCGTGTGTCTGTTGTAGACAAACGTCTGGAATGCAGACTTCGGGTGCGGAAACCGAAGGACGGCACGGTTTCCATCACAGTCACCCTGATCAACATCACCAAGATTCCCGAAAACGGACTTCACGACGAGCACTGCTTCTGCCAGGCTGGGATCACCGTGCGCGGTGCAATTGTTCAGCGCCCGGGGCCTGGTGGGGGTGACGAGGACGAGGTGATCGGGAGCAGGCTCCTGCACCGGTACGCGCCCACGTTCGCCGTTGGCCACGGATGCTCAGTCGAGTGGGATTGGACTCCGCCTGCACCTGCGGAACTTGTCGGAGTGGATGAGCGTGACATCACCGTGCCGGAGGTTCGAACCACGTTCGTGCCGTCGCACGACGTGTTGCTCACCGATTCCAACACCGAAATCGACAGCAGATCGCTGATGATGCGCGAGCTGGCCAGGGCGGACAGGCAGGATCTGGTCGAGACGCTGAATCGGTTGGCAGCGGCTTACGGGGACTGGATCGAGGAACGGCGGACTGACGCAACCCGACTCTCGACGGAGTCCTTCCGCGTTCGTGCTGGCGAACACCTCGATCGATGTGTCGAAGCGAAGCGGCGCATTGAGAGCGGCATCCGCCTCCTGCGCTCGAATGCCGAGGCATACAAGGCTTTCCAGCTCGCCAACGAGGCGATGGCACTGCAGCGGGGTCGGACAGTCTGGATCAAGGGCGGCCGAAACGGCGAACCGGTATACAACGGGAGATGGCGGCCGTTCCAGATCGCGTTCATGCTGCAATGCCTGGACGGAATCGTCGATCCCGAGCACGACGACCGGAAGCTGGTCGATCTGTTGTGGTTCCCGACCGGTGGTGGAAAGACCGAGGCGTATCTAGGACTCATCGCCTTTACCGTCTTTCTTCGCAGGCTGCGTAGAGGGGCTGCGGGAGAAGGCGTCACGGCGATCATGCGGTACACGCTCAGGCTGCTCACCCTGCAGCAGTTCGAGCGTGCAGCAGCACTGATCTGCGCCATGGAGCAGATCCGCCGTCGGAACGAGCGCAGGCTCGGCACGACACCCATCTCTCTGGGCATGTGGGTGGGACAGTCGGCAACGCCCAACTCGTTGAAGGATGCCAAGGCTGCGCTGAAGAAGCTCGAGACAAACCCCGATCTGAACGAGAAGAACCCGGTCCAGCTGCATGCCTGTCCCTGGTGTGGAACGAAGATGGACCACCGCAACTACGTCGTCGACGTCGAGCACGACAACATGCGGATCTTCTGCGGAAGGCCGGACTGCCCTTACCGAGATGCGTTGCCCGTCCACGTCGTGGACGAGATGGTTTACCGCGAACACCCCACTCTGATCATCGCCACCTCCGACAAGTTCGCTCGGCTGCCGTGGCGGGAAGACGTGGCGAGCTTGTTCAACTGCGACATCGAAGACGGGTTGCCACCGGAACTGATCGTGCAGGACGAACTGCACCTGATCTCCGGCCCGCTCGGCAGTCTGGCCGGCCTCTACGAGACGGCCATCGACGAAATTGCGAAGCGGCCGAAGGTGATCGCATCGACCGCGACAATCCGGCGAGCACGTGAACAGGCTCTGCACCTGTTCGACCGAGAGGTCGCGCAGTTCCCGCCACCGGGGCTCGATGCCCGTGATTCGTGGTTCGCCGTGGAGACCCCCTCCGCGGACAAGGCAAACCGTCGGTATGTCGGCCTGCTCGCGCCGAACACCAGCCAGGCCACCTTGTTGGTACGGGTCTACGCGGCGCTGCTCGACCGCGCGGCCAGGAACGAAGGCAAGGACTCGGTCCGGGACGCCTACTGGACTTTGGTCGGCTACTTCAACAGCCTCCGCCTGTTGGCGGCGGCTGAACTTCAGGTCCACGCCGACGTTCGGGAACGACTGGGGCAGCTCGTCAACGAGTCGGAGCAGGATGCCCGGCCCGTGGATGCTGTCATCGAGCTGACCAGCCGGATCAAGTCCACCCAGGTGCCCAAGCACCTCAAGCAACTGGAACAGGAACTGCCCGACGACGATGTGCTGGACGTTGTGCTTGCCACCAACATGATCTCAGTCGGTGTGGACGTCGATCGACTCGGCCTGATGGCAATCATGGGACAACCGCAGACAACGGCCGAGTACATCCAGGCGAGCAGCAGAGTGGGGCGATCCCACCCCGGCATGGTGGTGACCCTGCTCAACGCGGCTCGATCCCGAGACCGCTCTCACTACGAGAATTTCGCCTCTTACCACTCGGCGCTCTACCGGACGGTGGAGTCCACCAGCGTCACCCCGTTCTCCGCGCGCGCCAGAGACCGCGGCCTGCACGCAGTGGTGGTGGGCATGGCCCGGTTGCTGCACAAGGAACTGCGGCCGAATGACGCGGCCGCCGACATCGATCGGTACCCGTCGAAACTGGAAGAGGTCAAAGACCTGATTCTCAACCGGGTGCAACGGGTCGCCAAGGACGAGTACGAGAGCACCGAAGCGCAGATCGACGACATCATCGACTGGTGGCGTGGCCTGGCGATCTGCAACAGCGACTTGAAGTACGAGGCGCCTCCGCGGCAGGACACGGCACGAGGGCCCTACGACGCCCTCCTCCGGAACTACACCGACGAGGACCTGACCGAGGCATTCCCCACCCTGTGGAGTCTGCGTGACGTCGACGCCGAGACCCGTCTTTTCCTGGAGCGATGAGCATGGCCTTGCGTAAACCCCCGCAGAACCGGCCGTTCGGCCCCGCCCGCACCGCGTCGAACACGAAGGTGGGCAACGTTCGGCGTGGACAGGCTGTGACCACTTACGGAGTGGGCGCCATGATCGCGGTCGACGACCAGTCGTTCGTCGTCTGCGGCTTGGACGACTGGAAGATCGGAGACGGCGCCGAACTGCGCGAACCGCGTCTGGAACGACGTTTGGGAGTTCAGCGGTTCCACATGCCGCCTGCGGACGAGACCCGGTACAACCAGGGTGTCGGCGTCCGTCGATTCCCGACCATGTACTCCTGTCCTAGTCCTACGTGCCGCAAGCTCCAGGAGTACCGCAAGTTCGGGGCGACGCCGACCAAGAACAAGTGCATCTGCGATCGCACCCTCGTACCGTCGAGGTTCGTGGTTGCCTGCGAGAACGGGCACCTGGACGACTTTCCGTACTGGGAGTGGGTCCATCACCAGAACGAGTCCCGATCGGGCCCGCACGACTTGCTGCTGTACAGCGATGGCCGATCGGCTTCGCTGCGGTCGGTCATCGTCGAGTGCTCCTGTGGGCACAAGCGTTCACTGGAGGGAGCTTTCGGCAAGAAGGCCCTCGACGGACTGGGCATCAGGTGTACGGGCAGGCGACCCTGGCTTGGCAAGGGGACGGACCAGCCCGGGTGCATTGCCGCTCCCCGTGCCCTGCAACGAGGAGCCTCGGCGTCCTGGTTCGCGGTGGTTCGTTCGTCTCTGTCGATCCCGCCGTGGTCGAACACTCTGGACAAGCACGTGGCCAAGCACTTCCAGTATCTTGTCGGTTACCTGGAACTCGACCTGGCGACGGCGGTCAAGCTGATCAAGAGTACGCCCGTGGGCATGAACAACAAGTTCGACCCGGTGGAGATGCTCAAGGCCACGCGGCAGCGAAAGCAGTACGAAGAGGACGGCTCGCCCGATGCCGAATCCACGGCTGTGATCGAGGCGTTCAGTCAGTTCCGCATGGAGGAGTACCCGCACCTGCACTTCGGTACGGATGAGGCGCATGAAGGGGACGACTTCGAGTGCACCAGGCCAGGTGACTTCGGCACGGTGGCGCCGCCGACAGGCATCGAACGCAGCATGCTGGTCAAGCGGCTGCGTGAGGTCCGGGCCCTGCACACCTTCACCAGGGTCGCCCCACCCGGACCGGTGCCGGATCGGAGTCGATACGCCGCTCTCTCGAAAGAGCCCAAGGACTGGCTGCCCGCCATCGAGGTCAGCGGGGAGGGAGTTTTCCTCGCCATGGACTCCGAGCGGCTGCGGGAGTGGGAAGCGAAGCTGGCCGTTCGTGATCGTGCCGGGATCATGCAGGAGCACCACAACAGGGTGCTGCGCAACTCTGCCCGGTCTCTCGGCGATGACCGCTCCCCGGAGATCCTGGACTCGCCGATTTCGGCCCGATACGTGCTCCTGCACACGCTGGCGCATGCCCTGATCAATGAATGGAGTCTGGACGCCGGATATCCGGCAGCCTCGCTCCGAGAACGGATTTACGTCGCCGACCAGCACGCAGGACTGTTGATCTACACCGCCACCAGTGATTCTGCAGGCAGTCTCGGCGGCGTGGTAGCTCAGGGCGAACACAGCAGGCTGGCCGCGAGTCTGGCGTCGGCGATGGACCGACTCGCGTGGTGCTCGCAGGACCCGCCGTGCGCGGAGGCCGAGGCGGCGGGGACGGACAGCCTGAACCTGGCCGCCTGCTACGCCTGCGTGATGGTCCCGGAGAGCAGTTGTGAAACCAACAACAGCTTCCTGGACCGTGGGCTGCTGATCGGCACCGCAGGGCAACCGGAGGTCGGGTTCTTCTCTCGGACCTGATCGCAACCGATTCTTGGGGCGAGATCGAGGAGACGTCGTTCGGCAGGCTGATTCCGCTCAGCCTGCCGGCGGTTGTTCTGCAGCTCCCGCTGTTCCGCGGTCCGGATCAGCGGACGTGACCAGGAGCTCCAACGCTTCGACGCAGGCGAGCCAGGCCGCCAACTCGGCGGGTGACGGAACGATCGAGGACTGTCTGCTGTGCAGGTAGTCGCTGCTCAGTCCATAGACCCTGTGCACCTGCCGGATCAGCCTGTCTGCGCGCGGACGGTCTTGCTGCGGGATCGACGAGAGCAGACCCCACAGCCGGAGTCGTACTTTGTTGGTACCCGGGCCTGTCACCAGGAGTTCTGAAGGCGCCGACTTGATCAGATTTTCGATCCGCATCCGAAGTAGCAAGATCTGGCATCGGGCCCGCAACACGGCCGGAAGTTCGGCCATTGCTGCCTCCTGCCAGCCGTCTGCAGGTGTCCACATCAGCGGTCCACCGTGCTGAGCAGGTCGATGCAGAATTTCTCGGCACGTTGTACCCGGTCAGCCAGGTGCCCGGCTATCGATTGCAGCGTTGTGGTATCGGCATGCGCGCCACCGTTCAGTTCATGCACGTAGCGTGGATCGAGTTTTTCCAACACAGGCTGGGCTGGGTGCCCTTCACCGGCAAGCCTCTTGGCCACGTCGATGGCCGCATTGGTGCTGAAGGCTCGATTCAGGCCCGCAAGAGCTGCTCGCGAATTGCCGGCCCGGTGCCCGTAGGCGAGTACGAATTCACGCAATGCGGCATCGATCGCCTGCCTGCAGAAGCCCAGCACCAGCAGGCCCGCGGAGGTGTCGGACAACACCAGGGAGCGGCCCGTGTTGTCGGTGTTGGACCGCAGTAGTGCACGTGCGTCCGCGATCAGCGGCTGCCAAGGGTGGGTGGCGTCGACCTGCTCGATGTTGCCTGCTTCATCTCGAGCGAGCTTGATCAGACACAGATCGGGCACGTGGTGCCGCAACATGTCGACCAGCTGTGTGTCGTGGGTCAGCAGTACGACCTGCCCGCCTGCCGCCGCGCGGCGAGTCACCAGTTCGGCGAAGATGTCGGTGCGGAACTCGTCGAAAGCGTGTACTGGATCGTCCAGGACCAGGAAACGGAACGGTCCGGCGTCGCTTACCCCCAGGACCAGGGCCAACACCAATGCGTTGTACTGGCCTGCGGAGAGCAGACCCATCCCGGTGTCCCGACCGTTCAAGGACAGTTGCAGGGTTGTCGTCTCGCCGAAGCCGTCGTGGTCGGAAGCGCCTGCAGTCAGCGTGAGGCCGCCGAACTGCACGTCGGCCAACAGTCGGTGCAGCTGTTCGTTCACTGCGCTCTGGACTGCGTTCCGGCGGTCGCCGTGTACCGCGTCGAAGGCATGGGCAACGCGGTCGAGTGCTTTGCGGTGGTCTTCCAGTCGGACCGCCGCCGCGCCGTGTTTCGTCTGCGCCTCGACCAGTGGGAGACAGCACCTGCGTCGGGCCGCCCGCCAATGCGCGAGTTCGTCGAAGACCGTGCCCAGCTTGGTCAGCACACTGTGTACCTGGTGATCGAATTCCTCGTCTTCGGCCACTGCACGCAGGGCTTGCCAGGCGCGATCGTGTTCCGACCGTGGACTCCTGTCGATCAACGGCTCGATCAGCGCACACAACCGGTCCGTCACTCCGTCCGTGTGCGCTATGCAGTCCGCGATCCGCAGCAGAGGAAGTAGCTTGTCGACCAGTAGCTCGCCCAGCGCGTGCAGTTCGGCTTGGGCCAGGTTGAACTCCTCCCGGACGAGTCGTAGATCGGCCACGGTGCTCCGAGCCTTGTCCGACCAATCCCCGGTCGCACCGCCGCAGATCGGGCACGGCCCCTTTTCGTGGGCGCTCAGGTGATCGAGGAGATCGCCCAGTGCAGACAGTCCACCGCCGGACCAGAGTTCTTGGTTGCTTTGTGCCTGAGCCCGCTCGCTGCGGTTCAGCGCTGCCAGCGCCGATGCTCTCGCCTGCGCCACTTCACGACTGAGTAGGCGATCAACCTCAACCGCCGACATCGATTCGGCTGTGGAACCGAAACAAGTAGAGAACCATGTCGCCACGTCTTCTGTAGGCGTCTCGGGCAGTTCGACTGCACGGGGTGCCCGAATCTCCGGGTATCGCCGGGCGAATTCTTCGTCCAACAGCTCGAGCGCGTCGGTGACCTCGCCGCGGACCCGGAGCCATTCGTCGTGCGCATGCAACGCGGCGTCGTGATCGGTCTTCAGCAGGTTCAGGACCTGCCACCAGACATCGCCGAGACTCAGAGTGTCTTGTACAAAGTCTGCGAGGCGGCCTCCTCTCAGTCGGTGCGCCAGGTGGTCGTAGCCGACCACCGGGCGTCGGGCGGCGACGGCTGCCGCCCAGACAGAGCCGGGAATTTCGCTGATGTCTTCCGGAGCGTCGTGTGAGTACCAGGTCACGGCTGTCTTCTCGACGCCCGCGGCCAGACGCCAGTTCAATCGAAGCCGGTCGCCTCGATCATTATCGAGAATCACCAGCACGTCGGCACGTTCGGCGTCCGCGTGGAGCGCAGTCGGTCTGCGGGCGTCGGTCGAGTCGAATGCGGGGGAAAGTTTGATACCACCGAAGAGGGCGACTTCGAGGGCATCGGTGATGGTCGATTTACCGGTGCCGTTCGGAGCGTGCACGACCACAACGCCAGCGGAGTTCGGCAGCTCCAACCGGAATGGATCCGGGTAGGCGCCGTCCGGGTCGGTTCCGTTGGCTGCCCCACGAAAGCCGCTCACCTCAACGGAGCGCAGCGCCCACGGTCCGGCAGCCAGCGCGTCGAGCAGCACGTCCTCGTCGGTGTGGGCGCTTTCGCGGCAGCGACGCAGCACACCGCTGACGATCTCGTCGACGGCATCCGACACTCCGCCGGGCAGCAGTACCGCGTCGAGCTCTGCAACGGTCATGGCGGTGCGTGTGGTGCGGCGATCCTCGGATGAGTCGAACAAGACCGGCCCCCTCAATCACTGGCAACCTAGCATTGCGACCGATTCGAGCCAGTGCGTGGTTCGCGACGGGGAGTGACCGGTAGGGTCGTTGGTTCGGGTGGGAAACAAGGGCGATGGACCAGGGGGCTGGACGCCGATGGCCACGGTGGTGCTTGCGAAGGAACTCCAGAAAAACCTGGCGGTCGACGGATCACTCAAGCCGAGGGCATGGGACCTGCTCAGCAAACTCATGGCTGACCAGGACCTCACCGGCCTGGATCTCAAGATCCCGAAGGGGGCGCGGGATCCGCGAGTGCGGACCGCGCGGGTGACGGACAACCACCGTGCGGTGCTGTTCGCCATCGGTTCGGACGCCGATCAGTACTACCTGCTGGTCGCCATTCGGCCGCATGACGACGCTTACCGGTACGCCGCGCAGATCACCACGCAGCTCAACCCGACCAACGGCGTCCTCGAAGTGCTGCGTGACCTCACGCCTGCTCCCCCGGTTCCTTTGGCACCTGAGCGCACCGTGGCCGACGATCGCCGCTTCCTGGTGCCGTTCCTGGCCGCCGAGCTGAAGAGCGTCGGCATCATGTCCGAACTTGCCGAGCGAGCTGTCCAGATCCGTGATGTGGACGAGCTGCTGAAACTCTGCGAGACCGCGCCCAGATGGCAGAGCAACGCACTGCTCGACCTCGCCGACGGCAAGTCTCTGGAAGAAGTGCGTTCGTCCTATTCACGCCCCGAGGGAAAGAGCGCACGCCAGGATGTCCCCACCGACGCGAGCAATCCGGATCAGCTACGCGATTCGCTCAGTC
The DNA here is from genome assembly GCF_014204915.1 of Crossiella cryophila. Lineage (NCBI taxonomy): Bacteria > Bacillati > Actinomycetota > Actinomycetes > Pseudonocardiales > Pseudonocardiaceae > Crossiella > Crossiella cryophila. The sequence goes on from NZ_JACHMH010000001.1 coordinate 2,790,977, forward strand.
ACTTCTCGTCGCGGATGGAGTTCGTCGTTGTCGAGGGTGACGAGCATCTGCGTCGCATGCTCCAGGGAGATTTCGCCGCCTGGCGACTGTTCCTGCATCCTGAACAGCGGCGGGTGGTCGAAAAGGACCGTAATGGCCCCTACCGGGTCACCGGTGGCGCGGGGACCGGTAAGACAATCGTCGCCCTGCACCGCGCGGCGGAACTCGCCAAGCGGAACCCCGCGGCCCGCGTGCTGCTCACCACGTTTACGAAGAATCTCGCCCACCAGCTCAAGGCGGGACTGAGGCACCTTGCTGACCCCGATACGTATGCGCGGATCGAAGTCTGCAACATAGACCAGCTGGTTCGAGATGTCGTGGGCAGGGCGACCGGGGATCGGCTCGCCATCCTGAGGGAGAAGGACGAACGCCGCTACTGGGAAAATGCAGTGGCGAATGTCCCGGATCTCTCGGCCAAGGATCGTGCGGTATTCACCCCGTACTTCCTCGCAAGTGAGCACAAGCAGGTTGTGCTGGGCATGGCCAACCACGACAAGCACAAGTACCTGGAGGCGTATCGGCGAGGCCGAGTTTCGATCGACCCGAGCCAGAAGTTGCGGGTCTGGCGGATCGTCGATGAGTTCCGCAGGCTGCTGTCGGTGGACAAGTGCACCACCTGGGCGTTGACGGCGGCCAGAGCGGCGGCGATCGCGCAGTCTTCGGACCGACCGGTTGCCAACACGTACGACCACGTGGTGGTGGACGAGGGGCAGGATCTCTCGCCTGCGCACTGGCGATTGCTGCGGGCCGTCGTGGCAAGCGGTCCCAATGACCTGTTCATCTGCGAAGATGCCCATCAGCGGATCTACGGCGAACGTGTGGTACTGAGCAAGCTCGGAATCGAGACCAGAGGCCGGTCGCAGCGACTCACATTGAACTACCGCACTACGAAGCAGGTGCTGAAGTATGCGACCCAGGTGCTTGTAGGTGAGACCTTCCAGGATATGGAGGAGGAGGAAGAGTCAACCCGGCATTACAGGTCATTGTTGGCAGGTCCTGACCCGAAGAAGTACCCGGCCCATGATTGGGACGACGAGAAACGGTACATCGTCCAGACCGTGAAAAGATGGTTGGTCGACGTGCCCGCACCCGCGCCCGATTCGCTTGCGGTGCTGGTTCCGGATGGCACTGCCGTTGTAGAGGTGATTCGGGCGTTGGAGCGGGCGGGAGTTCCGGTCACAGAGGTCAACGAAAATGGCCCGTTGGACCCGACGAGCGTTCAAGTGGCCACGATGCACCGAGCGAAGGGCACCGAGTTCGCTCGGTGCATCGTGGCGGACGTGCAGTCCGAGAAGATCCCGCTGCGGTGGACTCTCGAGCAAGCGAGCGGGCACGATCAGGCCGACATCGAACGGAAGGCGCGCAGCCTGCTCTACGTGGCCTGCACACGCGCTCGTGATCAACTGGTCATCACTTGGGCAGGGGAACCGTCAAGGTACCTCCCATCTGAAATTCAACAGGGTCCGCCGGCGAAGTGATCGTTGCTGAGCAAGCAACTCACTTGCTGCGTGCTGCTGTTCGCCACGCTGGACCTGGGGGCGAACGATTCCGTCGAACTTGCCCGTTGGCGTGGATCGGAACCCATCCTGCCTCAACGAACTGAGGCAACGTGGGCGGCATGCCGCGTTCCTCTGGAGGCTTGCGGCCTGGATCGGATCTGTACGGCAAGATCGCGACTTGAGGCTTGACCGGCGGGTAACTCCGGCAAGCCGATGATCCCCGGCAGTGGCAGATCGGTGATCAACATTGAGCTCTGTCCCTGACGTGGGCAGCAACTGTCGGAGTCGCGCCGGGTCCGCTGGTTCGTGGAGTCGGGGTCGGGTGGGATGGGTCTAGACCTGTATGCCGATTATGTCCTTGGAGTTGCTGGAACATAACGGTAGGCCATCAGCTGTTAACGGCCATCGTGTAAGTCTCGACGTGTGGGGCGACGCCGCAGTTTCTCTGGCAGCTTCCTGATGAGGAGCCATAATGAGCGCTTCGCCTCAAGACGGTGATCAACCCACTGTTGCTGAGTCCTTGTCGTCGGATCTCATGTTGCCGGTCGCGGCGCGGGTTCGGTCCCGCTGGAAACTTTCTTGGTGGCAGTGGGCATTTGTCGGAGTGGCCACCACGGTCGTCATCGCGGTGTCTGTGGTCGCGATCAACGGTGCTGCTGGGACAAGCGTCTACGAGCTGTCAGGGGTGATGAGTCTCAAGGACGGTGACGCCACTTTCAGTTCGCGCAGCATTGTCGTTCTCGATCGAACAGTGGAAGGCGCCGACGGTATGTATGAATGTCGTGGCAGTCGTGGCAGTCGTGGCTATCGGGATATCGCAGAGGGTGCGGAGGTGAAGGTGTACGATGCGGCGAGCAAGATTATTGCGGTTGGTTCGTTGGGTAAGGGGCGTGCCGGTAGTCAGTCTGCTGACGTGTGCAACTTTCCGATTGCTGTCGCCAAAGTACCGGTTGGGCACGAGTTATATCAGGTCGAGGTCAGTCGTCGAGGAAAAGTGACCGTCGAGGCTTCGCCTGAGAACGGAAAGCTTTACGCCCTGCTTAGGCTTGGTGACTAAGTTCTGTCCAGCAGGGTGGTTGCTGGTGCCTGTTGGGTACGCCTTGGAGCCGGACTGGTTCAGGGTTTCGAGGTCACGTTCAGCTGGTCAGTGATCGTGGCGAGTAGTTCGTAGGACCGGCGGCGGTCCGCGTGGCGATACACCGGAGTGGTCACCATGAGTTCTCCGGTGCCGGTGGCGTCCAGGATCGCCTGTAGGTCGGTGGTCAGTTTTTCCGGGTTGCCGAGTAGGAGCTTGGCGGAGTGGGTGGCCAGGTGGGTTTGGTCGGCCGCGGTGTAGGGATGGGCGGCGGCTTGTTCCGGGGTGGGGAGTTGGATTCGGGTGTCTTGGTGGCGGCTGAGGACTTTCAGGCGGATGGGGCCGGCCAGGTATTCGGCTTGGGTGTTGGTTTCCGCGGCTATCACGGTGAGGCTGATCAGGGTTGTCGGGGTTGGGGTTTGGGGGGTGGGGCGGAAGTGGGAGCGGTAGGTGTTCAGGGCTTCTGTCGCTTGGGTGGGGTTCAGGTGGTGGGCGTAGGCGTAGGGGAGGCCCAGGGTGGCGGCCAGTTTGGCGCTGGTGGGGGAGGAGCCGAGTAGCCAGAGGGGTGGTGGGGTGCCGTTGATGGCGGGGATCGCTTTGATGGGGGCGTTTTCCGGGGGGTTGAGGTAGGTCTGTAGTTCGGCTAGTTGGTGGGGGAAGGGTTTTGCGGTTCGGGCTTGGGGTGGGCGGATTTCGTTGATCACTTGTTGGCGGCCGCCGGGGGCTTTGCCGATGCCGAGGTCTATTCGGCCGGGGTGCAGGGCGGTCAGGGTGGTGAATTGTTCGGCGATCAGCAGGGGGGCGTGGTTGGGGAGCAGGACGCCGCCGGCGCCCAGGCGGAGGTTTTTGGTGGTGTTTGCCAGGTGGGCGATGAGGACTGCGGGGGAGGTGCTGGCCACGCCGCGCATGCCGTGGTGTTCGGGGACCCAGTAGCGGTGGTAGCCCAGGGTGTCGGCCAGGGCGGCCAGGTCGACTGTGTTGTGCAGGGCCTGTTGGGGGGTGGCGCCCTGGACGATGGGGGAGGTGTCCAGGATGGAAAGGCGGATGGTGGGGGTGCTCATGGGGGTCCTTCGCGGGGCCGGTGGTTACCGGGATTCTCGCGGGTGGCTCAGTAGGGTGGGGTGGTGCGTGCGATTTCGGTGATCACCGCCGTGTACCGGCCTCGGGTTGAGCATTTGCTGGCCGCTTGGGAATCGTTGCGGGGGCAGGAGTTGCCCGCGGGGTGGCGGTGGGAATGGCTGGTTCAGGAGGATGGGCGGACCGGGGTCGCGGTGGAGGTGTTGCCCGCGGACGAGCGGATCCGGTTCGGGGACGGGCGGCCGGGTGGGGTGGCGATCACCCGGAATCTGGCGCTGGCGCGCGCTTCGGGCGAGTTGGTGAAGAACCTGGATCAGGATGATGTGCTGACGCCGGGGGTGCTGGCGCGGGATATCGCCGCGGTCACCGGGAATGACGGGGTGGGGTGGACCACCTCGCGGGCGTTGGATTTGTTGCCTGATGGGGAATTGGTGGGGTTCGAGGGGGATCCGGCCGCGGGGTGGCTGGAGCCGGGGTTTGTGCTGGATCGGTGGCGGGAGAACGGGTTTCGGCTGCCGGTGCATCCGACGACCCTGTGTATCCGGCGGGAGCTGGCGGTTCTGCTGGGTGGGTGGATGGCTGTTCCCGGGAGTGATGACACCGGGTTGTTGCTCGCCGCGAGTGTGGTGGCTGGTGGGTTTTTCGAGTCCGCGGTGGGGTTGCACTACCGGAAGTGGCCGGGGCAGGGGTCGGCGGCGGGGAGTGCGCACTATGAGGCGGTGGAGTGGGCGGCGCGGATGAAGTTGATGGGGGAGCGGGCGGACGCGTTGCGGGGATTGGGGATGAGGTTGGGGTAGTGGGGGCAGGGATTTAGGTTGCTTTTTCGAGGGTGGTCAGGAGTTTGGTGGCGGAGGACTGCCAGTCCATGGTCGCGGTGGTGGCCTGGGCGGCGGTGGTCAGGTGGGTGCGCAGGGTTTCGTTGCGGAGTAGGCGGAGGATGGCATCCGCCATGGCGGTGGGGTCGCCCACCTTGACCAGCAGGGCGTTCTTGTTGTGGTGGCAGAAGTCCTCCACGCCGCCGTTGCGGGTGCTGACCACGGCGGCGCCGCAGGCCATCGCCTCGGCCGCCGGGAAGCCCCAGCCCTCGGTGCTGGAGCTGCACAGGTAGATCGCGCTCTGGCGGTAGACACGGTCGGCGAGGGCCTTGCCGGTCAGGCCCTGGGCGTAGTCGATCCAGGGTGGCAGGTGGTGGGGTTTGGGGATGACGCCGAAGGCCCTGACCTGGAGGCCGGGGTGTTTGGCGTGTACCTGGCGCAGGGCGGCCAGGGCGGTGGGGGAGTCCTTGGCGGTGCTGTCGCTGAGCAGGACGGCCACGCCCGCGCGGGGCTGGGCGCGGGGTGGTGGGTGGTAGATGGTGTGGTCCAGGCCGTTGGGGATGGTGGTTATCTGTCCACTGTGGACGCCCAGGTCGGTGAGGATCCGGGTGAGGTGGGTGGAGACGGTGATCTTGGGGATGGGGAGCAGCAGGGCTTCGTCGACGGGGGCGGGGTCCGCGACGTTCCAGGTCTCGTAGCCCTGGACCAGGTGGAACGGGACACCGTGGGCCGGGGTGAGGCGGGGGAGCAGGGTGGCGGTTCGCCAGTGGGTGGCCACGACCACGTCGGCGGGTGGGATGTGCCCTGGGGTGAGGGTGGGGACGATCAGCAGGCGGACCCGGGGGTCTATCGGCAGCCAGGGGATCGCGCGGTGCGGGTCGCGGGTGTTGCGGTGGTCGCGGGCCTGTTCGCGCAGGTGACGGAGGGGGTGTCGGCGGCCTTCGCGCCAGCGTTCGTGCACGACGGTGACCTGGCAGCCCAGGGCGGTGAGGCGGTTGGCGTACTCGTAGACCACCCGGAAGCCGCCGATGGGGGTCCGGGGGAACACCGGCAGGATGAAGGTCACGCGCGACGCCATGCCTCCAGTTCTACCCGGCGGTGCTGAGCCAGCTCACCCGGTGGGCCTCGGTGGGGTCGGGGGTTTCCCAGCGGTGCAGCAGACGCTCGAGCACCGCCTCCGGCACCGGCGCGGGGCGGGACCGGTTGCGGGCACGCAGGATCGCGGGCGGGGCTTCCAGCGACACCAGGTCGATGCGGGCGTGGTAGGCGGCGGCCAGGCCGATGCAGCGCTCGCGGAGCTGGCGGGAGATGTTGGTGGCGTTCCAGACGAAACTCCGGCCGGCGCGCAGGTGTTCGCGGGCGGCCTCGTGCGCTGCGGCGGCCACCGGGCGCTGGTCGCCGTCGGGGGCGATGCGTAGTTCCGCACGCAGCGCGTCCAGGCTGACCACCGGGATTCCCTTGCGGTGCCGGGCGATCCAGTGGTCCTTGCCGACGCCGGGGAGTCCACTCAGGACGGTGGCGGTGAGGCGGGTGTCGTCGTGCGCGGCGTAGTCCGGATCACGGCCGGGGGTGCGGAAGTAGGTGAAGCGGGCGTGCTCGGAGGCGAACTCGCGTGGACCGTCCAGGCAGCGGGATTCGGCGCAGTACTGCTGGTACAGCGCGATGTTCTCCAGCACCTCGGCGGTGTCCGCGCAGCTCCGGCCGAGGATGTCGGCGGTGGCCAGCAGGACCAGGTCGGCGTTGCCGGCCAGCAGGCTGGCGCGGAAGGCGATGCGGTCCAGGTCAGGGCGTTCCAGCGCCCAGAACGGGACCTGGTGGTGCCGGATCAGGCAGCAGACGTGCTCGCGCCAGGCAATGGGCGCGTCCAGCTCCCACAGGATGCGGCGGGCCATGATCTCGCCGCGGCGGGAGTGGCCGCGGGCGGTGATCCTGCCCTCCGCATCCACCTGGGTGCACACCGGTTTGGCCACGTCGTGCAGCAGCACGGTGGCGAACAGGCGGACCCGCTCCGCGGCCGGGCGGGCGCGCCACTCGGGCAGGGCGGCCAGCGCCTCGCAGGCCATCCTGGTGTGCGTCCAGACATCGCCCTCGGCGTGGTGCACCGGATCCTGGGCCACGCCGCGCAGCCGGCGCACCCAGTCGAACGCCTCGGTGATCTCCGCCCATGGCACTGTCCACTGTGGACCGGTCGGGCAGAGTCGCTCAAAGACCCGCATACAGCGCCTCCGGGTCGGCGAGCCGGTTGGGCGTGATCGGGCGGTCCAGCCAGTGGCCGCCGGAGTCGAGCACCTCGGTCAGGAAGCTCGGGCGCACCCACTTGTACCGGCCGACGGTCTCCGCGCCCTGCTCGACCTTGATGTAGAGCCCCTCCATCTGCTCCGGTCCGCAGGTGGACGGGCCGAGCAGCGCGGTCAGTTCGGCCACGGTGGACAGTGGGCCGGTGTGCAGCACCGGCACCGGGCACACCGGCAGCCCGTCGAGCAGTGCGCGACGGGCCGTGGTGGACAGGAAGACCCCGGTGTGCCGGTCCAGGGCGTCGAACTCGCAGAAGTAGTGCGGCAGCCGGTCGTAGTAGACGGTGTGCTTGGCGTAGAGCCATTCCCCGTACAGCACGTACCGGTCGGTCAGCCGCGGCCACAGCAGGTGCGCGGCCGCGGCGGCCCAGGACTTGAACTGGTCGAACTGGCGTTCCCGGGGGCCGCCGGTGAGGTAGTGGCCGCGGCTCTGCAACCGCTGCTCGCCCTCGGCGGTGAAGCTGATCGCGGCGTTCGCCCCGTCCAGCTTCTCCTCCACCACCAGGTGGCGGCCGGCGATCTCGGCGTACCCGACCGCGGCGAGGTCGTGGTCACCGGGCTGCAGCCGGGACCCCTCCAGGTGCGGCGTGCGCGGGTACTTGCGAAGCATGGGTGTTGTTCTACCTGCCCGTTCATCCCCCCGGCGAACGGTTTTGGCCGGTTCAGACCTTCTGGCGGCGGTTCCGGAAGATGATCACACCGGCGGCCACGGCGGCCAGACCGCCCGCGGCGAAGCCACCGACGGACATCCAGTCCAGGCTCTCGCCGAGGCCCTGCTGGGCCAGTGCGCCGCCACCGGTCTCGGCCGCGCCCTTGGGCTTGACCTTGACCTGCTCGTTGGCCTTGGTCTCCACCGGCTTGCGCGGGGTGGTGCCGGGACGGCGCTGGCTGGGCAGCACCTCGAAGCTGCCGGTGATGGTCTTGCCCGCGCAGGTGAAGGACAGGGTGTGCGTGCCAGGCTTGGCGTCCGGCTTGATCCGGCCGTCGGAGGTGTAGGACTGGCCGGGCTTGCCGGTCAGCGGCGGCGCGTCCAGCACCGCGGAGGTGATCTTCGAGCCGGTGAACCTGGGGTCCTTGCAGTAGGCCCGCACCAGGACCTCCTGGCCGGCCCGGATCGACTTGTCCTGGACGCCGATGGCGCCGATGACCTCGTCCGCGGCGAACGCGACCGGCGCGGCGAGAAATGCGGTGGCGATAGCGGCCGCGGTAATTCCGGTGAATGCGAGACGAGTACCCATTTCCTTTTTCCCCCTTGATGGATCGCCGCCGCGTAATTGGGGCGGTCTTGGTGGCTCCGTGAAGAAGACGCCTCCTGGGGCCCGGGGGTTGCCAGCAGGTCTGCCGGGTATATCGAGTCGTTATATTTGCTGGTCGCGGAGGTGGTAAGCAACCTTCGCCCGGCTCGTGCGTCGGCGACCCTCAGGCCACCATCGAATGAACGTGGCGGCGATGATCTTGATTCGCCGTGCGTGCCCCCCGGGGTCGCCGACATACTTCCGGGTATGCGTATCGCTCGATCACTCACCGTTTTCGCTTTCGCGGTGACCGCATTCTCCGGCAGTGCGGTCGCCCTCGCGTCCCCGTCGGCCGCACAGGCGCCGTGTGGATTCTTCGTGGAGAACAACTACGCCAAGTACAACCACTGCGGCGCCGCGGACCGGATCACCATCCGGGTGCGCTGGTACGGCGGCTTCGGCGGCACCGCGGACCGGTGCGTCGGCAAGGGTGTGACGAACCTGGAACGCCAGGGCAACTCGGGTGACCGGTTCATCTCCAACGCCTACTACCTGCGCGACGGCTGCTGACCGGCCGGCGGGACCGGGATGCGCCGAGAGCGAACCCGGTCCCGCCTCCCGGCCGCCCGGTCTACCGTCGAGCACGGACAACGACCAGGGAGGTGGGAACGTGGCTCAGGACAATGGGTTGCGGATGCGCGCGGGGGCCGGGTTCAGTCTCAGCGATTCGGTGTTCGACCGGCTGCTGAGTGAGCGCATCGTGTTCCTCGGGTCCGAAGTGGACGATGAGAGCGCGAACCGAATCAGCGCCCAGATGCTGTTGCTGGCCGCCGAGGACCCGGAACGGGACATCGTCTTCTACATCAACTCCCCCGGCGGCTCGGTCAGCGCGGGCCTGGCCATCTACGACACCATGCAACTGATCGCCCCGGACGTCTCCACCTGGGCGATGGGCATGGCTGCCTCGATGGGCCAGTTCCTGCTCTCCTCCGGCACGCCGGGCAAGCGATACGTGCTGCCGCACACCAGGGTGCTCATGCACCAGCCGCACGCCGGGCTCTCCGGCACCGCCTCGGACATCGCCATCCGCGCCGAGGAGTTCGGCAAGCTCAAGCTGCTGGTCGCGGAGATCACCGCGACGCAGACCGGCAAGACGGTGGAGCAGATCACCGCCGACGCCGACCGCGACCGGTGGTTCAACGCGCCGGAGGCGGTGGCGTACGGGCTGGCGGATGAGGTGGTCAGCCGGCCGGGTGCGCTGGGCTGAGGTCCTCAGCGGCGGCGTCGGTCGCCGAAGTGCACGCCGCCGTGGATCTCCCCCGCCTGCACCCCGTTCATCTCGCCGTGGACCGTGTTCGCCACCCCGCCCCCGGCCGCGATCCGGCGGGCCGCCTCACCGGGCTTGCTCTCCGGCGTGGTCGCGGGTTCGGGCAGGGGCTGGGGTTCGGCGAAGGCGGTGAGGCGGTCGGCGGCGAAGCCGGGGACGCGGAGCCAGGCGGTGTTCTCGGTTTCCTTGTGCTGGAAGGTGATTCGACCGAAGTCGGATTGTTTGACCAGGTCGGTGTAGGGGCCGCCGAAGACGTCCTGGTAGGCCTTGGCGGAGAGGATCAGGGCGGTGTTGAACTCCGTGGGGTTCGCCTGGGCGCAGTGGCGGACCACGGTGCGGAAGGCGGGGGCGTCCAGCATCCGGGCGCAGTCGATGTTGGTGCGGTGCAGGCCCTCGTGCGCGGGCAGGGGGCCGATGCCGAGGGATACCCGCAGGCGGACGTCGGGCTTGTGCCAGCGGTTGTGCTCGGCGGCCAGTTCGTCGAGCAGCTGGGTGGCGTCGAGCAGGTTGCCGAGGGTCTCCTGGGGGAAGGCGGCGAGCAGGCCGTCACCGGTGTGTTGCCAGTCCACGGCGTCGGCCCTGGTCAGCTCGCGGGCGGCCAGGGCCTGCTCGGTGAGTTCGCGCATTCTCTGGGCCGCCACGTCCAGGTGGTAGCCGGGGTTGCTGCCGGAGTCGATCAGGTCGATGCCGAGCACGGTCCGGTTTACGGGCATGAGGGCCACGCACTACCTCCACACGGGTGCCAGACGGATAGGCCACGCCATGGGCGGGAGTGTGCTGCGAATGGCCGATGAGTTCTCCCGCGTCCCAGGGAGAACGGCTCGACTGGCTCAGACCTGTTCGGCCAGGCGGCGTGGGTCGGGCAGCAGGTAGCGCAGGCGGCTGGTGCGGACCAGGCCCTGGGCGCGGAACCGCTTGAGCGCGGCGTCCACCGTCTTGGCCGAGGCGCCCACCGACTGGGCCAGTTCCTTCTGGCTCATGCCGCGGATGGCCACCCCGTGCTCGGTCTGCTCGCCGCGGTCATCGGCCCAGCTCAGTAGCTGTTTGGCCACCCTGGTCGGCACGTCCTGGAAGGCCACGGACAGGCCGCGGTGATCGGCGTTGCGCAGTCGTCGTTGCAGGGTGGAGTTCACCAGCAGCAGCACGTCCTGGTTGGTGCGCATCAGGCTCAGGAACACCGCCCTGGGCACGTGCACGGCGCTGCCCGCGGTGTGCGCGATGACCGTGGCGCTGCGCGGCACCTCCTCGATCACACCCAGCTCGCCGATCAGCTCGCCGGCCCCGTAGAAACCGGCGATCAGTTCGGTGCCGTTGCCGCCGGAGAGCAGCACCTTGACCAGGCCCTGCTCGATGAGCAGGACCTCGTCGCTCTCGGCGCCCTCGGACAGCAGGGTCTGTTGTCGGTGGAAGTCCCTGGACCTGCCGTATCGGCGCAGCACCGCCCGGACCGCGTCCTCCCTCGCCATCACCGCATCATCTCCAACCGGCCAGCTCGGCAGGGAGGGACCGACCGGGTGAACGGTGGCTGCTCCGGTCACCCGATCGATGCAAGTCGGCGCTGGGTGTCCTCGGTGGAAAGGATGAAAGCCTCCATCGCCGCGTCCACGCCCGCCCGATCGCCGGTGGCGAGCAGGTCCAGCAGCAGGCCGCGGGTGACCGCGACGCCGAGGCGGGCCTGGGCCTTGGCCGCGGCGTCCGGGAAACCGTTGGCCCGCAGCCAGTCCGCCATGGGTTCGGTCCAGGAGGTGACGATGCCGTCCAGGAACTCGGTGGTGCCGGGGCGGCCCTGCAGGGCCTGGCCGTACAGCTCGAAGAACAGCCGGATCAGCGGGGCCAGTTCCGGATCGGTGAGCCTGCGCCAGAACTCCCGCGGCGCGGTGGCCGGGGAGGCGCCCGCCCGGTCCAGTTCGGCGAAGGCGGCGCGCTGGCGGCGTTCGACCTCGCGGACCACCTCGACCAGCAGGCCCTCTTTGGACTCGAAGTGGTAGATCAGCATCCGGTGACTGGTGCCCAGCGCGGTCGCCAGCTGCCGCAGGCTCACCTCGCCGACGCCGTGCTCGGCGCACCAGGCCACCGCCGCGGCCAGCAGTTTCTCCTTCGCCGCCGACACCGGCACCGCCTTCCGTCTGGGTGAACCATATGGTACATGTACCAACCGGTACACGATGGAGGTGTCTGATGGCGGTGCAGCGGATCGATGTCCGGGTGCGGTCCACGGCGGCCCCGGCCGCGGTCTACGCGCTGGTGCGCAGCGGGCCGAGCTGGCCGGTGTGGTCGCCGATCAGCTCCTTCGAGCTGGAGAGTGAGGGCGAGCAGGGGCAGGAGAGCCTGGGCGCGATCCGGGTGTTCCGCACCAAGCAGCCGATCGGGTCGGTGGTCAGCCGGGAGCGGGTGGTGGAGCTGGTGCCGGACCGCAGGCTCGGCTACACGCTGCTGTCCGGGCTGCCGATCCGGGATTACCGGGCCACCATCGACCTCGCGCCGACCGCGGCGGGCACCGAGATCCACTGGTACTCCAGCTTCCGGCCGCGTTTCCCCGGCACCGGCTGGCTGTACCGGCTGGTGCTCGGCGCGTTCATCCGCCGCTGCGCGCTGGGCCTGGCCGAGCACGCCAATCAGCGCTGAGCCGGGCGCGCACTGCGGTTTCCCGCACAGTTTCGCTGTGGTCGGCCCGCCTTGATCGGGTGGTCGGCCTCAGGGTGTTCTCAGTCCGGAATTCCTAGCGTTGGCACCATGTTCGACGGAATCATCAACTGGGTCACCGACCTCATGACCACCCTCGGCGCGCCGGGCGCCGGTCTGGCCATCGCGCTGGAGAACCTGTTCCCGCCCTTGCCCAGCGAGGTGTTCCTGCCGCTGGCCGGGTTCACCGCCAGCCGCGGCGGGATGAGCCTGCTGGCCGCGATCATCTGGACCACCGCGGGCTCGGTGGTCGGCGCGGTCGCGCTGTACTACCTGGGTGCGCTGCTCGGCCGGGACCGCACCAGGGCCATCGCGGCGAAACTGCCGCTGGTCAAGGTCTCCGACCTGGATCGCACCGAGGCCTGGTTCGCCAAGCACGGGGTCAAGGCGGTCTTCTTCGGCCGGATGATCCCGATCTTCCGCAGCCTGGTGTCGGTGCCAGCGGGCGTGGAGCGGATGCGGCTGGGGGTGTTCCTGCTGTTCACCGCGCTGGGCAGCCTGATCTGGAACACCGTGTTCGTGCTCGCCGGGTACTTCCTGGGTGAGAACTGGACGTTGGTGGAGACCTACGCCGGGTTCCTGTCCAAGGCGGTGCTGGCCGTGGTCGCCGTCGCGGTGATCGCCTTCGTGGTGTCCAGGGTGCGCCGCCGGAGTAGGCAGCGGGTCTAACTGCCCAGGTAGCGCAGGATGGCCAGCACCCGGCGGCTGTAGCCGGTGGTGTGCGACAGGTCGAGTTTGTCGAAGATCGCGTTCACATGCTTCTCCACCGCGCTCTGCGAGATGTGCAGCGCGGTGGAGATGCTCGCGTTGGTGTGGCCCTGGGCCATGTGCCGCAACACTTCCCGCTCCCGTTCGGTGAGCCTGGCCAGTGGGTCGGTGTGCGTGGTGCGGGCCAGCAGCTGGCGCACCACCTCCGGGTCGAAGGCGGCCCGGCCGGAGCCGACCCGGTCCAGCGCGTCCAGGAACTCCCCGACCTGGGCCACCCGGTCCTTGAGCAGGTAGCCGACCCTGGCGCTCTCCCCGGTGAGCAACTCGGTGGCGTAGCGCTTCTCCACGTACTGGGACAGCATCAGCACGCCGACCTCTGGCCAGCGGGCCCGGATCTCCAGCGCGGCCTGCAAGCCCTCCGCGGTGTGCGTGGGCGGCATTCGAACGTCGATCACGCACACGTCCGGCTGCTCGTGCGCCACCGCGGCGAGTAGCGCGGCGCCGTCGCCGACCGCGGCGAGCACCTCATGGCCCTCCTCCACGAGCAGGCGGACCAGCCCTTCCCTGAGCAGGATCGAATCGTCGGCGAGGATCAGGCGCATGGCAGGCTGGCTCCGATGACTGTGCCGCCGCCCAGGGGTGAGCGCACCTGGAACTCGCCGTCCATGGCCGCCACCCGCTGGGCGAGGCCGGAGAGTCCGCCGCCTGCCGGATCGGCGCCGCCGACCCCGTCGTCGGCGATCTCCACCAGCAGCCGGGCCGGGGCGTCGAGGCAGGTGAGCCGCACGGCCATGGTGGCGGCGTCGGCGTGTTTGGTGGCGTTGGTGACGGCCTCGCACACGATGAAGTACGCGGCGGCCTCGACCTGCGCGGGCGGCCGTTGTGGCGGCAGCTCGCAGGTGACCGTGGTGCGCAGTGGGGAACCCTCGACCACCCTGGCGATCGCCTCGGGCAGGCCAAGGTTGTCCAGCGCGGTGGGGTAGACCCGCCAGGCGACCTCGCGCAGATCGCTGAGGATCTCCTGGCATTCCTGGTGTGCCTGGGCCAGCAGTGCCTCGGACCTGGCCGGGTCGGCGCCGCGGCGGGCCCGGCCGATCAGCAGGCCGAGGGCGACCAGGCGTTGCTGCACGCCGTCGTGCAGATCGCGTTCGATCCGGCGGCGTTCGGCGTCCACCGCCTCGACCACGCCCGCCCTGGTGAGCGTGAGGTCCTCGATCCGTTGCCGCAGTTGCGCCGGGCTGCGGCCGAGGAACTCGCGGACCAGTCGGCGCTCCACAGTGGACAGTGCGTACAGCCCTTGCAGGGCGAGGTAGAGCAGCACCAGGCCGGGCAGGCTGAGCGCGAGGATGGACTCGGTGGTGATCCGGCCGGCCGGGTTGCCGGTGAAGATGCTGCCGCCGGTGAACCAGGCGCCGAAGCTGGCCACCACCGTGAGCAGGCCGTAGCCCAGCAGGAACAGGATGACGCCGCCGCCGAGGCCGACCGGCGTCCGCAGCAGCAGGTACATCCACGGGCGGCTCTGCGCCTCGGCCTCGCCGCCGCCGAAGTACCTCGCCACCCGGCGGGCGTCCCGGCGGGCCAGCCACCGCGCGCCGCGGAGCAGCAGTTCGTCCAGCCGTTTCCGGGTGGACGGCCAGGGCAGCAGCAACACCAGCGGCAGAGCGGAGATCAGCAGGTAGGCGAGTTCGGCCAGTGCGGCCAGCGCGCCCAGGGTCAGTCCGGCCCCGATGCGCGCGGCGGCGGTGAGCAGGGGCAGCGGACGCACAGCGTGCAGGCTAGCGGGCAGGGCCGTTCGGGGGACTGTGGAAAACCGTACGAGTGGCTGGGGAAACCCGCAGCGTGGCTGACCTCATCGGACGATTGACCGGTGCGCGCGGGCGAACCTAGCGTCAGTCCGTCATGGTGTGGCCGGGCTCACAGCGAGGTGTGGCATGTCGGTAGGCATCGCAGGTCGGCTCACGACCATCGGGGCGGTGGCGGTCGCCGCGGCCGCGTTGTTCGCTTCCGGGGCGGAGGCCGCGGTCCAGCAGGCGCGGCACTACGTGGCCCTGGGTGACTCGTTCACCTCGGGTCCGCTGATCCCGCTGCCGCGGCTGAACCCGTTGGGCTGCGCGCGATCCACCGAGAACTACCCGAGCCTGCTGAACCGGCGGATCCGGCCGGCCCGGTTCACCGACATCAGCTGCGGGGCCGCGGACACCACGAACATGCTCGAGCCGCAGTCGGTGCCGCTGGGCCGCAACCCCGCCCAGTTCTCCGCGCTGACCAAGGACACCGACCTGGTCTCGGTGAGCATCGGCGGCAACGACTTCAGCGTCTTCGGCGACACCATCTCCACCTGCGCGAGCCTGCGCGGCAGTGATCCGGACGGCGCGCCGTGCGCGAAGAAGTTCGGCGACGAGCTGAGCAAGCGGATCGGCCAGACCGAGGGCCGGGTGCTTGCCGTGCTGCGCGGGATCCGGGAACGCGCGCCCAAGGCCAGGGTGCTGGTGGTGGGCTATCCGCGGATCGCGCCGCCGAGCGGCACCTGCCCGTCCACGCTGCCCTTCGCCACCGGCGACTACCCGTTCCTGGACGGGGTGGAGCAGCAGCTCAACGCGGCGCTGCGGCGGGCGGCCGGGGTCACCGGCGACACCTACGTGGACACCTACGGCCCCTCGCTCGGCCACGACGCCTGCCAGCGGCGCGGGGTGGCCTGGGTGAACGGGCAGCACACCGACCTGCTCGCGGCGCTGAGCTACCACCCGTTCCGCACCGGCATGGTCGGCATGGCCGACGCGGTGCAGCGGGCGCTCAACACCAGGGTCAAGAAGGGCTGAGGCCCGGGGGCGCGGGCGACCGCGCCCCCGGGACCGGCTACTTCGCGGCGGCGAAGGACAGGCCCATGCGCAGGGCCGCGGCGGCTTCCAGGGCGGCGTCCCGGCCGGTGTGGCCGATGCCGAGCACGTTGGCGAAGCCGTGGATCAGGCCGCGCTGACGGCGCAGGAACACCGGCACCCCGGCTTTGATCAGCTTGTCCGCGTACGCCTCGCCCTCATCGCGCAGCGGGTCGAAACCGGCGGTGACCAGGTAGGCAGGCGGCAGCCCGGAGAGGTCCTCGGTGAGCAGCGGCGAAGCCCTCGGGTCGAGCACCTCGTCGGTGGAGTTGAGGTACTGCTCCTGGTACCAGTCCATCTTGTCCGAGGTCAGCACGAAGCCCTCGCCGAAGAGGCGGCGGGACTCCCGGCGCACCGAGAAGTCGACCGCCGGGTAGATCAGCAGCTGGAAGGCGGGCACCGGGTCGCCCGCGGCCTTGGCCAGCTGGGCGGTGACCGCGGCCAGGTTGCCGCCCGCGCTGTCCCCGCCGACCGCGATCTGGCCGGGGTGCAGGCCGAGGGAGTCCGCGTTCTCCAAGGCGTAGCGGTAGACGGTGAGGGCGTCCTCGGTGGCGGCCGGGAACTTGTGCTCGGGGGCCAGCCGGTAGTCCGCGGACAGCACCGCCACCCCGGCGTGCACGGCCAGGAACCGGCACAGGTTGTCGTGCGTCTCCAGGTCGCCGACCACCCAGCCGCCGCCGTGGTAGAAGACCAGCGCCGGGGCCCGGCTGGGCAGCCCGGCGGGCAGGTAGACCCTGGTGCGGATCGGGCCGCCGGGGCCGGGCACGCTCAGTTCGCGCACCTCGGCCACCTCCAGCGCGGCCCCGCCGATGATGGCCGCGGTCTGGCGCAGCCCGCGTCGCGCCTGCGCGACCGAACCCGCGCTGAGCGGGTTCTCCTTGGCCAGGCTCATCAGTTTGAGCATGGACTGCACCTCGGGGTGCAGTTCCTGACCGTCGATGACGGTGGTGCGGCCGCCGATCACGCGCTGCGCCGGAGCGGGCAGCGCGCCGACCGCGGTGGCCAGCGAGCGTTCGACCAACTCACGCAGTGCCGGACGAGGAGGGGTCATGGCCCCGATGCTACCCACGGGTAGTGCGCTTGGCAGCCAAGCTGATCGGCTGGTTCAGGGCGCGGTCAGGCCGGTGCGGTAGGCGTAACGGGTGGCGTCGGCCCGGTTGCGCGCGCCGATCTTGGCGAAGGCGTTGTTGATGTGGGTCTTCACCGTGGCCTCGCTGATGAACAGGGCGGCGGCGATCTCCGGGTTGCTGCGCCCGCCCGCGATCAGGGTCAGCACCTCGGCCTCGCGGGCGGTCAGGCCGTCCGGCGGGCGGTGTGGTTTCGCTGGTTCCTGGCGGGTCAGCGCGGCGACCAGGCGCTGGGAGACCGCGGGGGCGAAGGTGGACTGGCCCGCCGCGGCGGCGCGCAGGGCGGCGGCGATCTCGGCCCGGCCGGCCTCCTTGGTCAGGTAGCCGCGGGCGCCCGCGCGCAGCGCGTCGGCGATGGACTCGTCGTCGGCGTAGGTGGTCAGCACCAGCACGCCGACCCCGGGAAAGCGCTCGGTGATCCGGCGGGTGGCCTCGACCCCGTCCAGCACCGGCATCCGCAGGTCCATCAGCACCAGGTCCACCTCGTGCTCGGCCAGCAGCGCCAGGGCCTGCTCGCCGTCGCCCGCGTCAGCGACCACCTCGATGTCCTCGACCAGGCCGAGCAGGGCGACCAGGCCCTCGCGCATGATCTGCTGGTCGTCGACCACCATCACCCTGATGGTCATTCCGGCACCTCCGCGCGCACCAGCCAGCCGTCCCCGTCCGGGCCCGCGGTGAGTGTGCCACCCAGCAGCGCCAGCCGCTCCCGCATCCCGGTCAGCCCGAACCCGCCGCCGGGCAACTCGGTGCGCGCGGTGCCCGCCGCGTTGCGCACCGACAGCCGGACCGCTCCGTCCACATAGGACAGATCGACCTCGATCGGCGCGCCCGCGGCGTGCTTGGCCGCGTTGGTCAGCGCCTCGCGGGCGGTGCGCAGCAACGAGACCTCGGCGGCTGGGGAGAGTGCGCGGGTCCCGCCGTCGGTGCGCAGCCGGACCTCGGACTGGTGATCCCGTTGGTGCGCCTGGGTCAGCTCGGCCAGCGCGGCAGGCAGCGGCGGCACGTCCGAGCGCAGCGCGGCCACCGCGGCCCGCGCCTCGGTCAGCCCGTCCACGGCCAGCCGCCGGGACCGCCGCACCCTGGCCAGCGCCCCTTCCGGGTCCCGGCCCTCGCTGAGCAGCGCCTCGGCCACCTCCAGTTGCACCGCCAGCGCGCCGAGGGAGTGCGCCAGCACGTCGTGCAGTTCCCTGGCGATCCTGGTCCGCTCGGTCTCGGCGAGCAGCCGGGCGGCCTGCGCGTTCTGCTGCCGGTGCTGCCGCTGGACCAGGCCGAGCAGGGTGAGCAGCGCGAAGATGCCCAGGTTGCTCAGCAGGGCGCCGGTGCCGCGCTCCCAGAGCAGGCCGCTGACGGTGACCAGGGTGATGTCCGCGGCGGTCAGCGCGAAGCCGAGTCCCAGGCTGGGCACCGGGTGCGAGATGAAGACCATCAGCGCCACCGCGGCGATGGTGGTGGCCGATGCCTCCGGCACGCCCACGATGGCCGAGGCCAGCAGCGAGCAGGCGGCCAGCGCGGCCAGTGCCACCCGCGGTGCGCGCCGGGTCAGCGCCAGGAACACCAGCCAGCCCAGGAAGGCCGGGCCGAGCACCAGCCAGGCCCACCGCGGTGTGTTCGGCGAGCTGAGCAGCGCGTACACCAGCAGCGCGGTGACCAGGACGTGCATGGCCCTGCGGTCGTGCACCGACGGCGTGGGATGCATGGGGGCAGTCTGCGGGTGCCGGGGGCTCAGTGCCGCACCGGATGACCCACCCGGGTGGCCAGCACCAGCGACTGGACCAGCAGGCTGACCCCCAGCGTCAGCAAAATCGCGCCGCCGCCGCTGGTCAGGGTCGCGCCCATGGCGTGGCCGAGGAAGCCGAGCAGCACCCGCAGCCCGATGAAGGCGACCCACACCCCGATCGCCGGACCACGCATCCGGGTGAAGATCCGGCCCTCGCGGAGTTGCACCTCGCTGGTCCGGCCCAGGCCGACCCCGGCGCCTGCCGCCAGCAGCAGGCCCAGCACCAGGAAGGTCAGGTCGATCGGCGCGATGTGGTAGTCCGCGCCCAGCTTGTTCTTCAGCTGGAACAGGCCGATCACCGCGATCACCGCCGGGCCCACCCAGACGTCCTCACCGCGTTTGGTCAGCTCCCGCCAGTTCATCCGGCGGACGATCACCAGGACCACCACGGCGATGGCCAGGGCCCCGTTGAACAGCGTGCTCATCGTCATGGGAGCACGGTAGGAAGATCAGGGGGTGGAGTTCGTGGGCTCAGGGGTGGAGCCGGGGGTGGAGATCGAGCCCGCCGGCGGCCACTCGTCCTCGGGCACACCGGGGAACAGCCGCCGCAGGTAGTAGTCGGCGGTGGCCGTCGCCTCCTCCGGGGTGCTGTTGTCCAGCAGGATGTCCGAGCCGAGGGAGTCGATGATGCACCACAGCAGCATCGACTCCTTGTCCGGATCGATGCCCGGCGCGGTCACCCCGCGTTCCTGGGCCGCGCGGATCATGTCGGCGAAGAAGTTGAACAGTTTCGGCTGGCCCTGCAGGTAGATCCGGCGCAGCGAGGGCTCGTTGAGCGCGCGGATGAAGTAGGCGATGCCGACCAGGCGGCCGGTGCGGGTGTGCTCGTCGATGGGCAGCGTCTCGACCATGCAGGCGCGCAGCACCGCCCACGGCGGCGGGTCGCCCGCCAGCTCGCGGGCCAGCCGGGCGCGCACCCGGTCGCCGGTCTGCACGCTGCTGAACTCCAGCGCGAACTCCAGCATGTGGTCCTTGGTCTTGAAGTAGTGCTGGACCGAGCCCATCGAGACGCCCGCCTCGGCCGCCACATCGCGCAGGCTCACCGCCTCCATGCCGTGCTTGGCGATGATCCGCCACAGCGCCTCGGCGATGTGCCGCCGACGTTCCTCGTGGTCAACCTGCTTCGGCACGGACAGCCACACTTTCTTCATGCGGACGCATTGCAACGGCTTCCACGTGGTGGTTACCATGCACCTGCATTGTAACCGGCGGGGAGCTGGTTACCAGGGGATCAACTGGGGGAGTCGTGATGCAAGTCCAGGTCAGCGAGCGAGGATCGGAGACGCGGGCGCTGCCGCCGTTCGCCAGGGTGCCGGTACTGGCGATCGCCGGGGTGCTCGGCGTGCTGCTGGTGGCCTTCGCCGAGCGGTACGGGTGGTTCGGCGACGAGCTGTACTTCCTCGCCGCCGGGCAGCGGCTGGACTGGGGATATGCCGACCAGGGCCCGCTGGCGCCGCTGCTGGCGCTGGTGATGGAGTCGGTGTTCCCCGGTTCGCTGACCGCGCTGCGGCTGCCCTCGGTGCTGATGGTGCTGGCCACCGTGGCGGTGACCGCGCTGATCGCCCGCGAACTCGGCGGCGCCCGGCGCGCCCAGGCGCTGGCCGCGCTGGTCACCGCGGGTTCGCCGTTCCTCGTCGGCAACGGGCACCTGCTCACCACCAACTCGCCGGACGTGCTGATGTGGGCGCTGGCCTGCTGGCTGCTGGTGCGCTGGGTGCGTACCCGGCGGGACGCGGTGCTGCCCTGGCTGGGCGTGGTCACCGCGATCGCGGTGCAGAGCAAGTTCCTCATCGCCGGGTTCTGGGTGGTGCTCGCGGTGGCCGTGCTGGTGGCCGGGCCGAGGGAGCTGTTGCGCAGGCCGATGTTGTGGCTGGGCGCGGGGATCGCGCTGCTGACCACGCTGCCCAGCCTGCTGTGGCAGGCGAGGCACGGCTGGCCGCAGCTGGGCATGACCGGGCAGATCGCCGCCGAGGGCGAGCTGATGCACGGCGGACTGCTCGGCTTCGTGCCGATGATGTTGTTCCTGGCCGGGCTGATCAGCGGGCTGGTGGTGCTGCTCTACGGGACCTGGCGGCTGCTGCGCTCGGCCGAACTGCGCCCGTACGCCTTCCTGGGCTGGACCTTCCTCGGCGTGGCGGCGCTGTTCCTGGTCGCGGGCGGCAGGCCGTACTACGTGGCCGGGATGTTCCCGGTGCTGTGGGCGGCCGGTGCGGTGGAGCTGTCCCGCAACCGGGTGGCCGGCTGGTGGCGCTGGTCGGCGAGCCTGCCGGTGGCACTGGTCTCCACGCTGGCGATGTCCTTCTTCGCACTGCCGCTGGAGCCGGTGGCGAGCCGGGCCGGGACCGATTCGGTGGACTTCATCAGCACGCACAGCGTGGGCTGGACCGAGCTGGCCGATCAGGTGGCCGCCGAGTACCGCAGGCTGCCGCCGGAGCAGCGGGCCAGGACCGCGGTGCTGACCAACGGCTACTGGACGGCCAGCGCGCTGGCCTGGTTCGGGCCTGCGCGCGGACTGCCCGCGCCGCAGAGCGGGTCTCGGGGCTACTGGTACTTCGGCGCGCCGCCGGAGTCCGCGGACGCGGTGCTCTTCGTCGGCCGCCCGCAGCCGGTGCTGGCCGAGTCCTTCCGCACGGTGACCCAGCTGCGGGTGCTGGAGACGAATTTGAAGGCCAACAAGGCCGTGGACGGCGCGCCGTTGCTGCTGGCGACGGGGCGCACGCAGAGCTGGGCCGAGCTGTGGCCCCGATTCCGGAAGCTGGGGTGACCCCATGACCATGCTGAACACTTCCGCGCCCAGGCTGCGCCCGCCGCGCTACCGGGTGGATCCGAGCGCGCGCCGCTGGTGGACCGTGCAGGCGCTGCTCACCGTGACCGGACCGGCGTTCCTGGTCGCGCTGACCATGACCACGCTGTCCCTGCTGTTCTTCCCCGGCGCGCTGGGCTGGCTCGGCCCGCTGCTGCTCGGCGTGCTGGTGCTGCCCGGCCTGGGCTACCTGCTGGTCATGCCGCCGTGGCGGTACCGGGTGCACGCCTGGGAACTGGGCGAGCACGCGGTCTACTCGGCCAGCGGCTGGTTCTGGCAGCGGCGGCGGATCACCCCGCTGACCAAGGTGCAGACCGTGGACACCGTGATCGGCCCGATCCAGCGTGGTTTCGGCCTGGCCACGGTGATCGTGACCACCGCCTCCACCGCCGGCGACGTGCGGATCTCCGGGCTGGCCATGGACGAGGCGAACGAGCTGGCCAGGCGGATCGGCGAGGCCGCCGCGGTCGAGGAGGCGTGATGGACTGGCGCAGGCTGGACCCGCGCATGATCGCGGTGCACGTGAGCTGGCTGGCCGCGCCCGCGGCCTCCCTCCTGCTCACCCTGCTGATCTCCGGCGGCAGGCTGGAGCTGCGCTCCTGGCTCACCCTGGCCGGGGTGACGCTGGGCTTCCTGACCTTCACCACGATCGGGATCGCCACCTGGGCCAAGACCCGGTACCGGATCACCGCCGACGCGGTGGAGGTGCGCACCGGGATGTTCATCAAAACCCTGCGCACGGTGCGGCTCAACCGGATCCGCAACGTCGACCTCACCGCCAGCCCGGTGCACCGGATCTTCGGGGTGACCACGCTGCGGATCGGCACCGCCGGGTCCAACGACACCGGCAGTGAGATCAAGCTGGACGCGCTGTCCAGGACGGACGCCCAGGCCCTGCGTGCCGAACTGCTCGCGCACGTCACCCGCGCCGCCGCCCAGGACCCGGTGGTCTCGGTGATGAACCCGCGCTGGCTGCGGTACGCGCCGCTGACCTTCTGGGTCTTCGGCGGGGTGGTCCTGGTGCTCGGGCTCGGCTACCGGGCGCTGGAGGCGATCGGCATCGAGGCCTGGCGGCTGCCACTGGTGCAGCAGCTGGCGGTGGAGTTCGGCTCCAGCGCGCTGTGGCTGACCATCCCGCTGGTGCTGCTGGCCTCCACCCTGCTCGGGGTGATCGGCGCGCTCGGGCTGTACCTGGAGAACTGGTGGCACTACCGGCTGGAATGGGTCAGCGATCACCTGCTGCGGGTGCGCCGCGGCCTGCTCACCACCCGCTCGGTCTCCATCGAGCGCAACCGCCTCTTCGGCGTGCTGCTGCGCGAACCCCTGCTGCTGCGCGCCGGGGGTGGCGCGACGGTGAAGGTGGTGGCGGGCGGGCTGGGCAACGAGGAGCAGGACAGCGCGCGCAGTGCCGTGCTGCCGCCCGCGCCGCTGCCCGAGGCGCTGCGGGTGACCGCGGGTGTGCTGCGCGAACCCGTTGGGCCACTGGTGGATCCGGTGCTGGCCGGGCATCCGCGGGTGGCGCTGCGGCGGCGGATCGTGCGCGGGCTGCTGTTCGTGACCGCGCCTTTGCTGGTGGTGCAGGGGATCCTGGGCTGGCTGCTCACGGATGTGTTGCTGCACCTGGCCTGGAGCACCGCGCTGGCGTCCCTGCCGTTCGTGCTGTGGTTCGCCAGGGACGCCTACCGCAACCTGGGGCACGGCCTGTCCGGGTCCTACCTGCTGACCCGCTCGGGCACGTTCAGCCGGGACACCGCGGCGCTGCGCCGCGACGACGTGCTGTCCTGGACCTTCACCGACAGCCCGTTCGCCCGCCGGGCCGGGGTGGTCACGCTGACCGCCGCGGTGGCCACCGCCGCCGGTGGCTACCGGGTGCCGGACATGGCCGCGGCGGACTCGGCCGGGTTCGCCGACCGGGCCGTGCCGGGGATCCTGACCGAGTTCCTAGACCGCGACGCCGAGGGGGAACAGCTCCCGGCGGAGTTCGCCGACTGCGGTGCGGGCGGCCCGGTTGGCGCCGATGG
Organism: Crossiella cryophila; assembly: GCF_014204915.1. Taxonomy (NCBI): domain Bacteria; kingdom Bacillati; phylum Actinomycetota; class Actinomycetes; order Pseudonocardiales; family Pseudonocardiaceae; genus Crossiella; species Crossiella cryophila. Next base: position 2,814,332 of record NZ_JACHMH010000001.1, read on the forward strand.
TGCTCGCTGAGGGGCCATAACCCACCAGGTGCAGCCGCGGCTCGGCGGCGGGGTGGCCACCGGCCATCACGATCCCGCCGCCGGGCGCGCGCAGCCGCAGCGGGGCCAGGTGGTTGAGCGCGGCCCGGAACCCGGTGGCCCAGATGATCGTGTCGACTCGCTCGTGGCTGCCGTCGGCCCAGGTCACGCCGTCCGGGGTGATCCGCTCGAACATCGGGCGGCGGCGCAGCACCCCGCGCGCGGTGAGGTCCTTGATCAGCGGGGTGAGCGCGAGCCCGGTGTTCCAGACCACGCTGCGCGGGGGTTTCCCGGCCCGCACCGACTCCTCGACCCTGGCGATGATCGCCCGGCCGCGTTCGGGGGTGAACTCGGCCTCGCTGAACTCCGGTTCCCGCCGGGTCACCCAGATCGTCTCCGCGATCGGGGACAGCTCGTCCAGGAACCGCAGCGCGGAGGCCCCGCCGCCGACCACGACCACCCGCTGCCCGGCGAATCCGGCCGGTCCGCGGTAGTGCGCGGTGTGCAGCTGACGGCCGAGGAACTCCCGCGCGCCCGGGTAGTGCGGCCACAGCGGGTGGCTCCACGAGCCGGTCGCGTTGATCACGCCGCGGGCCCGCCAGCTGCCCTCCGGGGCCTCGACGAGGAAGTCAGGGCCGTCGTGCCGGACCGAGCGGACCTGGACCGGGCGGATCACCGGCAGGTCGAAGCGCTGCTCGTACTCGGTGAAGTAGGCCGAGAGCACCTCGGCCGCGGGACGTTCCGGGTCAGGCACGATCAGCGGCAGGTCCTGCAGGGCGTGGAAACCGTGCACGTCGGCGTAGCGCAGCGAGGGCCAGTAGTGCTGCCAGGCGCCACCGGCGTGCGGGGCCGAGTCCAGCAGCACGTGCCCGATCCCGGCCCGGCGCAGGAAGTACGAGCTGGACAGACCGGCCTGGCCGGCCCCGATCACCACCACGTCCGTGTCCACGTCCGCGACAACGCCGGTGGGCGCGGCGGGCATTCCCCCGCGGGGGAAGGTCACACCGGCGCTCAGTTCATGCCGAAGCCGGGATGCCCGGCCAGCCAGTCGGTGTAGCGCGGGCTGCGGGCCAGCACGTCGGCGTAGGCCGACAGCGCGTGCCCGGCCAGCCTGGCCACCTCCTCCGGGGACTGGCAGCCGCTGTGCCAGCCGATGAACTGCCGCCAGCGCAACGGGATCCCGGCGATCGGCACCGGGATCACGCCCGGCATCTCGCGGAAGGTGGGCTGGCAGAGCGCGATCGCGTCCCCGGAGCGGACCAGGTCCACGCAGCTGACCACATCGGTCTCGTACAGGTCCCGTGGCGCGAATCCGGCGCGGGCGCAGGCGGCGGCGAAGCAGTCGCCGAAACAGCCGTCGCCAGGGGTGGCCGACCAGCGCGCCTCGGCCAGATCGCTCAGGTCCACCTCGTCCTTGCCCGCCAGCGGGTGGTCCTCGGGCAGCAGCACGAACACTGGGTCCACCGCCAGCAACCGCCATCGCACCCCGGCCGCGGCGGGCGGCGCGGACTCCCCGCACACCCCGACCAGCGCGTAGTCCAGCCGGCCCGCGGCGACCAGGTCGGTCAGCTCATCGGCGGACCAGGAGCTTTGCGGGGAGATCCGGGCCTGCGGCCGGGCCGCGCCCAGGTGGTGCATCAGCCCGCCCAGCATCGGTCCGTTGGTCGCGCCGATCCGGTAGTGCGCGGTGTCCTCGCCCGCGGAGTTGGCCAGCCGGGCGGCCTCCTCGCGCAGTTCGCTCACCGCCGGCAACAACATCCGGGCCCTGGCCAGCACCAGCTCGCCGAGCGGGGTGGGCCGGGAGCCGCGCCGGTCCCGCTCGAACAGGGTGCCGCCGAGTGCGCGTTCGATCCGGTTGAGCTGGGCGGTCAACGCGGGCTGGGCGAGTCCGAGCCTGGCCGCCGCCTTGGTCACGCTGCCGGTGTCCGCGACAGTGCAGATGACCCGCAGATGCCGCAGCTCCAGTTCCATACGTCGACGCTAAATCCCTTGCGGCTCAGGCGGAAGGGTTTGCCTCCAGCGGTGGGAACCGGTGCTCGTTGCGGTCGATCTTGGCGTGCGCCTCGGCCGCGAGGTCCAGACCACACACATCGGCGAAACGCACCAGGTAGAGCAGCACGTCGGCGACCTCGTCGGCCACCCGCTCGCGCAACGCGCCGCCGTCGAGCTGCTCGCGGATCTCCTTGTCGCTCAACCATTGCAGTTCCGCGACGAGTTCGCCGACCTCGCCGGAGAGCGCCATGGCCAGGTTGCGCGGGGTGTGGAAGGGCTCCCACTCCCGCGCCGCCGCGAACGCCCGCAACCGGGGGACAAGCTCGTCGAATCCAGACATGCCCGCAACCCTAGAACCCACCCAGCTCCCGCTTGAGCAGGGTCAGCTCCCGCCGCCGCCGGATCGCCCTGCCCAGCACCACCCCCGCCAGCACCACCAGCCCACCGCCCAGCGCGAGCGCCACCGGCAACCCACCACGCTGCGCGGTGACCACGGCCAGCCCGACCGCGGTCCCGGTGGCGAAGGTCAGCGCCAGCCACCCCGCGACCACGCTGTCCCTGGCCAGCAACGGCCCACGCCGGGTCAGCGCCCACCCCGCGAAGGCGGCCCAGGTCGTCCCCACCAGCGTCAGCAACCCGAAGGCCACCTGGGTGGGCAGGGGCAGCGCCGGTTCGGTCAGCCACAGCGCGCCGGTCAGCAGTGCCCCGGTCAGTCCGGCCAGCCCGACCAGCACCAGCCGCAGTCGCCGGGCGGGCGCGAGTGTGGCCAGGATGTCCTCCGCGGAGCGCGCGGGAACGTCGAAACGGTCATCCGTCATGGCGGAACCCCTTCTCCAGCAGGCGTTCGCGGAGCAGTCCGCGAGCGCGGGACAACCGGGACTTGACCGTGCCCACCGGCACCCCGAGCACCTCGGCGCAGTCCCGCAGGGACAGATCGGCGAGGTGGAAGAGCACCAGCACCTCGCGTTCGGGCAATGGCACCTCGGCCAGCCCGGCCCGCAGTTCGAGCACATCCAGCACGGCCTCGGCGGCGGGCCCGGCCACCGGTTCGGGCGGCGGCGGCTCGGGCCGGTACCGCTCGCGCAGCCGGTCCAGCAACGTCCGCCGCGCGATGGTGAACACCCAGGGCGCGAACCGCCCCGGCTCCCGCAACCGCGGCAAGGCGCCCAGCACCGCCAGCCAGGTCTCCTGCACGAGATCGTCGGCGGTCTGCGGGGTGCTCATCCGGCGCAGGTAGGTCCACAGCGGCGGGTGCCAGGCCCGCACCAGCTCGGCCAGCGCCGCGGGCTCGCCGAGCTGGCACCGCACCACCAGCAACGCGGTGTCCCGGTCCTCGGTCACGCACTCACCTCCCAGTCGGTCACCGGCTCAGTCGGTGTGCACCCCGGAAAGGTTCACGACCCGCCACACCCACCCTGGGTAACGACCTGATCAGCCCCCGTGACCCGGCTTGCTGTCGATCTACCTAGTCATCCAGACTCGCACACGTGTTCGACCGAACGGTGCAGCTGGCTCCCTCCCTCGGCCGGGTCTACGACCGCAGCAAGCCGGTCTGGGTGGACCTCAACGAGCTGTACCGGCACAGCTTCCTTGGCGACCGCACCGCCGCCAGCCTGCTCATCCGGCAACAGGGCCTGGTGCTGACCGGGCGGGTGCCGGGGACGCTGCACGCCTGGTTGCGGACCGAGGAGGGGTACTGGGCGGGGCTGGTGTCCTACTACGTGGCGGCGCGGCCGGGTGGGGCGGTGCCGCCGCTGGAGATCAAGAACCTGGTGCCGAGGGGGGCGTTGCGGCCGAGGGCGCCGGAGGACCGGGATCGGGAGGCGCGATTCTGAGCCGGGGCGCGGTCTAGCCCCGGTAGTGCCCCGGCCAGTCCTGATGCCGGATCCGGGTCGTCTCCAGCACCTCGCCCACCGTCCCCCACTCATCCCGCCCCAGCCTGGCCAGCGGCCGCAGCAGCTCGATCCCCGGCAGGTCGTCGGTGAACATCTCCTCGGCCACCGCCGCGTGCACCACCCGCCCGAACACCACCGTCGAGTCACCCAGCCGCACCGTGCTGTGCAGCACGCACTCCAGCGCGGCCGGGCTGCTCGCCACCCGGAACGGCTTGACCTTGCTGCTGGGTTCCCTTGCCAGGCCGACGGCGTCGAATTCGCTGGTGGTCGGGGGGAAGTCGGTGCCGGTGGCGTTGACCTGGGCGAAGTTGTCCTGGTTGGCCAGGTTGACCACGAACTCGCCGGTGGCCTCGACGTTGGTCAGGGTGTCCTTGCGGCCGACCGAGGTGAACTGGACGATCGGCGGGGTCACGCAGGCCACGGTGAAGAAGGAGTGCGGGGCGAGGTTGTCCACGCCCTCGGCGGAGACCGTGGACACCCAGGCGATCGGGCGCGGCACCACGACGGCGGTGAGCAGCCGGTAGAACCGGCCGATGCCCGTCGTGTCCGGGGCGAAGTCCAGGCGCATGGCCTGATTCTCACTCAGCGGTGTCGGCGCAACAGTTCCGCCTCCCACTGGCCGCGGACCATCTCGGTCAGCGTTGACTGCTGCGGTGACCAGCCCAGACGCTCCCTGATCAGGGTGTTGTCGCCGACCGAGCGCTGGGTCTCGCCGGGGTTGGCCGGGCGGTGGGTGACCCGGATCTCCCGGCCGGTCACCGCGCGCACGGTGTCCACGATCTCGGCCACGCTGGCCGGGATGGCGCCCACGTTGTAGACGTCGAAGCGGCCCGGCGTGGCGTCCTCCAGCGCGTGCACCATGGCCCTGGCCACGTCGTTGACGTGCACGAAGTCCCTGGTCGCCGAACCGTCGCCGTTGATCTCCACCGACGGCAGGTGGCCGGCTGCCACGCCCACCGCCCTGGTGATGATCCGGGTGTCGTCGTAGTCGCCCAGCTCGCCGACCGCGCCGGCGATGTTGAAGATCCGCAGCACCACCGCGCCCAGGCCGCCGGTGGCCACCTGCCAGCGGATGGCCTCCTCGGCGGCGACCTTGGAGGCGGCGTAGGGGTTCTCCGGGGCCACCGGGGTGGTCTCGTCGATGGGCTGGCGGGCCGGGGTGCCGTAGACGCTGGCGGTGGAGGCCATCACCAGCCGGGGTTTGACGCCGGTGACCTCGGCCTGTCTGGCCAGCGCCTCCAGCACGTGCAGGGTGCCGCCCAGGTTGACCCGGTAGTACAGCGTAGGGTGCGCGAACGCCTCCCTGATCCGGGTCAGCGAGACCAGGTGCACCGCGGCATGCACCCCGTCCGCGGCCGCGAGCAGGCCCTCGCCGTCCAGCACGTCGCCCCTGCGCAGCTCCACCCCCTCGGGCACGTTGACCACTGAGCGGTGGACCAATGCCACGACATCGTGGCCGGTCTGGGAAAGTTGGCGTACGACGGCCTGTCCGACATAGCCGCTCGCGCCGGTGACGAGGACTCGCATAGCACCATCTCACCAGAAGGAAATGGGTGCACCGGCAAGTTTTGTGGCCTTCACACGGAGGTCGGGATTACCTTACTCCGGTAGGGAGAAACGCTGTGACAGGGAGTTGTTCGCATTGGGCCGTTCGGGGCATTATCTGCTGGCTATCGGGTGAGTAGTGGACCTTTCCCCTCCATATTCCCTGGCGTCAACGTCGACCCTTCCTCTATGAGCGTGGAAGGGCTCGGGGCGGCCAGCCGGGTTTTACTGGCCGACGTCGGGCGTCGTCGCAGCGTGCGCCGGGGCACGGTGCTGTTCAGGCAGGACAACGAGTCCGACTCGGTCCTGCTGGTCGAGCACGGGCTGCTGCGGATCTCGGTGGTGAGCCAGGACGGCACCGACAGCGTGCTCGCCCTGCGCGGCAGCGGTGAGCTGGTCGGCGAGTTCGGCGCCATAACAGCACGTCGGCGCTCGGCCACCGTGGTCGCGCTGACCGACTCGACGGTCGTGGTGATCGCCTCGGCCCGGTTCCGCTCGCTGCTGCGCCAGTTCTCCGGACTCGCCTGCGACGTGCTGTCTTTACTCGTCACCCGAGTGGATGAATCTGACCGGCGGCGGCTGGAGGTCGGCACCTGCACGGTGTCCCAGCGACTGGCCCGCTTCCTCGGCGAGCTGGCCGCCACCCACGGCACCGAGCGGGCCGACGGCGGGGTGGAGATCGCCGCGCAGCTCACCCAGGAGGAGCTGGGCAGCGCGATCGGGGCCACCAGGGAGTCGGTCTCCCGGGCGCTGGCCGAGCTGCGCGACGACGGTCTGCTCAGCACCGCACGCAGGCGGATCACGATTCTGGCGCCCACCCGGCTGGACTCCTACCTTGGGACGTAAGGCTGAATCACACCCCGAAAGTGCGTTGGATCACAGATTGACCTGCGGTTTTAGGGTAAACACACGCTGATGCAATACCACCCGGTGCATTTCTCGATCGTGGTCGTGGACATCGCGAAGTTCGGCACCCGAGATGACCGGTTCCAGCTGCTGCTGCGCAGCGGGCTGACGGCTGTGCTCAAGCAGGCGTTCGAGGAGTCCGGCATCGACTGGGACGAACTCGCGATCGAGGACCGAGGGGACGGCAAGTGCCTGCTCATCCCGGCCTCGGTGTCCAAGGTCCGGCTGCTGGACCCGCTCATCGGCAGGCTCGCGGTGGCGCTGCGCCAGCACAACCAGTTCACCAGCGAGCAGGGCCAGATCCGGTTGCGCATGTCGGTGCACGCCGGTGAGGTGCACCGGGACCGGGACGGCTGGTCCGGCACCGACCTGAACTTCGCCTTCCGCCTGGTCGGCAGCGAGGCGCTCTACGAGGTGCTGGCCGCGGTGCCAGAGGCCGAGCTGGTGGTGATCGTCTCCGAGGCCATCCACAACGCGGTGGTCCGGCACGGCTACGGCGCGGTCGACCCGGCCTCCTTCCACCAGATCGAGGTGCATCGCAAGGAGGTCAGCGCCGAGGCGTGGGTGCACGTGCCGGGCATCCTGGCCCCGCTGGCCCGGCTGGAGCTGGACAGCGGCGGCAGCGGACCGCCCGCGATCACCGTGCGCGGCAACGTCAACGGTGACGTGGTCGGCCGGGACAAGCACGTCGGCGGGCCATGGTGAGTGCCGACCGCGTCGGAGGACTGGCCGAGCCGCTGCCGGATCGGGCACACCACGGGGTCGACCACACCGGCCGCGCCGGTAGCGGCGGGCCGGGCGCGCCCGAGGGCGAGGGCGGCCCGCACCGGGAGGCCGCCAGGGCGCTGACCATCGACAAGATCAAGGAACAGCTCAGCAACCCGGCCCGGCTGCTCGACTCGGTCTCGCTGGTGGAGGAGATCCACCGCCAGGTCAGCACGCTGCGCCCGGCCGGTGGCGGCGGGCAGGCGGCCGCGCCGATCGTGATCATGGGTGATGTCACCGGTGACGTGGTCGGCCGGGACTCCTTCGTCGGCCGCCGCGGCGGCGGGGTGGACACCGCCGAGCCGGTGGCCCGCCGGGTGGCCGCGCCGGTGCTGGCCGGCTTCCGCGGCGCCTTCGTCGAACCCGGCAGCGCCGGGGCGATCAGGGACCGGCTGGCCAGGCCGGGGCTGGTGCTGCTGGCCGGGCCGAGGGGCTGGGGCAAGACCGCGCTGGGCATGGTGCTGCTGGCCGAGCGCTGCCAGGGCGAGGTGTATGAGTTCGAGCCGATCGAGGACCTGCTGCGGCTGCCCACCGGCGCGCTCAAGGCCGGGCGCGGCTACCTGGTCACCGATCTGCCGCCGCACGTGCTGACCGCGGCCCGCGGCGCGGACCTGCACCGGCTGGACGAGGAGGTCACCGCCAGGGGCGCCCGGCTGGTGCTCACCGTGGCCGGGGCGGGTGCGGCGGCCAAGCCCTGCCAGCTCCCGGTCTCCGACCATCCCGAGCCAAGGGCGCTGCTGCTGGCCCACCTGGGCAGGCTGCTGGCCGCCGAGCGGGTGGCCGAGCTGACCGGGCAGCACGCGGTGGCCGAGCTGATCGAGGGCAGCTGCCAGGAGCCGTTCGAGGCCGCCGCGCTGGTCCGGCTGGCCGAGGAGCTGGCCAGGCTGGACCGCGGCGTCGGGGTGACCGAACTGGCCCAGCGGCTGACCGTGCGCTCCAAGGAGGAGCTGCGGGCCTGGCTGGACGAGGTGTCCTCGCCGGACCGGGCCTTCCTGCTGTGCGTGGCCATGTTCGACGGCCTGGCCTACGGCACCGTGGTGGACCTGGCCGAACGGCTGGACCGGCTGACCACCGGCCGGGCCGCGGCCAGGGTGGACGGGCCGCCGCACGGCCGCCAGGCGCGCTGCGAGCGCACCCGCACCGAGATCCTGCGGGCCTGGAGCCACACGCCGTACGGCCGGGTGCCCACCGAGATCGTCCGGCTGCGCCAGGCCGACCACCGGCCGTGGATCGTGGACCAGCTCTGGTGCGCCGGCTACTACGGCCGCCCCGCGCTGCTGCGCTGGCTGCGCGAGCTGGGCACGCACCACGCCCGGCCGGTGCGCGGCGGGGCAGGGGCGGCGGTGGGGCTGCTGATGTCCAGGGAGTTCGAGACCTTCCGCCGGGCCGTGCTGGAGCCATGGGCCGCCGGGGACGATCCGGCTGGCCGGGAGGCCGCGCTGGTGGCACTGGGCGTGGCCGCGGGGGACTTCCAGCTCACCGGCGCGGTGGTGCGGCTGGCGCACAGCTGGTCCCGCTCCGGCGAGTGGCAGCTGCGGCGCACCGCGGCCCGCGCCTTCGGCGAGTCACTGGGGCACCTGGTGCCGGACACCGCCTTCGAGGTGCTCGGCGAGCTGGCCGGGCAGTCCGATCCGGGCGGGGTGTTCGCGATCTCGCAGAGCCTGGTGGAGCTGGCCCGCTCCGCCGACGACGCGCTGCTGGCCACCGTGGTGGCCACGGTGGAGAGCTGGGCGACCTCGCACCGGGCGCACCGCAGGCACGTGGGGGTCTACGGTTTCCTGCAGCTCTGCGCCGACCTGTGCCGACCGGGCGAGCACAGCGCGCCGCGGCTGTTGCAGTGGGCTGACCAGGGCGCGGAGCCGACCTTGGCGCTGGCCGGGCTGTGGCGGCGGGCGCTGATCGACCCGCTGGTCAATCGCCCGGCCAGGTGGGTGCTGCGCTGGTGGGCACAGTCCTGCGAAGGTGATACCGCCGCCACCACGGCCCTGGCCAGGCTGGCCCGCTCCGTCGCGCGACTGCCGAGGGAGGTTGAGATCCTGCGTCGCGCCGCGCTCACCTGGCCGGACGCCGACCCGCCAGCCACCGCGGCCGCGGCCGCGGTGCTCGACGCGCTGTCGTCACCAGTCCGAGGAGCACGGCCTTGACCGCACCCCATGACGAGCACACGGCGGAACCCCACCTCTCCGCCGACCTCCGCAGCCCCATCCGCAGTGAGATCGAACTGCCTGCCCGCAGGCTGCTGGCCAACCGTCCGGCGCCCCGCCCGCACACCACGTTCGTGCTGTCCACGGTGGACGGCAACGCCTACGTGCCGACCCGGATGCCCAGTGCCAGGGAATGGCGCTCCACCGGGGTGCGCTGGCTCTACGAGGTGGACCTGGCCGATCACTGGGCGTTGACCACCGTCCTGCTGCCCTGCCACGGCGACCTGTTCCAGTTCCACACCGAGCTGGAGTTCGGCTGGCGGGTGCACGATCCGGTGCAGGTGGTGCGCAACCGGCTCACCGACGCGGTGGAGCTGTGCCGCAGGCACCTGCTGGCCCAGCTCCGGCAGGAGTCCCGCCGGTTCGACCCGGCGGCCACCGCGCTGGCCGAGACCGCGCTCAACCAGCTGCCCGCGGTCTCGCCAGCGGTGCTGCCAGAGGGCGTGACGTTGTTCCGCTGCCACGTGCGGATCACCCAGGACCACCGGCTGCGTGAGCACCGGCTGGCCATGCTGGCCGACCAGCAGCAGGGCGAGCTGATCGTGACCAGGGCGCAGCGGCTGCGCAGGCTGGTCGAGGACGGGCACTACGCGGTGCTGGCCCTGCACCTGGCCGAGCATCCCGGCGACACCGCGAAGGTGGTGCAGCTGCTGGCCGAGCAGGAGAAGCTGAGCCTGGACACCAGCCGGGGCATCGTGCAGTCGCTGCTGGACTCCGGCTTCGCCCAGGACGTGGACATCGACCAGCTCGGCGGCGAGGCGCTGCGCCGGGTGCTGGCGCACCTGCAGGCCGGGCCGGGGCGGGCGCTGCGGGAGTTCGCGGCCAACCGCACCCAGCTGCCGGAGATGCCGGACTACCCGGCCGCCTCCCGGTTCCCGCCGGACCCGCGCAACGGCCAGGGGTCACTCTGACTCCCGACTGGTGGAGGATTGTCCTGAAGTAAGACATGTGCGAAAAATTTTGACATGTTCGCGCGTGTGGTTCGACGGGCGGCGCTCGCCCTGACCGTGACGACCCTGGCGCTGGTGAGCACGGCCGCTCCGGCCGCGGCCTTCCCCGGCGCGTTCCTCCCCGCGCAGGGCGCGGGCAACCGGGGCGCCGATGTGCTGGCGCTCCAGCAGCTGCTGCGTCAGCAGGGCCAGACCCCGCCCGCGGACGGGGTCTTCGGCGCGAGCACGACCACCGCGGTCCGGGCCTTCCAACAGGCCAAGGGACTGGCGGTGGACGGCGTCGCGGGCGCGGCGACCTGGGGCGCGCTGCTGGTCACCCGCCGCCAGGGGGACAGCGGTGCGGCGGTCTCGGCGTTGCAGGCCCAGCTCAACGCCAAACGCGGGCTGAGCCTGCCGGTCAACGGCACCTTCGACGCGGCCACCCGGTCCGCGGTGCTGGCCTTCCAGCAGCACGCCGGGATCGGCGCCGACGGCGTGGCCGGTCCGGACACCTGGCGGAACCTGTTGTGGCACTACGACTATCCCGACCTGACCAACCTGTGCGACAAGGACCCGGACGGCAACGGCACCGCCAACTGGGGCACCGCGTCCGCCATCGGCCAGCTGGAGGCCGCGGCCCGGACCTTCGCCGCCACCGGCCAGGGCAAAGTGCCGCTGGGTGATATCAGCAAGGAACACGGCGGCGACATCGGCGGCCACGCCAGCCACGAGGTCGGCCTGGACGCCGACCTGTGGCCGATCCGCACCGACAGCGCGCAGTGCACCGCGGGCCGGATCACCTGGCAGTCCGCCGGCTACGACCGGGCCGCCACCAGGGCGCTGGTGCAGGCCCTGCGCTCGGCCGCCCCCGGCCGGGTGAAACTGATCTTCTTCAACGATCCCGAGTTGATCAGGGCCGGCCTGACCACCCGGTATGACAACCACGACAACCACCTGCACATCCGGTACTGCGCGCCGGTGCATCCGAACCCGCTCTACGCCTGTTGATCTCCGCCGGTCTGTGGTCTGCTTCCCGGGTGAGCGAACAGCTGAGCTGGCTGACCGGCCGGATCATCACCAGTGACATGCCGCGCTACGCCGAGGTGTGCACCGGGTGGAACAGCCGGATCCGGCATCGCCCCGAGGTCGTGGTCACCCCGGGCGACGCCGCCGACGTGCAGGCCGCGGTCCGCTTCGCCGCCGAGCTGAGCCTGCCGGTCCGGGTCCAGTCCACCGGTCACGGCGCGCTGGCCGCCGCCGAGGGCGGACTGCTGCTGGACACCAGCGCGCTCACCGGCATCCGCCTTGACCCGGTGGCCCGCACCGCCGAGGTGGGCGCTGGCACCCGCTGGCAGGAACTCCTGGAGGCCGCGCACCCCTACGGCCTGGCCGGGCTGTCCGGCTCCTCCGGCAACCTGGGCGTCACCGGCTACGCCCTCGGCGGCGGCTCCGGCTGGCTGGCCCGCAAGCACGGGCTCTGCTCGGACAGCATCCTGGCCGCGGAGATCGTCACCGCCAACGGCAGGCTGCGCTGGGTCGACACCGACCGCGAACCCGAGCTGTGGCAGGCGGTCCGCGGCGGCGGCCCCAACGTCGGCGTGATCACCAAGCTGCGCCTGGGCCTGGTCTCGGTCCCGCAGGTCTTCGCCGGGGCCACCTACTGGCCGATCGAGGACGCCGCCGAGGTCTTCGCGCTGTACCGGGACTGGGTGGCGGGCACCCCGCTGGAGCTGACCTCCGCGCTGACCTTCCTGCAGTACCCGGAGAGCCCCGCACTGCCGGAACCCTTGCGCGGCCGCACCTTGGTCGCCCTGCGCGGGGTCTACGCCGGTGGCGAGTCGGCGGCGGTGGAAGTGTTGCGCCCCTTGCGTTCCCGGCCGGGCGCGGTGCTGGACAGCTTCCGCGAGATGGCCTACCGGGAGATCGACACGGTGACCAACGACCCGGTGAAACCGTTGCCGCGCACCGGGTATTCCACCGCGGTGACCGAGCTGCCCGCCGGTCTGGTGGAGCTGGCCAGGACGGGGGAGTCCTTCGTCTCGCTGGAGGCCAGGCACGTGGCGGGCGCGGGCGCGCGACTGGGCGCGGAGGGCGCGGAGTTCCTGGTGTTCACCATGGCGGTGACGCCGGATGAGACCAGCGTGGCCGAGGCCGGGGAGTTCGGCCGGAAGGTGGCACAGGTGTGCGCGCCCTACCGGACCGGGCACAACCTGATGAGCTTCCTGCTCGCGCCGCCGGAGGCCGGTGGGCTGCCGGAGCAGGTGGCCGCGGCGTTCCCTGCGGAGTACCGGGAGCGGCTGGCGGCGGTCAAGGCGCACTACGACCCGGCCGGGTTGTTCGGCGGGGACCGCAGGCTGGTCCAGCCCTAGGGCACGGGCAAGAAGACGACCACCCGGCTCAGCAGGTGGTCATCTCCCCCAGAGAAGCTCTGCTCAGGCGGCCTGCTGGCCGTCCGCGACCTGCGGCTTGCGGTTGAGCATGAACGCGATGGTGATCATCGCGCCGATGGCGGCGACGCCGATGCCGGCCCAGGGCTGGTAGTCCTCGATGAGGCTCATCAGGCTGAACTGGAAGCCGATCATGGGCAGGACGAAGGAACCGACGCCCAGGACGAGAAGCAGGATGCCGAACTGCACGGTGTACTCCTTGGAACGGTGAGACGAGCGGTGGACTTTAACCCGATCGGGCTCGTTCCGTAGGAGGTTTTGGCCAACCTGTTGCCGGGGCCGTGCTCACGTGTGCGCGGCGTGACCGGTTCGATCCCAGCGGCGTTCGCGCAGCGTGGTGTGGTCGGCGATCATGCGGCGGGCCAGCCGGTCCACCGCGGCGGTCAATTCGGCCTCGCGGTCGGGGTCCTCGGTGGTCAGCAGCTCGGTGAGCCATTCCCGCCACACCCCGGCCAGCCGCACCACGGCCTGCTCGCCCTCGGTGGTGAAGCTGAGCCAGTCGCCGTCGCGGACCAGCAGCCCGCGCCGGATGAGGTCCTCGGCGGTGGGGGCCAGGATGCCCGGCGGCAGGTCGAGCGGCTCGGCGATCTCGGCCAGGGTGGTGCGGCCCTCCTGCTTGCTGTTGCGGAAGATCTGGCCGAGCAGCCAGGCGTCGGTCTCGTCCATGCAGTGCCGCAGCCGTTCGCGCAGCAGCGGTCGCAGCTCCTTGCGGCGGCGCTGCCAGACCGCGGCCACCGACTTCTCCAGCTCCTGTTCGCTGGTGTGCGATTCGGGCATGCCGAATGCCTCGCCCAGGTCGCCGGACTTGTCCCGGACCGAGTCGCGCAGCTTGACCTCGGGCAGCAGCCAGGCGATGGCGAAGGCCAGCAGCGCCACCGGCAGCGCCCACAGGAACACCGTCTGCAGGCTGTCCTGGTAGGCGGTGGCGAGCGGGCCGAGCAGTTCGGCGGGCAGGTGCCTGATCATCTCCGGGTTGGCGGCCGCGCCGGGATCGAAGCCGGGCGGCAGGTTGGCGCCTGCCAGGTTGGCGGTGAGCTGGGCGGAGAAGATCGCGCCGAAGACCGCGACGCCGAAGGAGCTGCCCAGGGTGCGCAGGAAGGTCACGCCGCTGGTGGCCGCGCCCAGGTCGGCGTAGTCGCAGGTGTTCTGCACCGCGATCACCAGCACCTGCATGCCGAGCCCGATGCCGATGCCGAGCACGATCATGTACAGCGAGGCGGTGACCAGGGTGGTCTCCCGGTCCAGGTGCGACATCAGCCAGAGGCCGACCGCGGTGATGCCGGTGCCGATGATCGGGAAGTGCCGGTACCGGCCGGTGCGGCCGACCATGTTGCCGCTGAAGATCGAGGCCGCCATCAGCCCGGCCACCATGGGCAGCATCCGCAGCCCGGACTCGGTGGCCGAGTGGCCCTGCACCACCTGCAGGAAGATCGGCAGGTAGGTGATGCCGCCGAACATGGCGAAGCCGATCACGAAGCTGAGCACGCCGGAGACGGAGAACACCCGGCCGCGGAACAGCCGCATCGGCAGCACCGGCTCACTCGCGCGCAGCTCCACCCAGACGAACAGCGCCACCGCCACCAGCGAGGCCACCCCCAGCCAGAGGATCTCCGCGGAGTCCCAGGCGTAGGTGGTGCCGCCCCAGCTGGTCACCAGGGTCAGCCCGCCCGCGCCCAGCGCCAGCAGCAGGATGCCCAGGTAGTCGATCACCGGCCGGGAGCCCTTGGGCACCTTGGGCATCACCGCGCCGGCCACCAGCAGCACCAGCAGGCCCAGCGGCACGTTGATGTAGAAGGCCCACCGCCAGCTGAGCTGGTCCACGAACAGCCCGCCCAGCAGCGGCCCGGCCACCGTGACCACGCCGAAGACCGAGCCCATCAGGCCCTGGTACTTGCCGCGCTCGCGCAGCGGGATCAGGTCGGCCACCAGCGCCATCGAGGTCACCATCAGCCCGCCGGCGCCGAAGCCCTGCAACGCCCGCGCCGCGACCAGGCCGAACATGCCGGTGGCCATCCCGCAGAACAGCGAGCCCGCGGTGAACAGCGCCACCGAGATCTGGAAGACCACTTTGCGCCCGAACAGGTCGCCGAACTTGCCGAACAGCGGGGTGGCGATGGTCTCGGCCAGCATGTAGCCGGTGACCACCCAGGACAGGTGGTTCGCCCCGCCCAGCTCGCTGACGATGGTGGGCAGCGCGGTGGCCACGATGGTCTGGTCCAGGGCCGCCAGCAGCAGGCCGAGCACCATCGCGCCGAACACCAGGTTGGTCCTGGACCCGCTTTCGACCTCAACGGCAGCCGTCATACCTCGGAACCTAGGGCGCTGCCCCGGGGGTCTGCTGGGCGGCGGAGATCGCCCGTTCGGTGGAAAGCGGCGCGATCAGCCCGTCGGCCACCCGATCGATAAGCGCGTCGTCCGGCGGCACCCCGCGCACCAGCAACTGGAACAGGTAGAGCGCGCCCACCAGGTCGCGCAGCATCTCCGGGTCCACGCCGGGGGCCAGCTCGCCGCGGGCCTCGGCCCGGCGGACCACCAGGTCGGCCAGGTCGGGGCCGGACTGCTGCATGCGCTCCTGGTACAGCCTGGCCAGTTCCTCGTCCCGGCGGCTGCCCTCCAGCAGGCCGATCACCAGGCCGCGGGTGTCGGCGCTGCTCTGCGCGACGGCCATCCGGCCCAGCACCCGGAAGTCCTCCACCAGCGAGCCGGTGTCCGGGCACTCCGGGCGGGCCCGGTAGGCGTGCACGGCGTCGATGATCAGCGCCGCCTTGGACGGCCAGCGCTGGTACAGGGTGGCCTTGCTGGCCTGCACGCGGCGGGCGACCAGGTCCATGTTGAACCGCTCGTAGCCGACCTCGGCCAGCACCGCGCGGGCCGCGGAGAGCACCTCCCGGTACCGGTCCGGATCGCTGAGCGGGACCTTCTTCCGCGAGCCTGTCACTGCTCCTCCTCGCCGCTCAGCACTCGCGGGTGGCGCGCGGGTGCCCGCCGGGGAACCGGTGTCGCTCCAGGTCCTGCGCGCCGGCCAGCTTGGTCAGCAGCTCGTGCAGCCGGGTCCGCTCCTCCTCGGTCAGCGGGGCGGTGACCTCCGCGTCGTGGGTGGCGGCCTCGGCCAGTGCGGTCTCCAGCAGGTCGCGGCCGCGGTCGGTCAGGTACAGGGCGTAGGCGCGGCGGTCGGCCGGGTTGCGCCTGCGCTGCACCAGGCCGCGCTGTTCCAGGTCGTCGACGAAGGCGACCATCCGGCTGGGTGCGATCCGCATCCGCTCGCCGATGGCCTGCTGGGACTGGCCCTCGGCCCCGGCGACCATCCGCAGCAGCCCCACGTGCCGGGGCTCCAGGTCCAGCGGGGCCAGCCGCTCGGCGAAGCGCCGGGCCGCGGCGAATCCGAGCTGCGCCAGCAGGAACGCCGCGCTGCCGCCCTGGGGATAGCCGCCGTGGTGCATGGGGGCACTCTACTGCCGGGGCAACAATTCCCCGGTTGAACGATTTTCCATCGACCGCGCTCTGTCGTGGGTTGCTCACCGAACGCGAGCGCACCAGGATCGATCCGTGGCGGTGGTGTGGTCGAGGTGGCGTGAACTCCCCGGTGCCTGGGCGGCGGCGGTCACCCGCCCACGCTGGCAGCTGGTGCTGGCCTTCCCCATCTCGCTGTGGGTGCTGGTCTGGGTCGGCGCCCAGTTCACCACCACCGGCGCGGTGTTCACCCCGCTGGACGCGCCAAGGGCGGTGCTGGCCCGCTTCGGCGCGGGCGCCACCGGCTGGCTGGACGTGGTCGGCGCCTGGCTGCGTGATCCGGCGCACGCCGGGGTGCTCACCGCGGCGGCCTGGGCGGCCGGACTGCTCTGGGCGGCCACCAGCGAACGCGCCCAGCTGCCCGCGCTGGCCGGCTGGCTGGTGGTGATGGCCGCCGCCGAGGGGCTGGGCTATCAGCCCGCCATCTCCAGGGCGGTGGGCGTGCTGGCAGGGTTCATCGCGCTGCTCGCGCTGTGCGCGCTGCCCAACCGCGGCAAGCTGGTCGACCGGCGGCCCCGGCTGCTGCCCATGGACGTGCTCACCGCGGGCGCCGTCGCGGCTGCCCTTTCGGGCATGGTTCCGCTGCTGGCCCCCGGTCTGGCGCTCACCCGGCTGCTGCGGCCCTACCTGACCAAACCCGCCCGGCCGGACCCGTCCCGGCTGAACATCCCGGTAGCCCGCCCGCCGGTGGACCGGAGTACCTCTCCGAAGGTCCCTCGTGCGGGTGAAATGAGGTCACCGAGTCGTAACGAGTCGGCTGTGGCCGATGTCTCCGAGTGATCCCAGAGGGGCCAAACGGCAGCTGGGTTAATAGGCTGTTCGGGGTCATTCTCTAGACCAAATGGAGTAAAAGCTGACTACCGGTCAGTTGCGTCCCCCGTTCGGACGATTTTTGTCTGTTTTTGTCGTCGACTACCTTCCGTTCGGGACGGGGAGTTTCACGCAGCGCGGAATCTACGGCGACAGAAGCTTCAGCCTGGGCGCGGCCAGGCGGCTTTCAGTAAGTCTCCGACAGGCAGGCGTTGACCGTTACCTGGTCACGGGGGATTAGGTAACAATCGTGGCTCTTCTGTGCCCAAAAAACGGTGGCGTTACCGCGAGGTGAATAAGTGCGAGCCGCTTTGTGGCAAACGGGAGAGAAGAAATTATCGGCAACCGAGGCCCCCGCGTTACAGGCCCGGAAGGTTTTCGCAGGGTGGGAGCTGCGTTACCAACTGGCTGTCGTGGTGGGAGACCTGCTGACCATCGTTTGCGCGGTGGTGGCGGTCGGCGTGTTCAAGACCACCGAGGCGGCCGGGACCAGCCGCCTCGCGCTGATGCTGGGCCTGGCGACCGGGGCGACCGCGCTGCTGGCGCTGCCGCTGAGCCGGGCCTGGGATCCACGGGTGCTGGGGCAGGGCCCCGAGGAGTTCCGCCGGGTCGGGCGCGCCGCGCTCACCGGCATGGTCGCGCTGGCGCTGGTCGCGCTGGCGACCGACATCCAGGGACTGCGTGGCTGGGTCTTCGCCGCGCTGCCCGCCTTCGCCGGGATCGCCATCCCGGTGCGTTACCTGCTGCGCCGGGTGTTGCACCGGCGCCGCCGGCTCGGCAGCTGCCTGCTGCCGGTGCTGGCCGCCGGTAGCCCGGAGGCAGTGCGCGACCTGATCGAACGCACCCGCAAGGACTCACACCTTGGCTGGCGGGTGGAAGCCGTCTGCACCCCGCACGGGGCGGGCTACGGCCGCCGCGTGCCGGGGGAGATCGCCGGCGTGCCGGTGGTCGGCGACCTGGACGACCTGGTCGACCGGGTCCGGCTGGGCGGCTACCGGATGGTGGCCGTGGCCGGGTCGACCGACTGGACCCCGGCCCGGCTGCAGCGGCTGGCCTGGGAGCTGGAGGGCAGCACGGCCGAACTGGTCGTGGCGCCCTCGCTGGTGGAGATCGCCGGACCGCGGCTGCACGTGGCCCCGGTGTTCGGGCTGACCATGCTCTGGGTCAGCGCGCCCACCTTCAGCGGAGCGGGCTGGCTGGTCAAGGCGGTGGTGGACCGGTTGTCCGCGCTGCTGCTGGCCGTGCTGCTCAGCCCGGCGTTCCTGGTCATCGCGCTGGCGATCAAGACGACCAGCCGCGGCCCTGTGCTGTACCGGCAGTCGCGGGTGGGCCGGGACGGGCGGATGTTCACCATGCTCAAGTTCCGGTCCATGGTGCCGGACGCGCACCACCGCAAGGCCGAGCTGGCCGGGGCCAACCAGGCCGCCGGACCGCTGTTCAAAATGCGCAGCGACCCCAGGGTGACCAGGGTCGGCGCGGTGCTGCGGCGCTACTCGATGGACGAGCTGCCGCAGATCTTCAACGTGCTCGCCGGCTCGATGTCCCTGGTCGGTCCGCGCCCGCCGCTGCCGGAGGAGGTCGCCCGCTACGGCCCCGATGCCCGCAGGCGCCTGCTCGTCAAACCCGGTCTGACCGGGTTGTGGCAGGTCAGCGGGCGCAGCGACCTGTCATGGGAGGAGTCGGTGCGGCTTGACCTGCGTTATGTGGAGAGTTGGTCGTTGTTCATGGACCTGGTGATCCTGTGGAAGACCGCGTCGGCGGTCGTCGGTGGGCGGGGTGCTTACTGATGACCTGCCGACTGTGCGGCTCCGCCGCGCTGCACAGCGTGGTCGACCTGGGCGCGAGCCCGCCGTGTGAGCACTTCCTCACCGCCGCGGAACTCGACCTGCCCGAGCAGACCTTCCCGCTGCACCTGCGGGTGTGCGCGGACTGC
Organism: Crossiella cryophila; assembly: GCF_014204915.1. NCBI lineage: Bacteria > Bacillati > Actinomycetota > Actinomycetes > Pseudonocardiales > Pseudonocardiaceae > Crossiella > Crossiella cryophila. The sequence goes on from NZ_JACHMH010000001.1 coordinate 2,833,286, forward strand.
CTGCTCGCGCAGCTGCCGCCGTTGATCACGCCCGAGGAGACCTTCACCGAGTACGCCTACTTCTCCTCCTTCTCCACCTCCTGGGTGGCGCACGCGGAGAAGTTCGTGACCGAGGCCGCCCAGCGCCTCGGGCTCGACGGCGACTCGTTCGTGGTGGAGGTGGCCAGCAACGACGGCTACCTCCTGCAGCACGTGCTGGCCAGGGGCATCCGCTGCCTCGGCGTCGAGCCCTCGGTGAACGTGGGCGAGGCGGCCAGGGCCAAGGGCGTGCCCACCGTGACCGAGTTCCTCTCCCCGGAGACCGGGGCGAAGGTGCGCGCCGAACACGGGCCAGCCGATCTGGTGGTGGCCAACAACGTCTACGCGCACATCCCGGACGTGCTCGGCTTCAGCCAGGGCCTGCGGGCGCTGGTGGCCGAGGACGGCTGGGTCTCCATCGAGGTCCAGCACCTGCTCACGCTGGTCCAGCAGACCCAGTACGACACGATCTACCACGAGCACTTCCAGTACTACACCGTCGCCTCCGCCCAGCGCGCGCTGGCCAGCGGCGGGCTGACCCTGCTCGACGTCGAGCTGCTGCCCACCCACGGCGGGTCCATCCGGCTGTGGGCGCGGCCAAGTGAGATCGCCGGGGAACCCGGTCCACGGGTCGCCGCGATCCTCGAGGAAGAGGCCGCGGCGGGGCTGCACACCGTCGCCGGGTACGGCGAGTTCGCCCGGCAGGTCGAGCGGGTGCGCCGGGATCTGCTGCGCTTCCTGCTCGACGCGGCCGAGGCCGGCAAGACCGTGGTCGGCTACGGCGCGCCCGGCAAGGGCAACACCCTGCTCAACCACTGCGGCATCCGGCCCGATCTGCTCCGCTACACCGTGGACCGCAACCCGTACAAGCACGGGCGGTTCACCCCCGGCACCCGGATCCCGGTGCTGCCGGTGGAGCGCATCGAGGCGGACCGCCCGGACTACGTCCTGGTGCTGCCGTGGAACCTGCGCGCCGAGTTGACCGAACAACTCCGCGGTGTGGCGGAATGGGGCGGTCGTCTGGTTTTTCCCATTCCGCGACTCTCGATAGTCGATCCCGCTGCAGGCACGGCCGGCGGACACAATGAGGTGAACCCATGAAGGTAGTGCTGTTCTGCGGTGGTTACGGGATGCGCATGCGCAACGGTTCCGCCGACGATCTGCCCAAGCCGATGCACCCGGTTGGCCCACGGCCGTTGCTCTGGCATGTGATGAGGTACTACGCGCATTTCGGGCACAAGGACTTCATCCTGTGCCTGGGATACGGCGCGCAGTACATCAAGGATTTCTTCCTGAACTACGCCGAAACCACGTCCAACGATTTCGTGCTGCGTGACGGCAAGGTCGAGCTGCTCTCCACCGACATCAGTGACTGGACCATCACCTTCGCCCAGACCGGCCAGAACTCGCCGATCGGCGAGCGGCTGCGGCGGGTACGGCACCTCCTCGAGGGCGAGGAGATGTTCCTGGCCAACTACGCCGACGTGCTCACCGACGCCCCGCTGGATGAGATGGTCCGCCGGTTCGGCACCAGCGGCGCCTCGGCCTCGATGATGGTGGTGCCGCCGCAGTCCTCCTTCCACTGCGTGGACCTGGGGGAGAACGGCAAGGTCTCCGGGATCACCCCGGTGAGCAGCCTGCCGCTGTGGGAGAACGGCGGTTTCTTCGTGCTGCGCCCGGAGGTTTTCGAGCACATCCCGGAGAACGGCGACCTGGTCGAGGACGGCTGCGGCGCACTGGCCAAGCAGGGCAAGTTGCTGGCCTATCCCTACCGCGGTTTCTGGCAGCCCGCGGACACGGTCAAGGAGCGGGTCGCACTCGAACAGGGGTACCAGGCCGGTGACCGGCCGTGGATGTTGTGGGAACAGGAGTCCGCGGCCGCCGTGGACTCCGCGCCCGTGGCCAAGGTGCTCCGGTTGAGCGGGGTGTGAGGTGCTCTCGTTGTCCCCGGCCGGACCCGCGCCCGTGGTGGTGCTCGGCGCGCACTGCGACGACATCGCCATCGGCTGCGGCGGCACGCTGCTGTCGCTGTGCGCGGCCCGGCCGGGGCAACGGGTGCGCGCGCTGGTGCTCACCGGCGCCGGAACCAAGCGCGAGGACGAGGAACGCGCCGCACTGGCCGCGTTCTGTCCCGGCGCGGACCTCGAGGTGACCGTGCTCGACCTGCCCGACGGCCGGGTGCCCCAGCACTGGGGCCGGGCCAAGGACGAGCTGGCCGCCTTCCGGGACCGGGTCGAGGCCCAGCTGGTCTTCGCCCCGGCCCCGCACGACGTGCACCAGGACCACCGCGCCCTGGCCGAACTGGTCCCCCAGGTCTTCCGGGACCAGCTCCGCCTCGGCTACGAGATCCTCAAGTGGGAGAGCGACCTCGCCCAGCCCACCGTCTTCCAGCCACTCGAACCCACCGTCGCGCAGGCGAAGGCCGCGCTGCTGGACGAGCACTACCCGTCGCAGCGGGCGAAGGACTGGTTCGACCGGGAGACCTTCCTCGGCCTCGCCCGGATCCGCGGCGTGCAGACCCGCGCCCGGTACGCGGAGGCCTTCCACACGGACAAGATCCAGCTCCGGCTGGACACAGAAGGGTGAGATCCATGCGGGTGCTGCTCACCGGGCACCAGGGTTACCTGGGCAGTGTCATGGCCCCGGCGCTGATCGCGGCCGGGCACCAGGTGCACGGCCTTGACTCCGGGCTCTTCGCCGACTGCGTGCTCGGCCCCGAGCCCGCCGATCCGGACGGCCACCTCGTCGACCTGCGCGATGTCACCGCCGAGCACGTGGCCGGGTTCGACGCGGTGATCCACCTGGCCGCGCTGTCCAACGACCCGCTCGGCTCGCTGGACCCCGGCCTGACCTACGACATCAACCACGCCGCCTCGGTGCGGCTGGCCCGGCTGGCCAAGGAGGCCGGGGTCACCCGGTTCCTCTACGCCTCCACCTGCTCGGTCTACGGCGCGGCAGGCGAGGAGCTGGTCGGCGAGAACGCGCCGCTGCGGCCGGTCACCCCGTACGCGGAGAGCAAGGTGCGGGTGGAGGACGACCTGGTCAACCTGGCCGGGGCCGGGTTCAGCCCGGTGTTCCTGCGCAACGCCACCGCCTTCGGCTTCTCACCGCGGCTGCGCGCGGACATCGTGCTCAACAACCTGGTCGGGCACGCCATCCTCACCGGCCAGGTCCGGGTGCTCTCCGACGGCACGCCCTGGCGGCCGCTGGTGCACGCCGCCGACATCGCCGCGGCCTTCCTGGCCGCGCTGCACGCGCCCGCGGAGACCGTGCACTGCCAGGCGTTCAACGTGGGCATGGTGGAGAACAACCTCACCGTGGCCCAGATCGCCGAATCGGTGGTGGCCGCGGTGCCCGGCGCGGAACTGCTGATCACCGGCGAGGCAGGCAACGACCCGCGCTCCTACCGGGTCGACTTCGCCAAGATCACCGAGGCACTGCCCGAGTACCGTCCACAGTGGACAGTCCTGGGCGGGGCAGCGGAACTGGCCGACGCCTACCGGAAGTACAACCTGACCCAGGAAACCTTCCAACGCACCTTCACCCGCCTGCCCCGCCTCTCCGACCGGATGGCGGCAGGCACCCTGGCCGAGGACCTCCGCCCGGTCTGGGAGCCGGTCCCGTGACCGCCCCCATCCCCCCGAGTGTTGGCCGTTGTCGTACGCCACGTTGGCCGTTGTCGTACGCCAGGTTGGCCGATACGGACGGTCGGGTCCTGCCGGGCCGCCCACAACGGCCAACACCGCGTACCAGTTCGGCCAACACCGCGTACGAGTTCGGCCAACACGCCCGGGAGGGGTTAGCGCAGTGTGTCGCGCAACGCCGCCCAGGTGCCGGCGGCGGCGTCGCGGGGGCTGATCGTCTGGACCGGGTGTGGCCAGGGGATGGCCAGGTCCGGGTCGTCGTAGCGCACCGCGACGTCCTCGGCGGGGTCGTGCGCGCGGTCGATCCGGTAGCACACGTCAGCCGTCTCGCTCAGTACCTGGAAGCCGTGCAGGAAGCCCGGCGGGACATAGAGATGGGCGAAGGTCTCGTCGTCGAGCCGGAAGGCCTGGTGGTGGCCGAAGGTGGGCGAGCCGGGTCGGATGTCGACCAGCACGTCGTGCACGGCGCCGCGGGCGCAGCGGACCAGCTTGGCCTCGCCGCGACCGATCCGGCCGTGCATGCCGCGCAGCACCCCGGCCCTGGACCTGGACTGGGAGTCCTGCCGGAAGGAGTCGGGGTCCAGGCCGTGCGCGGCGGCGATGTCGGCGTCGAAGGTGCGGGTGAACAGGCCCCGGCCGTCGTGGTGCGGGGCGGGCACGAACAGCAGGACGTCGGCGAGGTCGGTGCGGCGAATCTCCACCCGGGCATCCTGCCCCAGCGAGGCACCGATGCGCACTGACCAGAAGAGTGTCGTTGCGGCACAAGGAGAATCCGCCACCGCTCCTCGGCACGCCTGCCGGTTCTGCCGCGGTGGCCGGGGCGCGGTCGTGCTGGACCTGCACACCCAGCCCGCCTGCGACCACTTCCCGTCGGCCACCGACCCCGGGCCAGATCCGGCCTACCCGCTGCAGCTGTGGCTGTGCGACAACTGCGGACTGGCCCAGCTGCTCGACGACCCGACCGTGCCCGAGGAGCCTCGGGCCACCGAACCGGCCGCGCTGGCCGAGCAGGCCGCCGACGCCGTGCACCGGGTGGCCGCAGCCGGGCTGCTGCCGGAGGGGGCCACCGTCGCCGAGTACGGCAGCCCGCACGGCGGTTCCTGGCTGCCCCGGCTCACCGAACGCGGCCTGCATCCGGTCGCGCCCGGCGAGACCGCCCAGGTGGTGCTGGACTGCTTCGGGCTGATGCACCACGCCGACCAGGCCGCCGCGCTCAAGGAACGGGTGGACCGCCTGGAGACCGGCGGCGTGCTGCTGGTGCAGTTCCACTCGCTGGCCACCATCCTCCGATGTGGACAGTGGAACGCGCTGCGGCACGGCCACTACGCCTACTACTCCACCCCGGCGCTGGCCAGGATGCTCACCGTGGCCGGGCTCAGCCCGCGCGCGGCCTGGGTGTTCGACCTCTACGGCGGCACCGTGCTGCTGGCCGCGGTCAAGGGACCGGCCGCGCCCGAACCCGGGTTGTCCGCGCTGCTGATCGGGGAGAACTCCCTCGGCGTGACCGACCCGGCCGTGCTGGCCACCTTGCAGCGCCAGGTCAGCGTGAGCGCCAAGGCCCTGCACGGCTACCTGACCCAGCGGCGGGCCGCCGGGACCAGGGTGCTCGGCTACGGGGCCGCCTCCAGGGCCGTCGCGCTGCTGTGCGCGGCCGGGGTCGGACCAGAACTCCTGCCGGCGGTGGCCGATGCCTCCCCGGCCAAGCACGGACGGCGGATGCCGGGCAGCGGGGTGCCCGTGGTCGCGCCACCCGAGCTGATCGCGGCCGCGCCCGATGAGGTGCTGCTGTTCCTGCCGGACCTGCTCACCGAGGTCCGGGCCGCCTACCCGGAGATCACCGGCTGGGTCATCGCCGAACCCGAGCCACGAGCCGCGCAGCCGCCGAGCCGAGAGGAACCCCCGATGAGCGCCCCGACCGACGACCGACCCGCCAGTGCCCCGCGTCCGGCTCCCGCGCTCATCGGCAAGGCCCCCGCGCCCATCGCGATCGGCTTCCCGGTGCGCAACGGCAAGCCGTACCTGCAGGGCGCGCTGGACTCGCTGCTGGCCCAGCGCGGGGTGGACTTCGAGCTGCACATCGCGGACAACTGCTCCGACGACGGCACCGAGGACATCTGCCGCGAACTGGCCGCCAACGACGAACGCGTGCACTACCAGCGCCGGACCGAGAACGTTGGCGTCACCGCCAACCACAACATGCTGGTGCGCGAGGTCAACAGCCCCTACTTCCTGTGGGCGGCCTCCGACGACGCCTCGCACCCGGACCGGTTGCGGCTGCTGCTGGAAGCCCTGGAACGGGACCCGTTCGCGGTGCTGTCCTTCAGCGCCGCCCGGCAGATCGACAGCAACGGCAACACCCTGGAGGTCTGGCGCAACCCGTGCCGGACCAACCACCTGGACCCGGTGGTGCGGCTGCGCGACCTGATCGGGCTGGAACACGAGAACTACCACTGCTACGGCCTGATGAAGCGGGACGTGCTGCTGCGTACGCTGTTGCTGCCGCCGGTGAAGAACAACGACCGCATCCTGGTCGCCGAACTGGCGCTGCACGGACCCTTCGCCGAGGTGGAACAGGACCTGCTGTTCCACCGGCTGCACGAGCGCAGACTGACCCAGAGCGTCTCCCAGCGGGACTGGTACCGGCAACAGCGCACCGACGGGCGCAAACTGGTGCTGCCCAACGTCGAGGAGGCGGGCTGGTACCTCAAAGCGGTGCGTAACTCACCACTGCGGGGGACCGAACTGGGCAGGGCGCTGTGGGCGCTGCGACCCTGGTTCCAGGCCAACGCGGTACCGATGGCGCGCAACGTGGCGCGGGCAGCGGTGGACGGCGCGAGAATGATCACCGGGCCGGGACGCCCGGACGATCGGTGATCGGGAGAGAGCACGTGGACGCATTGGATGTCATTCGGGTGTTGCGGCGACGGTGGAAGCTCACCGCCCTGCTGCTCGCCGGGCTGGTCCTGCTACTGGGCGCGGTCGCCTTCGCGGTGCCGCAGCAGTACCGGGCGAACAGCCTCACCATGGTCCTGCGCCAGTACGGTGGCCAGGACCGCAACCCCTTCGCCGCGATGGATCGCTCGCAGGGGCAGATCGCGGTCGTGGTGATCGCGGTGCTCAACGCACCGCAGACCCGCAGGGAGCTGGCCGCCCAGGGCGGCACCGCGGCCCTCGAGGTCTCCAACGAGGGCGGCGGGGTGTCCACAGTGGACAGTCCGTTCATCACCGTGATCGCCACCGGGACCAGCGAGGCCGCGGTGCGCAAGACCGGGCAGCTGGCCACGCAGCGGATCAAGGACGAACTCAAGCGGCGGCAGGACACCCTGCTGGTGCCGGTCGAGCAACATCTCACCCTGAACGAGGTGCTCTCGCCGAACGAGGTCAGCACCACCAGGGCCGGGCAGTTGCGCGCGCTGGGCATCACCGGCGGCATCGGCCTGATCATCGTGGTGCTCACCGTGATCCTGGTGGACCGCCGGGGCAACCGGGTCAAGCCGCCCGCACCGGAACCCGAGCCCAAACCCTCGCCGCGCAAGCGGTTGCAGGACTCCGACGCGGAGGCCACCGAGCACATCAAGCTCGCGGAGGTGGCCGAAGTCCTCCCCCAGGAACGCCAGTGAACGTGCGCGTGGCGGCCGTCCCGGTCGCCCCGGCACGGCGGCTGCCACCGCACCGGGTGCTGGTGGCGGCCACGCTGCTGTTCGCGCTGCCGCAGAACCTGGTGATCTCCGGGGTCGGCGGCTCGCTCACCCCCGGCCGCCTGCTGGGCGCGCTGTGCCTGCTGTGGTGGCTGGTGGCCCGCTTCGGCGGCGGCCTCGGCCTCAAACCCGCGCCCAACCCGGTGCGGGCCACCCTCTTCGGCGCGCTGCTGGTCTTCGCCGCGGCCAACGCGCTCGCGCTGTTCCTCGGCGTGCCGGATGACCGGCTCGGCTCGGCGGACCGGAACACGTTGCTGCTGGCGGTGTGCACCGGGGTCGCGCTGCTGGCCTGCGACGGCCTGAACCGGCCTGCCATGCTGCGCGCGGTCTTCGGCGCGGTGGTGCTCGGCGCCACCGTGTCCGCCTTCGCCGCGGGCGTGCACTTCGCGCTCAAGATCGACCTGCGTGGTTACCTCAGCTTCCCCGGCCTGACCGCCCAGGGCCTTGGCACCGTGGACCTGGCCCGCGGCGGCCTGGAACGCGCGCTGGGCTTCGCCAACCACCCGATCGAACTGGCCGCGGTCTGCGCCACCGCCGTCCCGCTGGCCCTGCACCTGACCAGGCACGCCCGGCACCCGCTGCTGTGGTGGGCCTGCGTGGCCGTGCTCGGCGGCGGCATCGTGGTCAGCATCTCCCGCACCGGCCTGCTCGGCCTGGTCATCGTGCTGCTGCTGAGCCTGCCCCGGATCGGCGGCCTGCGCTGGGGCACCGGGGTGGTGCTGCTGGGCAGCGGGGTCGCGCTCGCCGCGGTAGCGGTGCCCAGGCTGGCCGAGGTGCTTGGCAACTCGATCCTGGGCGCGCGTACCGACAACAGCCTCACCGGCAGGCTGGACGACTACAGCTACGTGGCGGAGAAACTGGCCGCCGCGCCGTTGAGCGGCCAGGGCTTCGGCACCTACACCGCGCCACCACAGCCTTACCTGGACAACCAGTACCTGCTCACCGCGGTGGAATCCGGCCTGCCCGGCGTGCTCGCCCTGGTGGTCCTGCTGCTGATCCCGGCCTGGCTGGCCTGGCGGATCTTCCGGCGGCCTGGCACCATCGCGCCCGAGCTTCGCGACGCGGCGTGGGCGGTGGCCGCGGGACTAGTGGTGTGCGCGGTCTGCTTCGCCACCTTCGACGCGTTGTCCTTCCCCCAGTTCCAGGCGCTGACCTTCCTGATGATCGGGATGGCGGGCGCGATCGTGACCCAAGCCGGAGGAGAACGATGAGCCCGCGAGTACCCGGCGTGGTGCTGGCCGTGGTGACCTACAACTCCGCGGCCGACCTGCCCGCCTTCCTGGACGCCCTGCCCGCCGCCCTGGACGGGGTGCCGGAGTGGCGGCTGGTGGTGGCGGACAACGCCTCCGGCGACGGCAGCGCCGAACTGGTCGCCGAACTCGCGCCCAAGGCCACCGTGCTGCACACCGGCGGCAACCTGGGCTACGCGGCCGGGGTCAACGCCTGCCTGGAACTGGCGGGCCCGGACGAGGCCGTGCTGGTGCTCAACCCGGACGTGCGGCTGGAATCCGGTGCGGTGCGCGAACTCCTGGAGGTCTGCGCCGATCCCGCGGTGGGCATCGCGGTGCCGCTGGTGCGCCACCCGGACGGCCACCCCGAGTCCACCCTGCGCCGCCGCCCCACCCCGCTGCGGGTGCTGGCCGAGACGCTGCTGGGCGCGCGTGCCGGGGCCTACGGCGAGCAGCTGCCGCCCGGACCGGCCAGGGAGCGGATCGACTGGGCCAACGGGGCCGCGCTGATGCTCGCGCCAGGGGTCGCGCACCGGGTCGGCCGCTGGCGCGCCGAGTTGTTCCTCTACTCCGAGGAGACCGACTACTGCCGCCGGGTCACCGACGCCGGCTGGCGGATCCGGCAGGCCCCGCGCGCGCACGCGCTGCACCGCGGCGGCGAGTTCGGCGTCTCGCCCGCGCTGTGGGCGCAACTGATCACCAACAAGGTCGTGCACCTGGCCACCTGGGAGTCCCGCCGCGCCGCCGTGGCCGGCTGGCTCGCCCTGGTGCTCGGCCAGGCGCTGCGACTCCCGCTGCGGCGCGGCACGCACCGGCGCGCGCTGCGGGAACTGCTGACCGGACGTGCCCGGCTGCTCGCCGGGTTCCCGACCAACCCGGCCGCCACCGCCGAGGTCTCAGCTCAGCTCGCGGAAGGGTGAGGATGGGCAACCGGGACTACGGGCTGCTGCCCGACGGGGTGAAACAGGCGTTGCGCCGCACCGTCGGGCGCTATGTGGTGGCCGAGGGCTGGTGGCGGCTGAAGTTCGCCGCCGACCGGACCGCGGCGGCCAAGGCGGAGGACAGTGAGATCGCCCGGCTGGCACCGACATTGCCGGTGCGGCCGACCGCGCTGGTCACCGTGGCGGTGCCCACCTACCGGCGGCCGGAAGCACTGGGCCGGGCGGTGCGCAGCGCGCTCGCGCAGACCGTCACCGACCTGTCGGTGATCGTCGTGGACGACGGCGGCGGCGAACTCGGCGAGCTGCCAGCCGACCCGCGGCTGACCGTGTTGTCCTTGGGGCGCAACCACCACAGCCCCGGACTGGCCCGCAACGTCGCCATCCGGCTGACCCGATCGCCGTTCGTGGCCTTCCTCGACGACGACAACACCTGGCGCCCGCACCACCTGGCCACCGTGCTGCCCGCACTGCGCCGCGGCGCCGGACTGGTCTACACCGACCTGCACCGCACCCGCCCCGACGGGTCCACAGTGGACATCCTCGGCCGGGACTTCGACCGCCGCGCGCACGCCGACACCGCCTGGGTGGACGTCAACGCGCTGGCCGTGCGCCGTTTCCCCGGCCTGCGCTTCGATCCATGGGCCAGGCCCGGCTGGGTACACCCCCGAGAGGACTGGGAACTGGTGCATCGGCTCTCCGCGCGACTCCGCGTCGAGCACCTGCCGGAGGTGACCGTGGACTACGCGGTGCACGCCGGCAGCTACTTCAGCGAGTGGACCACCGAGGCACTCGGAGCCGACCGGTGACCGCCGCCGACGGAGCCGTGCAGCAGGCCGAACTCGGCGGGCGCTTCCGCCGCGGCCTTGGCCTGAGCCTGCTCAACACACTGCTGTCCCGGCTGGGCACCTTCCTGCTCGGCGTGCTGCTGGCCCGGCTGCTCACCCCGGACGAGTTCGGCATCTACGCCGCCGCGCTGATCGTGCAGATGCTGTTGCTGACCTTCAACGACCTCGGCGCGGCCGCCTCGGTGGTGCGGCACTCCGGCGATGTGCGGCCACTGCTGCCCACCGCGTGGACGGTCGCGGTCTGCGGTGGCACCACGGCTTTCGTGCTGTGCCTGGTGATCGCGCCCGCGCTGGCCACCGGACTGGGCAGCCCCGGTGCCACCGACATCGTGCGGTTGCTGGCCGCCAACGTGTTCCTGGACGGTTTCGCCGCCGTGCCTGGCGCGCTGCTGACCAGGGAACTGCGTCAGGCCAGCCGGATGGTGGCCGACCTGTCCGGGGTGGTGGTCAACCTGACGCTGACCGGCGGGCTGGCCCTGGCCGGCTTCGGCGCCTGGGCGCTGGCCATCGGGCACGTCGCCGGCACCTTCGTGGTCGTGGTGGTGCTGCTGTGCGTGAGCAGGCAGTTGCCGCGCTTCGGTTTCGATCGCGGGCACTTCGGCGAGGTCGGCCGGTACGGGATCACCGTGGTGGCCTCCGGCATCGTGATCGTGCTGTCCAACGCGGTGCCCCAGGTGGTCACCGGCAGCGTGCTCGGCGGCACCGCTCTAGGTTTCCTGTACGTGGCCAACAACGTGGCCAACTGGCCGGTGTCGATCGTGTCCACCACCCTGGACCGCATCGCGCTGGCGACCTTCTCCCGGGCCAGGGACCGCGGTGTCGATCTCAACCGGGCCGCGGGCGAGGTGGTCGGCATGGTCGGCATCGCGGTGCTGCCGGGCGGGCTGGCGCTGGCGATCCTGTCCGGGCCGATCGTCGAGGTGATCTACGGCTCGGTCTGGGCGCCGGCCGCGCACGTGCTCAGCGCGCTGGCCATCGCCGCGGTCGCCAGGGTGCTCACCGATCTCGCCTTCCACCTGCTGCTGGCCGTGGGCGCCCCGCTGTCCTCGGCCCTGGTGAACGTGTCCTGGCTGGTCGCGCTGGTGCCCGCGACCATTTTCGCGGCGATGATGTGGGGGCTGGTCGGGGTCGGCTGGGCGCAGGCGGTGGTCGCCTTCACGGTGGCCGTGCCGGTGCACGCCTGGCGGCTGCACCGCGCCGGGATCTCCCTCGGCGCGCTGGCCAAGGGGCTGGCCTACCCGGCGCTGGCCGGGCTGCTCGCGGTCACCGGACTGCTGGCCATCCGCGCCTTCGCCGAGTCACCGCTGCTGGACGTGGCACTCGGCGGTGCGCTGACGGCCGCCATCGTCGGCGTGGGCTGGTACGCCCGACGGCACCACATCGATCGTGCGCTGAACGGCGCATCACCCCATCGACCAGTCGCGACCTTCAGGGAAGGGTCTTAGTCTCACAGGTTCTGGCACCCCCAGCAGGGGAAAAACAAACCCACACGGGAGCAAAGCTGATGGGATCGAACACAGCGCGCCGACGGGGGTTGGCGGCGACCGCGCTCGCGGTGCTCTTAGCCGTGGCCGCGTGCACAACTCCGGAGCCCGCGGCCGCCCCCTCCAGCTCGACGGAACCACCGGCCCTGGCCGATTCGACCTCGGTGCCCGAGCTGCCGTCCGGCTCGATGCCGGCCCCGGCGCCCTCGGGCAACCCGCCCACGAGCAAACCGGGCAACCAGCCCCGCCCGCCCGCCGGGCCCGCCGCGCCCAGCCCCATCGCGGAGACCAGGGGCCTGTTCGTGGACTCGGAGAGCAACGCCGCCCGCTGGGTGCGCGCCAACAAGGGCGACGGCCGGGCACACCTGATCAACGAACGCATCGCCGCCCAGCCGATGGCCCGCTGGATCGGCGGAGACGGCGACATCCGGAGCTGGCTGGGCGCCTACGTGCAGGCCGCCGCCCGCGAGGACCAGCTCCCCGTGGTGGTGCCGTACAACATCCCCAACCGGGACTGCGGAAACCACTCCGCGGGCGGCGCCGGTTCGGTGGACAAGTACCGCCAGTGGGTGGAGACGGTGGCCGACGCCATCGGCAAGACGCCTGCCCTGGTGGTGCTGGAACCGGACGCCCTGATCCACCTGTCCTGCCTGGACCCCACCGGCAAGCAGGACCGGCTGCGCATGCTCGCCGAGGCGGTCGCGACCCTCAGCCAGCGCGCCCCCAACACCTGGACCTACCTCGACGGCGGTGACGGCAGGTACAACCCGCCCGGCACCCTGGCCCAGCGCCTCATCGACGCCGGGGTGAGCGGAGCCCGTGGCTTCGCCGTCAACGTGTCCAACTTCAACACCACCAACGAGGCCATCGCCTACGGCAGGCTGGTGCAGGCCGCGATCTCCGCCCGCGGCGGCGGCAAACACGGGTTCATCATCGACGTGAGCCGCAACGGCAACGGCTCCAACGGCGAATGGTGCAACCCACCCGGCCGCAAGATCGGCCAGTCCCCCTCGGTGGACGGCTCCTCCCCCCAGGTACCCGACGCGCTCCTCTGGATCAAGCAACCCGGCGCCTCCGACGGCGACTGCGGCACCGGCAAGGGCACCGACTCCGGCGCCTTCGTCCCCGAACTGGCCATGAGCCTCCTCAACGGCATCTAGCCCACAACGGCCAACACACCGTCCACAACGGCCAACACGCGGTACCACAACGGCCAACACGCCGGTGGGGTTGAACCCCTCCCCGCGTGTTGGCCGTTGTCGTACGCCGTGTTGGCCGAACTGGTACGCCGTGTTGGCCGTTGTCGTACGGGATGTTGGCCGTTGTGGGACGGCGAAGCCCGAACGGGCGGCCGGGGTGGCTCTTGATCTTCGCCCGTGCACCGACCCGTCCCACAACGGCCAACGAGGCGTACGACAACGGCAAACACGCCGTACCAGTTCGGCCAACACTCGGCGTGCTGAGGAGGGCACCCACTAGCCTGGCTCCCATGAACGACCTCCCCGAGATGCGGGTCAGCGACGCCGAACGCGACCTGATCGCCCAGCGCCTCAACCAGGCGGTCGGCGAGGGGCGAATCACCCTGACCGAGTACAACGAGCGGGTCGGGCTGGCCTACGCCGCGGTGACCCGCGGTGAGCTGGACCGGGTGGTCGCCGACCTGCCGGTGCTCGCCGCGCCCGCGCCGACCCCGGTGCCGATCCGGCACAGCCCGGTGGGGGAGAAGACCAAGTGGGTGGTCGCCTTCCTCTCCGGCGCGACGCGCAAGGGGCGCTGGCGGGTCTCCCGTAGAACCGCGACGATCGCGGTCATGGGTGGCACCGAGATCGATCTGCGCCGGGCCGAGTTCAGCGCGCCGGAGATCACCATCATCGCGGTGGCCGTCATGGGCGGGGTGGAGATCACCGTGCCGCCCGGGGTGCGGGTGGAGGTCGGCGGGTTCAGCTTCATGGGTGGCAAGGAGGTCAAGGTCGACGACGAGGACCTGCCGCCGAACGCGCCCGTGGTGCACGTCAAGGGCTTCGCCGTGATGGGTGGCATCGACATCCGGACCAAGTCCGCGCGCAAGGCCATCTCCCGCGGGGATGACGACTGAGGTGCCGTTATCCGGTGAGGTGCGCGAGCGGTGCCGCGGGTTCCTGCCCGCGGGCGCCGAACTGCGCTACCTCTTCCCGGCGATCACCCTCAACCCGGGCATGGCCCCGGTGCTGGTCGCCGTCACCAGCCGCACGGTGACCATCCTGACCTGCAGTTTCCTCCGCAGGAACCGGCCGAACGGGGTCCTCGCGCACTACCCGAGGACCATCCAGCTCGGCCCGGTGGACATCCGCACCACCGCGACCATCGAGATCGGCAGCACCATGCTGGAGATCGAGGACGAGTACATCCCGGTGGTGCGCTGCGCGGACGCGGAGATCGACGAGACCACCTTCCTGCCGCCCGACCCACTGCCGGACCTGTAGCGCCACCCGGCCCGCCACCCCCGGCCGCTACAGCGCCGCCAGCAGCGCCTGCCCGGTCTCCGTGCCGTCGTGCGCGGCCGTCCACCCCGGCACGTCCACCCGCGTCTCACCGCGGTGCCAGCGCCGGATCACCTCGGCGGTCTGCGCCGGGCCGTCGGCGATCAGCCAGGGACCGGCCGGGTCCACCGCCTCGGCCAGTTGCGGCGGCACCACCGAGGGCAGCCCGTACTCGGCCGCCTCCAGCATCTTCACGCTGATCCCGGTGCTCGCCCCGAACCGCGGCACCACCACCAGGCCGACCTGCCGGTAGAACTCGGCCTCGTCGGCCACCCGGCCCAGCGCGGTGGTGCGCGGATGTCCTTGGTGCACCTCGGTTCCCGACCCGGCCAGGACGAACTTCACATCGGTGCCCAGCCGGGTCAGCTCCTCGTGCACCGGCCCGAGCAGGCTGGCCAGCGCCCGCTCGTTGGGCGGCCAGCTGGCCTTGCCGATGAAGCCGACCGCCTGCGCCGCAACGGGATCCGGCACCGGCCGGACGGTCAGCGGCAGTGGCATGGCAGGCGCGGCCCAGCGGGTGATGAACTCCGCGTCGGTGCGGGAGAGCGCGAAGACGGTGCGCGGCAAGGAGAGCAGCCGCCGTTCCGCCTTCGGCAGCCGCCAGGTCTCACCCAGCAGGCGCAGTGGCCGCGGCGAATGCTCCACCGCGATGGTGCTCTCCACGTTGTGCGCGATGTGCGCGGCCACCGGCACCCCGGCCGCCTCGGCCAGCAGCAGGCCCGGCCAGCCACTGGTGATCACCTTCCGGCCTGCCGCGCGTTCCCGCAGCAGCCTGGCGGCGGCCCGCCAGCCGGGGAAGGCGGTGAACTTGCGGGAGAGGTAGGGCTGTTCGGTCACGGCCATGCCAGCCGCGACCCGCAGCAGCTTGGCCCGGTCGCCGCGGATCTCCAGCGGGACATCGCCCGCGGCGTGGCAGACCACCTCCTGCTCGGCCCACTGGCCGGGCGGGCCGGTGACGCACACCACCTCGACCTCGACGCCGGTGGAGCGCAGCACGGCGACCAGCCTGCGGTCCACCCAGCCGCTGCCGCCGAGTTCGGCCCGGCCCAGCGGGTAGGTGGTCACGAAGCACACCCGGGAAGTCGTCACGGCCTCGATTTGTACTCGCCCCCGGTCACCTTTTCGTGAAGACCCGCTCGGCCAGCACCCTGGCCAGGAACAGCGGGTTGCCCAGCACGTAGCGGGCGAACAGCCTGCGCGGCTCCAGTCCGAGCCGGTAGAGCCATTCGATCCCGGCCTTCCGCATCCACTCAGGCGCCCGGGAAACCTTGCCCGCGGCGAAATCCAGGAAGGCGCCAACGGCTACCCCCAACCGGGCGCCGGTATCGGCCAGATGGCGGTCCAGCCACAGCTCCTGCCGCGGATTTCCCATGGCCACCACCAGGATCCGCGCCCCGGACGCCTTGATCCCCTCGATCACCTCGGACTGCTCCGCCGGGGTGAAATAGCCGTGCCGGGTGCCCGCAACCCGCAACCCGGGGATCCTGGTGGTGAGGTTTCTCGCAGCGGTCTCCGCGATGCCCGGTTCGCCGCCAAGGAAGTACACCGGGGCGTCACGCTCCGCCGCCACCCGCAGGATCTCCGGGGTCAGGTCGGTGCCGTTGAGGTTGTCCGGAAAGCTTTTTCCCTGCAGTCTGGCGGCGATCGCCAGGCCGGCGCCGTCGTTGAGCACCAGCGCCGCGTCGTCCAGAACCCGCCGGTAGGCGGCATTTCGGACGGCCACGTTGAGCGAGTGCGCGTTGGCGTAGGCGAGTAGTCGCGGGGCGGGCGAGTCGAGCAGTTCGCCCACTACGGAGAGCACCTGCTTCCGGGGCAGGCAAACCACCCGAATGCCGAGCACGGTCACTGTCGGGACGTTCGAGCGCATGTCAGTATCTTGCCGTCGAATGGCTGTGAGGAGTGGAATTTCATGCGCAGCGGCGTATTACTGGCCGCGGTGACCCGGCGGCTGCGGCCACACCACCCGGGCTGGCCCGCGGTGCTCGGCCCGATGTCCGGACACGACCGCGCGGTCACCCTGCGTCCACCCAGACCAGCCGACGCACCCGATTGGTGCGAGGCGGTGCGTGCGGACCGCAAGTGGCTGGAACCCTGGTGGCCGACCAGCGCCGCCTCCTGGGACAGCCGGTCCTGCCAGCAGGTCTGGCGGGCCCGCTGCGACAACTTCCTGCGCGCGGCCCGGCGCGGCGGCATGATCCCGATGGTGGTCGAGGTGGACGGCCGCTTCGCCGGGGAGATGATGCTGGACCGGATCGACCGCGACCAGGGCCTGGCCGAACTCGGCGGCTGGGTCTACTCCGCCTTCCACGGCACCGCGGTGGCCGCCACCGCCATGCGCGCGCTGATCCGGCACGGCTTCGGCCCGGTCGGCCTGCGCAGGCTCACCGCACCGGTCGGGGTCGGCAACCGGGCGGCGGGCATCCTGGTGGCGCGCAACGGCTTCCGCAAGGAGGGCGTGCTGCGCTCGCACATGCACGTCGGCGGCAAACTGCTCGACCACCAGCTCTGGGGCCTGTTGCCGGAGGACGCGGAATGGCTGCGGAGCCCGGCGAATATTGTGGGTTGATGAGCTTCCACCGATCGGCCCAGCTCCAGGCGCGTTTGCACGAGCTGGTGCCCGGGGGTGCGCACACCTACGCCAGGGGCGCCGACCAGTACCCCGAATTCATGACCCCGGTTCTGGTGAAGGGCGCCGGCGCCAGGGTCACCGACGCCGACGGCAACGAGTTCGTCGAGTACGGCATGGGCCTGCGCGCGGTGACCCTCGGGCACGGCTACGCCCCGGTGGTCGACGCGGTGCGCGCGGTGCTGGCCGACGGCCTCAACTTCACCCGCCCGACCACCCTGGAACTGGCCGCCGCCGAGGACTTCCTGGCCGCGGTGCCCGGCGCGGACATGGTCAAGTTCGCCAAGAACGGCTCGGACGTGACCACCGCCGCGGTCCGGCTGGCCAGGGCCGCCACCGGCCGCGACCTGGTCGCGCTCTGCGCCGACCAGCCGTTCTTCTCCACCGACGACTGGTTCATCGGCACCGTGCCGATGTCCGCCGGCATCCCGGCCGCGGTCCGCGCGCTGAGCGTGGCCTTCCGCTACAACGACCTGGACTCGCTGCGGTCCGTTGTGGACATCCACAGTGGACGGATCGCCTGCGTGGTGCTGGAGGCGGCCACCGCGCTGGCCGAACCCGAGCCCGGCTTCCTGGAAGGCGTGCGGGAGATCTGCGACCGGCACGGCATCGTGCTGGTCTTCGACGAGATGATCACCGGTTTCCGCTGGTCCGCCGGTGGCGCGCAGCAGGTGTACGGGGTGCGCCCCGACCTGTCCTGCTGGGGCAAGGCGATGGGCAACGGCTTCCCGATCGCCGCGCTGGCCGGTCGCAGGGAGCTGATGGAGCTGGGCGGCCTGGCCACCGACGCGGACCGGGTGTTCCTGCTCTCCACCACGCACGGCGCGGAATCGGTCTCGCTGGCCGCGTTCCGGGCGGTGGCCGCGGTGTACCGGGAGTCCGATCCGGTGGCGGTGATGGAACGCCAGGGCACATCACTGGCGGGAACCGTGAACCAGCTGGCCAGGGAGTACGGCGTGCAGGACGCGGTGGCCGCGCTGGGCCGCCCGTCCTGCCTGGTCTTCACCACCCGCGACGCCCAGGGCCGCCCGTCCCAGGCCTACCGCACGCTGTTCCTGCAGGAGCTGCTCAGCCGGGGTGTGCTCGGCCAGTCCTTCGTCATCTCCGCCGCGCACACCGACGCCGACCTGGCGCACACCGCCGAGGCGGTGCAGGGCGCGCTCGGGGTGTACCGCAAGGCCCTGGAGGCAGGCTCGGTCGAGGGCCTGCTCCAGGGCCGCCCGGTCGCCCCCGCGTTGCGGAGCCGGGCCGAACCACGGCGACTATGACGCTGAGGATGAGGTAGCCCGCTCGGCGACGCGCAACAGCACCGCGCCCACCCCCAGTGCGAGCACCCCGCGCCACGATCCCGCGGCGTCCTGCGCGGCCAGGTCGAGGCCGTACAGGAAGATCTCGTGCAACCCGAAGGCCGCGGCCACCGTGCCCGCCACGATCAGCGGCGCGGACACCGGCCCGGACCGCCGGGTCTCCCGCTCGCCGGTCTCGAAGTGGCGCAACCACTTCACCAGCACGAACAGCACCAGCCCGCAGGCCAGCAGCCACATCGGCCGGGAG
This sequence comes from Crossiella cryophila, assembly GCF_014204915.1. Lineage (NCBI taxonomy): Bacteria > Bacillati > Actinomycetota > Actinomycetes > Pseudonocardiales > Pseudonocardiaceae > Crossiella > Crossiella cryophila. The sequence continues at coordinate 2,851,844 of NZ_JACHMH010000001.1, forward strand.
GACCACCAGGCCGCGCCCGGCTGCGGCAGCAGCAGCTCCGGCGCGAGCAGGCAGACCCCGGCCACCAGCAGCGCCGCCGGGATGTGCCACAGGTAGACCGTCATCAGGGTGGAGTTCCCGCGCTGCAACAGCTTCCGGGTCCGCGCCCCGTCCAGCTTCCGCTCCAGCCACGGGGTGAACCGGGCCAGCAGCGCCACCTGCGCGATGCCCAGCAGCACCATCAGCACGGTGGGCGGGGCCAGGTTGGACACCGGCACGTCCGGCAGCCCGATCGGCGCCGGCGGGTACGGCCCGAACACGATCAGCGCCACGATCCCGGCCACCGCGACCCCCGCCACCCCCAGCAGTCCCCGGTCGCCGAAGCGGGCCAGGCCACCGCGGGCCAGCACGATGCCGAGCTGGTGCACGGTCACCCACACCAGCACCAGGCTGACATCGCCGAGCATCCCGGCCGACCCGGTCAGCCCCACGGTGGCGAACCGGTAGGTGTCCACCGCGGCCACCGCCAGGGTGAGCACCGCGGGCACGGCCAGGCCGAACCGGTCGTGCAGCCGCACCATCACCGGGGCCAGCGCGACCACCACCAGGTAGACCGCCAGGAACCACAGCGGGTTCGCCGCCTGGTCGCCCACGATGGCGATCGCGGGCTGACCCAGCAGCGAACCCGCGGTGGCCAGCGCCGCGCAGATCCCGACCAGTGGCAGGGTCGGGGTCACCAGGCGGCGAGCCCGGCGGGCCAGGAAGGTCACCGCGGACTGGCCCTTGCGGGCCGTCGCGTCCACCCCCGCGGTGTTGACGAACCCACCCGCGATGAACACCAGCGGCATCACCTGCAGGAACCAGGTCGCCACCCAGGTCACCGGGCCGCTGAAGGCGATCCCCGCCTTCACCGCGCCGTTGGTCACGGTGATCACCGGACTGATCCAGTGCAGTAACACCACCATGCCCACCGCGGTCAGCCGCACCAGATCGACCACCGCGTTCCGGTTGCCGGTGCCGACCGGCGTAGCCCCGCGGACCCCCATGCTGTTCATGGGAAAAAGCCTCGCGGGCCGGGCCCGCCGCGGCCATGGGGTGGACTCCCGAGTCGCCTCAGGGGCAGCTCCCCCAAAGGTAGGGGGGCTGACACCACCTTTGGTCGGTCCGGGCCGCGCCGCTACGGTGTCAGACGATGAGCCAGCCGCAGCCCGACCAGCCGGAAACCCAGTCCGCCCAGCGCCCGGCCTGGCAGCTCGCGCTACCCGCGATCGTGGTGGTGGCGGGGGTGCTGCTGGCCTACCTGGCCCTGGGCCGCACCGACGGCGACACCCCGCGAGCCGACGCGCCGGCGCCCGCCACCTCGGGCACCTCGGCGTCGCCAACGCCCAACCAAAGTCAGATGGATGCCGCCGCCCGGCAACTTGACTCCCGGTTCACCCGCCGCCGTGAAGGCGATCCCTACGCCAAGGGCCGGGTGGACGCGCCGGTGGTCATGGTGGAGTACGCCGACTACCGCTGCCCGTACTGCGCCAAGTTCAGCACCGACACCCGTCCGGAACTCGTGCGCCGCTTCGTGGAGCAGGGCCTGCTGCGGATCGAGTGGCGGGACCTGCCGATGTTCGGCGCGGAGTCCGAGGCCGCCGCGGTGGCCGCCCGCGCCGCCGGTCGGCAGGGCCGGTTCTGGCCGTTCCACGAACTGGCCTTCGCCGAGGCCCCGCGCTCCGGGCACGCCGACTTCGGCCCGGACCGGCTGCTCGACCTGGCCCGCCGCTCCGGCGTGGCCGACATGGCCAAGTTCGAGCGGGACCTGGCCGATCCGACGCTGCGCCAGGAGATCCGCACCGACGCCGCCGAAGGCCAGGAGATGGGGCTGACCAGCACGCCGTCCTTCCTGATCAACGGGCGCGCGGTGGTCGGCGCGCAGCCGCTGGAGACCTTCGTCCGGCTGATCGAGCAGGCCGCCAAGAAGTGACCGGCCAGCTCGGCTACCTCGGCGCGCTGCTCGGCGGCGCGCTCGCGCTGGCCAGCCCCTGCTCGGCGTTGCTGCTGCCCGCCTTCTTCGCCTACGCCTTCGGCAGCCCGGCCCGGCTGCTGGCCCGCACCGGCGTGTTCTACCTCGGCCTGGCCACCACCCTGGTGCCCCTCGGCGCGGCCGCGGCCAGCCTCGGCGGCCTGCTCACCGCGCACCGGCAGACGGTGATCGCGGTGGCCGCGGTGCTGCTGATCGGTTTCGGCGTGGCCCAGCTCTTCGGCCGCGGCTTCGGCTCCGGCCTGTCCCAGCGTTTCGCGGCCGGCACCAGGATCTCCTCGGCCGCCTCGGTGTTCGTGCTCGGCGCGACCTACGGCCTGGCCGGGTTCTGCTCCGGCCCGATCCTCGGCGGCGTGCTCACCGTGGCCGCCGCGGGCGGCGATCCCGGTTACGGCGCGGCCCTGCTCGCGGTCTACGGCCTTGGCATGGTGCTGCCGCTGTTCGCACTGGCCGCGCTGTGGGACCGGTTCCAGCTGGGGCAGCGGACCTGGTTGCGCGGCAGGGAGATCGGCATCGGCCGCCTCCGCCTGCACTCGCTGAACCTGGTGGCCGGGCTGCTGTTCATCGGCATCGGCGTGCTGTTCCTGGTCACCGACGGCACCGCGACGCTGCCAGGGATCGTCAGCGTGGACACCGAGTCCGCACTGGCCGAACGCGCCGGCGCGTTCGCCGCCGGAGTGCCGGATCTGCTGGTACTGGCCCCGGTGCTGGCGGTGGCCACCTTCGTGCTGCTCCGCCGTCTGAGGCGTTAACCCGGCAGCGGCAGCCGCAGCGCGCGCTCGGCGATGCCCTGCAGCACCACATCGGTCTGCTTGGTCTCCTGGCTCACCCACACCGCGCGCACGATCCGCACCCTGGTGCCATCACGCGAGGTCGAGGACACCGCCTGGGCGAACGAACTCGGCCCGCCCGGCCAGCTCCGGCCCTCGCGCAGCAGCTCGTTCACCCCGCCGCTCTGCTCGTCGTCGGCCAGCGCCTGGAAGCGTTGCGCCTGCACCGCGTCGGCGAAGCTGACCACCACCACCGAGACCGCGGCCTTGCGCTCCTCGTTGACCTCGAACAGGCTGCGCACCAGCGCGGTGCACGGGTTCTCCCGCAGCCACTGCTGCAACTGGCCGAAGGCCCTCGGCCCGCAGTCGGTCTCCCTGGAGGAGCCGCGCGGCACGAAGTCCAGACCGTCCACAGTGGACTCCGGTGGCTCCGCGCTGCGCAACGAGGACACCGCGCCACTGCCCTCGGGCTGGGCCGGTTCCGCACTACAGGACTGGGCCACGGTGGCGATCAACAGCACCAGCGCCAGCCCGGCCAGGGCCAGCCCGGCCAGCGGCAGCCAGGGCTGGCGCTTCTTCGGCCGGGGCGCGGCGGGCCGCGGCGGCGCGGGGCGGCCGTCGGCGGTGAACCGGGGGATGAGCATGGTGCTGGCACTGGCCAGATCCGGACTCACCGAATCGGCGAAACCCTCCGCGACCAGCTCACCGGCGGTCAGCGCGGCGGTGCGCCGGTCCACACTGGACAGCAGCCGCCTGGCGGCCTCGGCGGTGCACGGGCGTTCGTAGGTGGACAACTCCTTGACCGCGGCCAGCATCGCGGTCGGCGCCGGGTGCAGCACCCGGACCCCGCGGTGCAGGTCCCCGGTGGGCTGCAACACCTGGGCGACATACGGTCCGACCGCCACGATGGTGGACACGGGTAACGGCTCGATCCGCTCCGCCTGCAACCGCTGGGTCAGCGCGGAGGCCGCGGTGAGCGCCTCCACCGCCGGGTTGAGCAGCCCGTCGTCCCTGATCAACGGCCAGCCGTCGACCTTCCACTGGCCCTGCAACGGGGCTTCCAGCTTCATCGCCGGACCGGGCAGGTCGACCCCGACCACCACGATCACCCCGCGGGGCAGCACGATCACCGCGTCCAGCGGCCGCAGGCTGCCCGGCGGCGTGCAGTCCAGCAGCGCGATCCCGCCGGCCAGGTCGGTCCCGGCGCCCCAGGTGGACAGCGCGGCCCGCAGATCGGCCTCGACACCTTCCACCCTGGCGGACGGATCGTCACCGAGCCGCACCAACCGCACGCCAAACACCTCCGCGCGTGACTCGTCCCGTACCCGTCCCGGTTGCTCCGGTCGGCTCAAACCGTAGCGGGAGTCCCCCCGTGGGTTACGGGCAACCACCCAATTCGCAATCTGTACCCGAACACACTGGGTGAACGCCCCCGGCTGGGTGACACTGATCGGGGTGTCGGTTGGTTCTTCTGGCGCATTGGAGGTCGCGCAGGGCAGAATGACCGCACGGGTGATCGCCGGAAAGTCACGACGCACCGTCCGTTGCACAAGACGAGGTACGCGGGGAAGACGTCCCTCGTCGAGTAGCGGAGGTCAACAGTGAGCGCACGGGGATGCACCAGTGGCGTTGTCTACGTCCACTCGTCGCCGTCTGCGGTCTGTCCGCACGTCGAGTGGGCGATCTCGGGCACCCTTGGTGGCCGGGCCGATCTGAAGTGGACCGCCCAGCCGGCGGCGCCAGGACAGCTGCGCGCCGAATGCGCCTGGACCGGCGATGCCGGCACCGGCGCTTCGCTGGTGTCCGCGCTGCGGGCCTGGCCGATGCTGCGCTTCGAGGTCACCGAGGAACCCAGCACCGGCGTGGACGGCGAGCGGTTCTGCCACGTCCCGGGCCTTGGCCTGTGGCGGGCCCGCACCAGTGCCAACGGCGACATCGTGGTCACCGAGGACCAGCTGCGCACCCTGATGGCCGCCAACCGCGCCGCCGAGGCCATGACCCACCGCCTGGGCGAACTGCTCGGCGCGGCCTGGGACGACGCCCTGGAGCCGTTCCGCCGGGCGGGCGACGGCGCGCCGGTGACCTGGCTGCACCGGGTGGGCTGAGCTGACAGGTTGGTGTGGCACCCTGGTGGGGTGAGTGGGTTGCGGCGGTTCTGGCCGCTGTTTCTCGTCGGGCTGGTGCTGCTCGGCGCGGTGTCGATCGGGCTGACCCTGCGTCAGGCCTACCCCACCGCGGGCGCCGATCCGACGGTGCGCGCGGTCATCGACAGCACCTCGGCACGGCCACGGGAACAGGAACCCGGACCGTCCACAGTGGAGTTCACCCCGGACGCCAGCGCGCACCCGGACGCCCCGGCCATCAAGAACCTGCTCACCGGCTACTTCGAGGCGATCAACAACCGCAACTTCGACCAGTGGCGCGCCCACGTCACCGCCAAGGTCTCCCAGGAGACCCAGCGCACGGTCTGGCTCGCCGACTACGCCACCACCAAGGACGGCAGCATCCTGGTCCGCCGGGTGATCAACTCCCCTGGCGGCACCCTGCGGATCATGCTGACCTTCACCAGCACCCAGGACCCGGCCAAGTCCCCGGCGGACGCGCGCTCGGACTGCAACCGGTGGCGGGCGACCTATCAGCTCGCCATGGAGGGCCGGACGTTGCGCATCGACAAGGGCTCGCCGCTGAGCACCATCGTCTCGGTCTGCTGAGCCAGCGGGACAGAGATGTCCCCGTTCTCCGCCCTCGGAACCGGTGACACTGGCATGCAGGTGCCCAAACAACGCTGTCGCGGTGGCCGAACAAGCGAGTGACACCGGCCGCACACCGTCGGCCGCATGTCCAACGAATCTGCTATCTGCCCGGACTGCGACGGTTCCGGTGCGTACGACGAACGACGCGACTACGACCGCTGCGAACTCTGCGACGGCGAAGGGGTACTGCATTGGTGACCGGCCACGCTGCTGCCGAACTCGGTCGGGCAGCGTGGCGGCGCGGAGGGCTGCCCGAGCTGAGCCCTCGCTGGGTCTGTCCGAAGATCCGGGCAGACCCAGCGCCAGAGGCCGTGCATGCCAGTGCGGGATGGAGCCGTGCGCGCCGTGCCCGGCTTCCGGTGGATCTGCCGGGGTTCGGCTACTTCGCCCACCACCCGTGACCCGCTCGTGCTTGCACGCCAGCTCCTCCCGCAGCGCCGCCTGGGGTGCGGGAGTTCATCGCGATGTAGGCGCGGCCGTAGGCTTTCGCGTGATCAGGGTGGCTCGGAGGATGGCGGCTGCGGCGAAGGCAGGCAGCAGGTTCGCGCCGCGGCGGACCACGCCGCCCACCCGGAGCGGGTTGTTCACCAGCACGCCGACACTGCGGCAACAGCGCGGCGAGGTCCCGCTCGGTGTGCACCGCGTGCGGGTTGATCAGGAACAACCCGGTGATCTGTCGGGCCCGAGCGCAGGCGTCGGTCCCGTCCGCGGCCACGATGTGCGCCATCCCGGGCCATTCACGCACACCCGGCCAGCCTCGCGCCGCCGTCGGGCAGACGGCTCAGCCGTAACCAGGGAGAACGGATCCGCCCCCGGGGGTGCATTTTGGTCAGTCTTGGCCGCAACGCCGTCATCACACGGGCCTCGAGAGGTGCGGGACAGCGCGAAAAAAAGAGGCTGACGCCCCGGTCTGAGGGCAACCCGGCGGAAAACACCGGGGCGGAGACTCAGACCGAGGCGAAAGCCAGTGCGACGTTGTGCCCGCCGAAACCGAACGAGTCGTTCACGGCGGCCTGCAGCCGGACGTGCCGGGGTCCGCCCGTCACCACGTCCAACCCGACCGCGGGGTCGAGGTTCTCCAGGTTCAGCGTCGGCGGGATCACGCCGTCGCGGATCGCGAGCACGGTGGTGATCGCCTCCACCGCACCGGAACCACCCAGCAGGTGACCCAGTGCGGACTTCGGCGCGGTGACCACGGCGTGGGTGCCGATGGCTGAGCGGATGGCCGCAGCCTCGGCCACGTCGCCGACCGGGGTCGACGTCGCGTGCGCGTTCACATGCCCCACGTCGGCGGGGGTGAGCCCGCCGGTGCGCAGCGCGGCCTTGATGGCCCGGCTGGCGCCCTTGCCCTCCGGTTCCGGGGCGGTGATGTGGTAGGCGTCCGCGCTGGTGCCGATCCCGGCCAGCTGCCCGTACACCCTCGCCCCGCGCGCCGCGGCGTACTCGGCCCGTTCCAGCACCATGATCCCGGCGCCTTCCCCGAGCACGAACCCGTCGCGGGCGGTGTCGAACGGGCGGGAGGCCCGTTCGGGTTCGTCATTGCGCGTGCTCATCGCCCGCATCTGGGAGAAACCGGCCACCGGCAGCGCGCAGATGCTCGCCTCGGCGCCGCCACAGACCACGATGTCGCACTCGCCCGCCTTGAGCATCCGCCACGCCCAGGCGATGGCCTCGGCGCCGGAGGCGCAGGCGGAGACGGGAGCGTGCACCCCGGCCCTGGACCCCAGCTCCAGCCCGACCACGGCCGCGGGGCCGTTGGGCATGAGCATCGGGACGGTCAGGGGCGAGACCTTGCGCTTCCCGTAGGTCTCCAGGATGTCGTCCTGACCGAGGATGGTCAGGGCGCCACCGATGCCGGTGCCCACCACGACGGCCAGCCGCTCGGGCTCGACCTCGGGTGTGCCCGCATCGGCCCACGCTTGCCGCGCGGCGATCAGGGCGACCTGCTCCGACCGGTCGAGGCGGCGAGCCTCGACCCTGGTCAGCACCTCGGTGGGTTCGACAGCGAGCTGGGCGGCGATACGCACGTCCAGATCGAACCTGTCCACCCAGTCGGCCTTGAGCACGCCGACCCCGCTGCGCCCGGCGAGCATCGCGTCCCAGGTGGACGCGACGTCGCCGCCGAGCGGAGTCGTCGCACCGAGACCGGTGACGACAACGTCAGGAGATGTCATTGGTTCTTCGAGATGTAGTTCACCGCGTCGCCGACGGTCTTCAGGTTGACCAGCTCGTCGTCCGGGATCTTCACGCCGAACTTGTCCTCGGCCTGCACCGCGACCTCGACCATGGACAGCGAGTCGATGTCCAGGTCGTCCACGAAGGACTTGTCGGCGGAGACGTCGGCCTGGTCCACACCGGCGACCTCTTCGATGATCTCGGCGAGACCTTCGAGAATTTCTTCGTTCGAAGCCATTGAGCTTGTTCCTTTCGCGTTACCCACCGACCAGGGCGGCAGCGGCCGCCCCGGAGTCTTGTTGAGTTGCCGCCCCCGTGCTCAGGGGCAGATGACCACCTGTCCGGCGGACACCAGGCCGGCGCCGAAACCAATGAGCAGCACGACATCACCGCTGGAGATCTCACCGGCCGCACGCATGTGGTCCAGGGCGATCGGGATCGAGGCCGAGGAGGTGTTGCCGCTGGTGACGATGTCCCTGGCGACCACCAGGTCCTCCCGGGCGCCGCGACCGCGCAGTTCCTTGGCGATGGACTCCACGATCCGCAGGTTCGCCTGGTGCGGCACCAGCACGTCGATGTCGGAGAGCTTGAGCCCGGCCAGTTCCACCGCGCGCTCGGCCACCGGCCAGTTCTCCGTGGTGGCCCAGCGGAACACCGACTGGCCCTCCTGGTAGAGGTAGCGCTGCGGGGTCACCCCGATCACCTCGGCCATGCCGCCCGCGCTCTCCCAGGCCACCGGCCCGATGGCGGGTTCGTCGGCGGGTCCGACCACCACGGCGCCCGCGCCGTCGGCGAAGATGATGCAGGTGGAGCGGTCGGTCCAGTCCACCCAGTCGGTGAAGCGCTCGGCGCCGATCACCAGCACGTAGCGGGAGGAGCCACCGCGGACCAGGTCCGAGGCGGTGGCCATGGCGTAGCAGAAGCCCGCGCAGGCCGCGTTCACGTCGAAGGCGCCCGCCTTGACGATCCCGATCCGCGCGGCCACCTGGGCCGCGGCGTTGGGGATCGTGGTGGGCATGGTGCAGGTGGCGATGATGACCGTGTCGATCTCGGTCGGGTCCAGCCCGGAGTCCGCGACGGCCTTCTTGCCGGCCTCGACCGCCATGTCGGTCAGCGACTGGTCCTCGCGGGCGAGCCTGCGGGACTTGATGCCCACCCGGCTCTGGATCCACTCGTCAGAGGTGTCGACCAGCTTGGCGATGTCGTGGTTGGTCACCACGCGGTCGCCCTGGTGGCTGCCGAGTCCGATGATCTTCGTGCCGACCGGGCCGGGGGCCAGCTGCATGGTTGGTCGCTCCTCGTTGCTCACGCCGCACCACCGGCGAACAGGTCGACCGCCTTGTCTAGGTCGGCCGGGGACTTCAGGGGGAGCCGCGCAACGTCGGGCAGCTCGCGCTTGACCAGGCCACTCAGGGTCCCGGCCGGAGGCAGCTCGACGACCGCGGTCACACCCTGAGCAGCGAGGGTGGTCATGCAGGCGTCCCAACGCACCGGCGAGGTCACCTGGGTGACCAGCCGGCCAAGCACTTCGGCGCCGCCGGTGCCCACAGGGAGCACAGCGCCTTCGGCGTTGGACAACAAGGGGCGCGTGACGTTGTTCACCGTCACCTGGGCGGCGCGGGCGCGCAGCGCCTCGGCCGCCGGGGCCATGTATCCGGTGTGGAAGGCGCCCGCGACCGGCAGCGCCTTGACCCGCGCGCGCTCGGGCGGGTTCGCCAGCAGCTTGTCCAGCCCGGCCAGGCTGCCTGCGGCCACGATCTGGCCAGCGCCGTTGCGGTTGGCGGGGATCAGGCCGAACTCCTCGATCCGGGCGAGGACCTCGGCCTCCACGCCACCCATCACGGCGATCATGCCGGTCGGTTCGAGCGCGCAGGCGGCGGCCATCTCGGCGCCGCGCACCGCGGCCAGTGCGACGGCGTCGTCGGCGGTGAGCACGCCACCCAGAACAGCGGCGGCGAGCTCACCGACCGAGTGGCCGGCGACCGGGACGTCGGTGGGCAACTCGACCCGGCGGGCCAACTCTTCGTACGCCAGCAACGCCAGGGCCACCACCAGTGGCTGGGTCACCGACGTGTCCTTGATCTCCTCCGCGGTCGCCGTGGTGCCGAGGCGGACCAGGTCCAGCCCGGTCAGCTCGGACCAGTGGGACAGCCGCTGCGCGGTTCCGGGCAGCGCGAGCCAGGGCTCGAACATGCCGGGGGACTGCGAGCCCTGTCCGGGAGCGAGGAGAGCGATCACGTCGGTAACTGAACACGCTCAAGGGGGTCTGGAGGCATGCTGCGGGGAACTAAGTTCGGCGGCTGGTTTTGTGGAGTGTCTACAAGCAGTAATAGAAAACGGGGCCAGATATGTCAGTTTCATTGTGGCGACCGCTAGAAGTCCAGCTCGCGCGTTAGGCCGAATGGGTGAGCATTGAGACGGAGGTCACCAGAGTCCGCGGGCCCTGGCCAGCCGACCCACCGCGAGGGCCACCCGGAGCACCAGCGCGTCCCGCGGATCGGTGGCGGTGTGCCCGGTGATCTCGGCCACCCGGCGCAGCCGGTACCGCACGGTGTTGGAGTGCACGAACAGGGTGCGCGCGCAGCTCTCCAGCACGCCACCGGCCTCCAGGTAGGCCTCCACGGTCTCCAGCAGCGAGCCGCCCGCCTCCACCAGCGGCCGCACCACCCGTTCCACCAGCTGCCGTTCGGCCTCGGGGTCACCGGCCAGCGCGCGTTCGGGCAGCAGTTCGCCGGAGCGCACCGGGCGCGGCGCGGCAGGCCAGCCGACCACCGCGCGCAGGCCGGAGATGGCGTCGGCGGCGCTGTGGTGCGCCTCGGCCAGGCTGGACACGGTCGGCCCGGCCACCACCGGCCCGTCGCCGAATGCCTCGGACATCTTGGCCAGCACGTCGTGCCCGGTGGATCCGGCGACCGGGCCGCCGAGCACCACGACCAGGCGGGAGCCCTGCACGCCGAGCAGTACCGCGCGGCCGGTGCGGGCGGCCCGGCTGCGCACGTCGAAGACCACCGCGGGCGGGTCGTCGCTGGCCGGGTTGCCGACCAGCACGGTGGCCTCGGCGGCCAGGTCCCAGCCCAGCGCGGCGGCTCGCGAGAGCAGTGACTCCTCGGCGTCGCCACGCACGATGCCGTCCACCATCAGCGCCTCGAGGCGGGCGTCCCAGGCGCCGCGGGCCTCGGCCGCGGCCGCGTAGGAGGTGGCCGCGGCGAAGGCGATCTCCCGCCCGTAGCGCAGCACGGCCTCGGTGAGCCAGGCGCGCTCGGCGGTGTCCCTGCCCAGTATCGGCAGCTGCTGCTCGAGCATGTCGATCGCTATCCGGACCAGTTCCACGGTCTGGCGCAGGCTGACCCAGCGGGAGATGTCCCGTGGCGCGGCCCGGAAGGCCTCGGCGGTGAGCCGGATGGCCTGGCGCGGGTCGCGCAGCCATTCCACGAAGTTGGCCGCGCCGGTCTGGATCACCAGCAGCACGCTGGCCCGCTGGTCGGCAGGCATCCGGCGGAACCAGGGCAGCTGGGAGTCCATCGCGGCGATGCTGGCCGCGGCCAGGTCCCCTGACGCGCGCTCCAGGCCCCGCAGGGTCGCCGTGGACAGCTCCGGCGACGGGTGCGGCTGCGGCACGACCTCGGGACTCATGTCGCCCAGCGTCCCACGCCGTGGCATCGCTGAAGCTCACCCAGGGCGTTACCTCTGTCGAGTGACCGCCTATACGGGGAAAATCCCAGAATAATGTGCCGCCGGTCTGCCCTGTTTTCGCTGTTCACCCGCCGGTAGGAACGTTCTGCTCGCCCGAAAGGGGCACAGGCGATGCAGGAGGTCTCACCGTGCGTAGAACAACCGCCGCCCGTGGTGGCTGGCCGAGGGCAGCCGCGCTGACACTCGGTCTGCTCGGACTGCTCGGCAGCCAGGTCGTGACCGCGACCCAGCCCGCCGAAGCAGCGGAAACGGCCAACCCGGCCGCGCTCAAGGAGTTCTACAGCCAGGTTCCGAACTGGCAGCCGTGCAAGTTCAACAGCGCGCTGGACTGCGCCACCCTGGTGGTGCCGATGGACTACGGCAAGCCCAAGCAGGAGCGGATCGCGCTCTCGGTCAGCAGGCTCAAGGCCAGCGACCCGGCCAAGCGCCGCGGCATCCTGCTGTCCAACCCGGGTGGTCCCGGCGGCAGCGGCCTCGCCTTGCCGACCTACTTCTACGGCACCCCGCTGACCGAGGTCTACGACCTGATCGGCTTCGACCCGCGCGGGGTCAACGAGTCCACCCTGCTCAGCTGCGAGGTCACCACCGACCTGCACAAGCTCAGCTCGCGGCCGGAGGACAAGGACTTCGCGGCCTGGACGGCCAGTGCCCGGCAGAGCGAGGAGGCCTGCCGCAAGGCCGGTGGCGCGCTGCGCAAGCACGTCAACACGCCCAACACCGCCCGTGACATGGACGTCATCCGCGGCGTGCTGGGGGAGAAGAAGCTCAGCTACGTCGGCTACTCCTACGGCACCTACCTGGGCGCGGTCTACGGCAGCCTGTTCCCCAAGCAGCTCGACCGCAGCGTGCTGGACTCCTCGGTGCACCCGGAGTGGATCTGGCGGCAGCAGTTCAAGCAGCAGTCGGTGGCCTTCCGGGACAACGTGGACCTGTGGGCGGAGTGGGCGGGGCAGCGCAACAACCGCTTCGGCATCGGCAAGACCAAGGCCGAGGTGCTGGCCACCGTCGAGCAGGTCGCGGCCAAGCTGCACGCCACCCCGGCTGACGGCTTCGACCGCACCCAGTTCGACGCCGGGGTCGGCGGCGGCGCGCGCTACCGGTTCAACTGGGAGTTCCTCGCCGAGGACGTGAAGTACTTCCGCGACTTCCAGCCCGGCTCGGCCGAGTTCGCCGAGGCGGCCAAGGCCGGCAAGGAACTCGCCACCCTTGGCCTGGCCCAGCTGCGCGCGGGCGTGTTCGACACGGTCACCTGCGAGGCGGACTGGCCGCGCGATCTCAACAGCTACTACCAGGACATGCGCGAGTTCCGGGACCGCTACCCCTACGGGCTCGGCGTGACCAGGGCCGCGCCGCGCACCTGCACCTTCCGCTCGTTCACCCCGCCGGAGAAGCCGGTCAAGCTCAAGCGCAAGGGCTACCAGACCGGCGTGGTGATCCAGGCCGACGGCGACACCCAGACCCACTACGACGGCGGCCCGGCCATGGCCGAGCGCCTGGAGGACCACCTGATCTCGGTGGCGGACGAGGGTCGGCACGGCCTGTACGCCCTTGGCGGCAACACCTGCGTTGACGAGCACGTCAACCGGTACCTGGTCGACGGCGTGCTGCCGCCGAGCCGGGTGATCTGCGCGGGCACCCCTCGGCCGGACGTGCCCACCGACGCCGAGTCGGCCTCCTCGCGGTCCCGCCGGCTCGCGCCGACCCCGCCGGGCGCGCTCGCGGAGAAGGTGCGGCAGGCCGCGGTGGCCAACAAGGTGGCCAACCTGCCGTTCTGATTCAGCCGCTGGGACAACGGAAACGGGAGAAGGCCCGGCGCGTGCGCCGGGCCTTCTCATCCCTCCGGTCCCCACCGGTGGTTCTACTGTGGACGGTCAAGGGCCGTTGGGGCTAGTGCATTACTCCTATCGGGTCTGTGTCGCGCCTTGCTGGTTTAGTCCATCCGGCCCACGATCAACTCCGTAGCGACAAGCTGTCGCGGACATGAGGAGGAAGTCGTGGGAGGCGAACTACGCCGGGGACTCGCGGACGCGTGGTCCATGGTGGCCACATTCGTGCCGAAGCTCTTCGGCTTCTTGCTGATCCTGTTGGTCGGCTGGCTGATCGCCAAGGCGCTGGCCAAGGTGGTCTCGTTGCTGCTGCGCAAGACCGGCTTCAACAAGCTGGCCGACAAGGCGGGCATCGGCACCCTGCTGGCCAGTCAGCGGGTGGACGCGGCCGAGATCATCGTCAAACTCGTCTACTACTTCGTCCTGCTGATCGCACTGCAACTGGCCTTCGGCGTCTTCGGCGCGGGCAACGCGGTGAGCCAGCTGCTCACCGACATCATCGGCTACCTGCCACGGATCATCGTGGCCATCGTGCTGCTGCTGGTGGCCGCGGCCATCGCCCGCATCGCCCGCGACCTGGTCGGCACCGCCATCGGCAACCGCCCGTTCACCGGACTGCTGCGCGGCATCACCTATGCCTTCATCCTGGCCCTCGGCGTGATCGCCGCGCTGAACCAGCTCGGCATCGCCACCACGGTCACCACCCCGGTGCTGATCGCGGTGCTGGCCACCGTCGGCGGCATCCTGGTGGTCGGTGTGGGCGGCGGCCTGATCCGGCCCATGCAGGACCGCTGGGGCCGCTGGCTGAACCGGATCGAGAGCGAGGCCGCGGCCACCCGCAACCCCGCTCCCGCACCGGGCACCTCGAACCCGCCGGGACCGCCGCCGAACGAGACGCCGACCCCGCCCGCGGGGACGCCGATCCCACCGATCCCGCCGGCGCAGTAACTCAGCGCTCCAGGGAAGCCAGCACGTCCTTCCAGCTCAGGTAAGCGAAACCGGTGGTCTCCAGCTCCTTGCCAGAGGGGTCGGTGGCCGCCGGTTTCCGTTCTCCGTCGTGCACCGCGAGCAGTCCGGCCGGGTAGCCGGGCAGCGGCGTGGTCACCACGGCCGCGCCGTCGGAGTGCTCCACCGAGTCCCTGCCATGCCCCTCGCGCACCCGGAAGGTGCCCAGCACCGTGCCCGGCTTCTCCCGGTCGTAGACCACGAACCGGGAATCGCCCTGGCTGGAGGCGACCAGCTGGCCGCGCCCGTGTCCGGCGTCGGCGATGGTCAGGCCCTCGGCGTCCGCGGTCAGCCACTTCCCGCCGAAGCCGGGGTCCGCGCCGGCAGGCACGCACTCCTCGGTCTGCTCGTCGTACTTGGCTGGCACGCCGAACTCGCGCACCCGGTCGATCAGCTCGGGCTGACCGAAGCCCTTGGCGGACAACGGGATCCGCCAGATGCCGACATCCTCCTGGGCCGCGTAGAGCACCCGGTGCCGGGAGTCGATCACCATGCCCTCGATCTGCGGGCCCTCGCCCGGCTCGCCGCAGGGCGCCCAGGTCTTGCCGTCGGGCAACCGGAAACTCGCCGGTAGGTCCACAGTGGACAGTTGGCGGACGGAGACGCCCTCGGCGGTGCGCACCGGGGTGAGCAGGGCCAGCCGGGTCTCGTGGCGGCGGCTGGCCACCACCAGCGGGGTGTCCCGGTCGGTGCCGACGGCCAGGCCGTAGGCGGTGCGCTGCTCGTCCACCTCGGCCTCGGACTTGCTGAACACCAGCGGGGTCCGCGCCGCGGTCACGTCCTTGAGCACGGCCTTCCCGGCCGCCGCGCCGCGCGGGTCGACCCGGTACACCCGCACCCGGTCCCGGCCCCGGTCGCTGACAAAGGCCAGATCGCCCAGCAGGTCCACGTTGTTGAACCGCCCCGGCGCGGCCCCGGCCACCGGCGGCGGCGGGGCGGCCACCAGCCGCAGCAGCCTGCCGGACAGGTCGAAGGCGGCCAGCCCGCCCTCCTTGAGCGTGCCCAGCACCACGCTGTCGGCACGCCGGGACGGGTGCACCCAGATCGCCGGGTCGTCCGCGTTGGCCCTGGGCGGCGTGCCCGAGGCGTCGTCGACGAAGGCGGGGGTCTGGGCGGTCGGGATGACGATGCCGGGCCGGGCGTCGGCGACACCGGGCAGGCCGAGCGCGAGCAGCGCCACGACAAGGGGGACCAGCAGGTTGCGCATGGATCAACCTTGGCCGCCGTAGGTGAACGCGAACAGTCTTTCAGGTCACTATCCCCTGGGCGGAATAGCGGCGGGGGAGCAGAGTGTTGGCCAGAGCAGAAGTGTCGTGCGCTCCGGGGTCGGTGAAAATCCGAACCGGCGGTGACAGCCCGCGACCCGCCGGCAGCCAGCCGGCGGTTGACACGGTGGAATTCCGTGGCCGACGGTGAAAGTCCGGATGGGAGGCTGCGCACGCGCGCCCGCGTGCGTCGACTCACGTCCGCACGCCGGTGTCGCGTCGCCGTTCCCGAAAACAGCCCCAGGGCCTGGGCTGTGGGGAGAGGCAGATGCGGTTCCTGATGGAACACGGGTTCGAGTTCTTCGGCCAGCGGGTCGCCTACGCCGAGCTGATCGGCCAGCTAGGCGCCCTGGCCGTGGTGTTCCTGGCGCAGCGCCGCACGCTGTGGACCTGGCCGGTGCAGATCGTCACCGCCGTGCTGCTGTTCAGCGTCTACTTCTCCGCCCAGCTCGGCGGCCTGGCCACCCGGCAGGTCGCGGTACTGGCCATCGCGGTCTACGGCTGGTGGGCCTGGACCCGCCACCGCGACCCGGTCTTCGGCGTCGCGGTGCGCGCGGCCACCACGGTCGAACGCCTGGTCATGGTGGGCGCGATGCTCGCCGGCACCACCGCCTTCGCGCTGCTGCTGGACGCCCTGGACGCCTCCTGGGCGCCCTGGCCGGACGCCTGGATCTTCGTCGGCACCCTGGTCGCCTACGGCGCGCAGGCGGCCGGTCTGGTCGAGTTCTGGTTGGTGTGGCTGGCCGTGGACGCGGTCGGCGTGCCCTTGCAGCTGATGTCGGGGCTGTGGTTCTCCGCGCTGGTCTACATCGTGTTCGCGGTGCTGGTGGTGCGCGGCTGGCAGGACTGGAACCGCACCGCGGCCGCCGCCCGCAGCCGAATGACGGTTGACACGATCGGGTGAGGCTGATGGGTTCAGGCGGGGCTCACTGGGGGCCCTGCCCGAACTCATCGAGGAGTCACGTGCGTCGACTCATCGCCCTCTCCGCGCTGACCGCGGCCGCGCTGGGCCTGGTGGCCCCGGTCGCCACCGCCGCGCCCGCCCAGCCGCGCACCGGCTTCGAGCAGTCCAACGGTGCCCGCTGGACCGGCCTGGACGAGGAAGCGAGCTTCCTGGCCGCGGTCGACAAGGCCAGCCGCCACACCACGGTCAGCCGGATCGGCAGCACGGTCAAGGGCCGCCCGCTGAACCTGGTCCGGATCGGCCCCGCGCACGCCACCAGCACGGTGCTGTTCATCTGCTCCCAGCACGGTGACGAGCCCTCCGGCCGCGAAGGCTGCCTGACCAAGCTGCGCGACCTGGCCTTCCAGCGGGAGAACCCGCGGGTCAAATACCTGTTCGTGCCCACAGCCAACCCGGACGGCCGGGCCGCGGACACCCGCACCAACGCCAACGGCGTGGACATCAACCGGGACCACCTGCTGCTGGTCTCACCCGAGGCCAAGGCCCTCGCGTCGGTCATCCGCGAGCACCGCCCCGAGGTCATCCACGACCTGCACGAGTACGGCGCCACGCCCAAGTTCTACGACAAGGACGTGCTGTACCTGTGGTCGCGCAACCTCAACGTGGCCGAGCACCTGCACGACGAGTCGGTCACCCTGTCCAAGGACTACGCCAAACCGCACGTCGAACAGGCCGGGCACTCCACCGGTGAGTACGGCATCTGGACCGACCCGGTGACCGGCCAGCCGATCCGCCAGGTCGCCGGCGACGGCCAGGAGCGGATCCTGCGCAACACCGCCGGCCTCAAGCACGCGGTCGGCATCCTGCTGGAGACCAAGGTCGACCCCAAGGACGCCGCCGAGGCCGCCGACCCCGCGCTCAACCAGCGCCGCCGGGTGCACTCCCAGCTCGCCGCGGTCGCGGGCACCGTCAAGCTGGTGGCCGACCGCTGGGCGCCGATCGCACTGGCCACCGCCAAGAGCCGCCTCGGCGCGGTGCTCGGCCAGGGCCCGGTCTACTTCGGCGGCGCGGACAACGAGCCGGCCAAGCCCGAGGACATCGAGCGGAACCCGGCCTGCGGCTACAAGCTCACCGCCGAGCAGTTCGCCACCCACCGCGAGGTGCTCGGCCTGCACGGCGTCTTCTCGGTGCCGGTGCCCGGCGGCCGCCTGGTGCCGCGCAACCAGGAAGCGGGTCGGCTGATCCCGCTGCTGCTGGACCCCCGCGCCGATTACGGCCTGGTCAAGGCCACCGCGGCCCAGCACTGCTTCTGAGCATGACGAAGGGGCTCCCCAGCACTCGGGGAGCCCCTTCGCTCACTGCGTCAACGATCAGGCGGAGCCGGAGTCCGAGGTCTGCGGACCGGCGGCCTGGACGTCGTCGATGCGGTACTTGCGTGCCGCCTCGGCGACCACCGACTGCGCCACCTCACCGCGCTTGGCCAGTGCGGCCAGCGTGGCGACCGTGATCGACTCGGCGTCGACCAGGAAGTGGCGGCGGGCGGCCGGACGGGTGTCGGAGAAGCCGAACCCGTCGGTGCCCAGGGTGAGCATGTCGGTGGGCACCCACGGCCGGATCAGGTCCGGGACCGCACGCATCCAGTCCGACACCGCAACCACCGGGCCCTGGCCCTGGGAGAGCGCCTGGGTGATGTAGGGCACCCGCTGGCCCTGCTCGGGGTGCAGCAGGTTCTCCCGGTCGATCGCCACCGCCTCGCGGCGCAGCTGCGACCAGGAGGTGGCCGACCACACATCCGCGTGCACGCCCCAGTCCTGGGCGAGCAGCTCCTGCGCGCGCACCGCCCACGGCAGCGCCACGCCGGAGGCCAGCACCTGCGCCCGCAGCGGGCCCTCGCCCGGCGCGGCCTTGACCCGGTGCAGACCACGCAGCAGACCGTCCACGTCCAGGTCAGCCGGTTCGGCGGGCTGCACGTAGGGGTCGTTGTAGACGGTCAGGTAGTAGAAGATGTCCTCGGCGTTCTCGCCGTACATCCGGCGCAGGCCGTCCTTGACGATGTGCGCGACCTCATACCCGTAGGCCGGGTCGTAGGCCACCACGGCCGGGTTGGTGTAGGCCAGCAGCTGCGAGTGCCCGTCGTTGTGCTGCAGGCCCTCGCCGGTCAGCGTGGTGCGACCGGCGGTGGCGCCGATGACGAAGCCGCGGGCCATCTGGTCCGCCGCCGCCCACAGGCTGTCGCCGGTGCGCTGGAAGCCGAACATCGAGTAGAAGATGTAGATCGGGATCATCGGCTCGCCGTGCGTGGAGTACGACGTGCCCGCGGCGGTGAACGAGGCGGTCGACCCGGCCTCGTTGATGCCCTCGTGCAGGATCTGGCCCCGCTCGCTCTCCTTGTAGGCGAGCATCAGCTTGGCGTCCACCGAGGTGTACAGCTGACCGTGCGGGTTGTAGATCTTCTGCGTCGGGAACATGGAGTCCATGCCGAAGGTGCGCGCCTCGTCCGGGATGATCGGGACGAGCCGCGGGCCGATCTCCGGGTCCTTCGCCAGGTCCTTGACCAGCCGGACGAAGGCCATGGTGGTGGCCACCTCCTGCTTGCCGGACCCGCGCTGGATGACCTCGTAGACCTTGTCGCCCGGCAGCACCAGCGGCTTGTTCTTCACCCGGCGGGCGGGCGCCGAGCCACCGAGCTGGCGGCGGCGGTCCTGCAGGTACTGGATCTCCGCGGAGTCCTGGCCGGGGTGGTAGTACGGCGGCAGGTACGGGTCCCGCTCCAGCTCGGCGTCGGTGATCGGGATCCGCTGGGTGTCCCGGAACCGCTTCAGGTCGTCGAGGGTGAGCTTCTTCATCTGGTGCGTGGCGTTGCGCGCCTCGAACTGCGGGCCCAGGCCGTAACCCTTGATCGTCTTGGCCAGGATGACCGTGGGCTGGCCGTGGTGCTCGGTGGCCGCCTTGTAGGCCGCGTAGACCTTGCGGTAGTCGTGCCCGCCGCGCTTGAGGTTCCAGATGTCCTGGTCGCTGTACGGCGTGACCAGCTCCTTCGTCCGCGGGTCGCGGCCGAAGAAGTGCTCCCGCACGTAGGCGCCGTCATTGGCCTTGTAGGTCTGGAAGTCGCCGTCCGGCGTGGTGTTCATCAGGTTGATCAGCGCGCCGTCGCGGTCGGCGTGCAGCAGGGAGTCCCACTCCCGGCCCCACACGACCTTGATCACGTTCCAGCCCGCGCCGCGGAAGAACGACTCCAGCTCCTGGATGATCTTGCCGTTGCCGCGCACCGGCCCGTCCAGGCGCTGCAGGTTGCAGTTGATCACGAAGGTCAGGTTGTCCAGGCCCTCGTGCGCCGCGACGTGAATCAGGCCACGCGACTCCGGCTCGTCCATCTCGCCGTCGCCGAGGAAGGCCCAGACCCGCTGCTGCGAGGTGTCGGCCATGCCCCGGTCGTGCATGTAACGGTTGAAGCGGGCCTGGTAGATGGCGTTCATCGGGCCGAGACCCATGGACACCGTCGGGAACTCCCAGAAGTCCGGCATCAACCGGGGGTGCGGGTAGGACGGCAGGCCGCCGCCCGCTCCGGCGTGCGACAACTCCTGCCGGAAGCCGTCGAGCTGCTCCGCGGAGAGGCGGCCTTCCAGGAAGGCGCGCGCGTAGATGCCGGGCGAGGCGTGGCCCTGGATGAAGAGCTGGTCGCCGCCGCCGGGGTGATCCTTGCCGCGGAAAAACCAGTTGAAGCCGACCTCGTAGAGCGCGGCCGAGGAGGCGTAGGTGGAGATGTGCCCACCGACGCCGACGCCGGGACGCTGCGCGCGGTGCACCATGACCGCGGCGTTCCAGCGGATGAACGCCCGGTAGCGGCGCTCGGTCTCCTCGTCGCCGGGGAACCAGGGCTCCCGCTCGGTGGGGATGGTGTTCACGTAGTCCGTGCTGGTCAGCGCGGGTACGCCGACGTGGCTCTCACGAGCCCGCTCCAGCAGTCGGAGCATCAGGTACCGGGCGCGCTGCTGACCGGCTCCGGCGAGGACGGCGTCGAAGGACTCCAGCCACTCGGCGGTCTCCTCCGGATCGATGTCCGGCAGGTGGGCGGCCAGCCCGTCACGGATGACCCGCACCCGCTCAGGGGTGCCGGCGCCGGTGTTCTGCGGGGCCAAGGGTTCTCCTCGCCATGCTTCGTCGTCAGTTTCGGGGCAGCCTTTCTCGGCCACGCGGTGTCAGTGGAGCATCCCACGCGTTGGCGCTGCCGTGTCATCGTCCCCCATCCTTACGCGTGCGCGCACGCGCGTCACCGCTACCGGCCGGTAACTGTCAATAGTCCGATAGAGGGCAGCCGGATGCCACCGGTTGGGAAGCGATTCCGGCGTGTCCCGGGGCGTGCAGTTGCGCAGGTGGGCACTCGCAGTGTTCGCTAGCCGGGATCGGTTGGACACACCAGTGCGGCGGCCGTACGGCCAGCCGCACTCGCGTAGTTGGAGGAGTGACACTCGTGGTCGCCGCGGAAGGCGCTGAAAAGGTCGGCGTCGCCGAGAGGCTCGGTATTGAGCCGGACATGGTGGTCCAGGAACTCGGCTGGGACGAGGATGTTGATGACGACATCCGCGCCGCCGTGGAGGAGCGCTGTGGAGGCGAACTCCTCGACGAGGACGCACAGGAAGTCATCGACGTGGTGCTGTACTGGTGGCGGGAGGGTGACGGTGATCTCACCGACGACCTCGTCGACGCCATCACACCGCTCGCCGACGAGGGCGTGATCTGGCTGCTGACACCAAAGACGGGCCGGACGGGCTACGTGGAGCCGAGTGACGTCGGCGACGCGTCCAGCACCGCCGGGTTGTCGGTCACCTCGACGCTGTCCGCGTCGGATGACTGGACAGCGACTCGTCTGGTCGGTGCGCGGGCGGGCAAGCCCAAGCGCTGAGACCAAGTCTGTGGGTAGTCCCTGAGGGTCTAGGCTGGCTCGCTGGAAGCCAGCCAGACTCCCAGGAGAGTGCTCGATGACGATCGAGGTCGGTACGCAGGCCCCGGATTTCACGCTGCCGGACAGCAACAAGGAGAAGGTGACCCTCTCCTCGTTCCGCGGTGAGAAGCACGTCCTGCTCGTGTTCTACCCGTTCGCGTTCAGCGGCATCTGCACGGGCGAGCTGTGCCAGGTCCGGGACGAGATCGGGGACTACCAGAACGACGCGGTACAGGTGCTCGGTGTGTCCGTGGACACCCCGTTCAGCCTGAAGGCGTGGGCGGAGCAGGAGGGCTACACCTTCCCGCTGCTGTCGGACTTCTGGCCGCACGGCGAGGTCGCCAAGACCTACGGCGTCTTCAACGACACCGCGGGCTTCGCCCTGCGCGGCACCTTCCTGATCGACAAGGAAGGCGTGGTCCGCTTCGCCGAGGCCAACGCCCCTGGCGAGGCCCGCGACCAGGCCGCGTGGAAGAAGGCGCTGGCCGAGGTCCTCGGCTAAATCGCATGATCTCGCAGAGCCCCGGGCGTAGGCTCGGGGCTGCTGCGGGGGCGCATAGCTCAGCGGGAGAGCACTCGCCTTACAAGCGAGGGGTCGTTGGTTCGAACCCAACTGTGCCCACCGGATATTGATTTTTCACGCCACTGTCCGCAAGAGAAATCTTGCGGACAGTGGCGTTTTGTTTACCCTCCGCAACCTCGTTCGCTGCCGGAAGCCTCATCGCAGTGCTACATTACAGATGTAATGGAGGTGGCGATGAGAGAACGATGGCAGCCGGACGCGCGGCAGAACGCGGTGGCCGAGGCGGTGGGACGGCTGCTGGTGCGCGGGCACGGCACCTTCCCCGGCATGCGGGAGATCGCGGCTGAGGCCGGGGTGACGACCGGGACGCTGCAGCACCACTTCAGCACCAAGGAGGACCTGCTCCTGTTCGCGCTGGAGCACCACTGCCTGCGCTGCGCCGACCGGCTGCGGGCCCGTTTCGCCGAGGGCCTGCCCGCGCCGAGGGAGGCGTTGTCGGCGATCGTGCTGGAACTGCTGCCGCTGGACGCCGAGCGGGCCGCCGAAACCAGCGTGGCCAAGGCCTTCGTCTCCCGCGCCGCGACCGACCCGGCCTTCGCCGGGCACTACCAGGCACAGCGGCAGGTGCTGCTCGAGCTGTTCGGCGAGCAGTTCGAGCGCGCGGGCACCCCGGACGCCCTGGTGGCCGCCACGATCCTGGCGCAGGCCGTGGAGGGCATGCGCACGGACTGCCTGCTGCTCGGACCGGATGCCGTCCAGGTCGACGCGGTACTGGACCGCCTGCTCCCCTGACCCGCACAACCGTTGGGACACAACATGAAGACCGTGGAATTCAGTACCACGACCATCCTGTCCGCCGCCCCGGAGGAGGTCGTCGAGCACCTGTCCGACCCGGCCAACCACGTCGGGCTCTCGCCGTTGGTCGTGGCGGTGCGCGACATCCGCCGGACGCCGGATGAGGTGCGGTTCACCGCCGTGGAGCGGTTCCGGTTCGGGCCGCTGCGGCGGGACAACGTCATCGAGGCCAGCATGCGACTGGGTGCGCGCACGGTGTCCGGCGACGTGGTCAGTCCCGGCGGTGTGCGGTTGGACTACGAGTTCCGGATCGAGGCCGTCGCCGAGGGCACCCGGTTGGTGGACCACTACCGGCTGTCGGCTCCGTTCGGGGTGTTGCGGTTCGCCGTGGGGCAGGCGAAGAAGGTGCAGGTGGCCAGGGGGCGGGAGCTGGCGCGCCGGTTCTCGTCGACCCGGTGATTATCGATCGTCAAATCATCAACCAATTTAACGATCCTTCCCGGCCACGCTTGACCTGCGTAAACACCCGATCCGGTGATACCGGCGAGCGGGTAGGTGTTCACCGTGTTCGAAATCCGGCATTCGGGTGGTGTTCTCGGGTCAGCCGCGACAAAAGACTGGCGTTGGCTGGCAAAAACCCGGAATTCGGCCATGATGACGGCAACCGCGAGGTCCGGCGAAGTGGTTCCCGCACAGCGCGGGCCGCCGCGCCGGAAAGGGGAAACCCGGTCATGATCACACCACCACCGGGCCTGCCGGTCTGGCTGATCGGCCTGGCAGGCACCGCGGTGCTCTCGGCACTGGGCGCCACCCCACTGACCGCGGCCACCCTCGTGATCGCCCTCGGCGGCCTGTGCACCGAACTGGCGCACCGATTCGACCCCGGCCCGGCCCTGCCACTCGGCCGGCGCTGAGCGGCCGCCACCGGCGACTCCGCGAAATCAACACCACCGCGCCCACCACTGCCCGTAGTCACGTTTTCGCTGGCTACGGGCTTTTTTTGGGTTCGGTCAGTGTTACTACTTAGGGTGCCAGCCGCCATTCGGGTGATGTGATCGCGAATACGTGTGGATTGGTCACGAACCGGTCGTGACGTCGTGGTGATCGCGTTACTGTCCGTTGGGGAGATTTTCCAGGGGATGGGGGGATTTGCCGTGGCTCCGCGTGAGACCAAGGTGTCGATCGACTTCGGCGGGGGTTCGAAGTTCACGGTCGACGTGGCACAACTGGACAACCTGATCGCCGGGCTGAAGGCGGTCCGGACCAAGATCGAGGAGATCAACACCCTGGCGATGGAGACCAACGTCATGGCGAATCCGCCCAGCGAGGAGGACTTCAGCCGGGGTGCCGTGCGCCAGATCATCGAGCGCACGATTCAGGAGAAGGACGGCACGCACACTCTGGCCAATCGGGCCTATGGCGAGGCCGTCGATACGCTGGTTCAGAAGCTGACGGCTGCCCGTGACCAGTACGCCGGGACCGAAGGCGCAAACCAGACCAACTTCAAGCCCAAGGGATGACTGTGACTCGCCTGGGAACAAGTGTGATGGCCGCGTTCGGGTTGCTTGCCGGAGTTGTGCTCGCGGGTTGTGGTGCCACTCCCGCCCCGGCCACCACAACGCCGACCAGCGGTGCCGCCACCTCGGCGAGTTCGGCGCCGAACGACGCCCCCACCGTTCCGCAGCCTGAGCTGGACACCGCTCAGATCGCCGGTAGTCCGTGCTCGGTGCTGAGCACGGAGCAGGCGCGTGAGGTCGCGGGGAGCGTGCGAGGCGAGGTCCGGGAGAGTCCGCTCGGCCCCTCATGTCGTTGGCTGGCAAGCGATACTCCGGCGAAGAACCACTTCTCGATCACGGTGAACAACCAGCTCGGCGGGATCGCCCAGCTCTACGCGCGCAAGAGCAACTTCAAGGTGTGGGAGCCGGCCCAGGTCGGCGGCTACCCCGCGGTCGTCGCGATGGACGCGGACGCCCGGAGCAAGGGACTGTGCCGGTTGGAGATCGGCACCGCGCAGAAGACCGTGGTCGCGGTCCAGGTCCAGCTGACCGTGGGGGCGGCGGACTACGCGAACCCGTGCCCACGGGCAACCGGGATCGGCGAGATGGTGGTCGCCACGTTGAAGGGGGGAAGTTAATGCCTTTGCCATTGCTGATCGCGGTCGGCGCGGGTGGGGCGGCGATGCTCGGGATCAACCTGTGGCCGTCGGACACACCGCGGCCCGAGGGTATTCGCGGGGATCAGATCTACAAGTGGTTCCAGGAAGGCAAGGGACCCGGGTCCGGTATCTCGCCGATCCAGTCGGCCTGGGACAAGGTGGGCAAGGGATACGACGAGGCACGGGATCTCGCGGAGAAGGTGCTTCGGGACTCGCACGGGGTCTGGGAAGGTAAGGCGGCTGATGCGGCTCGGCAGCAGTTGAGTCCGCTCGCCGCCTTCGCTGATCATGCCAAGCAGATGGCGGGGAACACCGCGAAAGCCGTTGGGCAGCAAGGTACTGACTGGCATGGGTGTAAGAACCAGTTGAAGCCGGTGCCGGAGAATCCGCCGCAGAACAATCTCGGCAACAAGTTGAATCCGTTCACCACCGATCTCGACCGGGAAATCGACAAGTTCAAGACCGACACCGGTGACAATCAGCGGGTTTACGCCGGTTACGGGGTGCGGACCGAGGACAACGTGAAATCCCTGCCAACCTGGTTGACGCCGCCCGAGGTCAGTGGCGACGTCTCCGTGGTCAAGCCGGGGCCCGGCGGGCCGGGTGGGCCCGGTGGTGGCGGTGGCTTCGAGGGTGGCCGGGGCGGCGGTGGCGGTCTTGGCGGCGGGCTTGGGCAGTTCGGCGGCGGTGGTGGCGGCTACAGCGGCGGGGCTGGTGGTGGTGGCGCCGGGGGTGGCGGTACTGGCGGCGGTGGTGGTGGTGGGTCGGCGGAGGTTCCGGTGGTGGGGACTGGGCCTGCTTATCCGCCTCGGGATCAGACCGGGTCCGCTGGGTACGTCTCCAATGAGGTGCCGATTTCCGGTGGTGGCGCCGGTGGTGGGCCTGGTGGCGGGGGTGGGTACTCCGGTGGGGCCGGGGGTGGTGGCTTTGGTGGTGCTGTTCCTGGTGGGTTCGGGCCTGGGGGCGGTGCTGGTGGTGGGCTTGGCGCTGGGGGGAGTGCTGGGGTTGGGCGTGCGGGGGGTGCTGGGTTTGGGCCTGCTGGTGGTGGGGTGGCTGGGCGGCCTGGGGCCTCGGGCATGGGTGGGATGCCCATGGGGGGCGCGGGGGCCGGGCGCAAGGAGGAGGACGAGGAGCATGAGCGGGCCTCGTTCCTGATGGAGACCGAGGACATCTTCGGGGACCATCGGTCCGTGGCGCCGCCGGTGATCGGCGAGTAGTGATGTTGCGTTCCGCTGTCACGTTGTCGGCGCTGGCCTACGACCTGGTCTGGGAGGCCGAGGAGATCGGGGACAAGCACAACGCGCTGCTCACGCACTCGCCGGGCGCGACCATGGCCGAGCGGTTGGCGGTGGCCCGGCCCGCGCTGGAGGAGTTGGGGCGGGCCGGGTTGTTCGACGGTCGGCTGGTGCATCCGGATCTGAAGGCGGCCATGCGGCTCATCGCGCGGGCGCACCGGGAGTTGTACGGGTGGTTCATGCCCGAGCCGGGCGCGCCGACGCGCTCGGTGCTCGCGGTGGCCAGTGGGCGGGACGGGCTGCTGGCGGTGCTGGCCGAGGAGCAGTTGCACCTGCAGCCGATCGACGCCAGGGAGCTGGCGCCCGCGGTGGCGGGGGTGTTGCCGGAGGCCAAGCCGTTGCGGATTCCTACCTACTCGGTGCCGGTGGCGGATCTGCACGGCGGGCCGCCGGTGGCGGCGGAGGACGGGTACCTGCGGCGGTCCGCGGCGGGAGCCGGGCGGGGCGCTGAGCTGGAGCGGGTGCGGCGGTTGTTCGCCGAGCCCCGGCTGGGGGCCGGGCAGTTCCGGGCCGCCGGGCGGGATCGGCACGGGCGGCGGCGGGTCAGCGGCGCGCCGGTGGACTACTTCGACGTCGCGGGTGGGCGGTACGTCACCTACCTGCCCGCCGGCTCGGACGGGCCGGAGTGGGGACTGGTCGCGCCGGGTGGGCGGGCGCAGCTGGTGGAGCGGTTCAGCGAGCTGGTGGCGAGTACCGCGAACTGAGCGGTGGGATGTTCCGCAGGTCACATCTGTCGCCGCGTCATCGGTTCCTGGCTCGTGTGTCCCTTTATCGCCGCGGGGGGCACACAGACCAACTGGCGAATCCCTGCACGCGGCCCGGACAGGCGTCCCCTCACCTGTCCGGGCCGCGGCAGGTCTCCGGGGGCGGCGGGAATACCTACCCCCTGGTAACTCCAGTTCGAATTCGGCATGCTCTTGGGCATGACGTGGATGGTGTACGGGGCCAACGGCTACACGGGGACGCTGATCGCGGAGCTGGCGGCGCGCCGGGGTGAGCGGCCGGTGCTGGCCGGGCGGGCGGCGGAGAAGGTCGTGCCGCTGGCGCAGCGGCTGGGGTTGCCGTACCGGGTCTTCGGGCTCGACGAGCGGATCACCGACCACCTGGCCGACGTGGACGCCGTGGCGCACTGCGCGGGGCCGTTCTCGGCCACCGCGGCCCCCATGGTGCAGGCCTGCCTGGACGCCAAGGTGCACTACCTGGACATCACCGGCGAGATCGACGTGTTCGAGCAGATCTCGCAGCGCTCCGCCGAGGCCGAGACGGCCGGGATCGTGCTGCTGCCCGGCGCCGGGTTCGACGTGGTGCCCACCGACTGCCTGGCCGCGATGCTGGCCGCCGACCTGCCCGGCGCCACCCACCTGGAACTCGCCTTCGCCGGGATGGCCAGTGCCAGTGCCGGCACGCTGCGGACCGCGATCGAGTCACTCGGCCTCGGTGGCCGGGCCCGGATCGACGGGAGGATCCGCGAGGTCTCGCCGGGCTGGCGGGTGCGTTCGGTGGACTTCCCCGGCAAGCGCCGCGAGGTCATCTCCATCCCGTGGGGCGATGTGAGCACCGCCTACCGCTCCACCGGCATCCCCAACATCGTCGTCTACGCCGCGCTCGGCGTGCCGGCGCCGCTGTTCCGGGCCCAGCGCTACGTGCTGCCGCTGCTGCGCGCCGAGCTGGTGCGGAAGGGGCTGACCGCGCTGGCCAACCGGGTCGCCGGGCCGGACGAGGCGGCGCGGGCCGGCGCCCGCTCGGAGGTCTGGGGGCAGGTGCGGGACGCGGACGGGCGCACGGTGAGCCGGACCCTGATCGCGCCGGAGGGCTATGAGCTGACCGCGGACGCGGTGGTCCGGGCGGTGCAGCGGATCCGCTCCGGCGAGGTGCCCAGCGGGGCACACACGCCGTCCTCGGCGCTGGGAGCCAGCTTCGTGCGCTCGCTGACCGGGGTCGAGGTGCAGGACGTGCAGGTGCGCTGAGCACCGGCTGACACGTGCCGGGGCGCCCCGCGTCGTGCATGCGGGGCGCCCCGGTCACCTGTGGAGCAGGTCAGCTCGCGTAGGGAGCAGCCGCCTGCTTGGCGGCGTACATCAGCGCGGGCTTGATCTTCGGCCAGAAGGTGCTGGTCTGGCAGGAGTACGGCGGCAGGAAGCCACCGCAGGTGCCGCTGGACGGGCCGATCTCGAAGGTGAAACCGGGCACGCCGAGCTTGTCGTAGAGCCAGTCCTCGGTGCCGCCGGAGGCGGCGTAGCCGACGACCTGCGGCGCGGTGCCGTAGGTGTAGCCGGTGATGCCTGCCATGTCCTTGGCCATCCGGCGCAGGCTGGCGTCGTTGCCGGTGTAGGTGTTGGCCCGGTGCGCCCAGGGGAAGATGATCCCGTTGGTGTAGCTGTGGAAGGTGATCATCAGGCCCTTGGTGTCCTTGGCCGCCGGCGTGGTGTCACCGTCGCCGCGCTTGTCCGGGTAGAGCTTGGTGAACAGCGCCTGGAGCGAGTTCAGCTCGGTCTCGGAGTCCGCGCGCGGGCCGCGGTAGGTCTCGGCACACGGGTTGGTCGAGGTGCCTGCCTGGCCGTAGTGCGAGTTGGCGTTGCGGTTGAGGTCGATGCCGACCTGGCCGCCGGTGCCGCAGGTGCCGTTGGTGGTGTTGGCGTTCTTGCGCTGCAGGCGCGGGGAGCTGCCACCGGCCTGGACGATGTCAACGCCGTCCGGGTTGGTGATCGGGACGACCCACATCTCGGTGGTGTCCATCAGCCTGGTGACCTCGGCGTCCGTGCCGTAGCCCTGGGTCAGGTGGTCGATCCACCGCCAGGCCATGTCACCGGTGGTGATCTCGCGGGCGTGGATCTGGGCCATCAGGAAGAAGCGCGGTTTGGCGGCGCTGGTGTTCAGCGCGCAGTCCCCGGCCTGCTTCTTGGTCAGGCAGATGGCACGCAGGTCGTAGCCGTTGGGCCTGCCGGTGCTCTTGCGCCAGGACTGGCCGTAGGTCACCCCGGTGGAGAGCGCGGGGTAGTCGGCGAGCACCTTGTCCAGGTGCGAGTGCTGCGCCCGCACGGTGCGGTAGCCGCCGTAGTAGGTCTCGTTGATGTCGTTGACGCCCAGCGGCTCGCTGTTGTTGTGCGCCTTGGGCGGGGCCCACGGCGCGGGCGCCATCACCGATTCGACCTTGGTGGTGAACCCGGCCTTGGTCAGCCGGTTGGCCTCCTCGGCGTTGCCGAGCACGAACAGGTCGTCGCCGTCGCGCTGCTCCAGCACGTCCGAACCGACCTGGATGAGCCGCTCGGAGTCGTTGACCCCGCCGACCACGCGGTAGACGAACATCGCCTGGCGCTGCTCCGCCTGGGCACTGTCGGCCTTGGCCGCCGGTTCCGGCGCGGGCGCGCCGGTCTGCTGGAACAACAACAGGGCACTGGTCGCCAACGCGGCGACCACGCCCGCGATGGGGATCCGCCGTGATACGGACATAGCCGTCCTCTCGCAGTTTCGCCGAGATGCACTGCGCGCAGCAGGGTGGATGCGGCAGGTGGGTCAGGACGCTAGGACGCGCGCACTTATCGCCATAACCCTACGAATGGACGACGAGATTCAGTTTTAAGAGGTACCCGATCGTGAACGGGACATATCGCCACCGCCGGGCTAGACGTCCTCCCGGTCCAGCCCCGCTCCGTCCCAGGTGGTGTGCGTGCAGGCGACGCCGCCGCCGTTCTTGGGGCGGAGCACGTCGTAGATGTGCATGCGCGGGATCTTGCCGGAGACGCCCCAGCCACTGGGCCAGGTGATGATCCAGTCCATGTCCAGGTCGACCAGCAGTCCCAGCATGCGGGCGATGGTGGGGTCGTCGAGGCGCTCGAATGCCTCGTCGAGCAGGACCAGGCGGAGTGGGAACCAGCCTTCCTCGCCCGCGCTGACCGCGTCGTAGAAGCTGGCCGCGGCGGCGAAGAGGGTGACGTAGGAGACCAGGCGGGTTTCGCCGGAGGAGAGCTGGCGCAGGCGGCGGACCCTGGGCTTGCTGTCCGGGCCGGTGTCGCGGACCCGGACGGTGAAGGAGTACCAGGAGCGGTAGTCCAGGGCCCGGCCGAGGATCTCGGCGTAGCCGGCCGAGTGGGCGTCGCGTTCGGCCTCGATGCGTTCGGTGAAGGCGCGGCGCAGGGTGGCGTCCTGGTCCTGGCTGCGCTGGGCGAAGGGGGTGCGGACCAGTTCCAGGGCGTCCCTGGTGGCCTCGTCCAGCGCGGCCGAGGGGCGCCATTCCAGCTGGACGTGCACGCCCTGGCTGGAGCGGGCCCGGTCCAGGACCTCGTTCATCCGGCGGCACAGGTCCTCGGCCACCGCGATCTGGCTGCGCAGGCGTTCGGCCAGGTCGCGCATGAGGTAATCGGAGAAGATCTCCTGGTACCGCTCGCCGAGGTAACCGCGCTGGTCACCGAGGCGGGTGGCGACCAGGGCGGCGGCGTCGGCGACCGGGCGCGGGCCGTCCTCGGAGGTGACCGTGACGGTGAGGATGCCAGCGGTGGTCTCCGCGGTGATGTTGTGCGAACCGGCCAGCGCGGACTGCAGGGCCTGCAGGCGGCCGATCACGGTGCCCTCGCTGGCCGGGCGGCGGTCCTCGGCCGCGCCCAGGCGTTCGGCGGTGGCCAGCAGGTTCTCCGTGTCCGGGGCCTCGGCCTCCGGCAGCGCGGCGCTCCACACGCCGGGGGCGGCCAGGGTGTCCCGGAACGCGGCCTCGGCGGTGCTGACCTCCTGCTGACGGCCGGTGCGCTGCTGCTGCTTGGTCTCCAGCAGGGTGGCGATCTTGGTGGCTTCCTCGCGCACCTCGGCGACCCGCTCGCGCGCGCCGGGCAGGTCGGTCTTGGCCCGCTTGTGCTCGGCCTCCAGGGTGGCCAGTGATTCGGCGACCTGCTTGGCCTCGCCGCCGATGGCCGAGGTCAGCTCGGCCAGCGCGGCAGCTTGTTCGGCGTACTCGGCGCAGCGGGATTCGGCCTGGGCCTCGGCCTGTTCCCGGTCGCCGAGGGCGACCCGGTGGTTGTGCAGGGCGTCGGCGAGCTGGCGGATGGAGCCCGCGCAGCGTTCGGTGAGGGCTTCCTTGAGGCTGTCCACGGTGCCGCGGACCTGTTCGGCGGCCCGGTGCGCCTGTTCCAGCGCGGCGGTGTCGGCGGAGAGCCCGGCCTCGGTGGCGGCGTGGGTGAGTTCGGACTGCACGGCCCGCCAGTGGTCCTCGGCGTGCGAGTGCTCCTCGCGCAGGGTCAGCGCGCGGTGCTCGGACTCCTCGGCGCTCTCCTTGGCCCCGGCCAGCCGGGCGTGCGCGGCGATCAGCTCGTCGTCGTGCGGGAAGGCGGCCAGGTGCTTCTCCCAGCCGGTCGCCTGCCTGCGCAGGGCCTCCAGGTGCTGCTGGGCGGTGGCGAGTTCGCCGCGCCGCTGTTCCAGCTCGTCCTCCAGGCCGAGGATGCGGCGCTGCCGGGCGGCCTCGCGGGCGCCGGCGCCGATGTGCTCGGCGGCCTCCTTGGTCGCGGAGCCGGAGAGCACGCCTGCCCGCCAGCGGCCGTCGGTGGACAGGGCCAGCGCGGTGGCGGGCAGGTCCTCGCCGGGGGCGGCCAGTGCGATCGCCGAGAGCAGGCCGCTGACCAGGTCGGCGGGCACGGGGCTGTCCGGTTCGGCGGCGGCGGTGAGTGCCTCGGCGAGCGAGCGGCCGGTGACCGGGGGCAGCGCGGCGACCGCGGCGGCCAGGTCGGCCGGGGTGTGCAGCACGCCTGCGACCACCTCGGCGGCACCGGCCTTGGCGAGGGTGCCGTCAGCGCGGACCCAGGCCGTGAGCAGACCGCTGGCCTGCATCGCGGCTTCCAGCCCCGCCCGTTCGGCCTCGGCAAGGCCCTCGGCGAAGTCGACCAGGCGGTAGCAGGACTCGCCCAGGTCGGCCGGGCGCTCGCCTGCTGGCAGTTCGGGGGCGCGTTCCTGGCCGCGGCGCAGGGCGGCGAGTTCGGTCTCCCGTTCCCGGATGCCCTCGCGCACGGTGGCGCAGGCCTGGTCGGCGGCGAGGACCCGCTGGGTGGCGGACTGCTGGTGCGGGGTGCCCCACTGGCGGAATTCCTCGCGTACCGCCCGTGCCCCGGCCCGGTCGATGACCAGGCTTTCCGGTTGCGGTGGCGCTGGCCGGTCGGCCTCGGCGCCGCCCTCGGGCGCGGCCTCGGCCCATTCGCGGACCTGGTTGGCCCAGTGTTCGGCGTGTTCGCGCAGCTCTTGCGCGGTCTGGTTGCGCCTGCCAGCGGAGTCGGTGGCGCCGATCTGGGCGTCCTTGGCGTTGCGGTGCAGTTCCTCGACCTTACGCAGCGCCCGGTCGGATTCCAGCGCGCGCTGGTGCAGCATCAGGGTGAGCGCGCCGCGCTGGCGCACCTCGGTGGCGGCCTCGGCGGCCTGCGCGGCGGCCGTGGACAGGCCGTCGAGGAGTTCCTCGGGGTCCAGTTCGGGCACGGCGCGGCGGGTGACCGCCAGTGCCGCGGCCGTGGCCTCGGGCTTGGCCCTGACCTGTTCGGTGGTCTCGGTGACCTCGGCCGGCGGCACGGTCGGCACCACCGGGCACAGCCCGCGGTCCAGGCCCGCGGTGTGCAGCAGCTGGCCGGCCCGGTCGGCGAGGTCCTGGGCGGCGGCGGTGTCCCGGCCGAGCCGGTCCAGCACGGAGAGCACCGAGTCGACGCCGCGGTCCTCCTGGGCGCGCTGGCGGCTGGCCACCTCCAGCGCGGTCTCGGCGGAGCGGCGGGTGTTGGCGACCAGCTTCTCCCGGTCGGCCAGGTCGCGCATGCCCTGGTAGGCGGGCAGCGCCTTGAGCGCCTCGATCCGCATGGCCAGTTCGCTCTCGGCCTCCTCCAGCGCGGCGACGCCCGCGTCGGCGGCGGTGCGTTCCTGCTGCGCGGTGGCCTTGCGGCGTTCCAGCCTGCTCAGTTCGGCGAGCAGGCGTTGCAGGGTGTCGTGCGCGGCGCGCACCCCGTCGGCCGCGGTGCGCAGCGCGGCGAGGGCGTAGCCGGAGTAGGCGGTGAGGAAGGTGCGCAGCGCGCCGTCGGCGGTGGAGAGCCGGACGATGTTCTCCCGGATGGACTCCAGGTCGTCGAAGGAGGTGGCCAGCCGTTCGATCAGGCCGGCTTCCAGCGGCGGCAGCGCGTCGCTGAGGATCTGCTCCAGCTGGCCCTCGAGGACCTTGAGGCCGACGTCGGGGTTGCGCAGGGTGCGTTGCAGGTGCAGCAGGTCGCCGTAGCGGTCGGCGGGCACGCCGTAGACGCTTTCCGCGATCCGGGCCCGGAAGCCCGCCTCCTCCAGGACCGCGTCCGCGCCGAGCAGTTCGCGCAGCTGGCCGGGTCCGACCGGCACCCGGTCCGCGCCGACCAGGAGAACGTCCTTGCCGACCCGGCACGGGGTGATGAACCGCCAGGAGTCGCTGACCTGCTGCGAGGTCTTGGACGCCTTCACGCCGATGCCGCAGGTCAGGTACTCGTCCTGACCCGCGTCGTCGCTGCGGACCAGTTCGATCCAGGCGTAGCCGATCCGGTTCGGGCCGCCCTGGTAGTCATCGAGCATCAGGCGCCGGATGCTGACCGTGTCGAAGCCCTTGGAACCCATCTGCCGCAGTTCGCCGTCCAGGCACAGCGGCAGCAGCAGTTCGAGGGTCCGGGACTTGCCGGAGCCGTTGGTGCCCTGGAAGATCACCCGGCCGCCGGAGAAGTCGAACTCCTGCTCGGCGTACTGCCAGATGTTGACGATGCCGCCCCGGTTGAGCCGCCAGCGGTTCACGCGGGTTCCTCCTCATCGAAAAGCGACCAGCTCGCCGGTGGCGGCGGCGCCTCTTCCTTTTCCTGGGCGGCGGGACCGCCAGGGGTGTCATCGGGTTCGGGCACCCACCGGTGCGCGACGGGGGAGAGCAGCCAGTCGGGCTCCTCCCAGCGCGCCAGACCGGTGTTGACCAGCAGTTCGAGCACTTCGTCGACCAGGCCGTCGATGTCCTCGGTGGCCTGTTTGGACCAGGCGGCCGGGTAGGACTCGACCAGCTCGGCGCAGATCTGTTGCAGCCGCTGCCTGCTCACCGGGTGGCGGCCGTCGGCGCGGGCCTCGTGTTCGGCGAGCAGTTCGGGCAGGGCCAGCAGCGCGACCCTGGCGACCGTGCCGGAGGAGGGGAAGGCCAGGTCGGTGAGGTATTCCTCGGGATCGGTGACCGCGATCCCCTCCAGCCGCGCCTCGGTGACCAGGCCGAAGCAGCGGTCCAGCAGCAGGGATTCGCGGCGCTGGTTCTTCTTCAGCCAGGATGCCTGCTCGGGCGGCAGGTCGGCGTGCAGGACCACCGGGTTCTCCACCAGTTTGCGGCGCACCGCGTGTTCGGTGGTCTGTTCCATCCCGGCGGGTCCGGCCTCGGCGGCCTTGCCGATCAGCTCCTCGGGGGTGTCCACCTCGCCGACCGGTCCGGCCAGCAGGTGGCCGAGCACGTCGGTGTCCACGGTGATCAGCGCCTCGGTGATGGCATCGCCGGACCAGGTGGACACCGAGCCCTCGGTCTCGGTGATCACGCCGAGGGCGAGCAGGTGGCGCAGCGCGGCGGTGAGCGCGCGCCGGTCGCCCAGGTCGTCCACGACCTCGATGCCGGCTTCGACCGCGGCCGCGCGCACCTCGCTGACCAGCCGGGACAGCAGCACCTGGCGGCCGACGCCGGTGAGTGCGGCCATGGTCAGCGCGACGTAGGCGTAGCCGCGCGGGGACAGCCCGGCCTCACCGCGGGTGGGGTCGGCGCCGGGGCCCGCCTTGTAGAGCCGGGCGTAGCGGCGCTGCACGACCAGCCGGTAGCCCAGCAGCGAGGCGAACAGGTCGTGCAGGGCGTTGCGGTGCCGGAAGACCAGCGGCAGCAGGTCGCCGTCCGGGCCGTCGGCGCGCAGCAGCGGGCGGCGCAGCAGGGTGCGCGCGCAGCGGGTGACGTTGGCCGCGTCGATGTCGGAGAGTTCGTCCAGGATGCCGATCCCGCTGGGTTTGCGGCTCATGCCTGGCCCCCCAGCTGGACGCTGGCGTGGTGCAGGGTGAGAACTCCACCCGATGTGGCGATCTGTGTCACCTGGTCGGGGACGTGGTTGATGGTCAGTCGCAGTCCGTGCACCGGGTCGGCGGCCGAGCCGGTGTCGGTGTCGCGTTCCCGCTGGGCCATGGCCATGGTGAGCAGTTCGCAGAGCACCTCGAGGGCCTCGGCGGAGAGGTTGCTCTGGGCCAGCGCGGGGGCGGCGGCGCTGAGTTCGGCGACCGCGGCGGCCCGCTGCCGGTCCGCCTCCCGTGCCTGGGCGAGCAGGGTTTCCTGCAGCATCGGGTCGTCCTGGATGCGGGAGGCGCGGCCGCGGGCGCCGCGGTCGCCTCGGCTGCGCACGCTGACGTTGACCTCGACCACCGGGCCGTCCCGCCACGGGGTGTGCTCGTCGTCGCCGTCGTGTTCGGGCGCGGGCAGCAGGTGCCGGGCGGAGTAGAGGCCGAAGGCGGCGGCGTACAGCTCGTGCGAGCGGTGCGGTCCGGCCGAGTCGAGCCAGCCTGCCAGTTGCAGCAGTTCGGCGCGGCGGCTGGGCAGCAGGCCACCGCCGGCGGTGGCCCGTTTGACGCTGGCCAGCAGGGAGCCGATGGCGCGGGCGGTGGCCTCGCGCAGCGCGGTGACCTGGCTGGGGCGGCCTGGCCGGTCGGCGAACCAGTCGGTCAGCTCCCGCCAGTCGGTCTCCGAGCGGCCGCGGCCGCGTTCGACGGCGATGCCAAGGCGTTCGGTGGGGCCGAGGATGCGCAGCAGTTCCCCGCGGGCCGGGGCGAGTCCGGCCAGGGACTCGGCGATGGCCGGGGTGTGCCGCAACACGTCCTCGACGACCATCTGGATGTATTCGACCAGCAGGTTGCGGAAGCCGGAGATCTCTTCCGGGTCGAGGTGGAACCGGGTGACCACCTGACCGAGGTACGCGTAGAAGTCACGCACGGTGACCGCGAGTTCGGCGTGCTGCAGGAACAGCGTGGTGACCTGTTCGGCCAGCTCCTCCTTGGCCCGTTTGGCACTGGCCGCGCTGGGCGCCTGCGCTTCGGCGACCATGGCCTGGGAGAGCGTGCCGCCCAGTTTGGACAGGCCGCGTTCGATCGCGGGCAGCAGTTCCCGGGAGACCTCGCGCGCGCCCTCCGGCACCCGGAGCAGCTCGTCGACGTCCCGCTGCACCCGCACCGCGAGCTTGTTGATCTGGTACCGGAACGCGCCGCGGACGAACTCGGCGATGCTGGAGGCGATCGTCTCCCGCCGCCCCTGCACCAGGTTTCCCCAGTCCTTGAGCCGTTTCAGCCGGTCGGCCACGGTGTCGGGATCGGATTCGCCGATGTCCAGGCGGCCCTCGCGCTCCAGTGGCTTGAGCGCGGCGGCGACCTCGTTGGGGGAGAGGTCGGGCAGCAGCGTCGCGGTGAACAACCGCATGATCGCCACGTAGGTCCTGGTGTGCTCAGCGTTGAGGTAGGAGTAGAGCCGGAGCCGGCCCTCACCGCCTGTGGAGTCGCCATGAGTCACGGACGGCCACATTAGAGGCTTGAGGCTGGCCAGGCAGAATCGTGGGTCCCCAGGCGCGCTAACGTCACCCGTCGGACTTCCGGGACACAGGGGGTATGGGGGATGAGCGGCGCTGCTCGGGCGATCGGTCTGCTGCTGGGTGCGGCCGCCGACGTGGTGGTCGGCGACCCCCGGCGGGGCCATCCGGTGGCCGCCTTCGGCACGGTCGCGGCCGGCCTGGAGAAGGTGCTCTACCGGGACCACCGGGCGCCGGGGGTGGTGCACGTGGTGCTGCTCACCGGCGGCGCGGTGCTGCTCGGGGTGGCCGCGGAGAAGCTCGGCAAGCACTCCCCGGTGCTGCAGGCGGCGACCACCGCGGTGGCCACCTGGGCGGTGCTCGGCGGCTGTTCGCTGGCCGGTGAGGGCACGCTGATGGCCCGCGCGCTCGACGCCGGGCGGCTGGACGAGGCCAGGGACCGGCTGCCCAACCTGTGCGGCCGCGACCCGGCGGCGCTGGACGCGCTCGGACTGGCCAGGGCCACCGTGGAGTCGGTGGCGGAGAACACCTCCGACGCCCAGGTCGCGCCGTTGTTCTGGGGTGCGGTGGCCGGGGTGCCCGGCCTGCTGGCCTACCGGGCGATCAACACCCTGGACGCGATGGTCGGGCACCGCTCGCCGCGCTACCGCAACTTCGGCTGGGCCGCGGCCCGGCTGGACGACGTGGTCAACCTGGCGCCCTCCCGGCTGGCCGCGATGCTGACCGCGCTGGGCGCGCCGGTGGTCGGTGGCTCGGCCAAGCACGCCTGGCGGACCTGGCGGCTGGACGCCTCGGCGCACCCCAGCCCGAACGCCGGGCAGGTGGAGGCGGCCTTCGCGGGCGCGCTGGAGATCCGTCTCGGCGGGCGCACGGTGTACCGGCACGGCGCGGAGGAGCGGCCGGTGCTCGGTGACGGGCGCAACCCCGACTCCGGGCACGTCACCAGGGCGGTGGAGCTGTCCAGGGTGGTCGGCGGGCTGTCCGCGCTGGCCTCAGCGACGGCCGCCGTAGCGATCGGCGGTCTGCGGCGCAGGCGTCGGCACCGGGTCTGAGTCCGCGTCGTCGTCCTCGTCCGGCTCGTCCTCGTCGTCCTCTTCCGACTCGGGGTGCGCCTCCCGCCAGAGCAGGAAGCCGAGCCCGACCGGGGCCATCAGGCCGAAGGCGATCCACTGCAGGGCGTAGGAGAAGAACGGCCCCGCCTCCAGCTTGGGCAGTGGCAGCAGGCCGAGCACGCCCGGCTGGCCCTCGTTGAGCTGCACGTAGCCGGGCCGCAGGTCCAGGCCGACGGCCTTGCCCAGCACGGTGGGGTCGATGGTGTAGATCTGCCGCTTGCCGTCCTGGTCCAGCACGTCCTGCCGGCCGGGGTCGATCTCGCTGCCGCGGACCCGGCCGATCACGGTGACCTGACCGCTCGGCGCGGCGTCGTAGGCCACCGGTTTGGTGCCCTGCTGGACCTTGATGTAGCCGCGGTTGACGATCACGGTCTGCCCGGAGTCGGTGCGCAGCGGGGTGAGCACCTCGAAGGCGGCCTTGCCCTCGGCCTTGCGCAGCCGCACCAGCGTCTCCGCCTCGGGCAGGTACCGCCCGGTGAGCTTGACCACCAGCCACTGCTTCGCCGCCGGGTCGGTACCCGGTGGCAGCGCGGTCTCGTAGTCGACCGCCTCGGTCTCCAGCGAGCCGGTGATCGCCGAGTTCTGCGTCTCCCTGCGCTCGTCCTGCCGGAACTGCCAGGGGGCCAGGATCCACAGGCAGGCCGCCGAGAACAGCAGCACGAACCCGATCAGGGCCAGCCAGCCCGGTCGCAGCAGGAACTTCCAACGCACCCCTCCACGGTAGGGGGCGCGTTCACCCGCTCGGTGGCCGCCCCCGGACCGCCTGCGCCGCGGCCACCGTCCGCTGCCCGTAGGAGCCGCCGAAGAGCACCACGTGCACCAGCAGCGGGAACAGCTGGTGCAGCGGAACCCGGTCCCGCCAGCCCTGCGCCAGCGGGGCCACCTCCTGGTAGGCGCCCAGGATCCGGTCCAGGTGCGGGCAGCCGAACAGGGCCAGCATGGCCAGGTCGCTCTCCCGGTGCCCGCCGTGCGCGGCCGGGTCGATCAGGTGCACCCCGTCGGCGCCCCACAGCACGTTGCCCGACCACAGGTCGCCGTGCAGCCGGGCGGGCGGCTCGGGCGGTCCCGCGTACTCGGCGATCCGCTCGCACACCGCGCGCACCGGCCGCGGATCGGGCAGGTCGGCGGTGCGCAGGTAGGGCTCCAGGCGCTGGGTGGCGAAGAACTCCGGCCAGTCGTCGTGCGGCTCGTTGCGCATCGGGGCCGCGCCGATCCAGGCATCCGCCGGACCGCCGGGTGGTGGGCAGCCGAAGGCGGTCGCGCCGCTGGCGTGCAGCGCGGCCAGTTCCCGGCCGAACCGCTCGGCCGCGGCCGGCGTGGGTTCGCCGGGCGGCACCCAGTCCAGCACCAGCCAGGTCTGGTCGTGGCCCAGCACCGCCGGGATCGGCACCGCGTCCGCCGCGGCCAGCCAGCTCAGCCCGGCCGCCTCGGCCACGCTGCTGCCGGCCGCCGCGGACTTGGCCACCACCTGCCGCCCGTCGGCCAGCCGGGCCCGGAACACCTCGGCCGCACTGCCCCCGGCCGCAGTCACCTGCACCGCGTCGACGCCGGTGAGCCGGGTGATCGCGGCGGCCGCGGTCACAGCTTCTTCCGCACCCAGTCCAGCAGGCCGGGCACGGCCGCCTCCACCATGCCCAGCACCTCGGCGAAATCGGCCCGGCCGCCGTAGTACGGGTCGGGCACGTCCAGATCGTCCCCGGCGGCCGGGTCGAAGGAGCGCAGCAGCCGGACCTCGCCGGTGACCAGGCGGCGCAGTTCGCGCTGGTGCCCGGCGTCCAGGGCCAGGAACAGGTCCGCGTCCGCGTGCGCCGATCCGACCTGGGCCGCGGTGTGCTCGGCCGGGTAGCCGTGTTCGAGCAGCACCGCGCGGGCCCGGTGGTCGGCCTGCTCGCCGATGTGCCAGGGCCCGGTGCCCGCGCTGGTCACCTTGACCCGCTCGGCCAGCCCGGCCCGGCGCAGGTGCTCGCGGAAGACGATCGCGGCGATGGGGGACCGGCAGATGTTGCCGGTGCAGACGAAGCTCAGGTGCACCGGCTCAGTCTCCGTCATCGCGGTACATCGAGGTACTCGTGCGGATCGGCGGCGGCGGGATCGATCATCAGGCGCACGCTGTGGTAGCCCAGCGCGTAGCGGCCGTTTGCCGGATCCCAGTGGCGGTACTCGGCCAGCGCCTGGCGCTTGCGGGCGTGCTGGGCCGGGGTGAGCGGCACCACGTGGTCGGCGGTGCGCTCGGCTGGCGGGTAGGTGTAGCCGTAGACCCAGTAGTAGCGGAAGTCGCTGATCCGCTCGCGCAGGCTCTCCGCGGCGTCCCGGCAGGCGGCGTGGGTCTTGTTGGGGTCGGCGGGATCGCCGCCGTGGATGACATCCCGCCAGCCGCTGACCAGCTTGTGCGAGGCGCCGGGGTGGCGGGACTCGAAGTCCAGGATGGTCTCCCGGACGTACTGGACGAACCCGGGGTAGTCGGTCCAGGCGCTGTCCGGATGCTGCATGTTGATCACCCGGTCCACGCCAAGCCGGTGCGCGGCCGCGGTGAACTCGGCGGTGCGCGCGGCCACGATGTCGTCCAGGCTCAGCTCGATCCGGTGGCCGGGATCACCGGAGGGGCAGTCCGCGCCCAGGTTGCAGTTGCCGTTGATGATGTCGATCAGCCCGCCGTTCTCGCCGCGGGAGAGCAGCACCAGGTACACCGGCCGCCCGGCCTCCTTGTGCGCCCGGATCGCGCCCGCCATCGCGATCGACTCGTCGTCCTGGTGCGGGGCGTAGAAGATCGCCGGCCAGTCGGCGGCGGCGGCCGGGGCCTGACCGAGGGCCAGACCGCCGAGGGCGGCCGCGGAGACGCCGAGCAGGCGGCGGCGGGAGAGTCCGGCGTGATCGTCCATCAGCCGAGTGTCGCGGCCGGGCCCCGACTGGTCATCGGCCACTCGTCG
The DNA here is from genome assembly GCF_014204915.1 of Crossiella cryophila. NCBI lineage: Bacteria > Bacillati > Actinomycetota > Actinomycetes > Pseudonocardiales > Pseudonocardiaceae > Crossiella > Crossiella cryophila. The sequence continues at coordinate 2,892,527 of NZ_JACHMH010000001.1, forward strand.
GGCGGCTTAGACTCGCCGCGATGACTGGCGAGGACTTCGAGCGCGCGCGACTGCGCCACCACGGCGATGCCGAGGCCGCGCCGGGACTCGCCGATTTCGCGGTCAACGTGCGCCTGCCCCGCCCGCCGGACTGGCTGCGCGCCCGGCTCGCCGAGGCACTGGACGGCCTTGGCCGCTACCCCGGGGCCGAGGACGAGCTGGCCGCCCGCGTGGCCGCCGCCGACCGGCACGGCCGTTCGCCCGAGCAGGTGCTGATCCTCAACGGGGCGGCCGAGGGGTTCGCGTTGCTGCCCCGGCTGGCGCCGGGACTGGCCGCGGTGGTGCACCCCTCCTTCACCGAGCCCGATGTGGCCCTGCTGGACGCCGGGGTGCCGCTGACCAGGGTGCGGCTGCGTCCCGAGGACGGCTACGCGCTGCGGCCCGAGCTGGTGCCCGAGGACGCCGACCTGGTGGTGGTGGGCAACCCGACCAACCCGACCTCGGTGCTGCACCCGGCCGAGACCCTGCGTGCGCTGGCCAGGCCCGGCCGGGTGCTGGTGGTGGACGAGGCATTCGCCGACGCGGTGCCCGGTGAGCCGGAATCCGTTGCGGGAGCGGACATTCCAGGGCTGCTGGTGCTGCGCAGCCTGACCAAGACCTGGGGCCTGGCCGGACTGCGCGCCGGATACGCCCTCGGCGCGCCGGAGCTGTTGGCCCGGCTGGCCGCGCACCGTCCACAATGGCCGGTGGGCAGCCTGGTGCTGACCGCGGTCGAGGCCTGCTGCGCCCCGGAAGCCGTGCGGGAGGCCGACCTCGCCGCCCGCGAGGGCGTGGCGCACCGGAGCGCCATGGCCGCGGCACTGGCCGAACTGCCCGGGGTCGAGGTGTGTGGAGGGGCCGCCGGGCCGTTCCTGCTGCTGCGGGTCGCCGACGGCGAGCGGGTGCGGCTGGAGCTGCGTGAACAGGGGGTCGCGGTGCGTCGCGCGGACACCTTCCCCGGCCTGGACGCCACCCACCTGCGGGTCGCGGTGCGCCCGCCGGAGCAGGCCGCGGTGCTGCTCAAGGCGTTGCAGACGGTGTTGCGGGAAGAGGGGGAGCAGGGATGAGCCCGACACTGGCCGAGGTGGTCGCCGCGATCGAGGCGGCCTACCCGCCCGAACTGGCCGAGTCCTGGGACGCGGTCGGCCTGGTGTGCGGCGATCCGGCCGAACCCGTCGACCGGGTGCTGGTCTGCGTGGACCCGGTCGAGTCCACAGTGGACGAAGCCATCGAACTCGGCGCGCAGCTCGTGCTCGCCCACCACCCGCTGCTGCTGCGCGGTGTGCACGGCGTGCCCGCCGATGACGCCAAGGGCCGCCTGGTGCACAAGCTCATCCGCAACGGCGCCGGGCTGCTGTGCGCGCACACCAACGCCGACTCCGCCGACCCCGGCGTGTCCGACGCACTGGCCGAGGCACTGGGCCTGCGGGTCACCGGCCCACTGGACGCCAAACCCGCCGACCCGCTGGACGCGCTCAGCGTGATCGTGCCGGCCGGGCACACCGACAAGCTCCTGGACGCGCTCTTCGCCGCCGGGGCGGCCGCGATCGGCGACTACCGCGAGGCCGCCTTCCTGCACGAGGGCACCGCCCAGTTCCGGCCGATCGCCGCCGCCGACCCGGCCGCGGGCCGCCACGGTGAACTGCACCGCGGCCCGGAGACCAGGATCGAGACCGTGCTGCCCCGGCACCGCCGCCGTGCGGTGCTGGCCGCCCTGCACGCCGCCCACCCGTACGAGACCCCCGCCTACGACCTGCACGAACTGGCCGAGGAGCCCTCCAGCCGCGGTATCGGCCGGATCGGCGAACTGGCCGAGGCCGAACCCTTCGGCGCGTTCGTGCAGCGGGTCGCGCTCGCCCTGCCCGAGACCGCCTGGGGCGTGCGCGCCGCTGGCGAGCCGGAACGCCCGGTGCGCACCGTCGCGGTGTGCGGCGGCGCGGGCGACTCGCTGCTGCGCGCGGCGACCAGGGCCGGCGTGGACGCCTATGTCACCGCCGACCTGCGACACCACCCGGCCGGGGAACACCTCGCCGGGGCAGACACCCCCATGCTCGTCGACGTCGCGCACTGGGCCAGCGAATGGCCGTGGTGCGCGCAGGCGGCCGACGTCATCCGCCGGGCGTTCCCCGGTACGGTCGACGTCCACGTCTCCACCCGACGCACCGATCCGTGGACGCTGGCCGCGTCCGCCACAGGGAGGACCCCCGCGTGAAAGCCGATCCCGCCGTGCAGAAGCGGCTGCTCGACCTCGCCGAGGTCGACGCCGAGCTGAACCGCGCCACCCACCGGCGGCGCACCCTGCCCGAGCTGGCCGAGATCGTCACCGCCGAAACCGAACTGCGCACCCGCAAGGACGCGGTGGTGGCGGTGGAGACCACCCTGGCCGACCTGGACCGGGACGCCAAGCGGCTGGACTCCGAGATCGACCAGGTCCGCGCCCGCGAGGAGCGCGACCGCACCCTGCTCAACTCCGCCGACGCCAAGCGCTCGGTGGACCTCCAGCACGAGCTGGAGACCCTCGCCCGCCGCCGCGGCATCCTGGAGGACGAGTCCCTGGAGCTGATGGAGCGGCGCGAGGCCGTCGAGATGGACGTGCAGCACGCCCGCGCCCAGGACGGCCTGGCCCAGGAGAAGCTGGCCGACGCCCAGCGCCGCCGGGACGAGGCATTCGCCGACCTGGAGACCATCGAGGCCCGCTCCGGCGACCGGCGCAAGACCGTGCTGGCCGGCCTGCCCACCGACCTGGTCACCCTCTACGAGCGGATCCGGTCCAAGGGCGGCACCGGGGCCGCGCTGCTCAAGGCCCGCCGCTGCGGCGCCTGCCGGCTGGAGCTGGACCGGATCGCGATGAGCAAGCTCAAGGAGGCCGCCAGGGACGAGGTGGCCCGCTGCGAGGAGTGCGGCGCGATCCTGGTGCGCACCGCGGAGTCCGGCCTGTGAGGGTGCTCGTCGAGGCTGACGGCGGGTCCAGGGGCAACCCCGGTCCCGCCGGGTACGGCGCGGTGGTCAAGGACCCCGGCACCGGCGAGGTGCTGGCCGAACGCGCCGAGGGCATCGGCGAGGCCACCAACAACGTGGCCGAGTACCAGGGCCTGCTGGCCGGGCTGCGGGCCGCGGCCGAGCTGGGCGCGACCGAGGTGGAGTGCAGGCTGGACTCCAAACTCGTGGTCGAGCAGCTGGCGGGCCGCTGGAAGATCAAGCACCCGGCGCTGCAGCCACTGGCCCGCGAGGCCCAGCGGCTGGCCGCCGGATTCGACTGGGTCGGCTACACCTGGATCCCGCGCGAACGCAACACCGACGCGGACCGGCTGGCCAACGAGGCGATGGACGCCCAGGCCAGCGGCACCCCGCGGATCGAACGCGCGGACAGCCCGCTGCCCGACCTCACCGCCGTACCCCAGCCGGACAGCGCCACCCAGGCCGCACCGCCGTCCTGGACCGGGGCCAAGGGCACGCCGACCCGGCTGATCCTGCTCCGGCACGGGCAGACCGAGATGTCCGCCCAGCGCCGCTACTCCGGCCTCGGCGACCCACAGCTCACCGAGATCGGCAGGCGGCAGGCAGCGGCCGCCGCCAAACGGCTCAGCTCGTTCACCGAGGTCAGCGCGGTGATCGCGTCCCCGCTGACGCGTACCCGGCAGACCGCCCAGGCCGTCGGCGACGCGCTCGGGCTGGCCCCGGAGATCAGCCAGGGGCTGGTCGAGACGAACTTCGGCGCCTGGGAGGGCCTGACCTTCACCGAGGCCGCGCGGCGGGACCCCGCGCTGCACGCCCGCTGGCTGGCCGACCCGACCGTGCCCACCCCCGGCGGGGAGAGCTTCGACCAGGTGCACCGCCGGGTCGCGCGGGCCAGGGACGAGGTGCTGGCCGCTCGGGCCGGGCAGACCGTGGTGCTGGTCAGCCACGTGACCCCGATCAAATCGCTGCTCCGGCTGGCCCTGGACGTCGGCCCGCAGCTGCTCTTCCGGCTGCACCTGGACCTGGCCTCGATCTCCATCGCCGAGTTCTACCCGGACGGCAACGCCTCGGTGCGCCTGGTGAACGACACCGCGCACCTGGACTAGAGCGAGGCGGGTCAAGGAGAACTCGCGGCCGAAACCGGACAGAAGTCCGCGAAACGAGCCGGGTTCGTAAAAGCGCCGCACCGGGTGGGAGCAGGCAACGGCGCGGAACGCCTGCTCCCACCCGGACATCCGGCGGCCTACGGCGTTTCCCGTTCACCCGTGCACTGGGGGGCAGCTCACAACGAAGGACGGGACGCGGCCTTTGTATCGCCGGGGTTATTTTCTGCGGCCGTGGCAATGACGGTAATGAGCCGGGCAGGAAGCCGCAAGCACGAAAAATGGGGGATGACATTCGTTCACTCGTTCGGCTGTACGGAATGAATTTCCCATGCCGCCAAAGTGGTACAACCAATCGGGGCTGACCTGCGGAAACGCAGCCGTAACCGCGAGTCGTCACGCGACACGCTCAACCTATCGCGCTGGGTGACTTTGCACCTTGGTCCGTTCCGCGTAATGGGTTGGTCGCCAATTGTGACGACCGTTCACGTTGATTGAGTGGCTGTGTTTCAGCAGCCCCTGGCACAGACCGCTTCGCGGGGGTCGTACACTACTGCGAGCGGATGAGTCGGCCGGGCGGCCGCGTCGGAGGAGCGATCCTCCGCCGAGGAAAGTCCGGACTCCGCAGGGCAGGGTGGTTGTTAACGGCAACCCGGGGTGACCCGCGGGACAGTGCCACAGAGAGCAGACCGCCCGGGTCGTGCGAACGACTCGGGTAAGGGTGAAAGGGTGGTGTAAGAGACCACCAGCATCCCGGGTGACCGGGATGGCTAGGTAAACCCCACCCGGAGCAAGGCCAAGAGGACGCCGCGAGGCGTCTGCGCAGGCGTTCGAGGGCTGCCCGCCCGAGCCTGCGGGTAGGCCGCTGGAGTGTGCCGGCGACGGCAGACCGAGATGGATGGCCGCCACCCGTCGACCGCGAGGTCCGGCGGGCACAGGATCCGGCTTATGTGTCGACTCATCCGCCCCCCACGCCACCCGGCCACCTGGTCCGGGTGGCCTCGTCCGTTCGGGCGGGAAGGGCGTGGCGTAGGCCACCCCGGCGTCGGCCCCGGCGTGCTCGCCCGGTAACGTACCGGTCACCGGGACGGGTCATTCGAACCCTGCCCGACTGCCTCAGATCAACGGCGCTCGTGCCGACGAACCGGCGAGGACTGGCTTGCGGGTACAGGTTCGACCATGTCGACAATCCCCTGATGTGGCCCGCGTTCGCCCGAAGATGTGCATCGGCAACCGATTGTTCGGCTGCCTCGAACACAATCTGTGACGGCTCTCTGGGCAAGTGGGTGAACTCTGCTTGCCGGTGCAAGAAGACCGCGTCGTGTGCTTACCGCTGTGTGGCTCCCAGCCATCATGGGATGGTCAGTTCGGAGGTAGCGCCGGTTCCGGGAGAGCAACTCACGGGTCCACTCACGGGACTTCGTCCACTACACCTTGTCAGCCACTCATGCTCTACTCGTAACGTCCACCGCCGTCCGCTGGGCAGGCCAGGTCTCCATGTCCGGAGGCCGGGACCCCGCCCCAGCACTCTGGAGTACCCACGATGACGACCATGACCCTCCTGGATACGTTGGCCCAGGGCAACCAACTGCAAACCGGGGGTATCACCCGCTGGATCCTGGAGAACATCGTCCCGCTGCTGCTGTTGCTGGTGGCGTTGCTGCTGCTGTGGCTGGGTGGCAGCAAGGGCGACAACGCGGGCGTGATGCGGCGGGTCGGCGGTGTCATCGTGGCGCTGGCCATCATCGGCCTCGCCGTCAGCGGCGCCGGCGTGAACATCGGTAAGTGGATCGCCAGTCTGTTCACCGGGTGATCGAGCTTGCGGATTCGTACTGACGACGAGGTGTACCGGGTCGACGCCGTATGGCTCGGCCCGCCGAAGGCCACTTTCCCCTGGCGGGCCCGCTACGTCGCCTGGGGCGTGGGACTCGTCGTGTTCCTGCTGGTCCTTGCGGTCGAACGCCGGATGGGCTTCGGCTTCAGCTTCTTCTCCACCGCGTGGGCGATCATCATCACCGTGGTGATCACCCGCATCATCTGCTCCCGGATCAACCAGGAGCGGCCGCTGGGCGCGGTCAGTGTGATGTGGCTGCGTGAACTCACCGCGCCCCGCCAAACGACCTCCGGCAACGGCGGGGCCGCCACCGCCGCCAGGATCCGGGTCAATTCCGCACGTCCCCGGCCCAAGCCGAAGAAGTCCGAGCAGAAGAAGCAACGGGGGAAGAGCCAGTCCGGCTCTGTGATCTCCGATGGCTCTGTGATCCCTGATACAGCGGTGAGCCCCGATGTGTCAGCAGTCTCGACGCCGTCAGGTCACGGCACGGACGCGCCGTCACCCTCTTCCCCGTCACGGCGTGGACGTTCACGCCGTGCTCGCACCAAGGAGGTTCGCGGTGTTCCGTCGCCGACGAAACCGTGACCGTGACCGTCGCGCCACCGAACAGCCCGGCCGCCACGCGCGTGCGCTGCCGCCTGGGCAGGTGAACGACCAACGGGTGTACAGCAAGCGGGGCAGACGGCTACCCGGCGAGGCGGCCATCCCCACCTACACCCCGTCGATCTCCGCGCGCAGCATCGACGGTCACCTGGTGCGCACCGGGCAGGACGTCTACGCCTGGTACCGCCTGGCCCCGCAGCGCTGGTCCTTCCGCTCGGACTCCCAGCGCCAGGACCTCATCCACGCCATCGCCGGCCAGTACGCCGAACTCCAGGGCCGCTGGCTGCACCTGCGGGTGACCACCCGCCCGTATCCGATCCGGATGTGGGCCGAGGCGCACGTGCACAACGCGGTCGGCCGCCTGCCCGACACCCCCGGCACGCTCTCCTTCGACGACTACATGGTCGGCGAGCAGCAGCAGCTGATGGGGCGCTCGATGGCCGAGAAGGAGGTCTATCTCGGCGTCCAGGTGCAGACCCGCAACGTGATGGACCGCGCGGTGGAACGGGCCGCTCCGGTGCTGCGCAAGATCTTCCCGGAGGCGGTGGACGCCGAGCTGGTCGCGCTGGACAGCGAGGTCGAGCACCTGGACCAGATCCTCGGTGCCTCCGGCCTGGAGGGCAGGCCGGTCACCGCCGAGGAGATGTCCTGGCTGATGCACCGCTCCTGCTCGCTTGGCCTGCCCGCGCCGCGCAACCTGCCCGCGGTGCCCGGCGCGGCCTGGGAGCCGGAGGACCTGGCCTCCTTCACCGACGCCGCCGACTTCCACCAGGAGCCGTACTCCCCGAGCGTGACGGTGCGCGGCCGCACCGGGTCCAACGCCGGGGTGAAGCGGCACGTGGTGGTGCTCACCGTGGGGCTGATGCACGGCCTGCAGATCCCGGAGATCGACGACCCGTGGTTGCAGCGCTCGGACCGGCTGCCCGCGCCGGTGGAGTGGTCCGCCCGCATCTACGTGCGCAAACCCGAGGACGTCACGGGCGAGCTGCAGCGGCAGATGAACAAGGTGCGCTCCCAGGTGCGGCACTACACCGACGAGCACGACCTGGAGCCGCCGCAATCGCTGGCCCGCCAGGCCGCACGGGTGCTCGAGATCGACGACGAGATGACCACCGGGTTCACCTCGCTGGCCACCAGGGTGCGCTCCTGGTGGCGGCTGTCGGTCTCCGGCGCCACCGAGCGCGAGGCGCTGCGGCTGGCCCAGCAGCTGGTCGACCTGTACAAGCCCAAGATCGCCATCGAGCACCCCGAGTCCCAGTACGCGCTGGCCAGGGAGTTCATCCCGGGTGAGCCGCTGGCCTCGGCCGCCTACCTGCGCCGGGGCTCGGTGAGCTGGGCCGCCTCCGCGGTGCCCACCGCCACCGCCGAGGTCGGCGACCGGCGCGGCATCCTGCTCGGCGAGACCTGCACCGCGACCCGGCGCCCGGTGGCCTGGGACCCGTGGATGGCCCAGGAGGTCCGCGAGGCATCCGGCCTGACCGCGATGGTGGCCGGCCTGGGTGGCGGCAAGTCCTTCCTCGGCGGCGGCATCGTCTACAAGACGCTGCGCGCCGGGGCGTACTGGACCATCCTGGACCCCTCCGGTCCGCTGGCGAAGCTCTGCGACCTGCCGGAACTGCGGCCGTACGCCCGGCCGATCAACCTGCTCAACGCCCAGCCCGGCATCCTCAACCCCTACCGGGTGGTCGCCGAGCCGATGCTGGAGCACTTCACCGACGAGGACGACCCGGAACGCGCCTGGCGGCGGGAGCGGGCGCTGGCCGCCGCGACCCGGCGGCGGCTGGTCCTGGACGTGCTCAACGGCCTGCTGCCGTACGAGGTGGCCAGGATGCCGCAGACCCGGATCGTGCTGCTGCGCGCGGTCCGCGCCGTGGGCGGGCGGGCCACCGCACACCCCGGCCTGGTCTTCGACGCGCTGCGCCGGGACGCCGGTGAGCACCACGAGCACGCGGTGGTGGTCGCGGACTTCCTGGACGAGATGCGCGAGCGGATGTCGCTGCTGATCCCGGAGCGGGACGCCGACCCGTACTCCGAGACCCGCGACGACCGGCTCACCGTGCTGACCATGGCCGGGCTGACCCTGCCCAAGGACGGGGTCGGCCGCGAGCACTGGACCGACGCGGAGGCCCTCGGCGTCGAGATGCTCAACCTGGCCGCCTGGCTCACCCAGCGCTCGATCTACGAGCGGCCGAAGGACATGCGCAAGGGCGTCTGGATCGACGAGGCGTTCTTCCTCTCCGAGGTGCCCACCGGCCGGGTGCTGATGAACCGCTTCGCCCGTGACTCCCGTAAGTGGAACGTCCGGGTGCTGCTGTCCAGCCAGATCCCGGCCGACTTCCTCAAGATCCAGGGCTTCGTCTCGCTGCTCGACTCGGTCTTCGTCGGCCGCCTGGACGACGAGCACGCCCAGGCCGACGCGCTACGCCTGCTCAAGGTGCCGATCGGCGCAGGCTACGAGCAGGTCGTGGCCAGCCTCGGCCGCCGCCCCGGCGGGGTGCGCACCGCCACCGAACGCGACCGCTCGCCGCGGCAGTTCATCTTCGGCGACGGCGCCGGCGGCGTGGAGCGGATCCGGATCGACTTCGGCGGCCCGCACCTGAACCACCTGCGCAACGGCATGGACACCACCCCGGACGCGATGCGCCAGGCCGCCTCCGGCGCCCCCGCCCTGCCCTCGGGCCGGGTGGACGGCGTGCTGCCCGACCTGCCGGCCGAGGAGGAGCTGGAAGCGGAGTTCGCGGCCGAACTGGGCCTGGGCGACGAGGACTTCGACGACCCCTACACGCCCTCGACCGGAGCGGACAACGAAGGGCACGGGGACAGGCACCACGTCGGCCGGGGCAGCGCACGATGATCATGTTGCTGGCGGTGGTGGCCGCCGTGCTGCTGGTCGCGGCGCGGCGGCGGGCCAAACGCACCCCCGAGCCGCTCCCGGCACCCCGCCGGGGCAGGCGCAGGCTGGCCCTGCTCGGGGTCATCGGCATGCTCGGCCTGCAGATCATGGTCGGCGGGGTCGCGCACGCGCAGAGCATCTGCAAGGAGTCGCCGAACCCGGACCGTCCCGGTTCGGGCATGGTGGGCGCCTTCGACGCCGCGCCGCTGGGCACCGGTGTGCCGGGCAGCGCCTACGACGAGGTCGGCTACGCGGGCCTGGTCTGGCACACCTACGACCTCGGCTGTGGCCCCGAGGGTCTGCGCAACCCGAACGCGGTGATCGACACCTGGGCGGGCAACCAGACGTTCAACATGGCCAAGGTGCTGGTCGGGGCCACCAACGGCCTGCACTACGCACTGCTCGGCGGCGAGCTGATGAAGCCGCTGGACGACCTGGTCTCCACCGGCACCATCGCGCTCTACGACACCGTGTACGCGCCCTGGTTCGGACTGGCCGCGCTGATCCTGGCCATCTTCCTGTTCCGCCATATCTGGCAGGGCGACCTGGCCAGCATCGGCAAGCGCTCGATGTGGGCGCTGGCCGCGATCTGGCTGGCCGCGGCCACCTACCTGACCCCGCTGCTCTACACCCGGCTGCTGGACGACGTGCTGATCAAGGGCACCTCGCAGATCCAGGCCGGGTTCCTGCGCGAGGTCGGGGTGGACGAGCGCAACTCGCTGCCCACCGTGCTGCACGACCAGGTGATCTACCGCAACTGGCTGCGCGGGGAGTTCGGCTCCCCGGACAGCACCCCGGCCAAGGACTTCGGCCGGGACCTGCTGCGGGCCCAGACCTTCAGCAAGCAGGAAGTCGCCGAGGGCAAGGACCAGGGCAAGGAGCCGATCGCGGCGAAGAAGTCCGCGTTCGAGGGCCTGGTCGCCCGCGCTGACGAGGTCGGCGCGAAGGGCCACATCCAGGGCATCGACGGCAGCCGGATGGGCGCCGGCGCGCTCGGGTTGTTCCAGTCGGTGGTCTACTCGCTGTTCCAGTTGCTGGCCAAGGCCGCCATCCTGCTCGCCCAGGTGCTGCTGCGGGTGGTCATCCTGGCCGGGCCGATCATCGGCCTGATCGCCATGCTCTACCACGCGATCCTGCGTGGTGTCGGTCGCGCGATCGGCGCCGCCCTGCTCAACGTGGTGGTCATCGCCGCGCTGGCCGGGCTGCACACCCTGCTGCTGACCTGGATCTTCGCCCCCACCCGAGGGCTGGGGCTGCTCGCCCAGATGGCTCTGGCCGGACTGGTCACCTTGGTGTTCTTCTTGGTGGGCAAGCCGGTGCGGCGGATCTGGCAGATGGTCGAACTCTCCGTCGGCGCGGTCGGCAACGCCATGCCCGCGCCGCGCACCGGCCTGTGGTCCCGGCTGCGTGGCCGGGGCGGGCAGGAACGGACGCCGCAGGACGAGTTCTGGGAGCAGGTGCGGGACGTGGATCCGGACGGCGGCACCGAGCCGAGGCGGGCCCGGCGGCGGGACCGGCCCGAGGCCTCCTACGAGGCGGCGGGGCCGGGCGGCTTCCGCGGCGATGCCTCCGGCGGCGCGCTGCCGGTGGCGGGTGCGCTCACCGGCACGGTCAGCGACCGGCTGCACGAGTCCGGTGGCGGCGCGCTCGGCGGGCACCGGGCCGCGGGGGCACTGCCCTCGGGACGGGGCAGCCGGACGGTGGACACCGCGCCGGTGTTCGACCGGAGCTGGGACCGCAACGACGAGGACGCCGTGGTGGTGCCGTCCAGGCTGGACGGCAACGCGGGCAGTGTGCCCGGACCACGGCGGGCGGACATGGAGGTCGTCGCCGGACGGCCGGTGTGGGCGGTGTACCGCCCGTCGCGCGGGGTCGAACTCCGTGACGGCGACGCGGTGCGCGGATAGCGGGAGGGGGAGACGTGCCGATTCGCACCAACCGCGGCCGGGCCGCGGTCTATCGCAGGCTGTGGGGCTGGCCGCTGCGCTCGCCGCGGCATTTCACGACCACGTTGATCCTGCTCGCGGTGGTGATCATCGGGGTGGGCATCCTGCTGCCGGACTCCGAGCCGCTGCCCGAACCCGAGCCGCGCTTCGGCGGCACCAGCCAGCAGACCAGCCCCGGCGCGCCCACCAGTGGCACCAGGGCCTTCGCCGCGCCGAGCACCAGCACGCACGCGCCGGTGACCTCCTTCCCGCAGGCCGCCCCACCGCCGGCGGCGCCGGCGCCCGAGGCGCTGGCGATCGCCGAGTCCTGGGGCAAGGCCTGGGTGGACCACCCCGACGGCACCACCACCCAGCAGTGGCTGGACAAGCTCAAGCCGTTCACCACCGACGAGTACCTGGGGCAGCTGGCCTCGGTGGACCCGCGGATGGTGCCCTCCAGCAGGGTCACCGGCAAACCCAGTTCGATCAGCGCCACGACCAGCTCGGTGGAGGTGAAGCTGCCCACGGACAAGATCGTGCTGCGGCTCACCGTGATCACCACCGCGGCGGGGTGGCGGGTCGCCTCCTACACCGAGGCGGACTGACATGAAACTCGCGCTGGCCGGGGTCGCGCTGGCGGCCACCGTGGTGGTCGCGATCACCACCACCGGAGTGATCCGGACGGTGGTCGGCGGCAACGAGACCTACCAGCCCAAGGCCGTGGTCAACAGCCTGTGCACGCCGGACATGGACTGGGGCATCGGCGGCGCCAACCAGGGCGCGCAGGACGCCTCCCGGCTGGCCGAGGAATCCCGGATGATCGTCTCGATGATCATCACCATCGGCCGCGAGCGGAAGCTGCCGCCGCGGGCCTGGCAGGTGGCCATCCAGGCCGGCCGCACCGAGTCCGGCCTGCGCAACCTGGACTACGGCGACCGCGACTCGGTGGGCATCTTCCAGATGCGCACCTCCATGGGCTGGGGCACGCCCGCGCAGCTGCAGGACATCCCGTACCAGATCCACAAGTTCTACGACGTGCTGCTGAAGGTGCCGAACTGGGAGAGCAAGCGTCCCGGCGACGCGGCCCAGGCGGTGGAGCGCTCGGCCTTCCCTGACCGGTACCACCGGTGGGAGTCGATGGCGGTCCACCTGATCAACCAGATCACCGACGAGACCTCCTTCGTCAGCTGCAAGCAGCTCCCGCAGCCGGGCGAGGTCGCGGTGACCGCGATCCAGTTCGCGATGAAGGAGCTGGGCAAGCCGTACGTGTGGGGCGCGGAGGGCCCGGACACCTACGACTGCTCCGGCCTGATGCAGTGGTCCTACCGGCTGGCCGGGCTGAACCTGCCACGCACCTCGCGCGAGCAGTGGTTCGCCGGCGGGTACGTGCCGCTGCGCGAGGCCCAGCCAGGTGATCTGATCTTCTGGTCCACCAACACCAGCAACCCGAAGAACATCCACCACGTGGCGATGTACCTGGGCGACAACAAGATCCTCGAGGCACAGCAGTCCGGGGTGCCGGTGCACATCCGGAACCTGAAGTGGACCGAGGGCGAGCTGATGTCCATGGCGGTCCGCCCGAAGTCGAACAAGTCGGCCTGAGGCGACCCCAAGGGAGGCAGCGCATGTTCAGCAACGACCCGATCCCGCGCCCTGGACGGCCCCCGGCCTCCAGCAGCCCGCTGGCGGACTACCTCAGCGGCGCCCGGCACGGCGTGGACAGCGGGTACGCGGTGCTGCCCAGATCGCTGGCCGAGTCCATGCCGCTGCCCTGGCAGCAGCAGATGGTGCACCTGCTCGCCGAGTTCCACCAGGCCTACGGCCACCTGCCCTGGCCGGTGTACCGGGTGGTCCCGTCCCGGTATGAGTTCCTGGTCGACCTGGACGAGGACCAGCTCGCCGAGGTCGGCTGCCTGGTGGAGATCGACGGCGACGGCGAGCTGGTCTACCGGGAGCGCAACGGCGCCCGCATCCCCAACCCCGAGGACAAACGGGTCCTGGTCTCCTGCCTGGACCCGATCCCGAACCAGCAGTCCGGCTTCGTCCAGCCCGCGGTGGCCCCCCGGCCGGTCCCGCCGCTGCCCGCCAACGAGCCCGCGAACACCCCCGCCCCACCCCCGGCCCCGCCGCCAACCCCGCCGCACGGCGAGCCCCCGATCTTCGAGTTCCCGCCGCCACCCGCGCCGTCGCCGTTCGTGGCAGGCGCCGGGATCCCGTCCGCCCCGCCTCCGCCGCAGCACAACCCGGTGCCGCACCCGCCGCAACACAGCCCCGCCCCGCAACACACCGGCGCGCAGCAGGCCCCGCCCCAGCACCCATCCCCGCTGAGCACCCCGCCCGCGGGCTCGCCCGCACCGGGCTTCGGCGCACCACCTCCCGGCTACCGCGGCCAGCACACCCCGCCACCGGGCCTGGGCACCCCACCGCCCGGGATGCCGGGCATGAGCGCCCCGCCCGGCCCGCCGAGCCAGTCGCCGCCGGGGCAGCCGAGCGCCGGTCAGCCGGTGCCCGGCCAGCGCACCTTCGGCCCGCCGCCGGAGGAACACGAGGAGCCGGGCTACGACCAGCCGTTCGGCCCGACCGGCTCCGGAAACCGCCCCAACCCATCCTGGTGACCCCGCCCACTTTCCAAAACTGCTACCATTTTGGAAAGTAGTCCAGCTATGGGAGGTGGAGTCATGGGGAACAGGGTCGACCGCGAGCGTCAGGAGACCCACGACCAGCTTGGCTTCATCGGCGAGCTGGAAGACATCGCCGAGGACGCCGACCCGCGGACCGCCGCCCGATTGCGGTCCCTGGTGCGCAAGCGGGTCGCCTGCCTGGCCCCGGTGCGGGTCTCGGTCACGGCCCAGCTGCTCGACGTCACCACGCCGACCGTCCGCGCCTGGCTGGACCGGGGCGTGCTGATCGAGGCCGAGGGCGATTCGAGCAGTCGGCGGGTCGACGCCCGCAGCCTGCACGCGGTCATGGGCCTGGTGCGCGAACTCCGGGCGACCGGGGCGAAGCCGGGCAACCTGGTGGACCAACTCTGGGACCGCCTGGCCGACCAGGCCCTGCTGGACCGGAGTGATCTACGAGAGTCCCTTGCCCGGGTGCGGAGTGGCGAGGTCGTCGAGCTGTGACGATTATTGCTGTCGGTGACTTCTGTGGCACTCTGCGTGCATGGTTGTCCGGGTCACGGCAGACCGGCTGGCGGTCGAGTACGGCAAGAGCCTGAAGGGCAGGCAACGCACGAGCTACGACCGCTGGCTGGCCGATCTCAAGCAGCGCGGCTGCGCGGCCATGCAGTACCGCCTGCACGGTGCGGGCGTCGACCACTTCTGCGTCAGCCACCTCTACGGCGCGTTGCGGGTCGTGGTCGCCTTCGAGAGTTCGCGATCGGCGGTCATCGTGCTGCTCGGACCGCACGACAACTCCGATCCCGGTCTGGATGTCTACACCCGGCTGTACGACCTCGCCGACATCCCGGTCCCCACGGGCAGGCGCACCAAACCGCCCTGCTGCGCCGCCGACGGCAAGCCACCCGAGCTGGGCGCGGAGCTTGAGTGGCTGATGGATCGGATGCGGGAACAGGCCAGGGCGCTGACCGGCAGGCTGCGCTGAGGCGCCAGACCGACCCCGTTGCCACCGTGGCGTCGGAGTGACATGCGCTGCCCCGCATGAAAGGGTCGGTGTGTGGTGGATCTCAACGGTTGGTACTACTGCCTGCGGCACCATGAGGTCGAGCACGGGCTCGGGTGCAAGGCGGCGGAGCGGATGGGTCCCTATCCGGATCAGGCCGCGGCCGAGCGCGCGCTGGAGATCTCGCGGGAGCGCAACGAGGCCGCGGACGCGCAGCGGCGTAAGTGGGACGACGACGATGACTGACGGCGCATAGGCTGGCTGGCGTGGAGCGCGCGCCGGAACGCGACACCAGGGCCGCGGCGGACTTCGCCGCGATCCGGGTCGAGTTCGGGCTGCCGGGGGAGTTCCCGACCGCGGCGCTGGCCGAGGCTGAGCAGACCTCCAGTGAGACCGTGCACCGGTTGCCGCGGCGGGATGCCACCGAACTGCCGCTGGTGACCATTGATCCGCCGGGCGCCAAGGACCTGGACCAGGCCGTGTGCGTGCGGCGGCTGCCCAGTGGGTTCCGGGTGTTCTACGCGATCGCCGATCTGGGTGCGGTGGTGCCGCCCGGCGGCGCGCTGGACGCCGAGGTGCGCAGGCGGGGGCAGACGCTCTACCTGCCCGATGGCAGTGTGCCGCTGCACCCGCCGGTGCTGTCGGAGGACGCGGCGAGCCTGCTGCCGGACCAGGCGCGTAACGCGGTGCTGTGGACCATCGACCTGGACGACGACGGCGAGCCGACCTCGGTGCACGTGGAACGCGCGATCGTGCGCTCCACCGCCCAGTTCGACTACGCCACCGTGCAGGCCGCCATCGCCGACGGCACCGTGCACCCCTCGGTGGCCGCACTGCCCGAGCTGGGCCGGTTGCGGCGTGGGCTGGCCGTGCGGCGGGGTGCGATCGAGCTGGCCCTGCCCGAACAGGAGATCCAGCCCGACGGCGCGGGCGGCTGGCGGCTGGTGGTGCGGCCGCGGACCGAGGTCGACAGCTGGAACGCGGAGATCTCCCTGCTCACCGGGATGTGCGCGGCCCGGATCATGCTGGACGCGGGGATCGGCATCCTGCGCACGCTGCCCGATGCCAACGAGGGCGCGGTGCACGAGCTGCGCCGCACCGCCGCCGCGCTGGGCCTGGACTGGCCCGAGGAGATGCCGGCTGCCGAACTGCTCGCCGGGCTGGACCCGGCCGAACCGACCTCGCTGGCGCTGTCCACCGACGCGACCCGGCTGCTGCGCGGCGCGGGCTACACCGCCTTCGACGGCACCCCGCCCGAGGTGACCACGCACGCCGGGATCGGCGCGGCCTACGCGCACGTCACCGCCCCGCTGCGCAGACTCGTCGACCGGTTCGCCACCGAGGTGTGCCTGGCCGTGGCCGGTGGGGTGCCGGTGCCGGAGTGGGTGCGCACTGCGCTGCCCGAGCTGCCCTCGGCCATGGAGGCATCCGACCGGCAGGCCGCCCAGGTGGACCGGGCCTGCATCGACCAGGTGGAGTCCTGGCTGCTGGCCGATGAAGTGGGGCAGAGCTTCGCCGCGGTGGTGTTGCGCACCAACGCCGAGGGCGGCGAGATCTTCGTCACCGAACCGCCGGTGCTGGCCAAATGTCGGGGCGCCGGCCTGGTCGAGGCCGGGCGGGTGCGGGTGCGGCTGGTGGAGGCGGATCCACTGCGGCGCAAGGTGTCCTTCGAGACGGAATGACCCTCCACACCGGACGGTTGCGTATGGTGCAGGGGTTCCACCACAGTCGATGGAGGCGAAGTGAGCGAGCAGGACGTGCGCGGGTTGACGGTCGGGGTGCTCGGCGGCACCGGCCCGCAGGGCAAGGGCCTGGCCTATCGCTGGGCGCTGGCCGGGCTGAAGGTCGTCATCGGCTCCCGTGACGCCGCCCGCGCCGAGTCCGCCGCCGCCGAACTGGCCGAGCTGAGCGGCGGCGCGGTCTCCGGCGCGGACAACGCCGCCTGCGCCACCGCCGCCGACCTGGTCCTGGTCGCGGTGCCATGGGAGGCGCACGAGCCGACCCTGACCTCGCTGCGCGAGCAGCTCGCCGGGAAGATCGTCATCGACTGCGTGAACCCGCTCGGCTTCGACAAGCAGGGCCCGTTCGCACTGGCGGTCACCGAGGGCAGCGCCGCCCAGCAGGCCGAGGGGCTGCTGCCGGACTCCCGCGTCACCGCCGCCTTCCACCACGTCTCCGCGGTGCTGCTCGCCGACCCCGAGGTGTCCACTGTGGACACCGACGTGCTGGTGCTCGGCGACGACCGCGAGGCCACCGACCTGGTGCGCGCGCTGGCCGATGTCATCCCCGGCATGCGCGGGATCTTCGGCGGCAGGCTGCGCAACGCCGGCCAGGTGGAGGCGCTGACCGCCAACCTGATCGCGGTCAACCGGCGGCACAAGACGCACGCGGGCGTCCGGATCACCGGCGTCTGAATGCGCGACGACCTCGGCGAACCGGTCCGCCTCGGCGCTGTGCCGAGGCGGGTCGTCTCGCTGGTCCCCTCGCTCACCGAGGCCCTGGCCGCCACCGTGCCCGGTGTGCTCGCCGGGGTCACCGACTACTGCACCCACCCACCGCTGGACCTGCCGCGGATCGGCGGCTCCAAGTACCCGCGGGTGCCCGATGTCCTTGCCGCCCAACCCGATCTGGTACTCGCCAACGCCGAGGAGAACCGCCCCGAGGACGTCGCCCGGCTCCGCGCCGCCGGCATCCCGGTCTGGGTGAGCGCCGCGCCGGCCACCGTCCCGGCCGCGCTGGACTCGCTGGCCCGCTTCTTCCGCGAGGTCTTCACCGCCGACCCGCCCTGGCTGACCCAGGCCCGCGACCTGTGGTCGGACCTGCCCGAGCAGCAAGCCACCGTGCTGGTCCCGGTCTGGCGCCGTCCCTGGGTCGTCCTCGGCCGCGCCACCTTCGCCGGCGATGTGTTGCGCCGCCTGGGTTTCGGCAACGTCTACGCCGACCACCCCGACCGCTACCCACGCCCGCCACTGGCCGAACTGCTCGGCTGCGGCGCGGACCTGGTGGTGCTGCCGGACGAACCGTACGAGTTCACCGCCACCGACGGCCCGGAGGTCTTCCCGGGCCGCCGCTGCGTGCTGCTCTCCGGCCGCCTGCTCACCTGGTACGGGCCCTCGCTGGTGCCTGCCAGGGCCGAACTGGCGGCGGCGTTCAGCCCCTGAACCGGTCCGTCGCCTCGATCAGGTGGTGCAGCGTGCCCGGTTCGTTGAAGGCGTGGCCCGCGTCCGGCACGATGATCAGCTCCGAACCGGGCAGCGCGCGGTGCAGTTCCCAGGCCGTCACCAGCGGGGTCACCACGTCGTAGCGGCCCTGCACCAGCACGGTCGGGATGCCGGCCAGCCTGCCCGCGTCCCTGATCAACTGGCCGTCCTCGTAGAACCCGCCGTTGACGAAGTAGTGCGTCTCGATCCGGGCGAAGGCGGCGGCGAAGGTCGGCTCCGCGTAGTGCGCGATCTTGTCCGGGTCCTGGTGCAGCCGGCTGGTGGCGCCCTCCCAGGTGCTCCAGGCGATGGCCGCGGGCTGCCAGATCGCGGGGTCGGGGTCGGCCAGGCGGCGGTGGTAGGCGTGCAGCACGTCCGCGCGCTCGGGTTCGGTGAGCTGGTCCAGCACGGTCTGCCACTCCGCGGGGAAGAGGAAGCCCGCGCCGCCCTGGTAGTAGAACTCCAACTCGTTGCGGCGCAGGGTGAAGATGCCGCGCAGCACCAGTTCGGTGACCCGGTCCGGGTGGGTCTGGGCGTAGGCCAGGGCCAGCGTGCTGCCCCAGGAGCCGCCGAAGACCTGCCAGCGGTCGATGCCCAGGTGCTCGCGCAGCAGCTCCAGGTCGGCGACCAGGTGCCAGGTGGTGTTCACCGACAGGTCGGTGGCCGGATCGCCAGCGTGCGGGGTGCTCCGGCCGCAGCCGCGCTGGTCGAACAGCACGATCCGGTAGGCGGCCGGGTCGAACACCCGGCGCTGGTCGGGCGAGGTGCCGCCGCCGGGGCCGCCGTGCAGGAACACCGCGGGCTTGCCGTCGGGGTTTCCGCTGGTCTCCCAGTAGATCCGCTGGCCGTCACCGACCTCGAGCCAGCCGCTGTCGTAGGGCTCGATCTCCGGGTAGAAGGTCCGCACGCGCACCGCTCCTAGTCGTGTCTACCTGATGGGACGAAGGGCACCATCGTCCCCCAGACCGTAGATTCGGTCGCATGGCTGGTGCGCAGTTCGGCAAGGAGACCTCCGCCCGCGGCGAGTGGGTGCGGCAGGCCAACCGGTTCACCCGGCGGATCACCGCCGACGGCTCCTCGGGATTCCCGGCCGAACGCGGCCGCTACCGGCTGGTGGTGTCGCTGGCCTGCCCGTGGGCGCACCGGGCGGTGATCGTGCGCAGGCTGCTCGGCCTGGAGGAGGTGCTCTCGCTGGCGGTGGTCGACCCGATCCGGGACGAGCGCGGCTGGCGGTTCACCCTCGATCCGGACGGCCGGGATCCGGTGCTGGGCATCGAATACCTGGCCCAGGCATACCACCGAACCGATCCGGAGTTCGAGGGCCGGGTCACCGTTCCGTCCATTGTGGACACCCAGACCGGCGAGGTGGTCACCAACGACTACCCGAACATCACCGTGGACCTCAACACCGAATGGCACGCGCTGCACCGGCCGGGCGCGCCCGAGCTGTACCCTGCCGAGCTGCGCGCGGAGATCGACGAGGTCAGCGAGGGCATCTTCCACGACGTCAACAACGGCGTGTACCGCTGCGGGTTCGCCACCACCCAGCTCGCCTACGAGGAGGCGTTCACCGCGCTGTTCGCCCGCCTGGACCAGCTCACCGAACGCCTGTCCACCCGCCGCTACCTGGTCGGGGACACCATCACCGAGGCCGACATCCGGCTGTTCACCACGCTGGTCCGCTTCGACGCGGTCTACCACGGCCACTTCAAGACCAACCGGCACAAGCTGGCCGAGCTGCCGGTGCTGTGGGCCTACGCCCGCGACCTGTACACCACACCGGGTTTCGGCGACACGGTCGACTGGGACCACATCAAGCGGCACTACTACGTCACCCACGACAACATCAACCCGACCCGGATCGTGCCGCTGGGCCCCGACCTCACCCACTGGTACGAGCCACACGGCCGGGAAGCCCTTGGCGGCAGGCCCTTCGGCAACGGCACCGCACCCGCCTCGCACGCCTGAGACGACGAACGGCGGCCGTCCCCACCCGGGGCGCGGCCGCCGTTCGCGTGTGCGTTCAGTGGAAAACGTGCTCCGGCGCCGGGAACTGGCGACCCCGGACCTCGGCCGCGAACTCACTCGCCGCCCCCGCGATCACACCGCCGACATCGGCGTAGCGCTTGACGAAGCGCGGCGCCTTGCCCTGGTTGAGCCCGGCCATGTCCTGCCACACCAGCACCTGCGCGTCGCAGTCCGGACCCGCGCCGATACCCACGGTCGGGATGGCCAGCTCGGAGGTGATCCGCTTGGCCACATCGGCGGGCACCATCTCCAGCACCACCGCGAACGCCCCGGCCTCCTGCAGCGCCAGCGCGTCGGCGACCATCTCGTCCCCGGCGTCGCCGCGGCCCTGCACCCGGTAGCCGCCCAGGTTGTGCTCGCTCTGCGGGGTGAAACCGAGGTGGCCCATCACCGGCACGCCCGCGCTGGTGATCGCCTCCACGTGCGCGGCGAACCGGCGGCCGCCCTCCAGCTTCACCGCGTGCGCCTGGCCGTCCTTCATGAACCGGACCGCGGTGGTCAGCGCCTGCTCGGGGGAGACCTGGTAGGAGCCGAACGGCAGGTCCGCGACCACCAGGGCCTTGGTCACCGAGCGGGTGACCGCGCGGACCAGCGGCAGCATCTCCTCGACCGTGACCGGCAGCGAGGTCTGGTAGCCGTAGACGGTGTTCGCGGCCGAGTCGCCGACCAGCAGCACCGGGATCCCGGCCTGGTCGAAGATCGCGGCGGTGTAGGTGTCGTACGCGGTGAGCATGGGCCACGGCTCGCCGCGTTCCTTCAGCTCACGCAGGTGGTGCACCCGGACCCGCTTGGTCGGGCCGCCCGGTGCGGGCGCCGCTCCGGTGCCGTAGGGGGCCTGGCCCTCGCCATGGGACACAGCAGTCATCGTTGACCGTCCTCTCCTCGCCCCTCGAGGCCCGACCTCACGCGGGTCCCCGGGTTCGCTGGGAAATTGCAGTGCGAGGTCAGCGTGACACGTGGTGCACACGTCGGCACGCCGGTGGGAGCAGCTTCACACCCCCTTGACCCGGCGCACCGCCTCGGCCACCGTGTCCGGCCGGTCCAGCGGCATCATGTGCCCGCAGCGCTGCACCAGTTCGTGGGCGCCGCCGGGGACCAGCCGGGCCAGCCGGGCGTGACAGGCCAGGATCCGCCGGGCCTGCCGCGGCTTGCCGAGGGCCTGCGCCGCGGTGAGCACCAGCCAGGGCAGTTCGGGCAGCGGATGCCCGGCCCGCACCGCCTCCAGTTCGGCGACCAGGTCCGGGTAGGCGGCCAGCTCGTCCAGGATCGCGCCGATCACCTCCGGCCGCCGGTACACCGCCTCGATCCGGTCCAGCGGGGCCACCTCGCGGTGGGTGTGGCTGCCGGTGCGCAGCACGGACCGGCGGCTGGCCGGCCCGGACCAGCCGGCCAGCGCCCGGCCCAGCCGCCGCATCCCCGGCACCCGCCCGAACGCGAGCAGCATCCTGGCGAAGACCGCCTCGCCGTCGAAGGGCCTGCCCACCCCCGGCGGCTCCGGACTCGGGTCCAGCAGCACCGCCCCGGCCACCCGCTCCGGCCGCAGCCGGGCGTAGCCCTCCACGTGCAGTCCGGCGATGGAATGCCCGACCAGCACCGCCCGCGGCGCGCCCACCGCGTCGAGCACCGCGTCCAGCACGGCCACCTCACGGGCCAGGCTTGGCGGGGCCAACGCAGGTCCGCTGTCGCCGGTGCCGGGCCGGTCGAAGCACACCACCCGCAGGTCAGCGGCCAGCAGCCGGACCACGGCAGGCCAGTCGAACCAGCCGCCGCCGAGCCCGGCGGAGAGCACGACCACGTCAGCGGTCGCGGGACCGTCCACCTCGACCCGCAACAGCCCGGCGGGCGAGGAGATCAGCGAGGGCACCCCGTCAGCCTGCCGCATCGCCTGCGGACCGGGTGGATCGGCAGATCGAATACGGTGAGCACCGTGAGTCGGCACACGGTGGACGAAGCGGCGATCCGGACGGCCCTGCCCAGGTGGCAGAGCCGGACGGCGGGGATCGTGGCCACCGTGGTGCAGCTCTCCGTGCTGTCCTGCCTGCTGCTGTTCACCGTGACCGACCTGCACGGCGACGTCGCCGAGGACGACTACAACGCCCCGGTCGTGCTCGCGGGCGAGGTCTTCAACGCCCTCGGCCTGCCGGTCGAGGCGAACATGGTGATCATGCTGGTGCTGGCCGTGCTCGGCGCGGCACTGCGCAGGCGCAAACGGGCCGCGCTGTGGGCGTTACTGCTGTTCCAGCTGATCAACCTGACCATCACGCTCACCGTGCTGCTGCTGGACTGGCTGTTCCCGCAGGCACTGGACATGCAACTGGACCTGGTCGACGGGCTGGCAGGCGACATCTGGTGGCGGCCACTGGTCACGGTGGCCATCTCGGTGTTCCTGCTGCTGCTCATCCCGGCCTTCCCGGCCCGGCTGGCCATCGGCGCCTGGCGGCGGGCGCTGGCCATGCTCGGCTCCGGCATGGTCCTGGTGGTCTGGATCGGCTGGGGCCTGACCCACCTGTACCCGGTCTCCGCCTTCGAGCCGACCGACCGGCTGTTGTGGGTGCTCAACCAGGTCACCGGCGAGATCCCGCCGGCCCGCCAGCTCGGCGTGGTGGACGGGCCAGGTTCGCTCAGTGTCACGCTCAGCCTACTCAGCGCGGTGGCGCTGGGCTACGCGCTGGCGGTGTTCTTCCGCGGTGTGCGCACCCAGCGGCTGATGTCCCCGGCCGAGGAGCTGCGGCTGCGCGAACTGCTGGCCGAGCACGGCGAACGCGACTCACTCGGCTACTTCGCCACCCGCCGGGACAAGAGCGTGCTGTTCGCGCCGAACGCGCAGGCCGCGGTCACCTACCGGGTGCTCGGCGGCACCAGCCTGGCCAGCGGTGATCCGCTCGGTGACCCGGACTACTGGCCGCAGGCCATCCACGCCTGGCTGGCCGAGGCCCGCCGCTACGGCTGGGTGCCAGGGGTGCTTGGCGCCTCCGAGGACGGCGCGCACGCCTACGCCGCGGCCGGGCTGAAGGTGCTGGAGATCGGCGACGAGGCGATCCTGGAGGTCCGCGACTTCAGCCTCACCGGCAGGCACCGCCGCGCGGTCCGGCAGGCGGTGAGCAGGCTGGAACGCGCCGGGTACACCGCGCGGATCCGCCGGCACGGCGAGATCCCACCGCATGAGCTGGGCAAACTGGTCGACCTGGCCCAGGAGTGGCGCGGCGAGGGCAGCGAGCGCGGGTTCTCCATGGCGCTGGGCCGCCTGGACGACGCCAGCGACGGGCGCTGCGTGATGGTCGAGGCCTACGACGCAGGCGGCAAGCTGCGCGGCCTGCTCTCCTTCGTGCCCTGGGGCCGCACCGGCCTGTCCCTCGACCTGATGCGGCGGGACCGGCAGGCCGAGAACGGGCTCAACGAGTTCCTCGTCTCCGAACTGGCCGCGGCCAGCGGACGCCTTGGCGTGCAACGCATCTCGCTGAACTTCGCGATGTTCCGGGCGGTGTTCGAGGAGGGCGCGCAACTGGGCGCCGGGCCGGTGCTGCGGCTGTGGAAACGGGTGCTGAGCCTGTTCTCCCGGGTCTTCCAGCTGGAATCGCTCTACCGGGCCAACGCCAAGTACGGCCCGCGCTGGGAACCGCGGTACGTGTGCTTCCCCGGCTCCCGGAAACTGCCGAGGGTCAGCATCGTGGCCGGGGTCGCCGAGGGTTTCCTGCCGGCCACCCGCAGCCTGCGCCGCAACTCCGCCCGCGACCTGCGCACCGGCGAGGTGGCCGCGGAGTTCGTCCGCCAGGTCGCCCAGATCGAGGAACGCGCCCGCACCGTGCGCGCCCCGGCCGCCCGGCTGCCCGAGCAGGTCCGGGTGCGCCGCCGCAAGCTGGACCGGTTGCGGGAACTGGGCATCGACCCGTACCCGGTGAACTTCGACCGCGACCGCACCCTTGGCGAGATCCGCGTCGCGCACGACGGCCTGGCCCCGGACAGCCACACCGGCGTGCGGGTGCGCGTCGCCGGGCGGGTGGTGGCCAAGCGCGAACTCGGTCAGCTCTGCTTCGCGGTGCTGCGCGATCTCACCGGCGAACTCCAGGTGATGCTCGCGGTGGACACCCTGGGCAAGGCGCTGCTGGACGACTGGAAGCTGGCCGTGGACATCGGCGACCAGGTCGGGGTGATCGGCCAGGTGGTGACCACCCGGCGCGGCGAGCTGTCCGTGCTGGCCACCGAGTGGGAGATGACCGCCAAGTGCCTGCACCCGTTGCCGGATAGGCGTAAGGGCCTGTCCGACCCGGAGGCCAAGGTCCGGCAGCGCTACCTGGACCTGGCGGTCAACCCGGACGCGGGACAGATGCTGCGGCTGCGCAGCACGGTGATCCGCTCGGTCCGCGACTTCCTGCACGACCGGGAGTACCTCGAGGTCGAGACCCCGATGCTGCAGGCGGTGCACGGCGGGGCCAACGCGCGCCCGTTCGTCACCCACATCAACGCCTACGACATGCGGATGTACCTGCGGATCGCGCCCGAGCTGTACCTCAAGCGGCTGTGCGTGGCCGGGGTGGACCGGGTCTTCGAGCTGAACCGCAACTTCCGCAACGAGGGCGCGGACGGCACGCACAACCCCGAGTTCACCATGCTGGAGGCCTACCAGGCCTACGCCGACTACGACACCATGCTGCGGCTGACCAGGGAACTGGTGCAGCGCGCCGCCACCGCCGCCTACGGCGCGCCGATCGCCCGGCAGCGCGACCGCGCGGGCAAGCTGATCGAGCACGATCTCTCCGGCGAATGGCCGGTGATCGGTTGCTACGAGGCGATCTCCACCGCGCTCGGCGAGGAGGTCACCCCGGACAGCAGCCGGGCCGAACTGCGTGCGCACAACCAGCGCGCCGGGCTGACCGTGGCCGATGACGCCGGGCACGCCCAGCTCATCCAGCACCTCTACGACCACCTGGTGGAGGCCCGCACCGGCGCACCGGTGTTCTACCGCGACTTCCCGGCCGAGGGCTCGCCGCTGACCCGCAGGCACCGGGTGGACCCGCGACTGGCCGAACGCTGGGACCTGGTCGCCTTCGGCAGCGAGATCGGCACCGCCTACTCCGAGCTGACCGACCCGGTCGAGCAGCGCGACCGCCTTGAAGCCCAGTCACTGCGCGCGGCCAGCGGCGATGTCGAGGCGATGGAGCTGGACGAGGACTTCCTGCGCGCGCTGGAGTACGGCATGCCGCCCACCGGCGGCCTGGGCATCGGCGTGGACCGGCTGCTGATGATGCTCTCCGGCGCGTCCATCCGGCAGACCGTGCTGTTCCCGTTCGCCCGCCCGCTGGGCAGGCGGCGGTGACATCGGGCCGCCGCCGGCGGCGGTAATCGGACCGCAACCGGCGAGTGTGCGCCGTTTCGCAGCCGGGAACGCCGTTCCGGAGCAGGATCTACCCCATGGTTGTCACCACCCGGCTGCCGACCGCCATCCTGGGCGGCGGCTATCTGATGGTGGGTGTGCTCGGGCTGAACGCGCCGGGAAACACCCTGCTCGGAGTGTTCACCGCCGATCTCTCGCACAGCTGGCTGCACCTGGCGCTGGGCGCGATCCTGCTGGTCGGCGGCACCGCGGGCGGTCGCTGCGGCACCGGCGCGCAGCTGCTCGCCGGGGCGCTGGCCGGGGTCGCCGGCACCCTGGGACTGGCGCTGACCAGCAGCGGACCGTTCCTGGCCACCACCGCGGACAACATCCTGCACCTGAGCACCGCGATGGTGTTGCTGGTGCTCGGCCTGTCCACCGCGGTCAGCACGCCACCGGCCAAGCCGGGCCGGTACGGGCCGCTGTCGGTGGCTACCTATTGCGGGCGTTGAACCCGTCGGTCACCACCCGCAGCAGCCGTTCCCGCTGCTGCTCGTCGCCGGTCTGCTCACCCAGCCAGGCCACCGAGGCGGTCAGCGCGAGCACGTCCTTGGCAGGCACGTCATCGCGCACCACCCCGGCCCGCTGCAACTGCTCGACCAGCCGCTCGCCCGCCTGGTTCATCGCGTGACAGGCCTCGTGCAGCGCGGTGTCCGGCGCGCGCAGCATCGCCACCAGTGAGGCGGGCAGCCCGCGGTAGAGCGAGATCCGCGCGGTGAACAACAGCAGGAACTCATCCAGGGCCTGTCGCGGCGGCACCTGGGCCAGTCGTTCGGCCGCGGCCCGCAGCTCCGCGAACTGCTCCCGCAGCAACGCCTCCAGCAGCGCGTCCCTGGTCGGGAAGTGCCGGTACAGGGTGCCGATGCCGACCTCGGCCCGGCGCGCCACCTCCTCGAGGGATGCCTCGGTGCCGTCCCGCCGGAACACCTCGTCGGCCACGGCCAGCAGCCGCTCGTAGTTTCGCCGGGCATCAGCGCGCACAGCTCACCCCTTGCTAATCGGAGGCAGCCTCCGTAACTTATCCGGAGGGGGCCTCATCTTATTCCGGTTGGCAAGTGGAGGCGGGCATGAGCGTGGAACTGGGGCGGGTCGGCGTGTGGACCTGGGCATTCGAGGCGAGTCCGTGGGGGCAGGTGCGCGCGGCGGCCCAGGAGATCGAGCAGCTGGGCTACGGCGCGCTGTGGTTCGGCGAGATGGACGGCCGGGACGCGGTCAGCCAGGCCGCGCTGCTGCTCGGCGCCACCGAGCGGATGGTGATCGCGCCCGGGGTGGCCATCATCTACCGGCACCACCCGGCCACCCTGGCCCAGGCCGAACGCACGCTCGCCGAGGCATACCCAGGCCGGTTCGCGCTCGGTCTCGGCGTGAGCAACCGGGCCTACATGGAGGAGCGCGGCCACACCTGGAAGCCGCCGGTGCGGGCCATGCGCGCGTACCTGGACGCGATGGACGCCGCCCCGCTGACCGGCCCCGAAGGACCGCGATCACCCCGGCTGCTGGCCGCGCTCGGCCCGCGGATGGCCGACCTGGCCGCCGAGCGGACCTGGGGCGCGCACCCGTACTTCATGCCCGTCGAGCACACCGCCTACCTGCGCGAACGACTCGGCCCGGAGGCGAAACTGGTGGTGCACCAGAACATCACCCTGCACGAGGACCCCGCCGAGGCCCGGCGGCTGGCCCGGAGTTCGCTGGCGCCCTGGCTGGCCATGGGCGACACCACGTCCTCGCGCTGGCAGCTGATCTCCGAACTCACCGGCGTCACCGAGGCCGACCTCGCCGACGGCGGCAGCGACCGCCTGGTCGACGCGATGATCGCGCACGGCGACGCCGAGATGATCGCCGAGCGGGTCCGCGCCCAGTTCACCGCGGGCGCGGACCACGTCTGCATCAGCGTCGCCACCGAGTTCGGCGTGCCCCAACTCGGCCTGGCCCAGCTCCGCGAGCTGGCCCCGGTCCTGCTCTAGTTGTGGTGCTCGCGCCAGAGATTGGTGATCGGCAGCCGCCGGTCCCGCCCGAACGCCTTGAAGGTGATCTTGGTGCCCGGCGGGTACTGGCGGCGCTTGTACTCGGCCCGGTCCACCAGCTGCAGCACCCGCTCCACCAGCGCCTGGTCGAAGCCGGCCGCGAGCAGTTCGGTGAAGCCCTTGTCGCCCTCGACGTACTCGTCCAGCACCGCGTCCAGCAGCGGGTAGTCCGGCAGGCTGTCGGAGTCCTTCTGGTCGGGCCGCAGCTCGGCCGAGGGCGGCTTGGAGATCGAGTTCTCCGGGATCGGCGGCACCTCGCCGCGCTTGTCCGCCTCGGCGTTGCGCCACCGGGCCAGCTTCCAGACCAGCGTCTTGGGCACGTCCTTGATCGGGGCGAACCCGCCGACCGCGTCGCCGTAGATGGTGGAGTACCCCA
Organism: Crossiella cryophila; assembly: GCF_014204915.1. Taxonomy (NCBI): domain Bacteria; kingdom Bacillati; phylum Actinomycetota; class Actinomycetes; order Pseudonocardiales; family Pseudonocardiaceae; genus Crossiella; species Crossiella cryophila. The sequence continues at coordinate 2,920,481 of NZ_JACHMH010000001.1, forward strand.
CCGCCAGCTCGGTCTTGTTGCCGGTGGCCAGCACCAGGTGCCCGTGCTGGTTGGACAGCCCCATCAACGTCACGCCGCGGGCGCGGGCCTGCACGTTCTCCTCGGCCAGCCCGGTCAGCCCGAGCTGCTCCACGAAGACCTTGACCACCTCGCCGATCGCCCTGGTCTCGTAGTGCGTGCCCAGCCGCCTGGCCAGCTCGGCCGCGTCCGACCTGGAGTGCTCCGAGGAATATTCACTCGGCATGGACACGCCGTGCACCGCGTCCGCGCCGAGCGCGTCCGCGGCCAGCGCGGCCACCACCGCGGAGTCGATGCCGCCGGAGAAACCGAACACCACCGAGCGGAACTTGTTCTTGGTGACGTAGTCGCGCAGCCCGGTGACCAGCGCGTGCCACACCTCGGCCTCATCGCTGAGCGGCTCGGCCACCGGGGGAGCGGGCTGGGCCTCGTACGCGGGCAGCGGCTGCTCGCTGAGCACGGTCCGGCCGACCTCGAACCCGCCGATGTCGCCGGTCCCGGTGTGCCCGCCCGAGGTCAGGTCCAGATCGAGCACGGTCAGGTGCTCCACGAACTGCGGCGCCCTGGTCAGGATCTCGCCCTCGGCGCTGACCACCAGCGAATCACCGTCGAAGACCAGCTCGTCCTGCCCGCCGACCAGGTTCACATACGCCATCGGCGCCCCGGCCTCCGCCGCCCGCCTGGCCACCAGCGGCCCGCGCACGTCGTCCTTGTTGCGCTCATACGGCGAGCCGTTCACGCAGACCACCAGGTCCACCCCGGCCTGCCCGTAGGCGGCAACCGGTCCGCCGTCCTGCCAGATGTCCTCGCAGATGACCACGCCGACGTCCACACCGTGGAAGCGCACGATCGGCAGCGTCCGGCCGGGCACGAAGTACCGGAACTCGTCGAAGACGCCGTAGTTGGGCAGGTGGTGCTTGGCGCACCTGGCGACCACCTTGCCGTCCTGGATCAGCGCGGCCGCGTTGCGCGGACCCGCCTCGTCCCGGTCCAGGTAGCCGACCACCACGAGCGCGTCGCCGCAGCCCGCCGCGGCCAGGCGCTCGGCCAGCTCGTCCACGGCCGCCCTGGAGGCGGCGGCGAAGGACTCGCGCAGGGCCAGGTCCTCCACCGGGTAGCCGGTGAGCACCATCTCGGGGAAGGCCACCAGGTGGGCGCCGGCCTGCACGGCCTTGCTCGTCCACTCCACGACCATCTTCGCGTTTCCGACCAGGTCGCCGACGCAGGCGTTGACCTGTGCCAGGGCGATGCGCAACTGCGTCATCTGACTATCTTCTCCCAACGACTCCAGTGAAGGACGGAGATCTGCTTGCCAGGATCGACCCTAAATCCGAGGCAGGACAGTTTTCGCCTGGCAGTATCGAACAGGTGAACCGGCTCCTGATACCCGCCCTGGCCGTGCTGCTGCTCACCACTGCCTGCGTGAACCCCATCGCAGGTGGCCCAGCCGAAGCCGTCCAGGTGGAGCAACGAGGACCGGCCGGTCCGGTGCCGCCAGGTCTGGAGAACTTCTACGGCCAGCGCCTGGGCTGGGGCCGCTGCGAGGGCTACGTGCGCGGGGAGGACCAGGCGCTGGCCTTCGCCCGCCGGGACGCCCAGTGCGCGCGGCTGACCGTGCCGCTGGACTACGCCAAGCCGGACGGGCCCACCATCAGCCTCGGCCTGCTGCGCCGCCCGGCCACCGAACCGGCCCGGCGGATCGGCGCGCTGGTGCTCAACCCCGGCGGCCCCGGCGGCTCCGGGATGAGCGCCGCCGCCCAGCTCGGCGCCAGCGTCACCGCCCCAGGCCAGCGGCTGGAGATCGCCCGCCGGTTCGACCTGGTCGGCTTCGACCCGCGCGGGGTCGGCGCCAGCGAACCCCAGGTGCGCTGCCGCACCGACGCCGAACGCGACGCCGAACGCCTGGACCTCGACCTGGACAGCTCGCCGACCGAGATCGCCCAGACCGAGGCCGAGGAGAAGGAACTGGCCACCCGGTGCCAGCAGCGGGCCGGCGAGGCGATGCTGGCCAATGTCGGCACCAGGGACGTGGTCAAGGACCTCGACGTGCTGCGCTCGGCCCTCGGCGAGCCCAAGCTCAACTACCTCGGCTACTCCTACGGCACCCGGATCGGCACCGCCTACGCCGAGGCGTTCCCCGGCAACGTGCGGGCGATGATCCTCGACGGCGCGCTCGACCCCGACCAGGACCCGGCCGCCGAACTCGTGGCCCAGGGCCACGGCTTCCAGAAGGCGTTCGACACCTTCGCCGCCGACTGCGCCCGCTATCCCAGTTGCCCCTTCGGCAGCGCGGGCATGGCCGTCAAGGCCTACCAGGACCTGGTGAAACCGCTGGCCGGCAAGCCGGCGGAGGTGAGCGGCGGCCGCAAGCTGTCCTACTCCGACGCCACCACCGCGGTGATCCAGGCGATGTACAGCAAGCAGCTCTGGGAGCTGCTGCGCACCGGACTGGCCGAGCTGAAACAGGGCAAGGGCGACACCCTGATGCAACTGGCCGACACCTACTACGGCCGCGGCGCGGACGGGAAGTACAGCAACCTCAACGACGTGTTCACCGCGATCCGCTGCGTGGACGACCCCCGGATCACCGACCCGGACCAGCGTCGCGAACTGAACCGCCGCTACCGCGCCGCGGCCCCCTTCCTCGACGACGGCAACCCGCCCAGCCCGGCCAGGGACGCCTGCGCGTTCTGGCCGGTCCCGGTGACCAGCCAGCCGCACCTGCCCAAGGTCGACGGCCTGCCCAAGGTCCTGGTCATCTCCACCACCGGCGACCCGGCAACGCCCTACCAGGCCGGGATCGAACTGGCCCAGGCGCTCAGCGGCGCGCTGCTGACCTTCGTCGGCGCCCAGCACACCGTGTTCGCCCAGGGCAACCAGTGCGTGGACACCGCGGGCACCGCCTACCTGACCGAGCTGGCCCTGCCCGCCCCGGACACCCGCTGCATCGGCTGAACTTCGACGGCCCCGGCGGGCGGTCGCCGGGGCCACCGGGCAGAGTGACGCCGTGACCCTGAAAGCCACCGGCCTGCTCGCCGCGCTCCTGCTGCTGGCCGCGTGCACGCCGAGCGCCCCGGAACCAGCCAAGACCGATCCGGCGCTGGACAAGCTGTACGCGCAGAAACTGAGCTGGGGCCCGTGCCCGCCGCTGGCCGCCTCCAGCCAGCAACAGGAGGCATTCGCCGGTCAGGGCCTGGAGTGCGCCAAGCTCACCGCGCCGCTGGACCACGCCAAACCGGGGGAGAAGACGATCTCCCTTGGCGTGCTCAGGGTGGCCGCCACCGAGCAGGCCAACCGGATCGGCTCGCTGGTGTTCAACCCGGGCGGACCCGGCCAGTCCGGCATGAGCCACCTCGCCGTCGAGGGCCCCAAGATGGTCGAACTGCGCAAGCGCTTCGACCTGATCGGCTTCGACCCGCGCGGGGTCGGCGCCTCCGAACCCAAGGTCCGCTGCCTGGACGCGGCCGAACGCGACGCCCAGCGCCTGGTCCACATCGACCCGGCCGCGCCGGACGCGGTCGCCAGGACCGAGGCCGAGACCAAGCAGGTCGCGGACAAGTGCGCCGAACGCACCGGCAAGGACGTGCTCGCCGTGCTCGGCACCCGCGAGGTCGCCAAGGACCTTGACCTGCTGCGCGCCGCCCTGGGTGATGCCAAGCTCAGCTACGTCGGCTACTCCTACGGCACCCGGATCGGCACCGCCTACGCCGAGAACCACCCGGACAAGGTCCGCGCGATGGTGCTGGACGGCGCGGTCGACCCGAACCAGGACCTCGCCGCCGCCCAGCTCGCCCAGGAGGAGGGCTTCGCCAAGGCCTTCGCCGCCTTCGCCAAGGACTGCGCCAAACAGGCCGCCTGCGCGCTGGGCCGCAAGCCGGAGCTGGCCGAGGACAACCTGGACAAGCTCACCAAGCCGCTGAAGAAGACCCCGCTCAAGGTCGGCGCCCGCAAACTCTCGGCCAACGACGTCGGCATCGCGATGACCGCCGCGCTCTACACCCAGGAGCAGTGGCCCACCCTCAACCTCGCGCTGCTCGCCCTGCAGGCCGGTCAGGGCGAACTCGTGCTCGCCTTCGCCGATGCCTACCTGGGCCGCGCCGAGGACGGCAGCTACGCCGGGGACACCGACCTGCTCACCGCGGTGAACTGCGTGGACACCCCGCCGGTCACCGACCGCGCCCAGGTCGAGGCGAACACCCGCAAGATCGCCGAGAAGCTGCGCGAGATCCGCGGCGGCAAGCCCGACCCGGAACCGCCGGTGGCCGCGCTGGACGTGTGCGCGCACTGGCCGGTCCCGCCCACCAGCAAGCCGCACCAGCCCAAGGCCGACGGCCTGCCGCGCACCGTCGTGGTCTCCACCACCGGCGACCCGGCCACCCCGCATCAGGCAGGCATCGACCTGGCCAAGGCGCTCAACGCGCACCTGGTCACCGTGGAGGCCACCCAGCACGGCGCGTTCCTGCTGCGCGGCAACAAGTGCGTGGACGACCCGGTCACCCGCTACCTGCTCGACGGCACCCCGCCCTCGGACAACACCCGCTGTCCGGGTTGAGCGGCACACCACAACATCGACACAAGTCCCGCTACCGAGCATTTAGGGTTACGCCATGGATCGCCAGCAGGAATTCGTGCTGCGCACGCTGGAGGAACGCGACATCCGGTTCGTCCGGCTGTGGTTCACCGACGTGCTCGGCTTCCTCAAGTCGGTAGCCGTCGCCCCGGCCGAGTTGGAGGGCGCCTTCGCCGAGGGCATCGGCTTCGACGGCTCGGCGATCGAGGGCTTCGCCAGGGTCTATGAGTCCGACATGGTCGCCAAACCCGACCCGGCCACCTTCCAGGTGCTGCCATGGGAGACCGCGGACGGCCAGCTCTACTCCGCGCGCATGTTCTGCGACATCACCATGCCCGACGGCTCGCCCTGCTGGTCGGACCCCCGGCACGTGCTGCGCCGCACCCTGTCCAAGGCCAGCGAGGCCGGGTTCACCTGCTACGTGCACCCCGAGATCGAGTTCTTCCTGCTCAGCAAGCTCACCAACGACGGAACCGAACCCGAGCCCGCGGACAACGGCGGCTACTTCGACCAGGCCAGCCACGACACCGCCCCGCACTTCCGCCGGCACGCCATCGAGGCGCTGGAGGCCATGGGCATCTCGGTGGAGTTCAGCCACCACGAGGGCGCGCCCGGCCAGCAGGAGATCGACCTGCGCTACGCCGACGCGCTGACCATGGCCGACAACGTGATGACCTTCCGGTACGTGGTGAAGGAGGTGGCGATCAAGGACGGCGTGCGCGCCTCCTTCATGCCCAAACCCTTCTCCGACCAGCCGGGTTCGGGCATGCACACCCACGTCAGCCTGTTCGAGGGCGACCGCAACGCCTTCTACGACAGCGAGGACCCCTACGAGCTGTCCGGCACCGGCAAGGCGTTCGTGGCCGGGCTGCTCAAGCACGCCCGCGAGATCAGCGCGGTCACCAACCAGTGGGTCAACTCCTACAAGCGGCTCATCGTCGGCGGCGAGGCCCCGACCGCGGTCTGCTGGGGCCACGCCAACCGGTCCGCGCTGGTCCGGGTGCCGATGTACTCCCCTGGCAAGGCGTCCTCGCGACGGGTGGAGATCCGCAGCATCGACTCGGCCTGCAACCCGTACCTGGCCTACGCGGTGGTACTGGCCGCCGGGCTCAAGGGCGTGCGCGAGGGCTACGAACTCGCACCGCCCACCGAGGACGACGTGTGGTCGCTCACCGAGACCGAGCGCCGCGCGGCGGGCTACGACAGCCTGCCGCAGAACCTCACCGAGGCACTGACCGCCATGGAGAACTCCGAACTGCTCGCGGAAACCCTGGGCGAGGGCGTCTTCGACTACTTCCTGCGCAACAAGCGCGCGGAGTGGGACGCCTACCGCCGCCAGGTCACCCCGTATGAGCTGCGCACTTACCTCCCCATGCTGTAGACCCCTTGACCGCTGGACCATCCGGAGGATGAGGTGGAGGCATGCGCCGCCTCCGGATGGTCACCACCCTCGCGGGTGAGCTGGACGCGGCCACCATCCCCAGGCTGCAGTCCCGGATGGCCACGGGGGAGTTCACCCCGACCGAGCTGACCACCGCCTACCTGCACCGGATCCACACCCTTGACCCGCGGCTGCGCTCGGTCATCCGCACCGAACCCGCCGCCCTGACCGCGGCCCGCGCCAGCGACGAACGCCATCGCACCGGCCACCGGATTGGTCCGCTGGACGGCATCCCGGTGCTGCTCAAGGACAACATCGGCGCGGGCACCACCACCGCGGGCTCCCGCGCACTGCGTCACCACCAGCCGGCCGACGCCGTGCTGGTCCGCGCGCTCAAGGCCGCCGGCGCGATCATCCTGGGCAAGACCAACCTGTCCGAGTGGGCCAACTTCCGCTCCACCGGCTCCACCTCCGGCTGGTCCGCGCTGGGCGGGCAGACCGCGAACCCCCATGTGCTGGACCACAACCCGGCCGGTTCCTCCTCCGGCTCCGCGGTCGCGGTCGCCGCCTCGCTGGCCCAGGTCGCCATCGGCACCGAGACCGACGGCTCGATCGTCTGCCCGGCCGGCGCCACCGGCGTGGTCGGCCTCAAACCCACCCTCGGCCTGATCAGCCGCACCGGTGTGATCCCCATCTCGGCCGAACAGGACACCGCGGGCCCGCTGGCCCGGCATGTGATCGACGTCGCGCTCACCCTGGCCGTGCTGCGCGGCCGCGACCCCGCCGACCCGGCCACCCACGCCATCCCACCCTGGCACGCCGCCCCCGTCGCACTGGCCGGACTCCGCCTCGGCCTGTGGCGGCAGGCCGGTGTCGACCCGGCCGCTGACCAGGTGATCTCAGCGGCGGTCGAGGCACTGCGCGGAGCGGGCGCCACCGTGCTCGAGGTCGGCCTGCCGCACCAGCGGGAGATCACCGACGGCGAGTTCCCCTGCCTGCTCACCGAATTCCGGCACGACCTGGAGCGCTACCTGGCCGCCTGCCCGCCGTTCCCCTGCGGCCCGCGCACCCTCGCCGACCTGGTCGAGTTCAACCGCGCGGACCCGATCGAGTTAGCCCGGTTCGGCCAGGAACTGCTCGAGAAAGCCCTGACCGCACCGGCCCGCACCGACCCCGGCTACCTGGCCCAGCGTGCCCGGATCACCCGGCTGGCCCGCGCCGCCATCGACGAAACCCTTGCCGCCCAACAACTCGACGCGCTCATCTCACCCAGCAACGCCCCGGCCTGGCGCACCGACTACCCGGCGGGCGATGACTACCGGCTCAGCTCCTCCACCCCGGCCGCGGTCGCGGGTTACCCGAACGTGTCAGTTCCGGCAGGATTCGCCGGGCCCCTCCCGGTCGGCCTGTCCATCTTCGCGAGCCGCTGGCAGGACGCCGGAGTGCTCGCCATCGCCGCGGCTTTCGAGCAGGTCAACCCGGTCCGCCGAGCCCCGCTACTCCTGCCGGGGCTCGCCGTCAACGATCTTGGGGCCGCCCGTTGAGTGATCAACAGGATGTTTCCGCGGACTCGGGGAACGACCCGGCGGCGGCTAGGTTGGCCGATGTGACCGAAACCTTCGTCACCGCCCAGCCGTTGGCCGTGCCGCGTGTCGAGCTGCCCGACCCGCCGCAACCGGCGGTCACGCCCGAGCCCGCGGCCGCGCCCCCGGTGGTGCTGCGCGCCTGCACGGTGGCCACCAGGGCCCAGCTGCCCGCGGTCCGCGTGCTCACCACCTCCTTCCTCGGCAACCACCAGGACGGCCAGTTCATCGCGCTGGTGGTGGACGCCGATCCGGACGCCGCCGGGCCAGGGGTGCTGACCCCGGCCGACATCGGTGTGTCCACCGAGGAACTGCACCGCCTGGCCACCGCGTGCACCGCGCGCGAGCTGTGCGCGGTGCTGCAGCCCCGGCTGCTCGCCCACCTCATCGGCGAGGGCGGCCCGGTGCTCTACCTGGACCCGAGCGTGGTCGTGCTCGACTCGGTCGCCGAGCAGGTGCTCACCGCCGCCGCCAGGGTGCCGGTGGTGCTGGTCCCGCGCGTGCTGCGCCCGCTGCCCCGCGACGGCCGCCGCCCCGGCCCGGCCGAACTGCTCGCCGCCGGCACCTTCGACCCCGGCTTCCTCGCGGTCACCCCCGGCGCGGAGGAGTTCCTGGACACCTGGGCCGAACAGGTCCGCGAGGCCCCCGACGCCGCGGGCGCCTTCCTCGACGGCGCGCCCGCCCTGGTCGACCACCACGTGCTGCGCGACCCCGGCATCGGCGTGTCCGCCTGGAACGCCGGCCAGCGCGCGGTCCGCCGCGACGAGGCGGGCACCCTGCTGGTCGACCAGACCCCGCTGCGCACCGTGCACTTCGCCGGGTTCGACCCGCAGCGCCCGTGGCTGCTCTCCGCCGAACTCGCCGACCGCCCGCGGATCCTGCTCTCCGAGCACCCGCCGCTGGCCGAACTCTGCGCCGGCTACCGCAACGACCTGGTCCGGGCCGGACACACCGCGCACCCGGTGGCCTACCGCTTCGGCACCGTCGGCGACGGCATCCCGCTGCCCGCGCAGCTGCGCCGGGACTGGCAGAGCGCCCAGGGCGCCGACGCCGCGCCGCCGCCTGCCTTCGGCGTCACCGCGGCCGAGTTCCTGCGCTGGGCCTGCGCGCCCGGCGACCCGATCCAGGCCGCCGCCGGTGGTTCCCGCTGGGCAGCGGCCCTGTGGCGGGAGGACACCGCGCTCCGCGAGCGCTACCCGGACCCCTTCGACGGCGACGCCGCCGGCTTCCGCGAGTGGTGTGCCGGGGCCGGGGTGGCCACCGGCCGCCTGCACCCCGGCGCGGTGCCGCGCGCCGACGCCGGGCGCGGCCCGATCCTGATCGACCAGCTCGGCGTGAGCGTGGTCGGTTTCGGACCGGAGGCCGAGCTGCTGCGGGCCGCGGTGCGGGCTTCCGGCCTGCCCTCGGCCGACGAACCGAGCTACCCGGTGGTGCTGCGCTGCGCCGGCGCGCCCACCCCGCCCGCCGACCGGTACGTGATCAACGTGCTGCCCGAACCCGGCGCGCGCCCCGGCCCGGCCAGTGAGCTGTGGGTCGCCTCCGACAGCAGCCGCAACGCACTGCAACGCACCGGCTGGCCGCCGGTGCGCACCATGCCGCTGCCGGTGGTGGACCGCGGCGCGGTGGACGCGGACAGCCGCGCCATCGCCAGGGACCGGGTCGGCCTGGCCGACGGCGTGGTGTTCGCCGCCACCGTCGACCACTCCGCCGAACGCCAGGGCAACGCGCTCGGCCTGGTCGCCGCCTTCCTGGCCGCCTTCCCCGACCGGCATGACGTGCACCTGTTGCTGCTGGTCAACGGCGCGCAACAACATCCGGAAGCCGCCGAGCGCCTCCGCCTGGCCACCGCGGCCGACCCGCGGATCATCCTGGTCGAGGAGAGCCACGGCGACACCCTGCTCGACGCCGCCGACTGCGTGGTCTCGCTGCACCGCGCCGAGGGCGTGCCCGGTGACCGCACCGCGCTGG